>NZ_NFLF01000001.1 GCF_002160765.1 Lachnoclostridium sp. An138
CTCGTGCTTTGTAGTATAGCTTCTCGCTTTTAGTATAAGGCAAAACGTGGAGAAAGTCGAAACTTTCATTACTATTTGTGCCGCCAACTGAAAGGCGGCGGAATGGAGATTTTTATGAAAAAGGAATTGCCGGCCTGCCCGGTAGAGACTACGCTGATGCTCATCAGCGACCGCTGGAAGGTATTGATCATCCGGGATCTGCTGGGCGGCACCAAGCGGTTTGGGGAATTAAAGAAATCCATCGGAAATATCTCGCAGAAGGTTCTGACTGCCAACCTGCGTTCCATGGAAGAAAGCGGCCTGCTGAACCGGAAGGTCTACGCGGAAGTACCGCCGCGGGTAGAGTACACCCTGACCGATACCGGATACAGCTTAAAGCCCGTTCTGGACGCTATGGTGGCCTGGGGGACAGAATACAAGAAAAAGAATGCCTGAAAAAGAACCGGCGGTCTGTTCACTGACACAAAAAAGAGACAGTCCCGTGGAAATACATGCTTTTTAAGCTCTGTATTTCACGGAACTGTCTCTTTTCGGCCTCAGTTATGTCTGCGGCGGCAAGCCCGGCAGACACTCCGGCACCGTATCACTTCTTCTTTACCAGCGTCTCCAGAATCCCGAACACCGCCGCGAACAGCACGCCGGCCACCGGCCAGATCACCCAGGAGCTTTCCCAGTTATTCCGTGTGAGACTGATATAGAGATAAATGGCTGTAGCCACACACCAGTAAGCCCCCTGGAAGACGCCGAGAATCCGGTTGGCTTTCTTCTTCTCCGGCGTGTAATCTCCTTCCTGAAGAAGCTTCTGATAACTGCCCTGGATGATTCCGCAGCGTACAAACAGCCAGACGCCGCAGGCAACCAGAATCAGAAGAATACATACCGACAGCGCCACAGAAACAGCTTCCGTACTTAAGGCGCCGGCAAGCACCGGCGGCACCGCGGCCAGAATGCACAAAACAACTCCGCCTGTGATGCCGGTACGGAAGGTTCCGGCAAATTCCTCTTTCCTTTTTTCCACAATTCCGGCCACGCCGTATTCCAGCACGATATCTTCCTGTTCCAGGTATTCATATCCGGAAAGGCGGATTCCGTTCTGGACGAAAACCGCCACCGCCCCGGCAACCATCAGCAGCAGAACCAGTCCTCCGATTCCCTCGGCCGCTCTCATGGACAGGGGAATTCTCTCTTCCGCCGCAAGCACGCTCAGAAAAATCACAGTAAGCGGGGAGAGAATACATAAGACTACCCCAAAGGCAAACCGGCCGGAAGTATCCCTGCATAAATCCATAAAGGCATTGGCCTCCTGAAGGCTCACCCGGCGCGCCGCTCCTTCCGAAGGCTCATCCGTCTCCGACCAGGCGATTTCCTCCATTTCATCTTTTAATAAGTAATCTGTGCTAACGCCAAACAAGGCGCTCATTTTTACGATGCGGTCCAGGTCCGGAATCGAAGCTCCGCTCTCCCATTTCGATACGGACTGTCTGGAAATCTGAAGCTGTTCCGCCAGATCCTCCTGGGACCAGTTGTTCTGTTTTCTCAATGCCGCAATCTTTTCACCTAAGATCATACTGTCTCCTCCTGCAGTTCTATTACCAGAATTTGTTTTTGAAAATTTTTGAAATATGAAGCTTCATTTTGAAAGCAGCCGGCAGCCGTCCTTTTAACTGCTGCCCTGACTGCCTCCTGTCAGGTAAAGAATAGCAGGATTCCCGGGCGCAGACAACCAAGAGCGCTTGGAAAATGTGTCAACCGGCAGTTGCGGACTCTGTTTTTTCTTTATTCGTTTCCTTCCTGTTCCAGAATCCGGAAGGTCATCATCACATAGAGCAGGGTATCATAATCATTCAGATCCAGATCCACAATCTCCCCTATCTTTTCCATCCGGTACAGGAAGGTGCTCCGGTGGATAAACAGCTGCTTCGCCGTCTGCACGGCATTGAGCTGATGCTGCACATAGCATTTCAGCGTATGATAATAGTCTGTATGATGCTGGGCATCAAAATCCTTAAGCTCCAGAATCCGGCGGGAGCAGACCAGCTCTCCGGGAAATTCTCCTCTTCCATGTTCCAGCATATAGTCAAGGGCCACCTCTTCAAAACGATGAATCCACTTATAAGGTTCTCTTCTTCCGCCCACCTCCAGGGCTGCCGCCGCCTGACGGTAATAATCCCGGATATGAGCAAAACCGGTGAACTCATTGCTGAAGCCCGCTTTCAGAAAGCTGTCCCGGAGAAAATAGATGATCTTATCCTTCACATCTTCCGCATCACCACCGAACCGGGTCAGATTTACAAAAATCACAATATGATTCTGATATTGAAAGGCGCAGGACTGGGGCAGCATGTTTTCCATATGGCTGCAGACAAAACGGACCGTCATATTCTCCAGATCCAGAGCCGCCACCTTCAGATTGATGCAGAAATACCGGTGGGAGGCCAGCCAGCCGAACTCTGAAAACCACTGTTCCAGAAGCTCCGGGTCCTGTTCCGGTCCGGACAGTATATCCGAGAAAATCCGGTCCAGCCGGTAGCCCATATCTGCCTGAAGCACCATCTGTTTGGACAGGGCCAGGTTGATGTACTCTGCCAGATGCTCCAGCAGGGCTCCCTCGCAGGCATCGAAACGGCTGGAACTCTCCACCATGAGCACCCGGTAGGCATAACGTTCATGCTCAAAGATATTGACACAGAGGCTCCGCATTCCCGTAATAAAATCCGGATAAAAGAAAGCTCCTTTCTTCTTTGTCAGGTCGGGCTGCCGCCTGCCGTCCCGGTTCTCCTGATTCCGCTCAAAAATAGCGTCCGGGTCCACCAGCCCGGAAAGCTCCGGCCGGGTATCGATGATGCTGGAATACCCGATTACAAAATAGTCCGCAGTATGTACAATGATGGGATTGTGGAAGACCCGGAAGCTCTCATCCAGCATTTCCTGGATGCTGCCCTCCTGATTCGCCAGCTCATAAAGCCTGGTATCCCATTTCTCATAATAATCAAAAATTCTCTGAATCTCATTAAACAGCAAAAACGGAGAGGTATCGTCCACAAGCTGGAATACCTGTCCGTTTTTCCCTGTATTTCTCGTTCTTATTTTTCCAATGCAGAATAAAACCGCCTTCTCGGGCACAATCAGATCCTGCTCCGACACCTGATCCCGGGTACAGATGTAGATCTTGTGATCCTGCATCTCATCCCCGTCACAGTAATAGAGAACACGCTCCAGATGAAGCTCATCCGACAGAGCCTTTTTGTTCTGAAGCGTGAATTTAGATTTTAACCGGTGCGCCAGAATAGACGTGCTGAGCTTCATTTGTACCTCTCCCTTCCTGTCTCTTCCTACATAGTGTACGAGAAGTTTGGGAGAAAGTCAATGTATGAATTTCCCTGCCGGCTGAAAGTTTGTCCGGTCCGCGGTTTTTTCGTTCTAGCCCGCCTGATGCCGGGCAAAAATTCTCCTTCCAAAGCACAGAGCCACAGGAATCAGAACCACCGACATCAGGGCCGGAATCCAGCTCCAGGACAGCTGCCCTCCCAGAAACTTCGGAAAAGTCAGCGTCCATTCCGACAGAAAGCACCAGAAGGGCGCCAGAGACAGCAGTTTCCTGGAGATATGCAGGCTGGGTCCCAGCATGGGCAGCAGATACAGGGTAAGCGCCATTAGCAGCGTAAGAAAAGAAGTCCGGCAGAGCGCTGACAGTATCAGAACAAGAGCCGTGAGAATCAGCGCTCCGGCCAGCCAGAGCAAGAGACTGCTTCCCGCGGCTTCCAGGCAGGTCATAAAATAGGGCAGAGCATACAGAAGATCGCGGCTATTCAGCTGTATGCTGCTGTCACCTCCCGTAAGTCCGAAGCCTGTAAGGAACAAAAGGATGGTCACAAGAAGGAAGATTCCTGTAATCAGCAGCGTAAAAAGATAGGCTGCGAAAATCTTTGCCAGACCGCAGCGGGTTTTCCCATAGCGGGAGGTCAGAATCAGCGCGTCCGTTCCTCTGGAATATTCTTCTGAAAATACGGGCGACAGCGCGATAATCAGTACAAAGCCCAGGGTGACCATCAGATACATTCCCATCATGATAAACCCTGTATAGCCATCCGTATAGCCCAGAAGCAGCGGTTCTTCCCCCTGGTAATCCGGAAGCGCTTCCTCTACCGTAAGCCCGTTCCAGCTTCCGTCCAGGTTCCCAAAAAAATGCTGGACTATGTTATAGGTGCTGTTGATCGTCCAGAGTCCTCCGTCCGGCGCCTCCGGCGCATACTGCTCCAGAATGCTCCGCGCTTTCTCCTCTGTCAGAACTCCCTCATACTCCGCCGCCACTTTCTTGTCATAAGCAATGGCCTCCGCGCCGCCGATATAGGTGCCGTCCGGCAGCCTGGATATCACCTCCTGGGGACCGTTTCCCATATAGAGCATGATGCCAAATACCACCAGCATTCCAAGCGCCGCAAAGACAATCCTTCTCTTGAATATCTTGCCAAATTCAAACCCAATCAGCCGAATCATCTTTCTTCCTCCTGAAAATAATACAGATACAGGTCTTCCAGCGTGGGCTGCGCGGGAACTGCTTCTTCCTCAGGCTTTTTATCTCCGATGATACGCAGGATAGTCTTGTCGCCCGCGTTTTTCAGGTTGCCCACGTTATACCGGCTGCAGAGCTCCTCCGCTCTGGCCGAATCCACCTGGCACTCCCAGACCTTTCCTTCTATCTCGCGTGTAATCACATCCGGCGCCCCTCTGTGGATCAGCCTGCCCTCCTTCATCACCAGAATCTCCCCGGCAATATATTCCACATCCGACACAATATGGGTGGACAGCAGCACGATCCGGTCTCTGGCGCAGGCGCTGATCAGATTACGGAAGCGCACCCTCTCTTTCGGATCAAGACCGGCTGTGGGCTCATCCAGAATCAGAATCTCCGGATCATTCAAAAGGGCCTGGGCAATCCCCAGTCTCTGCTTCATTCCGCCGGAAAAGGTCCGAATCTTATGCTTCCGCTCCTCCGCCAGGCCCACCAGATCCAGAAGCTCCAGCATCTTCTGACCGGCCTGAATCTTTCCCAGTCCTTTCAGCGCCGCAAGATAGAGCAGGAATTTCTCCGCCGTAAATTCCGGGTAATAACCGAAATTCTGGGGCAGATACCCAAGACAGCTCCGGTAATCCTCTCCCAGGGCGCCGATCTCCTGTCCATTGTAACGGATCTCCCCGGATGTGGGCGTCAGAATATCACAGAGCATCCGCATCAGTGTCGTCTTCCCCGCTCCGTTGGCTCCGAGCAGCCCATACACACCCTGGTGAAGCTCCAGATCGACCCGATCCACCGCCAGCTTATGTCCGTACTGCTTTGTCAGCCGGTCTATGCACAGTTCCATAATCTCTGTTCCTCCTTATCTGTCTCATTTAAAAAGCGCGCACAGGCAAATGCCAGCAGACACACGCTTCCTGCCAGCAGCGCCGTCAGCGTCCCAGGAGCCGTATACTCCTCCAGCGTCCCTGGTACATCCTGAAGCCATGAGGCCTGATACATCCAGAAAATCCCCATTCCCAGACCGCCCAGCACAGGCACCAGCCCTCTCGCTCCCTTACGGAAGGCCTTTGCCAGCAGAAGAAAGACACTGTCCGAAACCAGAAGGGGAAACAGGAAAAACAGCAGCAGCAGCTCCGCCGCGTACCCCTCCAGAAAACCCATGACAAACACGGCGGCCACCCCGATGCTGTCCGCGATTCCGAAAACCAGCAACCGCATACCCTGAATCTGTCTCAAATGATAGCGGCAGGCTTCCTCCAGTTCCCACATGCCGCTCTGCCAGCTGCGGAGAAGCTCCACCAGTCCAATGACGCCCGGCAGAGGCGTACAGGCTGTCACAAGCAGCAGGGTGTCTCTCCGGTTCCAGCCTGTATTTCCAAGCAGAAGGAAGAAAAATACGAGTACCGCCAGCTGTCCGATCCAGGCCCCCGGCGACATCCAGGATGCCTGAGCCAGAAGCCGCTCCGCGAAGCTTTTCCGGGGACGGAATCTCAGCTTTCTCCTCTCCGTCCGCAGAAACGCCAGCGTCTCCTGCTTTCTCTTTTCCTCGGGATGAAGCCATCCTTGCTCTCCCTCAGAAGCACCTGTGGTTCCTGCGGCTCCTTTCAGAAAGTCCCGGATCTCTTTTTCCATTTCTCTGGGGTTTACCCGCCCCTGTTTCATTCTCTTCATCCGTTCTGCTCCTCCTTTCCCGCCGTTTCATTGTTCAGATTTTCTTTTTCCATATAGACTTTCAGCTTCTCCATTCCCTGTCGGAATCTGGATTTCACGGTAGACATTTTTGTATCCGTGATTTCCGCAATCTCCCGCAGCTTAAACCCGTCAAAGAAATAGAGGAGGATGGTTTCCCTCTGCACTTCCGAAAGACAGGTCAGCGCGTGCCGGACCAGCTCTCTCTGCTCAATCTGCTCAAACCGCCTGTCCTCCTCCTGGAGAAGCTCCAGGACTTCCTCCCCGGCAGTTTCCCGGGCAGCTTTCCGGAAATAATCAGTACATACGTTGGAAGCGATCCGGTAAAGCCAGGCTTTGAATTTTTTCTGTTCCGTATAAGCTTCCAGATAACGGAGCAGATGAAGGAAGGTTTCCTGGGTGCAGTCATAGGCCGCTTCCCTGCTTCCCGTCTTACAGCAGCAGAAGCGGAAAATTCCGTCATAATACCGTTCTATCAGCACATCCAGCCACTCTGTCTCTCCTCTCCGGACCCGGGCTGTAAGTTCACTGTCCTTTAATTGTGATCTCGAGCTTGTATCCTTCATTTCCCGTTTCCTCATCATTCCCGGAATACAGAAAGCGCATAAGCCTCCTGCCAGCCGGGGCAGTTTCCTTACATATACTATAACGCCAGTCCCCGAAAAAAGGATTTAAAATATTTTAAAATTCTTTCATTCTTCCCCGCTTCTTGTCTTGCCCCCGTATTCCTATTATAATCATATTGTCACTATCTTCTGCCGGCCCGGAAAACGGCAGAGCGCAGGCTGAATTTCCGGAAAAACTACATTTCAAACGAAAAGGAGAGGAATATGATGCAATACCGTGAGCTTGGCAATACCGGCCTGCTGGTCAGTGAAATCGGCATGGGCTGCGAAGGTTTCTCAGAGGACGAATGCAGAAATACCCGGCGTCTTTTTGACGCAGCGGAAGAACTGGGAATCAATTATTTTGATCTCTACACCTCGGACCCGAAAGTACGGGCCAGTGTGGGTGAAGCCCTGAAAGGCCGCCGGGAAAAATTTTACATCCAGTCTCATCTGTGCTCCGTCTGGAAGAACGGCCAGTATAAGCGCACCCGCAAGATTGCGGAAGTGAAGGCCGGCATGGAAGAAATGCTGTCCCTGCTGCAGACCGATTACATCGATGTGGGCATGATCCATTACTGCGATTCTCTGCAGGACTGGAAGACCATAGAAGAAGGGCCTGTACTCCAGTATGCCAGAGAACTTAAGGCTGCCGGAGTCATCCGTCATATCGGCTTAAGCAGCCACAACCCGGAAGCCGCCCTGGCCGCCGTAAGAAGCGGAGCCATCGAGGTCCTGATGTTCAGCGTGAATCCCTGCTACGACCTGCAGCCTGCGGGCGAGGACGTGGAAGAGCTCTGGAATGAGAAAAATTACGAGGCTCATCTTGTCAACATGGACCCGGAACGCCAGGAGCTCTACGAGGTCTGTCAGAGAATGGGCGTGGGCGTCACCGTCATGAAGGCCTTCGGCGGCGGCGATCTCCTGGACGCTTCCCTGTCCCCTGCCGGAAAAGCGCTCACCGCCTGCCAGTGTCTCCATTACGCCCTGACACGTCCTGGTGTGGCCTGCGTCCTGGCCGGAGCCCATTCTGTGGAACAGCTCCGGGAAAGTGCCGCCTATGAGGAGGCCTCCGACGAAGAAAGGGATTACGCGGCAGCCTTTGCCGCCTTCCCGAATATCAGCTGGGAAGGACACTGCATGTACTGCAGCCACTGCGCACCCTGCCCCAAACAGATCGACGTGGCTTCTGTCACCAAGTTCCTGAACCTGGCCAAAGCTCAGGAAACGATCCCGGAGACCGTGCGGGAACACTATGAGCTGCTGCCCCATCATGCGGGAGAATGTATCGAATGCGGCGCCTGCGAGACACGCTGTCCTTTCCAGGTGCCGATTATGGAAAATATGAAGAAGGCAAAAGAAGTGTTTGGAAAATAATATATGATACTGATATAAGGCAGGATAGAAAATCTGAGCTGTTTTCTTTCCTGCCTTCTTCGTAAAACACTGTCAAACTATTTTATTGGATTCCCTTTTCCTGTACCCTGAGTTGATAAAAGCGTAAACGCCTTATCGACTCAGGGCATTTCTGCATCAAAGATAAAATTCTTTTATATAATCCAGCACATCCTGCCGGGTACCCCGGTATGGACCGGGCGTTTCCATTTTTAAAGACACGAGTGCCGTACAATAAAGGAGCGCTTCCTGTACGCTCTTTCCTTCCTGTCTTGCGGCGATATACCCGGCAAAGACAGTATCTCCCCGTCCGGTCCGTCCGGACAGATTTCTTGCTTTGATTGGACAGGTCAAAATTTCTTTTCCATCATAAACAAGCACTTCCGTATTGTGCGTAATTACAATTTCTTTAGCGCCCCAGGCATACAGCTGTCTTGCCGCTTCTGCGCGGTCAGACAGTCCGGTGATAATCTCAGCCTCCGCGGCATCGGTCTTGAAATAATCCATCAGCGGAAGATATTTTTCCTTATCTTCCCAGTCATGAAATTTCATGGAGCTATCCGCTTCCACATGACGAAGCATACACTGCACATCCAAAGCTACTTTTCCATGCCGCGCGGCTTCTTCAAATAAGGGGCCGTCAAAATCCCCATATACCAGGCCCGCAAAGTGATATACCTTTGTATCTGCCTGAGGAATTTCTTCGAACCGAAACGGATCACAGACGCCCAGAGAAGTACACTGACGCTTTTCTTTATCCGCGGTAAAATACTGATTGCGGATAGAACATGTGGAGGAAGAAGATTTCCAATACAGATCTGCCTGAATTCCTTCAAACCTCTCTTTTATATCCGCATCCTTTTCATTTGATTTGCAGAAAACCGCCGTGCGGACTCCGCTACCGGCAGCGGCAAATCCGGAGGCAACTACCGCTCCTCCGATCTCCCTGCGCTCATTTCCCTGATAATCAATATTGTAATCAATGGACACCGGCCCAATGACCATTACATCATATGTTTTCTCCATGGATACGCCTCCGGTCATGCCTGTACCCTTTCCAGGTTTTCTCCGGTTTCCCGGCTGAACACATGAGCAGTCTTTCCGTTAAATGAAAATCCGACTTTGCTGCCGAGCGAAAACGCCGCAGTCTCATCCAGATCTGTTATTGGTACAATCATAATGGTATCGGTGCCGCATGCTTTCAAATGCAGATGAACCGCGCTTCCCATCATCTCGCTCACTTCCACCATACCGTCAATCTTTGCCTCTGTGCCGTCTGCCAGATGCAGATGTTCCGGTCTGACGCCCAGCGTAACCGGCCCTGCCTCTGCCTGATTTCTGGTCAGATTTTCCTGTTTCTCATCTGAAAGCGTTACACGGACATTTTCCAGTTCCACCGCATATTTTCCATTATTGTCTTTTACCAGTTCCGCGTCGTAGAAGTTCATCTGAGGCACTCCTATAAAGCCTGCCACAAATATATTTGCAGGATGGTTAAAGACTTCCTGAGGTGTGCCGATCTGCTGGATCTCCCCGTCTTTCATGATAACAATGCGGTCTCCCAGAGTCATAGCCTCCGTCTGGTCATGTGTCACATAAATAAATGTAGTATTGATTTTCTGACGAAGCTTAATAATTTCTGCGCGCATCTGGTTGCGCAGCTTCGCATCCAGGTTTGACAGCGGCTCATCCATCAGAAGTACTTTCGGTTCACGCACAATAGCACGCCCGATTGCCACTCTCTGTCTCTGTCCGCCGGACAGCTGTTTCGGCTTCCGTCCCAGATACTGAGTAATCCCCAGAATCTCTGCCGCCTCACGGACACGCTTATCAATCTCGTCTTTGGGAGTTTTTCTCAGTTTCAAAGGGAATGCCATGTTATCATAAATTGTCATGTGGGGATACAGCGCATAACTCTGGAACACCATGGCTATGTCACGATCCTTGGCCGGAACATCATTCACCTGCTCACCGCCGATGTACAAATCGCCTCCGCTGATTTCCTCCAGTCCGGCAACCATTCGAAGCGTCGTCGATTTTCCGCATCCGGAAGGCCCGACCAAAACGATGAATTCTTTATCCTTAATATCAAGAGTAAAGTCCTGAACTGCCAGCACGCCTTCATCTGTCACTTTCAGATTTGTATTTTTCCCCTTTTTCTGATCCAGGTCGGGGTAAACCTTCTTTATATGTTTCAGAATCACTTCTGCCATAGTGATTTTCCTCCTCTTACGATATATATTCTCCGGCCATGGGCTGCTCTCTGGCTACAATAAATCTCAGCGCCCGGTGCGGCGGCACTGTCTCTTTCGCTGTCGGAGGACAGTCTGAAAAATATTGTCTGATCCCTGCCTCTTCCAGCATATGCACCACATCCGGGTGAGCGCTCTCATATCTCCGATCGCTGGATGCGCAGCATACTACTGCCTCCGGAGAAATCATTTCCAGAAGTTTTCTGCTGATACCGTCTTTTTGTCCATGGTGACCGATTTTAAACAAATGTGACTGCAGCTTATTCCGGGGTATGCCCCTATAACCATTGCAGTCCGTATCCCCCGGCAGCAAAACGCAGCGGTCCTGATACACAATCCGAAGAATCATACTGTAATTATTCATACGGCTGTCCAGTCCGGAAAGCTTCTGAAGAAACTTCTTCGAATCCGGTTCCGCATACAGCTCCACCAAAGCTTCTTCCAGTTCTTCCTGTTCTCTTCCGGACGGCGCCAGTATCTCCAGATATCCGTCTTCACCTACAAACATGCTCTGTCCACCCAGTACTTCGCGGATGGTTCCTCCTTGTTTCACAGTCTGAATGCATAATTCTTTATAATCATTCAGCGCATGCAGGAACTTATCCTGAGACAGGTTCTGCGCCGTGGAAGTATCCAGAATTCTCATGTTTTCATAGAAAGAGACAGGAAGGGTCTGCCAGAACTCTCCGGGCGGCAGCAGCTGCGCCGCTTTCCGCATCCCACTGATATGATCCTCGTGAATATGCGTACATATCATCAAATCCAGATGCCCGGTATTTTCTTTCCGCAGATATTCCCACACGGGAACACGTCCAGAAGAACGGTCTTCATATTCCTGCATTTCCGCGCTTCCGCCGTCAATCAGCGCCCGGAACATGCCCTCCTGGCGGGAAGCGTCCGGCATTTCCAGCAGAATCGCTTCCCCATAACCTACATTTAAAAACGTCAGTTTAATTTGTTCCATCATCTATTTAATTGCCCGTTTTATATAAAGACTGGACAAGAGCAGCACGATTACCGTCATAACAATGGCTCCGGCGCTTCCAAGGCCAAAATCAAATGTCTTGATTCCATAGTTATACAGATACTGTGTGATGGTAGCTGTACTATTGGCAGGGCCGCCCCCGGTCAGCAGATTCACTTTATCAAAGAGCCGGAAACTGTCAATCGTTCTCAGCAGCGCGCAGAGTGCCAGACTGCTTTTAATATTCGGGATTGTTACATAAAACAGTATTTTCAGTGACCCAGCTCCATCCATGCGGGCAGCTTCGTACTGATCCTGAGGTACCGACTGAAGCGCGGCATATAAGAGCAGAAAAACAAACGGCGCACACTGCCATACGTCAATAAGAACCAGCATGCCAAATGCCGTATGTATATCGGAAAACCAGTTATAAACCGGAAGATGCCATGCTTCCAGTACCTGATTGACAATTCCGTAGTTTGGCGAAAGCATCATTCTCCAGATCAGGGCTACGGTAACTGTCGGAAGCAGATACGGGAGCAGAAGCAGTGTTCTCATGATCTTCTGTCCTTTACGCAGGCTGTTGACAAACAGCGCCAGCGCAAAACCTATCACCATCTCCAGAATCACTGTCAGCAGCGTAAACTTTACCGTATTCCAGACCGACTGCTGAAAATAAGAATCTGTCAGAAGATCCAGATAATTCTTGACCCCTACTACTTCCGGGGCACTGTTCAACGCCCCCAGAAGATTGTAATCCGTGAAACTGTAAACCAGCGTAAAGATCAGCGGATAAGCCGTCATAACTGCCAGTATAATAACTGTAGGCGTGATCATGGCCGCGCTGAAGCGCTTTGTCTGCAGCTCAGCTCCTTTGGCTTTTTTTCTTCCCATCATAATCGCCACCCTGTCATTACTCTGCCATCAGTTCTTCCAATGCCGCCTGCGCATCGTTCAATCCTTCTTCTACAGTCTTGGCGCCATTGATAATGTTGTCCATCTCAGAGCCCAGAGTTGTGTAGAATTCTGTCCACTGGGAAATTACCGGACGATATACACCACTTTCCAGTGCCTGGCAGACTACTTCATACTGAGGATATTCTGCAAGAACTTCTTCATCCTGAAGGCTGGAATAACGGCAGGGAACTCCGCCGGATGCCACTGTGCCATACTGCACTTCCGGATCCATCAGATAAGTAAGCAGCTCTGCCGCAAGCTCTTTGTTCTGACTGTTAGACGGAATCCCCAGGCACCAGATTCCATATACGTTTGCATTATATGCCTGCGCGTCATCCGTTGCTTTTCCGCTGAGCGCGATATAATCTGCCGCAGAATCTGCCGTAGGAGTATACCAGCCCGGCCATGCAATACCCATTGTCGCCGCTCCGGAATCTACAGATGCTACCAGGTCATCCTTCACCTGTGCCTCGCCGGTAGCAATCAGTTCCATATAATAATTCATCGCATTCACAAACGCTTCGCTGTTTACTGTCGGCTGATTATTCTCATCTACCACCCATCCGCCATAGGAAAGAAGAATCGGAAGGAAATCTACCACCAGGTTATTCTGACTGTCTCCGCGGTAGATAAAGCCTTTCTTGCCGCTGGCCTGCGCCTTCTGGCAGATATCCAGAATATCAGCCAAAGAATCCACTGTATCCACAGTATATCCAGCTTCTTCCACATTTGCTTTATTCATCATCAATACCGTTACATTTCCATAGTATGGAGCCAGATATGCATTGTCATCCACGTAGCAAATTGAAGTCGTAGCCTCAATAATATCATCATCCAGTTCATATCCAAGCTCAGACAGATTGGCTAAAACACCGGCGTTTGTAAATTCCGCCATCCAGGAGCCGTCTACCATGCAGAGATCATATGCTCCCTGCGCGCTTGTAGCATTCAACGCTACGGAAGTATGCAGATCTTCCTCCGAAAGTTCCTGAACATCGATTGTTACATTATGCTCTTCTTCGAATGCCGGCAGACACTCTTTAATCACGTCTGCATATACGCCGCCGCGCAGCGCGATGGACATCTGAGTCGTCCCGTCCTCTGCGGATGCATCTGCGCTTTCATTGTTGTTCCCGGAAGTGCTCCCGCCGCATGCTGTCAGAGAACACACAGTTACTCCAGCCAGAAGCAGCGCCAATAATCTTCTTTTCATTATCATTTTCCTCCTAAATATCCAAAATATCTTTTCTGTCACAGCCCATCAGCCCTTAACTGCTCCGCTGGAAAGTCCTGAAATCAAATAATTCTGAGCAAAAATTACAAACAGCGTAATCGGAATTACAGATATGACTCCGCCTGCCGCTACCAGTCCGAAGTTCGTCAGGCTGTCCTCTGTATTCAGCAGCGCCAGCGCCAGCGGCACCGTATTGTTCATGGAACTGCGGGTAAAAATAACAGTGTAAGTATACTCATTCCATGCGTACATAAAAGAGAGCATCGCAACCGCCGCAATACCCGGCGCGACCAGAGGAAGCACGATTTTATAAAACAGCTGCCATTCTGTCGCTCCATCCACCTTTGCGCTCTCTTCCACTTCATCCGGAAGTTCCTGGAAAAAGCTGAGCAGGAACCAGATAATAAGCGGTACGTTGATCAGGACACAGGCCAATAGTACCGGTATTTTCGTGTTTATCAATCCAATCTGGTTAAACATAATGTATAACGGGATGACGAATGCCACCGGAGGCAATACACGTATCAGTAAGACCCAGTAAGTCATTGGCTGTTTCAGTCCAAACTTAAAACGTCTTCGGGCGATTACATATGCCGCACAGATCCCTGCCAGCAGGGAAATAATCAATGAGCCAAAAGTCGTCTGAACACTGTTGAGAATCGCCTGACCAAATCCTTCATTTTGGAACAGGTCAGTAAAATATTCAAAGGTCAGCGACTGAGGAAGCAGAGAAACACTGCCTTCCATCTCGCTCGTCGGACGGATCGCCATAGCGATTAACCAGTAAATCGGAAAAAGAGCCAGGAACAGAAGCACCGCGCATCCAATTCCTTTTCCAATGGTACTGGCTTTCACACCCTTTTTCATTCTTCACAACTCCTCCTTTCAATAGTATGTGCTCACCGCATTCTAATTTAGCACATCGAAAATTAATTTCTCTATCGTACTTCCGTAAACTCTTGTTAAATGGAAGGTAAAATCTGTATCATAATAACGTTTTATGTTAAAATTTTGTAAAAGAAAGAAACAGCTGTTCTTACTTTCTGTCAACAAAACCGGTTGTCTTTTTCGGGTATTTCAACAACGGTTCGCTGACATGTGTCCGGAAAAATTGAATCACCGGTCCATTAAAACAGGCATTGCAGATTGTTCCAAGTCCGATAATTGTCCACAGAGAATTTCCGGCCGCCAAGCAAAAAATAATTCCCACGATTACCACGGTAATATCACTGCAGACTCTGGCGTACTGAAACGGAATCTTTCCATGCGTCAGTTTTTCCAGTAAAACCGCCACACTGTCATACGGAGACATCCCCATTTCAGCGACCATATAAAAGGCCACACCCAGACTAGCAAACAGGCACCCCAGAACCAGCGCTCCGATTCTAAGCGAAAAAGACATTTCCATGTGTGCAAGATCCTGTACCATCCAGCAGAAAAAATCTGCTCCATAACCCACAAATACCATGTTTACGATTGTGCCGGCTCCGATATATTCCCTGCCCTGAAAAAAAAGAATTACCAGAATAACCGCATTCATAATTAACTGCCAGGTTCCAAACTGCATATTCAGATATCCGCTGATCCCCAGATTCATGCAGGTAAAGGCATCTACGCCAAATCCGCTCAATCTGTAAAGCCCTACACTTAGACTGATAAACAAAATCCCAGCCAGCATCATAATGATTCGTCTGACAAACATTTCATCTGATTTTTTCATCATAAACCTCCCCGTTTATCTACAGACCATTGTTAAACGACATCTATACATTTCAACAGCACCGTGCCGCCGCGTTTCAATTTACCATATCTGAAATCCGTTTCTCTATCATGCACCTGTAAATTTTTTGTTAAATTGTTCCAACAATAATTACCGTCAATTTCCGGAACATCTTGAACACGTCTCCTTCCCGCTGTCCATCTGTCGCGTTTACTGCGCATGATTCCGTGTCGCACCCTTGAGAAATGTGCGCTGCCAGACGCACCAACACAAAAAGCGTATCACCATCAATCTCTGATAGCGATACGCTTTCTTTTTTCATCCGTTTACGGCCAGATACGCCGTCCGCAAATACGATTTTTTTTTACGCAAACTTTCTCTTGGCAGCCTCTACCACATGGCCTACCAGAACGGAAGTGGTTACGCTTCCCACGCCGCCCGGCACCGGAGTGATGGCCTCTACAATCGGCTCTACCTCGTCGTAAGCCACATCGCCGCAGAGCTTGCCTTCCTCGTTTACATTGATTCCCACATCGATGACAATCTGTCCCGGAGATACATAATCTTTTCCTACGACTCCTGCCCGGCCCGCAGCTACGATCAGAATCTCAGCCTCACGGGTTACGCTGGGCATGTCCTTCGTTCTCGTATGACACACGGTCACAGTAGCATTCTTCTTAATCAGCATCATGGCAGCCGGCTTTCCAACTACCAGGCTTCTGCCGATGACAACCGCTTTCTTGCCTGTGCAGTCGATTCCGTAATGATCCAGAATCTCCATGCAGGCCTGAGGCGTACAGGGCGGGAAGCCTACCTGCTTTCCGGTAAATACGCCGCCAAGGGAAGCGTCAGTCTGGCAGTCTACATCCTTCTCAGCAGCCAGAGCATTCTCAACCACATTCTGGTCGATATGCTTCGGCAGCGGACGGAACATCAGAACGCCGTGAATGTTGTCATCCTTATTTACTTCGTCGATGACTTTCAGAAGCTCTTCCTGGCTTACATCCTCCGGCAGAAGATATTTCTTGTACTCTACACCCAGAGTCTCGCAGCGCTTGGTAGCGCCTCTCTCATAAGACAGATCGTCCGGTCTCTCACCCACACGGATGATTCCCAGAGTCGGATTCACGCCTTTTTCCTTCAGGGCAGCCACATCGGCCTTGATGCGCTCGTTCAGAGCAGCTGTTACTTCTTTTCCTAATAACTGTTTTGCCATGGTTTTACGGTTTCCTTTCGCAATGTACGTTTTTGCGGCCGTCCGAAGCCTGTGACTCCACGATGCCGCTTTTTGTTATATTCTATCAGAATTTTTCAATAAACGCAATCTTCTGACGCGTTCCTGTCTTTTACATATTTTACGTATTTTCCGTTTCTAACGCAGTCTCGCTTCTACGCTTTCAAAAATTTCGTCCGCAATCTTCGTGTACTTCTCAAGCATCGCGTCCGCCTTTGCGTTCAGCTCGGCAGCGTATTCCTTGTCTGCCATGGACTTGGTATTGATAAATACATTGAGGGAAGCGCCCTGAAGAGCCGCCTTGCAGAAAACCGCGCCTACGCCGGCGTCGCTGATGGCCAGAGCGGAACCCTTTGCCGCAAACTCTACGATTAAGTCCAAAGCCTCGCAGCATTTCTCCATGATCTCCATCGGAACGGAGCAGGCGTCTTTGAGTACAATCGCCATCACGCGGGCCTTCTCAGCCTTCTCCTCCTCCGTCTCTCTGGGCATTCCGTAAGCCTTGGACAGGGGCTCAAAAACTTCCGCGTCGCGCTCTACCAGACGCAGGAACTCTTTCTGAAGAGCCGTCGCCTTCTCTTTGAGCTGATACATCTCTTCTTCCACATCCGCGTATTTCTTCTTGCCTACGGTCAGGCTGCCTACCATATTTCCAAGAGCCGTACCTACAGCCGCTACCAGAGCGGAAGCTCCGCCGCCTCCGGGAACCGGAGCCTTGGAAGCCAGTACCTCTACGAATTCATCACATCTGCTGGTTGAAAATCCCATTGTTCTATTCCTCTCTCTTTTATTTTTCTTAAATCAGCTGCCAGATTTTCCGCCCGAATCCGCGAGCCGGGCCGGCAGCTGAAATGTTTTGTTTACATGCAGGCAGGAAGGGCCATCCGGTCCTTCCCGTCTGTGGTATTATGAAAGTTTATAATGGATAACCTTTAGAACAGGCCGCTGATCTTTCCGGTCTCGTCTACGTCGATTCTCTCTGCAGCCGGTACCTTCGGCAGACCAGGCATGGTCATGATCTCGCCGGTCAGAGCTACGATAAAGCCTGCGCCTGCGGAAATCTTCAGGTTGCGTACGGTTACCTCGAAGTCTGTGGGAGCGCCCAGCTTTGTCTGGTCGTCTGTCAGGCTGTACTGAGTCTTGGCTACGCAGATCGGGCAGTTGCCGAATCCGAGAGCCTCAAGCTCTTTCGCCTGCTTCTGAGCGTTCGCTGTCAGGACAACTCTCTTGCCGCCGTAGATCTTCTGTACGATCTGGTTCAGCTTATCCTCGATGCTTCCTTCCAGCTCATAGGAGAATGTGAAGTTATCGTTCGGCTGCTCGCAGAGACGAACTACTTCCTCAGCCAGCTTCACGCCGCCTTCGCCGCCTTTTGCCCATACCTGGGACAGAACTACGTTTACGCCGAGCTCCTTGCACTTCTTCTCTACCAGGTCGATCTCAGCCTGTGTATCGGTCGGGAACTCATTGATAGCTACTACGCAGGGCAGCTTGTATACGTTTGTGATATTGCTTACATGCTTCAGCAGGTTCGGAAGTCCTTTCTCCAGAGCCTCCAGGTTCTCATTGTTCAGGTCAGCCTTCGGAACTCCTCCGTTGTACTTCAGAGCACGAACGGTCGCTACGATAACAACTGCGTTCGGCTTCAGGCCTGCCATACGGCACTTGATGTCCAGGAACTTCTCAGCACCCAGGTCTGCGCCGAAGCCTGCCTCGGTAACGGTGTAGTCAGCCAGCTTCAGAGCCATCTTGGTAGCTGTTACGGAGTTACATCCATGAGCGATGTTCGCGAAAGGTCCGCCGTGAACGATAGCCGGTGTATGCTCCAGAGTCTGTACCAGGTTCGGCTTCAGAGCGTCCTTCAGAAGAGCCGCCATAGCGCCCTGTGCGTTCAGATCGCCAGCTGTTACGGGCTTCTGCTCGGAAGCTTTTCCGTATGTATAGCCGATGATGATTCTCGCCAGTCTCTCCTTCAGGTCTGTGATATCGCTTGCCAGACACAGAACCGCCATAATCTCGGAAGCTACGGTGATATCATAGCCGTCCTCTCTGGGCATTCCGTTGGTCTTTCCGCCAAGGCCATCCACGATGTTACGAAGCTGACGGTCATTCATGTCCACGCATCTTCTCCAGGTGATCTTTCTCGGGTCGATGTTCAGAGCGTTGCCCTGGAAAATATGGTTGTCAATCATGGCTGCCAGCAGGTTGTTGGCTGCTCCGATTGCATGGAAGTCGCCGGTGAAGTGAAGATTGATGTCCTCCATGGGCACTACCTGCGCGTATCCGCCGCCGGCAGCTCCTCCCTTTACACCGAATACAGGTCCCAGAGACGGCTCACGAAGGGCTACCATAACCTTCTTGCCGATTTTCTGAAGTCCGTCTGCCAGTCCTACCGATGTGGTAGTCTTTCCTTCTCCTGCAGGGGTCGGGTTGATAGCCGTTACCAGAATCAGCTTGCCGTCCTCAGCGTTCGTCTCCTTTAACAGATTGTAGTCGATTTTCGCTTTGTACTTTCCGTACTGCTCCAGATACTTGTCATCAATTCCCGCCTTCTCCGCAATCTGCGTAATCGGCAGCATCTCTGTCTCCTGTGCAATTTCAATGTCAGATTTGAATCCCATTTTGAAACTTCTCCTTTCATTGTGCGCGTCCGTGCATATCGGACAGCCATCTTTTCTGTAGATAATTTAACAATCCCCTGTGGACTTGTCTCATCTACTATGTGTTCATTATATTGCACAGTCAAACATCCGACAATCATACAAACTGTCGGATGTTTGATATTCTTTTCACAATCTGATTTTACTCATTTTTTACAGGGAAATTACGGTTCCATTCAGGGAAATACTTTCGATTTCCTCCACATTTACGACGCTTTCCCAGAGAATCCTGTATTTTCCGGTATTCCCTTCGCTTCTTTCCTCCCGCATTTCCTGAGCTCCGATCTGGCTTCCATTTTTCAGATTCAACATGGCGCTCTCCAAAACCGGGGTTTCATCCGACAAAGTGTCAAATTCGACCAGCGCAGACACCGGGGAAACTGCAATTTTTTTCACCGGCAGGCCGGAAGCCTGATTTTCCCCGTTAAATGCCCATGTTTTCATGGTTTCTTCATAGTTTACCGTAAAATTCAGTTCCCAGATCCCGGAAACGAGTTCTTCATAAGATCCGGTTCCTCCAAGGGCCAGAACAGCGTTTTTCAGCTGATTTTCGCCGATATTGTTAAAACAGTAACGGCGGGCAGTAATTGTCTCCTGGCCGGGAGCTCCCGAGAGATCACTCTGGCCGTCAAGCTCCGGAAACAGATACTGCGCATAGTCCTCTCCAATGGATGTCGATTCAGAAGAAGCAGAAAGTTCCTGCCCCGTCCGGGCATCCACCAGCAGCAGCGGCTTCTGATCCAGCAGGCTGTCTGTCAGCTCCCCGCCGAGCTCCAGGTTCAGAAGGAGGCAGTCCTGCCCGGAAGCATCCGTCCAAATTCCCAGATTCGAGAGAGCCGCTTCCGGAAATGTATCGGAAAAGCGGATTCTTTTGTCTGTCCGGGCTGCGATAAAGCTTTGATGGGAAACCTCATTTCCGTCCTCGTCTGCCTCGACGCTGCTCCCCGTCTCCGCTATGCTGCCCTCCGCCAGCGGTTCAAATTCTGTCATCAGCTCTCCAAGCGTCCTGTCCATGCCCATATCGACCACCTCGTTCGTTCCCATCAGGAGATTGGAAAGGGAGAGGGATACCTGCTTCCCATTCAAATCTGTATCACAGGTTTCCGCCAGAAGAAAGACTGCTTTCCCCTGAACGCTTCCGTCATCGATCCGTGTAAGCGCGCAGCGCTGCCTCTCCCCGCCTTCCACCTGAAGCCACACCTCTTCAAATGTATAGGATTTGAGAACTTCCTCCTGCTCTTTGCTGAAAGCAGCGCCATCCTCTGTCTCCACATCGATCGCGGCATAGAGAGCGTTTCCATCGCTGACCGTTCCCCGTACAGTCAGCTTCAGCCCATTCCCCGAGGCTTCCTCATAAATTGCATTTCCCGCACTAGCAAGAAACGCGTCGTCTGAGGAAAGGGGGACGGTTCCCTGAGCCTTCCCGGCTTCTGCGGCTTCTCCTTCGCCGGAAACCGCCTGGCGCCGGAAAAACCCCTGAAAGATATCGTTGAGATCAAAAGCAGCCGCGGCCGTCACGGAAAGACAGAGTACCATAGCGGCTATGCAGGCTGCCAGAATTCCCGGCCGCAGAGTTCTTTTTCCCGTTCTTCTTTTCTGCTCTTCCTCTTTCAAAATCTGTGCAATCAGCGCGTCACGCGTCTGCTGGTCCGGTTCGATTCCTGAAAATGCTTTCTTATATTCCTTTATACTCATGTATGTTCCTCCTGTTTCCTGCAGCTTTTGCTGCCATCCGCTGTTTCCTACAGCCTGGCGCAGACCGTCTCCATCTCAGTCAGCGCGTCCCTCAGCTTCGCCCGCGCCCGGTTCAGCCTGGTCGTGACCGTCGTCGCCTTCTCTCCTGTCAGCTCCGCGATTTCCCGGACCGAATACCCCTCGTAATAAAACAGGTGAATCACAGTCCGATATTTGGCCGGGAGAGCCATGACTGCCGCAAACAGCTCACTTTGCTCCTGAGGCACATAGACGGCCTCATCTCCCAGCGTATTTTCCTCCAGGGGAGCCGTCCTCCGGAACCAGGAAGAGGCGCAGAGATTCTTACAGCAGTTGATGGTGGTCCGGATAAACCAGGCTTTTTCGTGCTCCCCGTCTGCAAACTCCGGTTTTTTCCGGAAATAGCGCAGAAAAACCTCCTGGTAGATATCATCGGCGTCCTGCTTATTGCGCAGATAGGAATAAGCCAGCTTGTACACGGTTTTCTCATATTTTTCTATCAGGGCTTCTATCTGCCGCTGTCTTTCATTTGGTATGAATCCATTTGGCATGAATCGTTCCTCCTTACAGGCCTGTACCTATAATACCGGCGAACAGGGAAAAATGTCACAGGAAAATAAAAACAGAGCAGAATTTTTTTATAAGGCTCTGCTCTGTTTCCATAAAAGGTCTGTTTATAGAAATATCTGTTTCTATTTTCCGGGTATCCGTTTTTTTCAGAGTCCCTCCGTCCTCCTCATCCTTCGGTAAAAGCCGCCTGCCGCGGCCAGCGACACCGTATCCACAACCGGCTGTACCCACATGCAGCCGTAGAGGCCGAACAGGCCGTTCATCAGAAACAGCAGCGGGATATCCAGAACACCTTTGCGGAGCACGGAGCAGACCATAGACGCCTTAAATTTTCCCATCGCCTGGAACTGGATAATCATGGGATAGCATACCGACATCATAGGCATGGCTGTCACCATACACCTTAAAAATCCCGCGCCGTATCCGATTGTGACAGAATCGCTGATAAAAAGTGAGACAAGCTGCGGCGCAAAAAATTCATAAACCGCCAGGCAGAGCAGGGAAAATCCAAGAGACACTGCGCAGCCCAATCGGAAGATACCTCTCCTCCTCTCCTGGTTTCCGGAAGAATAATTGTAGGCCAGGAGCGGCAGAAGTCCATTCGACACACCGATGGAAAAATACAGCGGAAGCTGGTCGAGCTTCTTCACGATTCCCAGAGCCGCCACCGCCTCTGTCGTATACTGTGAGACGAATCTGGACTGGGCCGCAATCGCCACCACGGTAAGCGCGTACTGCACAGCCGAAGGAAAGCCACTGACGAGAATGGCTCTGATATACCGGTCCGCGCACCGCAGTCTGGACAGACTGATATTGACCACTGTCTTTTTCCGGTTCCAGGCAATAAAAGCCAGGAAAAACAGGGCTGCGGCCAGGTTGGAAAGGGCCGTGGCGATGCCCGCCCCGGCCGCTCCCAGTCCCAGAAACCGGGGCAGCACAAAGAAGGGGTCCAGAACGATATTCAGAAGCCCGCCCATGGATACGCCCGCCGCGGCAGCGGCCGCCTTTCCCTCCGCCCGCACAAGGTTGGATAAAAGCGTATTCAGAATGGTTCCCGGGCCTCCTATGACCACCACCCACAATGCATAGCGGTACGCGGTGTCAAAAATCTCCGGCCCTGCCCCGCAGAGCATCAGGATGGGACGGGCAAAGAGCAGGAACAGAAGAGAGAACAGAACTGCGCATCCAAGCCCTCCCCAAAAGGACAGGGCTGCGATGCCTTTTGCGGCTTCCGTATCCTTCTTCCCCAGGGCTCTGGACAGAGCGCTGGCTCCTCCTACGCCGAACAGGTTGGAGATGGCCGTAAGCATCACAAAGGAGGAATATACCACCGTGATGGTTGCCGTCTCCTTCGGATCATCCAGCATGCCCACAAAATAAGTGTCTGCCAGATTATAGACAAGGGCAATCATCTGGCTGGCTATGGCCGGTATAATCTGCCTGCCTACCGCCCGTGGAATGGGCATATGCTCAAACACTTCTGTTCTGTCCGCTCTGCTCATGGGTCCCAACACTCCTTTGCCGCCCTTCAGGGCCGGTTTTCTGTTATTTTCCCGCATCCGCCGGGAGTTATACCTGTTACTACTATAAGCGCGCCCTATCCCGCAATAGAACCCTCTGCGGCAAATATCCGCAGGGCGCACCAAAAAACCTGACCATATTTCTCACGAAATACAGTCAGGTTTCGCCGTCTATTCTGCCAGCCGGCAGCGTTTCCGTGTTTGCGCGCCTTTCGCTTCTCCGGCAGTCCGCAGTCTCTGCGTTTTTTTCAGCGCACCAGAACCTTCTCAATCTCCGCAATATACAGGGTATGATAATCCTTATCCGGATACCATCTCTCATCGCAGGACTTGTCAATAAAGCAGGAAGGGTCGTAAGGCTGAGCATACAGCTTGCGGCAGATGAGCACCGTATCAGCCTCCCCGAAATAAGGAGTGCCGTCTTCGCGCTCCACAGTCAGGCCGGATTTGGCCACCTTGTCCTCGTCCCTTCCGGATACGGTTCCAAGATAGTTCAGCGTCTTCCGGCGCTCTCCGCCCAGTACGGACAGGGAGAAGGTCTCACCCGCGTCTACGAATTCTTTTGTATACCGCTGGGGACGCAGCACGATAAAGGCCACGTCTTTTCCCCACATGACGCCCAGTCCGCCCCAGGAAGCCGTCATCGTATTGACCTTTCCTTCCTTCTCGGCTGTAACCAGAAGCCATTCCTTCCCTATCATGGAAAATACATTTTTGTTCAGTTCTTCCGGTTTTATCACTTTCATGCTTCTCTATCCTTTCCACAGGCCCTCGTCTGTATCAGGGCCTTCTCACGCCAGTCCTGTCTTACCGGATTCTCTCCGGAAAACCTATTTTCTTCTGCACCTTACGCAGTGTCTTGTTCGCAAAATACTGCGCTTTCTCGGCATTATTCTTAATCACGGAATCAATGTAGGCCTTATCCTTGGAAAGCTCCGCCACCCGGTCCTGCAGAGGCTTCAGAACAGCCACAACAGCCTCTCCTACCGCAGGCTTGAACTCGGCATAGCCTTTTCCATCAAACTCACGCACCACTTCATCGGGAGCCTTTCCCGTGCAGGCACAGTAAATATTGATCAGGTTCTTGATGCCCGGCTGCTCGTCACGGTAGAGAATCTGTCCCTCCGAATCTGTGACCGCGCGCTTGAACTTGCGCATAATCATATCCGGATCATCCATCAGATAGATGCTTCCGTTCGGATTTTCATCGGATTTGGACATTTTCTTGGACGGGTCCTGCAGGCTCATGATCTTGGCGCCCACTTTACCGATATAAGCCTCCGGAATCGTAAAGACGTCTCCGTATATTCCATTGAAACGCTGGGCGATATCACGGGTCAGCTCCAGATGCTGCATCTGATCAATTCCCACCGGAACCACATCCGCCTGATACAGCAGAATATCCGCCGCCATCAGAACCGGATAAGTAAAGAGCCCCGCATTGATATTATCCGCATGCTTGGCCGCCTTATCCTTGAACTGGGTCATGCGGTTCAGCTCTCCCATATAAGTAAAGCAGTCCAGAATCCAGGCCAGCTCCGCATGGCCTGATACATGGGACTGATAGTAAATGCAGTTCTTCTCCGGATCAAGCCCCGCCGCGATATACAGGGTCAGAAGCGCCCGCGCCCTCTTACGCAGCACCGCCGGGTCCTGGCGGACAGTAATGGAATGCATATCCACCACGCTGTAAAAGCATTCATACTCATCACTTAAAGTCACCCAGTTTTTCAGGGCTCCCAGATAATTTCCCAGTGTCAGGTTTCCTGTCGCCTGCATTCCGCTGAACAGAACCTTCTTATCACCTATCATTTTCTTTTTCCTCCTATATATTCAGCAAGCCGCAGGCCACTTTAAAAAAGATCAGCAGACTGCAGGCATCCACAATCGTCGTAATCAGGGGCGCCGCCATAATAGCAGGGTCCATCTTCATCTTCTCAGCCAGCATGGGCAGAAGGCAGCCGATAATCTTGGCCAGCACCACTGCCAGCAGAAGGGAAAGCACCACGGAAAGACTTAAGAGCGGTCTGCCGGGAAACTGCAGGATCAGCCGCACAAAATTGGCTCCTGCCAGCACAAGTCCGCAGAGTATGCCTACCCTGAATTCCTTCCACAATACCCGGAACACATCCTTCAGCTCGATATCTCCCACCGCCATACCGCGGATCACCATGGTACTGCTCTGGTTGCCGCAGTTTCCACTGGTATCCATCACCATGGGAATAAAGCTCAGAAGCAGCGGCAGTACCTGAATGGCGTCTTCGTAGTTCATCAGAATGCTTCCTGTGAGAACGGAAGCAAACATCAGAAGCAGCAGCCAGGGAAGACGGTTTTTCGTCAGCTCCAGCACCCCGGTCTTCAGATAGGGCTTTTCGGACGGAAACATAGCCGCCATTTTCTCGAAGTCCTCGGTAGCCTCCTGCTCCATAACCTCCACCGCGTCATCTACCGTGACGATGCCGACCAGACGGTCCTCGTGATCCACCACCGGAAGGCAGAGCAGATCATATTTATTGAAAGTCTCTACCACATCTTCCCGGTCCTCTGTAGTAACCGCATAGATGACATTTTCATCCATAATATCCTTGATGACCGTATTGTAGGGACTCATCAGCAGATCCTTCACGGTGACTACTCCCTGCAGACGGCGCTTGCTGTCCGTCACAAAGCAGGTATAGATGGTCTCTTTGTCTACGCCGTTTTCCCTTATATAAGCAAAGGCCTGCTCCACGGTCATATTCCGCTTCAGACCGATATACTCAGCTGTCATGATGCTTCCCGCGCTGTTTTCCGGATACTGAAGAAACTGGTTGATCAGATTTCTTGTCTCCGGCGTGGCATTCTGAAGCACACGCTTGACGACGATAGCCGGCAGCTCCTCCAGCATATCTACCGCATCGTCCACATAAAGGTCTTCGATGATTTTTCCCAGCTCATAATCTGTAATGCTGTTGATAATATGTTCCTGATCTTCCACCTCCAGGAACGAAAATACATCTGCCGCCAGCTCTTTTGGCAGCATCCGAAACACAAGAACCTTCTTTTCCGGCTCCTGCTCTTCCACAAACTCCGCGATGTCCACCTCATTCATATCGGCCATTGTCTCACGGAGCTTCCGGAACTGACGGCTCTCCAGAAGAGAGTCCAGTTCCTCCCGATCAAAATTTCCCATTGCCATGCCAATCTCCTCCTCACGTCGGGAACAGGCATGACAATTCTATCTTCTGAGATCCCGCCTCTGTAAAGCAGATCTCCATTCAGAAGAGTCCATGCCTGCATCTATTCTATTCTGTCTTAAGCTGCAACTTCGACCTCGCCCGTCCACGGACTCTTCACATCCTTTTTTCGCATAAATTAGACACCGCATTCCGGTTTTTCCCGAACTGGCCGGATACCATGCCCGCAATCTTTATATTAACACCAAACGGCGGCTACCGTCAACCAGTAACCGCCGTTACATTTGTAAACTTTTTCACTGCTGTTTTCTTTTCCCACAGCAGCGCTTCATTTCCCGAGTCTATTTTTTATCCGCTGTCCTTGCAAAGAAATTCGCCAGAATTGCTCCGGACACATTATGCCACACGCTGAACACGGCTCCCGGAATCGTAGCCAGCGGATACTGTGCAAAATGCGCATTGGCAAGAGAGGTGGCAAGACCGGAATTCTGCATACCTACCTCGATGGAAATGGCGCGGCACTTGGTCTCATCCAGCTTCAGCACCTTACCGATCACATAACCCAGCAGATATCCCAGCACATTATGCAGAATTACCACTATAATAATCAAAGCGCCGGAGGTCATAAGGTTTGCGGAGTTTGCCGATACAACCGCGGCCACAATCGCTACAATCGCCAGGGTCGAAATCAGCGGCAGAATCTCCACGACGGCTTCTGTAAACTTCTTAAAGAAATGGTTGATCAAAAATCCAAGGATGATAGGCAGGATTACCACCTGAACAATGGAAAGGAACATACTCCATACATTTACATCTACCGTCTGGCCCGCGTAAACATAAGTCAGCGCCGGCGTGAGAATCGGAGCCAGAATGGTGGAACAGGCTGTCATGCCTACGGAAAGAGCCACATCGCCCTTGGACAGATAGGTCATTACATTGGAAGAGGTTCCTCCGGGACAGGTTCCCACCAGGATGACTCCGATGGCCAGTTCCGGACTCAGATTAAATACCTTTGTCAGAAGAAACGCCAGAAGGGGCATAACGGTAAACTGCGCAATACAGCCGATAATGACATCCTTCGGGCGGCTGAACACGACCTTAAAGTCACCGGGCTTCAGCGTCAGTCCCATACCGAACATAACGATGCCAAGCAGCGGATTTACATAGCTGGTCTTAAGGAATCTGACCGACGACGGCGCAAAAAGCGCCAGGGCCGCTACCAGAATTACAATGGCTGCCATATAGCGGCTGACAAATGCTGTGATTTTTTTCAGGATCTTCAGTACCTTCATTCTCTTTTCTCCTTCGCTGTGTTTATTTCTGCTTCGGCGGGAGTTTTCTCCTGCCTGAGCAGATGCCTGATTCTGCCGGAGCGTCCGGAACCGTACACAGAAACGAAGTTTTCCACCCATTAAAAAAGCCTTTGTCTCTTGAACAGAGACAAAGGCTGAAAACCTCTGCGGTACCACTCTGATTGCCGCATACTGCGGCCCCTCTACTCTCACCTGTCAGTGAGAAACAGAATAACGGCTGTTAACCGTCCGAACCTACGCAGACACGGTCCTCTCAATCCGGAAGCTCCGAGGTGATTTTCACTGAAGCTTCATCACTGCCCTTACACCGCCGGCAGCTCGCTGCGCACTCCCCTTCAGCTACTCTTCCTCATCATTGCAAAATCTTTATATTTTCTTTATCCTACTGCCTTTTCTGGTATTTGTCAACTCAAATTTCAGCGCAGCTCTCCTGTTTTTTCTCATGCCGTCTGGCAGCCGGCTTATTTTCCCTTCAGGCGCTTATCGGATTTCACAGAAAGCCGGGTGCCCACACTCTGGAAAATCTGCACCAGAATAATCAGCAGAATCACTGCCAGATACATCACCAGGTACATATAACGGTAATATCCGTAATTGATGGCGATCTTTCCCAGTCCGCCTCCGCCGATAATGCCGCCCATGGCAGAATAACCAAGAATTGTCGTAACCGCAATCGTAAAATTGGAAAGCAGAGACGGCACGCTCTCCGGAATCATCACCTTCATAATAATCTGAAACGGAGAAGCTCCCATACTCTGGGCCATCTCAATGATATTCGGGTTCACTTCCCTGAGGCTGCTTTCCACCAGCCGCGCCACAAAGGGAAAGGCCGCGATCACAAGGGGAACAATCGATGCCACGGTGCCCACCGCTGTGCCCACAATCAGCCTTGCCAGCGGAAATGCCATAATCATCAGGATCAGGAAGGGCACGGAACGCAGCAGATTGATCACTACATTCAGCACCTGCATAACAGGCCTGGGAAGGGGCAGCACGCCGTTCTTTTCTCCGGCCACCAGAAGCACGCCCAGCGGCAGTCCGATCACGATAGCCAGGGCTGTGGCGATCACAGTCACATACAGGGTCTCCCAGATCCCCAGCAGAAATTCACTCTGTACAATACGCAGAGTCTCCTCAATCGTCTCCGGAGACAGCAGCTTATCAAACATTGTCCGTCACCTCCTCTACCAGTACATCAGGGATGCTGCGCAGGTAATTCATGGCACGCCGCACCGTATCGTCATCTCCGTTGATTCCAAGCAGCATATTTCCATAGGCCTTGTCCCCGATACTCCTGGTGGACGCGCCAAGAATACTCGCGGCGATATGCTCCTCCATGGCCATTCTGGCGATCAGAGGCTCCCGGGAAGCCACAGCGCCGCCAAATACCACGCGAATCCGCCGTTCTCCCTTTGTCTCCAGCAGGATTTCCTCTGCTCCCTCCGGAAATACCAGGCGCTTGGCTGCCCTGGACTTGGGACTGGAAAAAATCTCGCTGACCAGGCCTTCCTCCACCACATGGCCCTCATCCAGAATCGCCACGCGGCTGCAGATCTCTTCTACCACGCTCATCTGATGGGTAATGATGATCACGGAAATGCCGAGTCTCTGATTGATATCCCGGATCAGCTCCAGGATGGAATGGGTCGTCTTCGGGTCCAGGGCGCTAGTGGCCTCGTCACAGAGCAGAACCTTCGGATCAGTGGCCAGAGCCCTGGCAATGGCAATTCTCTGCTGCTGGCCGCCGGAAAGCTGGGCCGGATAAGCATTTGCCTTGTCTGGCAGTCCTACTACCTCCAGAAGCTCCATGGCTCTTTTTTTCGCGTCTGCTTTATTTACTCCCGCAAGCTCCAGCGGGAAACAGATATTTTTCAGACAGGTTCGCTGCATCAGCAGGTTAAAACCCTGAAAAATCATGGTGATTTCCCTGCGCACCTTTCGAAGCTCCGCTGTGGAAAGGGCACCGATATCCTGGCCGTCTATGAGGACCTGGCCTTCCGTGGGCCTCTCCAGCATGTTGATACAGCGGACCAGCGTACTCTTTCCCGCTCCGCTCATACCGATGATTCCGTAGATATCGCCATCCCGAATGGTCAGATTTACATTTTTCAGAGCTTCCACGGTTCCGTCCGCTGTCTGAAATTCCTTGGACAAATTTTTTATCTCTATCATAGCTTCCTCCGGACGGAAGAGGCGCCGGAGCAGATTCCCGGCGCCTCTCCTGTCTTCTGTCTAGTTATTCCCGGTAATTGCATCCAGAGAGGTCTGCTTTCCTCCGTAGATTCCCATGGGCTCCACATGAACAGCTGACACAGATACCAGATGGGTTCCATTCTCCGCGTTGAAATCATCCAGATAGGGCTGATGCTGGAAGTAGTTGGCATCCACTTCTCCGGATTCCACCACATTGTTGGGCTGAATGTAATCTGTAAACTCCATGATATCCAGAGTGATCTCTCTCTCTGCCAGAATCTCCTTTGCCACCTGAAGAATCTCCGCATGGGGAGCCGGAGACGCCGCTACCGTAATGGTCGTTCCCGCCAGAGCGTCATAATCCACAGAAGCGTCAAAACCGTCTGTCGGATTCTCCACGGTGCTCACAACGGCCCCGCCATATTCCTCTGTGATAAAATCAGCTACCTGCTGGCTCTCCAGAGCTGCCTTCAGAGCTTTGATATTGTCATTGTTCTCATTGCCTTCCTTTACCACAAGCACATTGCTGTAGGCAGAGAAGGAGCCTTCCAGCGCCAGAGCGTCCTCCATAGGGTTCAGGCCCGCGTCAATGGCGTAATTGGAATTGATAACCGCGTAATCCATATCCTGCAGCACGTTGGGCAGCTGCGCGGCCTCTACCTCTTTAAAGGTAATGTTATAGGGATTCTCTGCAATGTCGGAAACCGTCGCCGTAATTCCCGCATCTTCTGTAAGGGTCAGATACCCCAGCTCCTGCAGAAGCAGCAGAGCCCGTGCCTCATTGGTGGTATCATTGGGCACGCCAATCTGAATCTCCCCGCTTCCACCGCCGCAGGCTGTAAGAGCCGCTGCCGCGGTAAGGCAGGCCGTAAAAGCTGCCAGCTTTTTTATAAACTTCTTCATAACACACATTCCTCCATTATTCTGATTATTTTATTTAAGCCTCGGCGATACACTCCACTTCCACCAGGCCGCCCTTGGGCAGATTGGACACCTCCACACAGGATCTTGCCGGAAAGCTTCCTGCGAAATAAGATTCATAAATCTTATTGACTGCCGCAAAATCGTTGATATCTGCCAGAAAAATCGTGGTCTTTACGATTCTGTCATATCCGGAGCCCGCCGCCTCCAGCACAGCTCCCATATTCTTCATAGCCTGATGCGCCTGCGCTTCTACGCCTTCCGTGAGAACGCCCGTCTCAGGAATCAGGCCCAGCTGACCGGAACAGTATACCATACCGCCCGTCTTCGCTGCCTGGATATAGGGTCCTACCGCCGCCGGCGCCTTGTCCGTATGAATGACTTCCTTTGCCACTTTTCCATCTCCTCTCTGAACCGACAACAGCCTGCCCAAAACGGGCAGGCTGCCATGCTGTCACATTTGCTATTTATCATACCGAATTTTGTCACTGTTTGCAAGTCTTTTTCTTTTCCGCTCTGTTTCAGGCGCCGCTTAAGAGCCCGTCCGAAGCTTTTCTCCCGCCGTTTCTCCCGTGGACAGCCTGAAGCGTCTCCACCAGAGAGTCAGACACACCGCTGCCGCCAGCCAGGCGGAGGGATAGACCGCCGCCACCGCCTCCAGGCTGTCCCAGATACCGGTAAAAACAGCAAGAAGCGCTGTGCGGAGCACGCACATGCAAGCAAGTATGATAATCATGGGCTGCACGGAATTGCCGCTGCCCCGGAGGGCGTCCGCATGAACCTCCAGAATCACATACAGCCAGTAGAATGGAAATGTTACACGGATGATACGCATTCCCGTCTCAATCACCGCGGCATCTCTGGAAAACAGCCCGAAGGCGTACCGGCCAAACAGAAGCAGCAGCACAGCCGCCGCGGCAGCGTATAGAATTCCCATGCCGATGCAGCTTCTGACACCCTTCTGCACACGCCCGAACTTTCCCGCCCCCAGGTTCTGTCCTACAAAAGTCGTAGCCGCCTGTCCAAAGGCCACGATAGGCAGATACAGCACCAGCTCCACCTTGAAATACGCCGTAAACGCCGCTATCACATCCACGCCGAGTCCGTTGATCGCCGTCTGCACAAAAATATTGGAAATCGTAATGACCAGGTTCTGAAGTCCTGCCGGGACGCCGATCCGGAGCACCTCCTTAAGAATCGCGCCGGAAATCCGCACTTTTCTCAGGTCCAGGCGGTATTCGTCCTTTCTGCCTGCCAGATACAGGACCGAACAGAGGGCCGCCAGAAGCTGGGAGCCGAAGGTCGCCCAGGCCGCTCCATCCACATCCATCCCCCAGCGTCCCATCGTCAGCCAGTCAAAGACAATATTGGTAACCGCGCCCAGAAGCTGAAACAGCATGGGTGTTCTGGAATCGCCTCTGGCCCGGATGATACCGGCATTCATATTATAGAGAAACAGCGGCAGCATACTCAAAAGATAGATACGGATATAGACGAGGGCCTGCTCCAGGATATTCTCCGGCGTATTCATCCACAGAAGAAGCCGCCGGGAAAGGAGAAGTCCTGCCGCTGTCAAAACCACGCCCCCGGTCAGGGAAAGCCCTATAGCCGTATGAATCCCCTTCTGAATCTTCTCTCTGTTCCCCTGGCCCGCCGCCAGAGAAATCACCACGCCCATTCCGATGGAAAGGCCGGTAAAAAAACCTACGATGCAGCTGGTCAGAAGGGAGCTTGCCCCCACCGCCGCCGTGGCCTCTTTTCCAAGAATATTCCCCACAAACAGCAGATCCACCATATTGTAAAGCTGCTGGATAAAACTTGCTCCCAAAAGCGGAAGCGCAAACAGAAGGAGCTGTCTTCCCACAGGTCCTTCTGTCAGTCCGAATTCCCGTTCCGTTTTTTTCATATTTTATTCCTGCAGGCAGCGAGCTGACGGGGAATCTGATTTCACAGCCTTTATCCGGAAAAGAGGAGTCGGATTATAAAAAGGACTCTCTTTTCTGTAAATACGCTCTGATACTCCCGTATCCGTTTCTGTCTGACGGCAGTTCAGCTTTCCAAGGGTCTCCACATCCCACAGGGGCCGCCGCATCCTGCTGATTGCCAATTCGTCCTTGATCGCGTCGCATTCCTCCAGCTGGCTGCAGCTCATCTGCCGGTGGGCATGGTTTTCCGGAAGGCAGTCCTCCACAGCAAACCGTTCCATTCCGTAATCCGCGTCAAAATTCAGAAGAACCCCTCCCGGCCTTAAGACCCTCAGCCATTCTCTGTACGCCTGCTCCGGATGAGGCAGCGTCCATGTCAGATTTCTGGATACCACCGCGTCAAACTGTCCGTCCTCAAACTCCAGCTTTTCCGCGTCCATCACCCGAAAATCCACCTCCACCTGGCGCTCTGCCGCAAGCCTGCCCGCTTCCTCGATCATGGCCGGCGTCAGATCGATGCCGGTCACATGATGGCCCTTTTCCGCAAGCAGGACCGCAAAAAATCCGCTTCCTGTTCCCACGTCCAGAATCCGCAGGCTCTCCCGGCCTGGAAGCTGCGGTTCAATCTCCGAAAGCCAGAGGCCGGCCATCTCGCTCTCCAGCTCCTCTTCCCGGAGTTTTGCGAAATCCCCGCTTCGTTTTGTCCAGTATGAAGAAACTCTTTCCTTTATCGCTTCCATGTCTTTCCGTCCTTTTGTCTCCTGTCATTTCATATTCTGCCGCTATTTTACTGCCTTGACCAGAAACATCGGCGTAGAGGCGTAATTCACCTTTTCCACATCGCTCCAGACCCGTTTCCACACAGATTCATCCGTATAGACGCTGCGGAAGCCGGCGTTTTTCAGCGCCCGCACATCCCAGGCCGGGCGGGATACGGGACTTAAAGGAACCTCCTTGGCGATCCGTTCCATTTCATCAATATCAGTGCCTGTATAATGATCTTCCAGATGAAGATTTTCCACATTTCTGCGGTCTTCCTCATAGCCCCGGCGCTTTTCCTCGTCAAACAGATGCGCATACCAGTTGGCGTCAAAATTCAGAAGAAGTCCTCCCTTTTTCAGCACTCTGCGCCACTCTTCATAGGCCCTGCCGGGCGCCTCAAGGTTCCAGGTCAGATTTCTGGATACCACCACGTCAAACCGGTTGTCCGGAAGCTCCAGCTCCTGAGCGTCCATACGCATCCAGCAGATCCGGTCCGCGTAAGGTCCTGCATTTTCCCGGGCCTTCCGGAGCATCTCTTCCGTATAGTCCACCGCTGTCACCCGGTAGCCGGCCCTCGCCAGAATAATGGCAAAAAAACCGGGACCCGTGCCGATATCCAGAACCTGAATCTCTGAGGGAGCCTTTTTCGGAAATTCCTCTTCCAGAACACGCAGCCAGCGGCTTTTCTGCTCGCCTGCCAGCTCCTCCTGATTTACCTTTGAATACCCCTCTGCCCTGTTCGTCCAGTATGTCTGTATGCGTCCCAGTATTCTGCCCATATCATCACTCCATCTGTCTGTTTTCTTTCAAATCCAGAGGGAGTATAGCATAACCACCGGAACGTTTACAAGCCTCCCTGGGGGATATAATTCCGAAGCCCCGGTTCTATTCCGGCAAAGTCTCTCCTTCCGTTTTCTTCTGTTCCGGCAGAACTCCGTAGGCTGTCATGGGGCCGTCCTTCAAAACTGCCAGGCTGGCGGTCTGATAGAGAATCATGCCGTCTGCCAGGGCTTTGCAGCTGTAAACCGTGTTTCCGAAATAATCCCGGATTTCTCCGAGAATTTCTCCTTTTCTGAAAAAATCGCCCGCATGGCAGGCCGGATACCAACATCCGGTCTCCGGGGCATGCTCATAAATCACCTGGCGGAACACCAGCTGTTCTCCCGCCGCCTGCGGCTCCTCCGGCTTTTCCTTCAGAATTTCCAGAAACGCGAGAATCCTTCTGACATCCTCCTTATCCAGATCCACTTCCTCCCGGCTCCATACTCCCAGTCCGCCCCGTTCAATGAGTACGCTGGGAATTCCGGAAGCGCTGGCATAATTGTAGGCTCCCTTTGTGGTGCACTGGGATTCCACCAGATAGTTTACCCGGACACGGCGGGCCATCTGAAAGGAAAGCTCCCTCACCTGGGCTTCCACAGGCCCCACATAATAGGCATAAGGGTGCATCTCCTCATAGCCGTCGCCGGAATGAAGATCGATATAATAATCTGCCCTCTCTAAAAGCTCTGCGGACATAGCATGGCAGATCTGCTCCGCGGCTGTCCCGTCGGCCCTGCCCGGAAATTCCCGGTTCAGATTTTTGCCGTCTTCATAGACCATGCTCATGGTCCGTCTGGAAAAACCGCTTACATTTACCAAGGGAACGATCACCACCGTTCCCTGAAGCATTTCCGGCTGCAGCTCCCGGGCCAGCTCCATGGCAGCCTGGATTCCCACATACTCCGCGTTATGGATTCCGGCGGTGACAAGGGCCGTCTTTCCCTCTCCTCCGCAAATCACTGTCACCGGCAGCTCATACCCGCTGTCTCCAGCCTTCAGAAAGCCGGTTTTCTTTTCCCCGGGCTGTATTTCCCACAACTTCTGTCTCATCGCTGTTCTCCCTGCTGCCCATACAGATGGCAGGCTATCTGATGGTCCTCTTCTATCTGCCTCAGTGCCGGCTTTTCCCTCCTGCAGATCTCCATGCACCTGGGACACCGGTTCTGGAACGGGCATCCCGCCGGCAGGTCCAGGGGGCTGGGAGCTTCGCTTTCAATACTCTTGATGGGTTTATCAAAATCCATCCGCAGATCAAACACCGCATCAATCATGGCCTTTGTATAAGGATGCCGGCAGCCGGACGCCACTTTTTCGCCCGGAAGCACCTCCATAATGCTGCCCAGATACATGACCGCCACCTGGTGGGACAGAGACTGAACCAGCGCCATATCATGGCAGATAAAGCCATAGGCTATATCCTTTTCCTTCTGAAGCTTCACCAGGAGCTCTACAATAGTTTTCTGGACGGACACGTCCAGCGCCGATGTGGCCTCGTCATATACAATAAGCTCCGGCTCCAGTACAAGAGCCCGGGCAATCCCCACCCGCTGCCGCTGGCCGCCGCTCATACTGTGGGGATAGCGGAGGGCGAAATCTCCCGGAAGCTCCACCATCTCCAGATATTTCCGGGCCACAGCTTCCTTTTCGCTTTTCCGAATACGCTTAAAGTTCAGCAGGGGCTCGCAGATAATATCCATCACCTTCATTTTCGGACTGAAGGCTTCCGCCGGGTCCTGGAATACCATCTGAATCTTCTGCCTGTGCTGACGGAGCTCCCTGCCCTTCAGTCTGGAGATATCCCGGCCATGAAAAAGGATTTCCCCCTCGTCCGGCTGTTCCAGGGATACCACCATCCGCATGAATGTGCTTTTGCCGCAGCCGCTCTCCCCCACAATTCCCAGGGTTTTCCCTTTATAAAATTTCAGACTTACATCCTGGCAGGCAGTCAGCATACGGTCTCCGGATGCCGGATACCGTTTTGTGACATGCTTCGCTTCCAGAATCAGCTCCCGTGTCTCAGACAAATCGATAACCTCCCATCGCAGGAACACTGTCCAGCAGATTCTTTGTGTAATGGCTGGAGGGATGGTTCAGAATCTGATCCCTTGTACCCGCGTCCACAATGCGTCCCTCCTTCATAACCACAATCCTGTCAGCCATATAAGCCGCCACTCCCAGATTATGAGTCACCACAATAATTCCCGTGTGGTATTCGTCCCGCAGCTTCAGCATCTGCCGGACAATCTGCGCCTGGGTGGTCACGTCCAGAGCGCTGGTGGGTTCATCCGCCAGCAGAAGCTTCGGCTGAAAGGTCATGGCCATGGCGATGCCGACACGCTGCCGCTGGCCGCCGGAGAGCTGAAAGGGATAGCTGCGCATAATATGTTCCCCTGCCGGAAGACGCATCTGTTCCAGCATCTCTTTCCCTTTTTCCCATGCCTCTTTTCTGGAAACCCGCTCATGGGTGCGGATATACTCCACATACTGGGAGCCTATCCGCCGCACCGGATTGAGCATGGCTCCGGAATCCTGAAAAATCATGGAAATTTCCGTTCCACGCAGATTTCTCCACTCTTCCGGTCCCAGACCTGACAGGGCCCTTCCTTCAAACAGGATCTCCCCCTGGCTCACATGGCCGCCGCCCGGCAGACAGCCCAGGATGGCACGGACCAGGGAAGTCTTTCCGCTGCCGCTCTCCCCTACGATGCTGACAATCTCGCCCTGCTTCATTTCAAGGCTGAAATCTGCCACCGCCGGAACCGGATTTTCTCCATATGTAATTGAAATTTCCCGCACGCTCAGCATCTGCTTTTTCCTCCTGCCTGACCTCTGTTCCGCCGTTCTGTCTTTTACTCTGCCGGTCTGATATCCGTGGTAATCCAGTAATAATCCATCGGCGTAATGTCCGCCCCTGCCACCTTGTCTGCCCGGCTCGCGAAGGTACTGTTATAATAACCATGCACCAGCGTCGCCGCGTCATCGATCAAAAGCTGCTGCATCTCTATGATCAGTTCCAGCCGTTCCTGCTCGTCCACGGATGCCAGAAGCCGCTCATAAAGGGCGTCATATTCCTCATTCTCATAATATCCATAGGTGCCGGAATTTCCGGAATAAAAATTCCCCAGAAAGCCCGAAGGGTCTCCTGTAGGAACCACAATGGCATTGGAAGTAATCAAATCAAAGCTGCCCGCGCTCTGGTTTGCCAGAGCCGTGTCATAATCCTGCACCGTCACCGCGCAGCCGATGCCGATGGCTTCCAGGGAAATCGCCACCGCCTGGGCAAACTCATCCAGATTCCGGCTGCTGTAGGCCAGATAATTCAGATGGATATTCTGTCCGTCAAGCTCCCGGTATCCGTCTCCGTCCGTATCTGTGATTCCCGCCTCATCCAGAATCTGAACCGCTCTTTCCAAATCATAGGAATAGGAATCCGTGAGCTGCTCATACCCATAGGACAGGGAAGAGGGCAGCACAGAACAGCCCGGCGTATACATGCCTCCCACTGTCACATTGCACATGGTCTCATCGTCCACCGCGCAGAAAATGGCCTGCCGGAGAGCGTTATTTCCCAGAACACCGTGAAAATTGAAATAGGAATTCCCGAGACGGACGCCTGCCGTCGCAGATACATAATAATCCGAATCCGCCTCCAGCTCTGCCAGATCGCTGGGTGTCGTGATATTTTCCACCAAATCCACATCTCCGCTCTTTAAAGCCATGGCTTTTGTGGAGCTGTCCTCTGTCAGATAAACCGTGATGGAATCATAGGGCACTTCCCCATCCCAGTAATATCCATTCTTCACCAGCTCAATCGCAGAATTCTCTTCCAGGGAAGCCACCTGATAAGGGCCGGTTCCAATGACCTGGCTGTCAATCACGCTGGTATCCACAATTCCATACCAGGGATAGGCCAGGATTCCGGGAAGCGCTGCCGTCCGGCTGCTGCACACCAGCGTCACGGTCCCTGCCGCGTCGTCCGCTTCTATGGAAGAAAAGGACACATACTGGGAAGGCGTGGAACTGCCTGTCCCGTCAGCCTCCGTTCTGTAAAGCCGCTCCAGAGATTCTTTTACCACCGTGGGCGTCAGCTCATTTCCATTGGAAAATTTCACGCCCTCCCGGATATGCAGCACCCAGGTCGTATAATCCTCCGTCTCATAGGAATCGCAGAGCGCATTCTCCACCTCCACATTTTCATCAAAACGGAACAGACACTCTCCCACTCCGTAACGCAGAAAGCACCAGCTGGAATTCACATTCGTGATCGGGTCCATGGAATTGGAATAGCTGTAGCAGCTGAAATTCAGATGCGTTCCCCCATTTTCGGAAGAAGCACCGCTTCCGGAATCTTGCGTTCCGTTTCCTCCGCAGGCTGCCAGCCCCGCCGCCAGGACTCCCGCCATCAAAACCGCCGTAATTTTTCTCCTGTATCTCATTCGTTCTCCTTTCGTCCAAAACCGTTTCCCTGCTCATCCCTTGGATCCAGCACATCCCGCAGGCTGTCTCCCAAAAGATTAAATACCACTACGGTAATAAAGATGGCAAGTCCCGGAAAAATCATCAGCCAGGGAGCCGCCGTCAGATAGGCTCTGCCCTCGTTCAGCATCAGCCCCCATTCCGCTGTGGGCGCCTTTGCTCCAAATCCCAGAAACGAAAGGGCCGCGATCTCCATAATCATGCTTCCGATATCCGTCGCCCCCGTGATCAGAATTGTAGGGAGAACGTTCGGCAGCAGATACTTCCAGAGAATATGGGAAGACGTCGAACCCGTCACCCGGGCCGCCGCTATATAATCTCGTTCCCGGATCTTCAGCACCAGGCTGCGGACCAGCCGGGCATATTTAGTCCAGCTCACAACCGCTATCGCAATCACTGCGTTGGTCATGCTCGCCCCCAGAATTCCCGCCACAGCCAGCGCCAGCACCATGCCCGGGAAAGAAATCATCATATCCGAAATCCGCATAATCACCGCGTCCAGAATCCCGCCGAACCATCCGGCCAGAATTCCCAGAAGGGTTCCCGCAGTCATAATAATGCATACAAGAGCCAGGGAAGCCGCCAGAGAAGTTCTGGCTCCGTAAATCACACGGGAATAAAGATCCCGTCCCATCCGGTCCGTGCCAAACCAGTGCTCCGGGCCGGGAGGCTGAACCGCGTCGGCAAGCACTGCCTCGTAAGGATCGTGAGTCGCCAGTACCGGCGCAAACACCGCTATGGCAATCACCCCAAGGGTCAGAAGAAAAAATACCGTAAACGCCGGATTCTTCCGGACAAAATTCTTCAGCTTTTCCACCGTTTATCTGCCCCCTTTCTTGATTCTGGGGTCCAGAAGACCATAGGACAGATCCACCAGCAGATTCAGCACCATATAGATCAGAGCAATCCACAGCACATAGCCCTGGATCAGGGAGTAATCCATGGAAGTGATCGCGTCCACAGCCAGGCTTCCAAGGCCCGGATAAGAAAAAATTACTTCCACCACAGCCGTTCCTCCAAGCAGAGATCCCAGGGAGAGACCCAGCATCGTGATTAGAGGAAGTACAGAATTGGGCAGCACATGCCGCCAGAGAATCGTGCTCTCCTTAATCCCTCTGCAGCGGGCTCCGGTCACATAGTCCTGGTTCAATTCCTCCAGAAACGCCGTCCGCACCTGCCGCGTGTATTTTCCCATCATGGCAAAAGCCAGTGTAACCGCAGGCAGAATCAGCCGGTCAAAGCCCTGGCCGGACGACACCACAGGCACCACGCCCAGCTTCACGCCAAACACATACAGGAGGAGCAGACCCACCCAGAAATTCGGCAGAGACACCCCGAGGAACGTCAGCCCCCGCACAATATAATCGATGACGCCTCCTTTATGGACTGCTGAGAGAATCCCCAGGGGGACGGATACCAGCAGCATCAGAATCAGGGAAGCAAACGACAGCTTCAGCGTAGGTCCAAGCCTTGCAAGCAGAAGCTCCGCCACCGGTCTGTTCAGGGAGTAGGAGGTGCCGAAATCACCATGGAGGCAGTCCGTCAGCCAGTTCAGGTACTGAGTCAGAAAGGGCTCATTCAGCCCCAGCGCTTCCCGGGTCTGATCCAGTATTTCCTCGCTCGGAATCGTGCCGCTGGCCGCGTACATGGCCCGCACCGGATCTCCGGGCGCCATATAGGTCAGTCCGAAGGTCAGAAAGCTGATTCCGAACAGCACAATCACGATCTGAAGTATTCTTTTTAACAGACCGCTCTTTCTCATCTGTCCTTTTCCCCTTTCAACTACTATTTTAAATACCTTTAAGCAACACTCACGGGAACCGCAGGAACAGAAATTTCCTGCCACAGAATCAAACACCCCGCAGCAAGCTGACGGGGCGCAAAAAAAGCTGCGTCTCATCCTCCGTAAGAATCACACCTGAAGCGCCTGCAAGCAGTTCTCCTGACTTAAGTTCACCGCTTCAAAGCGCCTTCCCGGACGCTTTTCTCTGTCTTCCGGCCTCATAAGCCGGAAAGCAGACACGCCCAGTGGCATATCTCTGCCCCGAAGCTCCCTAACACAGTGACGGGATCGTACCGGAATCTCACCGGTTTCTCTATGAATCCTTGCGGAACTTGCAGCGGCTGGTTCAAAACCAGCAAATTTTCTGAAATTTTTTTATTTTATCATATATACTGCGGCAGGAAATGTCAAGACTTCTTTTTCCTGCTGTCTCCTTAAAGCGGATGTACAAGGACCGTAGATCCTTGCCATACCGGCGCTACCCTGCCTGAACATCTGTTGCTTCACTTACCCAGTAAAAATCCGCAGGCGTGCTCGTAATCCCGCTCACGGTGCTTTTCGTTACAAAATTCATCACCGGATAGCAGTAATAAATGCAGACGCTGTCGTCCAGCAGGATCTGCTCCGCCTCCTTTACCAGCTCCACGCGCCGGTCCGCGTCAGCTGTAACGGAGAGCTCGTCCATCACCGAATCGAATTCCGCGCTGGAGTATCCGAAGGAATTGTAGCTGCCGCCCGTCTTAAAATAGGTGTTCATATGATTTTCCGGATCTCCGCAGTTCAGGGCATTGATGCTCATGCACAGCATATCGTAATCTCCGCTCCCCAGCATATCGATGACCGTCTGGGTGTCATGGACCTCCAGCGTCACCCGGATTCCAAGTCCCGCCAGCTCCAGCTGCGTAGCCTCTGCCAGAATCTGCTGCTCAGGCCGCCCTGTATAATAGACAAACCGCAGATTGATCGCCTCTCCCTCCGGGGTTTCCCGGAAACCGTCCCCGTCGATATCCGCGTAGCCGGCCTCGTCCAGAAGCCGCGCAGCTCCCTCCGGATCGTATGCGTTGATATCAGTCAGCTCGTCATATCCATAGACAGACGCGGAAGTCAGAAGCGTCTTTCCCGCCACATATTCGCCGTTCAGCAGATTCTCACAGTAGGATTCCCTGTCAAGATACCGCAGGATTGCCTGGCGGAGAACCTCATCTCCCAGTACGCCGTTCTGATTCATGAAACCGTGGGCCGTCCGTCCGCTGGCCGTTCTCACAATGCGGTAGCTTTCATTGTTTTCGAAATCGCCGATGCTGGTCATGCTCACATTGTAGACTGCGTCAAAATCTCCTGACTGCAGTCCCATGGTCAGTGTGGACTGATCCTCTGTGTACACAAAAGTAATCCGATCCATCAGGACCTCTCCGCCCCAGTAATTCTCATTTTTTACCACCACAGTCTCCTTCGTCACCGGATCAAAAGATTCCACTACAAAGGGGCCGGTTCCCACAGGTCCTTCGTCCGCGATATTCGTCATATCCACTGTGGTATCGATAATTGTAAAATACGGGTCTGCCAGCTTATTGGGAAGAATCGGCTCGGGACTTTCCGTGGTAATGACCAGCGTCTGGCCGTCCGCCTCTATGGCCGCCGGCGTGAAATATTCCGTGCCCCTCATTCCGTTTTCATACACGTTTTCCAGGGACGCCTTCGCAAGCTCTGCCGTCAGCTTCGTTCCATTGGAAAAAGCCACATCATCCCGAATCGTGAAGGTCCAGACCGTATTGTCCTCGTTTACGGTATAATCCTCTGCAAGCCAGCCGGACACGGAAAAATCATCGTTCAGCTTCGTCAGCGTCTGGCCGATTCCGAAGCGGACCGCATACCAGCCGTCATAGCTCTGAAGCGGATCAAGGGTTCCGCAGCTCTGCCCCGTTCCAATGACGATATTTTTACCCTGCTCTGTATCGGAAGCGCCCCCGGAGCTGTTCCCCGTCCCTCCGCCGCAGCCGGCCAGCAGAACGCCGCTCAGCAAAAGGCTGAGCAGAAGCGCCGAAATCTTCTTTGTACTATTCATTCCCTTTCCTCCTGTAGCATTTTAAACAGTTCTGCATTTTTATCGAAATTTATTTTACGCATCTTCTGTTTCAGGCGCAAGCCTCCCCACCGGTTATTCATCCGGGTTTTTTTCTTTCAGAAATTCAGGGAAACTCCCCTTTTCCTTTCCTGCCATACATGCCTATCCGGGGGATAAACTCTGTTCGGCCTCTGCCCGGATTCTGTTCCCGCCCGATTCTGCTTCATTCAGAGAAAGAATTTCTCCGCAGTCCGGAAAAAACACCACCGCAGCGTCAGCTCCTCCACCGCGTCCACCGCTTCTATGGGATAAGCCTTCACCGCCGTCCCATTCAGATAATAGCAGACACTCCCCACGATCATGCCCGGTTCCACGGGAGCCGTAAGGCTTTCCGAAAGCTCTGTCTTTACCTGAACCTCTTCCCCCTCCGCCAGCAGAATCTTCAGATCCGGCTCCTCCGACGCCAGCCTCAGTCCCGTGTATGCTTCGTCCTGCAGATTCCCGCTTTCCGGAATCCCGTTTTCCACCGGAATGTTTCCCAGCATCACATCCTGCCATACATTCTGATACTGGTAGTTTTCCAGCCCGTAGCTCATAAGCTTTCTGGTATCGCTCCATTTATAGCTGCGGTTGTTTGGCCAGCCGCAGGCCAGAAGCGCCACGATAAAGGTCCTGCCGTCCCGTTCCAGCGCTCCCACGTAGCAGTAGCCTGCGTTATTTGTAAAGCCCGTTTTCCCTGAGAGCGCCCCTTCCATCATACCCAGGAAGGCATTCTTGTTTCCCACGGTAAAATTCCGAAGCCCCTCCGCATCCCCGAAGCTGTAGGCATTTGTCCGGGTGATTTTCAGGAATTCTTCCCTCTTCGGCGACTGGCAGATACAGTAACGCATGACGCGGGCCAGATCCGCCGCCGTCGTGGAATGGACGCCGTTTTCATCCTCTGCGTCCAGGCCGTTGGGCGTAATGTAATAGGTGTCGTAGCAGCCGATGTCTCTGGCCTTGGCGTTCATCATGGCCGCAAAGCCCTCCACCGAACCGCCCACATGCTCCGCGATGGCCACGGCGGAATCATTGTGGGATTCCAGCATCAGGGAATAGAGCAGATCCTCCAGCCGGTACTGCTCTCCCACCCGGACGCCAAGCTGCACATCGGGCATCCCGGCCGCATACTCCGACACAGTCACAATCTCGTCCAGATTGGCATTCTCCAGTGTAACGATCAGCGTCATGATCTTGGTAGTGCTGGCCATGGGCCTCTGTTCATACCCGTTTTTCTCAAACAAAATACGCCCAGAATCCGCGTCCATCAGAACCGCGGACTGTGCGTAAAGCTGGCGAAGCTCAGAGGGCGTCTCCTGCCCAGCCGTCTCTGTCTGCGCGTAGGCCTGCAGAGAAAGGCTTAAGACGAGGGCTGCCATGAGCAGAATACGGAACATTTTCTTCACTTCAACACGACCTGTACCTGATTTCCTTTCATTTTATTCCGGTACAGAGCTAAATAGAAGTTTCTATCCTCCGCTTGCAATTTTCTCAGCTTCCTGCTATTTTCACATAGCCGCAGGATTTTCGCAAGGCATCCCGGAAAAATTGAAAATCGCCTGCCGATATGCTACCATAAGCTGACAGGAACCCTCAGACCTCAACAGCGAAATAAAATGACGGAGGAAACCACTATGAACAAAATAGTGAAAGAAATCCAGAAAATCATGGCGCAGAATATGGCCTTCTATCTGCCTCATGTTAAAAAAAGCGATTTAGAAAAAAATGGTGCCGTTTTTTATATGAATGGGAATAATGGCACCGAATTTGACTGGTATGTAAACGACAGACTGCCGGCTTTTATGGTGTTTTATAATGACGCAGACAATTTGGGCGCTGCCAAATTGATGCTTTTTCCGGATGGAAACGCCGTATTATATCTTTACGATGAAAAAGGGAAAAGGCTCCTCAAGGAGGTAAGCATCTGTATCGAGGCAGCGGAAGCGGATATCGCTGCATTGGCCGCTATATTGAGAAACGAAGCAGATGATAAAGGAATATGGGACGCAGACGTGGAGGATATCTGTACAGATATTGAGCCCGGCAGTGACATGCTCCGCGAATTCACAGACAGGCGCAGGGATTACATGGTTTGGATAAACAGAAGAGAAATCTTAGCTTTAAATGCCTGCGTTTCAAAAAGGATCACGGAGGAGGGCTGGAAGGTCGGCTATATGGAAAGGCAGGAGCCCTGTGATGAAAAAGACAGCGGCTGGGTTTTTACCGCCGGAAACGAAGACGATGAATATTGTTCAGACTATCAGAATATCAGCCTCCTGAGCGTAGGCGCCGTATGGCAGCAATTAGATTCGGATATTTTTAAGTATATTGATATGCCCGTCGGAACCAGGCTGATTAGAATATCCCCGGAGAGCTTTGAAATCGATAAAAATGATAAAGAAATCTATACGATGAAAAGATGACCCTGGCCTGTATTACGGATTTTTCCTCTTATCCCCGCAGGCGCAGGCGCCGCTGCAGCCGCTGCAGCCTGCACAGCCGCAGGAAGAGCCTCCGCGCTTTTTATTGCGGATAATAGAACGGATACAGAAAAACAACGCTGCCGCAACCACTAAAAGTACAATGATATCTGTCATATCAATCTTCCTCCTTCACATCTCCGATTCGATACATGTTTCTCCGGTCAATGACGCCTGCCTCTTCCAGGGTCTTTATCATCCGGTACACGGTAGCAATCCCAACCGCCTGGTCCTTTTCCCGGACCTGATAATAGATCTCCTTACAACAGGAACAGTCATTTTCCAATATGGTGCTGATAATCAGTCTTCTCTGTTTCGTAATCCGGAACCCCCGCTCCTTTAAACGGTTGATAATCATTTCCTGACTCATGCTCTGACTTTCCTTCCCTGTCATTCATTATACCATACTTTTTTTGAAACCGGCACAGGATATAGCATATTCTGTGCCGGCTCTTTTCCATTCTTTCGTTTCTGTCAGTTTAAAAGACTCAGTTCATAAACAGTCCGCCGACTACATTTACCAGAAGGGAGACCACATACGCGGTCAGCATCTGGACGCCTACAGCCTTTCCAAGCTCTTTCCAGGTCTTCAGCTCACGCTTCATGGCGCCGACAGCCGCGAAACAGGGCATGCACAGAAGGTTGAATACCATGTAGGCATAAGCCGCGGATTTGGTCGGAATATCCTCATGCAGAGTCGGCAGCGCATTCTCGTCAGCTCCCTCAAACAGGATGCTTTCGGAATAAATGTCCGGAGCCGCTTCCGCGTCGTATACGCCTCCTTCAAAGCCCAGCTCTTCCAGCTCCTCCGGACTGTACTGGGAGAAGAAGCCTTCCAGATATTCCGGCGTGACATCCTCGCTGTACAGCTGTGAGAAGGTAACTACTACGTTCTCCTTCGCAATCCAGCCTGTCACGATGGCTGCCGCCGGTCTCCACTCGTTGAAGCCCTGAGGCGTAAAGATCGGAGCGAGCACACCGCCCAGGGAAGCCATAAAGCTGTCGTCCATCTCGCACATGATGCTTCCGTCTTCATTGGCTGCCGCATTATTTCCATTGAAGGAGTCCACATTAAAGTTGGACAGGAACCAGATCAGAATCGTGGAAACGAAGATTACGGTTCCGGCCTTCTGCGCATAGGCCTTTACCTTCTCCCAGCCGTGCAGGGCAATCGTCTTTACGGTAGGAATACGGTACTGGGGCAGCTCCATGATAAAGTTGGAGGTGTCATCCTTATACACCAGCTTGTTCAGCAGCAGCGCCACGATAATCGCAACCACAATACTGAATACATAAAGAGAGTAAGTAACAGCCGTCTGATTGCTGTCCGCAAACAGGGTGGAAACAATCAGGGCGAAAATCGGCAGCTTCGCGCCGCAGGGCATAAAGCCGCAGAGGATAGTCGTAATCTTTCTGTCTTTTTCAGACTCCATGGTACGGGTAGCCATGACAGCCGGAACAGAGCATCCAAAGCCCTGCAGCAGCGGAATAAACGCGCGGCCGGACAGACCAAATTTGCGGAAGATACGGTCAAGCACGAAGGCTACACGGGCCATGTATCCGCAGTCCTCCAGGAAGGACACCAGTACGTACAGCACCAAAATCAGCGGCAGGAAGCCGAGCACAGCGCCGATACCGCCCATGATGCCGTCAATCACAAGGGAATACACCCACGGAGAAGCGTTTGCTACCAGGCCTTCCACCAGACCAGTTACCCAGCCCCAGGCAGCCTCCACCACGCCGGCCAGCCAGATACCCGGGCTGTTGATGCCAAGGAACAGGAAGTTTTCGCTGTTCGTGCAGGCAAACAGGATATACATCACCACCGCAAAGATCGGAAGGGCCAGAATCCGGTTGGTCAGAATCTTATCCACCTTGTCAGAGGTGGTCTCTACATGGCCGGTCTTTCCTTTCTTGACTGTGTCCTTCACGACTTTGGAAATATACTGATAACGCTGGTCCGCTACCACAGCTTCCAGATCCGCGCCTGCGCCGTAGGCATCAGCCACGATCTTCTCCGCCTGGCTCTTCAGCTCGGCGGAAACTTTCTCGCCAACCTTCTCGTCGTTCTCCAGCAGCTTGACAGCCTTCCAAGCGCTGTCAGCCTCGCCGGCCGCATCCAGAGCCTCTTTGATCTTTGCAACCGTCGCGTCCAGCTTGTCGTCAAAAATCGGAAGCTTCTTTGGGGCCTTCTTCGCCTTCGCCACTTCCACGGCCTGGGCCATCAGTTCCGGAACGCCCTTGCCTTTACGGGCCACAATCGGAACGACCGGAACGCCGAGAATCTCTGACAGCTTCTCTGCGTTAATCCTGTCTCCTCTGGCTTCCACTTCGTCCATCATGTTCAGGGCGACAACCGTAGGAATTCCAGTCTCGATAATCTGAAGTGTCAGATACAGGTTGCGCTCGATACTGGTTGCGTCCACAATATCGATCACAGCATCCGGCTTCTCCATGATGATATAATCTCTGGCGATAATCTCCTCGGCAGAGTACGGGGACAGGGAATAGGTTCCCGGAAGGTCCATGATATTGATTTCCTTATTCTTCTTATATGTACCTTCTTTTTTGTCAACCGTTACGCCCGGCCAGTTTCCGACACGCTGCCTGGAGCCTGTCAGGTCGTTGAATAAAGTTGTTTTTCCGCAGTTGGGATTTCCCGCCAGCGCAATTACATATGACATTTTTGTCTTCCTCCACTCGTCCCGCACGGTTAGTTTACAATAATTAGTTTCAGCTAACGCTATGCGTAAAATTATGGGTTAAGCGAACCTTAACCCTGCATTGCTTTCCTTGTTTTTTGCTTACTGCACCTCGATACGCGCCGCTTCCTCTTTGCGGAGACTGAGCTCGTAGCCGCGCACATTGATTTCCACCGGATCGCCCAGCGGCGCCACCTTGATTACCTTGACCTCAACGCCGGGAGTGATCCCCATATCCATGATTCTGCGCTTCAGCTGCCCGCTTTCGCCGATGGATACCACCTTTCCGGACTGACCCGGTTTCATTTCTTTCAGTGTCATTCCTTCCCTTGCCCTCTCTTTCCGTTTCTCAACGCCCGAATTACGCTACCATAATCTGAGAAGCCAGGCCTCTGTTCAGCGCGATTCTCACGCCCTTCACCAGGAGAATCATGCCGCTGGGGTTCTCACCTACCACCTGCACCTTTTCCCCTTTCACAAAGCCGAGATCCTGAAGATGCCTCTTCACTTCTTCCTTTCCATGGAATTCCTGAATCGTCCTCGTTTCTCCAACTTCCATCATTGCCAGTGCCATCAGCCTCTCCATCCTTTCTCCTCTTAAGCAATTGAGAATAACTATCATTTCCAATAAGTATTAAAGCACTTTTTACCAGAGTTGTCAATAACTAATTTGTGATTCCTAACCGAAATATTTCCGAACGTATTCTCATCAGCCGAACAGCTTCTTTGCAAGCTCTGCCAGATGTTCCTGATCTTCCTCTCCCGGTTCGTTATTGGCGATTACAGTTCCGGCCACATCCGCTCCTGCTTCCTTCATGCGGGCTTCCCATCTGCGCATCCACTCGCCGTCGCCCCAGTCATAGGAACCGAAAAGACCGATTTTTTTGCCGGAAGCAAACTTCTCCACCTCCTGCACGAAGGGCTCCATCTCTCCCTCGTCCAGCTCCTCGTCACCCATGGCTGAGCATCCGAGAGCAAATACCGTCTCTTTCTCCAGGGCCGATGGGGATACGGAAGACACCTCTTCCACTTCTGCGCTGCCTCCCAGCTTCTCGATCTCCTCGCCCAGCATCTGAGCCATTCTTTCTGTATTTCCTGTACTGCTCCAGTATACTATCTTCATTTTTTTCCTCCTGCATTCATTTTTAGATATTGAATTTATAAAAAGCCCAAGGGCTTCCTACCATTAATAACCCTGCTGATATGTCTGCCAGGCTGATTCTGCCGCGCCCTCCTTCAGGCTGACCCCCGCTGCCACCAGCGCGGTCAGCGTCTGACGGAGCCTGTCATAGAGCCGGAATACCTCTCTGGCTCTGTCCACGTTTCCGTACACCTTCCAGTATCCGCATTCCAGAGCATCCTTTCCCTGATGCAGAATGAAACCCTCGATATCCTCCAGGGGATATTCCAGAAACAATCCGATCTCATGAGGAAATTCTCCGCCCCTTTTCTGATAGCCTTCATAGCGTTCCGCCAGGAGCTGAAGTTTCTCCGGAAGTTCCCTTCCCTCATATCCGTAAGCCCGCAGAAACTCCTGGTGTTCCTCCTTTTCCAGATACCTTTCCAGCCGTTCTCTGTCATAAAACAGAAGGTGGCAGTATTTCCGGCAGCTGCAGAGCTTTATCCAGGAAATCCGGCTGCCGGCCAGAACCTCCGGCAGGTATGCCGCAAGTTCCTGCTCTGCCGCCACCAGGTTGGCCGTCTTCTTCCTGAATAAAACAGGGGCGCAGTGGCTGGCAAGCAGTCTCTCCAGTTTCTCCCGCGCGCCGCCCATCAGCAGCAGCTCCTCAGGATTTCTTCCAGAGCCGCCTTGCTGCTGGTATGACAGCGGACAACATCGATGTTGTTTCTCTTCGCCTCTTCCAGCGCGCATTTTACCATCTTGTGGGATACTGTATTGGTAAACAGCACGAACAAATCCGGCTTTCCCACCTGTTTTTTCAGGTCTCCCGTCATCTGGGTAAAGACCTTCGCCTTACATTTATATGCCTTGCAGATGTCATGGTACTGGCGGACCATTCGGTCGTGTCCACCGATAATCACAATACTCATAAGCGTCTTTCCTCTCTTTCCCATGGAAGCTGATGATTATTCAGCACAAGCCGAATCACTTGCTGATGAGGCCGTAAGTTTCTTTTCTTATTAGTTTCTTCTAACTCCCATCCTTTTAAAAAGAATCCGCAGAAGGGATTCTTTTTATTCACAAGTTAGTTTTTACTAACCTCATGGTGTTATCTTACCACAGAATTTTCTGTCATTCAAGCCATCTATATGAGAAATATTCTCATGAACCGCCGGCATCAGGCCAGGAGAAGGCCGATAATAATGCCCAAAAGCGCTCCCATCAGCACCTGGAGCGGTGTATGGCCCACGAATTCCTTCAGCCTTTCCTCCGCAAGCGTTTTTCCGTTCATAGTCTTGAAGGTCTCCACAATTTCATTGATCAGCTTGGCCTGTTTCCCGGTCTCCAGACGCACTCCCATGGCGTCATGCATCACAATAATAGCCAGAATCACTGTCACGGCAAATTCAAAAGAACCCAGTCCGTAGATCTGACCGGAGACTGCCGCCATCGCGCATACGGTAGAGGAATGAGAGCTGGGCATTCCTCCGGAACCTGTCAGCCGCTCCGGCTCAAACTTTTTTGTGACAATCGTATGAATTACAGTTTTCAACACCTGTGCCACAAACCATCCGACAACCGCGCTCACCAGTACTCTGTTTCCAATCAGCTGCTCAAAACTGTTCATTTCTATTCTCCTTTTCCATCCTTTCCCAATCCAAACGCCGTCGAGGTACAAAGGACTGTACAAACTGACGCGCCGCCGCTCTTCATTGATAAAGGTATTCTTCTGTAATATTCTTTTTTATTATACCGGGCGTCGTCTTCTGTGGCAAGCCCCAAAGGGCACAGACAGCCTGAAAGCCGCGGTTTCGCAGACGACCGCACAGGCAGTCTGCGAAACCGCGGCTTTCCACATTTCAGGGCCGCTCTGCGGCTCGTCTGGTTTTCTTCAGAAGGTCTTACGGGCTGTTTCCGCGTTCCTCTTACGTCTGCCGGAACAATCAGATCGCCGGCGCGTTCTCAAGCAGATATTTCTCTGCTTCTGCGTTCCACAGTCCATTGGTCTTGGCTACCAGCTCCGCCAGTTTCGCGAACAGCGGATCTGTCTTCCCTTTTTCCTCAAAATCCGCAATTGCAGTCAGCGGCAGAGAGATATGGGTATAAATGAGTTTTTTTCCGCCCGGAACATGAGGCAGATTCAGCGTAGTCTCTCTTGCGACATCAAGACCGCCGATATGAGTCACCAAAATGGCCGGTTCCAGCTTTTTCTCACCGATCATGGTCAGACATTCCTTCATATCATCTGTATTTCCGCCGGAGGTTCCTACCACATGAGTTCCGGAATAATGTACGTTGTAGAAGTTGAACTTCGCGGAAAATTCCGGGTTAGAGGGACCTGCGAAAAAGTTCAGGCAGCCATCCTGAGCCAGAATGCTGTCCGCCAGCTCTACCACGGGCGCCACCGGCGCAAATACCAGCACGTCATCATATCCCTTTCCGTCTGTGAAGCTCATCATAAATTCATGATCATTTTCCACCTTGCCTGTATTTGCGTAAACAAGCTTAATACCGTTCTCTTCCGCTTCCTTCGGGGAAAGCATCTGCTCTGCCCGGGCCAGTCTTGCGTCATCAATATCGGTAACCACCAGCAGAGACGGTCTTCTGTCACAGTGGATGATATAATCGATAGCTGCGAGTCCCATGGGTCCCACTCCTGCAAGAATCGCCATTCTTCCTCCCTTGCGGATTCCCATGTCATGCTCGTACTTTCCTCTTGTGGCATGATACATAGCATGGAAGGTTCCTGCCACGCAGGACAGCGGCTCTGTCAGGGAACCGCCGAAATAACTTTCCCCGGAGTAATGAAGCAGGCAGCCCATCTCCATGACCTCATTGGGAATGATAACATAAGTGGCATCCCCGCCGATATACTCATAGGAATATCCCGGAGCAGCCAGGCTTCCCTTATAATTCAGCGCCGGCTGGATAGAGAATTTCTCTCCCGCCTTGAATTCATCCGCCCACTTGGAGCCTACCTTGACCAGCTCGCCGCAGAACTCATGACCGATGATCGTAGGATGCTCTGCCACGTCATCCGGCACGCGCTTGTGGTCTGCCCCCTGCATGGCTGCCTTATAGGAAGACATGCAGATACTGTCAGATACTACCTTTGCCAGGATTTCATCATCCTTGGGTTCCGGAAGCTCAAACTCCTCCAGCCGCAGATCCTCTTTGCCGTAAAGTCTCAGTGCCTTTGTTTTCATACTCTTTCTCCTTTAAATGATATTTATGATAGGTTTCTCTCGGTTTCTTTTTCATCATCCGGCGCAGAGCCCGCCGCTTCTTTGGCAGCCCTGCTCAATCCTTTTCCCGCTCAACCAGTTTCCAGGCCGCATCCACCAGATGACGGAACTGGGGGTCTGAAAGCTGAGGGCAAATCATACTCTGGCGGGAAGAATTCACGTCCTCTCCGGAAATTTCCATCATGCCGTAGTCCCGGCACAGCTTCTGCAGTCTCTCAAGCTGTTCTCTTGTATTGCGGGCCGGCATGTAGGTGACGCCCCGGACACCTTCTTCCTTCAGCATCTCAAACAGTTCATCCAGAAAATCGTCCTCGAATTTCGCCGCCTTCTTATCGCCGGTAACAGAATCCGTCACATCGCCCAGATAAGGATAGCAGAGAACCGCTCCCACCTCATCGGCCAGCTTTACCAGGTCCGCAAAGGCGATACATTCCTCTGTGGCGGGAATATAGATTTTGCTTACCAGTTCCGCTTTCATCACACCCAGCAGATCATAGATCAGATGAGGGTTCTCCGGATCGGAAAGGCGTTCTCTCGTCTTATCATTCAGGCCGATTCCAAGCTCCTGCTCCACGAATTTGACGCAGCCTTCTTTTCCGGCTTTATCCAGGATCTTCTGGCTCAGGGCGCAGAGCAGATGGCGTTCTGTAATGGAACCGCCGTTTGCGTACTGGGAAATCGGGATCACGTCCCTGTCAAAGTCCAGCGTTATTCCAAAGGGTTCCATCAGACGGTTGATATTTTCCGTCATCTTCCGGTTGCGTTCATTTCTTTTTTCCCTTAAGGGAGCGAAGACCTCGTTCAGTCTCGCAAAACCGGAAGACGGAACGCTGTGAACCGCCATATAGCAGATACCCGCCTGATCCGGATTATTCAGCTTTCTTCCGGCCATCCGCGTACCGGAAAGATCCGCCCTGCATTCCATGCCGCAGGTGGTCCCGATTCCCGCAATCTTTCCTGCCTTCCGGAATTCCTCAGCCCCGGCAATGGTATCATGATCCATGATGCCCGCCGTCTCCAGCCCCTCATCCCGCGCGCAGTACACAGCCGCTGTAGGGGAATAGGGTGAAAATGAATATATGGTATGTATATGGTTATTGGCGTACTGGGGCTTTACCTCCGGATGCTCCTTTTCACCGCCGATTATAATCGCCAGATTCGCCAGCCGCTCCTCGGGCGACGGCGCGTTCAAAAGCTTCAGAACCTCCTGACGCTCTACAAACTTATCCATGGACTCCTCCTTTTTCACACGCTTTTCAATTCAGCATGGTCTGGCCGCCGGTCACCGGAATTGCCTGTCCGGTCTCAAATTCCTGCTCCACCGCGTAAAACAGAGCCTTCGCCACATCCTTCGGCGTACAGCCTCTGTGAATCGGGGACTTGGACAGGTAGTAATCCTTTACATCCTGCACTGTCTTCGCTCCCGGCACCTTTCCCGCGTTCAGATACTGCACGAAAAGACCTTTCTCCGGGTCCGACCAGAGGGGGCCGTCATAGAAGTTGCCCGGGCAGATAGAATTTACCTTGATATTGGAACCTACCAGCTCCAGCGCAAAGCTCTGGGTCAGTCCGATGCCGCCGAACTTTCCGCCCGCATAAGCGCTGTTATTTCTGGAGCCTTCCAGTCCGGATTTGGAATTGATCTGAATAATGTCAAACCAGAGTGTTTCATCCGCCTCATGCTGGGCTTTCATAATTGCGGAAGCGTACTTAGCCGCGTTGAAATATCCGATATAATTCACCTTTGTCACGAAGGTAAAAGCTTCCGGAGTCAAATCCTCCAGGCTGCCCGCCTTCAGTACACCCGCGTTCGATACAAAAATATCGATACCGCCGAAATGTTCCACTGCCCCGCAGACCATGGCTTCCATGGACGCGGCATCAGATACATCCACCTTCAGGCCGATTGCGCGCTCCCCGAGTCCCTTCGCGGCTTCTCTTGCCTGAGCGTCATTGAGGTCCGCCAGAACCACGCTGGCTCCCTCCCGGTACATCTCCTCTGCGATTCCAAGACCGAAGCCCTGGGCTCCGCCTGTGACTACCGCAATCTTGCCTGCCAGACGTCCGGCTGTCTGGGGACGGTTGTGAATGTTTTTCTTTGCATACTCCTTTGCTTCTGCTAAATTCATCTTCGATCCCTCCTGGTATCCCACTGTTTTTTGAGTTTCAACTTGATTTCGCCTTGATTTCTAGTTTTATTATAGCATCATATCAACATAAGTCAATATAAATATTACAAATCCAACATAAAAATCAACATGTCATTTTCGTCTGCCCGGCTTAATCAAAAAAAGCGGCATAGCCAAAATTGACTATACCGCTTTCTCTTATCTTACACAGAAAGACAGACCCGTCTTCTGCCGAATCCCATCCGCCCGGGACGGACTGTTATAAAACAAAATCCGTTCCCGATATCCGTCACTTGTAAAAACAGCTGTATCTCGTATCTGAATCTAATTCTAATTCTTTTTCTTTTTATTCTTATTGAGCTGGCTGGAAATCAGCTTATCCAGATAAATAGATTTAAACTGTTTGCTTGCCAGCGCCTGTTTCAGAGGAGGCAGCTCCAGAATTGCCGCAAACACCGCTGCCATGGCCCGGTGGTTCGCAAAAGCCTGATTGTCAAAAACCAGATTCTGCAGCGTACCCTTCTCAATGGCCTGAAGCACAAAACGGTGGGTGCTGTTCACCGGAGTAATCACCTGAATGGGCCGGCGCTTCATCTCTATGGCCTTCTTTGCGCAGTTAGCGGCGCAGACGCCGCAGCCCAGGCAGATATCCGTATCAATGACTGCTTTTTTCTTCCCGTTTTCCTCTTCCTTCATGGATATGGCCAGAATCGGACAGGCTTTCGCACACTTTTCACAGCCCACGCAGGATTCTTCCTTTATCTCCGGAATATAATTGGTCGTGGCCACCGGCTGCATGGGACTGAACCGTCTGGCCGCCTGCAGGGCTTCGCAGCAGCAGCCGCAGCAGTTGCAGATAAACGCCGGATTCTCCCGGACATTCTCTCCGATCTGCACCAGATTATGGGCATAGGAACGCTCCAGAGCGTCTTTGGCCTCCGCCTTGTCAATCAGCCGGGCATATCCGCCATGCTCTGCCAGGGAACGGGCCACATTGCCGAAGGTCAGACAGACGTCCAGCGGCGCGCCTATCTCGCAGGGATGCCCCGCATGATACATTTTGTGGCGGCAGTAACACAGGCCCAGGCCGATATATTCTGCCTCTTCAATGATATGCGTGGCTCTCTCATAATCCAGAATATGAAGTGTATTCTCATTTGTCAGCACGGGCTCCCGCACATAGACCCGGCCAAGCTTCGTCTCCGTAGCCCAGAAAAGCTCTTTTACGAAGTCCTCCTCCACATTCATGTACTGGTAATACAGCTCGCTCAGATACTTCTGATCGATATCTCCTCTCGTACGCATCAGGGCAAATTCAATAAAGCCTGCCATAGGAGGCGGCATCACGAATTTGCGCACTCCGTTGTGATAAGAATCTACCAGAAGAGCCTTCTCGCAAAGATGGGTCAGAAACTTCTCCGCCTTTGCTTCACTGGTATTCCAGATCTTTGCGGCTTTTTTCGCCGTAAAGGGGCGCACCGGAAGAAGAGAGACCCACTTGGCCTCCTTTTCCGTATAGAGCACCTGCAAAATCTTATACAGGGTCCCTGAAAACGCAGGCGCTCCCTGTGTAAACCAGTTAATACGGTCTTCCAGGTTCTTATAAGCGTTTCTGCTTGTAAGATGTCCCATACTCATCCTCCTCTTGTTCTTTGAATTTTTCTATTTTTCCGCGGTTTTGAAAACCTGCGGGATTTTCCGGACAGCTATGCCGGCTCTGGAGATGCCTTGGGAAGTTCCTCCTGGCTTTCTGCCGGAAGGCCGAGCTCTTCCTCTGCTTCCTCCTTAAAGTCTTCCATCTGCTCCGGAGATGCCTTGGGAAGCTCCTCCACCGAGCTGACTCCAAAGCTTCTCAGAAACTCCTCTGTCGTGCCGAACAGTATCGGACGGCCCGGCGCGTCCAGGCGGCCCACCTCCTCAATCAGTCCGTACTCCACCAGCTTGTTGACCGCATGATCACTTTTGACGCCGCGGATCTTCTCTATCTCAAGCTTTGTCACCGGCTGCTTGTAAGCTACGATGGACAGAGTCTCCAGAAGCACCTCCGTCAGCGTATACTTTCTCGGCTGCTTCACAATGCGGATCAGCTCCCCGTAATGCTCCCGTTTCGTACAGAGCTGCCAGGCATCCTCCAGCTCCAGCAGGCGGATTCCCCTGTCCTCTTCCTCGTAGCGCAGTTCCATGCGCCGCAGAATGTCTCTCATCTCACCGGAGTCCAGCTCCAGCGCAGACGCAAGCCTGGCCGTCTCCACTGAGCCGCCTGCCGCAAACAATATCGCCTCTACCGCCGCCCTGATCGCGGCCTCCGTTCTCTTTTCTTCCACAGTTACGCTCCTTGCTGTCCCGCTTCTTCCGGGACATCCTTATCTGAAATTCCATCGTCTTCCGGGGCGGCAGCCGCCTCCATCTGAATATAGATCTCTCCGAAAGTCCCTTCCTGTTTCACCGTGAGCTTTCCGACCTTCATCAGCTCCAGCACAGCCAGGAAGGTCACGATCACCTGCATCTTCCCATGCCGCTTCTTTCCTTCCAGAAGCCTGCGGAAGCTTGTGCGCGGCTCCTTTTTCAGGGTCTCTTCCACATAGGAAATCCGATCCTCCAGGCTGACTTCTTCTTTCTCAATCTCACCAAAGCCGCTCCGCACCGGGTCCACCTTTTCCGCGGATCTGCGCAGAACGTCCCGGAAAATCTCATCCAGCTTCGCGAGCGTCAGATCTCCCACCAGCTTGTCCAGATCTACGGGCTCAATATAGGAGGCCACCTCCTGCGGAATGTCCTCCTGGCGGTAAAAGGCCTGTCCGGCCTGGTTCTGCCGTTTTCCCAGCTCTCCCGCCATGTACTTGTACAGCTTATATTCCAACAGGCGTTCTACCAGATCTGCTCTCGGGTCTATCTCTTCCCCTTCCTCATTGACCTCCGCAGGCAGAAGCATCTTCGCCTTGATCTCCAGGAGGGTAGCCGCCATCACGAGAAATTCACTCATCACATTCAGATCCTTTTTCTCCATGGCGCGGATATATTCCATATACTGATCGGTAATCGTCACAATGGGGATATCATAAATATCGATTTTATTGCTTTCTATCAAATGCAGAAGAAGGTCGAGAGGACCTTCAAACGCAGGCAGTTTTACGGGAATTCCCATGCTTATTCTCCCTTCAGGCGGATGACGGACAGCTCCGGCGGATTAAAGATGCGCAGATTCACGGTATGGGTCCCCAGTCCTCTGCTTACCACCAGATCCTTTCCCTCCCGCCGGAAATGGCCGGCGTCGTACTTCGGAAACAGCCTGGCCTGAGGCGTGATGATTCCTCCGATGCCCGGGATTCGGATGATTCCTCCGTGAAGGTGTCCGGACACGGTCAGATCCGCGCCCCAGCGGGCATAGACCGGAAAATAGACCGGATTATGCGCGATCAGAATATTATACTTCTCTTCATCCGGCTTCCCCAGGACCTGCTCCAGTTCTTCCTCCTTAAGCTCCTCCCTGGCGAATTTCCGGTAATAAGATTCCGGCAGCTCAAAACCGTAAATCTCTGCCCCGAGTCCCTCCGCTTCAAAGGATGCCTTTTCATTCTCCAGCAGAATCACACCGCAGTCTCTGAGCGCTTCCGCATATTCAGCATAAACCTTTCCATAAATCTCCGGGTGCAGCCGCATCCGGTACTCATGATTTCCATTTCCATAGTAGACAGGGATCTGCGCTCTGCGCAGGCGGCGCAGCAAAGAAAGAGCCGGAAGAAAGGTTTCTCCCGGCCGCCCTATCAGAAGGTCTCCCGCAGCCAGAACCGCATCCGGCTCCAGGGCAAGAATGGCCTCTGCCAGGCGGGCGTTATCCGGCCCGTAGCTCTGATTGTGCAGATCGGCTGCCATACAGAACACCGGTCCTTCAGCCCCCGCCGGCAGCTTTGCCGTATTCACTTCATATTCGAATATTCTAAAATCAGACATGTGAACAGAGTACCACAAATTCTGGGGGATTGCAAGGCGGAGAATCTGTTGCCGCAGACGGCTGTTACTGCAGGCGGCTGTAAGTATCGTTCATCCGCGCGCGCAGCTCTTCATAGACTGCATGAACCGCCTCATGCACCTTGTATTCCTTTGCTCCCGCATTCTTACGGATACCCGCAAAGGCCTCCTCCACATTCTGATAACGTCCCATGGTGACAGAGGCCACCATCAGCGCGCCGATGGCCGTGCTTTCCGCATTATCCATGCGCACCACAGGCTTTCCGTAGATGTCCGCCTGCATCCGGTTGAAGGCTTCGCTCTTGGAAAGGCCGCCGTTGATCAGAATTTTTTCCAGCGGAACATATTTTTCAAAGGAAGCAATGTTATTGCTGATTTCCATACAGATACTCTCCAGCAGGGCTTTCAGCATGTCTTCCCGGGAGGTATTCAGCGTAATTCCCGCAAAGACAGCCGTGGCGTCGCTGTTCCAGTCCGGCGTGGATCTTCCCTGGAAATAGGGCAGGGCCAGGCAGCCATGGGAGCCGGCCGGAATCTCCGTCAGAATATCGTTCAGTTTTCCATAAAAGTCGGTCTCTTCCCGGAAGAAATTCCGCTTATACCATTCCATAGCTGAAGTGCAGGTCAGCATACTGGCCTCCAGAATATAGGCCCCGGCTTCTGAAGACGCATTGCAGACCACATCCCAGTCCAGATTCTCAGGCACCTCCCGGCAGGTCGTCAAAAGGAAGCCGCCTGTGCCCAGTGTCAGGGAAACCTGTCCCTGCTTTACAACGCCCTGGCCGAGCATGCCGCACTGCTGGTCGCCGCCCGCGCTGATGACAGGTACGCCTTCCGCAATGCCGGTCAGCTCAGAAAATTCCTTTGTGGTATAGCCCAGAATGCTTCCCGGAGCTTTCAGCTCGCAGAGCTTCTCTTTATCCACTTCGAAAAGCTCCAGCAGTCTATCGTCCCACTGGCAGGTCTTCAGATTCATCAGAAGGGAACGGCTGCCGTATGTATGATCTGTATAGAAATTGCCCGTCATATGGTAAACCAGATAGTCCGGAATCACTGTCAGCTTATAAGCCTTTTCATAAAGTTCCGGCTGATTCTGGCGCATCCACTTCATCTTCGCGCCGGAAAACACCGGATTAACCCGGGAGCCGCAGAGCCGGAAAATCTCTCTGTGATGTTCCTCCATAGCCTGACAGAGAGGCACCGTCCGCTTATCCTGCCACATCTGGGCATTTCCCAGATGGTTTCCTTCTCTGTCCACCGGAATGACGGAAGAACGCTGGGAGGTAAGGGCGACAGCGTCGATACTTTCTTCCATCTGTGCCGCAAACGCGGCAGACTCCTTTACAATCTCCGTCATGCTGTCCTTGAAATCCAGCGGATTCTGCTCCACCCAGCCGTGCTCCAGGGTGATGACCTGGTATTCCTTCTGTACGGTATGAAGCATCGTTCCATCCTCGCGGAACAAAATTCCGCGCATGCTTGAGGTTCCTACGTCTAAAATTAGAAAATTCATACGTCTCTCCTTTTTATGCTGTTTTATTTTCCTCTGTGGGTTGGCTATTTTATTTCATTTTAGCACAGGAAAAAGGCTGCTTCCAGTATCAATTTCCGGAGCAGCCTTTCTGCCTGAAACTATTGAATTGAAAATCGAAATTATCTTATATCCTCCAGATCTTCTCCGTTGGACGCAATCACTTTTTTGTACCAGTAAAAGCTGTCTTTCCGGAACCGGTCATAGCTTCCGTTTCCCTCGTCGTCGGCATCCACATAGATAAATCCGTAACGTTTTCCCCTGTAGTTTTCTTCCGCATGTCAGAGCATCAGATATTCGAAGGCCCGCCCCAGATAATAACCGTACCCGGCTTTCTCCACGGCGCTGCCTGCCAGAATCTCGACGCTGCCGATCTCCTGTCCGTTCAGTGTATATGTGAGTTTCCCTATTGCCTGCCCTTCTTCCACAGGAGCCGTCAGCTCCTCCACAGCGTACCATTTCTTTTCCACCGCAGTCAGATCTTCCCCTGTGGTACTCAGATACGAAAACGTCCCGTCGTATTTTCCTGCCACCTCTTCCTGCACGCCTCCCCGGACCGGAACAGTGACCAGCGGCTGCTCCTCCAGATCCTGATACAGACTGCATTTGGCATATCCATAGTTCAGAAGTGCCGTCGCGTCTGTATTCCGGCTCGCTGAATCCGGCGCGGCCATAATGACCGCAATCAGCTCTATGCCGTCCTTTTCCGCCGTAGCGGAGACGCAGTATTTTGCCTGGCTGGTGGACCCCGTTTTCAGGCCAGTGGCGTACGGGTACTGGCGGATCAGCTTGTTGGTGTTCGTCAGGCCGAATTCCTCTGTTCCCCGTTTGGTGGTATGGGTAATATTCTCCATCCAGATCGTGGAATACGTATGTATCTGCGGATATTTCGTGATCAGTTCCCTGGACATCAGCGCAATGTCATAGGCCGTAGTCAGATGGCCGTCCGTATCCAGACCACAGCAGTTGACAAAATGCGTGTCTTTCATTCCCAGCTCCTCCGCCCTTTCGTTCATCATATCCACAAACAGGCTCTCGGTCCCGGCAATATGCTCCGCCATGGCAACTGACGCGTCGTTGGCAGAGGCTACGGCGATACATTTTATCATGGTTTCCACGCTCTGAGTCTCGCCCTCCTCCAGAAACACCTGGGAGCCTCCCATGGAAGCCGCGTAGGCTGAGGTAGTCACCGTATCCTCCATCCGGATTTTCCCCTGGGACAGGGCGTCAAAAATCAGAAGCAGCGTCATGATTTTCGTGACGCTGGCCGGGGGCAGCTTCTCGTGAGCGTTCTTTTCAAGCACCACGGTCCCTGTGGACGCTTCCATGAGCACTGCCGACGGAGCTGAAATGCCAAGAGAATCCCCCGTTCCCGTTCCAGACTCATCTGTCTGGGTTTCTGCCGCTTCTGTCTGCGCCTCCTCTTCCCCCTCCGCCAAAGCCTGTTCCGGATTTTCCGCCGCCGTCTCCACTGTCTCATCTCCCTCGGAAGACTGATCTTCTGTCATTTCCTCCGACATTTCTTCTCCGGAATCAGATGCCTGCGCAGGAAAAGCAGAAAACTGCAGGCTTATGGAGAGCGCCAGCATAAGGGCCAGAATTTTCTTCATAAAATCCCTCTTCTATCATACTGCAATTACTAAATTGTAAGCAGAAGAAACGGGATTTATGCTATCTATTCCCTGTGAAAGCAAGATATAAGGGCTGCTGAAAAAGTCTCTTTCACATCATGCCGTATAGGCCACAGATGCAAAAAGGAATCTTTTTCAGCCGCCCTTTCTGCTTTTGTTACTCTCTGTCGTTCAGATCCACGTAGGGCACATGGTGTCCCACATATTTGTAAGCCGGACGGATGATCTTTCCTGCGTTCACCAGCTCCTCAATGCGGTGGGCGCTCCAGCCGGAAATACGGGACATGGCAAATATAGGCGTAAACAACTCATCCGGAAGATCCAGCATACTGTATACAAAGCCGCTGTAGAAATCCACATTTGCGCAGACAGGCTTCAGCAGACGGCGTCCCGCCATCAGGCATTCTCCTGCGATCCGCTCTACGCGCTCGTAAAGCTCAAACTCTTCCTCCATTCCCTTTTCCTCTGAAAGCCTTCTCGCATATTCCTTCAGAATCACGGCACGGGGATCAGACTCCGTATATACCGCATGGCCCATTCCATATATCAGGCCGGCATGGTCAAATACCTCTTTGCGGAGGATTTTCTCCAGATAAGTCTGAATCTGCGTCTCATCCCGCCAGTTTGACACATGATCCTTGATATCCGCAAACATCTCCTGCACCTTCAGATTGGCGCCGCCGTGCTTCGGTCCTTTCAAAGAACCCAGGGAAGCCGCTACCGCCGAATAGGTATCTGTACCCGTAGAAGACACCACATGAGTCGTAAAGGTAGAGTTGTTTCCGCCGCCATGCTCTGCGTGCAGCACCAGAGCCACATCCAGCACCTTGGCCTCCAGCTCTGTATACTGTCCGTCTCTCCGGAGAAGCCGCAGAATGTTTTCCGCCGTGGACAGCTCCGGCTTCGGATTCCGGATAATCAGGCTCTTGTCCAGATGATAATGGCGGTACGCGTGATATCCGTATACCGAATACAGCGGGAACTGGGCGATCAGCTGCAGAGACTGTCTCAGTACGTTGCCCACAGAGATATCTTCCGGTTTCGGGTCATAGGAATACATCGTCAGCACACATTTCTGCAGCGTATTCATCATATTGGAACTGGGCGCTTTCATGATAACATCCCGCACAAAGGTATCCGGAAGTTCCCGGTAAATTCCCAGAATATCGATAAATTCCCGAAGCTGCGCTTTGGTGGGAAGTTTTCCGAACAGAAGCAGATAGGTCGTCTCCTCAAAAGCAAACCGCCGGTTTGCCTCTCCGCGCACCAGATCCTCCACATTAACTCCCTGATAATACAGCTCGCCGTCGATCGGCACCTTCTCTCCATCTATATAGCCAAAAGATACTACATCGGAAATCTCCGTCAGGCCTGTCAGTACGCCTTTTCCGGAGGAATCACGGAGGCCCCTCTTTACATCATATTCTGCATAGAGATCCACGTCAATCTTACCGGATTTCATGCTGTATTCCACCAGCTTCTGAACCTTCTCATCTACATTTCTGTCGTCTTTTTTCATTTCACTGCCTCCTCATAGTTTTGTTCTGTCCCAGGCCATACATATCTGTCTGCTCTGCTCTGTCTGCTCTGTCTGTTCTGTCTGTTCTGCAGGCCGCGGGAAGCCCGCGCCTTTCCTGCGCGGGCGTTTGTTCAATTATAGCGGAAAAAGGAAGGCATGGCAAGTATTTCTGTTTTTCTCTTTCTTACTCTGCAGCCGCCGAGTCAACCGCCGCACTGGCTGAAATACTCCTCCGCCACCCCCAGAAATACCTCCATCTGAGGAGAAATCCACTTATTCTTATGATAAAAAAGCTGGCTCCACATGTAGACGGACGGAAGCTCTGTCTCCACTTCAAAGACCTTCCCCGCCTCTATGGCCTTCGCAGCCGAAAATGCCGGAAGAAAGGAAAGGCCAAAGCCTTCCTCCACCATATGCACAATGGTCTCCGTATTGGCAATCTCAAGCTGGGAATGTATTTCTGCGTCTGATTCTGCCAGAAGGCGCTCCAGCTCATAACGGTAGCTTTCGCCCCGCTCCGTGAGCGCAAAAGGAAGCCGGCTCATTTCCCGGGCGCTGATTTTTCCGGACCGAAGCCGTGTGTTCAGTTCCGGGTCTGTCTGTTCTCCGGAGGCCGGAGCAATAAAGATAATCCGCTCCTCCTTCAGAAGCTTTCGCTCCATCCCCGGATAATGCGCTTTCTTTTCCAGATTGAAAAACAGATCCAGACGGTTGCTGCGGATTCTTTCCAGCAATTCATCTCTCCCTGCCGTGTGTACAAGAATTTCCACGCCGGGGCAGAGTTTATGATAACGCATCAAAAGCCCTGGGAGAAGCGCTGTCGCCACAGACTCTACGCTCCCAATCCGGAGCTGCCCGGAGATATCCCGCAGTTCTGTTCCTTCTCTCCCTTTCCGGATGCTTTCCTTTGCTTTTTCCGCCGCCCCCAGAACCTCGTTGGCATAAAATACGAAGCTCTGACCTTCCTCCGTAAGCGCCGCTCCCTTTCCGATCCGCTCAAAGAGCTGCACCCCAAGTTCCCGTTCCAGCTGCTGAATCTGAATGGTAACCGCCGACTGAGAGTAGCCCAGCTTTTCCGCCGCTTTTGAAAAATTTCGAAGCTCGGCCACCTTCAAAAATGTCTTAATATTTTTAAACTCCATCTGGCTCTCCTATGAATTTGATTAATAGCAATATGAAAATCATGAATTTAACAAATATTATCTTTGATGTTACTATAGAGTCCAGAAGACGTCAAGCAGGGCCCGCTGAAATACAGAAATTGAAAAAGCGAGGATATGATTCAAATGAAAAGCAGAAATACCGCATGGACAGATCCGTCCTTTGAACAGATTACAGAGACATTTATCCATGAATATCTTGAGGAAAGAAAAACACTTGTCAGCCAGCCTGTCTGCAGGCCAGCCGGCCGGAAACCAGAGCATACCGGGATTTCTGAAAAGGGACGTCCCCTTGAGGATGTGGTCCGGGAACTGAAAGAGGAGATCTTCTCTTTCGGCTGCGAAACCTGCCACCCCAGGTTTCTGGGCTTTGTGCCCGGTACAGCTTCCTGCTATTCGTGGCTTGGAGACATCATGACCTCCGCCTATAACCGGCATGCCGGAAGCCTGGCTAATTTCCCGCAGGGTTGTCAGATTGAATCCGATCTGATCCGCTGGCTGTGTGATAAAGCCGGTTTCCCAGACACGGCAGGAGGACTTTTTGTGTCGGGCGGTTCCATGGCAAATCTGACGGCTCTCACCATCGCAAGAGACCGCCTTCCCGAACACGACTGGCACCGGGGCACAGCCTATGTGTCGGAGCAGACACACTCCTCTGTGGCGAAGGGCCTCCACATCATCGGAATCCCTTCCGACAGAATCCGCTGTATCCCCACAGACAAGCACTTTCAGATGAGCTCAGCACTTCTGGAACAGGCCATAACAGAGGATCTGGAACAGGGACTTCTCCCCTTTGCTGTCATCGCAAGCGCCGGAACCACCAATACTGGCAGCATCGATCCCTTTTCTGAAACAGCTGCCATCTGCCGCCGGTATCATCTCTGGATGCATGTGGACGGCTCCTTCGGCGCCTCCGTGCTCCTGTCCGGACGCAAGGGTCTGCTGAAGGGTATCGAGCTGGCAGACAGTCTGAGCTGGGACGCACACAAATGGCTGTTCCAGACCTACGGCTGCGGCATGGTCCTCGTAAGAGACCGGGCAGACATGGTAAACAGCTTCCATGCCCACCCCGAATATCTGAAAGACATCGACGCGGATGAGGAATACATGAACCCCTGGAACATCGGCCCGGAGCTTACCCGCCCGGCCCGGGGTATCAAGCTCTGGCTTACCCTTCAGACCATGGGCAGTGACGCGGTCGCCTCCGGCATCGAACACGGTTTTGAACTGGCGGAATATGCGGAACAGCTTCTTCGAAGGTACCCTGAAATCGAAATCGTCTCCCCGGCGCAGCTGGCCGTGATCAATTTCCGTTTCAATCCCGGAAGATTGACAGAGGAAGAAAAAGACAGCCTGAACCTGCGGATTTCCAGGCAGATAATCTCCAGCGGGTATGCGGGTGTCTTTACAACAGAACTGAATGGGAAAAAAGTCCTGCGGCTCTGCACGATCCATCCGGAAACCACAAAGGAAGATATCCGCAATACGATTTTCCTTTTAAAAGAATACTGCCAGAAGCTTCTTCCGGCATCCGGCAGCATTCCAGCCTGAAGACGCACAGGAGGCAGCCCGCAATCGTCTGCCTCCTGTACTTTTCATTCTTTTTTGTTTTCCTGCGAATTGCCGGGTTTTAGTAATTCTCTGCATGCACCTCAAAGTAGCTCTGCGGATGCGCGCAGGTCGGACAGATCTCCGGAGCGGAGGTTCCCACGATAATATGTCCGCAGTTGCGGCACTCCCATACCTTTACCTCACTCTTTGCGAAGACCTCTGCCATTTCCACATTGTGAAGCAGCGCGCGGTAGCGCTCCTCATGATGCTTTTCAATAGCAGCTACCAGACGGAATTTCGCGGCCAGCTCCGGGAATCCCTCTTCCTCGGCAGTCTTTGCGAAACCTTCGTACATATCCGTCCACTCATAGTTCTCGCCTTCAGCGGCATGAAGCAGGTTCTCAGCGGTATTTCCGATGCCCTGCATTTCCTTAAACCACATCTTTGCGTGCTCTTTCTCATTGTCAGCCGTCTTCAGAAACAGAGCCGCGATCTGCTCATATCCTTCCTTCTTTGCTACGGACGCGAAATATGTATACTTGTTGCGCGCCTGAGATTCTCCGGCGAAAGCGGCCTCCAGGTTCTTTTCTGTCTGTGTTCCAGCGTATTTGCTCATCTTCTTTTCTTCCTTTCTCTCTCTTTTTTCTTCCTTTTCTTTTTTTGTCTCTGCCGTCTCATTGCATGGGATCAGCTTCAACAGTTTCTTTGCAGCCTCTGCCGGGAATTCCACTGTAGGCGGATTTTCTAACAGCTCCTCCAGCAGCTTGTGGGTATTCGCGCTCTGGGGCAGCATATACCCGGACTCTCTCATCAAATCCTCATTGACCAGGCGGACGGATTTTGACATGGCTGTCATCAGACGGTACAGACCGTCCTCTTCGGCTGCTTCAGCCAGCTGCAGCGCCATTTTTTCCTGCTTCGCCTTGCTTTTTGCCAGAGCATAAGATGCCGCCAGCACCTTCTCCTCCTTTTTCTGCTGAGGCGGATATTCCACCGGAACCATGGAAATAGCGGCGCTTGGACAGGCTGCCGCGCAGGTACCGCAGCCCAGGCACTTGTCCGTGTCGATGATGCTGTTCTCTGTGTCTGTAGCACCTGTGGGACAGACATAGAGACAGAGACAGTCTTTCGTACAAAGCCTCAGATTTCTCACAGCAACCTTTTTCATGCAGAATCCCTCCCTTCCATTTTTTCAAATTTCCAGGCGGGAACCCTGCACACCGGGCAGAGCTCCGGGGGCTTGTCTCCCACATAGACGAAGCCGCAGACCGTGCATACCCAGATCTCTGTGTCCGCCAGGAATGCCTCCCCCTCCTGCCGGTACTGGGCAAGCAGAGAATTCAGCATGTTCGTAACCTTCTCTCCCCAGACACAGATTCTCTTTGTTCCCCGGTCTCCTGCTGCGCCGGCGGCCGCATTTACTGCCGGATACCCCTGCTCCAGATCTCCCTGAATCATGGATGCCAGCCGGTCCAGATCCGCCCCCGGCTCCGCCGGCGTCACAGCAGCAAAATACTCTGCAAGCTCGCGGAACAGGGAAGCCTCCTGGTCCTTATACTGCTTCTCGCAGCCCCGGGCCAGGTTAGAACAGAGCGCGGACAGTTCTCCCACAGAAAGCTTTTCCATGCCTTCCTCTTCGGAAACCGGGCCTGCTGCCGGAACCGGGGACACCGGAACTGCGGCCGTCTTCCTTGGTTCATCCGCCTTTTTCTCCGGCACAAATACAGTCTTGGCCGCCTTGCATACGGGACATCTCCATGAATCAGGGAGCTCGGAGAAGGCCTGCTTCTCTCTCGCTTCATCATAGATATACCCGCATACAGAACAGACATATCTCATTCGCATTCTCCTTTCCGATACTTTTGTCACAGCCGTTCAATACTTTCACAGCTGCTGGTTATCTATATGGATGCCGTCTGCAATTCCTTACGGCACATAGATCCGTCCTTATTTTCATGGAAAACGGCTGGACTCCGCCGCTTATTCCTCTCTCCGTTCTTCTTTCTGCTCTTCCTCCGCCCGGCATTCCGGACAAATATAATAAACCTTTAAATCATAGGTGAAAAATTCCCCGCCAAGCTGCTTTTTCAGAGAAGCAGTCAAATCCTCAAAGCAGATATCCGTAAGCTTCCCGCATCTTCTGCACACCAGATGATCGTGTTTCGCAGTCCGATCGTACCGATCCGGCGCTCCCTCTGTGGACACCCGGCGGATCAGCCCTGCCTCACACAGTTTGTTCAGGTTATTATATACGGTCGCCAGTGAGACGGAAGGGTAGCTTTTTTTCAGTTCTGAAAAAATCTGATCCGCAGTCATATGGCCCGTAAGCTTATTGACAATCTCGTAAATCTGCTTTTCATACTTTGTCATAAGCATTCACCCTTTTAGAATTATTCTAAATTTATTATAATAATTATTATTAAAAAAGTCAAGCATAATTTCCTGCAAAATATAGATTTTCTGACTTTTTTATTTTGATGCTTCTCTGCTTCTGACAAATCAAGACCGGCCAGAGAAGGCTTTCCCTGACCGGTCCTATATCAAAAACTATTTACGCAAACGGATTCTCTGTCGGATACAGCATTCCCTTCGGACGGTTGAAGCCAATCTTCTCCGGCACAACACCCAGATACTTGAACACTTCATAGAGTGCCTTTCCGTGGTGGCCGAAGGCTACGGCACCGTGATGGGGGAAGTTCTCCTCAATCAGCACATGACGGTAGAAGCGTCCCATTTCCGGAATCGCGAAGATGCCGATGGAACCGAAAGACCGTGTTGCTACCGGCAGGATCTCGCCCTGAGCCACATAGGCGCGGAGCTTGCAGTCCGCCGTGCTCTGCAGACGGAAGAAAGTGATGTCTCCCGGAACAATATCTCCTTCGAGAGTTCCCTGGGTCACCTCTTCCGGAAGGCTTCTCGCCATGATCAGCTGATACTTCATAGAACAGGAGGTCAGCTTGCTGGAGCAGGTGTTGCCACAATGGAAGCCCATGAAGGTATCCTTCTGGGTATAGGGGAATTTTCCTGCGATATCCTCAGCGTACAGATCTGCGGGAACCGTGTTGTTGATATCCAGCAGAGTTACCGCATCCTGGCTCACGCAGGTTCCGATGAACTCGCTTAAGGCTCCGTAGATATCCACCTCACAGGATACGGGGATTCCCCGTCCGGCCAGACGGCTGTTCACATAACAGGGAACGAAGCCGAACTGAGTCTGGAACGCAGGCCAGCATTTTCCGGCAATGGCCACGTATTTGCGGTAGCCTCTATGCTCCTCCACCCAGTCGAGCAGCGTCAGCTCGTACTGAGCCAGCTTCTCCAGGATCTGCGGCTTCTTGTTGCCCTCACCGAGCTCTTTTTCCATATCCTTTACCACATCCGGGATTCTCGGATCTCCTGCATGCTTGTTGAACGCCTCGAAGAGGTCAAGCTCAGAGTTTTCCTCGATCTCCACGCCCAGATTATAGAGCTGCTGAATCGGCGCGTTGCAGGCCAGAAAGTTTAAGGGTCTCGGGCCGAAGCTGATGATCTTCAGGCTGGAAAGTCCCACCAGAGCCCGGGCGATGGGCAGAAAATCATGAATCATATCTGCGCATTCTTCTGCCGTTCCCACCGGATACTCCGGAATATAAGCCTTTACACCGCGAAGCTTCAGGTTGTAGCTGGCGTTCAGCATACCGCAGTAGGCGTCGCCGCGGCCCTGTACCAGATCCTTTCCGGTCTCCTCGGCAGCCGCCACAAACATCACCGGGCCGTCAAAATGCTTTGCAAGCAGGGTCTCGGAAATCTCCGGTCCGAAATTTCCAAGGTAAACGACCAGAGCGTTGCAGCCTTCCTTTTTAATATCTTCCAGAGCCTGAACCATATGGATCTCGCTCTCTACGATGCAGACCGGACATTCATAGATATCCGCCGCGTCATATTTCTTATTATAGGCCTCTACAAGGGCCTTTCTGCGGTTTACAGAAAGCGATTCCGGGAAGCAGTCCCGGCTTACCGCTACGATGCCCGCTTTTACTACTGGAATATTGCTCATTTTCTTATTCCTCCTACTGCTGTTTTCTGCTTGTTTTATTTTAATAAACTCTCTCCTGGATAATGGTATCCAAATCCATTGTAGAGTCAAAATAGGTCTCTTTCACATACTGAAGCTTTTCCACTTCTTCTCCCCGTTCCAGCTTCTGGATAATATCAGAAACCAGAGGGCCCAGAAGCGGATTGCATTCAAACTCTACATTTATTTTCCCGTCCGCCATGGCCTGAAGCGCCGCCCGGCCCGCGTCAAAAGAAAGGATGATGACATCTCCGTCCGGACCGCAGGTTTTTCCGGCTGCTTCAATGGCCTCGATGGCCCCGAAGGTCATGTTGTCATTTTCACTGACCACCACATCGATGCCGGAATATGTTTTCAGGAAATCTTCCATAACCTCCTGTCCCTTGGTCTGTGTAAAATCTCCGTCTCTTCTCTCCAGCATGGTCCAGTTGTCATTCCGTTCCAGAATCTGCGCAAAACCACCGGTCCGTCCGATCTGTGCCGTCGAATCCCGGGTCCCCTGAAGAGTTACAATCCGAATCTCTTCCGAGGTCCGTCCTTTCTCCTCCAGATAAGACTCCAGCCATTCCCCGGCCCTGCGTCCCTGTTCCTCAAAGTCGCTGCCTACCCAGCAGGTATAGAGACTCTCATCTGCCACCTTCACCTGCCGGTCCGCTACGATCACGGGAATCCCTGCCTCTTTCGCCTCCTGCAGAACCGCGTCCCATCCGGTCTCCACAATCGGGTCCAGGACAATATAGTCTACCTCCTGCAGAATGAAATTCCGAACCGCTTTGAGCTGGTTCTCCTGCTTCTGCTGGGCATCCTCAAAAATCAGATAGTACCCGTTCTCTTGGGAAAATGTTTCCTTAAAAGATTCTGTGCTGGCAATCCGCCAGTCAGACTCAGATCCCACCTGAGAAAAGCCCACCACAATATAGTTTTCTCCTTCCGCGGCAAGCTCCTCTTCTTTCTTCAGAAGATCACTGCCCGAGATTTCTTCCGATTCCTCAATTCTGGCTCCGCAGCTGGAAAACCAGAGGAGGAGGGACAGCAGGACGCCGATTCCCACGACCATTTTTTTCATAGAACCACCCTGTACGGTAAGAACCAGAGCCGCTGAAAGGTCCTTTTGCGAACCGGCGGCCCTGTCTTCTTTTTCCTATCAGTTTTATTTTACGCTTGCTTTTTTCCGCACTGCCATTACAATGCTCTGTACAACCAGGAACAGACACAGCATTGCCGCTACCGTGATTCCTGTCCACCATGCCTGGTCAAGTCCGGCGGAAGAAACGATATTCTGGATCGTACTTAAGGAAAGCACTCCAAAGAATGTTCCGATAATATTTCCAACGCCGCCGGTCAGCATGGTGCCGCCGATAATGGAAGAAGCGATGGCGTTCATCTCCGCGCCGCTTGCGTGGGAAGGAGAACCGGAACCTACATGCAGGAAATACACAAAGCCGCCGATGCCTGCCAGCACGCCGCAGAGCAGATGCGCGATAAACTTTGTTCTCTTTACGTTGATACCAAGCATCAGAGCGCTCTGGCTGTTTCCTCCCACCGCATAGAAACTGCGGCCAAGCTTTGTCCATTTTAACACACAGAACAGGGCAATCACAACAAGAAGCGCTATGATAACGCCGATTTCCACATAAGCGTCCACGTAGTTTCCAAGACGGTTCACAGAACCCATGCCCGGAACGATGATACGCGTATTTTTCAGAGCTACAAACGCCTCGTTCGCCACATTAAAAGGCTCCGTGTTCACAATTGTTGTCATGCCGCGGGCAAAGAACATTCCTGCCAGCGTTACAATGAAGGGCTGAATCTCCAGATATGCCACCAGAAAGCCCTGTACCAGACCGAAAGCCAAACCAATCAGAAGAGCAATCAGAACAGATACCGCCACATTTCCGCCTGCCTTGTCCAGATAGACCGCGCAGCACATGCTGATGAGGGCCGTCACGCCGCCTACGGAAATATCGATTCCTCCTGTAATCATGACGATGCTCATGCCGCAGGACAGAATGATAAGAGCAGCATTAGCATTCAGAATATTAAACAGCGCCTGGGGCTTTAAGAAGCCCTCGCCCTGGAAGATCATCGCTCCGATATACATCAGGAAAAATACGACGACAGTAATGGTAAGGAGCAGATTTGTGTCGCTGATATTTTTTATCTTATTTCCAAATCCCTTTGACATGTTAAGCAGCCTCCTTTACCTTGCGTTTCGCCATAAAGGCGTTGAACTTTTCTCTCACTACAGGCGCGCTGACAATTACAAGAACGATAACCACAACAGCCTTGTAAGCCGGAAGCGCGTCAGAACGTACCTGGAACTTGTAAAGGGTCGTCGTCAGACACTGAATTACATAAGCTCCGATGATGGACGCCGTCATGTTGAACTTGCCGCCGCTTAAAGCGTTTCCGCCCAGAGCCACCGCCAGAATGGCATCCATCTCTATATCCTTTGCGATAACGGAATAGTTAATCGTTGAAATACGGCTGACCTTGATAAGTCCTACCACCGCCACGCAGAGTCCCAGAATCACGAAGGACAGAATCTTGATAAATACCGGGTTCAGACCATTCAGTCTGGAGGAATTCTCATTGATGCCGACTGCCTGAGTGTACAGGCGCAGGTTCGTAAATTTCAGAACCAGGCCGATGACAATCATACAGGCTACCGCGATAAAGAACGGCGTCGGAATCGGAATTCCCGGAATAAATTCACCAAAATAGGTAAGTGTCTCATCGCTGACTACCGGAAGCTCATTGTTGTTGATCCAGGCTGCGATGGACCGGCCTGCTGTATAAAGGATCAGCGTGGCAATCATGGGCTGTATCTTAAATACTGCTACCAGCACGCCATTGAACGCTCCAAAGAGCATTGCTACCACACAGGCGGCCAGGAAGGCCACGATAATCGGAGCCTGCAGAGTCTCCGGACGGGAGTTGGTTCCGCAGAGTACGCGCAGAAGCACGCTGCCCGCAATAGCTGTCGTAGCGCCTACGCTGATATCCTGTCCGCCGGTTGCCGCCGTCACCAGCGTCATACCGATAGCCAGAATCGCCAGCTCAGAACCGCTGTCCAGAATTGTAATCAAAAAGCCTGACAGAACGGGGTTGCCCGCGCTGTTGTATCCCAGCTCAATCTTGAAGAACGAGGGGTCCATAATCAGATTGAACAGGAACAGAATCAGAAGGGCTGCCAGCGGAATCATAACCTGCTTTCTAAGCAGTCTTCCAAAGAAGCTGGAAGCGCCCGCTTTTTTCGTTTCATTTGTCTGCATTATTTGTCACCTCCGGCAATCGTACTCATAATACTGGTCTGATTCAGGTCGCTGCCGGTCAGCTCACCTACGACCCTGCGATCCCTCATTACAATCAGTCTGGAACAGGTACGAAGCATTTCATCCATCTCTGAGGAAATAAACGTCACGCTCATTCCTTCGGAAGCAAGCTTCAGAACCAGTTTCTGAATATCTACTTTGGTTCCCACATCAATACCTCTGGTCGGCTCGTCAAGAATCAGGTATTCCGGATGAGTCAGAAGCCAGCGGGCCAGAATAACCTTCTGCTGATTTCCTCCTGACAGCGACTTAATCGGCGTATCTGCTGAAGCCGTCTTAATATTCAGAAGCTTTATGTATTCGTCCGCAATCTTGTCAGCCTCGGCCTTTGAATAAGGCTTCAGAAAACCGCGGAGTACCTGCTGTGCAAGAATGATATTGTCCCGCACGGAAAGATCTCCGACGATACCGTCACGCTTGCGATCCTCCGGCAGATACCCGATTCCCTGGCGCATGGCGTCGATAGGCTTGGAGATTTTAACCGGCTTGCCGTTCTTTTTCACGGTTCCGCCCAGCACATGATCCGCGCCGAAGATAGCGCGCACGCACTCGCTTCGTCCGGAGCCCAGAAGTCCAGTGAAGCCGTTTACCTCTCCCTTGTCGATATGGAAATTGAAAGGCTTGATTCCTGCATTGCTGTAAAGATTCTCCACTTCAAAGACAGGAAGCTCTCCCTCTTTCTTCTCGTAGGACTTATATTCTCCATGAATATCGGAAAGATCATCCAGCTCCTTGCCCAGCATCTTGGATACCAGCTGTACGCGGGGCAGATCCTTAATCTCATACTCTCCTACCAGGCATCCGTCGCGCATCACTGTGATGCGGTCGCAGACCTCATACACCTGATCAAGGAAATGGGTTACAAAAATGATTCCAACGCCTCTTTCCCGCAGGTCCCGCATAAGCTTAAAGAGCTTCTCCACCTCCTGTTCATCCAGAGAGGAAGTCGGCTCATCAAGAATCAGAACCTTGCAGTCTGTATCCACGGCTCTCGCGATCGCGATCATCTGCTGTACCGCAAGGGAGCAGGTGGAAAGCTGCTGGGCAGCCTTTGCGGGGATATCCAGAGATTTCAGAAGCTTGTCGGCATCTTTATTCATCTTTCTCCAGTTCTGAACCGCTCCAGGCGTCCGGCCAATGTACATATTCTCAGCCACGGAAAGATTCGGACACAGGGTAATTTCCTGATATACCGGGCTGATTCCAAGCTTTTGTGCCTCCTGGGGTGAGCGGATCTGTACTTCCTTCTCATGTCCGTCCAGGTAAATGTGTCCCTCATCCTTCGTGTACACTCCGGTCAGAACTTTAATCAGCGTGGACTTTCCGGCGCCGTTCTCGCCCATCAGCGCGTGAATCTCGCCCTTGCGGAGGGTAAAATCCACTCCCGAGAGGGCCTTTACTCCCGGAAAGCTTTTATGTATATTTCTCATCTGTAATACAGCATTATTTTCCACTCTAATGTTCACCTCCTGAAAATATCTATTTCAGAGTCAAAGCGCGGTGCAGGCCAGTCCTGTAACTGCCATCCTTTCTGCGCCGCGCTTTGTTTTTTGATTTATACCATTACGTTCCGTTTATACAGCGGATTTAGATACCATATGTATCAATATCTTCCTGAGTGATGGTCTCTGCGTCGAAGCCCTTCTCTTCCATGATGATGGTCTTCTCCTCGATGGTTCCGCCGCTCTCGATGGTCTTGATTACTTCATCGATATAGGAAGCCTGGTAAGGATTGCACTGTCCGTCATAGTTCCAGTTTCCGGCCAGCAGCTCCTCAAGAGCCCAGGTATTGGTATCAAAGCCCATGATGATAACGTCGCCGTCAACACCGTGAGAGATGTTCGCCTTGTCAAGAGCTGCTACAGCGCCCTTAGCCATGTCATCGTTCTCAGCGTAGATTACGTTGAAATCCTGTCCGGAATCGATAACAGACTGTACAATCTGCTGTGCCTTCTCAGCGTTCCACTCAGCGGTCTGCTGGGTTACCAGATTCCAGTTGTCATTCTCTTCTACCATTGCGTTCAGAGCTCCGGTACGTCCCTGCTGAGCAGCAGAGCCCATAACACCCTGAATGTGAATGATGTTGTACTCATCAAGTCCCTGTCCAGCCAGCCAGTCTACAGCAGTCTGTCCCTCAGCCTCCATGTCGGATACGATGGAAGCCTCGTAAAGGCTCGGATCTGCATCGATAGTACGGTCAAACAGGATTACGCGGGTTCCGGCTGCCTGAGCGTCCATCAGTACGGAATCCCATCCGGCTGTGTCAGCCGCGGAAAGCAGAAGATAATCAACGCCGTCCTGGATGAACTTCTGAGCTGCGGTAATCTGCTCGTCATTCTTCAGGCTGTATGCGAAAGAAGCGTCATAACCGTTTTCCTCGGTGAACATAGCCTTCATATCAGCGTCGTTTGCTGTACGGTATCCGGACTCGTTCGGGTCATTGTTGATGATGCCGACTTTGATCAGGTCTCCGGAAGCGGCTGTATCCTCTGCCGCCGTATCCTCAGCAGCTGTATCTTCTGCTGCCGCGTCATCCGTCGCAGTCTCTTCCGTAGCTGCAGTATCTGTTGAAGCAGTATTGCTGCTGTTTCCGCAGCCTGCCAGAACAGTCGCTACCATTGCCGCACATACCAATGCACTTACAAGTTTTCTCTTCATTTTGAAACCTCCCTTATTCTTGTTGCCATTTCGTTTGGCTATGGTCAAATTCTATACTAAGAAGAGAAAATTTGATACGGACATCCTTTTGAATTAAGTATGATTTTTTACTGATTTTTGAACAAACCGTGAACAAAGTTTGTTTTTTTTGGAAAAAAGTTCATTTTTTTACGTCTGCTGTTCCGGTCTGTCCTTTTTACGGAAAATACACGTCCGCAGGGTTTCTATTTCTGGAAAACAGCGGGGATTACCACCGTCACTTCTGTCCATTCTCCATATACGCTTTCCAGGGAAATTCCATACTGTGCCCCGTAATTCAGGCGCAGCCTCTGGGCCACATTGAAGAGACCGAAACCGGAAGGATCACTCCTGTCCACCTCTTCCTCCCCTCCGATGAGGCGCCGGACCTTTTCAAGCCGGTCGGACTCCATACCCCGGCCGTCATCCCATACCCGGAATATCAGGCTGCCCTCCTGCTTTTCTCCCGATACCCGGATATGGCCCAGTCCCCGCTTATTCTTAATCCCATGATATAGGGCGTTCTCCACCAGCGGCTGAAGCGTCAGCTTCAAAATAGGGTACTCATAAAGCTCCTCCGGAATATCAATGGAATACTCCAGAATATCCCGGTAACGGAACTGTTGGATCTGAAGATAGCTCCGGATATGAGCCTCTTCTTCTCTCACGGATATGTAATCCCTTCCCTTGCTCAGGGTGGTTCGGAAAAAGTCAGACAATGTCGTAACCATCATTACCACATCATCCTTTTTCCCCGCCTCTGCCAGCCATATAATAGTGTCCAGCGTATTATAGAGGAAATGGGGGTTGATCTGCGCCTGAAGAAGCTTCAGCTCTGTGGCGCGCAGGTTCAGCTGCTCCACCCGGATATCCTCCACCAGATTTCCTATTTTTTCAATCATGGAATTAAAGCTGGAGTTCAGGACAGACAGTTCCGCGCTGTTGTCTTCCTTTGCCCTTACCGTGAAATCTCCTCCCGCCGCCTTTCTAGTCACTTCGCAGAGCCGCCCGATGGGAACCATGATTCCCTGCATCAGCTTCTGACTGATCAGAAAAGCGCTCACCAGAATAAGCAGAAAAATGATGCTGGTCATACGGAGCGTCCGATCCACATCTGAGCGGATACCTTCACGCAGCACCTCCAGATTCGTCGTCTCATAATAGATATATTCCTGAATCTGCTCCTGGATCAGCTCTGTCAGCACTCGGATATCCAGATCCAGCCGTTCCATATTTTTATCATAAAAGCCGCTCACTTTGGCGTCCGTCTCTATTTCAATAACCCGGTCCTCCAGAATATTCAGGCTTTTCAGAATCCGGTTCAGCCGCTGCTTCCCATATTCCGCATCCGCCGACTCATAAAGTCCCTGAAAGACCTCTCTCGCCTCCTCAATCATGCGCCTGGGTTCTTCCGTATCAATCAGCTCATCCGCCCTCTCGGAATTTGCCACGATAATGTACATCTGATAATCCAGATCGTCCTTGAAATCAATATTATAGGCATTGGCCTTTGTGATATTCTCCACCACCTCATCATACCGTCCAGAAAACTGCTGCATAATAACGACCAGATAAAGAATCAGGACCGTCAGCGGAACCAGACAGATGACAAGAAGCATATTCAGACGGTTCTTAATCGACGCTTCTTTCTTCCACATATCTTCTCCTTTTCAGCCCCGGCATACCAGGGGCCGTATCTCCCCGGCACACCAGAGTATGTATCTCTCCGGCGCGCCGGCGCCGCCTGCCTCCTATACCCTGGCACGGAATTCCCTGGGCGTGCATCCTATCGTTTTCTTAAACAGATAGCTGAAATAATGCGGGTCCTTGTAGCCCACCGCAAAAGCGATCTCCGCCGTCTTCATGGAGGTGCCACGGATAAGCTCCTTCGCTTTTTCCATCCGCACATAAGTCAGATACTCGATAAAGGTCCGCCCCGTCTCCTGGCTGAAAATCGTGCTGAAATGATTGGGGCTTAAGTTGACCGAGGCCGCCACCGTATTCAGGGAAATATCTTCGTTATCGTAATTCTCTTCTATGTAGCTTCTGGCATCCTTCAGAAGGGAGCTGTACTTCTGTCGGGACAGGCCCTCGCGGAGCTCGATAGCCGTCTCCAGCACCTTTTTCAGATATTTTTCCGTGGCCTCCGACGTGGAAAACACTTCCGGGATCTTCTGGAAGTCTCCGCAGCGCTCCACAAGAATTCCCGGCTCGCATCCGCTCTCCTCCAGCATTCCGGCCGCCGCGAAATAGGTATCCATCGTCACATACTGGCGGAACATCAAAGACTGAATATTCTTTTCTCCCAGGCTTGCAAAGTACTCATCCACAAAATGGACAGCCTCGCTCTTCAGGCCCGTCTTCAGGAAATTTTCCACCACCCTGCGGTCCAGCTTGCCGGCGCTTAAGGTATTCAGGGCCATCTCCTGATCCACCTCTCCTGTGGCCGCTTCCGAGCTTCTTACAATCTGATTTCTCTTGGTCAGATAACGGAACGCGAACGCTCGGCTGGCTTCCTCAAAACAGCGTCCCAGCTCGCTTAGTCGCTCCACCTCCTGGCCCACGCCGCCGAAATAAGTGACGCCCCCGGCCTCGGACAGCACTTCTTTCAGGCCGTCCAGAAGTCCGGCCTCAATCTCCTCCAAAGAATTTTCTTCTTCCTCCTTCAGGATAAAGGCCCAGCCTTCCAGCCCCAGCTCCACCATCAGCACCTCCGGCATCTGATCGGTCATTTCTTCTATGGAACGGGTCACCGCAATCAGTTTTTCCGAATAGCCTTCCTCTGCTCCCTCGGCAAAGATCTGAAACAGAATAATATTGTATCTCTTGGCCGCCAGGTCCATTCCCGCCTTACGCCCTTCTTTCAAAAGCACGGATACGGGGCTCTGACCGGAAACCAGTCTGCGGAAAAACTTCTGCCGGGCAAGCTGCGTGTTCTCCAACCGCTCCTTCTCAAACATCTCCAGATATTTCCTCTGCTGCTCCCGTTCCTCTTCGACTTTTGCTCCTACCTTCTTTACCGCTTCCAGAAGCTGCGCTCCCGCAATGGGTTTCACAAGATAATCCGTAATTCCGATACTGATAGCTTCTTTGGCATAGTCGAATTCATCATAACCGCTTAAAATAATAATCTTCACATCCGGAAGCTCCTGCTTAACCAGGCGTGAAAGCTCCAGACCGTCCATAAAAGGCATCTTAATATCCGTGATCAGAATATCCGGACGGGTCTTCTGGATCAGCGGATAAGCCAGCTCCCCGTCGCTGGCCTCTCCCACAAAAGAAAACCCCTCCTGCTCCCAGTTGATGTTGTTTTTGATGCCCTCCCGCATCACGACTTCATCTTCCACCAAAAACACTTTCAGCATATAACAGTACTCCCCGTATTTTCTGTAACGGCAGGTCTTCCCTGTCCGTTTCTATTCCCCTATGCGGAAAAAGAAGACACCGCAAAAAGCGGCATCCTCTTTTCCTTCAAGGTTACCATACTAAATCTATTCTTTTCCCGGGAAACAGGAAACACCGGTGTCCCCCTGGTCCGGAATCTTTACTGCAGATGCTCCACTGCCGCCTGCTCAATGGCAAGGCCCTCCGTGTAGCGCGCGAGAAAGGCGTCAAAGCCCTTTACATCTGACGCATCCGGCTGGAGCGTCTCGCCCTTTTCCCCTGCAAATACGCGATCAGACAGATAAGCCTCCAGCTTTTCCCCGGCGCCCTTATTCTTCATATAGGAGGCCAGCAGCGCGATGCCCCAGGCTCCTCCCTCGCCGGCCGTCTCCATTACCGTAACAGGAACATCCATGGCTGCCGCCATAATCCTCTGTCCCACGCCCTTTGTCTTGAACAGGCCGCCATGGCCAAGGACCTCGTCCGCTTCCACGCCTTCTTCCTTAAACAGGATATCCAGACCTGTTTTCAAAGCGCCCAGGGCCGTGAACAGGTGCACGCGCATAAAGTTCGCCAGATTGAACCTGGCCTCCGGCGTGCGGACGAACATGGGCCGTCCTTCCTCAAAGCCTGTGATATGCTCTCCGGAGAAATAATTGTACGCCAGCAGGCCGCCGCAGTCCGGATCGCCTTCCAGCGCCTTGTTGTACAGAGTGCCAAACAGTTTATTCATATCCACTTCCACGCCGAAGCTCTCTGCAAACTCCTTAAAGAGGCCTACCCAGGCATTCAGATCGGAAGTGCAGTTGTTGCAGTGTACCATGGCCACCGGGCTGCCATCCGGCGTGGTCACCATATCAAGCTCCGGATGTACTTTTTTCAGCTCATGCTCCAGCACAATCATCGCAAATACGGAAGTACCTGCCGATACATTTCCAGTACGGGGCCGCACACTGTTGGTCGCCGTCATTCCGGTTCCCGCGTCGCCTTCCGGCGGGCAAAGCGGCGCTCCCGCTTCCAGCTCTCCTGCAGGATCGAGAAGCTTTGCTCCTTCCTCGGTAAGGATTCCCGCCTGCTCTCCGGCTGTCTGCACCTTCGGCAGAATCTCCCGGATCTTCCAGGGGTATCCCTTGGGAGCAATGAGCTCCTGGAACTGATCCAGCATCTTATCATGGAACTGGCCTGTAGAAGAATCGATCGGGAACATACCGGATGCCTCTCCGACTCCCATATTCCTCTCTCCGGTCAGTTTCCAGTGAATATATCCAGCCAGTGTGGTCATAAAGTCAATCTGCGGCACATGCTCTTCTTTGTTCAGAATCGCCTGATACAGGTGGGCAATGCTCCAGCGCTGAGGAATGTTGAACTGGAACAGTTCCGTCAGTTCCTGGGACGCCTGGCCGGTAATCGTATTTCTCCAGGTGCGGAAGGGCACAAGCTGGTTTCCGTCTTTGTCAAATACCAGATAGCCGTGCATCATGGCGCTGATTCCCACTGCCCCAAGCTTTGTCAGAGTCACGCCGTATTTCCGCTTTACATCCTCTTTCAGGGCCGCGTAGCTTCCCTGAAGTCCTTTCCACACCTCATCCAGCGCATAGGTCCAGATGCCGTTCTCCAGCTGGTTCTCCCAGTCATAGCTTCCGGACGCCACCGGCTTGCAGCTTCCGTCTATCAGAACTGCCTTGATTCTCGTGGAACCAAGCTCGATGCCGAGAACCGCTTTTCCGTTTAAAATCGCTTCTTTTACTGTACTCATATCGTAAAACCCTCCCTTTCTTTACCTGTACGCTACAGAATTCCAGCGGAGCTCATTCTTCAGTCCGCGGATTGTGGTATCCTTGTCAATGTACACGACTTCAATTCCCATGGCTGCGCCCCAGTCTCCCATCTGCTCTGCCGTCAGATCATAGGTGAAGGCTGTGTGATGTGCGCCGCCCGCAAGAATCCAGCTCTCTGCTCCTGTGGGCAGGTCAGGCTGCGGAGTCCAGAAGGCAGTCGCCACCGGAAGCTTCGGCATGGGCTTCTCCACCTTTTTGCAGTCCACGCTGTTCACAATCAGACGGAAACGGTTTCCGAGATCGATGAGGGAGGTGGCGATAGCCGGGCCGGTCTTGGAGGTAAATACCAGACGCGCCGGATCTTCCCTGTCGCCCATGCTCAAGGGCTGTACCTTGATGCCGATGGGGCCGTCCGCGATAGACGGGCACACCTCAAGCATATGCGCCTGCAGGATTCCTTCCTTGCCCGGAACCAGATTGTATGTATAATCTTCCATGAAGGAGGTTCCCTTCGCATCCTTCATGCCCTCTGTCATAATCTTCATCAGGCGCACCATGGCAGCTGTCTTCCAGTCTCCTTCTCCGCCGAAGCCATAACCCTTTTCCATCAGACGCTGGATAGCAAGGCCCGGAAGCTGCTTTAACGCGCCCAGATCTCCGAAATGGGTTACGATAGCCTGATAGTTCTTTTCCTTCAGGAAACGCTCGAAGCCGATCTCGATGCCGGCCTGTACCGCCACATGCTCACGGAATTCCTTCTCATCCCGTCCCTCCAGAAGAATATCGTATTTGCTGTAATATTCCTCTACCAGAGTATCAATATCCGCCTGGGATACATCCTGTACATACTCCGCGATTTCGTTTACCGGATAAGCGTCAATCTCCCAGCCGAACTTGATCTGAGCTTCTACCTTGTCGCCCTCGGTTACGGCCACGTTCCGCATGTTGTCAGCCACACGTACTACGCGGATATGGCTGCTCTCCATAATTCCCACTGCCGTGCGCATCCAGGAAGCGATGCGTTCGATGACCTTTTCATCCGCCCAGTGTCCTACGATAACCTTGCGCTCGATGCCCATACGGGTCACGATGTGTCCGTACTCACGGTCGCCGTGGGCAGACTGGTTCTCGTTCATAAAGTCCATATCAATGGTGTCATAAGGAATCTCTACGTTGAACTGGGTGTGAAGATGAAGCAGAGGCTTTCTGTATTCCTGCAGGCCCAGAATCCAGGACTTCGCCGGGGAGAAGGTGTGCATCCAGGTGATGACGCCCGCGCACTCCTCATCCGCGTTCGCCTCATTGAAGGTTCTGCGGATCAGCTCGTTAGTGATCAGGGTGGGTTTCCATACCACCTCATAGGGAAGCAGGCCCGACTGATTCAGATGCTCCACAATCTTCTTCGAATGCTCTGCCACATGCTCCAGGCATTCGTCTCCGTACAGATCCTGTGATCCGGTCGCAAACCAGAACTTGTAGTTTTTCATTTTCCTTACCTCCATTGTCTGAGTTATCATTTTCAGTTATTATTTGCAGCGTCTGACAGATTCTCTTTTTGCCAGCCACACATCAAATTCATAGCCTTTCTGCTCTGCCGCCTGCCTGCCGCCCCGTCTGCGAATCATGGCAAGCAGCAGCTCCGCCGCCTTTTCCCCCAGCTTCTCTTTGGGATGATGTACGGAAGTCAGCCCCACGTCGCCGTAGACAGCCAGATCCGTATCGTCCACGCTGATCACGGAGATATCCTCCGGAATCCGCATGCCGTTTTTCTTCAGAAGCTCCATCAGTTCTACGGCCGCCGCGTCATTATAGCAGAAGACAGCGCTGCAGCCCGAAAACCGTTCCAGAATCCGCCGCTCCATCCAGTCAAAATGTCCGATATCTCCGGTGTCATACCAGACAAAGCGGTTATCGTCCATAGAAACTCCCGCTGCCTGAAGTTCTGACAAAAATCCCTGATAGCGGCGCAGTCCCTGCCCGTCATCTGATTTGAGCAGGCCTCCGATCTCCCGGTGTCCCATCTCCAGAAGATAGCGGGCTGCGCACCGTCCGGCCTCCGTATCGTTTAAGGCCGCCACCGGACAGGGAAGCTCACAGTATCCACTGTTCAGGAAAAGTACCTGTACTCCCTTTTCCATCAACTTCCGGTACAGGGGAAGATTTGGATTCGGCAGGGCGCTCTTGGTCGCCTCGATGATCAGCCCCCGGAGATTTTGCGAAAGCATTTGCTCCAGAATCTCTTTTTCTTTCTGAATCCGGTTGTTTGTAAAGGCAATCTGTACCTGAAAGCCCTCCGCAGAAAGAATCTGCTCAATCCCCTGAATAATCCTGGGGAAAATGTAATTGTCCACATAGGTGGTCACCACGGCGATCTGCCTGCTTTTGTTCTGTTCCTCCAAAGCCGGGTCTGTCACAAAAGTTCCTTTCCCCTGCTGCCCGTATGTAAGCCCCTGTTCCTCCAGTACCTCCAGAGCTCTCCGCACCGTCTGCCGGCTCACGTCAAACTGATCCCGCAGTTCCTGCTCCGACGGCAGCTTTTCTCCCGGGCGGTAACTTCCTTCTGCAATTTTCTGTTCCAGCCATTCGGCAATTACCTGATATTTGGGCATCTCTTTCCCGCCGCCTGTTCTTATAACTTGTATTGTCTATTTTACTTGTATTGTTTTTGCTTCCGTTGTCTTTTCCAGCTTTTCTTCTGACGCAATCCGTTTTTCATTGTTTTATTATTTTTCCGATTCTTACAATTTACTTATACAACAGATTGCACAAGCTGTCAATAGATTCTCGCATTTTCTTATGGGGTTTTTTCATATCCTGTATTGATTTTCGTATAACTTGTATTTATTTTTTTTCTAAATACAAGTTTCGAGAAACCGCCAACGGTCAGATGAATCATAAAGGCCGCCGCTTTCCTGTCAAAACTTCAGCGGCGGCCTTATTATGGCGGCTTTAAGGAGGAACCGCCCTTTCCGGCAATTCCTGCACTTTTCTGTTATTCTTTTTTGTCTTACTTAACCAGTATCCGCCTCTGCCTTTCTCAGTCAGAGGCGCCTGCAGACTTTATATTTACATCTACCTGGTTAAACGGTATCTCGATTCCGTTCTCATCGAAGAGGATTTTGACTTTCTCTGTCATCCTCCATTTGGTGTTCCAGTAATCCTCCGGGCGCACCCAGAAGCGGAGCTTCAGCATGACCGCGCTGTCCGCCAGGCTGTCCACTACCACAATATGCTCCTGGTCATCCAGGATCTTCTCCTCCTGGTTCAGCAGCTTTTCGCAGAGTTCCTTGGCCAGCTTCAAATCCGAGTCGTAGCCAATGCCCACATCGATGTCCAGGCGGCGCTTGTCCTGGGCTGTCACATTGACCAGGCTGTTGTTGGACAGCACGCCGTTCGGAATTACCACTCTCCGGTTGTCCGCCGTCAGCAGCGTCGTATAGAACATCTGCACCTCTGTCACGGTTCCTTCCAGATTATCCGCCACATAAATGATATAATCTCCCACTTTAAAAGGCTTTATCAGCAGCAGAAGCACTCCGCCCGCAAAATTGGACAGACTGCCCTGGAAGGCAAGTCCTATCGTCAGACCGGCCGATCCCACCAGCGCCATTACAGAAGTCGTATCTACTCCAAAGCCGGAGGCAATCAGCATAATCAGTACGAAATAAAAAATCACTTTCAGAAGCGAATCCAGGAACTGCATCAGCCCCACATCCGCTCCGGCCCGTTCCATTGAGCGCCGGATAAACTTCCGCAGAAGCTTTATAAGTCTGGCCCCCACCAGAAAGACAATGACCGCAAACAGAAGTCTCAGTCCAAAACTGAGGACAGAAGGCAGGTATCTGTCAATATATTCCTGAGTCCTGCTGATCTGCTCTGTCACAGCAGAAAGATCTGACTGGAGCCCTTCTGTAATCTCCGTCGATGTGAGAACTGTCATGCCTTTTTACCGCGTCCTTTCTTTTCTGCCTGAACGGTTTTCTCTGTCTGAACAGCTTTTTCCGCCTTAGCGCTCTTCTTCGCCGGTGCCTTCTCCTTTTCCGGCCCTTTCTCAGCTATACAGGAGAACACAGCGATTCCCATAGGAGGTACTGTTATCTCAATAGAATCCTCTCTTCCATCACACTCTGACTTTTTGGAGCGCTTCGCCCGCTTATTGCGCACATCCGTTCCGCCGTAGATCTCACTGTCACTGTTGAAAATCTCTTTATAGCGTCCTTCAAAAGGAACTCCGATTTTGTGCTTCTCATAAACCAGCGGAGAGAAGTTGCAGACTACCAGAAGCGTCTCCTCCGGCTTATTCGACTGACGGGTGAATACCAGCATATTCTCGTTGGCCGAAATGTTATTGATCCAGGTGAAGCCGTCCGGATCGTGATCCAGCTGGTAGAGAGCCGGGTGCTCCAGGCAGAAATGATTCAGTGCCTTCACGTATTCCCGCATATTACCATGGTCCTGATACTGCAGAAGATCCCATTCCAGACTCTGCTTCTCATTCCACTCGTCAAAGGTCGCGAACTCCTGTCCCATGAACAAAAGCTTCTTTCCGGGATGCATCATCATGAAGCCGTAGGCGGCCCGCAGGTTGTTCAGCTGAGAATCCCGGTCGCCCGGCATCTTTCCTACCAGCGTTGCCTTGCCGTGAACCACCTCATCATGGGAAAGACTTAAGATAAAGTTCTCGCTGTAGGCATAAATCATGCTGAAGGTCAGCTCTCCATGATGCCAGGAGCGGAACACAGGATCATAGTGCATATAACCCAGAAAATCATTCATCCAGCCCATGTTCCACTTAAAATCAAAACCGAGGCCGTCTTCTTCCACCGGACCCGTCACCTTCGGCCAGGCTGTGGACTCCTCTGCAATCAGAAGCGCCCCGTTCTTTTTCTTCTTATAAATAGAGTTCAGATGCTTCAGGAACTCTATGGCTTCCAGATTTTCCTTTCCGCCGTAGATATTCGGCACCCATTCTCCCTCGTTTTTTCCATAATCCAGATACAGCATGGAGGCCACCGCGTCCATGCGGATTCCATCTGCATGGTACATCTCTGTCCAGAACAGCGCATTCGCGATCAGGAAATTCTTCACCTGCGGCCGGCCGTAATTATAGATCAGCGTGCCCCAGTGAGGATGACTGCCTTTGCGCGGGTCCAGGTGCTCATACAGGCAGGTGCCGTCGAAAGCCGCCAGTCCAAAGGTATCCCTTGGAAAATGAGCCGGCACCCAGTCCAGAATCACTCCGATTCCCTGGCTGTGCATATAGTCCATAAAATACATGAAATCTTTCGGGGAACCATACCGGGCTGTAGGCGCGTAATAGCCAGTCACCTGATATCCCCAGGACTCATCCAGGGGATGCTCCATAATCGGCATCAGCTCCACATGGGTATATCCCATATCCTTCACGTATTCCGCAAGCATTGGAGCGATCTCCCGGTAGTTGTAGAACTCCCGGACCTCCTTGGCCGGTTTTTCCGCCGCATTCCCATTCTCCGGAGAATCCGTCCCGTCTCCGTCTGCCGGCGGCAGCGCCGTATCCGCGCCGTCCTCTTCTGCCTCCGGCTTCCTCCAGGAGCCCAGATGCACTTCATAGACAAGAAGAGGCTCTTTCTTGTAATCCGTCTTCTTTCGCTTTTCCAGCCACGCTCCATCCGTCCATTCGAAGCCGGACAAATCCGTGACAATAGAAGCCGTATTGGGGCGGAGCTCAGCAGCGTTCGCATAGGGGTCCGCCTTCAGCATGGGAAGACCGCTTTTCGTCTTAATCTCATATTTATAGCAGGCGCCGGGCCGGATTCCCGGAATAAAGAGCTCAAAAATGCCTGCCTTCTCAATCCGCCGCATGGGATGCCTGCGGCCATCCCAGAGGTTGAAATCTCCCACTACGCTCACACGGCACGCATTGGGCGCCCACACGGAAAAATAAGTACCTTCTACCCCCTTGATGGTCATGGGATGCGCTCCCATCTTTTCATACAGCGTATAATGAATTCCCGCCTCGAACTTGTCCAGGTCCTTATCAGAATACACCTTCGGCTGAAAACGGTAGGCGTCTTCCAGCTCCTGAACCGTCCCGTTGTCATACTCAGCCCGGAACAAATACTCGGGGACCGTCTTTCCGGGAAGCAGCGCCGCGAAAAAGCCGCCTTCATCCGCCAGCTCCATCTCGTATTCCTTTCCCGTACTCTTGATCACCGCGGTCATCTTCACCGCTGTCGGCAGAAAAGCCTGAACCAGGATTCCATCCTCCACTTTATGGGGTCCAAGAATCTCCTGGGGCTCGTCCTCCTCCGAGTAGACCAGCGCCTCAATACGAGGCCAGTTCATCAGTTCATACAACCTGTTATCCATACCCTTCTCCTCCTTATCAGACCTGGGGATTCCGGTACCGGAGCCCCCCTCCTGGAAAAGCTCCCGCCTTACCGGCCTTTCAGATCAGTCCGTACCTTTCAAGCGCCCGGGCCACGCCGTCCTCCCAGATTCCTTCCGTCCTGTATTTCGCAGTCTGAAGAACCACTTCCTCGGCATTGCCCATAGCCGTTCCGTACTGTACATATTGTAACATTTCCAGGTCGTTTGGTCCATCCCCAAATGCATAAGTATTGCAGAGAGGAATATCAAGTTCTTCCAGCAGAATGCGGATTCCATCTGCCTTGGAAATCCCTTTCGGCATCATCTCCGCGTATGGCATCCGCTCATACCGCGCCAGCTCAAAAGCTCTCTGAAGCTCCGGCGCCATGCGTTCAAAAGCCGCCATATCCGGAATCTTCACCGTCAGCTTGGAGACCCGGTCCGTCAGCAGATCCATTTCCTTCAGGCGTTCCGGATATTCCTTTTTCAGCCGTTCCACGATGGAGAACAGCCGGAAGGTCTCCTCATTCATCCGGCAGCTTAAGTATTCCGGCCCTTCCAGCACCACGCAGCATCCGATTTTCTCCAGGCGGGGCACCTCCTGCAGCAGCAGTTCACCGGGAAGCAAAAGATTTCTCAGAACGCGCCCTTCGTATTCAATATATGTTCCCGCTCCGCAGATCATTCCCGGAAAATTCAGATCCAGAACCTCCGGAAACATGGACGCCTTGGGCCTTCCTGTGCACAGGATGGGGATATGTCCCTGCGCCTTCAGCTTTTCCAGGGCCTCCCGCGTGCTGTCCGGCGTTCCCCGGTTCATCTCGTAAATGGTTCCGTCCACGTCGAAAAAGACGATCTTTCTCTCTGTATTCATTTTTTCAGAAACTCCTCATATATTACTTTTTCTTTTCCGTCCTCACAGCTTCAGGAATTCTTCCTCGGAAATCACGGGAATGCCAAGCTCTCTGGCCTTTTTGTTTTTGGACGAGGCGGAAGCCGTATCGTTGTTGATGAGATAGTCGGTCTTTCCCGTCACGCTTCCCGTCACCTTGCCTCCCCGTCTCTCTATAAGCTCCTTGAGCTCCGCCCGGTTGGAAAAATGAACGAGGCTGCCCGTCACCACAAAAACCTTGCCCTTCAAATCCTGGACTCCGGCTCTCTCCTCCTTTTCCAGCTCCAGCTCAGACAGCAGACTGAAAAACTGTTCCTTTTTCCGCGCGTCGGCAAAATATCCCGTAAAGCTGGACGCAATTACCGGCCCCACGCCGTCGATGGCAGCCAGTTCCTCTTCGCCCGCCGCCAGCAGCTTTTCCACCTCTTCGTCAAACTGGCGGCAGATAAGCTTTGCGCCGGCAAGGCCGATGTTGGGAATTCCCAGACTGTAGATCACTCTGGCAAGGGTGGTCTTTCTTGCCCGTCCGATACTTGCGCTTAAATTCTCAAAGGACTTTTCTCCCAGTCCCTCCATCTCCACAATCTCTTCCCGGAAACGCTCCAGCCGGAAAATGTCCGCAAATTCATGGATAAATCCTTTTGCAATGAACTTTTCCAGCGTTGCCTCCGAAAGACCCTCGATATTCAGAGCGTCCCGGCTCACAAAGAGCGTAAAGGACTTGATTTTCTTTGCCTGGCAGTCCGGATTGGTACAGTACAGGGATTCCACGTCGTTGACTTTTCGGATCTCCGTAGCTCCTCCGCAGACCGGACATTGTTTTGGAATATCCCTCACGCCGCTGCGCGTTTTATTCTCCGCAATCTGCGGAATGATCATATTGGCCTTATAGACCTCAATGGTGTCTCCCACGCCCAGCTCCAGCCCCCGCATAATACTGATATTGTGAACGGAGGCACGGCTCACCGTGGTGCCTTCCAGCTCCACCGGATCAAAGATGGCCACCGGATTGATAAGCCCCGTCCGGGACGGGCTCCACTCAATCTCCTTCAGCGTCGTCTCCCGGATCTCGTCGGCCCATTTGAAGGCCATGGAATCCCGGGGAAACTTGGCCGTCTGCCCCAGCGACCGGCCATAGGCAATATCGTCGTAGAGAGCTACAAGACCATCCGAAGGATATTCATTCTTTTCAATCTGGGAAGCAAACCACTGGATGGCTTCCTCCAGATTGTCCGCTGTCACCACTTTATACTCTACAACTTCAAAGCCCTGCTCTTTCAGCCACTGGAATTCCTTCTCATGGGAATTTCCAAAATCCACACCGTCTGCCCGCACCAGGGAAAAGGCAAAGAAATGCACGCTGCGCTTTGCGGTAATCTCGTTGTTCAGCTGGCGCACGGAGCCGCTGCACAGGTTCCGCGGATTCTTGTACCGGGCGTCCGCTTCGGGAATCTCTTCGTTGATCCGTTCAAACTCCTTATATCCGATAACCGCCTCTCCCCGCAGAACCAGTTCTCCCTGAAAGGGAATCCTTAAGGGAATATTACGGAATACCCGGGCATTGTTCGTGATGACCTCGCCCACCTCTCCGTTTCCTCTTGTGACTGCCTTAAAAAGTTCCCCGTCCCGATAAGTCAGCACAATCGTAAGTCCGTCCATCTTCCAGGAAAGGAGGGTCCTGTGTGGACCAATCCAGCTTTTCAGAGCCTCCGTATCCTTGGTTTTATCCAGAGACAGCATGGGCCGCTCATGCCGCTCTTTGGGCAGCTCACTCAAAACCTCATAGCCTACGTGAGCCGTGGGGCTCGACGCAAGCGTCGTCCCCGTCTCCTGTTCCAGACGCGCCAGCTCGTCATAGAGGGCGTCGTATTCGTAATTGCTCATAATCTCGTCGGCTTCCTGATAATAGGCTCGTCCGGCCCGGTTCAGAAGGTCCACGAGTTCCTTCATTCTCTTCTTCTTTTCTTCCATACTTAAATTAACCCGCTATTCTTATTCTCTTACAACCGGCGGAAGGCTGCGCAGGCGCGCCGCTCTCCGCCGGCTCCGCTTTCCGAAATCCGGTTCGGTAATCCCGGCAGCCTCCCAAATCAGTTCCGGGAATCCCGGATAAGCTCCAGAAGCTCCGCCATCTCCCTTTCTGTCACCTTCCGCCAGGTTCCGGGCTTCATACCTTTCAATTCAATATTCAGCACCCGGACCCGTTTCAGGTTTTCCACCTGATAACCCAGAGCTTCGCACATCCTGCGGATCTGCCGGTTCAGTCCCTGGGTCAGAATGATACGGAAGCTCTTCTTTCCAAGCTTCTCCACCTGACAGGGCTTCGTCACCGTATCCAGAAGCACCTCTCCCTTTTCCACCTTACGGATGCGCACGCCTTTTCGCAGCTGTTCCAGAAAAGCATCCGTCACCGGCTTGTTTACCGTGACCAGATATTCCTTCTCATGATGATTGGAGGAACGCATCATCCGGTTGACCAGACTTCCATCGTTGGTCATCAGGATGAGCCCCTCTGAATCCTTGTCCAGTCTTCCGATGGGATAAATGCGGACCGGATATCCCACATAATCCACGATATTGCGTTTTTCTCTCTGATCTGTGGTGCAGATGACCCCAGGCGGCTTGTACACGGCCAGGAGCACCCGTTCCTCTCTCGGCCCGCCGCCGATTATCTTCTTTCCTACCTGAACCTCCTGATCCGGGCGGACCCTCATCCCCATCACAGCAGGTTTTCCGTCCACCAGGACCTTTCCCGCCTCTATCAGTCTGTCCGCCTCCCGGCGCGAGCATACGCCGGCTTCGCTTAAGTATTTATTCAGACGAATTTCTTCCACGTTCGTATTCCTTTCCTTTATTTTCTGTCCCGCAGAATTATTATAGAGGATTCCGGATGGGGACGCAAGGAAAAAGCAGAGAAGCCAGAAAGGTTTTCATGTTTCTCTAAATAAAGCAGACGCTCCGGAAATGGAACGGGGAATATCATAGCAGAAAAAACCACTGGTTCAAATATCGGCCGATATTTAAAACAGTGGTTTCACTTTTTTATCTTCCAAAAACAGTGGAGCGCCGGCGCACAGGGACTGCTTTGTTCCTCTGTACACCGGCGCTGCCGCTGCAGATGAAAAATATATTTTAGTCTGTTATCTGATTAGCAGATGCCCTGTGCAAGCATGGCGTCTACAACCTTCTCAAAGCCTGCGATGTTGGCGCCTACCACATAGTTCTTTTCATAGCCGTAGCGCTCTGCCGCGTCAGCCATGTTGTGGCAGATATTTACCATAATGCCCTGAAGCTTTGCGTCTACCTCTTCAAAAGTCCAGCTCAGACGCTCGCTGTTCTGGGACATCTCCAGAGCGGAAGTTGCCACGCCGCCTGCGTTCGCCGCCTTGCCCGGCGCAAACAGAACGCCGTGCTGCTGCAGGTACTCGGTAGCCTCCAGAGTGGTCGGCATGTTCGCGCCCTCTGCAACTGCGATGCAGCCGTTCTCTACCAGCTGCTTTGCATCTTCAAGAAGCAGCTCGTTCTGGGTAGCGCAGGGAAGGCCAAGGTCTACCTTTACGCTCCATACGCCGCGTCCCTCATGGTACTCGGAGTTCGGACGGTAATTCTTGTACTCGGTCAGACGCGCTCTCTTCACCTCTTTGATCTCCTTGAGGGCTGCCACGTCAATGCCTTCCGGATCGTATACCCAGCCATTGGAATCGCTGCAGGTCACTACCTTTACGCCAAGCTGCTGTGCCTTCTCGATTGCGTAGATAGCCACGTTTCCGGAACCGGATACCGCAGCTGTCTTGCCTGCAATGTCGATGCCGTTCATCTTCAGCATCTCCTGTGTCAGGTAGAGAAGTCCGTAGCCGGTCGCCTCTGTTCTTGCAAGAGATCCGCCGTAGGACAGTCCTTTTCCGGTCAACACGCCCTCATAGCGTCCGGTCAGTCTCTTGTACTGGCCGTACATATAACCGATTTCTCTTGCGCCCGTTCCGATATCGCCGGCCGGTACGTCTGTATTCTCTCCGATGTGCCGGTACAGCTCTGTCATAAAGCTCTGGCAGAATGCCATAACCTCTCTGTCAGATTTACCCTTCGGGTCGAAGTCGGAACCACCCTTGCCGCCGCCGATGGGAAGGCCGGTCAGAGAATTCTTGAAAATCTGCTCAAAACCCAGGAACTTGATGATACCCAGGTTTACGGACGGATGAAGGCGAAGACCTCCCTTGTACGGTCCGATAGCGCTGTTGAACTGTACGCGGTATCCGGTATTTACATGCGCCTGTCCCTTGTCGTCTACCCACGGAACACGGAATTTAATCTGGCGCTCCGGCTCAACCAGACGCTCCAGAAGCGCTTCCTTGCGGAATTTCTCCTCATTGGCATCCACTACCGGACGTAAGGACTCCAGAACCTCTTTGACTGCCTGATGGAACTCCGGCTCACTGGGATTCTTTGCTACTACTGCTTCGATGACCTCATCAACGTAAGACATGTTTTGTTTCCTCCTCTACCCTTTGCTTTCTGTATTCATTCCCTATCATAACTGCATGGCAGTTTGAATAGCAAACAAAAAAAGCGTACAAAAATTATAGAAGCGCGGTCCACAGATCCTGCACCCCTTTTTTGACGCCTTTGTCAATGGCTATTATGGCACGGCCTTCCCAAATTTGCAAGCATTTTTTTGAAAAAAATGAAAAATTTTTTCCAGTGCGGCGGAGTGCGGCTAAATTTTACGTTCTCAGTCTTTCAGATAGCTTTTCAGCCGTTCGATATTCTTTTCTTCAAAATCCATAATCTCTTCTGCCAGCTCACAGTATTCTTTTCTGGCTCCCCTGTTGGCTTTGACAGCCTTCATCAAATCCGTGATTCCCTTTGCGTTTCCCTGGATCATCAGATCTGCCACGTGCTCCGTGCTGGTGTTCAGAAGTGTATTCGCCTGAATCGAAGTCCACCGCACTGCCTTTCCCACCGGAGACGCTGCTTCCGGCCGCCTGCTGGCTTCTCTTATTTTATCTGTCACCTTATCTTCAAGACTCATGAAGCGGACCGCCTGCCGGTTCAGATCCAGAGCCAGATCCTCGTCGTACACCTTGCTGATGACCGTATTGATTGCCTCCAGTCCCATTTTTGTATTTCTGTAGGCTTCATTCAGCAGCGCCAAATCTGCGGTTGTAAGCATAAAACGTTCCTCCTTATCCGTCTTTTCAAAACCATTTATAGGATATGGAGATTTCTCTGTTTTATACAGAAAAGCGCCGGCACGGGAAAAATCTTCCCCCTGTGCCGGCGCCTCCGCTGCCGATATCTGTTACTCCAGATACTGTGTCATACAGTAGCATTCTGTTCCATTATAATTAATCTTGCTCCAGCCATCATCGTAGCTCTCGATCTGCGTCACGCTCTCGCCCTGGTAAGCCGTTCCCAGATACTCCGCCTCTGTGCTGGGCTCAGCACGCAGCCTTACGCTTTCCGTGAAACGCGTCTCTCTGTTCTGCGCTGTAGCTGTGCTCTCTTCTGCGGGCTGCTCTTCGGTGGTCTCCTCCGGCGTTTCCTCCGCAGGCTGTTCTTCTGTAGTCTCTTCCGCGGGCTGTTCCTCCGTGGTCTCCTCCGGCGTTTCTTCCGCAGGCTGTTCCTCCGTGGTCTCTGCGGTCTCTGCAGAATCACTGCTTCCTTCCGCTATCCGCAGATAACGCTCCTCCTGCTCTGCAAGGTTCGCGTCCGCAGCCTTCGCCTCCTCGTATTTTGTGCGCACTTCCTCACGCAGAGCAAGCACGTCGTCCTCCTGCGCCGTCTCTTCCACATACGCGTTCAGCTCTTCGCTGGCTTCCCCATTGAAAATCACGAGATTCCCCTCGTCATTCGTATATACATAGAGCGCGGAAAGTCCGGGGGCCGCCGTATCAATCTGAGCAAACTTCAGTTCATAGTACACAAATACCAGATAGGAACCATCCTCAAGACCTTTTTTCGTATAGCAGGAAATGTTCTGATAGCCTTCTACCAGATCCTTGGAACGCAGAATACGGTTCTGCTCTTCTTCGCTGGTGGTATCTTCCACAGATGCCAGACCCTCCATATCGCCTGCCGCCATATAATTATAGTAATTCTGTACAAGCTCGTTCACTGCCGGATAAGCATCCTTCTCCAGCGGGTTAACGCTCGCCGTAGCCTCAGCGTCTACCGCCGCTGCTCCCGAAACCACAGCGCCCTGCTGATCTCCCGTATCCTGAGACGCATCTGCCGCTGCCGCCGCGCTGTCTTCCCCTGAAGACGAGCCGCCGCCCATCAGGCTGACTCCGGCCAAAACCACAAGGCAGAACGCTACGCACCCTACCGCCACCTGGCGCTTATATTTTACAATCCAGTCTCCGACCTTATCTTTACTCCATTTTTCTTTCAGATTATCTACGGAAAATTTCATACATGCCTCCTGCTTCGAAATGCTATATTCTAAAAAAGAAGATTCATCCCAAAAATGTAACAATTTTGTAACAAAACGATTGTAGCAAACTTACAGCAAAAAGGCAACCTTAAATTGTGACAATTTTGTGAACATTTTCACTCAGATAACCCCATATCGGTCATAAATTAGTTTTCTATCAGGGTAAGCTTCCCGGAATCGGGAGAATAAAGATAAATATTGTCTGAAAGTATTTCCGTACTGCGCACCTGCGTGCGGTTGATATCCCGCACCATGGAGACAAGCTCCCGCTCATCGCTCACTGCCGAGACAGGCACCATAATTACCTCGTGAATGCTGCTGGGAAGCAGATAAAAAGCTTCTTCCAGCCTGTCCGCGCAGGACTTCAGAATGCCATCGTAAAGAATACAGGCCGCCCCCAGTGCTTTTCTTGAATTCGTCAGCACATACATGGGCACTCCCGTCTCTTCCGGTTCTTCCATTCCTTCCGACAGCTCGCTTATCACCTCTGACATACTCTGCAGTCTGGCCGGAAGCAGCTTCACGGAATTTTCCTTCGCGTCCCGGTACAGATCGCTGCAGCTGATTTTCCAGAGTTTCATATGGCTGTTATGAATCAATATGGTGGCATTTCCCACGGGCGTATCTGTCAGAAGACAGTAAAATACAATCGCCAGATCCAGAAACGGCAGATGGGGAATCTTTTTCAGAAGCTCACGGTTCTTTTCCGCATTGATGAGCTTATACACCACCGTAGCCTTCAGCCGTCTGTAGTCCGTGAAAAAGTCCATATCAAACCTTTCTTCAATGCTGGTATCTTCGCAGCATTCCAGAATCTGGTCACAGATATACTTCAGAGAGCGGCCGTCCAGATACTCTCTGTAATAGGCATCCATATAAATAGTAGGCGCTATTCTTTGCCCCTGCCGCCGAATCGACAGGCCGTCCATAATCACTCCGTTGTTTTTCTCCAGCGGGAGCAGCTCCAGCTTTGTGCCGCAGGGCAGAGACTCCCTCAAAAACCCTGTGACTGATCCTATAAATTCCTGATAATTCATGATTCCTTCCTTTCTTGAATTTTAATTTTAAATACTTCCTTGGGGATTTCTGCAGCGAAGCACTGCCTGAATTAGAAGATGCTTTCATTGTACTGGAATATTTTGGATTTTTCAAGTATATTTTTCAAAAAAAATTTCTGCTTGCACAATTTTATATTTTGTTGTAGAATATCTCAAGTAGCCATTATGCATCTGTAGCTCAGTGGATAGAGCACTGGCCTCCGACGCCAGGTGCCGCTAGTTCGAATCTAGTCAGATGCAGACTATAAAGGAGTCTGGAATTCCCCAAAGGAATCCCAGGCTCCTTTTTCTGCCGCTTTCTTTTCTTTTGTTCCGCCTTTCTTTTCTTCTGCCTTTCCTGGTTAGCACAGAAAATCGGCGCTGACAAAAAAGACTGCCCCTCTCAGCCGCCGGTATCCATATCCTACCGCCAAGCCGGTGAAGCAGTCTCTTCCATGCTTTTATGTTGCTCTTACAACGTCTTATCTGATAGCCCGATTGCCCTGTCAGACCCTCTTATACTCTGGACAGATACTCGCCTGTACGGGTATCGATCTTGATCTTGTCGCCCTGGTCTACGAACAGCGGAACGTATACGACAGCGCCTGTCTCTACGGTAGCCGGCTTGGTAGCTCCGGTAGCCGTATCTCCCTTGAAGCCCGGCTCTGTGTCGGTGATCTCCAGCTCTACAAAGAGAGGCGGCTCAACAGCGAACACGTTTCCATTATAGGAACATACCTTAACCATCTCGTTCTCTTTTACAAACTTCAGGGAATCTCCGATATCCTCTTTGTTCAGCGCGATCTGATCGTAATTCTCTGTGTTCATGAAATGGAACAGATCACCGTCGGAATACAGGTACTGCATCTCTACACGGTCGATTCTCGCCTGGGGGAATTTCTCGGTGGGGCGGAAAGTCTTCTCTACCACGCCTCCATTGATGATGTTCTTAAGTTTTGTTCTTACGAAAGCTGCGCCCTTGCCCGGCTTTACATGCTGAAACTCCAGAATCTGATATACGTTTCCTTCGATCTCAAGGGTAACGCCGTTTCTAAAATCTCCTGCTGAAATCATTCTTAACTCTTCCTCCTAATGTCTTAAGCGCAGCTTTTTCTCTCTCTGCGCGCCAAATTTTAATCTGTAACTGTCTCAGTCGCAGTTACCTGAATTTATTCTATAATAAAACCTCTGCTTTTTCAAGCCCTTTTATAACTCGATCAGCTCTTTCGGCGATGTGGTGAGATTCCGGATTCCTGTTTCCGTCAGCACCACCATATCTTCGATGCGCACGCCTCCGAAGCCGGGAATGTAAATGCCGGGCTCTACCGTCTCTATCATGCCGGGCAGAAGCACTGTCTCATCCCGGGTGGACAATGCAGGCTTTTCATGAATCTCCAGGCCCACCGAATGGCCCAGTCCGTGGCCGAAATACTCCCCGTATCCCGCCTTTTCAATCACATCTCTGGCAAGGCGGTCTCCTTCCGTTCCGGTCATACCCGGGCGGAGGCCCTCCAGCGCCGCCTGCTGAGCTTCCAGCACAATCTGATAGATTTCTTTCTGCCGCGGGTCTGCCTTTCCGATCACTACCGTCCGCGTCATATCCGAGCAGTAGCCCTGATAACGGCAGCCGAAGTCCATCGTGACAAAATCGCCGTTTTCCAGGGGCTTTTCCGTGGGCACGGCATGGGGCATCGCCGAATGGTATCCAGAGGCCACAATCGTGTCAAAGCTTGTGCCTTCCGCCCCGTGGCTCCTCATGAAATATTCCAGCTTCGCCGCAATCTGAAGTTCCGTAACTCCGGGCTTCAGCTCATTTAAAATATAGGAAAAGGCTTCATCTCCAATGCGCTCCGCCCGCTCCATCCGGTCAAGCTCCTCCGGGCTCTTTATTTTCCGGAAGGAAGAAAGCGCGTCTCCCAGCATTCTCCAGCACTCCGGCGGGAGCCCCGCCTCCTGCTGCAGCTCTCTTACCGTGCCGTAAAGCATGGCGTCTTCCTCAAATCCCAGATTTTCCACCTGTTCTTCTTTGAGGAGTTGTGCCAAAAGCTTTCCATATCCCAGATCTCTCCGGATCGTCCGCACCTCACAGCCCTTTCCCTCTTCCTCTGCCTGCAGGGTATACCGGCTGTCTGTCAGAATCACACCTCGTTTTTCAGACACATAAAGATAGCTCTCCGTCCCCGCAAAACCACTCAGATAACGGATATTGGCCGGGCAGGCCGCAAGAACCGCATCCAGCTTTCTTTCCCTCAGCAGGACTTTCATCTGTTCCAGTTTCATGGTTTATCCATTCCTTTCTTTTCTGCATTTTCTCAGATAAAAGAACAGTATGATCTTTTCCAGGTAACGCTTCAGCACAATCTGAATCTCTTCTCTCGGATTCATGGGCTTTACCAGAATCGAATAGATCCCCGTTCTGTTCGCTCCCCACACGTCCGTAAAAAGCTGATCTCCCACAAAAAGCGTATCCGGCAGCTTCGTCCCCATCTTTTCCATTCCCTCCTGATATCCTCTCCGGGAGGGCTTGCCCGCCTTATACACGTAAGGCGTGTTCATCGCCTCTGCAAAGGGCGTCACCCTGGGTTCTTTATTATTGGAAATCAGACAGGTGGCAAAACCCATGGCGTGGAGCCGCTCAAAAAGCTCCACGCTCTGCCGGGTGGCGGGGGCGTCGTGGGGTACCAGCGTGTTGTCAATATCGAAGAGGATTCCTCTGTATCCTTTCTGATACAGTTCCTCAAAGTCAATCTCATATGTGGAATCCATATATTTTTTCGGATAAAAGGCTCCGAAAAGGGAACCGCCGCTGTATTCTGACACAAAGATACCTCCTACAATCAGCACCGCGCCCACAAAACCGGCTCCGGTGATCTTCTCGTCCAGCACAATGGCCGCAGCCACCATGGTGATAAACGGATTCAGATAGATGTAATTGTTGGTATTGACCAGCCCGATACGCTCAATAGCCCGGTTCCAGGCCACATAGCACAGAGCGCTGCCCAGAAGTCCCAGAAACAGAAGGCAGAACAGATTTTCCGCTTTCAGAAGGGGCAGGGGAGACGGCAGCCCTTTTCCCCAGGTGGCAAAGGGCGCCGTCACAATCACCGCGTAAAAGGCCATACGCCTTGTCAGAGACAGGCTGTCATACCTTCCCACATAGCCTTTGAGCAGCACCGAATAGACACCCCAGGATAACGCGGCCAGAATAGACAGAGCGTCTCCCAGCGGGTTCAGCTTCAGCACATAGGTTCCGTTAAATACCACAAGCACTACGCCTGCTATGGCAATCACAAAGCCTGCCCAGATCCGGCCGTTCAGTTTTTCGTCCTTTGTGAAAATATGGGCGAGCACTGCCGTAAAAATCGGCGCCGCCGCCAGAATGATACTCACATTGGAAGCCAGGGTGTAAGTCAGGGCCGTATTTTCAAAAAAATAGTAAAGAGAAACTCCTGACAGAGAAAGGGCGAATATCCCGGCTTCTTCTTTCAGGCTCACCGGCTTTTCGATCCTCCGTGTCAGAAGCAGGAGGAGCACCCAGGCAAGAAAGAAGCGCATCAGCATAATCTGAAGCGCATCGTAATCCCGGAGCAGGGTCTTTGTCGCCACGAAGGTGGTCCCCCAGATAATAATGGTAATCAGGGCCAGCAGATGTCCTGCCGCCCTGTCATTTTTTCTGGTCATTCATTCCTGTCCTTTTCTATTTATCCAGCATTTTTTTCAGCTCGCTTAAGAAAGTGTTCACATCCTTAAACTCTCTGTAAACGGAAGCAAAGCGGACATAAGCGACGGAATCCAGCTCTTTGAGCCTGTCCATCACCATCTCTCCGATGACGCTGCTTGGGATCTCCCGCTCCTCCCGGTTGAAAATATCGCTCTCTATGGTATCAATCATGGCGTTGATATCCTTGAGCGGAACCGGCCGCTTATGGCAGGCCCGCAATACGCCATCCTCGATCTTGCTCCGGTCGTAATGTTCCCGGTTGTTATCCTTTTTTATGACAATCACAGGGATCGTCTCAATCTTCTCATAAGTGGTAAACCGCTTTCCGCAGGCATCACAGAGACGCCTTCTGCGGATGGAACAGTTGTCATCCGCCGGTCTGGAATCGATTACGCGCGTATTTTCCTGACTGCAAAATGGGCATTTCATAACGTACCTCCCGTGTTCTTCCTGCGCATTCGGCGGGCCGCCCTGCGGCGCCCCGCCGATAGAAGTAGTATAGTACAGATTTCTCTTTTCTGTCAATTAAATTTCTTTTTCGAAAGTCTCTGTATATAAATTTCTTTTCCGAAAATCTCTGTATTTCTCCGGCCGCTCTTCTTTGTATTTCTTTTCCAGAGTATCTCTGCATAAGATGTAAAAAGACATTGGGAGATCCTTATGACTTTCTGTGAACTTCGTGAAAAGGACGTAATCAATATCCGTGACTGCCGGAGGATGGGTCATGTATGCGATCTGGTTTTTGACCCGAAAAACGGCTGCATCCTGGCTATCGTCACTTCATCCAGTGAAAAAATCTGGGGAATCCTCGGCAAGGACAGCGAATGCGAGATTCCCTGGTGCAAAATCCGGCAGATCGGGCCTGATATTATTCTGGTAGATCTGGAGCACGACAAGGGACACGGGACTGGAGGAGGCTCCGGCCGCCCCGACTTCGGTCCGCCGCCCCGGAAATAACATCTATTCCTATCTGCTGTTTTTCAGGGCATCCGGCTTTCAGCGCCAGAAGGCGGAAAGAGCAAAAGCCCCTTCCGCCTTCCTGAACATCCGGCCCGGCTGTCACATGTTGATCTCTCCGTCATCCGGCAGCCAGATTTCACTGCCCTCTGAAAGTCCCGGCTGTATCATTCTGACCCTGATTGCCGTATCCGCAAAACGATACGTCACAATCGCCGAGCCATCCTCCTGCATCTTCGTCTCGCTTGTCCCGCCGCTGACATGCAGTGTTTCCTCGAGGGCCCTTACTGGCGTGGAAAATACCGTTCCGTAATATTCCGGATTCGTGCCCTCCAGATCATGGTAAATCAGCCAGTCCGCAGCGCTTCTGCTCCCATCCACCGGTTCATAGTAATCGGGCGTCCAGTCTCTATAAGCCTCCTGTATCTCCGCAAGCGAAGCAAACTCAAAAAACGTACGACGTTCCCAGCCTGACACCTGATACGCATCCCCGTCCCGCTCCAGCGTCAGGTAATCCTTCCACACGTACCAGAGAGGCTCGCTTGTCAGGGCCGGATAAGTGATTTCTGCGGTCAGCGATATCACATTGTCCTCCGCGTCAAGACCAGCGTAAACCGTTATCACCGGATCAGCCGCCAGATAGGGACTGGACCATCCCATCGTTAAGACTTCTTCCCCGTTCTCATCCGCTGCCCTTTCAATCCCCAGCTCTTCCGCCCTTGCCTGAAGCTCCGGCGAAAGCATTTCATAGACTGCCGCCGCGTCCCGGTGTCCGGCCGCTTCGGCCCACTTCTGCAGAAAACGCTCTTCTTCTGAGGCGGAGGCGTCCTCTGCGGACAGATCCATTTCTCCTCTTATAAATATGCTGGTGGGGCCGTCCGCCCCTCCTATGATATCCACAGCCTCCTGCCCGGAAGGATTGGAAAGGCAGAACAAAAGCCCCGCAAGCACCAGCAGCAGCGCCGCGGTGACGGCCGCCCGCTTTTTCTTTTTATACTTCAGGACATTACGGATTCTGGCCTTCACGGAGCTTTCCCCGAAAGCCAGAGGACTTCCTGCCGGAAATCCCCCGGGCACAGCCAGGGAAAGCAGGAACTCTCCGTAGTTCTCCTTCTGTTCCTCACCCACGGCCTCAAGAACACGCTCATCACAGCTCATCTCCATATCCCGCGCAAGAAGCGCAAAGGCAAGCCAGAGAAGCGGATTGAACCAGTGCAGAACCACAATCAGCCAGGCCAGCATTTTAAACTGATGGTCATGCCGCTTCACATGAATCTTCTCATGCCTGAGCACGAACTCCCTCTTCTGTCCCGCAAGGCCGGCAGGCAGGTATATCCCCGGCCGGAAAAAGCCCAGCACAAAGGCCGTGGAAATCTGATCCGTCTCACAGATTCCTTCTTCGGTCCGTATGGCCGCCGCTGTTCTCCGGCGCAGGCGGAGCCAGGAAAAGAGGCCCCAGGCCAGAAGTAAAACCACGCCTGCCGCCCAAAGCCCAAACAGGATCTGTGGCAGCATATTCCCTCCGGCCGCGGCCTGGGCCGCGAGCGCTCCCGTCTGGGCGCCTGTTCCCGTTCCGACGGCAGCGGCAGCTCCCGCTGCCGCAGAAGAAGCCGCGCCGCCGGCCTGGGAGGCTGCGTCTCCCGGTCCGAGAAGTCCGGAAAGGCGCGCCGCCTGATAGGGTTCCGGCGAGAAGGTAAGCTGGCTGCCTTTCGTTCTCATAAAAGAGAAGAAACGGAAGGCGCTGAATGGCGACGAATAGGAAAACGGGCATACCGCCCGGATAAATACAGCGGACCACAACAGATAAAAATATTTTCTGGACAGAGGCCGCAGCGCCAGCCGGAACAGAAGCACAATCCATACCGTCAAGGACGCCGCCAGGCTCAAATCCAGCAGTGTCATCAGCCATCCCCTCATGTCGCGTCCCCCTCCCCTTTCTTCTGTACCTTTCCGCCGGAAGCCCCGGAGCTTTTCTCCCTGCTCTCGTCAATCAGCCGTTTCAGTTCTTCCGCTTCCTCCTCCGTAATCTTCTTTTCACCAAGAAAAGCCGCCACAAACCGGGGCAGAGAGCGGTCAAACCACTTTTCTACCACAGCCTGGCTCTCATACCGTTGCACGTCCTCCCGTTTTACAAGCGATGTAACGACAGAATTTTCATTTTTCAGAATTCTCCTTTCACAGAGTTTCCTAAGCACCGTATAGGTGGTAGACTTCTTCCAGCCAAGCCGGGGAAGGCAGGCTTTGTAGAGTTCGGTGGAGCTTAAGGGTTCCAATTCCCACACAATTTCCATCAGGCGGTATTCCGCGTCATAAAGCTTCAGTTCTTCCATGGCTATTCTGTTTCCTTCCTCTGTGTCTGCATTCTTGGTTTATTTCAATAAATCGGTTTATCTAAATAAACCTTATCACAGAGAAAATCTTCTGTCAATGGAAAAAAAGAAAAAATTACCGGAAAATCAGTATTCTGATCTCCCGGTTCTTTCTTCCTGCGGCTTACGCGTCCTGTTTTTCCGTCCGGCTCCCTTCAGAGGTTTTCACTCTGCCACATGTCTTCCAATATACGCGCGCATATCCTCCTTCGGAAGATTCAGGGCTATGGAAAGCTCCTCATAAAGCTGTTCCTCTGCTGCGTGAAAATACCGCTCATCTATCATAGCAGCCTTTTTCCCCTGGGCGATTCTCTCCTGACCCCGAAGGTAAGAAGTCTTGATAATCCGTACCCACTGCCTGGGATCGCCGCTGCGGATCGCTTCCTTATACTGACGTTCCCGTTCTTTATCATTTTTTTCCAGCAGCGCTTCGATTTCAGAAATTTCATCCACCAGCTTTCGGGCCTCATCTCTTGACATCACAGCCCGCATGGCTGTCTTCTCGTTATCCACCGGCGTAAAAATGGTGCTTCCCTTCTGAAAACAGGGGCGGAGCACATAATACAGCCTTCCTTCTGCCGTTCCCTTCATATCCAGTTCTGTAATCTCTTCTACCTGGCATACTCCTTTCATTCCGTAAACTACATAATCTCCTGGTTCAAACATGATTCAGCCTCCTTTCCTGCTGTTTTCGCCATATTCCTATTATTCCCAAAATTTTCAGACAGACACGGCTTGCACCTTTTACCGCGCAAAAAAACCGTACGCCTGTGAGCGAAACGGTTCTCCATCTATCTGCCCGCAGCGGACAGAACTGCATATCTTCAGCCGCCTATATTGATATAATAACAGAAAATTTCAATGATTTCTAATTGTTTTTCCTCTGTTCTTTTCTTTTCATCTATTCTGCACAAAATATCTTTGAGACTGTTTGTGCAGATTTACTTGTAAAAACAGTTTTTAATGCCACAGCTCTTCCGCTTCTTCTCTCTTTTGTCAAGGTCCAATAATTTTTTTATTTTCCTCCGCCTGCGCATAGAAAACTTTCTGCTGGAAATCTTGTAAGTATCGAAAGCGCCAGCCGCCGGAAAACAGTTTCCGGCCGGCGCGCATAAGTACAGCGGACAGGAGGTTTTCATTAGAATGGCACTGAACAAAGTCGAAATCTGCGGAGTAAACACAGCAAAGCTTCCTCTTCTGAAGCCGGAAGAAAAAGAAGCTTTGTGGGAACGGATCACACAGGGAGATAAAGAGGCAAGAGAACTGTACATCAAAGGAAATCTGCGTCTGGTTTTAAGCGTTATCAAACGCTTCTCCGCCAGCAGCGAGAACGCGGACGATCTGTTTCAAATCGGCTGCATCGGTCTGATGAAGGCCATCGATAATTTCGACGATAAGCTTGGCGTCAAATTTTCCACCTACGCCGTTCCCATGATCATCGGCGAGATCCGCCGATATCTGCGGGACAATAACGCCATCCGGGTCAGCCGTTCCCTGCGCGACACAGCCTACAAGGCCATCTACGCGAAAGAAGGGCTGACCCGGAAAAACTCCAGGGAACCTACCATCAGCGAAATCGCAGAAGAGATCGGCATCCCGGATGAAGATATCATTTTTGCGCTGGACGCCATTCAAAGTCCTGTGAGCCTCTATGAACCTGTCTACACAGAAGGCGGCGACACCCTCTATGTCATGGATCAGATCAGCGACAAGAAAAACAGGGAAGAACTCTGGATCGAAGAGCTTTCCTTAAACGAAGCCATGAAAAAACTGCCGGAACGGGAGAACTATATCATCTCCCTGCGTTTCTTCGAGGGCAAGACTCAGATGGAGGTAGCCGAAGAAATCGGCATCTCTCAGGCACAGGTCAGCCGTCTGGAAAAAAACGCCTTAAAAAGTATGCGGAACTATCTGAAGCTGGGATAAAATAAGGAGGCAGCTTTTCACACTGCCTCCCGTTTTTCTTTTCGCGGCTTATGCCTGCCTGATCAATAATCCGGTGTAGATGCGCCGAACTCCACCGTCTTCGTACCTATCCGGTCCGTAAATGCCTTATCATGTTCCACCAGCAGCATCGTGGGCCGGTATTTCACCAGCAGTTCCTCTATCTGCATTCTGGAAAACACGTCAATGAAATTCAGCGGCTCGTCCCAGATATACAGATGGGCCTGCTCACAGAGGCTTCTGGCGATCAGCACCTTTTTCTTCTGGCCTCCGCTGTAATCTTCCATGTTCTTTTCAAACTGGCCCCGATCAAAGTCCAGCTTTCGAAGCAGCGCCAGAAAAAGCGAAAGATCCAGTCCGTACTTTTCTGCATAGTCCGTCAGGCGGCCCCTCAGATGGCTGGTGTCCTGAGGCACATAGGAAATGCGCAGGCCGCTGGCTGGCTCTATGGTTCCTTCCCAGCTGATTCTGTCTGAAGCGTCCTGGCCGTCCGCGCAGGCCGCCCTTTCTTCCGCAGCCTGTATCACCGCCTTCAGAATACTGGATTTTCCGCATCCGTTCCGGCCTTTCAGCACCACGCAGTCCCCGTTATTCACCCGGAACTCTGCTTCCGGCAGCACCTTCCGCCCGCCGTCCGGCTGCTCATAGAAGATACGGACCTCCGACAGGCTTACCAATATCTCTTTGTGATGGCGGAGCGGAAACAGTTTCAAATCCTCTGTGGTCTCCAGATTTTTCAAAAGGCCTTCCTTCTCCTCTATAGCCCGCTCCTGACGGTGTTCCAGATTCTTTCTCCGCCGCTGCATTTTTCTTGACTTTTCTCCAATCAGCGGCCGTCTTCCTTTTATGGTGCTTCCTTTTTTCTGCGCTTCTGCCGCCGCTTTTTTTCCAAGCTTTCTCGCTTCCAGCGCGTCCGCCCACTGCTCCTTGACCCGGGCAGAGCTCTCCAGCCTTCGGATGTCCTGCTTCAGGCGCTCATTTTCGGCCTGCTCCCAGGCGTCTTTCCGCTGCTTTTCTTCCCACCAGACAGAGAAGTTTCCTTTGTATACTTCGATATTCGTCCTGTTGATGACCAGCACATGATCCACGCACTGATCCAGGAAATCACGATCATGGGACACCAGAATAAAACCCTTTTTGCCCTTCAGGTATTCCCGGACGCTGGCACGCCCCTCCTGATCCAGATGGTTCGTGGGCTCGTCAATGAGCAGGAACTGATTCTCCCTGGAAAACAAGACCGCCAGCATCACCTTCGTTCTCTCTCCGTTGCTTAAAGTAGAAAAAGCCCGGTACAGCACGTCTGCGTCCACATGGAGAAGTGTCAGCTCCCGGCACAGCTTCCAGAACTCATAGTCTGGATACAGTTCTTCCACAATCTCCAGAACTGTTTTTTCCATATCCTTTACCTCGAATGGAAAGTAGTCAAAGCTTTCCTCCGAGGCGATGCTGCCTCTGTATTCATACGCTCCCATCAGAAGCTTCAGAAACGTGGTCTTTCCCCGTCCGTTTCTTGCGATAAAACCCAGTTTCCAGTCTGTATCAATCTGAAAGGACACGTCCTCGAAAATATTGTCGGAACTTCCCTCATAATAAAACGTCAGATGATTGACGCTGATTAGCGACATAAAAATCCCTCCCATGCACAAAACGCGGTATCTCTCCGGCTCTGCGTGTCCGGATTTTCCGCGCGCGAAAAAGGCGCAGGAATAAACTTCCTGCACCCGTTCTCTCACAATTCTGTCCTGTATGGAAGGGCATAAAGCCGCACTCCGCGGAAAATCCCAAATCAGCTCTCCGCTGCGATAATTTTTTCACCCTTATTTCAGAAAGAGAATCGTTCTGTAATGTAAGAAGATATTATTCCTGCCCGCATGACAAACGAAGCCTTCCGGCCGGCTGTTCCGCCTGTATTTTCGTCATGCTTTTTTCTATTTCCCAATTAGCAGGCAATAATAATCATCCTTACACCTCTCTTTCGTTCTTCTCTTTCTCTAACATAATACCTGGCAGGCTGTTTGTCAAGGAAATTTACATCTATATTTTCTGTACTCTCCTTATCCCATAGTTTCATCTGGCCGGCAGGTCCTCACAGGCCCTATTTCACCGGAAGCTCTTCTGTCAGCTCCCCTGTTTCCAGGCTGTATTCCTGTACGCTTCCGCCCTGGATCAGAAGGAAAAAGCGCTCTCCGATAAAGGTTCCCCGGCAGCTGCCGTAAAAGCCTGCCGTCGATTCTATCTCAATCTCCAGCTTCTGTACAAACGCCCCCTCTTCATAAGAAAAGAGAAGATATGCCTGGACAAAGGAGCCCTCTCTGGTACCCTGGACCTCAAAGCCGATCAGGTTCTGCTCCGGATCAATCAGAAGGCTTTTGTGATCGTAAAGGGCCGGGCTGAAAACATATCTCCAGTTCTCTCCCGCAAGCCGCAGCCTTGTCTTCTCAGAAAGCTCTGCCGGGCTGCTGATATCAAACATGGAAAGCTTCAGCTCCTGCTGCTCTCCTGTCTCTTCGTCCGCCTCCACGCCAAGCCCCAGCAGAAGCTCTCCGCTGTAAGCGTGAAGGTACTCTGAAAAACCGCTTACCTTAAGCTCAGAAAGAAGCCTGGGTTCCTCCGGATTGCTCACATCCACCGCAAACAGTGGATCGGTCTGACGGAAAGTAACAAAATACGCTGTATCCCCCAGAAAACGGGCGGAATAGATCTGTTCACCCGCTGCCAGGCCTTCTATCTTCCCTGTAATCTCCAGGTTCTCATTCAGAATATAGAGGCCGTTTGTCAATCCATCGTCTCCCTCCGGAATCACATACTCATAGCCCAGCGTCTCTCCGGTCGTGTCATCCGTCACTTTCCGGCGGATATATTCCGTGGCCGTGGTTACCACACGCAGTTCTTCTCCCTTCTGGTCCAGGGAAAAACTGTCTGAAACCCTTCCAGGCACACGTCCTTCCGCTTTCGCCAGAAAGGCTCCGTCCCCATAGGAAAATTTCAGGATCTGCGTATAATCCTGCAGTGTTTCCGCATCGGCTTCCTCTTCCGCCGTGTCCGTTCCATAGGTAAGCGCCGCTCCTGTTTCCTCATAAACCGAATGCCAGGAAGCCAGATAAATGCTGTCCGCGCTTACATAAAATACGCCACTGTCCGCAAGTACGGCCCGGCTTTCCAGAAGCTCCTCCGGATGCTTCAGATCGATGGAAACCATCACCAGGTATTCCTGCCCGCCCGCATTTTCCGGACACACAATTTTTTCCGCCGGAATCAGACTGCCGTCCACTTCCGGGATATAGGTCTCATAATCTTCTTCTTTTCCGTCCGGCGACGGCGTAAAGAAGGTAAAGCCGTAAAAATATCCGTCTGACAGTCTGGAGGTGCTGCAGGCGCCATCCACCGTAAAGGTTTTTACCAGACCGGGATTTTCCCGATCGGAAATGTCATAAACATGGATTTTCGTATACTGCCTGGAAGCATACAGCACCTCTCCCGTGCATACTGCTATACGGGAATTTTCCGCCCTGTCTCCGGAAACCGAACTTCCGCTTTCCTCCTCTGATACGGCATCACCGGCAGATACATAATCCGCTGTATAATAGCCGTCTTCCAGCACGACCAGCAGGTCTTCCCAAACATAAAATTCCCTGGGATATTCGAACCTTCCTACAAAGGCTGTCTCCCGAAGGCCGTCTCTGGTATCCACAATCTGAACTCCCTGATATTCCTTCCCCGTTTCATCCTTCCGGCCGGCAAGCTGGTAGAGGTACCGTCCGTCATTTTTCACTGTATCCCCCTCATCTACTCCTTCCGTCCGTACATTTGTCTGTCCGTAAGCATTCTGCACGCTGTCCGCGGAAGCTTCCGCCTTGTTCTCTTCCATGACATTTCCCTGCAGAGCATCCTCCGTATTCTCTTCCTCCTCACGGACAGCTCCATTCCAGCTCTGTATTCCCCGGAAATCCTCCCTCAGGATCTCATAGATCTCTTCATAGCTTTTTTCCGCAAACTGAAGCGTATCCTGCTGCTCCGGCGCGCCTTTGTCTGGCTGCGCCGCTTCCCCGGAGCCTTCCGATTCTGTCCCGGTTTCCTGTACCGTCATCTGCTCCCGGCCCTGACCGCCGCTTTCCGGAAACAGCAGTCCTGACCGGTACACTCCCAGCAGCCCCGCTCCGACAAGGCAGAAGCAGGCCGCTGCTGCCAGCTCCCGGCGGAACCGATGGAATTTCTCTTTTGCGCGTTTTTCCGTATGCTCTTTTATGGTTTCTTCCATCCATTCCGGCTTCAGATTCTCCGGAACCGGAAGTCTTTTCCCATCTTCTTTCAGTCTGTCAAACAGAACCCTGCATTTTTTCATACGCTCTCCTCCTCCTGCTGCAGCTTCCGCTCCAGCTTCTTCAAGGCTCTCCGGTAACGGGACCGAACCGTGCTGTGTCTGCGTTTCAGGATTCCTGCGATTTCTTCTCCCTTATAGCCGCCGAATACGGAAAGGAGGATAATCATACGTTCTTCCTCATCAAGACCCGACAACAGCTCCAGAATCTCCAGCCTCTCCGTCAGGCCTCCCTCCGCCGCCGTTCCCTTTTCAGCATTTCCCTCCTGCAGAGGATTTTCTGACGGATACCCCCGCAGCGCCCGCCTGCGCAGACTTTTTTTGCAGACATTTGCCAGGATCTGAAAGATCCAGGCCCGGAAAGCTTCCTTCCGCCTCAGCTTTCCAAAATTTTCCCAGGCTGCCAGAACCGCATCCTGTACCGCGTCCTCCGCGTCCGCTCCATTTCCCAGGTAATAATATGCCACCCGGTACAGATCCTGATATACCGTCTCATACAGCTTCATGAATTCTTCCATCCCCACACCTCATATGCATATGCCGCCCTTGCCTTTTTCTGAAATGCATTTCTATAAAATAAGAGTCTCACAGATGCGCAAATGTTGCAAGCCGGGAAAATTTTTCACCTCTTCCGGCCGCGAAAGCCGTCGAAAAACAGCAGAAAAATTTCTCCCCTTTCTCCCTTCCTTTGACATATTTCGCAGAACACCTTCCCTATAATGAGGGACAGAAAGAAGGTGGACTGTGTATTATGCGCTGTACATAGATGTGCTGTTTCTGGAAAACCTGCTGCTGGACTATCTGCTGCTGACCATTACGGCAAGACTGATGAAACTTGCTCCCGGTGTGATCCGCAGAAGTTTATCTGCCGCCCTGGGGAGCCTGCTGTTCTGTCTGGCCTGTGTATTCCTTCCGCGGTGCCCTGCGCCGGTTTTTCTTCTTCTCCACGCTGCGGCCGCGGCTGTCATGGCCTGGTCCGGTCTTGGAATCCGGGACCTGCGCTCACTGGGAAAAGCCCTGATTCTGCTTTATCTCTGCAGTTTTCTGCTGGGCGGAATCTTCGGCTGGCTTCAAAGAGTGTTAAGACTTCCCGTATATCCATTTCTCGGTCTTTCGCTCATCAGCTGCTGGCTTCTGTCCCTGGGAATGAGCTGGCTGATGAGGTTCCGCAGAGAAAGACAGCGCCTGTATCCCGTAACCATAAGCTTCCGCGGACGCTCTGTCCGGACCAGAGGGCTTATCGATACGGGCAACGCCCTCCGGGACCCTGTCTTCGGCAAACCGGTCAGCGTCCTGGACCCGGAGCTTCAGCTTGAACTTTTGGGAGCGGAAAACCCCCTCTTTTATCCTGTGCCTTTTCACAGCATCGGAAAAAAAGCCGGGCTGCTTCCTGCATTTTACGCAGATTTTCTTCAGATTGAGACAGAGGACGGCTCTCTCTGCCAGATAGAACGCCCCCTGCTCGGAGTTACAAAAGAACCACTTTCTTCCAAAAAAGAATACGGCATACTGCTGCATCCGGATCTGCTGGATTGACCATCGTTCCCGCAGACCGTCAGACGGGCCGGGCCGTATCTGGAAAGCAGAATACGGCACCACACACACCAATTTTGAGGAGGAAATAAAGACAATGCTGATTAAAGTGGCAATTCCGAACCAGATCCAATTAAAATTAGTGCCGAGTTTTTCTGCCTTTTTTATGGGGAAGCAAAACGACGTTCATTATATCGGAGGCGCTGAGGTGCTTCCGGCTCCTCTGGAGGCCGAAGAGGAGGCCCGCGCCATCCAGGAGCTTGGCACCGAAACAGGAAACGCAGCCCGTTCCCTGCTCATCGAGCACAATCTCCGCCTGGTTGTATACATAGCCAAAAAATTTGACAACACAGGCGTCGGCGTGGAGGACCTGATCTCTATCGGAACCATTGGACTTATTAAGGCCATTAATACCTTCAACAGCAGCAAAAACATCAAGCTGGCCACCTATGCCTCCCGCTGCATCGAAAATGAAATTCTGATGTATCTGCGCCGAAACAACAAAACACGAATGGAGGTCTCCATTGATGAACCCCTGAATGTGGACTGGGACGGCAATGAGCTTCTGCTCTCGGATATTCTGGGAACAGACGAGGATGTAATCTACCGGGATATTGAGACAGAGATGGAGCGCAAGCTCCTCGACAAGGCCATTCAAAAGCTTTCCGAACGGGAGCGTACCATCGTGGAACTCCGTTTCGGTCTGAAGAACCCGCTGGGCCAGGAGATGACGCAGAAGGAGGTAGCGGATCTGCTGGGAATCTCCCAGTCCTATATCTCCAGGCTGGAAAAGAAGATTATAAGAAGGCTGAAAAAAGAAATTATGAAATACGAATAGACAAATACGACAGGGAGAAGAACGGCTCGTAAAACCATTCTTCTCCCTGTCTCAGTTATTTCTCAGGCATCCTGCTCCCTGTAATAATTTTTTGCTGAAAGAGCGCCGGCGCCGGTAAGAATCCTGTCACTTCAAAAATGTCCGGATCATCTTTTCCTTCTTCTTCGTATAAGGCTGATAGCGCATGGGCAGATCGATCCAGTTGTATTTCTTCACAATGCTCTTCTCATGGCTGAAGGTGTCGAAGCTCTTTTTCCCATGATAAGATCCCATGCCGCTGTTCCCTACGCCGCCGAATCCCATCTCTGAGGTGGCCAGATGGATGATGGTGTCATTGACGCAGCCGCCGCCAAAAGACGCCCTCCGAAGGAACATCCGCTCTGTCTCCTTATCCTGCGTAAAGATGTAGAAGGCCAGAGGCTTAGGCCGGCTGTTCACGAAGGCAAGCGCCTCATTCATAGAGTCTACGGTAATCACGGGCAGCAGCGGTCCGAAAATTTCCTCCTGCATCACCGCGTCCTCCGGTACTACGCCGTCCAGAACGGCAGGAGCTATCTGCAGAGTCTCTTCGTTTCTCGATCCTCCGAAAATCAGCTTCTTTTCATCTATAAGTCCCAGAAGGCGGTCGAAATGCTTTCGGTTTATAATCTTTCCATAATCGGGATTCTCAAGAGGGCTCTCCCCATACATCTGCGCGATCTCCTTCTTGAGGTATTCAAGGAAGCGCTCCTTTACCTTCCTGTCAATCAGCACGTAATCAGGAGCTACGCAGGTCTGGCCGCAGTTCAGATATTTTCCAAAGGCCACTCTTCTGGCCGCCAGCTTCAGATTCGCCGTTTCATCAATGATGCAGGGGCTCTTTCCTCCCAGCTCCAGCGTCACGGGCGTCAGGTGGGCGCTTGCCTTCTCCATGACCATTTTCCCCACATTGACGCCTCCGGTAAAGAAGATATAATCAAACTTCTGGGCAAGCAGTCCCTGATTCTCCTGTCTTCCCCCTTCTACGACAGCTACATATTCCTCCGGGAAGATATTCCGCAGCAGTTTCGCCATGACGGCTGAAGTCTCCGGAGAATAGGCCGAAGGCTTTACGACACAGCAGTTTCCGGCAGCGAGAGCGCCGATCAGAGGCTCCAGCGTCAGAAGTACCGGATAGTTCCAGGGCGACATAACCAGCACAACCCCATAAGGCTCCTGTACCGTAAAGCTTCTGGCGTGAAACTGAGCCAGAGGCGTGCGGACTCTCTTATTCCGGCTCCAGGAACGCAGATGGCGTCTCACATAGCCGAGCTCCGACAGCGTAAGTCCCACCTCGCACATATAGCTTTCGATCCGGGATTTCCCGAGATCCGCCTTTAAAGCCCGGCAAAGCTCTTCCTCTCCCTCCCTGAGCGCCTTTTCCAGCCGCTCCAGCGCCTGAAGGCGCATGTCTACGGAGAGCGTCTTTCCTTCCGCAAAATAGGCTCTCTGCCTTTCCACCAGCTTTTCCAGATTCTTTTCTGCGTCCATCTCTTACTCCTTCACTGCATCATAGATTGCTTCCAGCTCTTTCCGGTTCATCAGCCTGGGGACCGGATACAGAGGATTGCCCTCCTTATCCGCATGCTTTGCCATGACGCGGATATCCTCTTCCTGAATGCCGGAAAGCTTTCTGGGAATTCCCATATCGTCATTCATCTGCTGTACCCAGTCAATGAAAAGCTCTGCCGTCTCAGCATCTCCCAGAGCCTGATCCACCACTCCCGTATTCCGGGCCAGACGGGCCAGCTTCTTTTCACAGGAAGAGCCATACATACGCAGAACCACAGGAAGTATAACCGCGTTGGCCAGTCCATGAGGGGTGCCGTACTGTCCGCCCAGGGAATGGGCTACCGCATGCACATAGCCTACGTAAGATTTGGTAAAGGCCACGCCTGCACAGTAAGCCGCCTTCAGCATTCCTTTTCTGGCCGCCTTATTATGCCCGTCTTCATAAGCCGTCTTCAGGTGCTGGTGAATCAGGCGCACAGCTTCCTCTGCCATGGCTCTTGTCTCTTTTGTAGTAGAGCCTCCGATATACGCCTCCACCGCATGGGTCAGGGCGTCCATGCCTGTGGTAGCAGTGATATTTTTGGGCAGGCCCACTGTCTCATGATAATCCAGAACCGCGTAAAGGGGAATCAGGCTGAAATCGTTAATAGGGTATTTATAGTGGCGCTCACTGTCTGTAATGACAGCCGCCAGCGTCGTCTCGCTTCCCGTTCCCGCCGTGGTAGGAACCGCAATCAGAAGCGGCAGCCTCTTATGCACCTTCAGAAGCCCTTTCATCTGGCTGATGCTCTGGTTCGGCTTTACAATCCTCGCTCCCGCAGCCTTGGCACAGTCCATGGAAGAGCCGCCGCCAAAGGCAATAATCGCCTGGGCTCCATGCTCCAGATAAAGCTCTCTCGCCTCCTCTACATTCCAGATGGTCGGATTGGCAACCGTGCGATCATAGACGCAGCAGTCAATTCCATTTTCTTCCAGAGTCCTTTCCAGGAATTCTGTCAGTCCCATGGAGCGGATTCCAGCGTCAGTGACAAGCATCACCGAATCCACCTTCCATTTCCGGCACACCTCCGGAATTTCTTTTACCGAATGCAGAAGCTTTGGCTTCCGGTAAGGAAGAAACGGCAGCGCCGCCCGGAATGCCTTCTGAAAGATTCTGCAGTATACTTTCCTTAACACAAACATGTTCTCTTCTCCTGTATCATTTCTGTCCGCGGGCTGGAAAATACCCGCCTGCGGCTGGCAAACTTCTTTTCTATATTGCTCCAATTTTTTCAAAAGATCAAGTGTTTTTTGACAAATCAACAACTGCAAATTCTGCAGCCAAATGGACGCGTAAGCGCAAAGTCAAGAAGGCGGCCTGGACCACGTCCGCCACTGCCCGCGGGAATAAAAGAGAGAAGCCCCGTCCTGTAATCTCAAACCTGCAGGACTGAAGCTCCTCCCCTTCTATCTGTTTCTATCCGTTTTTATCTGTCTGTAGTTGTTTCTGATTGTTCCTGTCTGCCATCATCCGCCGCATTTCTTCGGAAAACGGGCCATTCTTTACTTATTTCTCTGCAGAAACTCCGGAATCTTAATTTCAGTCTCCGGAATCTTGCTCTCCGGACGCTTCGGAGTATTCAGACCCGGAAGAGGTTTGAATACAGGCGTATCTGTCTGTGTCCCGGTCTGGCTGTGGGACACTGCGGAAGACGTCTTGGAAGCCGCGCTCGGGATCTTTCCGAAGCTGCTGCTCTTGGGCAGCACCTTGGTGGAGCTCTTCTCATCCAGTCCGGTGGCGATTACTGTAATAGACGCTTCATCGGTGTATGTATCATCATACATCGCACCAAAGATAATATTCGCGTCGTCGCCGGCCAGATCCTGTACGAAGCTGGCTGCGTCGTTGGCATCCATAAGAGAGATATCTCCGGAAATATTGATAATCACATGAGAAGCGCCCACGATGGTCGTCTCCAGAAGCGGGCTTGCCACTGCCTGCTTAACCGCGTCGAGAGCCTTATCGTCTCCTTTGCCGGAACCGATTCCGATATGAGCGATGCCCTTGTCCGTCATTACCGTCTGCACATCCGCAAAGTCCAGATTGATCAGGGCAGGAAGATTAATCAGGTCCGTGATACCCTGTACCGCCTGCTGCAGCACTTCATCCGCTTTCTTCAATGCGTCCGGCATGGTAGTACGCCGATCCACAATCTCCAGAAGCTTGTCATTGGGGATCACAATCAGAGTATCCACGCTTTCTTTCAGCTTCTGGATACCTGTCAGCGCATTATTCATACGTGTCTTGGCCTCAAATTTAAAAGGCTTCGTCACAACGCCTACCGTCAAAATTCCCATATCTTTGGCAAGCCTTGCCACTACCGGCGCTCCGCCGGTACCCGTGCCGCCGCCCATACCGCAGGTGACGAATACCATATCCGCTCCCTGGATGGCTTCCTTAATCTCCTCGATGCTCTCTTCTGCCGCCTTCTCGCCGATCTCCGGCTTCGCTCCCGCTCCAAGTCCTTTCGTCAGCTTCTCACCAATCTGAATGGTCCGCTCCGCCTTGCAGAGCTGCAGGGCCTGCCTGTCCGTATTGATTCCTATAAATTCTACTCCGCCGATCTGCTCATCTATCATCCGGTTCACGGCATTATTTCCGGCGCCGCCGACTCCAATCACAATAATTCTCGCCGCCGATTCCGTATCATTCATCATAATCTCAAGCAAGATCCTGTCCTCCTATCCCTGTCCTATCTATCTATCTAATATTTCTCTAAAGTCTTATCTTCGGAATTTTCTCATACAATATATGATAACTTTTTTTCCATAATTAATCAACCTTTATTTATAAGTTTTCCAAAAAATATTTTTCCTATTCAGCCATGCGCAGAAATGTAAAAAAGGCTGTAAAAACGCCTCTGCCGGCCTTCTTCTAATCCTGCTCAAAGCTGATGAATTTGGAATCATCCGTGTAATTTTCCATGTGAAAGACGCCGGAACGTCCTTCCAGATCCGGGAAAAGATCGTAAAGCCTTCCCACCTTTTCCTCCAGTGAGCCGCTGTTCCCAAGAGCTACTCTTACCTGGTCGAAGTAGAGGGTCAGAGAAAGGTCGTCTGAAAATTCGATTCTGTCCGGCGAAAGCTCATATTTTTTCACAAGCTGGGTGATGGTCAGAATCCGGTTGAAAATGGAATCATCGTCCACCGCCAGCTTCTGATAGAGGGCCAGAGCGTTGAACTTCAGCCCCGAGATGCAGGGAACTCCGGTCTTCACCTCCGAGGAACATTCCACTACCACGCCATCCTGGTCAAAATAAAAGTTGGAGCCCATATAAGACACGTAGCCTACGATGCTTTTTTCATAGACGCGGATTCTCACCTTTCCCGGGGCCAGAAGACTGACCTCCACCTTGTCCACAAACGGAATCTCTTCCGTCTTAAAATATTTATATTTCAGATAAAGGAACAGGGAATTGGAAGTATACCTGTCCGTAATGACTTTGTCCTGAATCTCCTGGCTGGTATAAAAACTGTTTCCCGTCACTTCCACCTCACGGATCTGAAACAGGGTGACCGCAAGCGTCCCTGCCAGCAGCAGCCCCAGAACCAGGACGGCTGCCACCAGGAATCCTCTGCCCCTTTTCTGCTTTTTTTCCTTTCTGTGAATTCTCATATATCTGTTTCCTTCCACGTACCTGTCTGTACTCTCCTGTCAGGCTCCGTGTATCTGTCAGGATCAGTGTACCACAACTCCAAGATCTTTTAAATCCCTGATTATATTTTCATATCCCCGAGCAATATAATGGTACTGACAGATTCTGCTCTTTCCTTCTGCGGCAGCGGCAGCAATGCACAAGGCCGCTCCGCCCCGCAGCTCCTTCGCCTCCACCTGGGCTCCCGTAAGCCTTTTTACGCCGGTGATACACGCCCTGTCATCCCGAATCCGGATATCCGCCCCCATCCGTCCAAGTTCTTCCGCAATTTTAAAACGCGCCTCAAAAATGTGTTCCTGAATCACGCTTGTTCCATCCGCCACGCAGAGCGCCGCCATCAGCGGAGACTGCAGATCCGTTGGAAAACCGGGATAAGGGGCGGTATCCGTCCGAAATCCTCCCCGGCTCCTTCCGGGACACCAGAGCAGCAGACTGTCCCCGCTGCTTTCCTGCCTGGCTCCCATCTGCCGCAGCACCTGGCGGACGGCGCCAAGCTGATGAAAGGGCACCTCCCGCAGCAGCACCTTGCCTCCCGCGGCCGCGGCAAGCAGCATATAGGTCCCCGCCACAATACGGTCCGGCATAATGCGGTACTCTGTCCCGTGAAGCTCCTTTACCCCTCTGATCCGGACAGTATCCGTGCCGGCTCCTTCTATGTCCGCCCCCATGCAGGCCAGGAAGCGGCAGAGCTCCAGGATTTCCGGCTCTCTGGCGGCATTCTCAAGGACTGTCACGCCTTCTGCCCGCGCGGCAAGCAGCACTACATTTTCCGTGGCTCCTACGCTGGGAAAGGGAAGGCGGATATGGGCTCCCTTCGGACAGCGGCAGACAGCCCGCAGGCCCTCCGGCTCTTCCCAGAGCTCCGCTCCCATCCGGCGCAGGGCTTCCAGATGCAGATCGATGGGCCGTTTTCCTATGACGCAGCCCCCCGGATAGGGGAGGAATGCCTCTCCCATTCTGGCCAGAAGGCTTCCCAGCAGCATGATGGAAGAACGCATGACGCCGGCGTAATCCTCCGGCGCCCGGCCGGAATGAAGCGTCTCCGCGTCTATAATCAACCTGGTCCCCTCCCGGCAGATCCGGCAGCCATAACCTTTGAGAATTTCCAGCATGGAAGCCACGTCCGAGATATCCGGGCAGTTATCAATCACAGTGGTTCCCGGGCATTGCAGAGCAGCGGAGAGAATCGGAAGCACCGCATTTTTTGACCCCTGTATGCGGACTTCGCCGCAGAGCGGACTGCCGCCCTCGATTTCCAGATAATCCAAAGCCTTTCCCTCCACGGTTCTCACTATACCTATAAGATATGCCGGCAGGGCGTTATGGTTCCTGCCGGACATGCCTGGAGACGTTCAGGGCCAGCCCCATCTCCGACAGAAGGAAAAGCACAGAGGTTCCTCCATAACTCACAAAAGGAAGGGTGATTCCTGTATTGGGAATCGTGTTGGTTACGACTGCGATATTCAGGATCACCTGGATCAGGATGTGTCCCATGATCCCGGCCGCGATCAGGCTGCCCAGAAGATCCGGCACGTGCACCGCGATCATCAGAAGGCGCCAGACCAGAAGCAGGAAAAGCAGCATCAAAAGCAGCGCTCCCAGAAGACCGAATTCCTCACAAACAATGGAAAAAATCATATCATTCTGAGCCTCCGGCACAAATCCCAGCTTCTGCATACTATTGCCATATCCCACGCCAAACAGGCCGCCGGAGCCGATGGCATAAAGCCCCTGAAGCGTCTGATAGCCCTTTTCGTAGGCCTCCGGATTTCTCCAGATGGCCAGGCGCTCCAGCCGGTAAGACTCCACGCTTAGGAAAATAGCCAGGAATCCCACGCCCAGTCCGCCCATGGCAATGAACTGCAGGTACTTTGGGCTGGCGGTAAAGACCAGAATGACCGCGATTCCCATAATGATAATGGCCGTGCTCAGATTGTTGGTTCCTACCAGTCCCACAATGGGCAGAATCAAAAGCATCACCAGAAACATCTGCTTTAAAGAGGTCATCTTCTTCACCCGCCGGCTGATCACGGAAGCCAGAAGCACAATCACAGCCAGCTTCGCAAACTCCGAGGGCTGGAAAGAAAGCGGACCGATGGAAAGCCACCGTTTGGAACCATTGTACTCGTCTCCGAAAAACAACACCGCCGTAGACAGCACCAGAGACAGAAGGTAGCCCAGCCACGCAAGCCGCTCCCATCTGTGGTAATCAATTCCGGACACCACATACATGGCTGCCAGCCCCAGAGAAGTGGCAAAAAACTGCTTTTTCAGATAATAGGCCTTATCGGCAAACTTCACCTGTCCGTTCCAGGAGCTGGTGCTGTAAAGCACAACAAGTCCGAATCCCACCAGAATCAGCACGACCAGCAGCAAACTGTAGTCGAAAGGCTCCCGCCTTTGCTTTTTTCCCTTTCCGGTGGAATCCGGACCTGTCATATAACCTCCGTTCCGAAGCCCCGGCGGGACTTCCCCAGATCCCGTCTGTGCCTCTCTCTTCCTTTTTTAATCTGAAAGTTCCCGGACGTATTTTTTAAATAATCTTCCTCTCTGCTCGTAATTATCAAACATGCCCCAGCTGGCGCAGGCTGGCGACAGAAGCACCGCGTCTCCGGGCCGCGCCTTTTCGGCGCAGACCTTTACCGCCTCCTCCAGGCTGCCGGTAAATACAATATTCGTAAAGCCATGCTTTCTGGCGGTCTGCGCAATCTGCTCCGCAGTCTGGCCCAGAAGCACCAGCCACTGCACCTTATCTCCAAAACTCTCGATCCAGTCGTCGAAGGATACGTGCTTATCATAGCCTCCGCCGATGAGGACCGTAGGACGGTTCATAGCCTGGACTGCCTTGATGGACGCGTCCGTGTTCGTTCCTTTGGAATCATTGTAATAGGCCACGCCTTTCTTTTCCGCCACGAACTCAATCCGGTGCTCCACCGCCGTAAAGTGAATCACTGTCTCCCGGATATTCGGAAGGGGCACGCCCATGGCCGCCGCAATGGCAATGGCTGCCATCACGTTTTCATAGTTATGGGTTCCCAGAAGCTTCAGCTCGCTGATATCACAGATTTTCGTGCGGACGGCGTCATCGCAGTAGACGATGGAGCTTCCGTCCAGAAATACGCCCTGATCCAGTATATGCTCCCGGCTGAAATACAGAACTGACGCCTTCACCTGTTCTCCGAAACGCCTCGTCTCCTCGTCGTCATAGTTGAGCACGCAGGTGTCCGTCTCATCCTGGTTTTCCGCTATTCTCTCTTTCGTGCGGATATAGCAGTCCATCGTATGATGCCGGTCCAGATGATCCGGCGTGATATTCAGAATCGCGCTGACCTTCGGATGAAAATTCTCGATAGTCTCCAGCTGGAAGCTGCTGATCTCCGCCGCCGTCACGCTGTTTTCCGTCATGTTCAGGGCTTCATGGGTATAGGCTGTCCCGATATTACCCACCACAAAGACTTTCGGAAACCAGCTTTTGAAAATCTCTCCCACCAAAGTGGTGGTCGTCGTCTTTCCATTGGTGCCTGTAACAGCCGCCACCTTTCCCTTCCCGAAATGCCAGGCCAGCTCCACTTCTCCCCAGATCGTGGCTCCATGCCGCCGCATGTCCTCTACCAGAGGAAGATCCACCGGTACGCCGGGGCTTAATATTACAAGCTCTGTCTCTCTTTTTACCTCTTCCGGAAGCGTTCCAAGGATAATCTCTGCCCGGCTCCCCTCCGGAAGACGGCTTCTCACCTCTTCCTCTTTCAGTTTCTCACTGCTGTCATAAAGGATGGGAGAAGCTCCCGCCTTTTCCAGAAGCTCCACTGCTCCCACGCCGCTTACGCCGCTTCCTATCACCAGAATCTTTTTATCCGTTATCATCTTAGGGTTCCTCCTGTTTTTTCATTTCCGCAAATCTTTCCGATTTCCGGCTCTGTCCTATAAAGCCAGAATTCCCACCAGGCAGAGAAGCGCTGTCACGATGGAAAAGACTGCTACCACCCTGGTCTCCGACCAGCCGCAGAGCTCAAAATGGTGGTGAATAGGCGCCATACGGAAGATCCGCTTTCCCCCGCTGATTTTAAAATAAGTCACCTGAATCATGACAGAGAGAATCTCTACCCAGTAAATCAGAGCCACAATCAGAATGAAGATCGGCATATCCATCATATAGGCTGCAGAAGCCACAAAACCGCCCAGCGCCAGAGAGCCCGTATCCCCCATAAAGACACTGGCCGGATAGACATTGAACAGAAGGAAGCCCATCAGGCTTCCCACCACCGCGCAGGTAATCGGATGAAGTCCGCTCTGGGTTCCGATGGCAACCACTGAAAAAAAAGTGGCGATCAGAAGCGTCACGCTGGAAGCCAGACCGTCCAGCCCGTCTGTAAAATTCGCCCCGTTTACCGTGCCGATGATGGCCAGAAAAGCCACAGGCACCGCCAGCCAGCCCAGGTGCAGATAATGGCCCGGCCAGAAAGGAATCAGCATCGCCATATCCCCGCCCTTCAGATTATAAAGATAGAAGACAAAGATTCCGGTCACCAGAAACTGGCCCAGCATCTTCTGGGGCGGCGTAAGTCCCTCAGAACGGTGCAGCATAATCTTGATATAATCATCCAGAAAGCCGATGATTCCAAAGCCTGCGGTAACGAACAGAACAGGAATGATCTGGGGATAATCCTTCACATAAATCAGGGAAGTAATGATAATTCCCGCCAGAATCATCAGGCCGCCCATGGTGGGAGTGCCCGTCTTCTTCAGATGGCTCTGAGGCCCGTCGTCCCGCTCTGTCTGCCCGAATTTCAGCTTCCGGAGCAGCGGAATCACCACTGGCCCCAGAGCCGCGCTGATGGCAAAGGAAATCAGTATCGGCAGTATCATCGTAGCATCCATAATATTTACCTCTCACGTTCTTTTCTCCAATGCGCCGGCCTTCCGCCGGCACATCAGCATTATAAGCCTTTTCCGTCCTCCGCGCAACCTTTTTCCAGAGACCTGGCGCATCAGACTTCCTCCTCTGATTCGCCGGGGATTTCTGTCTTCTCAATTCCCAGGTACGGCAGAATATTCTCAAAAATATCCCGGATCACAGGAGCCGCGATGGTGCCGCCATAGTAAATCCCCTGGGGATTATGAATAATGCACATAGCCAGCACCTCCGGATCGTCTGCCGGCGCAAACCCCACAAAGGAAGCAATGTATTTGTTCGTTCCCCGGGGCAGCGTCTGGGAAGTGGCCGTCTTGCCGCCGATCCGGTACCCTTCTATATAGGCCTTGTTTCCTCCGCCCTCAGACACTACCTTTTCCAGAAGATAGCGCATGGTTTCCGAGGTTTCTTCGGATACGATTCCCTCCTTCGTCTCATATCGGAACCGTTTCAGCAGCTCTCCCTCACTGTTCCGGATCTCCACGCCGAAATGGGGCGTCACTCTGGTTCCTCCGTTAATGATGGAACTGATGGTCGTAGCAAGCTGAATGGGAGTAATCTGAAAGGACTGGCCGAAGGAAATGGTCGCCAGCTCCACCGCCCCGATGTTCTCCATCTTGTGCATGATGGTCCCGGCTTCTCCCGGTATGTCGATCCCGGTTTTAGACATCAGGCCAAACTGCTGAAAATACCCGTAGAAGTCTTCTACCCCGATCCGCTGGCCGATGTCGATAAAGACAGGATTGCAGGAATTCATAATGGCCTGCACAAAGGTCTCCGTCCCGTGGCCTCCCACCTTATGGCAGCGGATTCTTCGATCCTCCACCATGCGGAAACCTGGACAGTTGAAGGTATCATCCAGAGATACCACGCCCTTTTCCAGGGCCGCAGCCGCCGTGATAGTCTTGAACGTGGAGCCCGGTTCGTAGGTGTCGTTGACGCTCTGGTTCCTCCACATCTGGTTCAGCAGATCCTGAAGCTCCTGATCCGTCAGGCTGCCGGTATCCACTCCCGTATTCAGCGTGAACGGATCATTTAAATCAAATTCCGGCACATTGACACAGGCATAGATTTCCCCGTTTTTCGGATTCATAACCAGAATCGACACATATGTGGCCTGCTTTTCCTCCAGGGCCTTCAGGGCCGCCTGCTGGGCATAGAGCTGAATATTGTAATCCAGACTGACATAGAGATCATTACCCGGGACAGGCTCTACCCGCTCCTCCCCCGCGTCCGCGATCTCCACGCCCCGGGCGTCCGTCTCGGTCAGGATCGTTCCGTCGATTCCCTGCAGGTACTCGTCGTAGACCACCTCCAGGCCGATGATACCCTGGTTATCGCTGCCTGTGAAGCCCAGGACCTTGGAAGCCAGAGTCCCGTAGGGATAATACCGCTTAAAATCCTCATCCACCTTCACCCCTGCCAGCTCATAGGCCCGGATTCGATCTCCCACTTCCTTTTCCACGTTCGTCTTGATCCGTTCAATGGAGCTGTACTTCTCCACCCTTTCCCGGACCGTCTCCTCAGAAAGCCCCAGCTCGCTGCTTAAGACTTCTATCACTCTCTCCGGGTCCTCGATCTGGCTGTGCACCACAGAGATCGTACAGACGGTCCGGTTTGTGGCAAGCACGGTCCCCGAAGCGTCCACAATCTTTCCTCTTGCCGCCTTGATGCTGCGCTCCCGCTCATGCAAATCCTGCGCCAGCTCCTGATAATATTCCGACTCGAAAATCATAAGATGTACCAGACGGGCCGCCAGTCCGATCAGGGCCAGGAAGCAGACAGAAAACACAATTACGATCTTTTTCCGGTTATAGGTTTTACATTTCGGATTCATAAAAAACCCCATAAACGGTTTGTTATAAACCTATTATGGGGTCTTTTGTTTTATGCGTTTATCCGGAAAGCTCTGTCAGAGTCCGAGGGCCTGCTTACTGGGAAGCGTCTTCTTCTCCCGTATCAGCTTCACTGCCGTCCGCCGGAAGAATGGGACTATCAATGCCGCCCATCATATCTCCGGCATCTTCACTCTCCAGCTCTTCTTCTGTAGGCATGGTAACCGTCTCACCCGTATTCGGATCAATCAGAGTTCCCTCCGGCAGTTCCTCTTCCGCTGTCTCTTCTTCTGTTCCTTCCTCTGTGCTGCCGCTCTCCTCTTCCGCCGCCTTCTGGGCATCTACTTCGTCCTGCATATCCGCCGGAATCTCTTCTGTCGCATAGATGTTCAGATAAGGCATGGCTTCCGTCATAATATTCTTAAAAATCTCCTGGGCAAAGCTGCTGCTGGCCTGAGCAGTGGCATCTGCCGCATTCGGCTCGTCCACAACCACATAGCAGACCACCTGGGGATTATCCACCGGCGCAAAGCCGATAAAGGAAACCAGATATTTCCGGTCGGAACGGGGAATCTTCTGGGCGGTTCCGGTCTTTCCTCCCATGGCATAGCCTGCCACGCGGGCATTTCGTCCCGTGGCATTGTTTCCGTTGGAATCCGCCTCTCCATACATGGTATGGTACAGGTACTGGCGGATCAGGGAAGAGGTCTTTTCCGAAACCGTCTGCCTTACCAGCGTCGCACCTATGTTCTCCACGGTCCCTCCGTCCGCGTCCAGGATCTTCTTCACCACATGAGGCTGATAATAATAACCGCCGTTGATGACAGAAGAAAAAGCGGAAGCCACCTGGATCATGGTCGTATTATAGCCCTGCCCGAAAGAGCTGGTCGCAAGCTCCGTCACTCCCAGCGTGTCCTCATTGAACACCGTCGTGGCATTGTTCGCCTCGCCCGGAAGGTCGATGTTCGTCTTCAGGCCAAAATTGAAGATCTCCTGATACTTCAGATAGTTCTCATAGCCCAGCATGGCGCCGATCTGCATCAGAGCGTCGTTGCAGGAAAACATCAAAGCCCCTTCCAGGGTGATAAGTCCGTGTCCGGCCCGCTTCGCGCATTTGATTCTGGGCTGTCCCTCCACCACAGTCTGACCGCCGTCGCAGACAAAGGTGCTGGAATCCGAAACCACACCCAGCTCCAGGGCCGCAGCCACCGTCAGAGGCTTTACCGTAGACCCCGGCTCATAGCCGTCGCTGATGCAGAAATTTCTCCACATCTGGTTTCTGGCGTCCAGGAGCTCTTCCTCGCTCATGGCGTCCGCCTCTTCCTGGGTCAGATATCCGTTTTCCACCAGGTCGTGCGGATTGTTCAGATCGTAATCCACATCAGATGCCATGGCCAGAATCTCCCCGTTCTGGGGATTCATCATGATGACGCCGATATTCTTTGCCGCCGGCCCTTCCGTGTTCTTATTGGTGTAATCCTCTATAAACTTGTCAATGTATTTTTCCACAATCTCCTGCAGCGTCGCGTCAATGGTGGATACCACCGTGTTTCCGTCCGTAGGCTGGCGCACCATTGTGGACTGCTCCAGATCCTCATTCAGGTATTTGTAGCTTCTGCCGTTGGTTCCATTCAGCACATCGCTGTATTCCTGCTCAATTCCCGTCTGGCCCTGATTTCCCGTCACCGTGTAGCCAATCACATGACAGGCCAGGGAATCATAGGGATAACGCCGGATATAGGAATCCTCAAACCAGACGCCCTTGATCCGCGCTCCGGCCTCGTCGTCCTCCATCAGCGCTTCAAATTCCGAAATCTCATCCTTGGTCAGCTGCCGCAGGAGCACCACGTAGCTGCTGTCAATTCTGTCATTGTAGGTGGCGCGGAGCTCCGCCTCATCCAGACCGAAATACTGAACCAGAGCCTGAAGGGTAGGCTCCACGCAGTCCTTGTCCGGGTCCTCCTCGTCCGCGTTCTGGGAGAGCACCTTCGGGTCCAGAATCAGGTTGTATACCTTTTCACTGGTGGCCAGAATCGTCCCGTTCCGGTCCAGAATATCTCCCCGTCTGTAGGGAAGCAGCGTGCTGTTCGTGTCCTGCTGGGCCAGCACTCTTTTTGTATATTTGTCGCCGTTGGTCTTGTTGATATACGCCAGGCGCACATTTACTCCAATTAAAGCAAGCACTATTATCGTAAATAATAGTGCCAGCTTACGTTTCATTCGGTTTGTCAGCAGCGCCTTCCGGCGCGCGCGCTTTCTGCCTTCATTACTCAAATTACTCACCTGCTGATTGTGCCCAGTAAATCTTTCAATCCACTCTCTTCCTCAGGAATATCCGCATACTGCCTTACATAATCACTTCCCTCGCTGTCGTAGAGGACCACCTGATCCTCCTGTGCGTATACCATTCCCAGTTCATTGATGGCAATGTCCCGGATCTCTTCCAGATCCACGGAAGTCACCACCCGGTTGTATTCGTCGTCATTTTCTGTCTTCAGATCAGACAGCTGTGATTCCAGAGCCGCGATATTCTTTACTTTCGCTGTATTATCCGCCTGCAGCTGAAGATATCCGGCGCACACCCACAGGGTCAGGCCGCAGGCCGCTGTCAGAAAAAGCACATAGCCAAGTCCCAGATTCCGGGGCTTTGCGTGTCCCGCATGACGTACTTCCGGCCTGCGGCGGCGTTCCCGCCTCTCCGCCGGATTTCCGCTGGTCTGAAGCTTACGGACAGCGGTTCCCTCCACGTAGCCTGTCCTTCTTCTGCTGTCATCTTTTCTTTTGTCCGTGTAAATGCTTCTGATCTCTGCCATAATTTTTTCCTGACTTTCTTAAATCCGTTCAAAAACGCGCAGCTTCGCGCTTTTGGCCCTTTTGTTTCTCTCCAGTTCCTCCGGTCCCGGAAGAATCGGCTTTTTAACAGCTGTCCTGCCCTTCGGTTTTTTACCACACACACACACAGGAAAGTTTGAAGGGCAGGTACAGGGGTTTTCGTTTGTTTTAAAAATAGTCTTTACGATCCGGTCCTCCAGAGAATGGAAGGTGATTACGCAGATCCTTCCGCCCGGATTCAGCAGATCTATCATATCGTCCAGGGAATTTTTCAGAACCTCCAGCTCCTGGTTAAGCTCTATGCGGATCGCCTGAAAGGTCCTTTTTGCGGGATGTCCTCCCACCGCCCGGAGCTTCGCCGGAATCGCGCCCCGGATAATCTCCGTCAGTTCCCCTGTCGTCTCGATGGGTTTCTTCTCTCTCGCCGCCGCAATATGCTTTGCGATATTTCCGGCAAATCTTTCTTCTCCCAGGTCATGGATCACCCGGTAAAGTTCTTTTTCCGAATAACCGTTGACAATATCCCGCGCCGTCTTCGTCTGTCTCTGATCCATACGCATGTCCAGGGGAGCGTCCACCCGGTAGGTGAAGCCCCGCTCCGCCGCGTCCAGCTGATAGGATGACACTCCCAGGTCCAGCACAATGCCGTCCACCCGGTTGATTCCAAGCTTTTCAAGCTCCCGGCGCATATTACAGTAATTACTTCTGACAATCGTCACGCGGTCCCCGAACTCCTCCAGCCGCTTTCCGGCCGCCGCAATAGCGTCGGCATCCTGGTCAATCCCAATGAGTCTCCCTTTTTCCGAAAGTCTTCTGCATATCTCATAGGAATGGCCGCCTCCGCCCAGAGTCCCGTCCACATAGATGCCGTCCGGACGGATATTCAGCTGTTCAATCGTCTCGTCCAGCAAGACGGATACATGTGAAAATTCCATAGGGCGCCTCCGGCTCTTTAGATATCCAGGCCAAGCTCTGTCAGCTGTCCCGCAATCTCATCCATGTCGATTTCATCGTAATTGTTATTTTCGTTCCACTTCTGCTCGCTCCAGATCTCGATCCGGTTCAGAAGCCCCGCTAGGATAACGTCTTTCTCAATTCCCGCAAACTTACGCAGAGTAACGGGAAGTAAAATTCTTCCCTGCTTGTCAAACTCGCAGGAAGTGGCGCCCGCAGTCAGGAATCTCACGAAGGAACGGGCATTCTTATTGGTCGTCGGAAGCTTCTTGAGCTTCTCCTCATAGGCTTCCCACTCATTCAGCGGAAAGACAAAGAGGCAGCCGTCCAGCCCTCTCGTGACGATGCACTCCTCACCGAGCTGTTCCCGGAATTTGGAAGGAATGATCAGCCTGCCCTTGGCATCTACCGTATGACTGTATTCGCCTCGGAACATGGCCCTTCACCCCGCTTTCACCGTTTCAAAGTCTTATCTACCACTTTTCTTTACTTTGAAACCACCTTTCCCCACGATTCACCACTTATGGACTAATAATATCTTAATTTTTCTTAAAAATCAAGCACTTTTCCTGTGAAATTTGCACAAAAAGAAGGGACAACTACATCTTGTTTCCTCACTTTTTCAAGGTACAAGATATTGTTATCCCTTCTGAAATTTCCACTACTTACCAAAGTTCTCTCTGACTGCTTTCCCGGCGTCCTTCATAAAATCTTAAAAATCATCCCGTTTTTTGTTTCCCAGTAGCCAGAGTATGCCGCTTACCGCGCTGATGCTTAAGATAATCAGCATAATGTGGGAATACTCTCCCGCCAGATAAGCAATATATCCCCAGGATTCTCCCAGAAAGGCCCCCAGGGAAACCAGAAGGATATTCCAGATGGCCGAACCGGCCGCCGTATACAGAAAGAACCGGGGAAGCTTCATGCGGCTCATTCCCGCCGGAATCGAGATCAGACTGCGGACCACCGGCACGCAGCGACAGAAGAATACAGCCTTCGTGCCGGTTTTCTGAAACCAGCCGTCCGCCTTTTCCACATCCCCGGCCTTCAGTCCCAGAAGCTTTCCCGCCCGTCCGGATACGATTTTTTTCAGTCTTTCCTTGTTCAGCAGCATCCCTGCCCCATAGAGCACCGCGGCTCCGGCCAGAGATCCAAACGTAGCAGCGGCCACCACTCCCGGCACTTCCAGGCTTGTATAAGTCGTCAAAAAACCGCCGAAGGTCAGAATGACCTCCGACGGAATCGGCGGAAAAATATTTTCCAGGGCAATCAGAAAGAAAATGCCCCCATATCCATACTGCTCCATCAGGGAAACAATCAGCTCCTGCAAATGACTTCCTCGCTTTCATCCCCGGAGGCCCGGGAAATCTTTACTCTGAATACAGTCTATGCCTTTCTTCCCTTCTTTTAGTACCTGGCGGCGTCTTCTTTATCTTCCGGCCTTCCGGTCTGCCTCAATCAGCCTCTTCAGACCTTCCACCGCCACCCGGACGGCCCGGGAGGTATCCTCGCTCATATCCTGGTCGAGTCCCGCCGCCTCTCTCTCCTGGTTCCAGATCACATGGAAGCAGGCGCCGCACCGGCATCTCAGAGCCGACGCTGCCACAAAGAGGGCCGCAGACTCCATCTCGCTCGCTTTCACGCCCAGCCGCTTCCAGCTCTCCCATTTCTGCTGCAGCTCGTAGTACACCGGGGACTTTTCCGGAGAATGCTGTCCATAAAAGCTGTCCTTACACTGCACCACTCCCAGATGGAGGGGATAGGAAAGTTCCCTGGCCGCCTCCGCCAGACAGCCTGTGACTTCAAAATCCGGCACCGCCGGGAATTCGATGGGCGCATACTCCAGACTGGTATGTTCATAACGAATAGAACCTGTGGCCACCACAATATCACCGGACTTTACGTCCAGATCAATTCCTCCGCAGGTACCTGTCCGGATAAAGGTATCCGCTCCGCAGTCGTGAAGCTCTTCCATGGCAATGGCCGCCGAAGGCCCCCCGATTCCGGTGGAGCAGGCAGTCACCTTTTCCCCCAGCAGCGTTCCCGTCCAGATATTGAATTCCCTGTTCTGCGCCACAGGCCGGGCGTCATCGAACAGCTCCGCAATGGCAGGCACTCTGCCCGGATCTCCCGGAAGGATACAGTAACGCCCGATATCCTCCGGCATACAGTGGAGATGAAACTGTTTTTCTGTTTTCTGCATACGACAAACCTCCTGTTCAGCCCAGGCACCTGCTGCCCGGGGTATAAAAATATGGTTTACATTCTCCTTATTTGGCTTCGGAATGTCTTTCCGTTTAATATGGTTGTCTCTCAGCGCTTCTTTTGATACAATAGAGCCAGTGAACTTAGAAAGAGGTGCTGCAAATATGAGTACAGACAATCGGTTAATGATAAAAAATCTTCAGAAACTGGAACACTTTTTCACCATCACATCCCGGGCTACCAACCTGCCCTACGCGCAGTGCGATGAAACCACCTTTGACGATCAGGCCTTTCTGTTCTCCCAGGAGGAAGACGCCGCGGATTTCTGCGCAAAGCTGAATGAAGACAGCTATCCTTCCTCGGTTCTGCGGGTAGAACAGAATCAGATCCAGAAATTTTACACCGGCCTCTATCTGACTGGCATCAACCGCGTAGCCTTCCATAACGGAACCGGCTTCACCTACCTTCCTCTGGAAGAAATCGTCACCCTGAAAAAACCGGTGCAGGACGCCAAGACCCCTCCTGTCATCAATACCGCTCTTCAGCTTACGGGAATTTATTTTCTTCAGGAGCTTCGAAGACCGGGAAAGGACAACCGGGACCCGGAACGCCTGTCAAAACTCCGGGAAATGGAACAGGAGCTGATGGCCGATCTGGTCCGCTCCAGATTTATCCTTGCCCTGGATATTACAGACGTAAAAGGACGGCTGGATTTAAAGAAACCCGATCCCAATCTGAAGATGCCCTATCTGAAAAATCCTTCCGGAGACATCCTGCAACCTGTTTTTTCCGATCTCTGGGAATTCGAGAAATTCAAGGGAAAGAGCACCCGAAAGCTTCAGCTTGTAACAGTTCCCTTTAAAGGGCTTTCTTCTACCGCAATTCCCGGCGCCAAAGGCTACGCGCTGAATCCCTCCGGCTTCAACCTGGTCCTTCTGAAGGAAAAGATCGATCTGCTCGCGAAACAGGCCGGCAGCTGACACCAGACCGGACCACAGAGGGGCCTGGCTGTCATAAAGCAGTTCTGTCTGAATAGCGTCGGTGTACAAGGGGTAATACGCCTTGGTACACCGACGCTACCTTCTGCCAAAAAAGAGGCGGTTTCCAGCCGCCTCTTTTTTGTAGTTATACGTTAAACCGAAACAGGATCACATCTCCATCCTTTACCACATAATCCTTGCCTTCCAGTCTTACCAGTCCCTTTTCCCTGGCCGCCGCGTAAGCTCCGCAGTCCAGCAGATCCTGATAATTGACCACCTCCGCGCGGATAAAGCCCCGCTCAAAGTCGGAGTGAATCTTTCCGGCTGCCTGAGGCGCTTTCGTTCCATTCTTAATGGTCCAGGCCCTTGTCTCTGTCTCTCCTGCGGTCAGATAGCTGATCAGTCCAAGAAGGCGGTAGCTTGCTTTGATCAGTTTCTCCAGGCCGGACTCCCTCAGGCCCAGATCCTCCAGAAACATGGCTTTCTCATCATCATCCAGCTCCGCAATCTCCTGCTCGATCTCCGCGCAGATTACGAAAACCTCGCTGTTGTACTCAGCCGCGTATTTCCGCACCGCCTGCACATGAGGATTGGAAGCCCCGTCGTCTGCCAGGTCCTCTTCCTTTACATTCGCGGCAAAAATCACCGGCTTGCGGGTCAGCAGATTGTAGCTGGCAAGCCACTCCTGCTCGTCCTCGTCGTCAGTCGTAAAACTGATAGCCATTTTCCCGTCTTCCAGCCATGCCTTCACCCGGTTCAGAAGCTCCAGTTCCTTCGCCAGCGCCTTGTCGTTGCGGGCGCCGCGCACCGTCTTGGAAATCCGTCTCTCCAGAATCTCCAGATCTGAGAAAATCAGCTCCAGATTGATGGTCTCAATGTCGCGCAGCGGATCAATGCTCCCATCCACATGAATCACATTCGGGTCCTCAAAGCAGCGCACTACATGAACGATAGCGTCTACCTCGCGGATATTCGCAAGAAACTGATTTCCCAATCCCTCGCCCTTGGAAGCGCCTTTTACGAGTCCCGCAATATCAACAAACTCTATCACCGCCGGAGTCACCTTGGCAGAATGATACATATCTGCCAGCAGGCCAAGCCGCTCATCCGGCACCGCAACTACACCCACATTCGGGTCAATGGTGCAGAATGGATAGTTGGCCGATTCCGCTCCCGCCTTTGTAAGTGAATTAAAAAGCGTACTTTTCCCTACATTTGGAAGTCCCACGATTCCCAGCTTCATCTCTATATATCCCTCCAGAATTTCCTTTAATTATACCTCTGATAATAATAGGATGTCCCGGGGGATGTGTCAAGAACGAGATTTCATTCCTGCTTCTTCAGATATTTAACCGCGCATATTATTATCAGAATATATGCTAAAAATTTTACGATGGACATTGCAATATTAAAAATCATCGATATATACACATAAAGTTCCACTCTTTCCCTCCTGATATCAGAAATTTTTCTCACAAGTATTATACCATGTCCGGCAGCCAATGTGAATCAAAAAAAGAAGAGGCTCTCCATTAGGCAGAGATCTCAGAAATACGTTTCCCGTAGATACAAATACCCCGCGGCGCTGCCGCATTTTCCATGTTCATGCCTTGGCAGCCTGCCGCGGGGATATTAACCGCAGATTACAGGATATTTCGAAAATCATTAAACATCACGAAGACCATCAGCGCCATCAGAAGCATCAGGCCCACGAAATGTACCATGCCTTCCTTTTCCGGCGCAACTTTTTTCCCTCTCCGGACCACCTCCAGGAACAGGAAGACCAGACGGCCGCCGTCCAGCGCCGGCAGGGGCAGAAGGTTCATGACGCCCAGGTTGGCCGACAACAGAATTGAAATATTCAGCATATTCAGCCAGACGTAAAAGGCTCCGTCCTGCCTGCTGGTTTCATAGGTCTCTCCGATGGCATTGACAATTCCCACCGGGCCGGAGATATCATCAGCGCCCACCTGGCCGCCGATCAGCATTCCCAGGCTTTTGATCGTCGTGGAGATCCAATATTTCACTTCATATGCACTGTAAGAAATGGTCTGGAAAACATTTCCTTTCGTGCGCACTCCCGACCCCAGGAAGCCCAGAAGCCAGGTTCCCTCCTCATTCTGCTTCGGCTCCAGCACTGCCGTATGCTGCTCTCCGTCTCTCTCATACGTCACGGTCGTAGTCTCGCCCTGGTGCATCTGCACATAGAGACTGATCTCCCGGTACACATGGATATTCGTATCATTCATGCGCACAATCCGGTCGCCCGGCTGCATGCCTGCCTCCTCCGCAGCATAGCCTTCCATCACATCCACCAGAATGGGCGCGTCATAACCGATGCTTCCAATGATAAACAGGGACAGGAAAAAGGCCAGAATAAAATTGAAAATCGGTCCGGCCGCCACCACGGAAATCCGGGTCCAGACAGATTTTGCCGCGAAGGAATAGGAAGGCGGCTCTCCGGGAGCCCGAAACGCTTCCCCGGCTGCAATACCCGGCTGCGGCGAAATCTCTCCGCCATACTCGGAAGATTCGTATTCTCCATCCTCTCCCTCCATCATGCAGGAGCCGCCGAAGGGCAGCAGCTTCAGACAGTATCTGGTCTCACCAATCTGCCTGCTCAGGAGCGTGGGCCCCATGCCGAGGGAAAACTCATTGACACGGATGCCTCCCCTTTTTGCCAGCAGAAAATGACCCAGCTCATGAAAAATCACTATCAGACTGAATATCAGAAGCGCGAGTATTATGCTCAATCTACCACCTGCTTTCAATAAATTCGTACACGGCCTTCTCCGTATCCAGAATCTCCTCTACGGTCGGATTCGGAATCACCTTATGAGCCTCCATGCTCTTTCCGATGATCTCCGGGATTTCCAGCCATCCAATCTTCCGGTCCAGGAAGAGCGCTACGGCTTTCTCATTGGCCGCATTGTATACAGTAGGCATGGAGCCGCCGGCCGCAGCCGCGTCAAAGGCAAGCTTCAAGCCCGTGAAAGTCTCCATATCCGGTTTTTCAAAGGTAATCTCTGTCAATGTCTCAAAATCCAGACGCTCCCCGGGCAGATAACGGCGCTCGGGATAATAGAGAGCGTACTGAATCGGGAGCTTCATGTCCGGCGTTCCCAGCTGGGCGATGACAGCTCCGTCCACAAATTCTACCATGGAATGAATGATGCTTTTGGGCTGCACCACGATCTGGATATCCTTCGGCTCCACGCCGAACAGCCATCTGGCCTCCATCATTTCCAGACCCTTATTGACAAGCGTAGAGGAGTCAATGGTAATCTTCCGCCCCATAGCCCAATTGGGGTGCTTCAGGGCGTCCTCCACCTGAATATGCAGAAGCTCCTCCCGCTTTTTCCCGCGGAAAGGCCCGCCGGAAGCTGTCAGGAGAATCTTCTTAAGCTCTTTTCTGCTTTCTCCGTTCAGACACTGGAAGATAGCGCTGTGCTCGCTGTCCACCGGCAGAATTTTCACGCCGGTTTCTTCCGCCAATGGTATGATTATATGCCCTGCCGTGACCAAAGTTTCCTTATTGGCCAGAGCAATATCCTTTCCCGCTTTCATGGCCGCAATCGTAGGAACGATGCCGATCATGCCCACAATCGCCGTCACCACGATCTCTGTCTCCGGTTCCGTGCAGACTTCAATAAGCCCCTCCATGCCGGATACAATCCGCACGTCCAGGTCGCGCACTGCCGTCCGGAGCTCGCCAGCCTTCTCCTCGCTCCAGACAGCCGCTGTCTTCGGATGAAATTCCCGAATCTGCTCCTCCAGCTTTTTTATATTGGAGCCGGCCGCCAGGGCCGTAATTTCCAGGTCCCCGTTGTTTCTCGCCACTTCCAGGGTCTGTGTGCCGATGGAACCCGTGGAGCCGAGAATCGCTATCTTCTTCATTGGTATCTCCTTTTACTTCAAAAATATAACCGCCAGAATATAGATGATCGGCGCTGTGAAAATCACGCTGTCAAACCGGTCCAGAATTCCCCCATGGCCGGGTATCAGATGTCCATAATCCTTGATGTTGTGGTTGCGCTTGATAGCCGATGCCGCCAGGTCGCCCACCTGGGATACCACGGCCCCCACTGCGCAGAGCAGCGCGCACTCCGGCGGGTCCAGCCAGAAAAACATACCGTAAATATAACCAATCAGAGCCGCTCCCACAACTCCGCCAATGGCTCCCTCAATGGACTTTTTCGGACTTAACACAGGAGCCAGCTTATGCTTTCCAATCAGCATTCCGACTGCGTAGGCGCAGGTATCGCAGCCCCAGGAGCAGATAAAGATCAGGAAATAGATAAGGCTTGTGCTTTCTCCCTCTATGGGAAGCATTCTGGTCTGCCAGATAAAAGAAAGCATTACCGGCACATAGACAAAGCCCAGAAAGGCTTCTGCGATCTCCTCCGTCTTGTACTTTGGAAATGTAAATACATAGACTGCCATCAGGATCAGCAGATACGCAATCAGGAAAAAGAGGGCAAACTCATCCAGATCCCACTGCCTCAGCCCCACATAATAAAAGGCCAGGAAAACTATCCCCCAGACTCCGGGAGCCTTTCTTTGCAGCTGGAACACCTTTAAGAATTCTTCATACCCAATAAGAGAAATGGCAAGAGTCAGCGCATACAGCACATCCCCTCCCAGTATTCCGGCCGCAATGATGATGGCAAGCAGAACGATTCCGCTGAACAGCCTGACAAAAAACGCCTTCATCCGATTATTCCTCCCTCACGCCGCCATACCGTCTGTCTCTGCGGTTGTAGGCTTCAATGGCTTTGGCAAGCTCCTCTTTTGTAAAGTCCGGCCAGTGCACATCCGCAAAGTAAAATTCCGTGTAGGCCAGCTGCCAGAGCAGGAAATTGGAAAGACGCTCTTCCCCGCTGGTGCGGATCAGCAGATCCGGGTCCGGAATTTCTGCCGTATCCAGATAGGATGAAAAGGTCTCTTCCGTAATATCCTCCATCCCCAGCTTCCCGGCGTCCCGGTCCGCCGCCATCTTTCTCATGGCCCTGACCATCTCATCCCGGCTGCCATAATTGATGGCAATCTGGAAATTCAGGCCGTCGTTATGCGCGGAAGCCTTTTCCAGCTCGTCTATCCGGTTCCGGATATCCTCATCCAGTCCTGTCTTGTCCCCGATGACGCGGACTCTCATATGGTTTTTCTCCGCAGTCTTCAGACAGGTCTTCATATAGTTGCGCAGAAGCTTCATCAGTTCATTTACTTCATCGTCGGGCCTTTTCCAGTTCTCAGTGGAAAAGGCATAGACTGTCAGATACTTAATCCCCATGTTCCAGGCTTCCCGGCAGATGGTCTCCACATTCTTGCTTCCCTGGGCATGTCCATAATTGCGCGGCATTCCCTTCGCCTTCGCCCACCGGCCGTTCCCATCCAGAATAATCGCTACATGCTGCGGTATTTTCATATAGATTCTCCTTCACACAAGGAGACGGGCATCATCAACATATACCCGTCCCCCTCATTGTCTCTCTTATACTGTAAGAATTTCCTTTGACTTCTCTTCCACAGCCTTATCAATGTCAGCAATGTATTTATCTGTCATCTTCTGTACTTTCGTCTCAAGATCTTTCTGATCATCCTCAGAAATCTCGTTTGCCTTGTTCTGCTTTTTAAAGGTCTCATTGGCGTCACGGCGGATATTTCTCACTGCCACCTTGGCCGCCTCGCCCTTTTTCTTAATGTCCTTTACAAGCTCTTTTCTGCGCTCCTCTGTCAGCTCCGGAAATACCAGACGGATTACAGAGCCGTCATTGGTGGGCGTGATGCCCAGATCAGAAGCCAGAATCGCCTTTTCAATCCCCTTCAGAAGACTTTTTTCCCAGGGCTGAATCTGAAGCATGCGCGGCTCGGGAACAGAAACATTTCCTACCTGCTGCAGCGGCGTCGGCGCTCCATAATAGTCTACCTTGATTTTGTCCAAAACATGCGGATTGGCACGTCCCGCGCGAATCGATGTAAAATCCCGTATCATCGAATCGTATGATTTTGTCATCTTCTCCTCGTATACCTTTAATCTCTCGTCCATATTGATGTCCTCCGCTTTTATTTCGCTTTTTTCTCTTTTTCCGCAGTACCGTCAGCCTGGAAATTGTCTGCCCCCGCTGCCCGGCTCCGCCTTATACCGTGATCTTTGTTCCGGCGCTCTTTCCTCTTGCCGCGTTTACAATGCTGTCCCCGCCTTCCAGTCCGAAGACCAGCATGGGCATATGGTTCTCCATGCACATGATAGACGCGGTCAAATCCATCACCGCCAGCCGCTTGTCAATTACCTCCGCAATGGAGATCTCATCGTACTTCACAGCCTCCGGGTTCACCTTCGGATCGCTGTCATAGACGCCATCCACCGCTTTCGCAAGCAGGATTATATCCGCTTCTATCTCGATGGCCCGCAGCGTCGTGGTCGTATCCGTGGAAAAATACGGATGTCCTGTTCCTCCCGCAAAGAATGCGACCTTGCCCCTGTTCAGGCAGGCCAGAGCTTCGTCTTTCGTAAAGAGCTTTGCGAAGCCGCCGCACACAAAGGGGGTAAATACCTCTGTGCCAAGTCCCACGGAACGGAAGATCTCCGATACGTAAATGCAGTTCATAACTGTAGCCAGCATCCCGATCTGATCCGCCTTCACTCTGTCCATATTCTCGCTGGTGCGGCCTCTCCAGAAATTTCCTCCGCCAATTACAATGCCTACCTGTATCCCGTCATCCACCAGAGTCTTCACCTGACGGGCCACACCCAGAACCGTGGCCTCATCAAAGCCTGTATGCTTTTCTCCTGCCAGGGCTTCTCCGCTCAATTTCAACAAAACTCTCTTCATACTGTTCTCCTGCTTCTTTTCTGATGACCTGCGCCGGCGCAGGTATAATTATCTGACGCCATTATACCATAAATCCCGGAAATTTCAATCCATAATCCTGCGGCAAAAACCCCTGCCCGGCAGAGGCGGCGGAAAAACCTCCTTTGCCGGACAGGGGCGTGTGGTTTCGCATTCTTTCTATATGAATTTATGACTCTTCCAGACCATTCAGATAATCGTCCAGCGCAGTCGTATTGATGGTCAGCGCAGACGTATCCGGTCTCGTGGCAATATCATAGACCGAGTAACCCAGCCAGCATACCAGCGCCAGCACGATGACACCCGCGCAGATCTTCATAAGGCGCTTATGGCGCTTCTCCTTTGCCAGAATCTCTTTACGGTTTGCTTTTTCTTCTTTATAGCGGTTTACTTTTTCCTGACTCATCTTTCCAATTCCTCTCTTACAAAATATCTGATGGGCACAGCCCGGTATCTTAATTTCCAGCCAGGACTCCCGGAAGGCTTCCATGGAGCCTGATGCAATGCCTAACGGTATTATAACATAAATTTAAGAAAAATCTATTAAAAAATAACACGGATCACAAAACCGGAGCGCAGCTCTCCTCCGCGCTCCGGTTTCTCCCGGTTATGCTGTCACATGCCCTATCCTGTCATACCGTACCCTATACCACCACAATCACTCCGCCATCGCTGGCATAGAGACTGCTGACTCCGGCTGTATCCAGAACCAGAACATCTTTGACATGGATTCTTTTGAGAATCTCTTCCTTCACCATCTCTGCCCGGGCCGGACAGTTGCAGTGGGAAATGGCCAGAACCTTTTCCTCCGGATTCTTCACACCGTCCGCAATATAGTCCACCATTTTTTTCAGAGCCCGGTTGATGCCGCGCGCCTGATCCAGCTGGCAGATGGTTCCCTCGGGTGTGGAGCCCATGACCGGCTTAATATTCAGGGCATTTGCCACAAAAGCCTTCAGGTTGCTGAGGCGCCCGTTCTTGCGCAGGGCCTCCAGAGACTCCAGCACGAAATACGTGTGCTGGGATTCTATATATGCTTCCACTTTCTCTATCACCTGCTGAAAGCCCAGGCCTTCCTTTTCGCACTCCTCTATCTTCAGCGCGATCAGCGTCTCGCCAATGGAGGCGGAACGGGAATTGAACACATAAATGTTCTTTTCTCCTTTTTCCTCTTTATAAAGCTTCTTTCCAAGCTCGGCGCTGTTATAGGAGCCGCTCAGCTCTGCGGACAGAGTCACCGCGTATACGTTCTCCGCCTCGCAGGTATAAGCCTCCAGATAACGCTCCGGAGAAGGACAGGACGACTTCGGACAGTTGGGACTTGCCGCCACTCTCTTCAGAAAATCCGCCTGATCAAAGGTCTCGTCATCTATCACGGAATGTCCGTCTATATCCAGCACGAGAGGCACGCTCTCGAAATGGGGATCATTTTTGCATCTTTCCGGCAGCTCACCACAGCTGTCTACCACAATTTTATAACTCATAGCTCTCCTCCGATAATTCGCAGCCACTTAATGTAGTTTTTAATACCATATTAGATAGTAGCATACCGACAGGAGCTTTTCAAGAGCTTTTGACAAATTTATATTCACATTCTGTTACAGAGCATTATCTTCTCCGTCATCCGGTATCCGGGCGCCGTTCTCACTGCCCCGCGGGAATCAAGCCCGGGCTTTCTACAGGCTGTAAAAGGCTGTAACAGCCCGCACAAGACTTTCCTGATCCGCCGTCCCCATCAGCTCCCGGCTGGAATGCATGGCCAGAAGAGGCACGCCCACATCCACCGTTTTGACCGGATAAAAGGAGGAGGCAATGGAACCCAGAGTACTTCCGCTTGTTCCGTCCGAACGGTTGGCAAACTTCTGATATGGTATTTTTTCCGCGTCGCAGATCTGCTGCATCACCGCCACCGCCTCGCTGTCTGTGGCATAGGACTGGCTGCTGGCCTCCTTGATGCAGATTCCCCGGCCAAGTACATTTTTATTCGTAGGATCATTCTTGTCCGCATAGTTCGGATGCAGCGCGTGGCCCACATCTACAGACAACAGCATGGCATCCGCAAATGTCTCCAGAAACTTTTCTCTGCCTCTGCCGAAGGAAAGCAGAATCCGCTCCGCCACCGCTGACAGAAACACAGAGCCCGCCCCCTGCTTCGTCCTGCTGCCTATCTCCTCATGGTCAAAGAAAGCCGCCAGATTCACGCCGCGGTCCCGGCCTCCCTCGATGAGCGCCGTCACCACAGCCTGCACGCTGGTCAGATTGTCCAGGCGGGGCGAGGAGATAAATTCCTCAGACATTCCGAGGAAATCTCCCGTATCCGTATTGTAAAGCCCAAGCTCATAATCCAGGATATCTTCCTTTTCCACCCGAAGCTGCCGGGCCAGATATTCCAGAAAAAATTCGCTTTCTTTTCCTTCCTCTTCCGTTTCCTCCAGACCCAGCACCGGAAGAAGGTCCTTCTGCCGGTTCAGCTCCACGCCCTTGTTCACGTCTTTATTGATATGAATAGCCAGATTGGGAATCGTCAGGAAGGGCTTCCGGAAATCCACGTACCGAATTTCCGGGTGGAAGATGTCCTCACTGCGGAGCGTCACGCGGCCGGCCGCAGAAAGAGGGCGGTCCAGCCAGGTATTCAGAATCGCGCCGCCGTAGACTTCCACATTGATCTGTCTGTATCCGTCCTTATTCATCTCCGGGCTCGGCTTAATCCGAAGTCCCGGAAAATCTGTGTGAGCCGCCGCAATCCGGAAATCATCTCCGTACGCAAAATATCTGCCTATGGTAAAGGCTGTCAGTGTGGAGCCATTATGTACCAGGTAATATTTTCCTCCATTTTCCAGGTTCCAGTCCCGATTCATGCTGAGTTTCTGAAAGCCGGCCTCCGCAAGCTGCCGCTCCACATTCGCCGCCACATGAAAAGGAGAGGTTCCCTCTTCTACCAGAGAAAGCAGTTTTTCCGCATGATCCATTCTTTTCATCCTGTTGTAACCTCCTCGTTTTTTATCAGTATATAATGAATTGCTTTCTGTTTCAATTCCATGTATACTGTTTTCATAACAGCTTCGGTGTACCAAGAGACAATGCAGCCAAAAATGGCTGAATTTGTACCCCTGCCGGAAAATAACGGAGGTTCCCATGATTTCTTTTCAGATTCAGGATATCAAAGATTTTATGAGCAGGCTGCTGCTCTCTCCCGCTTTTGACGCCTTTCTTGTGGTGGAGGGAAGCGTCACCACCTTCAGCGCTTTCGTCATCGACGGGCGCCTGCGTCCCGATTATTACGCAAAGGAAGAACAGGAAGAGCTGGGCTTAAACGGCCGGCATTTTACGCGCTGGCAGGAACTCCGCCCTTTCTGTCTTGCTCTTATCAAAGGAAAACGGACCCCGCTGGGCTTCCACTTTACCTTCCAGCTCTCGCCGGAAAACACGGAAAAGCTTCTCGTCCAGACAGACTCCGTCTTTTCTCCTGCCGATGTAAACGGCCTCGTGCTGAATATCCGCTTTGAAAACGGAAAACTTTCCTGTACCACAGGCACCTCCCTGAAACTGTTCACCCTGGACAAATCCCTGGACCAGGCCTGGGACCGTATGGTTCAGAAATTTTTCCTGCAGCAGAATATTTCCTTTACCCTTCTGTAACGCCGGCGTCCAAGGGGCAGTACGCTTTGGGATACCGGCGCTGATGAGTCCCGCGCGCTCACTCTTCCAGGGACAGGTGCAGCACGTCGTCCGTCAGGAAGGTATTCAAATTGTAGAGAAACAGCACGTCCGTAAAGGACTGGCCTGCTGTCAGGCTTTCCAGATCCCCGTAGTAATAGCGCGGGTCCACCAGCACAATCTCCCGGAACTGCGACACCAGAAAGGGCACAAAACAGTTCGCGTAGGAATCCTTTATCAGAAGAAGGGTCCGCTTGCTGTCCGCCATGGTCCGTATTCTCACCAGAGGATGGTTTCCGTTCAGGAACATTCCGTATTGATCCCTTGTTTTCAGTTTTTCCGACGCATAGAGGGAAGCAGATTCCTCCTGCTCTTCCACATAGCTTACTACCAGGTCTGTCTGCGCCCCCGGCCAGAAGACTGAGATGGTATCCGGATCAGCCTGGTATCCGCTCCGGGAAGCAAGCGTTCCCTCAAAAGAATCCGAAACCGGGTAAAGGGGCGGCGTCTCCGGAGCCTCCGGTTCTGCAAGCCCCATGACTGAAGCCGCTTTTTCATAAGCGTACCAGGCTCCAAGCGTCGTCCAGTGATGGTCTGTCCGGTAATAGATGTATTCCTGCCGGTGTTCCCGCAAGGTATCATAGACCGGTATATTCAGAACCGCGTCTCCCAGATACCCGGAAATCTGCTGCAGCTGATCCGCCTGAGACTCTACAGGAGCAAAATCCGGCAGTCCTTCCGGATTCACTCCGGCAGCGTCCGGAACCAGCAGCAGATAGGAAGACAGCTCCGGATGGCGCTGGCAGAAGGACCGTATGGCGTCCAGATTCGTCCACACTCCCTCCCCCAGCTTTTCCGGCTTCTCGTAAAGGCTGCCGTCCTTTCCCAGAAACACACCGCCCGAATCCTTTTTCCCGAGAATCCGGTCCGCGGCGGTGCGAAGGGTGATCCAGCCATCCCGGAAAATAAACTGGTCCGTCTGCCAGGTCTCAAAGCTTTTCATAAAACGGCCGTCCAGAACAGAGGAGATCTGCCACTGGGGCTTCTGCTCCAGCATTCGATTCTCTGTATCGGAAAAGCTGCGATCCTTATGATAATAATTCAGAACTCCAAAACCGAACAGAAGCAGTACAAAGCTGATGCCCAGCACACAATACGCCGGATTTTTCATCCGGCCCTGCGCCCGCTGTCCGTTCTGCTGTTTTTCCCGTCTTTTCTCTCTTCTCATGCCGCGTTCCTCCCGCTAAAACCGGAAATACAGGAATGGATTGTAAGTGTCGTGGATCAGATATGCCGTGCTCAGGAGAAACAGGCCCAGGTACAAAAGGAGCAACACCGGCTTCACCCGCCCTTTCTGCCACTGCCTGCCGCAGATACCTGAAGGCAGCGGCGTAGAGCACAGCCATGACAGCCAGAACAGCAGCAGGCTGGTAAGCAGATAATACATCCCCATATTATCCGTAAGAGGGCTGGCCGTCCGGCCGAACATAACCTGCAGATACCCGATGGCAGAACTTAAGGTAGGGCTGAAAAAGAATACCCAGCCAACAGCTGCCAGCAGCATCGTATACACATTTCCAATCAGCGGCAGTTTTTCCGTCACTCTGCGCAGCAGATATTTCTCCACAATCAGCAGAACGCCGTAATAAAGCCCCCACACCACAAAATTCCAGCTGGCCCCGTGCCAGAGGCCTGTCAGCGTCCAGACAATCAGAAGATTCAGCATGTGCCGGGGCACGCTGACCCTGTTGCCGCCCAGCGGAATATAGACGTATTCCCGGAACCAGGAGCTTAAGGAAATATGCCATCTGCGCCAGAACTCCGTAACGCTCCGGGCGCAGTAGGGGTAGTGGAAATTCTCCTTGAACTCAAAACCGAACATTTTCCCAAGGCCCACCGCCATATCCGAATATCCGCTGAAATCAAAATAAATCTGAAAGGTATAAGCCGCCACTCCCACCCAGGCCGTAAGCACTGACTGGGGAGCCGAAGCTGTCACCGCCTCAAAGACAGCCCCCAGATTATTTGCCAGCAGCACCTTCTTCGCAAGGCCGCCGATAAAATACCGGGTCCCTTCTCCAAAAAGGTCCCAGGAAGTAAAACGCTTCTTAAGCTGGGCGTCGATATCCGCGTACTGAACGATAGGTCCCGCCACCAGCTGCGGAAACATGGAAATATAAAGGCCGAAAGAAATCAGGCTCGTCTGCCCGCCCGTCTTTCTCCGGTACACATCCGCCAGATAGGAGATCGACTGAAAGGTATAAAAAGACAGTCCCACCGGCAGCCCCAGGGACACATCCGGGAGCTCCACAGCAAAAAGCCTGCCCAGATTTTCCGCCAGGAAACCATAGTATTTAAAAAGGCCGAGCAGCAGCAGGTTCACAGTCACGCCCAGAATCAGGCTGCCGCGGCCGTTCCGGCCCTTTTCCTGCTGCCTTTCAATATCAAGACCTATCACATAATTAAACAGGATGCTGTAAAGCATCAAAAACAGATACACCGGCTCTCCCCAGGCGTAAAAAATCAGGCTCGCCAGAAGCAGCACAAAATTGCGAAGCTTCACCGGCGCCAGATAATAGGCCAGGATCACCAGAGGAAGAAACGTAAATATAAATACAATGCTGCTGAAAACCACGCTGTCCGTCCTTTCCGTCCTACAGTCCCTTCAAAAAGGCAGTCTTTACCTCCTGCGCCCGCTCGGATACCACAAAGAGTACATACGGGTCCTCTTCCTGTATCACGCAGTTATCCAGAAGCTGCACCTGTTCCGGGCCATAGCCCTCAAAATTATTTTTCTGTGTCTCCGCGCGTTTTTCCGCGGCAAGACGTACCTGTCCGGCCTGTTCCGATGAAGCGCATTCCACCAGAAGCAGCTCTTCCACCGCCATGTTATCTTCTGCCGTAAGGAGATACCAGTTCGCAAGCTCTCCCCCGTTCACTCCGTAGAGTCTTCTGAGAAGCTGGGCGTCTCCCTCTTTCATCCCGGACGTGCCGAACACTTCCTGAACCTCACTCCGCAGAACGGCAAAGTCAACCCGCCGTCTGCTCCCATGAAAAATCCCCCATACCAGAATCACAAAGAGGCCAAGCAGCAGAATCTTCGCCGTCTGAAGCATCACATCTTTCATATGCCTGCCGCCTCCTCCATGCGCTGCAGCCAAAGGGTGTAAGGCTCTGAGGTCAGGTGGGTGGAATCCTTCTGATACCATTCCTCATGACCTGCAAGAATATCCCCGCTGTCTATAAATGTAATTCCCCATTTCGCGCAGAGCTCTTTCAAAGCCGCGTTAAAATCTCCCACATGAGCCAGCACCGGCTTTTTCTCCACCGCCGCCGGAAGCACCGGCATAATGGCATTGACATAGAGCGGAAGTTCCGGGGCCCGGTCACGGATTTCCTGCAGCCTTTTCTCATACTCTTTTACAAAACGGCCGCTGTCCCCCGCGCAGTATTCCAAATCATTCAATCCGATAGAAAGGAAAAGACAGGAAGGTGAAAGGTCCAGAGCCTTTTCAATATCCGGCCCCGCCGAATCCGCCCGCAGGCCTTTCTGCGCCACAATCCGGGAGGGATCAAGAATCTCATAGTCAATAAATCCTTCCGCCACGGAATCCCCCACAAGGACTGCCTGTTCAAACCTTCTGCGCAGGCTGTCTTTATCCGTGCCTTTCTCAGGCTGTTCCTCTCCCGCCTGTGCGCCGGAGACCGCCTCCTGCTCCGCCCGCTCTGCCTCTTCCTGCTGTCTCTCCGCTTCATCCCTGGCGTTCAGAGCGGCTTTGATCTCGCCCGTATCCCTCTGTTCCAGGGCCGTAATCCATGCCAGCGCCGGGAACTCTTCTTTCTCCTTCTGCCGGATCTGGCAGCCCTGCCAGACACATGCCGCCGCCAGAATCAGAACTGCTGCCAGCAAACCTCTGTTTCTGTTTTTGCCTTTTCTTTTTTGTCTCGTTCTCAAACTGTCCTCCAGGCTTTCTATCCAAATATCCAAACGGTCCTCAGCCGGCAGAAAAAAAGCCCTTTTTCACCGGCTTCCGGAATTTTTCAACATTTCTCACACATAATAGACGTGCATTCTGCTATTTAAGTTTCAAAAATCACAGCCAAAATTCAATCAGATGCTCCGCCCGGTAAAACCAGACCGGATTCAGATATTCGATCTTCTCATAGACATCTGTAAAAACCGTAAGAAAATGAAAGATCGCAGACTGGGCAGACAGAGCCAGGAAAATGCCATAGCCTGTCTTCCAGTATTTTGTGCCGGAAACCTTTTCCAGGCTTCCAAATACTACCGGCGCGGCCGCCAGAAAGAAAAGCCAGGTATAATCCACGGTATAACGCGGAATCAGCCCTCCTATCTGAAAATCGATAAACGCAAGCAGAAGGGCCAGTCCTGTCAGCATGCAGGAAAACGCGTACACGCTTCCTCCACCCACCAGTTTTTTCAGGCGGAACACCGCCAGGCTGGCAAAAAGTATGAGGTTCACCGCCATTACGCCCCCAAAGCCGGTCTCTATGATAGACTGCCCGTAATACTGACTTCTCACAGACACCTGTTCAAAATAAGGAAATACGCCGGTAATGACGGGAGGCTGGAACAGCGTGGTAAAATAACCGAACACCGTCCTGCCCGCCTCCATCTTTCTCTGCCTCATGTCCTGGAGCGTCAGATTGTAGGCGGCTCCAAAGTCAAACACACTGCCGAATCGAATCTGGTTATAGTACATCAGGCCTGCCGCCACAAGAAGGAACGGCAGGCAGAAAGAAACCACGTCTGCAGCCTTTCTGTCTTTCAGCAGCCTGCCCTCCCTGACCGCGCTCCAGAACAGAGGAACAGCCAGCACGGAAACCAGCACCAGCTGCGGCCTGCAGCCCGCGGTCAGCGCCAGCAGAAGGGAACCGGCGGCCATTTTCCACCTGCTTACCCGCTCCGGCTCCAGAGCCTTCATCCAGAACCACAGCCCCCAGACACCAAAAGCCAGCGCGCACAGAATCGGCACATTGTAAAAGGTAGGGTTTCGGAAAAAGCTCCATACTCCGCATGCGTTCGCAGTCAGAAAACTGAACAGGAGCCATACAGTAAAAGGCGTCTTCCGGAACCACCTTCGTACAGCCGCTCCCAGCAGCGCAAAGACTCCGGCCATAAAAAAGGCGCCCGAAATCTGAAGCACCGGAAGCACCGACAGATCATTTCCCGTGGCCAGATAGTACGGCAGGAAAAACAAAAGCTCCGGCACAATTCCAAAATACACGTAATAACGCCCGTTATAGTAGGCGGCGTCCCACAGATAGCTGACTCCCGCCGGTTCCAGCGTCATGCTGCGCAGCCGGTAATCGTAAGGATTGGAAAGGGATTTCAGCATCTCATCCGGCTCCACCATCAGCCAGGTCTTCCCCTCCGCCAGCGAATGAGCCAGCATCTGGTACTGCCGCGTATTGAGCTGGTTCTGTTCCGTATCGATGGCCTGCAGATTCTGGCGTTCCACATAGCCGGCCGCCAGGATATTGGCGCAGAGAATCACCGCCACAAGGAGTCTTCCCTTCCAGCCGCATTCCACATACAGCCTTCTGTGAACGGGGGAAGAAGGACGCAGAAACCAGGCAGCCAGAAGCAGCAGCATAACTGCCGCAAGCCGGACCGCTGAACAGGTAAAGGGGACCGGCACATTCCCGCTGACATCATAGATACGAATCCGATCTCCCTGTTCCGCATTGATAATCAGCTGGACCTCCTCCGTAGGGCCGCTGAGCTGCAGGCGGATATATTCGCTTTTCGGCACCCTGTACAGGATGTCCCTTTCCGGCAGCCGGAAATATTTCTGATTGGCGCCGTCCGTCACCTTCAGCTGGATATTCACCGCCTCATCCTGAGGCGTGGAAGGATTCTCTATCTTCAGGCCCACATGGATATTGTGAAGCTCCCGGTTGATATTCAGAAGCTCTATGGTCGCCGTCTCCTCGCCTTCCGCTTCCGTCACTTCATACAGCGTCGGTTCTATCTGCCGGAGCCCCGGGCCCACCAGCCACTCCTGCATCAGCACATGCTCATCCCGCCACAGATACGATTCCCAGTGGCGGAAATTGAATACAAAAAATTCCAGCACCACAGCCAGGCAGCACAAAAGCAGCGGTACTTTCCAGTATATCAGCATTTTTTTCATTCTTTTATTCCTCATTTTTCTCCCGTATGGCTTCATTATAGCACAGGATATTTGCAGATCCAGACTCCCTTTGAAACTTAATAAAAACTTCAAGATTCCGTAAAAAATGACATATTTCGGCTTGTGTTTATAGATTTTTAAGAAAGTTTATGAAATTTTGTTAGCACTCAACCGATTAGAGTGCTGATTTTCTATTGACTTTTTGAAACCGCTGAATTAAAATATGAAACAGAGCAAATTACAGCCTGCCTGTCCCCACAGTAAAACTGCCGGGCAGGCAGGCGGATTATCAGAAGGAGTGAAATAGAAATGGCTGACAAGCATGGAAGTCTTTCCATTAACAGTGAAAATATTTTTCCGATTATTAAAAAATGGCTGTATTCCGATCACGACATTTTCTTCCGTGAGCTGGTTTCAAACGGCTGCGACGCGATCACCAAGCTGAAAAAGCTGGCTCTGATCGGCGAATACACCTATCCGGAAGATCACAAGGACAGCATCCGCGTCATCGTGAATCCGGAAGAAAAAACGCTGAAATTCATTGATACGGGACTTGGTATGACGGCTGACGAAGTGGAGGAATATATCAATCAGATCGCTTTCTCCGGCGCCGCCGATTTCCTTGAGAAATATAAAGACAAAGCCAACGACGACCAGATCATCGGACACTTTGGTCTGGGCTTCTACTCTGCTTTCATGGTAGCGGACGAGGTCCACATCGACACCCTGTCCTATCGGGAGGGCGCCGCGCCCGTTCACTGGGAATGCGACGGCGGCACAGAATACAGTATGTCCGACGGAACACGCACCGAAATCGGTACGGAGATCACCCTGTTCCTGAACGAAGACAGCCTGGAATTTGCCAACGAGTACCGGGCAAGAGAAGTCATCGAAAAATACTGTTCCTTCATGCCGGTAGAGATTTTCCTGGAAAAGGCAAATGCTCCCCAGGAATACGAAACCATTGACGAGGCTGATTTAAGAGACGATGACGTCATCGTAGAGCGTATCCATGAAGAAGCCAAGACAGAAGAAGTGGAAAACGAGGACGGCACCAAGGAGACAAAAGAGATCTCTCCGGCCAGAGACCGGGTAAAGATCAACAAACGTCCCGTTTCCTTAAGCGATACTGCGCCTCTGTGGACCAAACGGCCGGGCGACTGCACCGACGAGGAGTACAAGACCTTCTACCGCAAGGTATTCCGGGATTACAAAGAGCCCCTGTTCTGGATTCACCTGAACATGGATTATCCCTTCAACCTGAAAGGTATTCTGTACTTCCCGAAGATCAATACAGAGTATGATTCCATCGAGGGAACCATTAAGCTGTACAATAACCAGGTCTTCATCGCCGACAACATCAAAGAGGTCATTCCGGAGTTCCTGATGCTCTTAAAGGGCGTCATCGACTGTCCGGATCTGCCTCTGAACGTGTCCAGAAGCGCCCTGCAGAACGATGGCTTCGTAAAGAAGATTTCCGACTATATCTCCAAGAAGGTGGCCGACAAACTCACCGGCATGTGCAAAACCGACAGGGAGAACTATGAAAAATACTGGGACGACATCAGCCCCTTTATCAAATTCGGCTGCCTGAAAGACGAAAAATTCTGTGATAAAATGACGGATTACATCCTGTTCAAGGATCTGGACGGCAAATATCTGACCTTAAAGGATCTGCTTCCTGAAGAGGAGGCCTCCTCTGGTGAATCCGCAGATGATGTGGATATCGTGGAAAACGCCGATGAGACAGAGGCAAAAGACAGCAGCGCAGAAGAAAAGGACGCTGCCGAAACCTCCGAAGAAGACAAGGAGCCCGAAAAGACTACCATCTTCTATGTGACCGATGAGGTTCAGCAGAGCCAGTATATCAACATGTTCAAGGAGGAGGGCAAGAACGCCGTCATCCTGAAGCACAACATCGACTCTCCTTTCATTTCCCATCTGGAGATGAAGAACGAGAAGATCCGGTTCCAGCGCATTGACGCAGACCTGACCGAAGATTTTGTGGAAAGCACTGACGCGGAAGCCCTGAAGGAAACCACCGATTCCCTGACCGAAATTTTCCGCAAAGCCCTGAACAACGACAAGCTGGAAGTCAAGGTGGAGAAAATGAAGAATGAGAACATCTCCTCCATGATTACTCTCTCCGAGGAAAGCCGCAGAATGCAGGATATGATGAAAATGTACAGCATGGGCGGCAGCTTCGACGCCGGCATGTTCGGAGGCCAGACTCTGGTACTGAACGCCAATAACAAGCTGGTACAGTACATCCTGGAGCACAGAGACGGAGAACATGTGAACCTGTTCTGCGAACAGCTTTACGATCTGGCTCTCATCAGCAACCAGCCCCTGACTCCGGAGGCCATGACGAAATTTATCGCCAGAAGCAACGAAATTATGATGCTGCTGGCAAAATAAAAATATCTGCTTCCCATCGAAGAGAGAAGGTGCCCGCGCCATCCGGCGCGGGCACCTTCTCTTCTATTTTCCCTGTATGCTTACTTTTAATCCGGAACCATTATCTTACGGTTTTCTTACTCATACCTCAGCGCGTCAATCGGATTCATCTTCGCGGCCTTATTGGCCGGATAATAGCCGAAAAACACACCGATAAAAATCGAAAACGCCACCGAGAAAATGATGCCTTCCACAGACGGGGACGCGGCGTAGCCCATCGTCTTCGTGATGACCGCAGCCAGAACCAGGCCCAGCACAATTCCGATAAATCCGCCCAGCAGACAGATGACAATAGCTTCCATGATAAACTGAAGGCGGATGGAGCCATTGGGAGCGCCCAGGGCCTTTCTGGTACCGATCTCCCGGGTCCGTTCCGTGATGGACACCAGCATGATATTCATGACGCCGATGCCGCCCACCAGCAGGGAGATTCCCGCAATCGCCGAGATAGCCGCTGAAATCGTCGTCAGCATTCCCGTCATGGAGGCCACCATATCCGCCATGCTTGTGGCGCTGATTTCATAATTCTCATTGTGCCGGAAATATTTCCGGTTGAACCAGTTTTCCAGCTCTTTTGCGAAATCCGAGGAATCCACGCCCGTCTTCGCGGACAGCGTGATCTGGGAGTATCCCGCCGTAGAATGCGCCTGCTCCCGCGCCGCCTCGAAGGGCAGGTACATCTCCGTGGAAATGTATTCCTCCGGCAGGGACGTAAAGGCAGACTTGTCGTACTCATAGACGCCCACAATGGTGTAATTATAATATTTTCCATTCAGGTACACTTCTGTCTGGCTGCCTGCCGCCTTTTTGGTATCTCCGTCAAAGAGCTTTCTGACCACACGGTCAGACACAACCACAACCCCTTTTTTCTCCTTCTGATCCCGCTCGGTCAGAAGTCTTCCGCTTAGGAGCTTCAGGTCCTGATTCTTCAGAAAAGCAGTATTGACTCCCATCAGCGTCACATTGGAAGAGAGCTTTCCATCCTTCGCCTGCCCCTCTCCTACATTTTCGGAGAGCAGCACGCCGTCGATTTTATCCGCGAATTCCTTTTCCACGTCCTCCAGCATCTCATTCGTGAGATAGTCTTCTTCCGTCATGGACGCCTGCTGCATCTCTCCCTCAAACCGGTATCCTTCCTCCGTCACCTCTTCCTCCGGCTCCTTCTGCCGAAGCCCTACGGTGATGTGATTCGCTCCCATGGATTCCATAGAAGAAGTCACAGAACTGCGAATGGAGTTTCCGACGCTCATAATCGCAATCACAGAAGCGATTCCGATGATAATGCCAAGAATTGTAAGAAGGGCGCGCATTTTATTGGCCCGCAGGCTTCCAAGCGCCAGCAGAATATTTTCCAGAACCAGCATCAGGCTCCCCTCCTCTCTCCTGTGATTTCTCCGTCCCGGATGGTGATAATCCGGTCTGTCTCCGCCGCCAGCTCGTTGGAATGTGTAATGAGTACAATGGTCTTTCCCTCTTCCCGGTTCAGCCGGTGGAAGATGTCCATAATTCTGCGCCCGGTTTTGGAATCCAGCGCTCCTGTGGGCTCATCGGCCAGGATAATCGAAGGATCATTCGCCATGGCCCGGGCAATGGAGACACGCTGCTTCTGGCCTCCCGACAGCTCGTCCGGCTTATGGGACATCCGTTCTTCCATCCCGACCATTTCCAGATAATGTCTGGCTCTCTGTGCGCGCTCTTTTCTGCCTATTCCGGCATACATCATGGGCAGTTCCACATTTTTCAGGGCGCTTGTCCGGCTGATCAGATTATAGGTCTGAAACACAAAACCGATTTTCTGGTTGCGGATGCGGGACAGCTCCTGGTCCTTTAAGGCGGAAATATCCAGACCATCCAGCCGGTACTCTCCTTCTGTCGGCCGGTCCAGCACGCCGATGATATTCATCAGCGTACTTTTTCCTGAACCGGAGGCCCCTACAATGGACACAAATTCTCCTTTGTACACGGTCAGATCAATTCCATGGAGGATTTCAAGCTCGTGAGGCTTTCCGATGTAAAACCGTTTGACGATTCCTGTCAGTTCAATTGTCTTCTCTCTGTTCCTCATACCTTCCTCCCCTGTTAAAATCCATACATGACTTCGTCCGCATTGCCCGCGTTCTCTTCTTCCGGCAGCTGTCCGCCCTGCCTCATTCCGTCAGGCAGATAGACTGTCATGCCTTCCTTCAGATCTTTTCCTCTGATTTCCGCGAAGTAATCGGTCTCCATACCCTTTTCCACTGTCATTTCTTTCCTCTGGCCGCCCTCATCCACATAAATGATACTCGTGCCATCCTCTTTCGTCTCTACACAGTCATAAGGCACCGCAAGCACGCCTCTGCTCTCTTCCTGCACAATGCTGACCTTGGCTGTCATACCGGGACGCAGCTTCTCCTGCTCTCCCTCAATGGTAATCTGAATCTGATAGGAAGCCGAACCGCCTGAGCCTGACTGAGAGCTTCCCGCGCCTGCCTCGCCGCCTTTTCCGGCTCCCGCCGTGGGCGCCACGTAAGTGACCGTTCCCTTCAGGAGTTCTTCGCCCATGGAATTGGTCTTGACGTAGGCCGTCATTCCCTGCCTGATTTTAACCACGTCGTATTCATCCACAGAAGCCTCCACTACAAAATGCTTCAGATCCTGAATCTCATAGATGACTCCGCCTCCAAAGGTCTGTCCCTCTTTTACAGACAGAGAGGTAATCACGCCGGACATGGGCGCCCGCACTGTGTAATCCTCCAACTGTTCCTCATACTGGGTAATCTGCTTCTTTGCGTCGTTATCTGTGATGAGCTGAGACTGGAGCTTCGATTTCTGATAGGCTGTCTTCGCGTCCCTGATACTGCTGTCATAAGTATTCTGCGCCTCCTGTCTGGCTGTCTGCGCCTGATCATAAGAGGATTTTGCCTGGCCTGTTTCTGCTTTCGCCTGCTCATAGGCGCCTCTGGTCCGCTCAGCTTCCGCCTTCGCCTCCTCCAGGGCTGTCTTCGCCGCGCTGTAGGCGTTCAGGGTATCTTTCAAAGCCGTATAATCAGGACCGTTTACGTCCAGCCCCGCAATATACGCGTCAATGTCGTTGATGACCACCGGCGTCCGTTCCGGAAGCCTGTCTGCCGGATTTTCCACGGTTTTTTCCGGGCTGTGTTCTACAGGTTTTTCTGCGCCTGCGTCTGACGCGGCTCCACTTTCACCCTCTGCGGAAGCGTTCTCCTGGCTGCCTTCCGGCGCAGGCGGCTGCTCCGCTTCCTGAATTCTGTCCGCGGCTGCTGCCTGGCGGGCCGCCTCGTATGCTGCCTGCTGCCTGTCCTCATATGCCTGGGCCGCTGCTGCCGCCGCCTGTTTTGCCGCCTCGCAGGCCGCCTGTTTCTCACTCAGAGCCGCTGCCGCCTTATCCGCCGCCGCGCGGGCTGTTGATTCTTTCCCGGAAGCTTCCTGATAAGCATTCTTTGCCTGATCCCGTTTCTGGCTGGAATCCTTCAGGCTGGTGTCTGCCTGCTTCATGCTGTCCCGATACTGCTTCTCATAGTCCGCTCCCATGGCGTCCAGCTTCTTATTAATCTCATAATTGTTCCGTGCCGCGGCCAGAGACTCTTCCAGCAGAGTCGAATCAAAGGTACAGAGCACGTCGCCTTCCTGCACCTCGTCGCCCACCTTTACATGGACCCGCTCCACCTTCAGGTTGGTAAGCCCGGTATTGCCTGCTCTTCCATCCGCGGTTGCCACCACGCCTGTGACGCTGACAGATTTCAGCAAATCCTTTTTCTCGATTACCGTCGTATTCATAAGATCGTCCTGCACGTTCTCCTGGGCCCTTCCTCCTCCGAAAAAGACACGGACGCCTCCCAGAATCACAAGAACCGCAGCAAGTCCTGCCGCCGCCCGCCTGAATGTTCTGTTTTTCAAAAAACCAATACGAAATATGTTCAACTGCATTTCCCTCCTCATGGATTTATTCCTGTTACTTAAAACCGGCCAGGGAAGACTCTCCCTGACCGGTCCTATATTAAAGAGAAATTCTTAACAGATCCTAATCTGTTTCTTAACAGTTCTAAACTCTATCCTGCCGCTCTGTACATGGGAAAGAAAGTCTGAGCCGAAAACACCCTTCTCTTTCTTCTGCCGCGCAGGTCCCGTTCATCCTTTCCATCATCTTTTTTATGTTTTCCAGACCTATGCCCGTGCTGTCCGTCTTTTTCTCCAGCTTCCTGCTCCTGTTCTCAAACACGATTCCCGCTGACTTTTCCGTGTGTTCTGAGCAGATATATATGGGAAACGCAGGATCTGCGTATTTTACAAGATTTGAAGTGATATTGTCCAGTACCCGAATGACAAATTCCATGTTGACCCGGACCGTTTCCTTTTTCCACTCAAATTTCAGCTCTGTGTGAAAACCGCTCTGCTCCAGGTAGGCGCAGGTCTCTGACAGGAGATCATAAAAAACCGTCTCAAAAGACTCCGGCTCCTCCAGCTTCACCTCTGTCTCCCCCGTCACCAGCGCATATTCAAACAGGTGATCCGTCAGCTGCTTCATCCTGCGCGTCTTCTGATCAATCTTGTCAATGTATTCCCAGAACTGCTCCTCACTCTTTACCTGGCGCTTCCTTAAAATCTCCGTATAGAGCATTACCGTAGTCAGAGGAGTCCGGATATCATGAGACATTTCTGTAATCATCTTATGATTGGCCGCCACAAGATGCGCTTCCTGCCTTACCTTTTCCCGAAATGAACCCCGCATGTCATCCAGCCCTTTCGCCAGCGCCGCAAGCTCGTCCCGGCCGGTTACCGTGATCTCATAATCCAGGTCGCCGCCCTCCAGAATCTCAATCTCACTGCTCAATTTCCGGATATAGCGGATCTTATAACGGATTCCCAGCATCACGATTCCCACAAACAGCGCAAAAGAAAGAAGGAGTTCCGCAATCACCGCATAATTGTAGTACTGATAAGAATACATTCCATAGATAGAAATTTCCGCTTCCTCGTCCGAAAACTGCACAGGATAATAGACTGTCCATTCATAATCCCCGGCCTCTATCTGCTCTGCTTCCATATCCTGTTCCGGATATTCCGAATTATACACCAGAATGCCGTTCTTATAGAGCTGCAGGGCCACCACTCTCTGTCTCCTCACCCATTCTGTCAGCTCTTTCGTGTCCTCTGTGGAAAGCTGATTCTGAGAGACATATTCCTGAAGCTTTCCGATATATTCCCCGTTTTTCTTTTCCTCATAATTGGAACTTATATAAAACCAGTTCAGCAGACTGTCCCCCGCCCAGTTTGTAACCAGGAAGAACAGGCCGGAAACCAGGGCCGCAAGAACCAGAAGCTGAAAGAGCTGAAAATAAATGGAATCCCGTTTACGCACCATAGGCATCAAACTTATACCCCTTTCCCCATTCCGTCTTGATATATTCCGGCTTCTGCGGATCTTTCTCTATTTTTACCCGCAGCTTCCGGATATGTACCATTACCGTGCTGTTGCAGGTGTAAAAATAGGGTTCGTTCCAGATACTTTCATACAGGTTCTGGGCGGAAAAAATCTTTCTCGGATGCTTCATCATCAAAAGAAGCATCTGGTATTCGATATTGGAAAGCTCTTTTTCCTCGCCGTTTACATAGACCTCGTTGAATTCCTCATTGATCCGTATTCCGGAAAGCTCCAGATATTTCTCGGTTTCTTCCTCCTGCTTTTCCGTCTTTCCCCGGTACACCTGATACCGGCGCAGCAGGGCCTTCACCCTTCCAAGCAGTTCCGCGTAGGAAAAGGGTTTGGGCAGATAGTCGTCTCCTCCTGCCATAAGTCCGATGAGCTTGTCGGACTCCTGGGACTTGGCAGTCAGAAACAGCACCGGCACGTTGGAGCGTTTCCGAATCTCCTCACAGGTGCGCAGCCCTGACATTCCAGGCATCATGATGTCCAGAATCACCAGATCTGTGTCCTCTGTCAGAAGCTCCAGCCCTCTGCTTCCATTGTCCGCCTCTGTGACCTGATAGTTTTCGCTCTCCAGAAGGATTCTGACACCCTCGCGGATATCAGCGTCATCTTCAACGAGCAAAATTTTTGAATTCTGCATTTGCTTTCTTCCTCCCCCTCTATGTATGGTTCCTATTGTACCTTTAGCTGCCGGTTTCTGCAACCGTTCCTCACAAAATCTGCCTCCATCTCCTTCTTTCCCTTTCCTATTTTCGCCCGGAGACCTTAACAGATTCTGAAGGAGATCTAAACAAATCTAAAGATTATTCATCGAAAAATAAGCTGGAGCATAACATTCTGGAAAGAGCCGGCTGTATTTTTGCCTGTTACAGACAGAGGCATTATGATCCGAAAATCATAATGCCTCTGCAGCAGTAAATTATATTCTGTTTTTATCCGCGGCGCCGCTTTTCTTCCAGCAGCCTTTTCTTCTGCAGGCTCTTGTTCCGGCCGTCTTTATTCGGCATTTTTCTGTTCCGCTGGCATCTTCCAGGCACTGTGATCTGTGTGCAGAAGCTCATGAGCCCTGTGGGACAGAGGAGCGCCCAGGTAATCCTCGTAGCATTTGAGTACGGAGGGATTTTCATGGGAGAACCTTAAGGTACTGGATTTGTCCAGCGTATACAGTCTGCTGCCCCGTACCCCGCCCAGCTCTTCTCCGTCGTGAATGGGCTGTCCGCCGCCTCCGGCACAGCCTCCGGGGCAGGCCATGACCTCTACAAAGTCATAGGAGACTTCTCCTCTTCTGAGCGCTTCGATGAGCTTTCTGGCATTGCCCAGACCATGGGCCACGGCTACCTTCAGCTTCGTGTCTCCCAGCATGAATTCCGATTCCCGCCATCCTTCCATCCCGCGGACTGCGCGGAACGCATCCGGATCGGGATTGGAGCCTGTCGCCAGATAATAAGCGCTTCGAAGGGCCGCCTCCATTACGCCGCCGGTGGCTCCAAAGATCACACCGGCTCCCGTACCGATGCCAAGAGGCATATCAAAATCTTCTTCCGGAAGCTCTGCCGGAACGATATGCTCTGCTCTGAGCAGGCGGTCCACCTCACGGGTAGTCAGCACCACATCCACATCCTGGCCCGCATGCGCGTCATTCATGACCGGAAGCGCGCACTCCTGCTTCTTGGCTACGCAGGGCATCAGAGAGATGCAGAAGATTCTGGCCGGGTCCACATTCAGGAGAGAGGCATAATAGCTCTTTGCCACCGCACCGAACATCTGCTGGGGAGATTTGGCCGTGGAAAGCTGTCCGGCCATATCCGGGTACTGGGATTTCAGGAAGCGGACCCAGCCGGGACAGCAGGAGGTAAACATCGGGAAAGTTTCCTCATCCCGGTGCTTCAGCTTCTCCAGAAACTCACTGCCCTCTTCCATAATCGTAAGGTCCGCGCTGAAATCTGTATCAAAAATATAGGAAAAACCAATCCGCCGAAGAGCCGCCACCAGGCGTCCGGCTGTGGCAAATTCCCGGCTCAGGCCAAACTCCTCGCCCCAGGCCGCCCGCACTGCGGGCGCCATCTGCACCACTGTGATCTTATCCGGATCTGCCAGAGCTTCCAGCACCTTATCCACGTCATCTCTCTCCCGGAGAGCTCCCACCGGACAATGGGTGATACACTGGCCGCAGAGAGCACAGTCTGCCTCTTCTATCTTCCGGTTGAGGGAGACATCCACCGTCGTACGGGAACCTGTCCCCGCCACATCCCAGATATGTAAGGACTGTACCTTATCGCAGACCTGCACACAACGCATACATTTGATACATTTTTTATAATCACGGATCAGAGGATAGTCCGGATTCCATTTTGTCTTCGGCAGCTGCTTCTCAAAAGGCATCTCCAGAATTCCCAGATCGTTGGACAGCTTCTGGAGCGTGCAGTTCCCGCTTCTGGCGCAGATCGCGCAGTTGCTGTCATGCTGGGAAAGAATCAGCTCCACATTGATCTTCCGGGTCTTTCTCACCTTTGGGCTGTTCGTGTGAACGATCATCCCCTCGGATGCCCGGGTGTTGCAGGCAGTTACCAGCTTGGAATTGCCTTCCACTTCCACCATACAGACGCGGCAGGCACCGATCTTGTTCAGCTTTTTCAGGTAGCAGAGTGTGGGAATATGGATTCCCGCCTGTAAAGCCGCGTCAAGAATCGTGGTTCCGTCTTTTACCTGAAGTTCTGTTCCGTCTATCGTAAGCTTTACCATTGTTCCACTCTCCCTCCTTTAAATGATCCGAAGCCGAATTTGTCGCAGCGCAGGCATCTGTGGGCTTCCTGCATGGCCTCTTCCTCTGTCATGCCGCATTCAATCAGCTTAAAGTCTTTCACGCGCTCGCACACGCTCCGCTCCTTCATATTCACACGGGCGCAGCTCTTTCTGGTGCTCATGCGTACTTTCGGGATCTCCACATCCGCGGAAATCACATGGTGGTAACCAAGGAATTCATCGATATTCGCAGCCGCCACCTTTCCTGCCGCGATTGCCCGGATCACCGTAGCCGGACCTGTCACGCAGTCTCCTCCCGCAAAGACGCCGGAGATATCCTTGACGCCGCTCCAGTTCAACGCGTCGATGACGCCCCGCTTCACCGGAATACCGAATTTTTCAAAGTTTCTGGAATCGATTCCCTGGCCGACAGCCACAAGAACCATGTCGCAGGCCAGACGCACCTCGGGTTCTGAGGAATCCATGGGCTTGGGCCGCCCGTTCACCACCGGACCGATGATCTGCGGCTTCACCCAGAGCGCCGCCACCTTTCCCCCGGCATCTTTTTCAATACGCATCGGCGCATGGAGCTCTACCAGCTCGCAGCCTTCCGCGATAGCGCCCTCCACTTCTTCCGGCATGGCCGTCATGTCCTCCCGCCGTCTGCGGTAGGCGATACGCAGACGCTTCGCGCCGAGACGAATCGCGGAGCGGGCTACGTCCATGGCTACATTTCCGCCGCCAATGACGATGATATCCTTTCCTGTAAAATCCGGAAGCTGGTCGTCTCCAATTCCACGCAGCATTTCCACCGCTGAAACCACGCCTTCCGCATCCTCGCCCTCAATACCGATCTTCCGGTCTGTATGAGCGCCGATTGCGATATACACCGCGTCATACTGGCTGCGAAGTTCCAGAATATTCGGGCTTTCTCCCACGGTCACGCCGGTCTTCACATGGATTCCCGTGCTTAAAAGCTGCTCAATCTCTTTATCCAGGGCCTCCCGGGGCAGGCGGTAGCTGGGAATTCCATAACGCAGCATTCCTCCAAGCTGCTTTCTCTGCTCATAGATGGTCACGTCATGTCCCATAAGCCGCAGGTAGTAGGCAGCGCTGATTCCTCCCGGGCCGCCTCCGATGACCGCCACTCTCTTTCCGGTAGCCTCCGCCGGCTCCGGAACCGGAACCTCGCCTGCGTGCTCCACCGCGAAACGCTTCAGTCCGCGGATATTGATGGGGTCGTCCATCAAAGTACGGCGGCAGCGCACCTCGCAGGGATGCTCGCAGATCAGGCCGCACACGCTGGGAAGCGGATTGTCTTTGCGGATCAGACGCACTGCGTCCGCATAATTTCCTTCTGCCACCAGGGCCACATAACCCGGAATGTCCACCCCCGCAGGACATTGGGATACGCAGGGTACAGGCTGGTTCAGCTCGCAGATGCAGCGTCCCCGCAGCACATGCTCCTCGAAATCATTGCGGAAGCCTTTGATCCCCTTCAATACCATCAGGGCCGCTTCGTAACCTATCGCACAGTCTGCCGAATAAAAAATACTGGAAGCCGTGCTCTCAATCAAATCAATCGTCTCCAGTGTGGCATTTCCGTCCAGAACATCTTCCATCAGCTTTTCCAGCTGTCCCAATCCTACCCGGCAGGGCACGCATTTTCCGCAGGACTGTGCATGGCACATCTTCAGAAAAGACGAGGCCAGATCCACGGGACAGAGGCCCGGAGGGCTTGCGCTGATTCTTCGTTCCAGATCCTTATACAGTTCTTCTACTGTCGTCTGAGCTTTGTTTTCCGTAATAATGCTGAGTCTGCTCATGTTTTCCTCCTCTCCTTTTGGCTGCAGGCGCTGAACATCCGCGCTGTAGTTGTTAAAATTTTATCATTTAAAACTTGGGACGGTCAATCCTACAAATTATACTATGTAACATAAAAATTCCCCGGCAATCCAAATACTCCACAGCAGGCTGACGGAGTATGAAAAAAAGGATACGGCCGGCCGCTCTTTTGCAGCCTGCAGTATCCTCATTTTCTAATGCTCAGTCGAAACAGAAAGCCTCAGAGCTACGCTCTTCCTGCTTCTCTTCCCGCTTCTTTTTACAGATTCTCCTGGAAGAATTTCTGGATCGCCTCGAAAGCGGTATCCTCATCCTCTCCCTCGATGGTTACGGTTACTTCCACGCCCTTCTTTACGCCCATGGACATTACAGCCATGATTCTCTTCGCGTCAGCCTTCTTCGCTCCGCTGTCAAGGGTGATTGCGCTCTTATATTTAGCAGCCTCCTTTACCAGAAGTCCTGCCGGTCTTGCGTGAAGTCCCAGCTCATCCTGTACTACATACTTAAACTCTTTCATGATACGTTCTCCTTTATCCTTTTTCATAATATTTATAGCCATAAGCCGGCAGATACCGGCGAAACTATCCTGTGCTTCTCTGTCTGTCCCTCTGGCCCGGGAAAGATTTTTCTGTTCCTTACTCGGTCTCGCGGATCTTCTTGCGCAGCTCCAGCGTAAATACCGGGGAAACAGACAGCTCGTCGATGCCCATCTGGATAAAGCGGCGGGTCAGTTCCATATCCGCTCCCAGCTCACCGCAGATACCGCACCATGCGCCATGGTCGTGAGCGCACTCGATGGTTCTCTGAATCATGCGGAGCACTGCCTCGTGATGGGGATCATAAATATTGTCCAGAGACTGATTCTGACGGTCGATAGCCAGCGTATACTGAGTCAGGTCGTTGGTTCCGATACTGAAGAAATCTACCTCCGCGGCCAGCATATCGGCAATCATAACAGCTGCCGGCGTCTCCACCATGATACCAAGCTCCACATCGCCAAAGGGGATGTCGTTCTGTCTCAGCTCATCCTTCACTTCTTCCACGATCTCTTTAATCCGCTTTACTTCCGCCACGGAAATGATCATCGGGAACATGATGGAAGCCGTTCCGTAAGCGCTCGCCCGGAAAATCGCGCGCAGCTGGGTCTTGAACACATCCACGCGATCCAGACAGATACGGATTGCGCGGTAGCCCATGGCCGGATTCTCCTCATGAGGAATGTTGAAATAATCCGCCTGCTTGTCTGCTCCGATGTCCAGCGTACGGATGATGACCTTCTTGCCGTTCATCTTGGAGATTACATTCTTGTATACCTGGAACTGCTCTTCCTCTGTGGGATAATCGTCCCGGCCCAGATACAGGAACTCGCTGCGGAACAGACCGATACCTTCGGAGTCATTCTCCAAAACAGAGTCCACATCTTCCTCGCTTCCGATGTTCGCATACAGGTGGATGACCTTGCCGCTCTTGGTCACAGTCGGAAGTCCCTTCAGGCTCTGAAGCAGAAGCTTGCGCTCCTCTTCTCTCTTCTTCTTTTCCTGCATGACGGCCATGGTCACTTCATCCGGCTCGACATAAATCTTTCCGGTAAAGCCGTCCACGATACCGTCTTTTCCTGTCAGGGACGGGTCAAGGTCGATGTCTGCCGTCACGATACAGGGAATATTCATCATACGCGCGAGGATTGCCGTATGGGAATTCGCGGAACCCTTCTGGGTCACAAGCGCAAGGATCTTGTCCTTCTCAAACTGCACCGTCTCGCTGGGCGCCAGATCCTCTGCCAGAATAATCACCGGCTCCGGCATGGCCTCCGCGCTTACCTGCGTACCGCTTAAGATAGCGATCAGACGGCCGGAAATATCATTGATGTCCGCTGCGCGTCCGCGCATATAATCATCATCCATGCTCAGGAAAATAGCCGCGCACTGCTCGCCTGTCACAAATACGGCGTACTCCGCGTTCACCTTGTCCTGACGGATCATATTCGTGATTCCTTCCACGAAATCCAGATCCTCCAGCAGCATCTGATGGGCCTCAAAAATCTCAGCCTCAGCCTCTCCCACATCACGCATGGTCTTCTCTTTCAGAAGAGCCAGCTGTTCACCTGCTTTCTCCTTGGCAGCCTCGTAACGCGCCACCTCGGCTTCCGTGTCCTCTACCGTCCTCTTCTCCACTACCTGTTTTGCTTTTTTGTACACAAACAGCTTTCCGATCGCAACGCCGGAAAATACGCTTTTACCCTGACGAGTCTCCATAAACACATCCTCCTATTTCCTGTAGCATGAAAAAGGCCAGAATCTGCAATCTAAAATACCGGACCTTTAACTCCCATATCTTATCTCACAAAACCTGGTCTTTCCAAAGAGCATCTCTCCCGTATATCATGCTTTATCTAGTAATCAATATACCAGTTCAGGGGGGAAAAGTCAATGGCTTTTCTAGTGTGTTCCGTCAAGCAGTCCGGCCCGGATCAGCCTTGCGCGAAGCGTGGTTCCAAGCAGAGCCGCAGCCGCCATTTTCACCAGATCGCCCGGAATAAACGGAATCACTCCCGCCCAGAGCGCTTCATAAAATCCCATGCCAGACCCATATGCCAGCCAGAGGGTTCCAAACAGATACAGCACCAGGGTGCCAAGCGCCATGCCGGACGCTGCCGCCGCCTGTCTTCTCCAGCCGCCGCGCCCCGGATGCGCCGCAGCAAAACCGGCAGTCAGAGCTAGCGGCAGGTATCCTATCAGATACCCTCCCGTCGGTCCCATCAGCTTTCCCGCTCCTCCCGTATATCCTGTAAATACGGGAAGGCCTGCCAGTCCCAGCAGAAGATACAAAAGACAGCTTAAGGTCCCCAGACGCGGACCCAGCACTGCCGCCGCCAGGCAGACTGCCAGAGTCCCCAGAGAGATGGGTACAGGGCTGACCCCAATCACAAGAGACACCGGACCCAGCACACAGAGCACGGCCGCCATAAGCCCCGTCAGCGTCATCTCATAAACTGTCAGTCTGTTCCTTTTTACCTGTATTCTGTCCTGCGCCCGATTCATCATTTCTATCTCCTATCCTTATTCCTTTCCATTCTGTATCCCTAAACAGAACTTGTTCTTCCGATCTCCGGAACATTGCCAATCCAATGTCCGCAGCGGAGCCTTTGACTGAAGTATACGGAATCAGGCCTTGATTGTCAACTATATTTTTATTTTGGTTAACGATTTTATTCTCTGCCGGAGCTGTCCTGTTCTTTCACCGGCTGCTCCGCGCGGCGCTCCAGAGCCCGCGCTTCCTCTTCCAGCTCCTGAAACCACCTCTTTTGCAGCTTTTCATACTGCGGGTCTTTCAGAAGCCCCTTTTTCTTTTTTACTCTTCTGCGCATGCTTCACCTTTCTGTCGCTATTTGCTGACATATCTCTCCTCATATGTCCGCATTATATCACAGCTGCATCGTATAATCTATCTTTTTCATCGGTTTATAACTCTTTCTCGTATTACACATTCTATATTACAATAAACTGTAGCTTCCGTACACCAGGATACAGCGAAAAATCTGGATACCGATATCAGCAGACAGCGCAGAGGGACACTCTATGTATGAAGAAAATTTCTGCATCAAAAGAATAAAGGAACTGATGGAAAAGAACGGATTCACTTCCTATCAGCTGGCCAAACAGTCCGGCGTGTCTTTATCCACGCTTCTTTCCATGTTTGAACACAATACCCAGCCCCGGGTTGAAACCATAGAGAAGCTCTGTTCCGCCTGCAATATTTCCATCGCCCAGTTTTTTGAACGCTCTTCCACAGATTTGACGGAAGAACAGGCGGAAATTCTATCCCTGTTCAATTCCCTGACACCCAAAGGCAAAGATATGGCCCGCTCTTATCTTCGTTTCTTAACAGAAAACGACTGAGGCGGGCGTTTTCTTTTTTCTGATTTTGTGCTACACTGGAATCAAATTTAAGCTTCCGGGGGAACATGATGAACAGACACGCCTATCTGATTATGGCGCACAGCCATTTTGATTTTCTGAAAGAACTTCTTCTCTGTCTGGATGACAGACGCAACGATATCTATCTGCATATCGATCTGAAAGCCGGCAGCTTCGATTTTGCGGGTTTTTCCCAGCTTCTGAGCCAGTCCGGGCTTTTCTTTACAGAGCGGCTCAGCGTCAGCTGGGGCGGCTACAGCCAGATCGCCTGTGAACTTCTGCTTCTGAAGACAGCCGCAGGCAGAAAGGAATGCAGTCTTAAGACTCCCGGAGCCGTCCAAAGCGCCGGCAGACCCGGGTCCTATGCTTACTATCACCTGCTGTCCGGCTCCGATCTTCCTCTGAAATCTCAGGATGAAATCCATGCTTTCTTTGAAAAGCACAAAGGCGCGGAATTTATCGCCTTCGACAGAGACATCTCCCGGCAGACCCGGGAACGTATTTCTCTCTGGCACTTTTTCCGGGAAAGCTCTTCTCCCCTGGCAGAGCCTGCCGATCATGCCCTCACCGTGCTTCAGCGGCTGCTTCGTGTAGACCGGCTGAAAGGGAGCGGGATTCAACTCCGCAAAGGACCGAACTGGTTCAGCATCACAGACGAACTGGCCCGTTATATTCTGGACAGGGAAGACTACATCCACTCTCATTTCAGCCATTCCGTCTGCGCGGATGAGCTTTTCCTGCAGACTCTTGCCGCCGCCTCTCCCTTCCGTGAAAATATCTTTGATGAAGAAGGAAAGACCGGCTCCATGGCCAATCTCCGCTATGTGGACTGGGAGCGCGGCGATGGAAACAGTCCTTATACCTTCCAGAAAAATGACCGGGAACTGCTTCTTGGACTTCCACATCTTTTCGCGAGAAAATTTGACCGGAATATCCTGGCAGAATAAACCCTCCGTCCAGAGGTCCGGCTGCCTTCTCTATTTCAGCTGAAGCCTTTTATTCTCCAGCACGGTTTTCAGGGCATCCACAGACCGGTTCACGATCAGCTCCTCCGGAAAATGCAATTCTTCCAGAAGTGCGTGGGCCAGATCATGACGGCCCACATCCGTATCTGTATGCGCGTCGCTCCCGATCACAATGGGGACCTGGTATTCCACACATAACTTAAGCATCTCTTCATCCTGCGGCCTGGTATTTTTCCGGGAACCGCCCGGGCGCAGAGAATTTTCATTGAGCTCCAGAAGCGTTCCATACTCCTTTGCCGCCTGTACAATCGCGCGGAAGTCTACCGGATATCTGGGGTCGTCCGGATGACCCAGAATATGAATACGGGGATTTTTGACAGCATTCACACAGGCCTGCGTATTGTATTCCCTGCTTCCCGGCACAATGCAGGGAATGTGGAGGCTTGCGATAGCCAGATCCATCTGCGCAAGAGTGTTTTCCGTCAAATCTACCGTCCCCTGTTCATCCAGAATATTCAGCTCTGCCCCCAGCATCAGCTCCACGTCATAAGCATGCCGATCTACCACCTTCAGATTCTGAAAATATATTGCCTGGCAGCTTCCTGTCATACGCGGCGCATGCTCTGTGACTGCCAGAAGCTCCAGCCCCTTTCTGGCCGCCGCAGCCGCATTTTCCCGAATAGTGCTGTATGCATGGCCGCTGGCCAGTGTATGGGTATGTGTATCCATTACGTCTTTTATCATGTTGTCTCTCCTCTTTTATCATTTCCGTCTTTTCTGCTGTAAATCACAGTCCTCCTATGCTGCTCCGGTTTTATTATATGCGCTGTCCCGGACAAATACAAGAGCCCGGAAAGCAAAACCCGGCCTGGTTTTTCCCCCGTTTCCGTCACCTTTTTCCCTATGCTGTGTATGATATAGTATTCGGAAAAAGGAGGATATCATATGAAAAAGAGACTGTCTGTCCTGCTGGCGCTGACGCTGACCGTGTCCATTCTCTGTACGGGCCTGGCCGGCTGCGGGAAAAGCGGAACACAGGAAAAGAATCTGACAAAGGTAACTCTGAACGAGGTGGCTCACTCGATTTTTTATGCGCCTCAGTATGTAGCTATTGAAGAGGGATATTTTGAGGAAGAAGGCATCGACCTGGATCTGGTGACGGGCTTTGGCGCCGACAAAACCATGACTGCCGTTCTCTCCGGTGAAGCAGATATCGGATTTATGGGCTCAGAGTCCTCCATCTACGTCTACAGCCAGAATCCCGGCGATTACATCGTAAACTTTGCCCAGCTCACCCAGCGGGCCGGTAATTTTCTTGTAGCCCGGGAACCCATGGAAAACTTTCAGTGGGCTGATCTGCGCGGCAGCTCCGTGCTGGGCGGACGAAAGGGCGGCATGCCCCAGATGGTCTTCGAGTATATTCTGAAAAAGAATAATCTGGACCCTGAGACTGACATGGACATCGATCAGAGCATCGACTTCGGCTCCACAGCGGCAGCCTTCTCAGGAGGCCAGGGAGATTTCACCGTGGAATTCGAGCCGGGCGCCACCACCCTGGAACGGGAAGGCGTCGGCTATGTGGTCGCCTCTCTCGGCGTGGACTCCGGCTATGTGCCCTATACCGCCTACAGCGCAAAGCAGAGCTTTATAGAGGAAAACCCGGAACTGATCCAGGGCTTCACCAATGCGCTCCAAAAGGGTATGGACTATGTGCAGAATCACACGCCGGAGGAAATCGCCCAGGTCATCGCGCCTCAGTTTGAGGAGACAGATCTGGAGGATATCACTACCATCGTAACCCGGTACTATGAACAGGATACCTGGAAGGAAAACCTGATCTTTGAAGAAGACAGCTTTACCCTTCTGCAGGACATTCTGGACGAGGCAGGCGAGCTGGAACAGCGCGTACCCTATGAGGATCTGGTCACAGTGGAGTTCGCCCAAAAAGCGGCAGACCGATAAAATCGGAAACAGGCGCCGAAAACCGTCGAACCGTTTTCGGCGCCCGCTTCATCCGCGTCTCTATTCCTTTCGAATCGTGTATTCATCGTAGACCGTCCAGCTATCCATCAGATAGGCCCGCATATGAAGCTCTGTGTCTGTCACATCAAAGCGCAGCGCCATGGGCGTATCCGGCTGTCCCTGATATACGATCCGGATCTCTCCTTCCGGAATATGGTACAGGCAGCCGCTGGAAGTGCTGCAGGTGATATAAAGAGTCCCCTCCGGATTGACTGCGGCCGCTCCGGACTCATAGGGATAGCCGCTCAGCGACTCACAGAGACCATTGACAAAAGCCGTCCGGGAATACACATGGTCGTGAGCGCCCAGAATCAGGTCAATGTCATTGGCCTCAGCAATACGGGCCAGATATTCCTTGCAGTCTGTATGGGACTTCTCTGCTCCCGGGTAGGCCGGATAATGCTGGGCGAGAATCCTCCATCTGGTATCCGGATGCTCCGCCACCACCTGGGCCACATACTGCTCCTGCGCTTCGCTGCCCTGGCTTGTGCTGCTGTTCAATACAATGAACAGCACATTTCCTCTGACGAAGTAATAATTACCATCCTGATCGTACTGGCTCTGTCCTGTGGCTGAACGATTTGGTACATTGAAATGCTCGTAGAAATAAGGGCCGCCCGGATGTCCGTTCTCTTCTATGGAGGTGGCATTTGCCACGTCATGGTTGCCCACAGCCGGCGCCAGAGGAATACGGTACAGAGCCAGGTGGTCCAGAAACATTTCATAATGGGCTTCGCTTCCGAAATCGGCCACCTGATCTCCCAGATGGAACAGAAACGAGGCCTCCGGCACATAATTTACAAGCCTGGTCAGAACGCTGTCCCAGCGCTCAGCCGTCACCGAAGCCTCTTCCATATCCGACTGCCCTATCTGGGCGTCAGCCGTCACCAAAAACGTCATACTGTCCTGGTTTGCTTCAGGACACCGGTATGTATATTCCGGCGACCAGGCATCATCATTTCCCACCTGATACGTGTAGGAAGTTCCCGGCGTCAGTCCGGAGACGGAAGCTTTATTTACATAATATCCCGGGACTGTGACCGAAGCCGCGCACTCCGCGTCAAAACTCCGGCTTTCACCGGAACCCGTATCCGTCAGCCGCACCTGCCCCTTTTTCCCGCTGGGAGAAAGCCAGTTGAAACGCAGCTCTGTCTCCGAAGCTCCTACTTCCATAGAAAGACTTCGGATATCCGTCGTATTCAAAAGCGGACTGCTTGTATAATCTGGAAGGAACGAGGCTTTCTGCTCCTCCTCCGATTTTTCCTCCTCTGTTCCTGTCTCCTGAGAAGTCTGTCCCTCACCGGCAGTTCCCGGCGCCCCTCCGCTTTCCGCCTGGTTTGACGCCTCCTCTTTCTCTTCTGTCTCATCAGGCACTTCCGCCAAGGCGGCCCCTTCTTCCTGAGCGGCCGCCGCTCCTGTCTCCCCGGAGCTTAGCATGCCTCCGGCCTTCCAGAGAGCCAGAACCGCAAGGACCAGCAGAATAACCGCCGAGACCAGCACGCGGGGATGCAGCTGCTTTCTTTTCTTCATAATCTTTTTCCTCCTCAAATAATGGCATAGTATACCATAAAAGGGAGCTCAGAAAAAGAAATATGAAGAAAAATTAAGATTCTCCGTCTGCGTATTCCACACTCACCAGACAAAGACCCTGAGCCGGAGCCGTAAATCCGGCCTGCTCCCGGTCAAGGGAAACCAGTATCCTGTCCATTTCCTCCGGACTTTTCTTATGAAGTCCCACTTCAATCAGGGTGCCTGCCAGAATCCGGACCATATGATACAGGAATCCGTTTCCGGTGAATTCCAGGCGCAGCTCTTCTCCTCTCCGTTCTATCCGAATCTGTTCCAGCGTGCGGACTGTAGACTTTTTCGTCCTCCGGTAAGAGCTGAAAGCTCTGAAATCATGGGTTCCCAGAAGCCGGGCCGCCGCCTGTTCCATCGCTTTTTCATCCAGCTCCTGCTCCAGGGAATACAGATACTTTCTCTCGAACACATTATGGACTGGACTGTTCCAGATCCGGTACCGGTAGGTCTTCCGCAGAGCATTCAGCCTGCTGTGAAAACGCAGCTCAGCTTCTTCCACGGAATACACCGCAATATCCTCCGGCAAATACCGGTTCAACCCCATTTTCAGCTCCTCACAGGACAGCGCTGACTCTGTCCTGAAATTGGCGGTCTGGCCGAGGGCATGAACCCCTGCGTCCGTGCGTCCCGAACCTGCCAGCCGGATGGTTTCTCCGGTCAGCCGCTCCAGAACAGCCGTTACCCTTCCCTGGATAGTATTTTCTTCATGCTCCTGACTCTGCCAGCCGCTGTAGCGGGTTCCATCGTAACGGAGCAGCAGTCTGATATTTCTCATAAATTCTGCTTTCCCTTTCCTGTATTTTCGTGTATCATAAAGTTTGGAATAGTTCGTCTTATTTTTTACATAAGGAGTAGATCGATTATGCTGGAAATCATTGTCTTTATCATTATTATCATGGCTGTTGTCCAGAGCTCCAAAAAGAAAAATACGCGGCGTCAGGCACCGCCTTTTACTGCCCGGCCGCAGCGGCCCTCCGGCTCTTTCTCTTCCCGTCCGGCACAGCCTTCCAAACCGCTGGTATCCGGGGCCCGTCAGAAGAAACAGAAAAAGAACGCTTCCGGAAGAAAAGCAGAAGGCGCTTCCCCGGTTCAGGCCTCAGGCGGACAGTCTGCTGAAACACGTACCTTCATAGAACCCACGAGGCCTTACCAGCCTGCCCGCAATGCCGGCGAGCGGTACGAGGAATGGATGTCTGTTCCGGAAGGGAAACGGGTCTGCCACTGCGGCTACTGCGGAGCTGACAACCTGATTCCAAAGCATTCCGATCCTAAAAACTATACCTGCTATTTCTGCAGGGAAGAGCTCTAGGTCCCGGCAGTTTCCGCCGTCCGCCGGCTGCTCTTATTCTTATACGGTAGTCTGAGAGATGAAGCCTGCCCTAACGCTTCATCTCTTTTTTGATCCACTCTTCAGAAGCGCGCAGTCTCTCATCCAGCTCTGCTGTATTCCCCGGTCCCACCGCCTGCTTCATCCAGGCATATTCGTCCAGAATCCCCTGCCCGTGGGGAACCAGATAGGCCCCTGCGTCGCTTCCGAGACCCAGACGGCCTCCTTTTTCAAATACATACCGGACACAGTTCATCTGCCGCCGCAGTATCTGTTCCACCTGTCCATCCGGATAGCGGCCGCAGCCCAGCAGATTTCCCGTGGGCGCCAGGGTCGGAATCCAGATGGTATGGCTCTCCGCAAGCAGATCAAGGGTATCCTGCTCCAGGTAATTGCCGTGCTCCAGCGTATCAAGGCCCGCTTCAATAGCTGCTCTCACGGGGCCGTCTCCATTTCCATGGGCCATGACCTTCATCCCCATATGATGGGCCGTCTCAATCATTTCCCGAATCTCTTCCCCGGACAGCCCCTCTTCGTTCAGCACGCCAAACTGATCAAACTCCATGATGCCGCTGATCATGATCTTGATGAAATCGGCACCTTCCCTTTTCGCCCGTTCCACCAGTTCCCGATATTCTTTTCTGTCCTCAAAGGCATGTCCCACGATTCCTCCGTAATGCCCCTTTTTATGAATCGCAAAAACCGGAGTCCGGTAGTCGATCCCGTACTCCGGCGCCAGCTCTCTGGCCCGGGCCGAGACTCCCAGGGCGTCGCCGCCGTCTCTGACAAAGGTGACGCCGGCCTGCTGCCAGGCTTCCAGGTGCTGCCGGATCGGCCCCTCCGCCGGCCCGTTTCTGTGCAGACTTACCGCCGCCTTATAATTTTTTCCGTCCATAATGATATGGGCATGACATTCACCAAACATCTTTCTATCCGCTCCTTTGTATCCTTCCGGCGCCCATGTGCCCGGCATACGCGCCATCGTTTTTACATTATCCTCAGTGTAATCAAATGCCTCCCAAAAGTCAATTGATCATCTGGTATTTCCTGCTCCATTCCTTTGTCTCGTCATTGCGCACGCATTCACTCCGGTTCTGATAAAGAAAACGCACTATCTGATAGCAGTCGATCCAGATTTCCGAGTTTCCTTCCTTCTGAGATTCATCGAAGATCAGCTGGATGCCAAAATGAAGATGAGGTTCATCGATATTATTCACATCTTCCGTGGCGCTGTACCCGGTTCTTCCCATATAACCAATCACATCTCCGGCCTGCACCGCATCCCCCTCTTCCAGGTCCAGCGCATAGGGAAAGCCTTTCCGCAGATGAGCATAATAGTAATACCGTTTTTTATCAAAACTTCGAATGCCAATCCGCCAGCCCCCATACTGGTTCCATCCCAGAGCTTCCACGGTTCCTGACTCCACCGCGATGACCGGCGTGCCGGTCTGTCCCATCATGTCATGTCCCAGATGCTGTCTTTTGTACCCATAGCTTCTGGACACGCCAAAATCATCATAGTCGCTGTAGGGAAAGCCTTTGGCAATGGGATGAAAGGCTTTCAGCCCATAATGGCGGGCCCAGACCGGCTCCTCTCCTTCCTCTGACGGCTCCTGAATCTGATATTCTCCCACCATGCCGCCAAGCACCGCCGTATAGGCTTCCAGGTAATAGTCATAATACTTCAGCTCCCCAGCCATTTCCTCCATATTTCCCCCGGCCAGCAAAGTTTCCGCGGCGCTGTCCATATATTCGTTTACTCTGCTTTCCTTTGAAAAATCCCCGCCCGTATGGGCCGCCGTATAGGCCAGCAGCTCAATCCAGTTCAGATGCACCGGACTGCCGTATGTGTTCCGGTCATACTCAAAAGCCCGATCCAGCGCTTCCGCTGTCACATCAAAGTCCACCCATTTGATAAAATCCTCTTCCACCTCTTCCGTCAGAGAGGGAAGCAAAAGAAGCGGCTCTTCCTCCCGCTTCAGAAGAACAGCCGCAAGGCACATCACCGCCATCATTTCCACCAGGACAAGCCTTCGCAAAATTTTCTGTTTTTTCATGAATGTCCGAATTATTTTTCTTATTGATTTTTATGCGTTTGCTGATAAAATCAGACCACATTTTGAATTGACAGTATATCCGCTTTGTGATACGCTATAGCCAGTCGGGACACCCCTTAAAAACAGGTTTTCCGATGCAGCTGACGCCGGTTTTCCGCCGGCGCTTCACTATTTTTATTTATATTATTTTTCGGAGGTATCATAACAATGAGCAAGGGTACAGTGAAGTGGTTCAACAACCAGAAGGGATACGGATTTATTTCCGATGAGCAGGGAAATGACGTATTCGTGCACTACTCCGGCATCAATATGGACGGATTCAAGTCCCTGGAAGAGGGTCAGGCCGTAGAATTTGACGTCGTAGAGGGCGAAAAGGGACCACAGGCTACCAATGTAACCAAACTTTAATCAGCCGATTGAATTTGTGCCTTTTTCTATATACAGACATCGGTGTTTCTGGCTAGAATAAAGCATCAAAGGGAAAAGCAGATTATGAGAAAGAGCGGTGGAAGTTTTTTGGAGATTCAGGTTTCTGCTGCCTGTGTTCGGACGTTTCACGGACGTCTGTATGCTTCCGGACGGACTCCCAAGTCCGCCTGAATCATACATCCATCCGCGAAAAGCCGGACACATGGTCAGCAGAAAGCCTGAATCGATAAAAGCTTCCGCCGCTCTTTCTCACATGATCCCGTTTCTCAACATTCTGATTTTCTGTTAATCAACGGTTTTCACAGCAGTTCTTTCAAGATCTGATTTACCATTCCCGGATTTGCCTTGCCTTTCATCTCCTTCATGGTCTGGCCTACCAGGAAGCCCAGGGCCTTTTCCTTGCCGCCTTTGTAGTCTGCCACAGACTGGGGGTTGGCTGCTATGACGCGCTCAACGGTCTCCCGCAGGGCTCCCTCGTCGTTTACGGTCTTTAGGCCTTTTTCCTCCACATAGGCTTCCGGATCGATATCCTCATAGAAAATATGCTCGAAGACTTCCTTGGCCACCGTGCTGTTGATGCTTCCGGCGTCTGCCAGGTCCACCAGCTTTGCCAGATGCTCCGGGGAGAATTTCAGGTCCTCCGGCTCCTGGCCGTTCTCCTTTAAGAGACGCATGGTCTCCACCATCAGCCAGTTTGACACCTTCTTCGGCTTTCCGCAGAGAGCTGTGGCCGCCTCAAACAGATCTGCCATCTGCTTGGAACCTGTCAGAATCTCCGCGTCGTATTCCGGAATATCAAATTCCTCTTTATAGCGGATCAACTTTTCCGTGCGCAGCTCCGGCTGGCGGGAACGCACCTCCTCGATCCATTCCTCGCTGATATCCACGGGAACCAGGTCCGGTTCCGGGAAATAACGGTAGTCCTGAGCGTCCTCCTTGGAACGCATGGCATGGGAAGCTTCCTTATTATCGTCCCAGCGCCTGGTCTCCTGAATCACCTGTTTTCCTTCCTCCAGAAGCTCAATCTGGCGGGCGCGCTCGCCCTCGATGGCACGGCCGATGGCCTTAAAGGAGTTCAGGTTCTTCATTTCCGTACGGGTGCCGAATTCCTTTGCTCCCACCTCCCGGACGGACAGGTTCACATCCGCGCGCATGGAGCCCTCCTGCAGCTTGCAGTCGGAAGCGCCCAGATACTGGATAATCAGACGCAGCTTGTCAAGATAAGCGATAACCTCCTCGGCGCTGCGCATATCCGGCTCGGACACAATCTCAATCAGCGGAACCCCGCTCCGGTTGTAGTCCACCAGGGAGCAGTCCTCCCATTCATCGTGAATCAGCTTTCCGGCGTCTTCTTCCATGTGAATCTCATGGATGCCGACCTTCTTGCTGCCGCTCTCCGTTTCGATCTCCACATACCCATTCCGGCAGATGGGCGCGTACAGCTGGGAGATCTGATAGTTCTGGGGGTTATCCGGATAAAAATAGTTTTTCCGGTCAAATTTGCAGTGACGGGTGATCTGGCAGTTGGTCGCCAGCCCCACTGCCATGGCATATTCCACGACCTTTTTGTTCAGCACCGGAAGGGAACCGGGCATGCCGGTGCACACCGGGCAGGTGTGGGTGTTGGGCGCTCCTCCGAACTCCGTGCTGCAGGAGCAGAAAATCTTTGTCTTTGTAGCCAGCTCCACATGAACTTCCAGACCGATCACGGTCTCATACTGCTTACTCATTGTCTTCCACTCCTTTCGTTACTGCCGCTGTCCCGCCAGGGGAAAACGCCCGCGGACACCTTCATAGGTATAGGCTGCCTGGATGATTTTCTTTTCCTGGAAACAGTCTCCCAGAAGCTGCAGGCCGATGGGCAGCCCCCTGCTGTCCGTGCCACAGGGCAGGCAGATACCCGGAAGGCCGGCCAGGTTTGCGGAGATCGTATAAATATCACCCAGGTACATTTTCAGCGGATCGCTTAAGGATTCTCCAAGCCTGGGCGCTGTGGTGGGAGCCGCAGGCCCCAGAATCACATCGTATTTCTCAAAGGCCCGGTCAAAGGCCTGTCGGATCAGCGCCTTGGTCCGAAGCGCCTTCAGATAGTAGGCGTCATAATAGCCCGAACTTAACACGAAGGAGCCCAGCATGATACGGCGCTTCACTTCCTCGCCGAATCCCTCGGAACGGGATTTCTTGTACATGTTGTGGAGTCCCTCATATTCCTCCGCCCGGTACCCGTACTTCACTCCGTCAAAACGGGCCAGGTTCGAGCTGGCCTCCGCCGAAGCGATGACGTAGTAAGCCGGAATCGCGTAATCCACCAAGCTTAAATCGAATTCCTCCACGACTGCTCCTCTGTCTTTGAGCGCCTCTGCCGCGCCGCGGACAGCCGCTGCCACCTCCGGGTCCAGTCCGTCCCCGAAATAATCCCGGGGAATACCGATGCGCATGCCCTTCACGTCATCCTTCAAAGCCGAGGTAAAGTCATAGCTGTCCCGGGCGATGGAGGTGCTGTCTTTTTTATCGTGGGAAGCAATGGTCTCCAGCAGCAGCGCGCAGTCCGTCACATCTCTGGCGATGGGCCCTATCTGATCCAGAGAAGAACCATAGGCAATCAGTCCATACCGGGATACGGTTCCATAGGTCGGCTTCAGTCCCGTTACGCCGCAGAAAGAGCTGGGCTGGCGGATGGAACCGCCCGTATCAGAACCCAGGGCGCAGGTGCACTCCCCTGCCGCCACAGCGGCGCAGGAACCGCCGGAGGAGCCCCCCGGCACATGCTCCGTATTCCAGGGATTGCGGGTGGGTCCGAAAAAGGAGGTCTCCGTGGTGCTTCCCATGGCAAATTCGTCCATGTTGGTCTTTCCAATCATGACCATGCCCGCCGCTTCCAGCCGCAGGGCTGCTTCCGCCGAATAGGTGGGCTTGAAGTTGTACAGAATCTTCGAAGAGCAGGTGGTCAGCACGCCTTCCGTGCAGATATTGTCTTTGACCGCCACGGGCACGCCCGCCAGAGGGCCGGTCAGCTCTTTGCTCTCGATCTTCTCCTGAACCCTGGCAGCTCTTGCAAGCGCGTCCTCCTCGTCCACCGTGACAAAGCAGTTCAGTTCTGCATCTTTTTCTTTTATTTTTGCAAGGGCTGCTTTCGCGGCTTCCACCGCTGTAAGCTCCCCTGCCTGAATCTTCTTTCCCAGCTCCGCAGCTGTCATTTCCATCCATTCCATACTGCCGCCTCCTACTCTACCGTCTTCGGCACCTGATACATGCCGTCCTTGACCTTCGGCGCGTTCGCCAGCATCTTCTCATGCTCGTCGCCGTTTTCCACCACGTCCTCCCGGAAGACATTGCTCACCGGGAATACATGGGACATGGGCTCCACGCCTGATGTGTCCAGCTCGTTTAATTTATCGATATAATCCAGCATCCGTCCCATGTCGCGCTTCGCCGCTTCCTTTTCGGCGTCGGACAGCTCCAGCTTCGCCAGAATTCCTACATATTCCATGGTTTCATCTGAAATAATATTTGCCATAATCTGTGTTCTCCTTTCCCTGCTCATTGCCAGCCCCCCAGGGGGCCCTCTCTTGGCCTTTCGGCCAATTCACCTTGCCCCCCAGGGGGCCTTCTCTCGGCTTCGCCGATTCACCTTGCCCCCCAGGGGGCCTTCTCACCTTTACTCCGCAGTGCAAGCTCGATTACGCTCCGCTCCATCTCGCTTTACGGGCTTCGCCCTATAGCAGGAGGTGTAAGCTTCCTTACGTAAGCGAGCTTCCGACGGAAGCTTACACTTCCTGCTGCACTGCTCATTGCCAACGCTAAGGGTCCAGTCTGCTTAAGTCTCGCGGGAACAGCGTCGTCTCGCGCACGTTGTCCTCGCCCGCCAGTTTCATGGTCAAACGTTCCAGGCCGATGCCAAGGCCTCCGTGGGGCGGCATGCCGTACTTGAAGGTATCCAGATACTGCTCCATCCCTTCCTCTGTCATTCCTCTTGCCGCAATCTTATCAAGAAGCATCTGATAATCATGGATACGCTGGCCTCCTGTGGTAATTTCCAGTCCCTTATACAGAAGATCGAAGCTTAAGGTAAACTTCGGATCTGCCGGGTCATCCATGGCATAGAAGGGACGCTTCTTGGAGGGATAATGGGTCACAAATACAAAGTCTGAACCATATTCTTCCTGGAAATAACGTCCGATCAGAACCTCCTCTTCCGGCTCCAGATCGTAGGGGTTGCGGATCTTATGGCCGTATTTTTCGGAGGCCAGCTGCTTTGCCTCATCGAAACGCACCGCCGGAATCTTATCTGCCTTCGGCAGCGTGATGTCAAGAATCTTCAGCTCCGGCGCGTATTCCCGTTCCAGAAGGGCCAGCATATACTGCAGGAACCCGGTTTCCATCGCCATAATATCTTCAAAGCTGTCGATATAGCCCATCTCAAAATCCAGGCTGGTGTATTCGTTCAGGTGGCGCTTCGTGTTGTGCTTTTCGGCACGGAACACCGGGCCCGTCTCAAATACCCGGTCAAACACGCCCACCATCATCTGCTTGTAAAACTGCGGGCTCTGGGCCAGCACTGCCGGATGATGGAAATAATCCAGACGGAACAGGTTGGAACCGCCCTCTGCTCCCTTGGCTCCAATCTTCGGCGTATGAATCTCTGTAAAGCCCTGGCTGTACAGGAAATCCCGGAATCCCCTCACAATGCCTTCCTGAATCCGGAACTTGGCCCGCTCCCGGATGTTCCTTAAGGATATGGACCTCATGTTCAGTTTTGCTTCCAGGGAAGTGTTCAGCTTCCATTTGGAGATGGCAAGGGGCAGGGGCGCCGCCGGCTCAGAAAGTACCTTAAGCCCGGTTAAACGAAGCTCCACGCCGTGGGGCGCTCTTTCTTCCTTTCGAATGATTCCCTCTGCTTCCACACAGGCCGCTTCTTTCAGTCCCTTCCGATCAAAACCGGATTTTCCTTCTTCATAGACACACTGCAGAAGACCGTCCCGTCTTCTCAAAATGACAAAGGCCACCTCACCCATGTCCCGAATCGTATGGATGGTTCCTTCGATTTTCACGGTTTTCCCTTCCATGCTTTCCGCTGTCACTGCAGCCAGATCGACTGTTTCTTTTTCTCTGATTCCTGTCATAAATTCCATCTGCTTTCGCTCCTTTCCTTTTTTCTTCCGCGCTGCAGGAATGTACATTTTACTGCTGTCATTTCCTGCTTCCGGAAGGGCCATTCCGGGCGGAGCGCTTTTCGTGGAATCCAAAACGAAAACCCCGTCCCGGAATATTTCTATTCCGGGACGGGGTTCTTATATCACATTTATAAAAATCCCGCGGTACCACCCGCATTGGAAAGCGTCCGCTTTTATCCTTTTTTCTGTCCTCCGGCATACTCCGGAAATACATCGATACGGATATCGGCTCACTCTCCCACTCTTGCCCGTAACGGAGGCTGCCGTACCGCCCTACTATCGGCTTATCGCTCCTGCTTCTGCCGCTTCAGACGATCTGCTCCCAAGTGTTCCCAAAATTTTCTCTTCCCAAGGACGCTCTCAGTCGGTGACGTCCTATTCCTGTCGGCCTCTGAAAATCCGAGTCTTGTTCTTTGCATTTACTTATAGTATAATTCCTTTATATGCGAGAAATATTAGCATAAATTTTTTTCGATTGCAAGGCTTTTTCCAGGCCCAGACTGCTTTCGAAAATATTTTTGCTCTCCGCCTGTTTGGGCCGTAATTTTTCTTGCGCATTGCAGGTGTCCGCTTTCCGGAAGCGTTATGGGAGAACATCTCCGCTTCTTCTGCGGACGCTTAACACAGAAAAAAGGAACAGGAGTCGATTTTTATGGAACATTTGTACATACCACCTGACTATTCCTCAAAGCTCAGTCTTTATGACACCCAGGTAGCCATCAAGACTGTCAAAGACTTTTTCCAGCAGTCTCTGGCTGATCAGCTCTATCTGCTGCGTGTCTCCGCTCCGCTCTTCGTTACGCCGGAATCCGGACTGAACGACAATCTGAACGGTGTGGAGCGCCCCGTTACCTTCGGCATCAAGGAGCAGAATGAGCGTCCCGCCGAGATCGTTCATTCCCTGGCAAAATGGAAGCGCAACGCCCTGAAGCAGTACGGCTTCCACATCGGCGAAGGCCTCTACACAGATATGAGCGCCATCCGCCGGGATGAGGATACGGATAATATTCACTCCATCTACGTGGATCAGTGGGACTGGGAAAAAATTATCCTGAAGGAAGACCGGAATGTAGAATATCTGAAGGAAACCGTCCGGAAGGTCTACAAGGCCCTGAAGAAAACGGAAAAATACATGTCCATCCAGTATGATTACATTGAAGAGATTCTTCCAAAGGACATCTATTTTATTACCACCCAGGAGCTGGCAAACCGCTATCCGGATAAGACGCCCAAGGAACGCGAGGACCTGATCGCTCAGGAAAAAGGCGCCGTCTTCCTGATGGAGATCGGCGACAAGCTGGCCGATGGCAAGCCCCATGACGGCCGCGCCCCGGACTACGATGACTGGCATTTAAACGGTGATATCATCGTCTGGTATCCGGTTCTGGGCCACGCCCTGGAGCTGTCCTCCATGGGCATCCGCGTGGATGAGGATTCCCTGGCCCGTCAGCTGAAGCTGGCCGGCTGTGAGGAGCGCGCCGAACTTCCCTTCCAGAAAGCCATTCTGGAGAAGCGCCTGCCCTACACCGTAGGCGGCGGCATCGGCCAGTCCCGTATCTGCATGTTCTACCTGAGAAAAGCCCACATCGGCGAAGTTCAGGTATCTATCTGGCCCGACGAGGTGCGGGAAAAGGCAGCGCGGTACGGCATCAATCTGCTGTAAGGATATCTGTGCCCACAGCTGGCAGGAAGCCTGTGCTTTCCTGTCAGCTGTGGATAGATATGGAGCGGTATCTGCCAAAAATCATACAGCTGAAAAAGGAGAATTATCCAGGTCACAGACCTCCGATAATTCTCCTTTTTTCTATTTTTCTGCTTTTTTATTTTTTCTGCTTCCTTCAGCTGTCTTTTCAGCTCTGATACTCCACGATCCTTCTGTATATCTCTTCATAGCTGATCCTGCCGAAATCCGTCACATCCACCAGAATATCAAGCCCCAGGTTGATATTGTATTCCTTGTGGGCAATTCCTGCCGTGAACTCCTCAAAGGTCGGCTGAATCCGGTTAACTGAATGAAGCTGAGCCGGCGTATAGGTTTCCATATGGTACTGATTCAGAAGGTGTCCCGGGTGGCGGTCCTCGCCCTTATCGCGCTTCGCCCCCCTGCGGTATACCGTTTCCATGTCCGTATAAAGGCAGATGGTCACTGCCGAATAGCCGGATTCATCCAGCAGCTCCTGAAGCTTTGGCTTGTGCCGCTGGTAGAACGGATACTCGATCAGGATAGTCTTATTCTCCCACATCCGTTTCTGGATGGTCAGATAAAACTCCTCCAGGCTGAACCAGTTCAATCTGTCTTTCTGCTTCTCATTGTCAAAGCCGAAGATATCCCAGTTCTTCTCTTTGATCTGATCATAGCTGATTTTTACAATCTCGTCGTTTCCCAGATAATCAAGAAAGCGCTGGGCCGTACCGCTCTTTCCGGTTCCCGGTCCGCCGGTGAAAATAATCAGAGTTCTGGGATTGGGGAATTCTCTTTTCATCGCCCGCACCTAGAACTGAAAGGTACCATCACGCATGGCCTGTACGTTCTCAGGGCTTATCTTTCCCTCCATGGGACCAAAAGCCGCCACATTGAGAGCTCCTGCCGCAGCCGCGATCTCCGCACACTCTTTCATGTCCTTTCCTTCCAGAAGAGCACAGAGGAAAGCGCCCAGGGAGGTGTCACCTGCTCCGGTGGGATCTACGGATTCCACCTTATACAGTCCCTGCTCGACCACCTGTCCGTCTCTCGTATAGATTCTGGAGCCTTTGGAACCCATCTTCAGCATCAGGATTTCCAGATTCGGATTTTCAAAGCACTTCTTTACGGCCTCTTCTACATCATCGATACCTGTCACCAGCTTCAGCTCATCAAGACCCGGCGCAAAAAGATTCGTTATTTCCAGCATCGCGTTGATAATCTCAAAACATTCCTTACTCTTGTTCGGGTTGGTCAGATGCTCTGTCCGCACATTGGGATCGAAACTGATCTTCGTGCCCCGGGCTTTCATGGCTCTGGCTGTCTTCACGATCTCCCAGCCATAGCTCAGCTTCGCGGTCAGCGCGCAGCCCATCACATGGAAATATTTTGCTTCCTTTAAAGAGGGTTCCGTCACATCCGGCATCACAGCCTTTGTGGCCGGCGTCTCATCCCAGTGGAAGAGGTATCTGCGGTCACCCTCGCTGTCGTACGCCACAAAGGCGCAGGCCGTAGATCCGTCCGGGTCCACAAGAACCTTGGATACATCCACGCCGTCTTTTTTCAGCCGGTTCAGCATGCACTCGCCAAAACCGTCTTTTCCGACTCCGGAAATAATACCGCAGCTGTGTCCCATTCTCGCCACGGTGGAAATCATAATCGCAGAGGAACCGGACGGATAGGGTCCTGAAAACAGCCCCGTCTCATTTAAGGGCTTATCTACCTCCGTCCGCATGATTTCGACCAGGGTCTCTCCCATTGTCCAAATTTCAGCCAAGAGCCTTCACCGCCTTTTCCTTTTCTTCCTCGGAAGCAAATTTCTGAATGAACTCTACAATCTCCTGATTCGGTCCGAGAATGGTCACATACTCTACACCGTGCTCCCAGTAAGGCAGAAATGCCGGACCCTCACGGAACTCATAGCCCTCTTCCTTCAGTTCCTTTACGCAGGCCACAATGTCCGTACAGTTCAGGGCAATGTGATCGATGGCGCCGATGGTATTCGACGCGCCGCCATCTTTTTCGTAAGTCTCGATGATGATATTCCCCCATTCGAAGAATTTCACAGGATTGCCGCCGTACACGGTCTCCCATTTCAGTTTAAAGCCCAGTCCCAGATAAAATTCCTCTGTCTTTTTGATGTCGTCCGTGGGGATTCCGATATGCTGGTACCCATCCACATACTGTGTAAGCATAGCTACAACCTCCTTTTTTTCATGAAAATAAATAAGAGGAGCAGATCATTTTTCATTCCATCCTCCCCCCTGAGAGAATCCCGGGAGGACTCTCTCAGACTATGGAGCTTCCGGTCCTGAAAATATCTGCCCCAGTTTTTCTTACTTTTCGTTAATTATAAATGCTTCTGAGAACTGCCGGAGCCTTTCCGGAGCAGTTAAACAAATCGCTCTTGGACGCAATCTCTGCTGAAATCGCTTTCCGTCCCGGTCCCACGATCTTGCGGGGATCGTACTCAGTCTCGGGAAGTGTGCGGATAGCTTCTCTTACAGCGTCTGTATACACCTTTTTCAGTCCTGTTCCCACATTAATCTTGCTCATGCCCATGGCAACGCACTTCCGGAAATCATCCTCCGGTACGCCGGTTCCGCCGTGAAGAACCAGGGCCACATCCGTCTTGCTGCGGATCTCTTCCAGAAGATCGAAGCGGATCTCCGGAGCAGCTTTATAGAATCCGTGGGCGGTACCGATGGCAACTGCCAGCGCATCAATTCCTGTCTTCTCTACAAACTCTGCTACAAGAGCCGGATCTGTATAAGCCTTTCCGGATTCTTCCACATGGATATTGTCTTCATGGCCTGCCAGCATGCCAAGCTCTGCCTCTACAGAGCATCCATTGATGCCGTAGGGACTGTGGTTATGGGCAAAGTCAGCAATCTCCTTCGATTTCGCAATATTTGTCTCAAAGTCTTCCTGAGAAGCGTCAATCATAACGTTCGTAAAGCCGGCCACAACCGCCTGCTTAATCTGTTCCAGATTTGTTGCGTGGTCCAGGTGAAGGCAGAAGGGTACCTCCGGATAAGTCTTCGCGATTCCTTTTGCAGTCTCCGCGATCAGCTCCAGAGAACCTATGTACTTGATTGCTCCGAGGGAAGCCATCAGAATCACCGGCGCGTTCTTTTCTCTTGCGCCCTCCACGATGCCGACCATCTCCGGAATCGTGCTGAAATTAAATGCTCCAACTGCGTATCTGTCCTCCGGCTTAGCGTCTGCCGATGTGGCAAGTCTGACAGAGTCAGCCATAATCTGCTTCATTGTTAATAATGGCATGTCTTTTCTCCTTTTTCAATCACTTTTTTGATCATCCGCCAATACACCAATACATATGTCTGCTGCGCTACGGTTTCCTTCGCTGCAGCAGTTTATTTCTGCTACAGCTTTCCGTCAAGAGCCTTCTTCACCATAACGTACGCGCCATAAGCCACTACCTTATCGTTCAGCTCTGATATACGGATTCTGTTCTCCTCCACCTGGAAACAGGTATGTCTGTGTATCTCATTCATCATGGTATACCAGAAATATTTGTCAGCCTTCACCATTCCGCCTGCCAGAACAATTACATCCGGATCAAACAGATTAAACAGGTTGGAAAGGCCTACTCCGATATAGTATCCTTCCTGCTGCAGCATGTTGATGGCATAGGGATCGCCCTTTTCCGCAGCATCACTTAAGATCTTTCCATTTACCTTCTCCGGGTCATAGCCGATGGATTCGAAAGCCAGGGAACGGATTCCACACTTCATATCCCGTTTCATACGGTTGTTCATGGCTGTCCCTGACGCGTACAGCTCAAAGCATCCGCTTCCGCCGCAGCCGCATTTTGGTCCCGCGAAATTGATAGACACATGGCCGAACTCTCCGGCAAAACCGGAATGGCCGTGGAAAATCTCGCCGCCTATGGCAATTCCGCCGCCGCAGCCTGTGCTGATAGTCTGATACAAAACCACGTTTTCGCCCTTTGCCACACCCACGTTGGCCTCCGCAAGGGCTCCCAGGTTTCCGTCATTCTCCACATAGACAGGCACGCCGAATTCCTGTCTCAGACGCTCTCCAAGAGGAAAGTTCTTCCACCCCATCAGAGGCGCGTCCAGAATCAGTCCTGTTTTGTAATCGAGAGGGCCAGGCGCAGCCACGCCTATGCCCTCGATTTCTTCTTTTTTCTTGCCTGCCGCTTCCAGAACATCATAAGCGAGCTCTATGGTATTCTGAAATACCGCATCCTCACCCTCATATGTTCTGGAGCTTTTCACTTTAAAATCTGTTACCGGCTCACCCTGGTCGTTGAACACGACAGCTGTTGTCTTGGTTCCGCCAATATCGATAATCAAAAAGTATCTCATATGCTCCAGTCCACTTTACATTTTATTCCCGCCAGTCTGCCGCGGGGTGTTTGATTATTCAGCTCTCTTCTTCTGAGCCATATCAAGCATTACTGCCAGGATAATGATAACACCGATTACGACCTTCTGCCAGTAAGCGGAAATCTCCATCAGCGTCATACCATTGTTGATAACTGCGATGATAGCGCATCCAAACATGGCTCTTGCTACAGAACCGGTACCGCCGGACAGAGACGTTCCTCCAAGTACGGTAGCCGCAATGGCGTACATCTCGTAACCGTCACCGGTATTGGGATGACCGTTGTTTACCTTGGAAGCCGCTACGATACCTGCCAGACCTGCTGTGATACCGCAGATCATATGGCACTTCAGAGTTACCAGCTTTGTATCAATACCGCACATGTGAGCTACGGAAGCATTGGAGCCTACCGCAAATACATGACGGCCAAATACAGTCTTTGTAAGGATGATATGGAAGATAACCACAACAATCGCAGTGAAAATAACGATAACCGGAATGATACCTGTCTTAAAGCTCTCTGTCTTAATCAGACGGCCTGCGCCCAGCATGGAGAAGCCTGTGGGAAGTCCGTATACAGGACCGCCGCCGGAAATGATATAGGCAAGTCCGCGGAACGCCTGCATCAAAGCCAGTGTACAAATCATGGGAACCAGACCTCTGTAAGCAATCAGCCAGCCGATGAAAAGACCAATGATGGCTCCTGCCACAAGACCTACCAGAATGGAAATTACCATACATGCGAAGGTGGATTCCACGCCAAGGGCGAGAACTGCCTGTGCAGCAAGAATACCTGTGATAGCCATGGAGGAACCAACGCTGATATCGATACCGCCCAGGATAATTACATAGGTAAGTCCGGTTGCCAGAAGAGCGTTCAGACACATCTGTCCGAACAGGTTAATAACGTTTGCAGTCTTTAAGAATGTACTGTTTCCAATAGAAAAACCGATAACAAGAAGTATCAGTACCACTACAACTATATTATCAGTGATTAACTGTTTCACATTATCTTTTTTCATTTTATTTTCCTCTCTCTAATCAATTTCATTTATAATGGCCGGTTCCGATTTATTTTTTCCCTGCCTTTTTCTTTGGCTTTTTATCAGAACCATCAGAAACAGGGTTTGCAAGAGATATCAGATTCAGCTCTGTAATCTCTGACCGTGTCAGTTCTCCGGTCAGGCGTCCTTCCGACATAACATAAGCTCTGTCGGCCACCTTGATAATCTCCGGCATATCGGAAGACACCATGATGATGCTTCCGCCTTCTTCTACAAACTGATCCATCAGGGCATAGAACTCTGCTCTCGCGTTTACATCGATACCCTTTGTGGGCTCGTCAAGGATCAACAGTTTAACACCCGCTGCCAGCCATTTAGAAAGGATAACCTTCTGCTGATTACCGCCTGAAAGATTGCCGCAAAGCGTCAGGATATTCGGCGCTTTAATCTTCAGCTTGCCCATATACTCCTCACTGGTCTCTTTCTCCCAGGGAACATTTACAAAACCATTCTTCGCATGGAACGGCAGATTGGGAAGCGCGATATTCTCCTCAATGGTCTTGGTAAGGAGAAGTCCCGTACGCCGGCGGTCCTCCGTAGCAAGTCCGATTCCTCTGCGGATAGCGTCAGCCGGGTTCTTAATATGTACTTCCTCTCCGTTCAGATACACTTTTCCGGAAGTAAGCTTCGTAGCCCCGAAAATCGCTTCCATAACCTCTGTACGTCCTGCTCCTACCAGTCCGGAAAAGGCTACAATCTCTCCTGCGTTTGCATGGAAGCTTACGTTTTCAAACTTGCCCTTCTGGCAGAGTTTTTCTACTCTGAGAACCTCCTGCTTTGCAGTGTGATCCGGCTTTACGAAAGCTCCCAGCTCACGTCCTACCATGCTGTTTACAATCGTCTGCTCATCCACTTCATTGATTTTATACTCCGCAACCTTGAGGCCGTCACGGAAAATGGAGCACCTTTCACAGATAATGGACAGCTCTGCCATACGATGGGTTACGTAAATCATAGTAGTATTCGCGGCCTTCATCTTACGCACCTGCTCAAAAAGAGAATCGATCTCTTTCTCAGAAAGTGAGGAAGTGGGCTCGTCAAGAACTACTACTTTTGCATGTTTCGAAATTACCTTTGCGATCTCCACCATCTGCAGCTGCGCGGCTGTCAATGTGGAGCAAAGGGTATGCGCGTCAATTTCAAGTCCCATCTCATCAAGCACAGCCTGCGCATCGGCTTCCATTTTTTTACGATCCAGAAGTCCGTTCTTCTGCTTCGGCTCGCATCCGAGATAAATATTCTCGGCCACGGTCAGATGCGGAGCGATAGAAGTCTCCTGCTGAATTACTGCGATACCGGCATCCAGAGCATCCTTCGGAGTTTTGAAGTTGCATACCTTTCCGTCCAGAATCACTTCGCCTCTTGTAGGTTTGTAGATCGAGGCGATAATTTTAATCAGCGTAGATTTTCCGGCGCCGTTCTCACCAACCAGAGCATGGCACTCACCGGGATAAAAATCGATGCTGATATCCTCCAGCGCCTTAACGCCCGGAAATTCCTTGGCAATATTTTTTACCTGTAAGACCGGTTGCATATCTGTCCTCCATTTCCTTTTTTATTCCCGCGGGCGGCAGGCCGGCGCCTTCTGTCCCCGGCGGCCGTCTGCGGGTCTTATAAAAAGAGGACCGGATTTCCTGTATCCGGCCCTCCCCCTTTCAGACCAATCTAATACTTAGTCCGTGTGTTTTATCTCTTATTCAAGGTAATCTGCTACGTTCTCAGCAGTTACAAGCTCGCACTCGATCAGGTCTTTCTGCTCACCTGCTACAGCGCCAGTCTGGAAGTACTCAGCAATCTTATCTACGATACCGGAACCGATACCAACCGGATTCTGAGCAACTTCAGCTTCCCAAATCTTTCCTACTTCCGGATCTGCGATGTACTCACATGCAGTCTGTCCAGCGTCGAAACCAACGATCTTTGTGCTTGCACCAGCAGACTGGATGGAAGCCAGAGCGCCGTAACCAGTCGGGTCACCTACTACGAAGATGTAGGAAAGGTCATCGCCGTACTGAGTAATCAGGTTCTGCATGATATCAGAAGCCTTTGCCTGATCGTTGTCAGCATCCTGAGACTCGATAAGAGTCAGATCCTTGCCGCCGTCGATAGCAGCCTGGATGGTCTCCTCGAAACCAGCCTGACGGTCTCTTGTGGACTGTGCAGAAGCGTAGGTAATGCAGCCTACAGTAGATCCTTCCGGAGCATGCTCTGCAATGTACTCACCAGCGGTAACACCACCTGCGTAGTTGTTAGAACCTACGAAGGAAACATACTGATCCATATACTCGTCATCCAGAGTACAGTCAAATGTGAAGATCTTTACACCCTGCTCGTTAGCAGCCTGAATTGCAGGCATGGTTCCTGCCGGGTCATTTGCAGAAAGAGCAACTGCATCATATCCTGCTGCAACATAGTTGTTAATCAGGTCAGAGCAGATGTTTCCGTCCAGCTGCTGGTCTGCCAGAGTCGGCTTCGGAATTCCAAGAGCTTCACACTGTGCAACGATACCCTCTTCAACGCTCTGATAGAATGCGTCATTCTCAGTACCTACGATGAAAGCCAGCTTCAGTTCAGAAAGATCCTTGGTCTCTCCTGCAGCATCTGCTGTCTCCTCTGTAGCAGCTGCATCCTCTGTGGTCTCCTCAGTTGCCTCAGCTGCGGTATCTGTAGCAGCGTCATTTCCGCCACCGCAAGCAGTCAGAGAAGCAACCATTGCTGCTGCAAACAATGCAGCCAGAATTCTCTTTTTCATCTTTTTCATCCTCCTAGATAAAAATTTTTTGAGTGTATTTTTTAATACTCCCTCGCAGGAGTATACACTTTCCTGTTACCAGTTTTCCTTATACTGTTACTCAATCCTTCGCTGCCGGATATTCGGTGCAGAGCAGACGATAGGGCGGCTCATCCTCTTCAATAGACGGATATCTTCCAAGAGGGTTCTTGAACCGGTTATCTGTGTTGTCATCATTGGTCATGGATACCTCGCCGATCAGAGCGGGGCCGCCCTCCGGAATGATGAACTCGTGATACAGGTAGGGATACAGGGTAAAGCTCTCGCCTCTGTGAAGCGTCACCTGGCTTCCCGCCGGCAGCGTATACTGTCTTCCATCCTGGCAGATCAGCACATCTGTATCCAGGAACTCTCCGGTGTCCGGGTCCGCGTTATAAAACGTAAAGACAATATCGTTTCCTCCGCGGTTGATGATATCTTCCATCTTGTTCCAGTGGAAATGCATCGGGGAGACCTGTCCGGAATCACACATCATAATCTTTTCCGCATAAGGTTTCTTGTACTTGGGATTATGTACGTTTCCATTACGGATGGTAATCAGAGCCAGGCCAAGGGTATCAAAATGTCCCTCGCCATAATCCGTCACATCCCAGCCAAGGGCATTGTCACGAATCTCGTCATACTCATGTCCCTTCTCGGCCCACTCTTCCGGAGTGAAGCTTAAATAGGGAGGCAGAGCGAACTTATACTCCGCCAGCAGCGCTTCAAATTTTTTGATTACTGCGTTGATTTCTGATCTTTTCATCTCTATTACTCCTCCTGCGCCTTCAGCGCATTGATTTTCTGAATCATTTCTTCCAGCTTTTCTCTGCCTTCCACCACGGAAAACTTCAAGGTATTGGTTTCCTTTTCGAAAGGCTCCAGATAATGCACGCTGTTCTGCTCAATGTGGTGCAGCTTGCCGTATACGCTGGAATTCGAGGGCTCCAGGCCCAGCACATAATCGCCTGACGCCATGGATTTCCACTCCATAAAATAGGGAAGGTTCTTACGGTTAAACTCAATCGCAAGTCCGATATTCAGCTCATGATTGGCGACCAGAACCATGGTGTCCAGATTCTCATCTGATTTCATGTCGTGAATAAACACATATTCCGGCTCGTTATCCTTTGGAGAATCGATCCTGTCCCATTCCTCCACATGTTCCTCGGAAAACGCTTCTCTTCCTGTCACCTTCACAGAAGGAACATAAAGCCTGCAGTTCTCATTCAGGAACGGATATCCCATATTGCAGTGATATAAAAGCATCAGAGGCTCCGGGCGGAACGCCTGGTTTTCAATCTCATCCGTCACTGTGATGCTGTTCTCTCCCAGCACACTTTCTATCTTTCTGCGGAGTACCATGTTCTCCCCGAACAGTTCCGCTTCCCGCATCTCGCCGGAAATCACCAGGCGGACGCTGTCTCCTTCTGTAATCACATCCGTGCACACATGCTCTGCCGGCGTCGTGCGCATCCTCCCGTGCATGGGGTAATCCTTGCCGTCCACCGTACAGGGAGCGCAGATATTTTCCAAACCGCAGGTAAAAAACAGACCGCCCATGATGCTTCTCTGGGCTTCCTGGCCATTGGTATCGTACTGGTTTCTTCCTTCCAGTCCGGGCTTTGCCAGAAATGTCATATTCAATCCCTTATAGGTTAAATCTGTAATGTCGAGAGCCTTGTCAGCCGCGGAATGAAAGAAAATGTCTCCGCATTTTGCTTCAATCGCATTCATATGCTCCGCGCGGCCTTCCTTGTAGGTGACCGGCCGGGCGTATACCAGCTGCTGAAGGCTTCCGCAGTATTTCATCAGCTTCTTATTCATCGCTGCCACGTTCCTTCCGTCACTCAAGATTTGCGTGATATCTCCACAGGCTCTTCATATCCAGTCCACGCTCATCGATAATCATCTTCGCCACCACATCTCCGAAGAGCAGAAGGCTCTGCTCGAAAAGAGAGGTCATAGGCTGGATAGAATCAATCTCATCATCCAGATAGTTCTTGGTTCTGACCGGGATGCGGACCATGAACTCGCACAAATCCTTCATCTCACTGTTCGGGTTGGAACCGATATGTACAATCTTTGCTCCGATGCCGTGGGCTTTCTTCGCGATTCCCAGCGGAAACAGGGAGCCGCCGCTTCCGGAGCCTACCACCAGCAGATCCTTTTCCGTAATGGCCGGCTCTGTAATCTCTCCCACATAATGGGTTTTGATTCCCAGGTGGGCAAGTCTCTTACAGATGGCCTGAAGAGATAGGAGCACTCTTCCCACGCCTACAAAATATACCTGATCGGCTTTCAGTACCGCATCCACGAATCTTTCCACCGATTCCGGGTCTACCGCGCCAAGAGCCTTGTCTATCTCTCCCAGCACGTCTTTTACTGTCTGATTATAATGTTCACTGTAATATCCCATTTGACTGATTCCTCTTTTTTTATTCTTACGGTTGTGTGCCGTTGATCTCATCCTCCAGAGCCTTCAGCTTCTTCAGGCTGCCTTTCTGGTCTTCCCTGCTGATGCAGGTGCTTCCTGCCACAAAGATATTTGCCTCTCCTGACATTCCATAAGTCCGGATGTTCTCCGGCGAAATACGTCCGTCGAGAATCACTTTTGTATCCAGCCCTCTGGACTGAATCATCTCATGCAGGTCATGAATCTTTCTTGCGGAATAGGCTGTCTGCGCCTCTCCTTTCATCTGGGCGAATCCCGGATTGATCAGCATCAGCAGAACCGCGTCGCATTTCTCCAGAATATATTCCAGCTCATACAGGGGGGTAGCCGGCTTCAATGCCACTCCCGCCCGGATTCCCTTGCTGTGAATGTAATTCAGCATTCCATCCACATGATCACAGGTCTCCATATGGAATACAATCTGTGAAACCCCGGCTTCGATCAACTCGTCCACAAAGAACTGCGGGTCCTTTACCATCACATGGGCTTCCAGCTCCAGCTTTGTCCTCTTTGCGATCTGCTTTACCGTATCCAGTCCCAGCGGCATGCTCGGGCTGAAATGACCATCCAGAATATCTACGTGAATCATCTCAAGTCCGGCTTCCTCAATCAGCCTGCACTGCTGCTCCAGATTGCACATGTCTAATGTAATCATTGACGGAGATACGTGACAGGATTTTTTCCAGATATTTTCATTCATGATTTCTATACTCCCGCTTGATAGTCTGTCTTATTTAGTGCGTTCGCCTTACTAATTAATTTAAAAATACTATAACCTTTTTGATGGTGCTTGTCAATACAATGAATTACTTTTTACATTTACTACAAATTTTTCTGCATTTTTTTGTGCAACATGACTATCATAAAAAAGAAGAGCTTCCAGATAATTGAAAGCCCCTCTTTTTTCATGCTGCTGCATCCCTTCGTGTTCTTACTCTCTCCTATTTCTTTTAACTATTCGTTTAAACAATCAGCTCTCCTTCAAACGTTCTGTTTATGGCGTTGCACACTGCCCCCAGCACCATAGCTTTGTCCAGGAAACTTGTCTTTCTGACAAGGGTTCTCACTTTTTTGTTGGAAAACTTCCGGTCATTGATAAGATCCTCCAGTATGGTGAGATACCGTTCCGGCCAGTATATGGCGCCCAGCCCCAGCAGAATAATCTCGAAATTCATAATATTTTCCAGGCTGATGACCGCGCTGGACAGATCCATAAGCATTTCTTCCATAATTTTCCGCACTTTTGGATTGCTGTCCATCCGGCAGATAGACTGGTAGTCCTTTTTCTTTCCCAGGGCGGCTTCAACCTTTCTCTCTATCACTTCAGTCCCCACATAGGTTTCAAGGCAGCCCAGGTTCCCGCATATACCGCACCTGTTCCCATGATGGTCAATAGATAGATGTCCTATCTCCGGCGGATATCCGGAATTGCTCTCATAACGGCGTCCTCCCATGATAATGCCGCTTCCAAACCCTTCATCCACACAGATGACAAGCATATCCTGATAATCTTTCCCACTGCCGTAAAGCTGCTCCATCAGGGCCACACTCTGAACATCATGATCCAGAAAAATCGGAATACCGTATTTCTCCCTCAGAGGTTCCGTCACTGACACATTCTTAATCCCGTGAAAATAACCGGGATTGATAATCTTTCCCAGCTTGACATCCACCGGCCCCGGCGTGGACACGCCGATTCCGATCACATCGTCCCTGCCCTCCAGCATATGGTCCAGAAGGACACAAACTGCCTCCATCAATTCTTCAGAGCTGCTCCATTCCCGTTCTATCCGCTCATACTTATACAGCTTCAGCCGCATATCGCAGAGAACGGCTTCCGCAAATCCCCGGCCCATAACGACGCCTGCGTATTTGGGAGAACCCGGAGCAATTTCCAGATTTACAGGGCTCCTGCCCTGGGCCTTCGTATTTTCTTCCTCTTCTTTCGCTTTCTCCGTCTCTGTCAAATAGCCTTTTTCAAGAAGCTCATTGACAATCGCTGAGATTCCTGTCTTGGTCAGCCCGGTCTGTCTGGAAAGTTCGATTCTGGAAGAGCAGCGTTCAGTGGCAATCAGCTGCAGCACCAGCCCTCTGTTCCTCTTTTTCAGATAATCCTTATTTACCCCCAGTCTGGACATGACGCTACTGATTCTCGGAAAGGAACTGCTCAATCTTTTCTCTTGTGGGGAGAGACGCAATGGCTCCTTTCTCACGGACAGACAGAGAACCGCTTACATTGCCGTACTTCACTGCGTATTTCAGAATATCCGCATTCAGCTGATCCACAGAGGCCACTCCCTGGTTCAGCACGCAGGCCAGGAAGCCTCCCCAGAACGCGTCGCCCGCTCCCGTGGTATCTGCCACATGGTCTACACGGTACCCGGGAACCACATAAGACTGCCCGTCATAGAACAGCTCGGCTCCGCCGCCGCCCAGAGTCAGGACTGCCGCCGCGATGTCATACTCCTTCATGATGTTCAGCACATTGTCATGTCCTCCCACCATATCGATCTCCTCATCGGAAAGCTTCAGGAAATCCACATATTTCAAAATGGAAAGCACTTCCCGGGTACACGCTTCCTTGTCATCATTCCACATCAGGTTGCGGTAATTGATGTCAAAGCCTACCAGCTTGCCCAGCTCATGTGCTCTTGCCATGGCATATTCCGTAGCCTCCACGGCTTTTCCTGCAGACAGGGAGCAGGAGCCTGCCTGAACGATCCGGCAGGTCTTAAGATCCTCATCTTTAATCTCGCTCTTGTCCAGCATCATATCAGCGCCCGGCTTTCTGGCAAAGGTAAAACTTCTGTCATTGTTCTCATCCAGAGACACAAAAGCCATAGTTGTAATCGCTTCTTTCGTCATCTCCGGAGCCAGAGGCGTCACGTTATTCTCCCGCAGGGTCTTCAGAAGAAATCTTCCGAAATCGTCGTCTCCCACCTTGCAGTAGATACCGGCTTCCAGGCCGTTTCTCGCGGCAGCAATCGCCACGTTCGCCGGCGCTCCGCCTGCGTTTCTGATATAGCTTGCTTCTTCCTGTCCCGGTATAAAGTCAATCACCATCTCGCCAATTGTTATAAAATCCATAGTCCCTCCTGTAATCCTCCCGCCTTCTGATCACAAGTTCCTTCTCATGACTCATAACCTGAAGGTAAGTATTTTTAATAAAATCATACCAATTGAGGGAAAAAAGTCAATCATTTTTTATAAAGCCGGAAAACTGCCCGCCCGCGTCCATTCTTTTTCTTCATTTTCCATACAGGACGCTGTATTCCTCCAGAGACAACATCTCCATGGACGTGCCAGAGGTCCGGATTTCCCCGTCCTGTGTGCTCAGAAGCAGGCGGCTGTTCTCCAGATACTGTCTGAGTCCATCTGTCCATTGCCGCAGATTTTCTTCGTTCGGACGGCTGTTTTCCTCCAGGTTCCAGCTAAAGGAGGAACCGGCCGCCTGCAGAATCTGTCCGTAGGCTCCCAGCCGGAAGACCTGATACCGGTATTCTCCGTAGGTATCCCGGTCCTCGGCATGAATAGTCGTGATGAAATCATTTTCCCCGTCTGTGCCCAGATAAATGCTGTTCCATCCGGCCCTGGATGTATGGGCTGACATGGAATAGAGCAGCTCACCGTCTCTATTTTTCAGAAGAACCAGTCCGCTGTCCCCGTCTCCTGTATTGCCTGTATAAATCTCTGCCGTCTCCGTTCCGCGGCTCTCCGATATATCCGCCTGCTGCGTACTGTCCAGCGTATAATAAGCCTCCAGCAGCTCCTCTCCCGTCATTCCCAGCCTCTCCTGCAGTTCCTCGTAACCTGTATCCCGGATAAACGGCTCATATGTGATCCCGTCCCCGTACCAGGCGCTGTCCACCTCCGCCCTTGTAATCAGGCCATCCTGAATGGTGATGGTGCAGGGAACATTCATCCGGGAGAGCCCGCCGGAAACAGCATCTGCAAATTCATCAAAGGTCACTGCCTCGTACCGGAGAGTATTCATCTCCTGATTCACCAGATACGCACAGTAATCCACAAAGGGAAGCGCGGGAAGCGGCCCGTCCTCTTCCATATCCCAGAAATCCACCACATAAAAATCTACCGCCTCAAGACTCCTGCTGATACTGCGGATAAAAATCTGGTACACCCCATCCGGCACACTGCCGCCAGCCAGCAGCTCCTTTGTAAGAACCTCCGGTTCTTCCGCCTGTTCCATCGTCTCCTCACTCCGGGCTTCCTCCGGAGTCAGCGGCACCAGACGGCACTCAATTCCCAGACCATACTCCTGCAGAAAAGCCTCTGTCTGCTCTGTGGAGAGCGCAATCCAGAAATTGTTATTCACATCATCCACGGACAGGACCGGAACCGACGCCAGAATCTCCCTGCCGAAATTTCCGTCATGCCAGATTTCCAGAGTATCCCCCTGTTCCGCCTCCGGCGCAAGCTCAAACGGAAGCGCCATCAGATACTGGTCTGCTCCCTCGTAGCTGAGACGGAAGCCTCCCTGGCCCATAACCTCGATGCTCTCCGCATCCTCCGTAAAGCTGCCGGGATAGCTTTCCAGAATCCCCGGAATGACTCCTCTGGGAAACGTGATTTTCACCAGATTGCCCGCTTCCAGACTGTCTATCTCAGCCCCCGTATGGAAAGTGACCCTTTCTGCATCCGGAATACTCACCCCTCCGCTCCGCGGTATCTCCACAAGCAGATCATTCGTGCCGCCCAAAAAAGAATACTGCACAACTCCGTAGTAAACTGCCTGGGAATCCTTTGCGGGATTTGCCAGCAGCCAGACCGCCAGCAGAATACAGGCTGCCGCAATTCCCGCCGCCAGCAGCCGTTTCGGTCTGCGGTAACGCAGTACATTGCGGATTCGGCTGCCCGTATCCCCCTCTCCAAAGGCCAGAGGGATGCCCCGTGAGATTCCTTTCCCGGAAGCCATGGCAAGCAGAGATTCCGAGTATGCCTTTTTCACGCCGGCTCCCATTTCCTTTATCACCGCTTCATCGCAGGCCATCTCCATATCCCGCCCGCTGAAATGAAAAGCCGCCCACACAAGAGGATTGAACCAGTGAATCATAACTGCCAGCCATGCCAGCGCCCGCAGCAGCGGGTCCCGGCGCCGGATATGAATCTCCTCATGCAGCCGTATGTACCGCTCTTCCTGGGGAGCCAGGTGAGCCGGCAGATAAATTCTGGGCCGTAAAATACCGCAGACAAAGGGCGACCCCTTTCCGGAAAACCGGTAAATACGTTCGCTTTCCCTGACCGCTCCTCCCAGACGCCTTTTCAGGCGCACAAGAGATATCACGCTGTACAGCATCAGAACCGCCATTCCCAGACCCCAGACAATTCCGGCTGCAAAGAGAATCAGCTGCATCGGATTCACGGAGCCTGCCGGATTTCCCTGGGGCAGAGAACTGTTGACCGCTTCATTTACCGACTCGTTTATCGACTGAGCCGGAAGATGGAGCTCCGGATTCATCTGGTACCCGATATCCTCCGCAATATATTCCATGCGGCCCCCGCTGCCTGCTTCATTCCGGAGAGCTCCCAGAAGGGACAGCGGAGCCGAAAAGGATACCGGACAGAGCAGCCGGAACAATACCACCGCCCAGAGCGCATAGGAAAAGATACGCGGCGCGCGCTTAAGCAGGAGCCTCGCCGCAAAGACTGCCAGAATCACCACGCTGGCCGTCAGGCTCATATTCAACACTTCTATCAGCGCTCTTTCAAGAATGCGTTCCGTCATTTTCCCCCTCCTCATACTCTTCTATCAGCTTTTTCAGCTCCGCCACTTCTTTTTCGCTCAGCCGCTTTCTGTGAGAAAAAGCCGCCAGAAACTTTGGAAGCGAACCCTCAAAATGCTCATCCAGAAACTGTTCTCCCTGAGCAGCCAGGAATTCTTCTTTTGTCATCTGTGCTCTTACCACCCCCTGCTCATTGCTGAAAATTCCCCTCAGACAGAGTCTTTTCAGCATGGTGTAGGTGGTTGAGCGCTTCCAGCTGAAGGCTTTCTCGCAAAGCCTTGCCAGTTCCCCGGAAGACACCGGCTCTTTCTCCCAAATCAGGTCCGCAAATTTCTGTTCCATCTCTCCAAGCTTGTAAGGTTCCATTATCCCCCTCCTCTCCCGCCATCCGGACGTTCTCTCATACTGTTCTGCTGTTCTGTTCCGTTTTCCTGTCCTTTTTGTTGGTCTAATGTCATTAGACATCTTTAGTCTAACAGTATTAGACTGGATTGTCAACAAGATACTGCCATAACGGCATTTCCCGCCGCTCGCGAAAGAAAAAGCAGGAATGGAAAATCATATCTCAACCATTCCTGCCCTTCTTATCAGCCTACATTTCCGGCCGCCACACTTCCACTTCTTTTCTCCAGGGAATCGACGGAGCGGCTCCCGCCCGCGTAACTGCGATGGCAGATGCCCGTGCCGCCAGATCCATGGCTTTTTCCGGAGTCTGTCCGGCAGCAGCCTCCGCAATGAAATATCCTGTAAAAGTATCTCCTGCTGCCGTCGTGTCCACCGCCCTGACACGGTACGCCTTCTGATGTATCTTTTGTTCCCGGTCGGCATAAATCGAACCCTTTGACCCCAGCGTCAGAACAATGGATGCTCCTGGAAAGCGTTCCAGCAGTCTCTCCGCCAGTATCTCCCCGTCTGTCTCCCCTGTATTCAGAATCTGTCCCGCCTCCACCTCGTTCAGAAGAAAATAGTCCACATCATCCAGAGGAAGCTCTTTCATTTTTTCATCCATGGGCGAAGGGTTCAGAATGACGTTCATCCCTTTTCTATGAGCCTTTTCCATAATGTACGGAAGCTCGTTAATCTCATTCTGAAGCAGCAGATAATCTCCTTTATCAAAGCTTTTCAGTACCTGATCCGCCTGTTCTCTGGTAATGGCCTGATTCGCCCCTCCATATAAGATAATGCAGTTGTCTCCGTCCTTATCATTCTGTATGATCGCATTCCCAGTTCGAATCTCATCCAAAACCGCCACATGCTCTGTGTTTACACCGGCCTCCTCCAGCTGTCTCAGCAGAAAACCGCCGTCCGTTCCGACTGCTCCCGCATGATATACCTCCGCCCCGGCCTTCGCCAGAGCAATCGACTGGTTCAGCCCTTTTCCGCCGCTGAACACCTGCAGAGACTGCGAAGAGATCGTCTCTCCCTTCTGCACAAAATGCTCCACCTTATATGTATAATCAATATTCAGCGAGCCAAAGCACAGTATTTTCATAGCCGCCCTCCATATCAGGAGAGCCGCAGGTTTTTATCATATAAAATCTGCGGCCCTGCTGCTGTCATCTTTTGTTTTTTCATCGTTTTCTGTTACCGTTTCCGGTAAAATTCTTCTATCGTGCCGCATCTGGCCGCCAGTTTATGCCACGCGCTCAGTTTCTCCAGGTCTTGTTCCGCAAGAATTTCTTTCCGGAGATCGTCCGGCACTGTCCCCAGTTCCTCCAGCAGTTCAAGAACAAACTCTGCTTTTCCTTCTGCTTTTCCTTCCAGCCTTTCAAGTGCCTTTTCTTCCCAGGCCTGCATATACTTCACTCCCATTTCCTCGCTGGCTCTTATCCTTTGTACACAGTTATGGATCGTCCAGATTCTTTCGCTGTCTGCTTCCCTGGCCGCACTGTCATCCGTACATTCTACATAATGCAGAAAATCTCTCAGCTCCTTGCTCACTTCATCTTTGTTTTTTCCTTTTGTGTTCAGGAAAATACGTGTCGCGCCATCCTCCATCCACAGCTTATTTTCTTCCCGGCAGCAGCTTTGAAACATATAGCAGTATTTTCCCTGTCCGAAAATATCAAATGGCGTTATCAAAATGATGTATGCATTATTGAGCCGGTTAAAATCAAGACTGCCTGGCTCCAGAAGCGATGAATCTATCAATGCCTGATAATATCGGCTTCTTTTCGTCAAATCTGTTCGGTAGCCTTTCTGCATTTCTGTATTATATACCGAAGCATTTTCATCCAGCGCAAACACATCCAGGCGGATAGAACGAAGCCAGGGAGCGGTTCGAAGCTCTTTTTCTGTCTGAGCAGGAGTCAGCAGACGTATTCCCGGATCATTTAAAATGATTTGAAGAGCCGCTTCATGTGCTTCCGGGCAATCCATAGTCTGGTCAAACAGGAATCTGTCCAGCAAAGTGCATTGTTTTAATGTTTTCGGCAACTACTTTTCTCCTTTCATTTTATCGGACTTTCCTGCTGATTTCAATGCTTTCTTTCGCCCGTACAGAATCCCTGCCGCTGTTATCACCGACACACACAGCAGGCATAGATACCATCCCGCATTGCTGCTGTCCCCTGTAGGCACATCTTCTGTCCTTACCGGACTGCCGCCGGAACCCGAGCTCTGACTTTCCGGTTTATCAAGGCGTGTCGTCGTTTCATCTTCTGCAGAATATGTGATTCCAAGCTTGTCGCCTGTAAGCTCGATCCGGTTCACTATCCCTTCGCCGTCTGACAGGCCGGTTTTCACCTGTACAAGATATTCCGGTTTTTCCAGCTCTGTAAAGCCTTTGTTTACCGTTCCGAACCGGTATTGGAAGGCAGTTACTTCTTCACCCTCCGCCAGATTCAGATCACTGACTGTCAGATGCGTATTAGTATCTGCCTGAATATCATTTCTCCACAGACGGTATTCTCTGTTCTGATTCGTCTGATACCAGATACTGTAGCTGCCTGTCGTTTTCATTCCCTCAAAAGTACCTGTCTGAAGCTCGGTAAGCTTCACCTGCGCCGGCAGTCTGTCCGTCAAAGTGAAATTGTCCACTGTACAGTTTCCGGCATTCCGGACCTTTCCGATAGCGAAACGGAGCGTTTCATTCTCCTTTGTCTGCTCCGGAGCGTATTTCTCCACTTCGATCTGTACGTCGTTTGGCTGGTTTTCAATGGAAAGGCTTATCTGTACGGTTCCCGTATCGTCTCCGGCATACGCAAAATTAAATTCCTGCTTCTGTTCAGACTTCAGATATCCTTCCGGCGCAGAAATCTCCTGCACGGCGTAGCGGTATCCCACTGGAAGATCGGATTCAAAATATGCCAGACCATCTGCTCCTGTCTCACTGCTTTCCAAAAGCGTTCCGCTTCTTACGAGTATGCTGCCTTCCGCATTTTGGATATCTTCCTCAGCATACAGGCCGATCACTGCTCCCGCAAGCGGCTCACCTGTCTCCAAATCCGTCTTTAAAACTTTCAGACTCAGCTCCTGCCGCGGATTGGTCCATGCAAAACTGCCCTCCACAGCCGGAACCGGATTGGTATAACCATCCACATAGGCCAGTGTAAAAGCTCTCGGTTCGGTATCCCTCACAAATCCTTCTGCCGCAGCCGTCTCCACGATCTCATAGCTGCCAAGGTACATTCCTTCAAAGCTCACCATTCCCAGATTGTCTGTTTTCCGGACAGCCGGGCTCTGAATACTTCTGACATTCGTTGCCACGATATCTCCCTTATGGAATACCAGCCCGGTAACTCCGTCCGGATGCATGATATCCTCTGCCGCGTATACAGTAAACTCTACGTCTTCCAGCGGTTTTCCTCCATACTGGAACAGAGATTTGACGAACGCCGCCGCTTTATCCAGCAGAGTCCAGCTCTCCAGCATCTCACCGTCCTTGTTTACACGGACTTCTCCTGTCACAAACGGATTTTCCAGAATAATCCGTGTTATCTCCGGAATTGTGGTCTTATCGAGCTTTCCGTCTTCTGTCACACCGGTTTTTACATCTGTAAGCATAAAACTGATCTGTGCGCCATGCGCTTCCGCAATCACGCCATTCTCCGAAGTCATAGATGCTCCAGTGAAATCTGTCAGATAACCGTCTCTCGGCATGATTTCCGTAATCGTATACTGCGTATCAAGATCCAGTCCCTTGATGGTATAACCGTCACTGGTCTTTGTGACCCAGGCTTCCACCGGATTTCCTTCCGGATCTGTCACCTGCAGGGAAGCTCCCGCCAGTTCATTTCCGGTCATGTCATCCACCAGCTTCACATGGACTGCCGTTATGGCATTCTCCACATAATCTCTGAATGACAGATAGTGGATATTGTCATTGTGCTGCGCCTTATTTACTTCAAAGACAATCTCCTTTCCGCTGCTGTAATGGCCTGCCGGAGCTTTTGTCTCGGTAATCCGGTAAATTCCGACCGGCACATCTGTGATAAAGCGCGCGGTGCCGTCTTCTCCGGATATGGCTGTCTCGATCTCCTGCCCCGCAGTATAAATCACGGTCCCGTGCAGGTTCTTCACCTCTTCTGCCGCATACAGGGTAAACTCCGCTCCTGCCTGCTCTGTCCGGACGCCTTCATCCACACTGTATTTGGTAACCGTCATGCCTGCGGGTACTGTCTCTACATAAACCACTTCATCATCCGTGTCTGATACGGTTTCATCCGGCAGGTAGTTGGGCGTTCCATCCGGAAATTCCGGAACCATCGGATCAAGCGCGGGTTCCGTTGTTCCTTCTGTCGTCACAATATTATAAATGGCTGTGCCTCCCTCTGCTTCTTCCGAAATCTGATACTCAAAGGTCAGCACCGCGCTTTCTCCCACAGCCAGGGAGCCTATCTCTGCCAGAGTTTCTTCAAAGGTTCCCTTTGTACTTCCTGTAAAGATTCCCTCTGTCAGAAGCTGTTCTTTTACAAATACATCCGTAAGAGCGCAGTCTCCCGTATTGGCAACAAGGATGGTGTAACGCGCGGTTTCTCCCGGCTGATAAACCTGTTTTTCCACTTTCTTGGTAATGCTGATCTTGGGATTCCGGACCAGAATAATCTCTTCATCCTCTTCCTCCACCGGCTGTTCAGTTTCTACTCTGATTTCTTCCTCATCGGTATCTTCCACAATCCGGGGCTCTTCCGTGCTGTCCTCCGGCAGTTTCTCCGTACCTGTGACAGATGCTGTGTTCGGAAGAACTGCTCCATTCTCTGTATTTTCCGGAACGGTAAAAGCATAGGTAATGGTTCTGCTTTCACCTGCAGCCAGGTCTCCTATACTGCCTTCCGCTCCCAAATCCATATTGCTGTCGGTTACAGCCACGTCTGTCAGATCTGTGTTTCCGGTATTCGTGACAATCAAAGTATAGACAGCTGTCTCGCCCGGCCTCAGCGCTTTCCTGTCCACAGACTTTACGATGTCAATAGCCGGAGCGCTGCCATTCTCTACTGTCACTTCTTCCTCATCTGTGTCTTTGACCTCTTCCGGCTGTTCCGGTTCTCCCGGATACTCCGGATCTTCCGGGTTTGGAACTGTGGTGCCTGCGGCCACAGCCACGTTCTTTATCTTTTCTCCATCTGCCGCGCCTTCCGGAATCGTATACTGGTAAGCCAGTGTTACGCTTTCGCCCACTGACAGGTCTCCGATATCAGGGCTGTCCATCCATACACCGCCGCTTAAGCTGTCTTCTACCTTTACATTTACCAAATCCACATTTCCTGTATTGGTGACAGTCAGCGTGTAATTCACAATTTCACCGGGCTTATATACATATTTTTCTGCCTTTTTGGTGAGGCTGATGTCCGGCTTCTGATATTCCGGATCTGTGCCTTCCCCTGCAGCGATCACAAGGTTCTCGATCTGTCCGGCTGATGCGTCCTCCGGAATCTGGTATTCATATCTAAAGCTTACTTTTCCACCGCCCGGCAGTACCGCAATGCTTATCGTGCCATCTTCATTTAACGTAATTCCGTCTGTCTCCGCCTGCGCTGCGGTCAGCTTAAAGCTGCCGCCCAGAGAGTCCTGTACCAGAACCTCCGTGAGCTCATACGCATTGGGATTAATTACTTCTATCGTATAGGCTGCCACATCGCCGGGCCTGTATATCCGCTGGTCTGCAGTCTTCTTCACGATGATATCCGCGCCGCGCACGAACACTTTTTCCAGATCAGAATCCTCCGGCTCCGTATAGGAAGAAGGATCTACCACAATCGGCTGACCGTATTCATCTGTTCCCGGATCGGGAATCACCGGTGTTCCAATCACATGCGCTGTGTTGTCAATCCGGCTGCCTGCCTCTGCGTCTTCTGGTATCATGTACTCGTAGTCAAAAGCATACGTGTCTCCCACAGCCAGATATTCAATGACCTTGATCTGCCCGCCTGCCAGGCTGTCATCCACCCGCAGGTTCTCCAGATCCACATCTCCGGTATTCGATACTGTGATATGGTACGTCACGGTTTCTCCCGGATCATACACATCCCTGTCCGCCCGCTTGGTAATCGTTACATCCGGATGGTACACGATTTCCGTAGGTTTCGGTGTCTCCGGCGTTTCTGGCGGAGTCTCTATCTCCTGCTTCGCATTTTCATACTGTACTTCCACAGAAACCAGTTCTTCCGGCCGTCCGGATATCTCTTCCGGCGCTGCCACAGTAACGGTCTGGATACACTCAGTTTTATCCCGGTAATAGCCCGTCGGAGCCTTCACCTCTATGACCTCATATTCACCAAGAGGCAGGCCGCTCAGCCTTACCAGGCCGTCTTCATTGGTTCTCAGCACATAGCTTACCGGAGTCCCTTCGAAGCGCGTTTCATTATCTGCGATCTCCTCGACAGAAGGAATCTGCCGTTCCACATCCGCTCCGTGTTCTGCGTAGAAAGCTTCAATCTCTTCCTCCGAAGCATCTGCTTCATATTTTACGCCGAGATATGCACTGACATCAGCCAGCCCGCCGATGTTATCCACAATCTCCAGCTTATAGTTTCTCAGAAGTGTGTTCTGAGCATCCTGAATGGCCGCATATTCATCAAGCACCACTGAACCAGATTCAAACAGCGTTCCCGTGTATCCATCCGGATACTTGATATCCTCTTTTGCGCGCAGCACATACTCCGCGCCCGGTAAGCCTTTGATTTCATAAACCGGCGTTTCCAGAAGATTTCCATTTTCGTCTGTCGTACTTGTTGTGCCTGTGGCTTCCTCACCGGTTTTCTCTATCGTCAGTTCGCCAAGAAGCGGCTTATTAAACACGCTTACAATCTGCAGCTCTTCTTCATCCAGAACGGTAAACTTCACAGAATCTGTCTCTGCTCCGCTCGCATCCGCATAAGTCTTCTCAAGCTCGATGCCTTTTTTGGAAGTCTCATACTCCTCCCGGATGTACAGATTATAGTGATACCCTTCCGGGCTTACCAGCTCTTTCAGCGTATAGGTCTTACCGATTTCCAGCCCCCGGAGCACGGGATTGTCCTCATGAATTGTCAGGAAAGTGGTAAACACATTTCCGTCCTCGTCCAGCACTGTCATCTGCGCTCCGTCAAGCTCCACTTCTGTGTAGTAATCCATCAGGTTCACCTGTACCCGGATGGGTGCGTTTTTGACAGTCCCTGTCAGGGAAATCACTTCCCTCTGGTCGTCCCGGTAAGAGGCATCCACGTTAATTCTTGTGTTACTCGTCGCATAACCATAGGGAGCCTTCAGCTCTTTTACATAATACTGTCCCAATGGCAAATCCGGCGCAAAAACGGCACTTCTCACCTTGCTGGTTCCGGCTGTATCTGTTTCTGCCGTTGTCTCGGCTGTGGCAATCAGAGTTCCCGCCTTTACCACGGTTTTTCCTCTGCAATTCTGAATATCTTCTGCCGCATACAGACCAAATACCGCTCCGGACAAAGCTTCTCCGGTTTCCTGATCTCGCTTTTCAATGGCAATCTGCACCTTCTGGCGCGGATTGCTATAAGAGGTATCACGGTAAATTACCGGAACTTCCTGGCCTGCGTAGGAAATCTCGATTTCACGCGGTTTTGCGTTTTCCTCAGAAAGCGCGAAGCCTTCTCCGGCTACAGTCTGCGTTACCGTATATGTTCCCAGCGGCAGCCCTTTTGCGATATCCGTTCCTTCCCAATCCTCCTGCCCGGTCCAGGTCTGGCCATCCGCATCTGTGGTCAGCGTCACCACCAGCTCTCCGGCGCTGTACAGAAGCTCCGCGTTCGCTCCGCCCTCCGGACTGTAAATATCCTCTGCGGCCCGGATTTCAAATTCTGCGCCTTCAATCGGCCGCATCTCATAGGTAAATACATAGTCTTTGTATTCACTCAGCTCTGCCGCGGTCATTCCCTGCTCATCCGGCACATCCAGTCCAATCAGGCCCTTTACATAGCCAAAGAAACGCTCCAGAGCGTCTCCCAGGCGGGTGAGAATCGTACTGCCTTCCTGCTTTGCAGACACCAGTTTTTCGCCTTCCGCATAAATGGAAATCTTGCCAATAGCCGGGTCATTCTGCTGTCTGGCTGTCACAATATAAGCGCCAATGCTGCTGTCATAAACAGCCTCTGAGGAAGACACAATGAAACGCGTCACACCCTGGGGTGCCGCTTCCCAGGCTCCATCTTCTTCCGTTTCATAATAAGTCTGATTTCCGGATTCAATAGAAGCGTCCTTTGCAATCACGCCTTCATGCCCCTGCAGCACATAGCCTTCCGGCGCGGATAGTTCTTCCAGCTCATAGGTCCCTGCCGGAAGCTCCTGCGGCGTCTCAATATATACATTTGCCGTTTCGTCCGTCTCCGACTGAATCAGCTTCGTGGTATATGGATTTTCTTCTGTACCCAGATACACGCCCTGGCTGTACTGCACCACCAGATCACCGTACTGCTCTCTGTAGGCATTTTTCTGCTCTGTGGTCATTTCTGCCGTATAATAATCGAACCATGCCCCGTCCACGTCATGAATCAGATAGGACGCGCCTTCCTTCAGTACAGGCTTTTTGCTCTGGCTGTCCACCTTTTCGATCCGGACCAGCGCCATCACCGGGCGGTCCATCAGGATCACCAGATCGTCCAGCGGTGTTCCCTGTCCGTCACCGTCCACTGTGCCGTCCTCGTCGTCTGCCTGCACATGGATGACAAAGGGACGGGTGGCCGTAGTATTCTCCGGCGTGGTCGTCTCGATCACCACGTATCTGCCATAGGGCAGGCCGGGCGTTGTCACGATTCCTCTGTCGTCGCTCTCAATCTCCGCTGCAAAATACGCATTTTCATTATCTGTATAATCAGATATCCGGTAAGTCGTGCCATCGCTGTAAGTGATGGACTTTACCAGTTTCCCACTGATGACATCCGGACTGTCCGCTTCGTCATAGACAATTGCGGGCCGAATCTGCCGGAACGCAGAATAGTCCAGGGCAGTCGGATCGCGGAAGTCATCGATAATCGCCTGGGGCAGCTCCGCATCCGGCACATCCACATACTTCCCTCCTGCCAGCTCAGATACCAGATAAACAGAGAATCCGGCACCTTCCATTGGATCGAGCCGATCCGTATTGTCTGTTCCTGTCACCTTATAGAAGGACAGCGCCTGCTTCTTCACCTGCTCATAGACCTGATAATCAGAAATCTCAACAACCGGTGTCTTCTCATCCTTATAAACAATCTCAAATTTATACTGAGCAGGATCTACCAGATAGCCCTCGCTGGCTTCCTTCTCCTGCAGATAATAACTGCCCAGCTCCAGATCTTCGATGATAATGCTATATCCGGCTCCAACCGTCATGACCGCTGTTCCATCTTTATCATATCGGTACGTGCGCACACCATTCTCTGCGCCTACATAGCTGACTTTGATTTCTTCACCTTTCTGGTACAGCACCGTGCCGCTCTGATCCGGATGCACGATATCCTCAGCAGCATAGAGCCCGTACTGCGCCCCTGCAAGAGAGGCGTCTCCCTGGGGTATGGTGTCCTGCGCTTCTAAATCGTTCTTGGTAAAAGTGATTTTTCCAAGAACTCTCTGATTGTCAAATGTTCCATCCTGATTATTGGTTATCGTTATCGTGGACTGATTCTGTGCAGCATCCGGAGAAATCACAAAGTCATACACGTTCTTGTCTGCATCCGTGGAATCCTCAGACACCACAGCGTCATCCTTCCAGTCTCCATAGTATCCTTCCGGAGCAGTAGTCTCGATAATCCGGTATTTTCCCCGATTGTCCGGAGAATAATAGAGCCAGGAAGGTGTCAGATAAGTCCCTTTTTCTGTCTCCACCAGAGTCATACCTTCTAAAGCTCCGGTCATAGTTCCTGTCTCGTAAGGCTTTGAGGAAGAGTCTGTCGTCCCCCGGTAAGGCACATAGCCGCCAGTTCTCTCACTCCAGGTATAGGCTGTAAAGACCGCCCCGCTTAAAGGATTCCCTGTCTCCTCGTCCACCTTTTTTAACTGTGCCTTTACTTTGAAAGGCTCATTGTAAAGCTGGCTGTCCGTTACACTGCCGCCATCCTCATTGGTTTCCCCGTTCGTAACCACGTTATCCAGCTTCGTGTAATACTCCGGCACCGTCTCTGTCACTTCATACTGAACCGCCCTGCCAAGCTCATCATACTTAATCAGCGGCTTCGTACTGCCGTCCGGCAAAACACGTATGTCAAACGCATACGCCCAGTTACGGCTGGCATTGGTCACAGCGTTATTTACCTGCACTGCTGTGGTCTGGGAAGGCAGGGTACGCATCAGGCGGACTGTCACATGGTCTGCCTGAGAACCGCTGACTGCCCAGTTCTTCTTTCCGGCAAACTGCACCGTGCCATATTTCAGCGTTGGAGTCAGAACGCCCGTCTTTCGCGACTCCTTATTATAGATACCGCCTTCTATGGTATAACTCATTGTGGCTCCGGCTTTTGTAAGATCCGATACGGCGCCTGCAGCGTCCCGGTTCGTCGGATAAGAAGTATCCGAGAGGAGATACCGGTACTCATCCTTCAGCTTCAGCCGAATCGTACAGGAATACGTCTGTCCGGCTCCCTCCGGCACGTTCCAGGTGAGCTTTCCCGTACTTTTGTCCAGCGTAACGGCAGACGTTCCGCCGTCTGCGCTGACCACCTCTACCGGCTCCCAGTATTCTGTCTCAATCTGATCGATCAGAACTTTATCTACAGCTTTTATTTCTCCTGCTTTGCCGTGAATGTTGAACAGCGTCTGCGCGAGAGCCGAGTTTTCCTCTCCCGAAAACGAAAGATTCTGCCAGAGACTCGCGGTGTAAGTGCCGTCTGCCTTCTGTGTGGCCAGCTCTGCGAGGAACTTTGCTCCTTCTGAGCCGGAAGGCATACCAATGGCTATCGTAAAGAGCTCTGTGTTTGGAAGCCCTTTTATCTGATTCGCCAGCGCCCTGATTTCATCTCTGCTGTGTCCATTGTCCTCCGGATTATCACCGCAGATGCCATCTGAGATAAAAACTACCTTCGTATAAACTCCGGCATGCGCGCTGTCGTTCTGATTCCGGCTGGTGATCATATTCCGGACTTCTGTCAGAGATTCATAATAATAAGTTCCGGAATAAGTCTTTACATTGCCGACAGCTGTTTTCACCGCCTCGTAATCCTCCGTCCACGGCGTATAGTTATACAGCCCTCTCTCCCGGTAAGCGTCATAACCGCCATGGTATGTCCCGTCCGCAAAAGACCAGAAGGCTACCCGGGATTTGATTTTTCCAGCGGGTACCCCCGCATTATCGCTGGCAATCCGGTCCATCAGCTCATAGACGGCCTGTTTTGCCATAGTAAGCCTGTCCTGGCAGCCATTTCCGTAACTGACCCCAATCTGCTGTCCGGAGCCGTTGTAATGCCTTCTGATCCAGCTTCCGGCTCCGCCTGGGAGATTATCAAACCAGATACCGCTTCCGCGTTCAAAACCGGTATAGTAATCCACCAGACTCAGAGAAAGTCCTCCTTTGTAATAATAGTGATTGGGATTGATACAGGGAGAATTCTCATTTACGATATCCGGATAACCTCCCTGTTCCCAGGTAGTCCCGCTTAAAGACATGGTACGGGTCCGGTCCAGAATAATGATATAATCCACCGGGATATTCGCATAATCCGAAGTGTCCTTTTCCGTAATCGTCAGTTCCCCATACCCGTCTTCAATATCCGTCCACCGGGCTGCTTTTCCAAGCTCCACATCCGGCTCATATTCCTTTTTGGTCGATGAAGCATTTCCCTGCCAGTCACCGGTGATACCGCCGTCTTCCGCTGAAAGATCCCCCATATCCTGTCCTTCTCTTTCAGAAAGAACCACAGTCACATCTGCGGCCGGCATCGTAAAGGTAACAGAAGAGGCAGATACTGAAAAATCAAGATCCGCATTCTCTTCGCCATATGTAACTGTGGCGGCCCAGATCTGAGAACCGGTATAATTCACAGATACCGCGGCTTCTGCTCCTTCCCACAGTTCTGCCGGCTCCGCGGCGGCCTCAAAGACAGAAGCGCCCTCTTCCAGTGTCTCTGTGATGACAGTGATGCTGTAACGGGTCCAGGGCTCAGCCTCTGCCTTTACTGTCACATCCGTTTCCGCCGCCTGAAATGTCAGTGTAACCGTTCCATTCTCATCCGGTCCCTCCGCCTGATATTCTATCGCGGAGCCGTCCGCATCTGTGACCGCAATGCTCTCCAGATTTACATCGTACCCCGGTTCCGGCATCAGAACAGCTGTTACCGTCTCGCCCGGAAGATAAGCTTCCTGTTCCAAGGCAAAATTTATAAATTCACCCTCGCCTTTTATAACAATCTTTTCTTCGGTATCCTCATCTTCCGCAGGCTCTTCCTCTGGAGTCGTTTCCTCTGGAGTCGTTTCCTCTGGAGTCGTTTCTTCTGAAGTTTCTTCTGAAGTTTTCTCCGTCACAGTTTCCCTTTCTTCCGTGCCTGACGGCTCCTGCTGCATATCTGCCATGGGAACCTCTTCTTCTGATTCCGCTGCCGGCGGTCCCGATTCCGGTTCCTCTGTGAAGGGTTCTGACTCTCCTTCCGTTTCCACCGCAGGCGGCTCCGACGCGGACACAGAGCCTGTCCCCATGACCGATATGCACAGCGCAAAAGCAAGCAGCACCGCCAGAATACGTATGCCTGTTTTTCTTTTTCCTTTCATTCCTATCCTTTCTGAGAGCCTTCCGGCTCTCCAAATCCTTACATTCTGCAGTTCCTGAATGTAATTTGAAAGTGCCAGATAACATAAAGCCTCTGTCTTTTGAGCACCACCCCGCTTTGCGCTGTTTTCTTCTTTTTTTCATCTTTAAAATTCTTTTTGTGGAATTTCTGAGGAGACACTCCTCTGTGAAATCAGCAGATCTGTCTGATATTTGAAGAATACCAGATGTTGGAAAACAAGTCAATAGCTTTTTGAGAACAGCAAAAGGGATTTCCCGACACCGCTGGCCGCGCAGCCGCCGGAAAATCCCTTTCATTCAAATATCCTCGCGGAAGTCAGCACGCCTTCCGCGTAATCTTCACATGCTCTGACTTACATACTCTTAATCCGTTCCAGGGCAGCCACCGTGTTCTCATAGGAACCAAAAGCCGTCAGGCGGAAATATCCTTCCCCGCTGGGACCAAAACCAGAGCCCGGTGTTCCTACCACGCCGGCGCGCTCCAGCAGATAATCAAAGAATTCCCAGGAATTCATTCCGTCCGGGGTCTTCAGCCAGATGTACGGTGCGTTGACGCCTCCTGAAACGGTATAGCCGGCCGCCTTCAGACCTTCCAGAATCGTCTTTGCATTGTTCATATAATAAGCTACCTGCTCCTTCAGCTGTGCCTTTCCTTCCGGAGAGTAGACGGCCTCTCCTGCCCTCTGAACAATATAGGGAGCCCCGTTATATTTGGTGCCGTGTCTTCTGGCCCAGAGAGCATGCAGAGAGACATCCCCCTGCTTCAAATCTTTCGGAATCACCGTGTAGCCCAGACGCACGCCTGTGAAGCCCGCGTTCTTGGAAAAGCTTCTCAGCTCAATGGCACAGGTTCTGGCTCCTTCACACTCATAGATGGTATGGGGCACATCCTCCTCTGAAATGTATGCCTCATAAGCTGCGTCATAGATGATGACCGCACCCACTCTGTTCGCATAATCCACCCACTCCTGAAGCTGGGCTTTTGTGACTGTGGACCCGGTGGGATTATTGGGGAAGCACAGATAAATCAGGTCCGGAGTCTCCTTCGGCAGCTCCGGCGCAAAACCGTTCTCTGCCGTACAGGGCATATAGATCACATCACTCCAGGTCTCCGTCTTCGGATCATAGGTTCCGGTCCGTCCTGCCATGACATTGGTGTCCACATAGACAGGATACACCGGATCGCAGACCGCGATTTTATTGTCCACGCTGAAAATCTCCTGAATATTTCCGGCGTCGCATTTGGCTCCGTCGCTGACGAAAATCTCATCTTCGGAGATATCCGCTCCCCGATCCTGATAATCATGTTTCGCAATGGCGTTTCTTAAAAACTCATAGCCCAGGTCCGGCGCGTAGCCATGAAAGGTCTCCGCCTTTCCCATCTCGTCCACTGCCTTATGAAGCGCCTCGATGATCGCCGGAGCCAGAGGCTGAGTCACATCTCCGATTCCCAGACGGATAATCTGCTTTTCCGGATGCTCCGCCGAATAAGCCGCCACCTTTTTTCCAATGGTGGAAAACAGATAGCTTCCTGGAAGTTTCAGATAATTATCATTGATTTTATACATCTTTTACTCCTCTCCCGGCCGCTTTCCGCAGCCGGCATCTTTTATTTCCGCAGTATATTTGGCTTCTGCTACTTCTGATTTACGCTCGTCTTCAATTCCTCCGGATCGAATTCACCGGTAAAAACGGTGGCCGCCGGTCCTGTCATATACACGCAGTTATCTTTCTCATCCCAGCTGATTTCCAGGGAGCCGCCCAGAAGATGCACCGTCACATCCCGCTCCGCGATTCCGTTCAGAACCGCCGCCACAGCTGTGGCGCAGGCTCCCGTTCCACAGGCCATGGTCTCTCCCGACCCCCGCTCCCAGACCCGCATCTGAAGATGCTTCCGGTCAATTCTGCGGACAAATTCCGTATTGACCCGGTCCGGGAACCGCTCATGACTTTCAAACTTCGGCCCCAGCTCTTCCAGCTTCAGATGCTCTACATCATCCAGAAACACCACCGCATGGGGATTTCCCATGGAAACGCAGGTCATCTCATAGACCTGATTGTCCACCACAATAGGCTCTCCCACCAGGGACTCTCCCCGTCCGATCACAGGAATCTTTTCAGGCTCCAGAACCGGCTCTCCCATGTTGACCCGGACCTTCTCCACCTTTCCGTCTCTGACTGTAAGTTTCAGGTACTTCACTGCTCCGCCGGACAGAATCCGGAGTTCCTTTTTATCCGTAAGTCCGTTGTCATAGACGTATTTTGCCACACAGCGGATTCCGTTCCCGCACATCTTCCCATAGGAACCATCTGCATTGTACATGGCCATCTCAAAATCTGCCAGCTCTGACGGCTTGATCAGAATCAGTCCGTCGGCTCCGATCCCCTTATGCCGGTCGCTGACCAGACGCGCCAGCTCTTCCGGATTCTCCAAAACCTCCTTGGTACAGTCCATGTACACATAATCATTCCCGATACCGTGCATTTTTGTAAATTTCATATCTGTTTTTCCTCTCCCTTTCTCAAGGGCCGCCCCTGACCGGATGCAGCCACAGTCAGAACCGCATCATGCTCAGAACCATTTCCGCAGTTTCCACCAGATTGGTTCCGCTGTCCATACTGCATTTTTGAATATAACGGTGCGCCTCTTCCTCTGACATGCCGTTTCGCTCCATCAGCAGGTTTTTCGCCTCCTGAAGCACTTTTTTATCCTCTTCAGACCGTTCCTTCGGCCTGCTTTTCCTCTTTTTCCTCCGCCGTTCGATTCCCGCCGACATCATTTCCAGCGTATTAAGCAGGTCATAGACCTTCAGCGGCATGGTGACGCAGACGACCCCTTCCTTTGAACATTCACTCCAGACGCGCTGGGAGGCCACAAGAAGCATCTCAAAGTGTGACGGCAGGCAGGCCTGCAGCTCAGAATAAATCATATCCGGATATTTGTACCCGCAGACGATGATGCCATCTCCCAATCCGTTGGCGGAAGCCAGAGCCTGCGCCCCTGTAGTGCAGACAGCAGGTACCTGAAATCCATGGCGGACCAGCAGATTGCGGATATTCTTCGCGTCTTCTATTTTCGGAAACAGCACAATAATATTCGTCACACTCTCACCTCCCCGGGATCTGGCATATATACGCGGCAGTCAGAAGCGCCGGCGCTCCGGGAAACAATCCATCTTCATACCGCCGCTGCGCTGTCCTGAGGAACGGCCTAGAACCGATGCAGATAATGCTCTATCTCCCATTCAGATACCTGAGCGCAGTATTCCTCCCATTCTCTGCGCTTTGCCTGAATATAGCTGCTGCTGATATTCTCACCCAGAGTGTTTTTCACCAGCTCATCCTCTTCCATTGCTTTCAGAGCCTCTTCCAGATTTCTCGGCAGGGGCTCTATTCCGGAGGCCTTTCTCTCTTCCTCCGTCATTCTGCGCGCGTTCCGATCCACAGGAGCCGGCGGCATAATCTGGTTCTTAATGCCGTCCAGTCCGGCTTCCAGGCAGACTGCCAGCGCCAGATAAGGATTGCAGGATGGGTCCGGACTTCGAAGCTCTATCCGGGTATTGTCCCCCCGGAGAGCCGGAATACGGATCAGCTGGCTTCGGTTGACCGCAGACCAGGTTACATAAGAAGGCGCCGTATAACCTGCCGTGGTCCGGGCCGGAAAGATTCTCTTGTAGGAATTGACCAGCGGATTCGTAACTGCCGTCATTCCTCTGGCATGCTTTAAAAGACCTCCGATAAACCAGTATGCCTCCCGGCTCAGCCCGTTGGGATCTTCCGCGTCCTGAAAGATATTTTTCCCATTTCTGGACAGGGACATATTCGTATGCATACTGGAACCGTTAAGCCCTGACCGGGGTTTCGGCATAAATGTGGCATGAAGCCCGAAGCGCTTTGCAATGGTCTTTACTGCCAGCTTGAAAGTCATAATATTATCCGCGGTCAGAAGCGCCTCTCCATAGCGGAAATCGATCTGATGCTGGGCCGGAGCCACCTCATGATAGGAAGCCTCCACTTCAAACCCCATCTCCTCCAGTGTCAGAATAATATCTCTTCTTGTATTCTCTCCCAGATCTATCGGACTCATATCGAAAAATCCGGCCTGCTCATGGCTGAAGGTAGTAGGATTGCCCTCATCGTTGGTATGAAACAGGAAGAACTCACATTCCGGCCCCACATCAAACTGATATTCCATCTCCTTCGCATGCTTCACAGCTCTCTTCAGAATGCCCCGGGGATCGGCGCTGTAAATGGTTCCGTCCGGCCTCCGGATGTCGCAGATCAGCCTGGCCACCTTGCCCTGCTGCGGCCGCCACGGGAAAATCGCCAGCGTGTCCAGATCCGGCCACAGAAACATATCCATATCGTTGTCATGGAGAAATCCCTCCACACAGGAACCGTCAAACACATAGCCCTGATCCAGAACCCGCTCCAGCTGTCCCGCAGTGACCGCCGCGTTTTTCAGATTCCCGAACAGATCCGCAAACTGCAGACGGATAAATTCCACATCTTCTTCCTCTACCAGTCTGAGAATATCTCTTTTCGTATAATGGCTCATGATTTTTCTCCTTTTTCAATTAAAAAAGGGCGCTCTTTCCCCATGAAGAACGCCTTTGTCCTGATACAAAATATAACAGCCGCTTTCCCTTTTGTCAAGACTGGCTTTCCTGCTCCCGAGGCTGTTCCAGCCGTTCAAATACCATGTCATAACCATCATTTCCATAGTTCAGAGAACGGTTCACTCTGCTGATCGTTGCCGTAGAAGCTCCCGTTTTCTCGGCAATTTCCAGATACGTCTTCTGCTCGCGCAGCATCTTTGCCACCTCAAAGCGCTGGGACAGAGAAAGCAGCTCATTGATGGTGCATACATCTTCAAAAAAAGTGTAGCACTCTTCTCTGTTTTTCAGACTCAAAATCGCGTCAAACAGAAAATCCACAGCTTCTGTTCTTATCTTCTTATTCACAATTCTCTCCTTCTATTCCTGTTGTCTAAATTCATATTCCCGCTTTTCTCAGATGGAGACGGGTCTAAGGGTATTTTATCACAGTAAAATTTTAAAGTCCAGAAGCTATGGAGGGATTCTTCTATACATATAGATAAAAACCGAACAACAGGAACCAGAATTCCGTTGCCATCTCCGCTCAGATGCGGTATGATAACTTATGATAACTGCAGTTGATTCAGATATTCCGTCTGCTGCCCCAGGGCACATACAGCAGGGAGGCTTTTATGACACTTCTGGACATGATGAACGGTCCCATATGGATTCTCTGGGCTGCCGCCGTCCTGTGCGCTGCGCTTGCCGTCACTTTTCTTTCCGGCCGCGGGAGCTGGCTGATTGCCGGATACAATACTTCCAGCAAAAAGGAAAAAGAAAAATACGATGAAAAGAAGCTCTGCCGGGTCATGGGCTGGGGAATGGCCGTTATTGCCATATTGACCCTTATAATGGCCGCAGGCTGCCAGGTGCTTCCCGCAGCATTTGCCGATCTGTACGGAGCTGTCGTTCTCATTGACTGCCTTGTTATGATTGTACTTGGAAATACCATCTGCAAAAAATAAGTCTGCCGGAGTATATCCGGTCAGCTTATGAGATATCAGGAGCGCTATGAAACCTCTGACCATTCTTACCATTTATCTTATTTTCATGAACCTGCTGGCCTTTCTTCTCATGGGAGTGGACAAAGCGAAAGCCCGCCGGAACCGGTGGCGCATTCCGGAGAAGACACTGTTTCTGTCCTCCATCCTGGGCGGCAGTATCGGCGCGATTCTTGGAATGCAGGTTTTCCGGCATAAAACAAAGCATGCCTCCTTCCGGATTGGCATGCCCTGTATTCTGATTGCGCAGCTTGGTCTTGCAGTCTATATCCTGTCCCGTTAAAAATACCGGAAATAAATTTCAAGAAATATCTTCTCTTTCTCCCGGCCCCTCACTCCAGCTTCATCATCCGGTACCCCACGCCGATGTGGGTCTGGATATACTGGGGAGAGTCCGGTCCCTTCTCCAGCTTTCTGCGGAGCGTCGCCATAAACACACGCAGGGACGCCACGTCATTGTCCCAGCTGCTTCCCCAGATCTTTTCTGTAATATATGTGTGGGTCAGCACTCTGCCTGCGTTTCTGGCCAGGAGGCAGAGGAGCTTATACTCGATAGGAGTCAGGTGAAGCTCTTCCTCTCCCAGATATACGCAGCCCGCCGCGAAGTCTATTTTCAGCGGTCCGTTGGTAAAGACAGAGTCTCCCGCTGCCGCGCCGGACTCCATCAGGCATAGGCGGCGCTGAGTCACACGCAGTCTCGCAAGAAGTTCTTCCACCGAAAAGGGCTTTGTCAGATAATCATCCGCGCCCGCGTCCAACGCCTGGATCTTGTCGCTGTCTTCGCTCCGCGCGCTGATTACGATAATCGGCATATTGGACCAGGCGCGGATACGGTGGATAACTTCCACACCGTCGATATCAGGAAGCCCCAGATCCAGAAGAACTATATCCGGATTGTAGGAAGACGCTTCCATAATGGCATTTTTCCCGTTTTCAGCGGTGATGTATTTATAATCGTGGGTCTTCAGCGTGGTAGTTATGAGGTTGCGGACAGAACTGTCATCCTCAACCACAAGGATCATTGCTTTATTCATTCAGAATCACCTCTTCTGCAGGCAAAGTAAATGTAAAAATACAGCCATGAGGCTGGTTGTCCGTAAGCGTTATCTCGCCGCCGTGGGCATTGATAATGGACCTGCACAGCGACAGACCCAGACCCAGGCTGCGCCGATTGTCGGCGACTTTATTATCTCCCGTATAAAACATGTCAAATACCCGCTGTTTTCTGTCGTCCGGAATTCCCGGCCCCGTATCGGCAATGCTGACAGAGACCGCTCCTTCCCTCTTTTCCGCGGTGATCTTTATGGAGGAGCCGGGAGGCGTATATTTTATGGCATTGTCAACGATGTTGATAATCACCTGGATAATAAGCTTTGCGTCCATTTTCGCAAGCATCAGCTCATCCCTGTATTCTACCGAAATCTCGTGATCCAGATTCTTGCGCCGGATATGGCGCAGCGCTTCCTCCATCACTTCCTCTATCAGCTGGGGAAGCATCTGCAGATTCATCCGCCCTTCCTCAATCCGCGTAACCGAAAGAAGATTTTCCACAAGACTGATCAGCCACTGGGAGTCCTCAAGAATGTCTGTGAACATCTGCTTTCTTGTCTGATCATCCAGTCTGTCGTAATCGGAGAGAAGATTGGCCGCGTTGCCAGAAATGGAAGTCAGAGGCGTACGCAGGTCATGGGAAATGGCCCGCAGAAGGTTTGCCCGGAGCTGTTCATTTTTCGCAAGCACCGCCGCCTCCTCCTTTTCTTTCGCGTTCCGGATGTTTTCAACCGCCAGGGCGCACTCTCCAAGAATAGAAAGCGCTACGCTGTTTTCAAAGGAATCCAGCGGCTTTCCCGCCATGTGAATTCCCGCGACGCCGTATACCCTGTGATTGAGCCCAATCGGCAGATACAGGCAGGAAGCCTGTTCCTGAATGCCCGTATAAGCGCCTGCGCTCTGGTTCTTCTGAAACGCCCATTCAGCCGCGGCACGCTCCGTATCAGTGAAAAAGGCCCCCTCTTTTACGGCGCTGCCGGGGGACGCGCAGTACAGGCAGCCTTTTGCCAGTCTGCCCTCCATGGCCGGATACGCGATAACATCACGGTCAAGAAGCTTTACAAGCTGGCTGGCCGTGATGTTGATAATCTCATGATTGTCTTTTGCCTTCTGCAGAAGCTGGCTTGTGTTCAGCAGCACCTTGGCCCTGAACGCAGATCTGGCCGAAAACTGAGCGTGTTCCTTCAGCTTCGCGGCCAGGGTTCCCGTGATAATCGAAGCGGCCAGCATAATCACAAACGTAACGGGATAGCCCGGATCATAAGCGTGAAAAGTCAGCCGCGGTTCTGTAAAGAAGAAATTAAACAGCACAACGCTGAGTACCGAGCAGAGCACACTGCCGGCATATCCCTCTGTAAACAGAGAAATCAGCAGAACACCCAGAATATACACGGTAATAATATTGGACTCGGTAAAACCTGCCCTCTGAAAAAGCCAGCCGATACCAGTCACAGATGCCAGAATCAGGACTGTAATCAGCAGATCTTTCGCAGAGGGCAGAATTCTGCGGGGCAGTCCATGAACTTTCATATACAGTCACCGCCTTCCTGCTTCTGGTATGACATTATACCATGTCCTTCGGACATGGCCCCTCCGGGGGATGCCATGCGGCGCAGTATAATGTCTGGCGACATTATACCATGTCCTTCGGACATGGCCCCTCCGGGGGATGCCATGCGGCGCGGTATAATGTCTGGCGACATTATACCATATCCCCCGGAAATAAGCTACCGTTTTCCCTGCCTTTCAGGCTTTCCGGCGCTTTGTGTCAGGGGAATGATAAAGAACGATCCGGGTATCCGCATACTTTCTCCGGAAATCTTTTACTTCCTTCAGAAGCTCCTCATCGCTCACCTCTTCTGTCAGCATAACGCAGTCAGGTTCTCTGGCAGTCAGATCCTTTTCGACAGACTTCCTGTTTTTCTCCAGAAAGCGATCCAGCTGCTTCATCTGAATATATCCGAAAATGACAGCTCCCAGCATTATAAGTATTAATCCGGCCTCTCTCACAGCTTCCTGTTCATCTCCTTCCGAGTTTATGAAAAACACCTTCCCGTCTTCCTATTTTTATTATAGTTTTTTACCCGTTAAAAGGGTATTAAGCCCTCCGGCTCCATATTAAAATCACATAAAGAATAGAAAGAAAAGCAAAAATCCCGGGAAGCCCCGCAGATATCTGCTCAGGGCTTCCCGGGATTTCAGAGCCACAGTGTTTCACAACCGGGATATTTCAGAACTCATCTTCTTCTGTCTCAAAAAGAATGCCAAGGGTATTGGGTCCGCAGTGGCAGGAAATCGTACAACTGGCTCTGGTAATATAAATATTATCAAAGGAAAGCTCTTTCTCCACAGCCTCCTTTACCAGCTGAATATAGGACTCCTCAATGCCGGAATGGGTAATAAAAAGACGTCTGGTATTGATTTTGCCATAAGACTGCAGCGTGTCCTTTACATAATGAGGAAGCACCTTGTCCAGCGCGCCTCTGTATTTTTTCCCCACATACATGGCGCCCGAGGAGTTGTCCACCTGAATGCAGGGCTTAATGTTCATAAGATTGGCGCCCAGCGCCGTGATGCTGCTGCAACGGCCGCCTGCGCTCATGAATTTCAGCGTATCAAGGATAAAGCTGGCATGAACACAGTTTCTCCGTCTTTCCAGCCGTCCGGCTATCTCCGCCGCTGAGAGGCCCTGGCTGATCCATTCGGCCGCGTCCAGAACCAGATGTCCGATTCCCGTAGACAGATTACAGGAATCCACCGGATAGACTCCCGGCAGCTCCCGCGCCGCCAGCAGACAGTTCTGGTGGGCGCTGGAAAGGGCGCCGCCCAGGTTCAGATGTACAACTTCAAAGCCCTGCTCCGTAAACGGCCTGAAATAATCCAGATATTCCTGCACATTGATAGCTGCCGTGCGCGGAAGAACCTTCCTGTCGTAATAAGCCTGAAAAATATCCTGGGGCGTAATATCCACATTGTCCTGGTAATCCCTGCCCTCCAGAATAATATGAAACGGATAATAGTGCACCTGATACTGTTCCTTCAGCTCATCTCCCAAATCGCAGGTGCTGTCTGCGCTTAAAAGTATCCTGCTCATGATTTTTTATCCTTCGTCCTCCCATACATAAGGTGTCAGCTGGTAAACGTAATAATTGATCCAATTTGTATACAGCGTATTCGCATGGGCCCTCCACATCAGAAGCGGCCTGTTCCTGCTGTCATTCTCCGGAAAATAATCTTTGGGAAGCTGGATGTCCAGCCCCTTGTTTTTATCCCGCAGATACTCCTTCTCCAGAGTCAGCCTGTCATACTCCGGATGTCCGAAAACAAAGACTTTCCGCCCTTCCTCTGCCATGGCGATAAACACTCCCGCCTCTTCCGATTCCGCCAGGATCGTCAGCTCGCTGCAGGCGCGGATCTCTTCCGCGTCCACCGTCGTATGGCGGGAATGGGGCGCGTAGAATTCATCGTCAAAGCCGCGGACCAGGGGCTCTCTCCGGTTGCGCACCTTATGGCGGTACAGTCCGAACAATTTCTGCGGCAGCAGCTTTTTCTTCAGGCCGTAGAAATGATACATGGCCGCCTGGGCTCCCCAGCAGATAAAAAAGGTCGAGGTCACGTGGCCGTCCGCCCAGTCCATAATCTCTACCAGTTCATCCCAGTAGTCTACCTCCTCAAACTCCATCTGCTCCACCGGCGCCCCCGTAATGATCAGGCCGTCGAAACGGCGCTTCTTCACCTCACAGAAAGGCTCATAAAATTTGTTGATATGGCTCTGGGCCGTATTCTTGGATTCATGGCTGCTGACCATAATGAAAGTAATATCCAGCTGCAGGGGCGTATTGGACAGAGAACGCAGAAGCTGCAACTCTGTATCCTCCTTTAAAGGCATCAGGTTCAGAATTCCTATCTTCAGGGGACGGATATCCTGATTCAGAGCCCGCGTCTCATCCATCACAAATATATTTTCACTTTCCAGGATCGCTCTTACAGGCAGATCACTCTGTACTTTAATCGGCATAACCTTTCACTCCTCTGTCCTTTTTTCTGCACTCTCGTCAGCCGTATTCATCTTCTTTTCTTCCGCATTACTATAACATATTTTTCACAGATTGACCATCCCCGAAAAATGCTCTGCCCCTTTTTCTCTGCCTGTGATATAATATTTCAGAGAAATTTCACACAAGGAGGTATACTGAAAATGAAAGTTTTAATGATCAACGGAAGCCCTCACAAAGAAGGGAACACCTATATTGCCCTCCATGAGATGGAAAAAATCTTCGCGGAAGCACAGATTGAAACGGAGATTCTTCATATTGGAAACAAGGATATCCGGGGCTGTGTCGCCTGCGGCGTCTGTCATAAGAAAGGGGCCTGTACCTTTGATGATCTGGTAAATGAGACAGCTCCGAAATTTGAAGCCTGCGACGGCCTGGTTATTGCCAGCCCCGTCTACTACGCCTCCGCAAACGCGACCCTGATCGCGTTTCTGGACCGTCTGTTCTACAGCACGCCCTTCGACAAAACCATGAAAGTGGGCGCAAGCGTAGTTGCGGCCAGAAGGGGCGGCCTGTCAGCGACCTTTGACGAACTGAATAAATATTTTACCATCTCAGGCATGCCCGTGGCTTCCAGCCAGTATTGGAACAGCATCCACGGAAGGACCCCCGGCGAAGCCCTGCAGGACGCCGAAGGGCTCCAGACCATGCGGACTCTGGCAAGAAATATGGCCTTTCTCATGAAAAGCATAAAGCTCGGTCAGGAAGCCTACGGCCTTCCCCGGCCGGAAGAAGAGCATGTGTCAACAAATTTTATCCGGTAAAGAAATCCGGCAGGCGGCATACCGCTTAAAGCCTGCCAATGAACTTTCAGAGAGCGTCTCCGGCAGCCATCAGCGCCTGAGACGCTTTCTTTTGCTCTCTTTTGCTCTCTTTGAGTCCTTTGATTTCTTTAAAAGACTCTAATTTCTTTGAGCTCCCGTATTTCTCTTTTTCCTTTTATGTCTTTTATTTCTTTTCTTTCCTTTATTTTCTGTATTCCCTGCCCGTTCTGCCTTACGATTCTGTAAGGTACAAATCTCCGAAAACTGTTATAATAGAGAATCATAACATATCACAGGAGGGATTTGCCTTGAACCGCTTACTGCTGCTGGAGGATGATCTGAGCCTCATAGACGGATTACAATATTCTTTAAAGAAAAACGGCTTTGATACAGAGGTAGCCCGCACCGTCCGGGAGGCCATGACGCGCCTTCCCGAAATCAGCCGGTATGATCTGCTGATTCTGGATGTAACCCTGCCGGACGGCACGGGCTTCGATTTCTGCGAACGGGTGAGAAAAAGCGGAAGCCTGATTCCCGTCATCTTTCTGACCGCCTCCGACGAGGAAGTCAGCGTCATCCGCGGTCTGGACTGCGGCGGGGACGATTATATCACAAAGCCTTTCCGGCTGGGCGAGCTGTGCTCTCGTATCCGGGCCCTGCTGCGCAGGGCCCGGATACAAAAACCGGAGGCTCCTTCTTCCCTGAGCTGCGGCGGCATCACCATAGAGCTCCTGAGCAGCCGCGCCTTTCAAAACGGCCGGCCGCTGGAGCTGACAGGGGCTGAATACCGTCTTCTCAGCCTGCTGCTGCGCAACGCAGGCCATGTGGTCACAAGAGATGTCATCTTAAACGAGCTCTGGGACGACGCCGGACATTTTGTGGACGATAATACTCTGTCCGTATACGTGCGGCGTCTCCGGGAAAAGGTAGAAACCGATCCCTCAAATCCCGCGCACCTGATTACGGTCCGTGGATTCGGCTATGAATGGAAGGAGGACAACCCATGAGCTTTTACCAGGATCAACAGGTTCGCAGATATTCTCTTTTTCTGCTTTTCTTTCTTATTCTCACAGCGCTGGCAGGCAGCTTTCTCTGCCTTTTCCAAATCCATGGCGCGGAAACCCTGTATCTGGAACACAGCCGGGTTCTCGCCTCCTCTCTTCTGGAACAGGGGGTTTCAAAAACCGTCATTGCCAGAGCCCTCTGCGCAGATGCAGTAAGCCCTGAAGGAAGCGCTTTTCTTACTGAAATCGGTCTTGGCAAAGAAACCTCCCCCTGGCTTCTCCCTCTCCTCTCCCGCCTCTCCCGGAGAAGCCTTCTGCTTTCTGCTTCCGGTTTTCTGTTCCTGTCTCTGCTCCTGCTTTTGGGAACCTTTCTCTTTTTCCGGAGCCGTGCCCGGCTTTATCTGCAGGCGGAACAGATTCTGCGAAACTATATGGACGGCGATTTCTCCCATCATCTTCCCCAGAACCGGGAAGGAACCATCTACCGTCTTTTTGCTTCCGCAGAACAGCTTGCCTCCATGCTGCAGTCCAAGAACGACTCGGAACGCCAGGCAAAAGAATTTCTGAAAAATACCATCTCCGATATCTCCCATCAGCTGAAGACTCCTCTGGCCGCCATGATGCTTTACCAGGAAATCCTTTCCGATGAGCCGGAGCACCCGGATACCGTCCGGGAATTTTCCATGAAAATGGGAACCGCTCTGAAACGCATGGAACGGCTGATTCTGTCCATGCTGAAAATCACCCGTCTGGACACGGGAAACATCACCTTTGAGCGCAGGATCTGCTCTGTCTCCGAGCTCATCTCTCACTCCGTCCGGGATCTTCTGGAACGTGCCCGGCAGGAAGAAAAGGAAATCCGGATCACGGGGAACCCGGATCTGACTCTGAACTGCGACCTGGCCTGGACCAGCGAAGCCATCGGCAATCTGGTCAAAAACGCTCTGGATCATACCCGGAAGGGCGGACTTATCCGCGTTTCCTGGGAACAGACGCCGACTGTACTCCAGCTGGTCATCTCTGACGACGGAAGCGGCATCGCCCCGGAAGACATCCACCATATTTTCAAGCGTTTTTACCGGAGCAAAAATTCTCTCGACACAGAAGGCATCGGGCTTGGACTTCCCCTGGCCAAATCCATCCTGGAAGGCCAGGGCGGACTTATCTCCTGTCAGAGCGAGCCCGGCAGAGGAACCTCTTTTATCCTTTCGTTTCTTACGAAACCGTAAGATAAAATTCACCTCATTGTAAGCCGGTTCTGTTAGCATGTAAATACAGAATCCCCTTCGGCAGGATTCTGGTGCTTACTTACCCTTAATTGACAAGGATAAACTATTCAGATAGGAGGCATCATCAGATGGAAATTTTAAACGTTCAGGATCTCTGCAAGTCCTACGGAAAGGGCGAGGCAAAAGTAGACGCCCTGAAGCACGTATCTTTTTCCCTGGAAAAGGGAGAATTTGCCGCCGTCATCGGAGAATCCGGTTCCGGGAAAACCACCCTGCTCAACTGCATCGGAGCTCTCGATACGCCCACATCCGGCCAGATTCTCCTGGACGGCCAGGATCTGTTCTCCATGAAGGAGGAAGAACGCACTATTTTCCGCCGGAGGAGCATCGGCTTTATCTTTCAGTCCTTTCAGCTGGTTTCCGAGCTCAATGTGGAGCAGAATATTATTTTTCCCCTGCTCCTTGATTACCGCAGGCCGAATCAGACTGACGTGGAGGAGATTCTCGAGCTTCTCGGACTTCAGGACCGCAGAAAGCATCTCCCGGGCCAGCTTTCCGGAGGACAGCAGCAGCGCGTGGCCATCGGCCGGGCTCTGATCACCCGTCCCAGACTCATTCTGGCCGATGAGCCTACGGGAAATCTGGACAGCCGGAACAGCCGGGATGTCATCGCCCTGCTCACCAGCGCCTCCCGGCGCTACCGGCAGACGATTCTCATGATCACCCACAACCGGAACCTGACCGCCTCTGTAGACCGGGTGTTCCAGGTATCGGACGGGATTCTTACGGATCTGGGAGGAACTGCAGATGAAGCACTATCTTGACCTGATTCCCCTATCCGCCAGACTCCACCGCAGGCAGAGCCGGATGACCCGGATCTGTATCTTTCTGGCCGTATTTCTCGTGTCGGTCATGTTTGGCATGGCCGACATGTATCTTCAGGGAGCCACACGCAGAGAAATAGAGGAGAACGGAGACTGGCACTGCGCCTTTTCTTCTATAGATTCCGGAACAGCTTCCCTGATCGCCGCCCGTCCGGAAGTAAGGGAATCCGAATGGGTCCATGAGACAGAAGACATTTTTGTGGTCCGGTTTTCTCTATTTTGCCCCATCACAGAGGTGATCGCAGAGATACAGGAGCAGAATCAGCTTTCCGATGAACAGGTTCACATTCATACCAGTCTTCTGAGTCTCCAGGGGCAGCTGAAAGGGACCTCCATGTCCCGGATTTACGAGATTTCCTTTTTTCTCTCTGTCCTTGTGGTGCTGACATCCGTTCTGATGATTTCCAGCAGCCTGAACAGCAGCGTCTCTCAGCGGACGGAATTTTTCGGCCTCCTGCGCTGCCTGGGCGCTTCCAGAAAGCAGATTCTGCGCCTGGTCCGTAAGGAAGCTCTGTACTGGTGCAGAACCGCCATTCCTGCCGGTCTCGGGCTCTCCATACTGGTGATCTGCCTTCTGTCTGCCGCCATGCGGAAGATCAGTCCCCAGTGGTTTTCTTCCATGCCGGTCTTTGGCATCAGCTTTGTCAGCCTTGCCGCCGGCAGCCTTCTGGGACTTGCGGCCGTTCTTCTGGCCGCCCGTTCCCCCGCCCGGCTCGCTTCCGGGGTTTCCCCGCTGGAGGCCGCCTCCGGAAACGCCCACCAGGCCGCTTCCTTCCACCATGCCGCAAATACGCGGTTTTTCCGGATTGAGACCGCCCTCGGCGTCCATCACGCGGCGGCCCGGAAAAAGAGCTGGCTTCTGATGACCGGAGCTTTCGCGGTCTGCGTCTGCCTCTTTTTATGCTTTTCCACCCTTGTGGACTTTATGGAAAATGCCATGATGCCCAAGGCCTGGACTCCGGAACTTTCCATCGCAAGCGACACCAACACCTGCTCCATCTCCCCTGAACTTTTTCAGGAGACGGCCCGGTCTGATTCTGTAAAGCGGGTCTACGGCCGTATGTTCGCCTACAATGTGCCTGCCATGATCGATGGAAAGCCCTGCAGCAGCAATCTGATTTCCCAGGAAGAGAATCAGTTCCGATGGGCTGAGGCCTCTCTGCTTGCCGGTTCCATCGACGCCGCGGCAGAAGAGCTTAACCAGGTGCTGATAGTATCTGAAGACGCCGATTTAGCAGGCAGCACCATTATTCTGTCCATCGACGGAAAAGAACATGCCGTCACTGTGGCCGGCGTCCTCTCCGACAGCCCCCTGGCACGGGACGAGGGGACAGAAACCATCCTCTGCTCGGAAGCCTCCTTCACAGCTCTCACAGGCGAACAGGGATATACGATTCTGGACATACAGTTCAAAAACAGCGCTTCCGAAGAGGATGTGTCCTACATCAAAAGCCTGTTTTCCGGCGGTGTGGTGTTTACCGACAGCTTAAACCAGATCCGGCAGCAGCGGAATCTCTACCGCGCCTTTGCCGTGCTGGTCTATGGCTTCCTTTCTATTATCACGGCTATCACGGTATTCCATATTATGAATACCATCCGCATGGGCGCCGCCTCGCAGACGAGGCAGTATGGCATCATGCGCGCCGCAGGGATGAGCAGCCGCCAGCTTATAAAAATGATCCGAGCAGAAGCCCTTACTTACGCTGTCAGCGGCATTCTTCTGGGCTGCTTCCTGGGAATCCCCATGCACTGGGTTGTTTACGTAAGCCTTATCACCACCTTCTGGGGACTGAGCTGGAGTGTTCCCTGGCCGGCCCTTGGCTTTATCATCTGCGTCATCCTGTTTACCTCCCTTCTTTCCTGCCGCGGACCTGCCAGACGGCTCCGCGCCATGTCCATCACGGAAGCGCTGCGCACACAGTAATATAGCGCACAGTAACCTGACGCACAGTAAGCTGGCTCTCAGCAATCCTGCTCTCAGCAAGCTGGCTCTCAGTAATCAGACATAATCTGCGGAACAGCCGGAAAAACACTTATAAGATTTCCTATATTTCCCCGCTTTCCGCGCTCTATACAGGAGGAACCCTACATGAAACATTATCTGGAACTTGCGTCCCTATCCGCAAAAGTCCGCCGGAAACAAAACCGGATGTCCATCTTCTGCATTGTCCTGGCCGTGTTTCTCGTGACGGCAATCTTCGGCATGGCAGACATGTATATCCGCAGCCAGCTGCTGCAGGCCCGGAAGGATTTCGGCGATTTCCATATCGGCATCCGGGACATTACAGACGAAGAAGCTGCCCTGATCGCCGGGCGCCCCGGACTTACCGCCGCCCGGTATGGAGTCCTGAACTACCGCGGAGACGCCGGCTATACTCTGTCCGGAAAGACAGCCATCCTGATGGGCTGTGACGAGTCCTGGCTTACAGAGATGAATCCCTCTCTTCTGAGAGACGGCAGCTTTCCCCATGAGACACAGGAAGCCATGCTCACAGAGAACGCCCGGGACATGCTGGGACTGAGAACAGGCGATACCATCACGGTAGACACTCCGGACGGAGAAGGGCTTACCTTTACCGTCTCAGGCTTTGTGGGAAACGCGTCAAAGAATTCCGGCGAAGACTCCTACGGGATTGTTCTCAGCATGGACAGTTTCTTTTCCATTTATCCCGCGGAAAAAGCGGAATCCCTTACCGATTACAACACGGTGCTTTACGTGCGCTTTTCCAACGTCTTTCAGATTCAGAATTCCATTTCCGAACTGAAGGAACAGTGCGGTCTCTCTGCCGGCCAGATATCTGAAAACACACAGCTTCTGGCCCTTCTGGGCCAGGGCTCTGCCCCTGTGATTCTCTATATCTACCTCTCTGCCGCTGTGCTTTTCGTCCTTGTCTTGACTGCTGGCATTCTGATGATTGCGGCCAGCCTGAACAGTATCGTCTCTCAACGGACGGAATTTTTCGGCCTTCTGCGCTGCATTGGAGCGACACCGAAGCAGATCATGCGTCTGGTCCGGCAGGAAGCCCTGGGCTGGTGCCGCTTGGCAATTCCTGCAAGTCTTGCCCTGGGAACCGTTACCATCTGGATTCTCTGCGCTGCACTGCGCTTTTTAAGTCCGGAATATTTTGGAGCCCTGCCTGTGTTTTCCTTAAGCGTCCCCAGTCTGCTCACCGGGACAGCCGCGGGAATTCTGACCGTGCTTCTTGCCGCCCGCGCCCCGGCCCGAAAGGCGGCCCGGGTCTCTCCGCTGACTGCAGTTTCAGGAGAAGCCGGCAGCTGCCGGCCGGTCCGCAAAGCCGCAGACACCAGGCATCTTCGGATCGATACTGCCCTGGGCCTTCATCACGCAGGCGCAAGCAGGAAAAACCTGTTTCTCATGACAGGCTCCTTTTCCCTAAGCATCATCCTCTTTCTTTCCTTTTCCGTGGCTGTGGATTTCATGAATCATTCTCTGACTCCGCTGCGCCCATGGACAGCGGACATTTCCATTATCAGCCCGGACCAGACCTGCTCTGTGGACAGCGCTTATCTGGAGATCCTTGAGGAAAATCCTGCGGTCCGGACCGCCTACGGCCGGATGTTCGCATATGAGGTTCCCGTTATGGTAAACGGAAGAGAGACAAAAATTGATCTGATCTCCTATGATCAGCGTCAGTTTGCCTGGGCGGAAGAATATCTGCTGAACGGCTCCACAGAAGCCGTTCAGAACGAGCCCGGCACAGCCCTGACCGTATACAGCCCCGATAATCTCCTGCAGACCGGAGACACTCTTGCCTTGTCCTGTGAAGGAGATACCAAGGCGCTTCAGATTGCCGGCACACTTTCCTCCTGCCCTTTCACCGCTTCCACAGGCGCTTCCATTGTCATCTGCTCCGAAGATACCTTCCGTCAGCTCACAGGAGAAAACGGCTATACCATCGTCGATCTGCAGCTGGCCTCTGACGCTTCCGATGCCGATGTAAACGCTATCCATCAGCTTGTGGGCACGCAGTATACCTTTTCCGACGAGCGCATCAGCAATGCCAGCGCCCAGGGCGCCTGGTACTGCTTCCGGCTCTTTGTCTGCGGCTTTCTCGTACTTATCGCTCTGATTACGATCTTCAATGTAATCAACAGCATCTCCATGAGCGCCGCGGCCAGAACCCGCCAGTACGGCACATTCCGGGCCATCGGCCTGAGCACCCGCCAGCTCCTTAGGATGCTGGCGGCCGAGGCTGCCGCATACGCGGCAGCCGGAGGACTCCTGGGCGCCATGCTGGGACTGTTCTTCCACCGTCTCCTGTTCTCCTCCCTGATCACCATCCACTGGGGCGATTCCTGGACGGTGCCCTGGGCAGAGCTTGGAACAATTGTCCTGATTATGCTGCTTTCCGTGGCTCTGGCTGTATACGGCCCCTGGCGGCGGCTCCGGGACATGTCCATTGTGGATACCATCCGGACAGAGTAGCCCTGCTCTGATCGGATATACCTTTATCAACTCGGGGAGCATTTTGAAAAATTCTTATTCTGTATTCTCTGAAGATACTTCAGCTGGCAGCAGTCTCATGCACCTGCCAGCCTGAGTATCTTTCTTTTTTACCCTTTTTTGTTTCTCTTTCATTTTCAATGCATTCCACTGCGGATTTCCCCTTTTTCTGCCTGTTACGAAGTTTGAAATACCTCTCGTATCCTTGATGACAGGCGGTTCTTTTTACATGAATCAGAGAATGCTGCTGAGAACAGAATGAGCGGCCGCATTCTTTTATTCCGGAACTGTCGTGTTATGTCGCCCATCGTCGGATCAGGAAGAAGCTGCCATATTATGAAAGTATCGCAACGAAAGGGGTTTTCAAAATGACAAAAGAGGAAATTTTAATCCGAAGCATCCTGGGTCCGATCAGGGGCGGCGTCCGCACCTTTGCCTGCGCCGTGGAGATTACCTCCCGTCTGCTGTTCGAAGAGGACATGGCACAGGATGATATTCTGGTAACCAAGCATGTATATCCCGAAGTAGCCAGAAAGACAGAAAAAAGCTACATGGCGGTGGCACGTCAGCTGGAACGGATGGGGAATCTCTGCTGGGACAGACTCGGTAAGAAAGAACGTGACCTGTACATCGGAAAACAGCTGCGCGATATCCGCGCGCCCAGAGATATGCTTTTCTATCTGGCATTTTACTGCCATTTCGACAAACCTTACTACGAAGTACTGGAAGAAAATCCGGAACTTCTTTTCCGGGGAAAAAGCGGAAAAAAGAACTAAACTCTGAATACTGATTCTAACGCCTGATCCGAAAGGGCATATTTCATCTTTTACAGCCTGCATCTATCTCCTCATTTTCCCGTGCATTTTTCTTTTCCAGATGTTATACTAAATCACAGAGCGCAGAAAGTTTGTTTTCCCGCGCGCAGAGAGGAGTACTTATGACAAGACGCTTATATTATGAAGACAGCCACAGGAAGGAATTTCAGGCCGTTGTAACAGCCTGTGAGAAGGCAGAGAATTATTGGCGCGTCAGCCTGGACCAGACAGCCTTTTTTCCCGAGGGAGGCGGACAGGCAGGTGATTCCGGTTTTCTGGAAGACGTAGAGATCTTTGATACTCATGAGAAGCAGGGTATCGTCTGGCATTACGCAAAAGCTCCGCTGGACCCCGGCGCCCAGGTACTGGGCCGGATCGACTGGGATAAACGGTTCTCCCGTATGCAGCAGCACTCGGGGGAGCACATCGTATCAGGTCTGGTTCATGCCCGTTTCGGCTATGATAATGTGGGCTTTCATCTGGGGGAACAGGAGGTAACGCTGGATTTCAACGGAAATATCACAAAGGAAGAGCTGGTGGAAATCGAACTGGAGGCCAATAAAGCCGTCTTTGCGAATCTTCCCGTTCAGATCTCTTTTCCCTCCAGGGAAGAACTGGCTTTCCTGGAATACCGGAGCAAAATCGAAATTGAAGGACAGGTGCGCATTGTCACTATTCCGGGCATCGACGTCTGCGCCTGCTGCGCTCCCCATGTGAAGCAGACCGGAGAAATCGGCCTGATTAAGCTGACCGGCGTACAGAGCCACCGGGGCGGCGTGCGGGTCAACATGCTGGCCGGCATACGGGCGCTGGAGGATTACCGGGAAAAGGAAGCAAGCGTCAAAGCCGTCTCCGTGCTGCTCTCCGCAAAGGAAAACCAGACGGCTGGAGCAGTGGAACGGCTGAAGCAGGAGGCCTACGAGCTGAAAGGCCGCCTCATGTGCCTGAATCTCGCCAGAATTCAGGAAAAGGCTGCCGCAGTTTCGGAAGGGACCGAAAATCCGGTGTATTTTGAGACAGATCTGGATATGGATACCTGCCGGGAATTTGTCAACCTGTTGACGGAGCGGAGCAGGGGAACCGCCTGTGTCTTTGCCGGAAATGATACCGAAGGATGGCGCTATGTCTTTGGCAGCCATACAGAAGATACCCGGCCTCTCTGCCGGTATCTAAATGGAGAGTTTCAGGGAAAGGGCGGCGGAAAGCCGGAAATGGTACAGGGCTCCCTAAAAGGAAATCAGGAAAGCATCAGGGAAGCCGCGGATCGCTTTTTAAACAATCCGTCCCTGTGACAAAGCTTCAAAAAAAAGAGCTGCCGCGCTGTCCCATGTGGGACGGCTCGGCAGCTCTTTTCGCTAAACGTACCTGATAACCTGATACCTTCTTACTCTTCCGGCTCAAAGTCCTCTTTCCCTACGCCGCAGATGGGGCATACCCAGTCATCGGGCAGATCCTCAAATGCTGTGCCGGGCTCGATTCCGCTGTCGGGATCGCCCACTTCGGGATCATACACATAACCACAGGGTACGCAGACATATTTCTTCATGATGTTTTCCTCCTGAATCGTTTTCTGTAATAATTTCTGAAAGGAAGGCGCTCTGCCTGTCCTTTTGTATACTTAGTTTATATCAGAACTTTTCCATATATTCTGTTGCTTTTGCAACTTTTTTATGTCATACTAAAGAAAAATCGCCGGACCACGCGAAAGAAACTACAAAAGAAAGGAAGTGCATTTCCTGTGGATTATTCAGAAACTCTCCTTTTCCAGTGCATCAGCATAAACGACTGCCAGCGGATGCTGGACTGCATGAAAGCGCAGAAACGAAGCTTCTACGCCGGAGAAGAGGTCTATTCTTTTGATACCCCCCGGAAAATTGTGGGCATCCTTCTGAACGGGCAGGCCGCCGTCATCCGTTACGAATACAACGGAACCCGAAGCATTCTGGAAAATCTGTCCCCAAAAAGCATTTTCGGAGAACATCTGTCTTTTATGCCCAGCGATGACTCCTGTATCGCCGTAGTCTGCCAGACAGACTGCCAGGTTCTCTTTATCGATTACCAGCGCCTGACCCGCACCTGCCAGAATGCCTGCTCCTGCCACACACAGCTGATCCGGAATCTTCTGCAGCTTCTTTCTGACAAGACCCGGGCCTTAAGCGAACGGGTGGAAGTCTTAAGCCAGCGCAGCATCCGGGAAAAACTTATGTGCTACTTCATGCAGCTGGCGGCCGGGAAAAACAGCAATACCTTTGAGCTCCCCTTCACCATGATTGATTTCGCCGATTTTCTCTCGGTAAACCGAAGCGCCATGATCCGGGAGCTGGGCAAAATGAAAAGCGAAGGCCTGATCCGGATTTCCAAACGGACGATTACTCTTCTGTAGTCAGACGTTCGATTTCTTTTCTGAGCTCTCTGTCGCTTTCCTGGAAAAGCAGGCTCTGATTATACCTGTGGTACCGTTCGCAGTCCCAGGACTGAAGGAAGGCTACCGCGTCCCCCGACGCGTTCAGCCCTGTCAGGAATACCACCATCTCCTGGCTGTTTCCGAACGCCGCTTCCAGAAAATCAAAGGCATGCTCCAGCATTTCTCCGGCAGCTGCCTGCAATTCCTCATAACGCTCCCTCTCCCCGGAGAACAGCTCCCGGAGAATTTCAAAGGCGGCAGGTCCATCCTGGGGCCTGCGGCCTGCAAGCTCTGTCTCATAAGAGCTGAGGACCTCTTCTGCCTTCAGAAGCCTTCTTTCCTCTTCCCGGCCCAGCAGCTCCGCTTTCTTCTTTCTCTCCCGTTCCTGCTCCGTCTCCTCCCGGAGTCCTGCCAGCACACCGGGGATCTCCTCCGGAGTGAACGCTCCTTCATTCAGAATCCTTCCGGCCTCTTTCATCTTTCCAAAAAGAACCTCTGTAAACAGCTCCTGCACCCGTACTTTGTGAAACTCATTCATACAGCCGGACAGAAGAAGGCTTACCACGCTCAGTCTCTCGTCAAAACCTGCATGGGACAGCTTTTTCAGCGTTCCCTCCCGAATTACTCCCTTCAGTATTTCATCAATCCCGTAATCGTCCTCATATTTCCGGTACAGTTCCAGATAATTCGCAAACTCTCCGGCAATCCGGTCATGCTGGATATACTGGAGCACCACTTCCTTATCCACAGATTTTCCCAGTTTCTCATAGACTTCAACCAGCCTGGACAGATCCTCCCAGCCCCTGGGCGTGGCGAACCTTCTTCCATCCACCGTCGTCTCCATCTGATAGAAATTCCGGGGCCTTACATCAAGATAGGAGATAATGGCCGGATGAATCCGGGCCTGCACCGCATATTCCCGGAATACCTGATAATCCGGCTCCACCTCGATTTTCTTCACACGGTCCAGCGTCACCACATCGAAATCCCGGACGGATTTGTTGTACTCCGGAGGATTGCCGGCAGCTACGATGATCCAGCCCTCCGGAATCGGATGATTTCCAAAGGTCTTGCACTGTAGAAACTGCAGCATGGCCGGAGCCAGCGTCTCAGACACACAGTTAATCTCATCGATAAAAAGAATCCCCTCGTTTAAACCCGTCTTTTTCATTTTTTCATAAATGGACGCCACAATCTCGCTCATGGTGTATTCCGTGACCGCCTTTTTCTGCCCGCCAAATTCCATTTCCGAAATAAAAGGAAGTCCTATGGCGCTCTGCCGTGTGTGGTGGGTGATGGTGTAAGCCACCAGCCCAATGCCGCATTCCCTGGCAATCTGCTCCATAATCTGCGTCTTGCCGATGCCCGGAGCGCCCAGAAGCAGAATGGGCCTCTGGCGAACCACCGGAATCTCATAAGTTCCATACTCATCCTTCAGAAGATAGGCCTCCACCGCATCCTTAATCTCCTGTTTTGCACGTTTTATATTCATAACCGTTCTCCTCCTGATCACATTCTCTGTCTTTCTCCCTGCTCCGCATGGTCCTGCCGCCCGCCGCGGCACTCTGTCAAATCATGTTCCCCCAGAATCAGCTTGATGGCCCAGGGCGGCACATCCACATCCCGGTACTGGTTCTGAAAGAAGACGAAGGCCGTCTCAAAGGGCGGCATCTTCGCCGGGAAGATACCATATCCGTCCGTAAAATACAGCAGGCCCCTCAGTCTCCCATAAATCCGCTTTGCCATCCGTTCCTCCACCCAGGCAAAGGCCGGGCGGAAATCCGTGCCGCCTCCGCCCTTCAGCGTAAAATGCTCCATGTACCGCTTCATTTCTTCCGCATTTCGAAGCAGCACATCCGTCTGCACTCTTTCGTCACACTGCAGAATATGAATCTGCGCATTTTTAAAAAAGCTCTCTGTCTCCGACAGTACCTGAAAGGTCTCTTCCAGAAACCGCTGCACCAGCTCGCCACTGCAGGACATGGAGGTGTCGATCACAATCACAAACTCCTCGATACGGCGCACTTCTTTCGTCTCCTGAGGCTCAATCAGGGGCATATTCCCGTAAAGGGTCATGCCGTAATTGTAAAAAATATAGTCGAAACTGTCCGGGTCCACCTGCATCTCCTCCCGGAGCGCCGTAAACTTCCGCAGGAACTCCCGGTAATCGTACCGGGAACGGCTGCTGATCCGAAGCTGCTCCAGCAGCTCTCCCTCTCCCTGGGAGGCCTCTCTGGAAAAAAGGGCAATCTCTGTCTGCATCCGATCCCGGATATCATCCCAGCGTTTCCTGTTCGGATTCTGCGCTCCCCGTCCCGGATCACTTTCCCAAAGGCTGTGATCATCCAGATGAAACTCCTGCGTCCATCTGGCTGTTTCCGCTTCTGAAAGGGAATACTGTTCCAGCTTCTGATAGATTCCCTCCGCCGTCAGAACAGACAGTTCCTTCTGAAGCCTGGCCATACAGCTTCCCCGGAACGCTCCCCTGGACACATGCGCGCATTTCAGGTACAGGCTGTCAATCAACGCTTCCACAGCCACATCGCAGGCCAGATCCCAGAGTTTTTTCTCCCTCCCCTTCCGGTCAAAGGGATGACAGAACAGGCAGTGAAATAAGATATGAAGATAAAGGCGGACCACTGCCGCCCGGTTTCTCTGATAGAGCCGCATCAGGCTGTCCGGCGTGAACAAAAGGCTGCCTCCGTCCGTCCCGGCCGGTTCAGTCCCTCCCGGAACAAAAGGAAGGCTCCCCAGCGCCAGGTCCAGATATTTCAGCTTCAGATACAGCTCATTCCTGACGCTGGTCAGAATTCGTCTTCCCAGCTCTTCCTTTTCCAGCTCCAGCTTCTGCTGTTCCAGAATCGGGCTCTTCACCATTTCATATCCCTCCTACAGCTCAAATCTGCTTTTACTCTTCCCTGTTATCTCTGTTATTTCTGCTTTTCCTGTTGTTTCTGCTTCTTCTCTCTTCTCTTCCCGTCTTTCTTTTCTTCTCCTGTGAAGAGCGTCCATTAGATAAGACACCCCTTCCGGGAATTCCAGAGAAACCGCCCGGGAAGCTGCCTGCTCCAGAAGCGCTCCCGCTTTCTCTTCCACAGCCAGGAGCTCTGTCAGATATTCCAGAGCTTCCATATCATGGCTGTCTACGCTCTTTTCCAGAGCCTGTCCGGCATGCTCCCGCAGCCACGCTTCATAGGCAGCCCGGCCCTCCGGCAGAAGCTGCTCCGGATACATCAGGCGGGCCAGCGTCATCTCCAGCACCGTGTCAAAATCCTCCTCTGCCTTTGCGTGGTAAAAGCAGGCGTCATAGGCCCGGAAATCAAATTTTCTGTCGTAAAAGCAGTTCCGGTAATTCATCCCGCTTCCATGCGTATGAATGACCAGAATCCGCGCCGGCGTATTTTCCACACTTTCCTCAAAAAATTCCGGGAATACCAGCTTTGCTTTTACACTCCCTTCCAGCCGCACCGTCAGCTTCTCCGGCACCTCAATCAGAATCTCCCGGAGACAGGAAGTCTCCGAATCTCCCAGGCGCAGCTGAAGCTCTCTGATAGCATGGCAGCCGGTAAAAAGGCCGGCTCCCAGATCTGCCAGCTCTCCGCAGAAACTGATATACCGGAGCCTGCTGCAGTTATAAAAGGCGTAGGCTCCGATTTTCCGCAGGGCCGGCGGCAGCGTTACCGCTGTAAGCCCTGTCCCGGTGAGAGCCGGCGGAAGATTCTTCCCGCCGGAAACCGGGAATTCTTCTGCCCTGCCGTCCCCGGCGCCGCAGGAATCCCACAGTCTCAGTCTGCCCTGCCGGATATCCCGTTCCAGCGCGCCTTCCTCCATATGCGCCGAAAATGCGTACGGCGCAAGCTCTGTCACCGGACGGCCTTCTATCTGCTCCGGAAGCTCAGCCTCGGAGCCATAATCATAGCAGCGCCGGATGACTACGCCGCTTTCTTTTCTTTCATAAGCAAGCTTCATGCTGCCACTTCCTCCAAAATTTCTCCATTGCACAATACACAATACCGCAGAGCAAAGCGCCGCGCAGCATCATTTCTCATTTTATACCATTCCGGAACATCCTGCAATGAGACAGATTCAGCATTTTCCACACATTTTCATCCAACAATATCTAGTAATTTGTCATTGACATCACCACTATATATTGTTAAAATAAATCTCGTCGATTGCAGTATACTATATCTGAAAACATTTTGCAGCAGTCTGCAGAAATTACCATAGAGGGAGAACGTCTTATGAAGATTATCAAGCGCAGCGGAGCCGAGGTCGCCTTCGATCCGCAGAAAATCGTAATCGCAGTAACAAAAGCCAACGACAGCGTCGTTCCCAGCGCCCGCATGTCTGCCGTTCAGATCAGGCGGATTGCCGAGGATGTGGAGAGCGCCGCACAGAATATCAACCGCTCCTTAAGCGTGGAAGAGATTCAGGATATGGTCGAGGATCAGATCATGAATCAGCGGGCCTTCGATGTGGCCAGACGTTATATCACTTACCGCTACCGCCGCGCTCTGGTGCGCAAATCCAATACCACGGATGAGCAGATCCTGAGCCTTATCGAGTGCAACAATGAAGAGGTGAAGCAGGAAAATTCCAACAAGAATCCCACGGTCAACAGTGTACAGCGGGATTACATGGCCGGAGAGGTCAGCAAGGATATCACCAAGCGTCTCCTGCTCCCGCCGGATATTGTAAACGCCCATGAACAGGGGCTCATCCATTTCCATGACGCGGATTATTTTGCCCAGCATATGCACAACTGCGATCTGGTCAACCTGGAGGACATGCTGCAGAACGGCACCGTCATCAGCGGAACTCTGATCGAGAAGCCCCACAGTTTCTCCACCGCCTGCAATATCGCCACCCAGATCATTGCTCAGGTAGCCTCCTGCCAGTACGGCGGACAGAGCATCTCTCTCACCCACCTGGCTCCTTTTGTGGATGTAAGCCGTCAGAAAATCCGCCGTCAGGTGGCTGACGAGCTGCACACCATCCGGGAAGCCGTCACCGAAGAGGACATTTCAGCCATCACTGAAAAGCGCCTGCGGGAAGAGGTGAAAAACGGCGTACAGATGATCCAGTATCAGGTGGTAACTCTGATGACTACCAACGGACAGGCTCCCTTCGTGACCGTATTCATGTACCTGAACGAAGCAAAGAACGAGCAGGAAAAACAGGATCTGGCTCTGATTATCGAAGAGACCCTGCGCCAGCGCTATCAGGGCGTGAAAAATGAAAAGGGCGTCTGGATTACTCCTGCCTTCCCCAAGCTCATCTACGTGCTGGAGGAAGACAACATTCATGAAGACAGCAAATATTATTATCTCACAAAGCTGGCCGCCAAATGCACGGCCAAGCGCCTGGTGCCTGATTACATTTCCGAAAAAATCATGCTCCAGAATAAAATCGATAAAAACGGCGAGGGCCACTGCTACACCTGCATGGGCTGCAGAAGCTTCCTGACTCCCTATGTGGACGAGAACGGAAAGCCCAAATACTACGGCCGCTTTAACCAGGGCGTGGTCACCGTAAACCTGGTGGATATCGGACTCTCCGCCGGCGGCGATATGACGAAATTCTGGGAGATCTTTGACGAGCGCATGGAGCTCTGCCACCGGGCCCTCCAGTGCCGTCATGAGCGTCTGACCGGAACTCTGTCTGACGCGGCGCCTATCCTCTGGCAGTACGGGGCCCTTCTGCGCCTGAAAAAAGGCGAAAAAATCGACAAGTACCTGCACGGCGGCTATTCCACTCTGTCTCTGGGCTACGCCGGCCTCTGGGAATGCGTCTACAGCCTGAACGGCAAAAAGCTGACCGAGCCGGAGGGCGAAGCCCTGGGGCTGGAAATCATGAAAAAACTGAATGAATACACCGCTAAATGGAAGGCTGCGGAGAATATCGACTACTCTCTGTATGGCACGCCTCTGGAAAGCACCACCTTCAAATTCGCCAAGTGCCTGCAGAAACGCTTCGGCATCGTAAAGGGCGTCACGGACCGCAACTATATCACGAACAGCTATCATGTCCATGTAACAGAAAACATCGACGCCTTTGACAAGCTGGCCCTGGAAGCCAAGTTCCAGACTCTCTCTCCGGGCGGAGCCATCTCCTATGTGGAGGTTCCAAACATGCAGAACAATCTGGAAGCTGTGCTCGCTGTCATGAAATTTATCTACGACCATATTATGTACGCAGAGCTGAATACCAAGAGCGATTACTGCCAGGTATGCGGCTACGACGGAGAGATCGAGATCAAGGAGGACGAGCATGGAAAGCTCATCTGGCAATGCCCGAACTGTGGAAATACTGACCAGAACAAGATGAACGTGGCAAGACGTACCTGCGGCTACATCGGAACCCAGTTCTGGAATCAGGGCAGAACCCAGGAAATCAAAGAGCGCGTGCTGCATCTGTAAAATCATGAATTACGCAGTCATTAAGAAAAATGATATTGCCAACGGTCCCGGCGTCCGCGTCTCCCTCTTTGTGAGCGGCTGCCGCCACCACTGCCGGAACTGCTTCAACCGGGAAGCCTGGGACTTCTCCTACGGCCAGCCCTTCACCCGGGACACCATAGACGAGATTCTGAACGCCCTTGCGCCTTCCTATGTAGCCGGCCTTTCTTTTCTGGGCGGCGAACCTCTGGAGCCCGAGAATCAGGGTTCTCTTCTGGAGCTTGCCCGCCTGTTCAAGGAGCGTTTTCCGGAGAAGACGCTCTGGTGCTACACCGGCTTCACCTTTGAGACGGACCTTCTGACTGGTTCTGTGGGAGACCCGGCAGTTCTCCGGGAACTTCTCTCTTATATCGATGTGCTGGTAGATGGTAAATTTGTGGAAGAGCTGAAGGATGCCGGCCTGATTTTCCGGGGCTCTTCCAACCAGAATATCATCGATATGCCGAAATCCCTGGCGGCGGGCCGGATGGTTCTGCTGGAAGGCAGCTGGCGGCGCACTATGGGAAGCGGCGATATTGATGAGATCTGAAACACCCGATTCTTCATTCTGCAGTCAATACGCAGGGCCCGGGAAGCCGAATTTTTCTGCTTCCCGGGCCCTGCCTGCTCTCATGCTGTCTCCCGTTCCGCCAAAGGCATTCCCGGGAAAGCTCCCCCTTCCCTCTGCCATAATATTGAAATCGTTTTTTGGAAATCACGGCAGAACTGCCAGAATGTGCGGCAGGCACATTTACAAGTGATTCATTCCTGTAACCATTTCACTATATTGGTGGAGGCGGCTTCCTGTCAATCCATTTTATTCCAGATTTCTTTCAATCCGCAGCAGCGTCTCATACAGCTGTTCCATTTCTTTCTCCGGGATATCCCCCCAGATTCGCTCGTCCAGTTCCCGGAAGATTTTCTGTACCTGCTTTGCCTTCTCTTTTCCTTCTTCCGTAAGGCAGATCAGATAAGAGCGCCGGCAGCCAGGATTATTCTCTCTTTTCAGGAGTCCGGTCTTTTCCAGCCGGTCAATATTCCGGGACATGGTAGCCGCATCGCGCATACACAGATCTGCCAGCTGCTTCTGGGTCATAGTTCCTTCCTCCAGCAGGGTGCGAAGGGCACGCGCCTGCCCTTCGCCCACGGTCAGCCCCAGCACCTGCAGCTTCGGCCCCAGAAACTTTTTTCTTTCCATATCCAGTCTGTGCAAGATCTCTCTGATTTCATTTTTTCTCATATTTCAACCCGCTTTCTACTCCAGTTCAAACTGTCCGGTGTACAGCTGATAATAACGCCCCTTCTGCTCCAGCAGCGATTCATGATCGCCCCGCTCGATGATTTCGCCCTGCTCCAGCACCATGATTGCCTTGGAGTTGCGCACCGTGGAAAGGCGGTGGGCAATTACAAATACCGTCCGGCCGTCCATGATGGCGTCCATACCTTTCTCTATCAGGCGCTCGGTACGGGTATCGATGGAACTTGTGGCCTCGTCAAGAATCAGCACCGGCGGCCGTGCCACGGCCGCCCGGGCGATGGCCAGCAGCTGGCGCTGGCCCTGGGACAGATTGCTGCCGTCGCTGTGAAGCATGGTGTCATAGCCATCCGGCAGCCTGCGGATAAAGGAGTCCGCGCTGGCGATCCGGGCCGCCTCTCTTATCTCCTCGTCCGTGGCGTCCAGTTTCCCGTATCGGATATTGTCCGCAATGGTTCCGGTAAAGAGGTGCGTCTCCTGAATTACCATGGCAAGCGAATGGCGCAGGTCGTCTTTTTTGATTCTGCGGATATCGATGCCGTCATAGGTGATCGTTCCGGCCTGTATCTCATAAAACCGGTTGATCAGATTGATGATTGTCGTTTTTCCGGCTCCCGTGGAGCCCACAAAAGCGATTTTCTGTCCGGGTTTCGCATACAGGGAAATTCCGTTCAGAATCTTCTTCTCCGGCACATAACCGAAGACCACCTGTTCAAAACGCACGTCGCCTTTCAGCGGAACCAGGCTGGCCCCGGCTCCCTTTTCGTCCGGCACCTTCCAGGCGAAACAGCCGGTACGCTCCGCAGTTTCCGCAAGATTTCCATTTTCTTCCTTTACATTACAGAGGGTCACATCACCTTCATCCACTTCGGGCTCCGCCTCCATCAGGTCAAAGATCCGCTCCGCTCCGGCAAGAGCCGTCATCAGAAGGTTTACCTGCTGGGTAAACTGATTCAGGGGCATGGCACTCTGGCGTACATAGACCAGATAGGACGCCAGGCTTCCCAGATCCATCAGTCCGGCCAGGGTAAACAGGCCGCCCGCGCAGGCAGAGACTGCGTAATTCAGATAGGAAAGACTCACCACCGTGGGAACCTGCATGCCCGTATAGGCCAGCGCGCTGGTAGATTCTCTTCTGAGGTTTTCATTCAGCACACAGAAATTCTCAAAATCCTTTTTCTCATGGTTGAAGACCTTTTCCACTTTCTGGCCTGCCATCATTTCTTCCACAAACCCATTGATGCGGCCCAGTTCCGCCTGCTGTCTCTGGAAATATTTCCGGCTCCTGCTTCCATTGAACCGGATAAACGCGAACATCAGAACAAGAAATACCACCACAATCAGAGACAGCCGGACACTCAGGACCATCATCATGACAACGGTGCCTGTCAGCGTCAGGAAACTCTGAATGATCATGGCAAAGCTGTTGTTCATGGCCTCCTGCACTGTGTCCACATCGTTGGTAAAACGGCTCATCAGCTCACCGTGGGTATGGGCGTCGAAATATTTCAGCGGCAGCTTCTGCACATGCACGAACAGATCCCGCCGGATTTCCTGCACCACTGTCTGGGCTGATTTGATCATCAGCTGATTGTAGCCCAGCGTGGCAAGAGCGCCGCACAGATACATGATTCCCATGCCGATAACGGCTTCCACAAGTCCTTTCATATCGCCCGGCATAATAAACCGGTTGATGACCGGCTTCAGCAGATAGGTGCCCATCAGGCTGGCTCCCGTGCTGATAAAGACCAGAATCCCCACCAGCAGAAACAGCCATTTGTGATGTCCCAGATAACTTAAAAGGTGAAAAAGCGTCTTTTTTGTATTTTTCGGCCTCTTATAGCCGTCATATCTGTATTGTGCCATTTAAAGCTCCACCCCTTCCTTCTGAGAATCATAGATCTGCTGATATATCTCGCTTCTCTCAAGCAGCTCCTCGTGGGTGCCGATATCGCTGATCTTTCCATCATCCAGAATCACAATCTGATCCGCGTCCCGCACGGAGGATATTCTCTGGGCAATGATAATCTTCGTCATAAAGGGCAGATATTCCGCCAGCCGCTCCCGGATCTTACGCTCTGTAGCCGTATCCACCGCGCTGGTGGAATCGTCCAGAATCAGCACCTTTGGCTTTTTCAGGAGCGCGCGGGCAATACAGATCCTCTGCTTCTGACCACCGGACACATTGACGCCCCCCTGTCCCATCTCTGTGTCATATCCTTCCGGCAGACGCTCCAGGAACTCGTCCACACAGGCGATCCGGCAGACCTCTTCCACCTCTTCCATGGAAGCGTCTTCTCTGCCCCATTTCAGATTTGCAAGGAGGCTTCCGGAAAACAGCGTATTTTTCTGAAGGACCATGGCTATGGCGTCCCGCAGATGCTCCATGGGATATTCCTGCACTGGTATGCCGTCTATCTTCACTGCTCCCTGTTCTGTCTCATAAAGCCGGGGGATCAGCTGTACCAGGGTAGATTTCGCTGAACCGGTCTGTCCAATGATACCCACAGTCTGACCGGCCTGAATCCGCAGATTGATATCAGAAAGCACATATTCTTTTGCATCTTTTTTATATTTGAACCAGACATGCTCAAAGGAAATGTCTCCCCGCTCCACTTCAATATCCTTTGCCTGCTCATCTGTAATGTCAATCTTTTCATCGATGACTTCCATGATTCGTTCGCCGGACGCGATGGAACGGGTCATCATCAGAAACACATTGGAAATCATCATCAGAGAATTCAGGATCTGAAGTACATAACTGAGGAAACCGGTCAGATCACCAATCTGCATGTTTCCTATCTGAATCAGCTCTCCGCCATACAAAAGAATTCCCAGAATCGTGCCATACATTACAAACTGCATGGCCGGCATATTCAGGGCTGCCAGCCGGAAAGCCGTCTCAGACTGGGTGCGCAGCTCCTGATTGCCTTCCTCGAATTTGGCAATCTCATGATCTCCCCGGACGCAGGCCTTGACCACGCGGATCGCCGTCAGGTTTTCCTGTATAATCCGGTTTACCGTATCAATGGCTCCCTGCATCCGGGAATACAGAGGCCGCACCTTCATGGTAATGACAAAAAGCGCCGCTGCCAGTATGGGAAGAGCAATAAAGAACACCACTGCCAGCGTATGATTGATGGAAAAAGCGATTCCCGTCGCCGCCACCAGCATCACCGGCCCGCGGCAGAAAGGACGCATTCCCATGGAAACCGTATTCTGTATATTTGTGACATCACTGGTAAGCCTGGTCACCAATGATGAGGTCCGGAAATGATCAATATTTGAAAAAGAAAAGTGCTGAAGCTTCTCATACTCCGCCCGGCGGAGCTCCGCTCCCAGCCCCTGTCCCGCAAGAGCCGCAAACCTGGCGCTCCCGACGCCGAGAATAAGAGCAATCACCGCGCAGACCACCATCTGCGCCCCTTTTTCATAGATATAGGCCGTGTCTCCCGAAGCCACGCCCACATCTACCAGATCTGCCATAATCAGCGGAACGAGAAGCTCCAGAATTCCTTCCGCCGTGATGCAGATCATAGCAAGAACCGCATATTTCTTATACTGTTTCATATAAGAAAACAGACGTATCAGCATAACTTGAACCTCCAACTGTTGTAGTTACAACTATTGTATTCCCAATTATTGCACTTGTCAATCCAAAGATAAAACGGCTTATCCGCTGTTAAGATAAAGCCGCTTATCCGCTGCCAGGCTGTGCATACAAAAGAATTGACAGCTGGCATTTCTGTGTTATAATAGTTCCAAAAAGAATTGTTTTATTTAAAACCATAAGAAGAGGAAGGTGTAGATCCCAGATGAAAGGTTTGCTTCTGCTTTACCGCAGAATTCAGAAACTTTACGACCGGCATATGGATGACATCCGCAAAAGCTTCTCCCTTTCCCGCATCGAAATCACAATTATCAGTTTTCTGCACAATAACCCTGGCCTGGATACAGCCGGGGATATTGCCGAATACCGGATGCTTTCAAAGGGAAATGTCTCTCAGAGCGTGGAAGCCCTGATACAAAAAGGATACCTGGAACGTTTTCCGGACTCAGAGGACCGAAGACGCATTCATCTGTCCCTCACCGCGCATGCCTCAGAAATTGTCCGCCAGATCGATGAAATAAAACGGGATTTTTACCAGGCGCTCGCAGAAGGACTCACAGAGTCAGAAATCAAGCAGTATCAGGCTATCACTGACAAAATTACAGAAAATGTCCTGAACGGACTGGAAAGCAGGTGTAACGCAAATGAATAACGACAGAGAATTTCTGGGAACCGAGCCAGTAGGAAAGCTGCTGCTGCGTCTGGCTCTTCCCACCGTGACAGCGCAGCTGATCAATATGCTGTACAATCTGGTGGACCGCATCTACATAGGCCATATCAAAGACGTGGGGGCCGCCGCCCTGACCGGCGTGGGCGTCTGCATGCCTCTGATCCTGATTGTATCAGCCTTTGCCGCCCTCATCAGCAACGGCGGCGCTCCCCGCGCTTCGATCGCCATGGGGAAGAAAGACTATGAATCCGCAGAAGCCACCCTGGGCAACTGTTTTATCGCTCAGATCATCATCTCGGTGATTCTGACTACAGTTCTTCTGATCTGGAACCGCGACTTCCTGATGGCCTTCGGCGCCAGTGAAAACACCATCGGATATGCTGTGGACTACATGAACATCTATGCTGTCGGCACTATCTTCGTACAGCTCACTCTGGGTATGAACGCTTTCATTACCGCCCAGGGTTTTGCAAAGACCGGTATGCTTTCCGTCCTGATCGGAGCCGTCACCAACATCGTCCTGGACCCTGTTCTGATCTTCGGCTTTCACATGGGCGTAAAAGGCGCCGCTCTCGCCACCATCATCTCACAGGCGCTGTCCTGCGCCTGGGTACTGCTGTTCCTGGTGGGGAAAAAGACAACTTTACGCATCCGGGCACGGTATTTCCGAATTCAGCCCCGTATTCTTTTCCCAAGCCTGGCGCTCGGCATTTCCACATTTATCATGCAGGCCAGTGAAAGCATCGTCAATATCTGCTTCAACTCTTCCCTCCAGCTCTACGGAGGAGATATGGCAGTAGGAGCCATGACAATTCTTTCCAGCGTCATGCAGTTTGCCATGCTGCCCCTTCAGGGCATGGGCCAGGGGTCTCAGCCCATCATCAGCTACAACTATGGCGCCCGAAAAGTGGATCGTGTCAAAAAAGCCTTCTGGCTGCTGCTGAAGGCCAACTGCTGCTACTCCACGCTGCTCTGGGCCTTTGTCATGCTGTTCCCGCGTCTCTTCGCGTCCCTGTTTACCAGCGACGCGGCGCTGATTGATTTCACCGTTCCGGCTCTGCGCACTTATCTGGCTGTCCTCTTTATCTTCGGCGTCCAGATGGCCTGTCAGATGACCTTTGTTTCCATCGGCAACGCGCTCATGTCAGCCATTGCGGCCATTGTCCGGAAATTTGTCCTGCTGCTGCCTTTGATTTACCTGATGCCCCACCTGTTCCCCGGCAGCAAAACCTTTGCCGTGTATCTGGCGGAGCCCGTCACAGATATGCTGGCCGTCACGTTTACAGCCATCACTTTCTACTTCACGTTCCGGAAAGCCCTGGCGCAGCTTGAGAGACCGGCCGCAAAATAAATATGCCTGATCTGCAAATGCCGCGGACTACCCGACAGTCCGCGGCATTTTATTATTGAGCTATCCGTCCTTTTCACATAACTTCACTCTGGCTGTATCTGATATTCAGTAAATCACCAGTTCCCCCGTTTTTATCTCTTCGACCCCAAGGATACCGCCATTCGCTGATCCTGCCGCCTTCTGCTTTTTCATTTATATACCGATAAAATACAAACCAAATACATTCAAGCATAATTTCCCAAAAATAAAAAGCCAGAAACTGAAATTGTCAGCTTTTCTGATATCCCCGTGTCCGGCTTCCCACGTACACCTGTGGGATCGGAACGGACCTGAAGTCCGTATCCGAACACACTGGTGTACGTGGGATGTCCGAACACCGGATACAGAAAAGCTGACACTCCTTCATTCCTGACCCTTTTTATTTCCTTTATTCCAGCTCAAAGGCCCCCGTATACAGCTGATAGTACTGTCCCTTCTGAGCCAGCAGCTCTTCGTGGGTTCCTCTTTCTATGATTCGTCCGTGATCCAGAACGATGATCACATCGGAATTTTTTACGGTGGACAGACGGTGGGCGATGACAAATACCGTCCTGCCTTCCATCAGCGCGTCCATACCACGCTGCACGATGGCCTCGGTACGGGTATCGATGGAGGAAGTCGCCTCGTCCATGATCATAACCGGCGGATCGGCTACAGCCGCCCGGGCAATGGACAGAAGCTGCCGCTGGCCCTGGGACAGATTAGCCCCATTTCCGGTCAGCATGGTCTGATATCCTTCCGGCAGACGGCGGATGAAGTCGTCTGCTCCGGCCAGTCTCGCCGCTCCGATACATTCCTCGTCAGGAGCGTCCAGCTTGCCGTAACGAATGTTCTCCATTACCGTGCCCGTGAACAGATTTACATCCTGAAGAACGATACCCATGGAATGCCGCAGGTCCGCTTTCTTTATCTTGTTGATATTGATTCCGTCGTAGCGGATCTTTCCGTCCGCAATGTCATAGAAACGATTCAGCAGGTTCGTAATCGTCGTTTTTCCGGCACCGGTCGCGCCTACGAAAGCTACCTTCTGTCCCGGTTTCGCATAAAGCGAAATATCGTGGAGTACCGGCTTATCCGGTTCATACTCAAAATCCACGTCGAACAGACGCACATCCCCCTGCAGTTTTGTATAGGTGATGGTTCCATCCGCCTGATGCGGATGCTTCCAGGCCCAGATTCCGGTGCGCTCTTTGCATTCAGTAAGGGTGCCGTCGTCTTCCTCCTGTACATTGACCAGCGTCACATAGCCATCGTCCGCCTCCGGCTGCTGATCCATCAGCGTAAAGATTCGCTCAGCGCCCGCAAGACCCATGACTACAGAGTTAATCTGGTTGGACACCTGAAAGATGTTTCCGGAAAACTGCTTCGTCATATTCAGGAAGGGAACCACGATGCTGATGCTGATTCCAAGTCCGGAAATACTCAGGTTCGGAGCCCGGAACAGAAGCAGAAGTCCTCCGGCTACCGCCACCAGCACATAAAGGACATTTCCCATATTATTCAATACAGGTCCCAGAATATTCGCATAGCGGTTTGCCTGCTTTGCCACATAGAACAGCTCTTCATTCAGCTTGTCAAAGTCTGCCTCCGTCTCTCTCTCATGACAGAAGACCTTCACGACCTTCTCGCCGTTCATGATCTCTTCCACAAAGCCCTCTACCTTACCTACGGCTACCTGCTGACGGAAGAAATACCGGGCCGATCCGCCGCCGATTTTACGTACTGCCAGCAGCATAATGATCATTCCGAAAACAATCACGATAGCCAGCCAGATACTGTAGTACAGCATAATGCAGAACACTGTCAGCACCATGATGGATGAGGTCAGAATCTGCGGAAAGCTCTGGGACACCATCTGGCGGAGAGTATCGATATCATTGGTATAGTAGCTCATGATATCGCCGTGGTTGTTGGTATCAAAATACTTAATCGGCAGACGCTGCATTCCATTGAACATCTTGACACGCAGCTTCTTTAAGGTTCCCTGCGTCATAATCGCCATCAGCTGATTGAATGCCAGGGAAGAAGTCAGCGACAGCACATAAAATACAGCCAGAATTGATACCAGATGGAGAATCTGTCCTCCCACAGAGGCCCAGTCGCCTGTCCTCCAGCTCTGTTCTACCACCGCAATGACATTCTGCATGAAAATGGCGGGCACAGAACTTACAACAGCGCTGAATACGATGCAGACCACCGTCACAGGCATCATAACCGGATAAAATTCCCGGATTGTCTTCAAAAGACGCAGGACGATAGAACCTCTTCCGCTTTTCTTATTCATCATTATCACCTGCCTTATTCTGAGACGTATAGATTTCACTGTAAATTTTGTTTCTTGCAAGGAGCTCCTGATGTGTTCCCACATCGTTGATGGTACCGCCTTCCATGACGATAATGCGGTCTGCGTCCTCCACGGAAGCCGTTCTCTGGGCGATGATAATCTTCGTGGTCTCCGGTATGTACTCCCGAAGAGCTTTCCGGATGCTGGCGTCTGTCTTGGTATCCACCGCGCTGGTGGAGTCGTCCAGAATCAGAATCTTCGGCTTTTTCAGCAGAGCGCGGGCGATACAGAGCCTCTGCTTCTGTCCGCCGGATACGTTTGCTCCGCCCTGCTCGATCCAGGTGTCGTAGCCGTTCGGAAACTGAGACACGAATTCGTCGGCGCAGGCCATTTTGCAGGCCTCGATCATCTCTTCGTCAGTGGCCTCCTTATTTCCCCAGCGCAGATTATCTTTGATGGTTCCGGAAAAAAGAATATTTTTCTGCAGCACCACTGCCACCTGATTTCTGAGTGAGTCCAGATCATACTGGCGCACATCCAGGCCTCCTACCTTTACGGAACCTTCCGTCACATCGTAAAGTCTGGAAATCAGCTGAATCAGAGACGATTTGGAGGAACCGGTTCCTCCGATGATTCCGATGGTCTCGCCGGATCTGATCTCCAGATTGATATTGGAGAGCGCCATTCTCTCTGCCTTTTTGGAATACTTGAAATTTACATGGTCAAAGACGACAGACCCGTCTTTTACTTCATAAACCGGATTCTCCGGATTCTCCAGAGTGCTCTTTTCAGTCAGCACCTCTACGATACGCTTCGCCGACTCGTCTGCCATCGTAATCATCACGAATACCATGGAAAGCATCATCAGACTGTTCAGCATCATGAAATTGTAGGTCAGAAGAGAGGAAAGCTGTCCCACATCCAGCGCCAGTCCCCTGGTAGTGACAATCGTATAAGAGCCGAAAGAAAGCACGAATACCATCACTCCATAGATACAGAACTGCATCATGGGACCATTGAAAGCCAGGATTCGTTCCGCCTTCGTAAAATCCGCACAGACGTCTTCTGCCGCCGTGCCAAATTTCTTTTCCTCATAGTCTTCACGCACAAAAGATTTCACCACGCGCATGGCCTTGATATTTTCCTGAATGGAACTGTTCAGATTATCGTACTTTTTAAATACCTTTTTGAACAGCGGCATGGCCCTGCGGATCACAAGGGTCAGCCCCGTTCCCAGAAACGGAATGGTCAGAAGGAAAATCCATGCCATTCTTCCTCCCATGATAAACGCCATGGTAAAGGCAAAAATCAGCATCAGCGGGGCGCGCACCGCCACACGGATAATCATCATGTAAGCCAGCTGTACGTTGGTCACGTCTGTGGTCATACGCGTTACCAGCGACGAAACAAGAAATTTGTCAATGTTTTCAAACGAATACTTCTGTACGCTGTAAAACATATCTTTGCGGAGGTTCTTCGCCAGTCCGCAGGACGCTTCCGCGCAGCTGAAGCCGGACATCATACCCAAAAAAAGCGAAAGCAGCGCCATAACTACCAGAACCACCCCGTACTGGAAAATAACGGTCATGGTGCATCCGGCCTTAATCTGATTCACCAGCATGGCCATAATAAACGGGATGATACATTCCAGCACCACTTCCAGAGCCACCCAGATGGGCGTCATGATAGATGCTTTCTTGTATTCCCTGACACTTTTTGCCAGTTCTCTTATCATGTCCTTTTCTACTCCTCCTTTTCTTAAGACAAAAAAATAGTGCTTATCATTCATCCTTACACATGATAAACATTACCGTCAATAGTTTTACACCCTTCCCTTATGGGCGGGCTTATGTTCAGCCGAAAGCCGGGCCGCAGGTATCCCGCGGTCCGGCTCCCTCCTGCTTAATTATAAAAATTATAAATCAAAAAAAATAAAATTTCAAGAATCATTTTCATTGAAAAAACCATCCGGTTCCGGAAGACCGAAATCGGATGGTTTTTCATGATTCCTGCTTGGCGTCGGTGTACAAGAGGCAATACGCCCTTGGTACACCGACGCTATTTTCTTTCATTACTTATAGTTGACGATCTTTCCGAAGTCCGGCTTCAGGGCCGCGCCGCCTACCAGGCCGCCGTCGATGTCAGCCTGAGCAAACAGATCCGGAGCGGTAGCCGCGTTTACAGATCCGCCGTACTGGATACGGATAGCTTCTGCTGTCGCCTCATCGTAGATCTCAGCGATGCATGCGCGGATGCCGGCGCATACTTCCTGTGCCTGCTCTGTGGTAGCTGTCTTTCCGGTTCCGATAGCCCAGATTGGCTCATAAGCGATAACGGCCGTCTTTGCCTGATCTGCTGTGATTCCCTGGAAACCAACCTTTACCTGCTGACGGATGAAATCCATGGTTACGCCCTGCTCTCTCTGAGTCAGAGTCTCGCCGCAGCACATGATCGGGGTCAGGCCATGCTCAAATGCCTTCAGCATCTTCTTGTTGATGTCCTCGTTGGTCTCGCCGAAGTACTCACGTCTCTCGGAATGTCCAAGGATCACATACTTCACGCCGGCATCTGTCAGCATATTCGGGGAAATCTCGCCCGTGTAGGCTCCCTTCTCCTCAAAGTACATATTCTCAGCGCCCACCTGAATGTTGGTGCCCTTTACAGCCTCTACAACCGGAACGATGTCGATAGCCGGAACGCAGAATACTACGTCCACTTCATCATTTGCTACCAGCGGTTTTAAGGTATTTACCAGCTCTACTGCCTCGCTGGGAGTCATGTTCATCTTCCAGTTTCCGGCGATAATTTTCTTTCTTGCCATTGTCTTGTTCTCCTTTATGATTTTTCATATATCTTGCGGACACTAAGCTCAGACTTCGCCTGCAGCTCGCCTTTGCCAGGGGTCCGGAAGGACGTTCGCATTAACCTCAAGCTGCGGCCTTGCCCTGCTTTCGCTAAGCACTTACTATTTATCGTTTGCTGCAGCTACGCCCGGAAGCTCTTTGCCCTCCAGGAACTCCAGAGAAGCTCCGCCGCCTGTGGAGATGTGAGTCATCTTGTCGCCGAAGCCAAGCGTATTGACAGCTGCCGCGGAATCTCCGCCGCCGATGATGGTCGTCGCGTCGGTCTCAGCCAGAGACTTGGCCACCGCGATGGTTCCCTTTGCCAGAACCGGATTCTCGAATACACCCATGGGTCCGTTCCATACTACTGTCTTCGCGGACTTCACAGCGTCTGCATAAGCCTCAGCCGTCTTCGGTCCGATATCCAGTCCCATCATGTCAGCCGGCATAGCCTCTACAGAAACCTCCACAACCTCGATCTCCGCGTCGATGGGGTTCGGGAATGCCTTTGCGGCTACGGTGTCAACCGGAAGCATCAGATTCTTGCCAAGCTTCTCAGCCTTTGCCATCATTTCCTTGCAGTAATCGATCTTCTCATCATCTACCAGAGAAGCTCCTACTTCATATCCTTTTGCCTTCAGGAAGGTAAACGCCATTCCGCCGCCAATGATCAGAGTATCGCACTTCTCAAGCAGGTTGTTGATAACGTTCAGCTTGTCCGCAACCTTTGCTCCGCCTAAGATAGCCACGAACGGACGCTCCGGATTGTTTACTGCGTTTCCGAGGAAATCGATCTCTTTCTGCATCAGATATCCTACTACGGAAGTCTTTACATACTGGGTAACGCCTACGTTGGAGCAGTGTGCGCGGTGCGCGGTTCCAAATGCGTCGTTTACAAATACGTCTGCCAGAGAAGCCAGCTCTTTGGAGAACGCTTCTCCGTTCTTAGTCTCCTCTGCGCGGTAACGGGTGTTCTCCAGAAGAACCACGTCTCCGTCCTTCATAGCCTCTACAGCAGCTTTCGCGTTCGGTCCTACAACCTCCGGATCAGCGGCAAATTTCACTTCCTGGCCCAGAAGCTCAGACAGTCTCTTTGCCACCGGCGCCAGAGACAGCTCCGGCTTCGGCTCTCCCTTCGGCTTTCCGAGATGGGAGCAGAGGATTACCTTTCCGCCGTCCGCAATCAGCTTCTTGATGGTGGGCAGAGCCGCTACCAGACGGTTCTCGTCTGTGATCTTTCCATCCTTCAGCGGTACGTTAAAATCGCATCTTACCAGGACGCGCTGTCCTTTTACATTGATGTCATCTACAGATTTCTTGTTTAACATCTTGATCTCTCCTTCATTTTTAATTCTTCCTGCGGAACTCCCGCAGAAGATCAGAATCCAAAAAGAGGCCCGGTCCACATCGACCGGACCTCTTGAGGTCTTTACTTACGACTCATGCAGTCTGCTTTTGCGCAGGCACAAGCAGCCATTCTGATCGTCGTCCGCATGGCTTAACGCTTATGCAAGCTCTGCGAAGTACTTGATGGTACGAACCATCTGAGATACGTAGGAGTTCTCATTGTCATACCAGGAAACTACCTGAACCTCGGTCTTTCCATCCGGAAGCGGAGCAACCATGGTCTGAGTAGCATCGAACAGAGAACCATATCTCATACCAACGATATCGCTGGATACGATCTCATCCTCGTTGTATCCGAAGGACTCGGTCTGAGCAGCCTTCATGGCAGCGTTGATCTCTTCCTTGGTTACAGCCTTGTCAACAACTGCAAACAGCATTGTGGTGGAACCTGTCGGGGTCGGTACACGCTGAGCAGCGCCGATCAGCTTGCCGTTCAGTTCCGGAATAACAAGGCCGATAGCCTTTGCAGCACCGGTGCTGTTCGGAACGATGTTGATAGCAGCAGCGCGGCTTCTTCTCAGATCGCCCTTTCTCTGCGGTCCGTCCAGAACCATCTGATCGCCTGTGTAAGCGTGGATGGTGCACATGATACCGGACTCGATCGGAGCCAGCTCGTTCAGAGCCTTAGCCATCGGAGCCAGGCAGTTTGTTGTACAGGAAGCTGCGGAAATAACAGTATCCTCTTTTGTCAGAGTTGTGTGGTTTACATTGTAAACGATGGTCGGAAGATCGTTTCCTGCCGGAGCGGAAATAACAACCTTCTTAGCGCCAGCCTGGATGTGTGCGGAAGCCTTCTCCTTGGAGGTGTAGAAGCCGGTGCACTCCAGAACTACGTCTACGTCCAGCTCTCCCCACGGAAGCTCTGCTGCGTTAGCCTTTGCGTAGATCTTAATCTCTTTGCCGTCAACGATGATGGAATCCTCTGTTGCGGAAACAGTGTCAGCCAGAGCGTACTTGCCCTGAGAAGAATCATATTTTAACAGGTGCGCAAGCATCTTCGGGCTTGTCAGGTCGTTGATTGCAACTACCTCATATCCCTCTGCATTAAACATCTGTCTGAATGCAAGTCTGCCGATACGTCCGAAACCGTTAATCGCTACTTTTACTGCCATTTTTGAATTCCTCCTAAAAATGAATTTAGATTTTGACTTATGAGCTATCCCTATTTTTGGAAAGGCCCAGCCTGTTTTTATTGTAACGAATCCACAAGAAAAATGCAAGTCCCATTTCTAAATTTGTTGAGTAAGAAGCATTTTTTGTCAGAACAGCGAATATACTGTTCCGTTTTTTCTTGCCATTGTGTATTTTTTCCGCTAGTATAAAGGAGAATCCCGCTGTTCCGGGGAGTCTGGAGCAGCGGCCTGTCTTGTGAAAATTTTATTCCAGCATACCAGGAGGTACCGCCATGACTGCTGACTATCATTTGCATTCCTGTTTTTCCGGAGACAGTGAGACTCCCACAGAAGAGGTCGTCCGCTCCGGATTGGAAAAGGGACTTTCCCTTTTATGCCTGACAGAACATTTTGACCCGGATTATCCTTATGCCGATGTCTGTATGGATCTGGACGCCCCTGCCTATTTTGCGGAAGCGCGCCGTCTTCAGGCCCTCTATGAGAGCCGGATCGAGATCCGCGTCGGAGCCGAGCTGGGACTTCAGCCCCGCCTGGGAACTTTTCTGGATTCCTGGCTGGAGCGGAATATGGCAGAAGGCCTCTCCTTTGACTTTCTGATCGGCTCCACCCATCTGGTGGACGGCACCGATCCCTATTATCCGGAATTCTGGAACGGCCGGGAGCCGGAAGCTTCTGTAGGCCGCTTCCTTGATATCACCCTGGAAAATGTCCGCGCCTTTGACTGCTTCGATGTCTACGGGCATCTGGATTATATTGTCCGGTATATTCCTGACGGAGAACGCCGTTTTTCCTATTCCTCCCACAGAGATCAGGTGGATGCCATCCTGAAGCTTCTTATCGAAAAGGGAAAGGGCATAGAAATCAATACCGGCGGCTGGAAAGCAGGACTTTCCGAGCCCAATCCCTGCGGGGAGGTTCTCCGGCGCTACCGGGAGCTGGGCGGCGAAATCATCACCACCGGCTCAGACGCCCATACCCCCGAGTACACAGGCTTTCGTCTGGAAGACGCGAAAGAAGTGCTTCGAAGCTGCGGTTTCCGCTACTTTACCATCTTCCGGGAACGGAAGCCGGAGTTTATAAAACTGTAATCCGCAGTTCAGATTGCGCCGGATGATAAAACCGCGCGCTCCGCTGCTCATCTTTCCTTAGATTACAGAATCGTGCCGCCGCCCAGCACATAGTCTCCGTCGTAAAAGACGACGGCCTGTCCCGGCGTCACGGCACGCACCGGTTCGTCGAACTCCACGCGCACCCTGTCTTCTCCCTCCGGATAAATGGCGCAGGGGGTCCCCCGGTGGTTATACCGTATTTTTGCCACAGCCTTCTGTCCGGACGCAAAAGACGGTTCCGCCATATAATTCAACCGGTCTGCATACAGGATTCTGGTAAATACATCTTCCTGTTCTCCTATGACCACCTCATTGGTCTCCGGACGAATCTGGGTCACCACTACCCTGCGGCCCATGGGAAGGCCAAGTCCCCTCCGCTGGCCGATGGTGTAATGGATGATTCCCTTATGGCGGCCCAGCACCGTGCCGTCCGCCGTCACAAAATTCCCTTCCTCTGAGGGCTTTCCCGTAGTCCTCTCGATAAAACCCGCATAATCCTGATCGGGCACGAAGCAGATCTCCTGGCTGTCCGGCTTTTCTGCCACGCGGAGCCCCAGCTGGGCCGCAAACTCCCGAATCTGATCCTTGGAATATTCCCCCACAGGCATCAGCGTGCGGGAAAGCTGCTCCTGGGTCAGATTGTAAAGAGCATACGTCTGGTCTTTCGCGGCGGTGACGGAATGGCGGATAGAGAAACGGCCGCTGGTAAGCTTCTCTACCCGGGCATAGTGTCCCGTGGCGATATAATCCGCCCCTATTTCCAGACTGCGCTTCAACAGCGCCTCCCATTTCACATACCGGTTGCAGGCGATACAGGGATTCGGCGTCCGTCCGGCCAGATATTCCGCTGTAAAATAGTCGATGACGGATTTTTTAAAGTCCGCCCTGAAATTCATTACATAATAGGGGATATCCAGCTGGGCGGCCACCCTGCGGGCGTCTTCCACAGCGGAAAGGCCGCAGCAGCCTCCGTTTTCCTCCTGAATTTCCTGTTCTTCCTCCTGCCAGATCTGCATGGTTACCCCGATGACCTCATAGCCCTGTTCCTTTAACAGCCAGGCCGCCACCGAAGAATCCACGCCGCCGGACATTCCGATTACTACTTTCTTTCTGTCTTTCATCTTCCGCGGATCAATACTCCTCTTCTTCCTCTTCCTCGCCCTCATGAATGTCAGACTTGGGCTTTTTCAGCCCCTCGATCTGAATGCCGTGCTTTTCCGCGTAATCCCAGAGCGCCGCGTGAATAGCCTCTTCGGCCAGAAGGGAACAGTGTACCTTCACGGGAGGAAGTCCATCCAGCGCCTCCATTACTGCCTTATTGGTCACCTGCAGGGCCTCCTGTACAGTCTTTCCCTTCACCAGCTCCGTAGCCATGCTGCTGGTCGCCACAGCCGCTCCGCAGCCAAAAGTCTTGAATTTGCAGTCCTGAATCACGCCGTTGTCATCGATATCCAGATACATGCGCATGATATCTCCGCATTTTGCGTTTCCCACAGTTCCCACGCCGCTGGCGTTCTCTATCTCTCCCACATTGCGGGGGTTCTGAAAATGGTCCATTACTTTCTCACTGTACATTGTTTTTCTCCTTTTCTCTCTGTCACTGCGCTTTTTTCACAAAATCCTCGTAAAGAGGCGACATGCTGCGCAGCCGGTCAATGATCTTTTTCAGACTCTCCACCACAAAATCCAGCTCCTCTTTTGTGGTCTCTTCGCTTAAGGTCAGCCGCAGCGAACCATGGGCGATCTCATGGGGCAGGCCGATGGCCAGCAGCACATGAGAGGGGTCCAGAGAACCCGAAGTGCAGGCCGAGCCGGAAGAACCACAGATACCTTCCATATCCAGCATAATCAGAAGAGACTCTCCCTCGATAAACTGGAAGCTGAAATTTGCGTTGTTCGGAAGGCGCATGGTCCGATGGCCGTTCAACCGGGTATAGGGAATCTCCTTCAGCACTCTGCCGATGAGATAATCCCGAAGCTCTTTCTCCTTATCCGCGCGCTCCTTCCTGGTGCTTACAGCGCGCTCCACCGCTTTGCCCAGGCCCACGATGCCCGGCACATTTTCCGTGCCTGCCCGGCGCTTTCTCTCCTGGGCTCCCCCATGGATAAAGGAACGGATCTTGACGCCTTTGCGGATATAAAGAAAACCGATTCCCTTCGGTCCGTTCAGCTTATGGCCGCTGGCGCTGAGCATATCAATATGGCAGTCATCCACCTGGATCGGCAGCTGGCCAAAGGCCTGTACCGCATCTGTATGGAACAGGATTCCATGTTCCCGGGCGATTTCGCCGATTTCCTTTATGGGCTGAATGGTGCCAATCTCATTATTCGCGTACATCACGGAAATCAGAATCGTGGTGGGCCGGATGGCCTTTTTCAGCTCTTCCAGCTTTACCACGCCGTTCTCGTCCACATTCAGATAAGTCACTTCAAACCCCTGCTTTTCCAGCCACTGGCAGGTATGCAGAATGGCATGATGCTCAATTTTGGTGGTAATGATATGATTTCCTTTTTTCTTATAAAACTCTGCCGCGGCCTTCAGCGCCCAGTTGTCGCTTTCTGTTCCTCCGGCTGTAAAATAGATTTCCTCCGGCTGCGCACCCAAAGCCCCGGCAATGATCTCCCTGGCGTGGTCAACCGCCTTTTTGCTCTCTCCCGCCAGGCTGTAAATGCTGGACGGGTTGCCGTAAAGCTCTGAAAAATACGGCAGCATCGCCTCCACAACTTCCGGCGCCGTCTTCGTAGTCGCCGCGTTGTCCAGATAAATCAGTTTTTTCATAACTGTAATCTCCTTCACTTCAGTTGACACAGCAGGAACCTACCGTTCCCGCCCCGTCTCTCATATTTTTGCTTTCCTGAATCAGCTGATCCAGTTTAATCTCGTCTACCGTCCGGTTAATGCTTTCATTGATTTTCTGCCAGACGTACTTTGTCACGCAGTATTCTGAGCCCTCGCAGAAACCATCTTCTTCCAGTCCCGGGCAATTCACCGCATCCAGATTCCCCTCCAGAGCCCGTAAAATGTCGCCCACAGAGATCTCCGACGCCGGCTTTGCGAGCATATAGCCGCCGCCTGCGCCGCGCACGCTCTTTACCAGGCCGGCCTTGCGAAGCTTCGCGATAAGCTGCTCCAGATAGCTTTCTGAAATCTGCTGCCTGGCGGAAATGCTTGCGATGGATGCCGCTTCCTTCTCGCTGTATAGTGCCAGATCTATCAATGCCCGAAGCCCATACCTTCCTTTTGTAGACAGCTTCATAATTTCTCACCCCGCATTTAATTCCGAGTATTTTAATCGGATTTAATTGGATGATACCATGCCCGCCCTGTTCTGTCAAGTCTGATTCGGGAATATATTATATCAGTTCAGCCATACGGAAGGAGCCTGCTATGAAGAAACAGAAACACCCTCTGATAACCGGCGCTCTGATTCTCACGGCCACAGGCATCGTTACGCGTTTCATAGGTTTCTTTTATAAGATATTCCTGAGCCGTACCATCGGTGCCGAGGGCATCGGCATTTATCAGATGATTTTTCCCATCTACAACGTCTGCTATGCGCTGACTACAGCCGGAGCCGAGATCGCCGTCACCCGTTTTGTATCCGGCGAAGCTGCCAGAGGGAATCTGAGACGTGCCCGCTCCGTTCTGCACCTGGGACTTTTCTTGTCTGTCTCCCTTTCTCTGCTGGCTGTTCTGCTGCTCTATCTGAATGCGGATTTTATCGCGGTTTATCTGCTCCATGACGCGCGCTGCGCTTCCCTTCTGCGTATTATGTCAGCCACCGTGCCTTTCGGCGCCTGCTATTCCTGCATCACCGGATACTACTATGGACTCCGCCGGGCGGGAATTCCGGCCGCCGCCCACCTGACCGAGCAGTTGGTGCGGGTAAGCGCCGTGTATCTCATTTACCGGGTCGCCTTGTCGGAAGGCCGCTCTCTTACGCCGGCCGCCGCGGTCATCGGCCTGGTCCTTGGCGAATTTTCTTCCATGCTTTTTGGCGTTTTTGCCATCTCCACAGACCGTTCTGCCAGACAGCAGAAAAGAAAACGGGACTACTCTCTGATTCAGCTGGCAAAAAACATGCTCTCTACCGCGGTTCCCGTCACCGGCAACCGGGTCTGCATGAATCTTCTGACCAGCGCCGAGGCCACCCTGATTCCTTTTACCCTGCAGCAGTATGGCCTGAATTCCGAGCGTGCCTTAAGTGTATACGGAACCCTGACCGGTATGTCCATGTCCTTCATTCTGTTTCCCAATGTGCTGACCAACGCAGTCTCCGTCATGCTGCTGCCCTCTGTCTCCGAATCCCAGGCCGCCGGACGCCGGGAACAGCTTAAGCGTACCGTCCAGAAGACCGTATCCTTCTGCCTGCCCATGGGGATCACATTTACCGTCATTTTTCTTCTCTTCGGAAAATATCTGGGTACCTTCTTTTTCAAAAGCGAAATGGCCGGCGACTTTATCATCACGCTGGCCTGGATCTGTCCCTTCCTGTACCTGAACGGAACGCTCCACAGTATCCTGAACGGCCTGGGGAAGACCAGCGCCGGTTTCTTCAACAACCTGACAGGCATCATGATCCGGATTATCTTTATCCTGCTTTTTGTCCCCAAGGCAGGCATCGAAGGGTACCTGTGGGGGCTTCTTGCCAACCAGCTCTTTGTGACCCTGCTGAACCTGAGAGCTCTGCGGGAATATCTGCAGCCCGGGAAAGCCCGTCTTTCCTGAATATAAATTCGAATATAAATTCTCTGACTCAAAAAATATGCGTGACTTTTCAGGATTCATGTATTATTATAAATACCGTAGGTTTTCGGAATCCTATGTCTGAATGCCTGCTGCAAGGTAAATTTATTCTGCGCAAGAGATAATCAATAGGTAAGGAGTACAGAAAAATGGCATTTGATTTTATACAAAAGCTGCCCACACCCCAGGAGACCCGTGAGCTTTACCCGGTGCCTCCCCACGCGGCCAAAATAAAAGAAGAACGCGACAAGGAAATCCGGAAAGTATTCACCGGAGAATCTGATAAATTTATCGTCATTATCGGGCCCTGCTCGGCAGATAACGAAGAGGCGGTCTGTGACTATGTGAGCAGACTCGTCCCGGTACAGGAAAAGATCAAGGACAAGGTCTTAATCATTCCCCGTATCTATACCAATAAACCGCGTACCACCGGCGAAGGATATAAAGGAATCATGCACCAGCCGGACCCGGAGAAAAAGCCGGACCCTCTGGCAGGCATTATTGCCCTGCGCCATATGCATATCCGGGCCATTGAGGAATCCGGGCTGACCGCAGCCGACGAAATGCTTTATCCGGAAAATCTGCGCTATGTGATGGATTTTCTTTCCTATATTGCCATCGGCGCCCGTTCTGTGGAAAACCAGCAGCACCGTCTGGTATCCAGCGGCATCGATGTACCCACCGGAATGAAAAATCCCACCAGCGGAGATCTGACCGTCATGCTGAATTCTGTATACGCAGCCCAGCACGGCCATTCCTTTATCTACCGCAACTGGGATGTGCAGACCACCGGAAATGAGCTGGCCCACACAGTCTTACGCGGATCGGTAAATGAAAGAGGCGTATCTCTTCCCAATTACCACTATGAAAATCTCCGCCATCTGCTGGACCTCTACAATGCCAGAGATTTAAAGAATCCGGCCTGCATCATCGACGCAAACCACAACAATTCCAACAAGCAGTTCAAGGAGCAGATCCGTATCGTAAAGGAAGTGCTCCACAGCCGCTCCTATTCCGACGACATCCGCCGTCTGGTAAAAGGCGTGATGATTGAAAGTTATATTGAGGAAGGCTGTCAGGGAATCCACGACCATGTGTATGGGAAATCCATCACCGACCCCTGCCTTGGATGGGAAGATTCAGAAAGACTGCTGTATGAGATAGCGGAGCGCTGTTAGAAAAAAATAACGTGTGTGACAGGACGACCGCGGCTTTCTTCCGCCTGTGTTCGGACGTCTCACGTACGCCTGTATGCCCGGATACGGACAAAAAAGTCCGTCCCGGAGCATACAGACGTTCGCGAGAAGCCGGACACTGCAGCGGAAGAAAGCCGCGGTCTGTGCTATGCCACACGTTAGGTTTTTCTGCGGAAATTGTTCCACAGCGGCTGTTTTCCTATAATCATATCATAGCTAAGAGCTGAAATAGAGCGCTCTTTATGCCAGGCATCTTGAAAGAGCAATCGCCAAGGATTTCCGCCATGAAGTGCACATTTTGACAAGCGATATACTGCAAGAGGTGAACAATTAGACAATGTGGCAGCCCACATCGTGTTTCCATCTCTTTATACTATACACCATGAAATTTCGTATCTCAGATAAAATTTAAGGTGTATATGAACAGGCCGCGAATGTCTGATATCCCCGTGTCCGCCTCTTAACGAACGCCTGTATGTTCCGGGACGGACTTCCGTCCGGGACCGGGCATACAGGCGTCCGGGAAGTGTGCGGACACAGGATACAGACATTCGCGGCCGTCCCTGTTACACACCTTATATTTTTTCACCCTCTCGGATGCGCCTTCGCATAAATCTCCCGGGCGCGGTTTGCGTACATCATGGTGGTGGAAATGTCAGAATGGCCCATCATCTCCTGCACCACATGCAGGTCTGCCCCGTTCTCCACCAGATGAGCCGCAAAGGAGTGGCGCAGAGTGTGAGGCGTAATCTCCGTCTCGATGCCCGCCTGCTTCACATACTGCTTCAAAAGCTTCCAGAAGCCCTGTCGGCTCATACTCTCGCCGGAACAATTTGGAAACAGCATCTCGCATTCCTTGCCTCCAATCAGCTCCGCCCGGGCGCTTTTCATATAGCGTTCCAGAGCTTTCCGGGCTTTGAAGCCGTAAGGCACAATGCGCTCCCGGTTTCTGTCCCGGCAGACGATATAGTCCAGCTTCCAGTTTACATCCTCCAGGCGCAGGGAAATCAACTCCGTCACACGGATTCCCGTAGCATACAGAAGCTCCAGCATAGCTCTGTCCCGAAGCCCTTTGGGCGTACGGTCACCCGGCTGCTCCAGAAGCTTTGTCATATCTTCCACGGAAAGAATATCCGGCAGCTTCTTTTCCACCTTGGGCGCCTTCAGGTTTTCCGCGGGATCGGAGGTAATATTTCCCTCCTTCCAGAGATAGAGATAAAATCCCTTCATAGCCGCAATATTGCGCGATACGGTCGCCGCCGACATTCCCTTTTTCTCCAAATCCAGAATGTATGAATTCAGATTCGTCTCTGTCACGTCCTCCGGCCGGTCGATCTTCTGCTCGTGCAGAAAGCGCATCATTTTTACCAGATCCCTCCTGTAGGAAAGCTCCGTATTCTGCGACGTCTTTTTCACATTGTGTAAATAAGCTACAAAACCTTTAATCTCCTGCTCCATAACCCCTCTGCCCCTTGATTCACAATAACGGCGGCCCACTGAAAAAGAATCCTGCGCGCAGGATTCTCCGCTGAACCGATAATGTATTTAACATTATAGTAACAAAAAAGCAGAAAAGCAATGGTCTTTTTTCCCCGATTCTACAAAAAAACCCGGGATTTTCCCCTGTTCCACAAGATATGGCTGCCCTTGATTTTTGCACCACCAAATATTGTAAGTCTGCTTGAAAAATTTTTTTCTGCCGCTCAGATGACCGCCAGCGCTGTCTTTAGAAAGAGGGGATTCACATAGCTTTCCAGGAAAGCTCCGGCCAGAAAGACCACCGCTCCCGCAAGCCACACCAGCAGATACCGGTAAAACATTCCTTTTCCGTCTCTCCACTGCCGTCCTCTCCATTCCCCGCCTGCCGGCATGGCGCATATTCTTTTCAGCAGCCAGCAGCCTGCCGGGATATATAAAATAAAATGCGGAAGGCCGGCGGCGATACAGAGCAGGATTCCCGCCGGACCCATTTTCACCGCCGCGGTCGTTACCGTGATTCCCAGAGCGGCTCCGATCCAGAACAGGAACACGCAGACCGCAGCCATGCCAAGGACAGTCAGTCCTGTCAGCCACAGAATGGTAAACACGGATATGCGCGCTTTCAGGGTATACAAAAACAGTTCGTCGGAAGCAAATTCTACCTGCTGGTATTTCGTAAAAAAATAGGAGCTCATCAGGGTTGTCTCATGGACTGCCGCCCGTCCGAACAGAGTAATATACAGCACGCCTGCCACAAATCCCAAAAGAAAAAGTGTGAGGAAAAGACTGCGTCCCTTCAGCCGGATTTCTTTCATACAAAAACCTCCCATACACAGATCAGTGTATGAGAGGCTCTTCCATTTCATGATAGTTTCAGGAGGATTCTCCGGGACTCCTTATTTCATGGATTCTGATTTTTCATAACAGGCCTCGCATGCTTTCAGAACCGCTCCCCGGAAACCGGCATTTTCCAGCGCCGCCACTCCCGCGATAGTCGTACCTCCGGGAGAACATACCTGGTCCTTCAGCTCGCCCGGATGCTTTCCTGTCTCAAGCACCATTTTAGCGGCTCCCGCCACTGCCTGAGCGGCAAACGTATAAGCCTGCGCCCGCGGCAGTCCAAACTGCACGGCCCCGTCCGCAAGAGCCTCGATAAACTGATATACAAAGGCCGGAGAGCTTCCGCTGGCGCAGACCACGGCGCTCATCATACGTTCCTCCACATCCGCGTATTTTCCAGCGCAGCCGAATATTTTATGTACCATATCAATCTCTTCCCCGGTAAGTTCTTCAGCCAGAAAACTCAACCCTGTCATTCCTTCTCCGATCAGAGCCGGAGTATTGGGCATGGCGCGGACAATTCTGCGGTCAGAGCCGAGGGACTCCTTCAGCTGCTCTATGGTAATTCCCGGCGCAAGAGAAATCACCACATGCTCCTCCGTCACCGCGTATCGAATCTGCTTAAGCACCTGGGGATAATACTGAGGCTTCACAGCCAGAATTACATACTTGCAGCTGTTGGCGCATTCTGCGTTGGACTGGATATAAGTCACCTGTGTTTCCGCATAGACTCTGCGCCTGGTCTCATCCGTCTTTGCGGTAAACACCAGCTCTTCCACCGGAAATTCTTTGAGAAGCCCGGTCAGAAGCGCTTTCCCCATATTTCCCATTCCTATAAATCCTATCGTTGCCATCCTGATTCTCCTTTCTTTTCTCTGATGCCTGCCGCGGACACCCTGAATTTCCGCGGTCTTTCCCGGCGGCACTAACTCCATAAAAAACACGATATCGCAAAAAGGATGCCGCTTTCGCGGCATCCTCCGTCTTTCCTATTTCGCATAATCTGTTACCCTGCTTTCGCGGATAACATTTACCTTAATCTGGCCCGGATATTCCAGCTCAGCTTCGATCTGCTTGGAAATATCTCTTGCCAGTAATACCATAGTAGCGTCATCTACCTGATCAGGAACTACCATGACTCGAATCTCTCTACCTGCCTGAATTGCAAAAGACTTGTCTACGCCCTTGAAAGCATTGGCGATATCCTCTAACTGTTTTAACCGATTTGTATACGTCTCCAGCGTCTCTCTTCTCGCACCCGGGCGGGCAGCGGAAATGGTGTCCGCAGCCTGTACCAGACAGGCGATCAGAGAAGTCGGCTCCGTATCTCCATGATGTGATTCTACTGCATTGATAACGATGGGAGACTCCTTGTACTTTCTGCACAGATCCGCTCCAATCTGAATATGTGATCCTTCCACCTCGTGGTCAATGGATTTGCCGATATCGTGAAGAAGTCCCGCACGCTTCGCCATACGCACATCTACACCCACCTCGCCTGCCAGCAGGCCCGCCAGATGAGCCACCTCGATAGAATGCTTCAGCGCATTCTGACCATAGCTGGTACGGAACTTCATTCTTCCCAGAAGTTTTACCAGCTCCGGATGAATTCCATGGATACCTACTTCGAGAACAGCCGCCTCGCCTTCCTCGCGAATCATGGTCTCCACTTCCTTCTGTGCTTTTTCCACCATTTCCTCAATGCGGGCCGGATGAATACGTCCGTCCACAATGAGCTTTTCCAGCGCGATACGCGCCACCTCTCGTCGGATCGGGTCAAAGCCTGATAAAATGACAGCTTCCGGCGTATCATCGATGATCAAATCAATTCCGGTCAGCGTCTCAAGCGTACGGATATTCCGTCCTTCACGCCCGATGATCCTTCCCTTCATCTCATCATTTGGAAGCTGCACAACGGAGATCGTCGTCTCTGCCACATGATCGGCAGCGCATTTCTGAATCGCCGTAACCACATATTCCTTCGCCTTTTTATCGGCTTCTTCTTTTGCCTTGCTGTCAAGTTCCTTGACAAGCTTGGCTGCTTCATGTTTTACTTCGTCTTCAACAGTCTTTAATAAATAATCTTTTGCTTGTTCGGAGGTAAGGCCAGAGATTCTTTCCAGTTCCTGCACTCTTTTTTCCTGAAGCTTGTTCAGCTCAGCGCTCTGCTTCGCCAGCTTCTCTTCTTTGGCCGCATAGCTTGCTTCCCGTCTTTCCAGCGCGTCTGACTTCTTATCAAGAGCTTCCTCTTTTGCCAGAACCCTGCGCTCATAACGCTGCAGCTCCGCTCTGCGTTCCTTTGTTTCCTTTTCCAGCTCGTTCTTTGTCTTCAGCGATTCTTCCTTCGCTTCCAGCAAAGCTTCGCGCTTGGACCGTTCTGCAACCTTTAATGCGTCATCTATTATTTCCCTTGCTTTTTCTTCCGCGTTTCCGACCTTTTTCTCTATCATCGTCTTCCGCACGTAAGTCGTCACAAGAGCCGTAACTATAATCGACACAAGTGCAACTATTATCGGAACATAAAACGGCACAGGAGCACCTCCTTATTTAATTTTCATTGTACAAAATCAAACCCGGCCGGCATCCCTTCCCTCGCATATGAATCTGTCAGCCGAGTGTCACATACAACATTTAAATTCTATACTTATTTTTGCATTATGTCAAGCTAACTTCCTTTTTTTCACTGAAAAGTACACATGATTCATACAGTTTCCAAAGACAAGGAATGACAATTCTGTCGGAATGTGTTATACTGTTCCCAATCTTTAGGAGGTACCCTATGAATTTCTTAGAAGAACGAATTGCAAAAGACGGCATTGTCAAACCCGGAGGCGTCCTTAAGGTCGATTCCTTCCTGAATCACCAGATGGACATTGACCTCATGAATGAAATCGGAAAAGAGTTTCACCGCCGGTTCGCGGACTGCCCTGTCACGAAGGTTCTGACCATCGAGGCTTCCGGTATCGCCATCGCTTACCCGGTGGCAGATGAATTCGGCGTTCCCATGGTTTTCGCCAAAAAATCAAAGTCCATCAATATCGATGGAGAAATGTATGTGGCGGAAGTAGAATCTTTTACCCACCAGAATAAAAACCAGGTGGTGGTATCCAAAAAATTCCTTGGCCCGGAGGATCATGTCCTGATCATCGATGATTTTCTTGCCAACGGCTGCGCGCTCCAGGGACTGATTTCCATTGTGGAGTCTGCGGGAGCCACTGTAGAGGGCCTGGGCATTGCCATTGAAAAAGGATTTCAGATCGGCGGACGAGTCATCCGTAATCTGGGATACCGGCTGGAATCTCTGGCTATCGTAGACGCCATGGACCCGGAGACCGGGACGATTACCTTCCGGGAACAGGCCTGATCTGTAATTTTTCCAGGGGAGTATTCTTCCCTTTGGAGAATTTCCGGATATAAAAATATGTGTGCTGCCAGACGCTGCCATAAAAAACGCCTGAGCAGGTGCTTGAAAGGCTCCTGCTCAGGCTTGTTTTTTTATGGCTTGCTTTTCTGTTCTATCTTTTTACTGCAATGCGGATATCCGCCGGCGTTTCTCGTCAGTTCTCCGGCGTGTCGTCCTTCGGGATAATCATATTCAGAACAAACACGATCAGGAAGGATACCATCAGGGAGCTTCCGAAAATATTGTTCAGAAGTTCCGGCACGAACTGCAGAATGTCAGGCGCCGCGTCAATGCCGATTCCCAGGGCCAGCGCAATACCTACAATCATTCTGTTCCGGTAATTCATGGGCTGCTCATTCAGAAGCTGGATACCGGACATGGTAATGGCCGCAAATACGGTAACGGTAGCGCCGCCCAGCACCGGCTGGGGAATCGTTGCCATCAGTCCGCTGAATTTCGGAAATACGCCTGCTATCAGCATGATGACGCCTACCATGGTAAAGACTCTTCTCGCAACCACCTTGGTGGTGCAGATCAGTCCCACATTCTGGCTGTAGGGATCTGTGGGAAGACCGCCGATACAGGCTCCAATCATACCGCACAGCCCCTGGCCCTTGATGGCTCCTCCCAGCTCCTTATCCGTACATTCACGTCCGAAGCCTCCCATGGTGGTGGAGGACACGTCTCCGATGGTCTGAACCGCCTGAACCACATACATCAGAATCATCATGAGGATAGCGTCCGGATGGAATTCCAGCCCGAAATAGAAGGGGCGGGGCAGGGCAAACCAGGACGCGGTCTGAAGATCGGTAAAGCTGACCACATTTCCCATAATCAGGGCCGCGGCATAGCCCACAATAATTCCAATCAGCATACCGGAGGCTTTCAGAAGTCCTTTTCCGAAAAAGTTGCATGCCAGTGTCACAATCAGCGTGAGAATTGCCAGAATCCAGAATTTTCCTGACCCAAAGGTCCCGTTATTCTGGGCCGCAGAGCCTCCTCCGATATAGTTGATGGCTGTCTGGTACAGAGACAGACCAATACTCATAACCACCGTGCCGCTGACAATGGGCGGGAAGAAACGGCGGATCTTTCCGATAAACATACCGATAAAAATCGATGCAAAGCCGGCCACCAGCTGAGCGCCGAAGATGGCCGCTATGCCGTAATTGGCGCCGATAATGGTCAGAATCGGCATATAGGCAAAGGCAACGCCCATAACATTGGGCAGCTTCATGCCGAATCCGAATACCGGAAACAGCTGAAGCAGCGTGGTAATGCCGCCGATGATCATGGCCGCCTGGGTTAACATAATCTGTTCCTCCGCGCTCAGACCGCAGATACCTGCAATCAGCATGGGCGGGGTGATGTTGCCGATAAGCATCGCAAGAACATGCTGCATCGCCTGGGGAAAAGCAACTCCCCAGGAAGGCTTGCCGTCAAACTTCATCAGCTCGGCGTTTGCCTGAGTAGTGTTATTCATTCATACATCCTCTCTTTCCTGTAATCATCCAATAAGAGACAGTATATAGGAAAAGAAGACACAGATCAACATTTTTCTGCCAGCAGCTCCAGATCTTCCAGGCAGTCTACGTCCTTAAGCTCCCACTGGCTCCGGGCAGAGACCGTCCGTACCAGTTCCCGGTGCTTTCCAGCTGCAAAACCCCCTCCTTTCCCTTCCGGAAGGGCCAGCAGCTCCGGAAAGACCCATGCGGGAAACAGGACCGGGGAACCTTCCTGTCCATTCCAGACCGCTCTCCAGATAGTGTTTTTTCCGGATGCCGCGCAGAGCGCCAGAGACGCCACAGTTTCCCGGCCAAGCATCGGCTGATCTCCCGGACAGAACATACAGCCTTCGAGCCCGTTTTCCGCAGGCGGCGCTATTTTTATTTCCGTCTCTGTTCCGCTCTTCCCTGCGTCCGTTCCGGCTCCCAGGCTTTCCAGGCCCAGGCGGACCGTGTCGCTACGGTAAGGAAGGCTGTGAAAGACCACCGGGACGCCCTGCCTGCGGCACAGCTCTTCCACTTCTTTGTGCCGCGTCACCACTACACGGCGCTCAAAGATGCCTTCCGTGGCGTCCAGCGCGTATTGAATCAGCGGCTTTCCCTTAAGCTCTGCCATCAGCTTGTTCCCGCCAAAACGCTTTCCCAGCCCCGACGCCATGATCACACAGCCAAGCTTTCCAAAAGGCACGTCCAGATCCACCAGAAACACATCCGGGCGGCCGCACAGTTCTGTAAGGAACGGCAGATCCTGTCTGCGCACGGCAGCGGCCAGCCGTTTCCGCTCCATCAGCCTCCGGACCGCGTCACAGTAGTCCGCGCAGCCGGATTCCAGGTACCCGATCTCGTCTATGGAAGCCCATTCCCCTTCCTGCTCCGCCAGACGGCCCAGCATCCGTACGCCTGCCTCTTGAAAGCCCTCCGGCAGCGGCCGCATCCGGTTCTCTCTTCCGGGCAGCAATGGGTCAAAACGTCCCACCTGGACGGTCTCTTCGGAAATATTTTCCCTTAAATACACCGCCTGGCCCGGTTCCGCCCAGGTTGTAACGCCGGGTACTGGCCCGGAAGAAGAAAGCTTCCTCAAAAGTCCGGAAAGAAGAGTTGATTTTCCGCTTCCCCTGTCCCCTGTCAGGATCAGATGCCGCTTACCGCTGCTCCGGAAAGAATTCCAGATACAATCTTCTGTCAGCCTGTATACAGGCATCCCGGTAGGCTTCATACCGTTTCAGCCACTCCTTTCCTTCCGGCGTCAGAACACTTCCCCCGCCGTCCTTTCCTCCCGCCATTCTTTCTGTCAGGGCAAAACCAAGGGCCTTCTCCGCGTTTTTCATAATTTTCAGGGCTTTGGTGTAGGCCATTCCCATAGACTGGGCGGCCGCCCGCAGAGAACCGGTCTCGTCCACGGCATGAAGCAGACGGCAGGGCCCTTCCCCGAAAAACTTTTCCCCGTTTTCATCCAAAAATATAATCCTGACTGCCGCTCTCATTCCCATCCTCCGTTTTCTTTCAGCATCACCAGCTGTTCTCTGCCGCTTTTATCCATGCATCTGTGCAGGCTGACACAGCCGTAAATCAGGGCAAGCTGCTCTTCCATTTTCTCCAGCGGGTCTGCGAAAGGACGCAGAACGGACCGGATCTCTCCTCCTTCCAGCAGAAGCAGGCGGTCGCAGCAGTTCAGGGCAAGAGACGGGTCATGAAGAGCCGCCAGCGCTGCCCGTTGCCCATACTGCTCCTGTTCCCCGTCTCTGATCCACTCCCGCAGGAACTCCAGCATCCGGTAACGATAACGGAAATCCAGGGCGCTCTCCGGTTCGTCCAAAAGAAGAAGCCTGCTTTCCGCCGCCAGTGTGCGGGCCAGGATGCAGAGCTGCTTCTGCCCCTCGCTCAGATGAAGGTAATTCTCTTCCTCCCGCCCTGCAAGACCTGCCCGGGCCAGAGCCTGGCGGGCTTTTTCTTTCATCTGGGCGGAAGGGTATTCCAGAAGCCCCAGCCTCGGATTAAAGCCCATCAGCACCACATCCAGGACGGAAATATCGATGGAGATGCCGCTCCTCTGAGGAATATAGCTGCACAGCCTGGCAAGTTCCCGGGGAGACAGTTCTTCCAGGAACTGCTTCTCCAGCATACAGCTTCCCCTGTGGGGCAGAATCCCGCACAGGGCTTTTAAAAGCGTGGATTTTCCACTGCCATTGGCTCCCAGAAGACCCGTAAGACTCCCGGCCTCCAGCTCAAAAGAGAGATGATTTACAACCTGCTTCCCCCCATATCCGGCCGTCAAATTTTCCACCTTAAAAAAACTCATGCCCTCTGCCTCCCGCGGATTATCAGAAAAATCAGAAACGGCGCTCCCAGCAGGCTGGTAAAGATGCTGACAGGAAGCTCCGTGGAGGAAACGCTCCGGGCAAGAATATCCGCCCCGGTCAGAAGAATGCTTCCAAGCATTCCTCCCAGCAGCATGGTGCCCACACGGTTCCGCTTCGTCAGAAGTCTGGCCCCGTGAGGCGCCAGGAGTCCCACAAAGCTGATAAGCCCTGACAGGCTTACGACACAGGAGACAGCCAGGGTCGCCAGCAGCAGCACCGCAAGGCGCAGCCTTCCCACATCCGCGCCCAGCATTCTGGCCTCTCCTTCCTCTGCAGACAGAAGAAGGATCTGGCGGTGCAGAAGGAACAGGGCAGAAACACACAGAAGGCACAGGAGCAGGTTTACACCGATGGAATAGCCGCTGATTCCATTCAGGCTCCCCATAATCCAGTATTCAATGGAAGCCAGCTCCCGTTCCGGATCTGCCGTCAGCTTCAGGCACATGAGCGCGGTCTGCGCCAGCGCATGGACCGCGATTCCAGCCAGCACAATCGTGCCGTTTCTTCCCGCACGGTCCAGAGAGGAAAGCGCCAGCGCCAGAACTACAGCCGCAAGAGCTCCCGCAAAAGCCGAAGCCGTCACTGCCGCCGCGCCGGACAGAAACAGAATCCCTGCCGCCGCACCCGCGCTGGCCCCGGAGGAGACCCCGATCACATCCGGGGACGCCAGAGGATTCCGAAACACGGTCTGATAGACAAAGCCTGCCGCCCCCAGGGCAAAACCGCCGATAACCCCCACTGCCGTGCGGCTGGCCCGGAGAGTCCAGAATACTCTCAGCTGCATCACGTCCCCGCTCAGAAGCCCCTCCAGAGTCAGAGGATATTTCCCCACAAATAAACTGGCAGCAGCCAGAGCGATCATCAGGATCGCCCCGGCTGCGCAGAAAACTCTACTTTTCACTGTAGGTAAAGCCATAGAAAGTCTCATAATATTCATCTATCACCGCCATGCTGTCTGCCTCCGGACACTCTTCGGGATGAAGGACGGAGGAAAGCCATACCGCGCCCAGAATTCCGCTGGGAACAGGGCTGTCCCAGGCTTCCGCGTCTCCGGGAATCTGGTAAACGTCTCCATTTACTACAGCAGTACAGTCTGCCAGATTCTGATCTGCCAGAACATCGTCCACCGTATAGTCCGCGTCAGACGCAAGCACGATATAATCCGGGTCCCAGGCCAGAAGCTGTTCATAGCTTATCTCAGCCCAGTAGGCATCGGTAATCTCCGCAGCCGCGTTCACGCCTCCTGCCATCCGGATCATGTCAGACTGGTACATGGAATCTCCCGCTGTGGACAGAAGCGCAGAATTGCCGGCCAGATAGACGCTGGGTGTCTCCGCGTCAGCCAGCGCTTCTCCAAGACGCGCTTCCTGCTCAGAGGCAAAATTCAGAAGGGACTGGGCTTTCTCCTGTGTATTAGACGCAGTTCCCACAAGCTTTATAGTCTCGTTCAGCAGCTCCTGATCCTCGGGATTCACCACAAGAGCAGTAATTCCCAGCTCCTCCAGGGCGTCTGCGGAGTCCTGAAGCTTAAGGGGAAGAATCACCAGATCCGGCTCCAGAGCCGCGCAGCCCTCCAGGTCAAATTCCTTTGCGGTTCCCACGCTGGGAAGCTCCAGAAGCTCCGGCGCGCTGAGCTGATAGACAGGACGGGTATCCGCCTTGGCCTCGATTCCCACCAGTCTGTCCTCCAGTCCCAGGGCAATCAGAAGGCTTGTGGAAATGTAATATCCGCTGACCAGCTTCTGGGGTTCTTCCTCGATAACCACCTCGCGGCCCGCCTGGTCTGTCACAGTGACCGGATAGGCTGTCTGGGAAGCATCCTCTTCCGCGCTTTCCTCCGAAGCAGCGTCCTCAGTACCGCCCGCATCTTCCGCCGTCTCTTCCTGAGCGTCTTCCTGCCCGCTTTCTTCAGAAACAGCTGTCTGGGTGTCTGCCGCAGATTCGTTCGGGCCGCAGGCTGCCAGAGACAGCGTCATCGCCAGAACGAGCAGCAGAGAAAGTATTTTCTTCATAAAACTCATTTCTCCTTATCGTTATTGTTTTAAAACTACAACGGGATTATAGCAATTCCTCTTTCCAAAATCAAGACATACTGATATAATATTGTCAAAATCCGTAACCGTCCAGCTTAGGTCTGCCGTTTTTCAAAAAAAGCGGCCGGCCCTGACGCCGGACTGCAGGATTTTAAGGCAGCCATGCGGACTTCCCCTGTATTTATCAGAAAAGCTGCATGGCTCAATTACTGCTGTCACTGTACATATATCTTTCAGGCCTCTCCTGCACAGGAGCATTTGCGATCCGTTCTGTCTGCAGGGGTATCCTGAAAAGGGACTTTATATCATGATCAATATACAAAACTACGTTCAGGCAGAAAGCCTGGAGGAAGCTTATCAGCTGAATCAGAAAAAAAGCGGCCGCATCATCGGCGGGATGCTCTGGATGAAAATGGCCCGAAATACTGTGGGCACCGCCATTGATCTGTGCCGCCTGGGGCTGGACGCCATCGAAGAGACAGAAGAAGAGTTCTCCATCGGCGCCATGGTGGCCTTACGCCAGCTGGAGACCCATCCCGGCCTGAATGCCTATACCTGCGGCGCCGCCGCCCGCGCGGTGCAGGATATCATAGGCGTCCAATTCCGGAACATGGCAACCGTGGGAGGCAGTATCTGGGGCCGTTTCGGCTTTTCTGATGTACTGACCCTGTTTCTCGCCATGGATTCTTATGTGGAACTGTATAAAGGAGGCATCATTCCTCTGGAAATCTTTGCGGCCATGAAGCAGGACAATGACATCCTGGTACGGATTCTGGTCAGAAAGAAACCCGGACTTTTCACATACCAGGCCATGCGCATCCAGCGCACGGACTTTCCCGTACTCACCTGCGCCCTGTCACAGGTGGAAGGAGAGTACCGGGCCGTCATCGGAGCACGTCCTGGCCGTGCCATGGTTATCCGGGATAAGCGGGAACTGCTGAAAGACGGCATCACGGAAGACAGCGCCCGGGCCTTTGCCGCATACACGGCAGAGTCGGTTCCCACTGGCAGCAATGTCCGCGGAAGCGCCGCCTACCGGACCCATCTCGTCAACGTGCTGGCAAAACGCAGCGCTCTGGAACTGGGAGGAATGCAGAAATGGAACTGAAGCTTACACTGAATGGCAGACCTGTTACAGATCATATCGACCCTGGCCTGCTCCTTATCGACTTTTTAAGAAACCACGGCTGCTACAGCGTAAAAAGAGGCTGTGAGACCTCCGGCTGCGGCCTCTGTACCGTACTGATGGACGGACGCCCCATCCTCTCCTGCTCCATGCTGGCCGCCCGGGCAGCCGGACACAGCATCCATACGCTGGAAGGACTGCAGGAGGAAGCAGCTGACTTCGCCGGTTTTATCGCCGACCAGGGCGCGGATCAGTGTGGTTTCTGCAATCCCGGCTTTGTCATGAACACCATCGCCCTTCTGCGGGAAAATCCCGATCCCACCGACGATGAAATCCGCATGTTTCTCGCCGGTAATCTCTGCCGCTGCTCCGGCTATGACGGACAGCTGAGGGGAATCCGGAATTATCTGGAGAGCCGCAGAAAAGAACACCGCGCATAGTGTAAGGAATACGCAAGGAGACAGCTATGGAACAGAAAGAATATAAATCCATCAATAAACCGGTCCGCAAGAAGGACGCCATGCAGCTTCTGCTGGGCAGGCCTGTCTACACGGACGATATTACCCCTGGCAATGCGCTGGTCGTCAAGCTTCTGCGCTCTCCCCACGCCAACGCTGTTATCCAGGAAATCAACACTTCCACAGCCCTGAAGGTTCCCGGCGTAGCCGCCGTCTATACCTGGGAGGACGTGCCGAAAACCCGGTTCGCCATCGCAGGCCAGACCTATCCGGAGCCCTCTCCCTATGACCGTCTGATTCTGGACCGGCACGTACGTTTTGTGGGAGATCCCGTAGCAATCATTGCCGCTGAGACCGAAAAAGCGGCTCTTCGGGCCATGAAAATGATCAAGGTAAAATATCAGATTCTGGAGCCTGTTCTGGATTTTTGTAAGGCCAAGGATAATCCCATTCTGGTCCACCCGGAGGAGGACTGGTTTCCTCCCTGCCAGGTGGGCGGTGATCCCAAAAGAAATCTGGTGGCCAGCGAGGTAAACAGCGATGGAGATGTGGAAGCAGTGCTGTCCGACTGTGATATTGTCCTGGACCGCACCTATCACACCAAAGCCTTTAACCAGGCCATGATGGAGACCTTCCGCACCTATACGGAGCTGGACCGTTACGGCAGGCTTCATGTCATCTCCTCCACCCAGATCGTGTTCCACTGCCGCAGAATACTGTCCCGCGCCCTCGGCATTCCCAAAAGCAGAATCCGGGTGGAAAAGCCCCGTATCGGAGGAGGCTTCGGCGCCAAGCAGACTGCAGTCTGCGAGGTCTATCCCGCCTTCGTCACTCTGAAGACCGGGCGGCCCGCCAAGCTGATCTATACCCGGGAAGAGTCTCAGATCGCAGGCTCTCCCCGCCACGAGATGGAGATCCGCATCCGCCTGGGAGCCGGCAGAGACGGCCATATCCGCTGCGTTGATCTTTACACGCTATCCAATACGGGCGCTTACGGCGAGCATGGCCCCACCACTGTGGGCCTGTCCGGGCACAAGGCGATTCCCCTGTACACAGGAGGCCTGGAGGCCTATCGTTTCAGCTATGACGTGGTTTACACCAATCTCCAGGCGGCAGGGGCTTACCGGGGCTATGGAGCCACCCAGGGCATCTTTGCGCTGGAATCCATTGTCAACGAACTGGCGGAACAGCTGGGCATGGACCCCACTGTGATCCGCGATAAAAATATGGTAAAAGAAGGCATGAAAATGCCCTCCTATTATAACGAAACTGCCAATGCCTGCGCCCTTGACCGCTGTATGGAGCACTGCCGGCAGATGTTCCACTGGGACGAAAAATACCCGGTCAGGGATATGGGGAACGGCAAGGTACGGACAGCCGGCGTGGCCATGGCCATGCAGGGGTCCTGTATCTCCCATGTGGATGTGGGCTCCGCCACCATAAAGCTTGGTGAAGACGGTACCTATAACCTGATCATCGGCGCGGCGGACATGGGAACCGGCTGCGATACGATTCTGGCCCAGATGGCTGCCGAATGCCTGGACTGCAGCGTGGACGATATCGCTGTCTTCGGCGCGGATACCGATGCCTCTCCCTACGACTCCGGTTCCTACGCCTCTTCCACCACCTATATCACCGGAAAAGCTGTGGAAAAGGCCTGTGCCGAGCTGAAGGAACGGATCTGCTCCATCGCCGCGGAAATGCTGGGCTGCGCCGCCTCGGAAATGGTCTTTGAGGGCCGGCAGGTCCGCCGGATAGGCACAGAAGAGACCGTAAGCCTTACGGATATCGGCTACAAATCCCAGGTATTCAATACCCAGGCAGCCGAAGCCACCGCAAGCCACTCCTCTCCGGTCTCCCCTCCTCCCTACATGGTGGGCATGGTGGAAATCGAGCTGGACAAGGAGACCGGACTTGTCACCATCCTGGACTACATGGCCGTAGTGGACTGCGGCATTCCCATCAATCCCGCTCTGGCGCGCATCCAGACGGAGGGCGGTATCGTCCAGGGTATCGGGCACACACTGATGGAGGACGTGCGCTACGATCACAATGGAAAACCCATCGGATCTTCCTTTATGCAATATAAGATTCCCACCCGTCTGGACATGGGAAAGCTCCACGTGGAATTTGAGCACAGCTATGAGCCTACCGGCCCCTTCGGTGCCAAATCCATCGGCGAGATCGTAATCAACACCCCGGCCCCGGCCCTGGCCCACGCCATCTACCGGGCTACCGGCGTATGGCACAGGGAGCTTCCGATTACCCCGGAAAAGATTGCTCTTTCCCTGTCCGGGAAGGAAGGGAAAAACTCATAAAAACATCGAATATACAGAATGGGCGGATGACCTCGGTTCCTGAGGCTCCGCCCATCCTGTATTCCTGCTGTTCCCTGCCCTTCGGCCTTCAGCAGAATTTTCTAATTTTCTGCTGCTTTCCGGAAGTCAGAAAGCAGCAACCCTTATCTCACTCAAAATATCTTCACTTCGAAATCCCCGGCGCATCAGAAACAGATAAAACTTTCTCAGTTCATCCTGACTGGCAGTCTCCGGATGAATCTGCTTTTTCTCCATCCAGCGCCGGATCTGCTCCCGCTCATCCTGAGGCTCTGCCTCCTGCAGGGCCTCCTCCAGAATTTCCTTTGAAATTCCCTTCTTGTAAAGAAGCTCCTGTTCTACCTGCCGGCGGCTTTTAACCCTGCCGCGGCTGTTCAGATAATTCACCGTATACCGCATATCATCCAGATAATGATACTTCTTCACATAGGCTACTGCATCCTCCACAGCCTCCGGCTTATAATTCTGTTCCAGCTTCGCGCGGAGCTCCTTTTCCGTTCTGTCGCTGCGCTCCAGAATATGAAGAGCCCGGTGCCTGGCCCGCTTGATGTCGCCTGATTTCTCAGCGTCTTTTCCTGGCTGTCTCTGTCTCATCTGAAATCACCGCTTATTTGTCTGCAGGCTTTTCCGCAGGCTTCTCTTTTCCTTTCTCCGGACTTCCCTGTTCTCCGTTTTCCTTCTCCAGACCGGCGGAATCCAGACCGAAGCCTTCTCTTACCTTTTCTTCAATCTCCTGGCAGACTGCGGGGTTCTGCTTCAGATATACCTTGGCATTCTCCCGTCCCTGTCCAATCTTCTCTCCATTGTAAGCATACCAGGCCCCGCTCTTGTTCACTACGCCCGTATTGGCCGCCAAATCCAGAATATCTCCTTCCCTGGAAATTCCTTCTCCGAACATGATATCAAATTCCGCTTCTTTAAAGGGCGGCGCAATCTTATTCTTCACAACCTTGATCCGGGTCCGGTTTCCCACAATCTCTCCACCCTGCTTCAGGGTCTCGATCCGGCGCACATCCATACGGATGGACGAATAGAACTTCAGGGCCCGGCCTCCTGTGGTCACCTCCGGATTTCCGAACATGACGCCCACCTTCTCGCGAAGCTGGTTGATAAAGATTACCGTGCACTTGGACTTGCTGATGACTGCAGTCAGCTTTCTTAATGCCTGGGACATCAGTCTCGCCTGAAGGCCCACATGGGCGTCTCCCATATCCCCCTCGATCTCTGCCTTCGGCACCAGAGCTGCCACAGAGTCTACGATAATAATGTCCACAGCGCCTGAACGCACCATGGTCTCCGCAATCTCCAGAGCCTGCTCGCCGTTATCCGGCTGGGAGATATAAAGATTATCCACATCCACGCCGATATTTTTCGCGTAGACCGGGTCCAGCGCGTGCTCCGCGTCAATAAAGCCTGCGATTCCGCCCCGCTTCTGTACTTCGGCCACCATGTGAAGCGCTACCGTCGTCTTACCGCTGGATTCCGGACCATATACCTCAATGATTCGTCCTTTTGGAATACCTCCCAGTCCCAGAGCCAGGTCCAGGCTCAGGCAGCCTGTAGGCGTCGTCTCTATCTGCATATTGGCTCCCTTGTCGCCAAGCTTCATGACGGAGCCCTTTCCAAACTGTTTTTCAATCTGCGCCAGCGCCGCTTCCAGCGCTTTCTGCTTCTCTTCCTTAACCATTTGCTTCTCCTTATCCTTCTCCCAGATTTATTTCGAATGTCTGTTCGTTTTTCTGGGTCTATCTTATTATATTTTCTCTCTGCTGTCAAGCAGAAAACAGAAGTCTTCCACAGATGCTGCCTTCGCCGCCAGCTTCAGCCAGCCTTTCAGAGTCTCCGCGCCCTCTCCTTCATAATTTTCTTCCGGAGCTCCTCCGGCACCGGGCCCAGCTCCTCCAGAAGCTCTATGATGCTTTCTGCTTTCCCTTCCACTCTGCCTTCTGCTTTCCCAGCCTGCCTCTCAAGTGCTTTTTCTTCCCGGCAGCAGTTCTGGAAAGTGTAGCAGTACCTCCCCAGCCCGAACAGATCGAAAGGCATAATGAGAATCATGTAAGTATTATTGAGCTGGTTGAAATTTACACTGCCCGGTTCCAGAAGCGGCGAGTCAATCAGAGACTGGTAATATCTGCTGCGCTTCACCAGATCATTCCTGTATTCCTTCTGCATCTCTGTGCTGTAGACTGAGAGCTCTTTATCCAGGGCATAGACATCCAGGCGGATGGAACGGAGCCAGGGGGCTGTCCTGAGCTCCTTCTCAGTCTGTGCCGGAGTCAGCAGCGTCAATTCTTTTAAGGTTTTATGCAACTGTTTTCCTCCTCATTTTATAAAATATTCCGCAATGTTTCAACGCTCTCTTTCCGAAAATCGTATCTTCTGTATTTTCCGGCCGCCGCGGCTCGCAGCGCCGCCTCCTTCTGTGATTCCGGTATTTAGTGGAAATTCATATAAATCGGGAAATGCGGAGAGAATCTCTCCTCTTGAATCAGCAGATCCGGCTGATATATGCAGAATAGCATAAACTCCAGGACAAATCAATCATTTTTTCACAGAAAATTACAGAAACTGCCGTCAGTCAAGCACCCCGCGGCAAGCAACAGGGCATCAAACCAGCAATCCTCCAAAGAGTGGGGTATTTGCACCCACAAGGCACTTACCCTCACGGTATTCGCCAAATGGACGCGCAGGCGCAAAGTTAAGAAAGCGGCCTGGGCCGCTTCCATTTGGCTCATTGCCCGCAGGAGTAAAGCGAAAATACTGCTTCTATTTTACCTCTGTTCCGCCCCATTCTACCACGGTGAACCCTTTTCTCGGCATGGACGACAGTATGGGTTCCGGCATTTCCACCGGTTTTTCCAACGCCCGGTACGCCATAAAAACCCGGATGACACTGTCAGGCTCCGGCTCAATATGAAGCTTCGCCTGCTCTGTGTAGACACTGGTCTGAAAGGTAATCAGATTCCAGGGATTTCCCTGCATTTTCGGAAGCCAGTATACGATAAACTCATTATACTCGGCAGGCGTAAGGCCAAGCTCAGACAGTTTTTCCTGAAGGAAGCCTGCCGTATCCTCTCCTTTTACCACAAACCCTGAATTCATATCATACCGGGCATCCCCCGTTCCTTCCCAGAACAGATAGGAATATTCCTGTCCGTCCCTCAAATTCTGAAGCGTGCCGTCCGGTCTTGCTATCACATGCCAGCCATCCTCATAGGCAGGATACGTGCAGGTCAGTTCTCCGTCATAGTCCAGCCAGACGCTGACCTCCTCCGCTTTTTCCGGATACAGATAAATCACCGGCTTGGCTGCCACTGCTTCTTCTTCTCTGTTCCTGCAGCCTGCCGCCGCCAGCAGAACCGCCAGCATCAAAATCAGGGCCCCGTACTTCTTTTTCATGCCCACTCCTCCTTCGTCCGTCCTTCTCTACTTATCTTATCTCTTCTGCTCCTCTATAAGTAATAACGAAGGAAACTCCGGATTTGCTGCAAAAAAACGGACTCTTTTGAAAAAAATTTCTCCCCGGCCGGCGATAGGCCGCAAGTATACCGCCGTCATCCCGCAGGCCTTAATCCCGCGTCGGTCAGGTGCCGCTCATCTGAAAATGCTGATAGTCCTTCAGGGTCCGCCAGTTTCCGCCCCAGGTGAAGCCCTGCTCCTCGAACAATTCCAGGCACAGTTCTCCCTCGCCGCCAATCTTATGGGGAAAGTCAGCCGAACGGTCCGCGTAAGGCTCACTGCCTTCCGGCGAGATATGTTCGACGCCGTTTTCATAAGTTACATAAGGATTGTAAACAGGATTGATGTCTATGGCCATCCCATAGGCGTGGCGGGACAGGCGCGTGCTTCCCTCCACCACCCGGTAATTAAAGCAGGAGGTGTTGTTGTCCAGGCAGGAAGCGTCATCATCGCCGCCGTAATCATCGATGAGGCGCATCTTCTCTATCTGGTATCCGTTGTCATACAGAGTACGGAAGATCTCAAGCAGTGTATCCGCGATCTGGACGTTGGCCACCATTTCGCCCACGTGGGGCTCACCGTCAAATCCCACATAAAGCATCCTCAGATACCTGAGATCCGCAAGGGCAATATTGTCATTTTCCACATAAGAGACTCCGTTCATCCGCCGGAAAACCTCCGCCGGTATCTCAGAGGCGTAAAACAGGCTGTCTGTCTCCTCCTCTGACAGAACGTCCTTGATCCGCGTTCCGGAGCTGCAGGTGCGGTAACTTTCCAGCCGGGCGGCCCTTTCCTGTGCCTCCTGCTGCTTCCGTTCTTCCTGCTCTTCCCAGACCTGCCGGGACGCTTCTTCCGCTTTTTTACCAGCAGTCCCTTCCATCTCAAGAGCACCCCTGGATTCTTCTTTTCCGCCGCAGCTTCCGCATAACAGGCAAATGGCCATTCCTGCGGCAGAAATGACCATTTTTACACTCTTTTTCTTCATAAAAACTCTCAAATAATTCAGGCAGGGACCATTATTTAGCTGCGATATAGCCCTGGGCCTTCAGAAGCTCCGCACAAAGCACTGCTCCTCCGGCCGCTCCCCGGACTGTATTATGGGAAAGTCCCACAAACTTCCAGTCGTACACATGGTCCTCACGGAGCCGTCCGATGGAAACGCCCATTCCATTCTCGTAATCCACATCCAGCTTCACCTGGGGACGATTATCTTCCTCCAGATACTGGATAAACTGTCTGGGCGCGCTGGGAAGCTCAAGCTCCTGGGGCGCTCCCTTAAAGGAACGAAGCTTTTCAATGAGCTGTTCCTTCGTGGCTTTTTTACGGAATTTTACGAAAACTGCCGCCGTATGGCCATTCAGCACAGGCACACGGATGCACTGGCAGGTGATCACCGGTTCTGCTGCAAGCTTAATCTCGCCGTCCTCACAGGTTCCCAGAACACGCAGAGGCTCTTTCTCGCTCTTCTCTTCCTCTCCGCCGATATAGGGAATGATATTCTCTACCATTTCAGGCCAGTCCTTAAAAGTCTTACCCGCGCCGGAGATGGCCTGATAGGTGGTAGCCACTACTTCATAAGGCTCAAACTCCTTCCAGGCTGCCAGAGCCGGCGTATAGGACTGAATAGAACAGTTGGGCTTTACTGCGATAAATCCTCTCTTTGTGCCGAGACGCTCTCTCTGCTTCTCGATAATCTTCGCGTGATCCGCGTTGATCTCCGGGATCATCATTGGAACATCCGGCGTCCAGCGGTGCGCGCTGTTATTGGATACCACCGGAGTCTCTGTCTTCGCATAAGCCTCTTCGATGGCTCGGATCTCCTCCTTTGTCATATCCACGGCGCTAAACACAAAATCCACGCCTGCTGCCACCTTTTCAACCTCGTTCACATTCATGACTACGATTTTTTTCACTGCTTCCGGCATGGGCGTATCCATCTTCCAGCGGCCGCCCACCGCCTCCTCATAGGTCTTTCCCGCGCTTCTTGCGCTGGCCGCAATGGTCACTACCTCAAACCAGGGATGGTTCTCCAGAAGGGAGATAAACCTCTGTCCTACCATTCCGGTTCCGCCTAAAATTCCTACTCTCAGCTTCTTGCTCATTTTCTCATACACTCCTCTGTCTATGTCTTTGTGACGCGTACATATGTCTTTTTCTTAAAGTATACTACCGCAGTTTTGGAAAAATTGCAAGTATTTTTTCTTTTCTGCAGCTCTGCCTTTTACTTCTCTTCCAGAACCGGGTGCTCTTCCATCCATTTCTCATTCAGAGCAATCACCTGCTCCATGGCCGCCTTTCCGGGGGCGCCCAGGGTCAAACGCTTGTTCACGCAGGTCTCCATGCTGACCGCCTCATAAATATCATTTTCAAAAACAGGACTGATAGTTTTCAGCTCTTCCAGGGACAGCTCCTCGATGGCTTTGTTCTGTTCGATACAGTAAAGGACCAGACGGCCGATGATTCCATGGGCATCCCGGAAGGGAACTCCGTGATTCACCAGATAATCCGCCGCGTCTGTGGCATTGGTAAAGCCCTTCTTGGCGCTCTCTTCCATGACTGCTTTGTTGAACTTCATGGTATCCAGCATCCCGGTAAAGAGAGCCAGGCAGCCTTTTACCGTATCAAAGGCGTCAAAGGTCAGCTCCTTGTCCTCCTGCATATCCTTATTATATGCCAGCGGCAGCCCTTTCATGGTCGTAAGCAGAGACATTAAAGCTCCGTAGACACGGCCTGTCTTGCCCCGCACCAGCTCAGCGATATCCGGATTTTTCTTCTGGGGCATGATGCTGCTTCCCGTGCTGTAGGCGTCATCGATTTCCACAAAACGGTATTCATTGGTGTTCCAGATGATGATTTCCTCAGAAAAACGGCTCAGATGCATCATAATCGTGGAAAGGGCTGACAGAAGCTCAATCAAGTAATCCCGGTCCGACACAGAATCCATGCTGTTCAGTGTCGGTCCCGCAAAGCCCAGAAGCTCCGCCGTGTATTCCCGATCCAGAGGATACGTGGTTCCCGCGAGAGCGCCCGAGCCAAGGGGACAGTAGTTCATTCTCTCATAGATATCATGGAGACGGCTCCGATCCCGCTTGAACATCTCAAAATAAGCGCCCAGATGATGGGCCAGCGTGATGGGCTGGGCCTTCTGAAGATGGGTGAAGCCCGGCATGAAAGTCTCCGTATTGTCTTTCATCAGGCGCAGAAGAACTGCCAGCAGATCCCCCACCAGGCCGTCGATGGCTGTAATCTCGTCTCTTGTGTAAAGCTTCATGTCCAAAGCCACCTGATCGTTTCGGCTGCGGCCTGTGTGAAGCTTCTTTCCCGGATCGCCTATCCGGTCGATGAGCACAGCCTCCACAAAGCTGTGGATATCCTCGTATTCATCGGTAATCTTAAGCTTTCCGCTCTCCACATCCGCAAGAATTCCTTCGATTCCGGCAAGGATGGCATCTCTCTCCTCCTCTGTCAGAATTCCCTGCTTTGCCAGCATTTTCACATGGGCCATGCTTCCCCTCATGTCCTGCTTGTAAAATTTTTTATCAAATGAAATTGAAGCGTTGAAATTGTATACGAGCTTGTCCGTCTCCTTGGTGAAACGGCCTCCCCAGAGCTGTGCCATATGTATTTTCCTCTCTTATCACTGTGATATTCCCTCGGCCGACAGGACTGGCTGAACATACGCTCCGCTGCCGCCGCTGGTGTCTGACTGGTTTTCATAGTAGCACAGTTGGAAAAGGGATTCAAGGATTTCTGAGCAGAAAAAGACCGGGATTAACATCCGTGTTAATCCCGGCCCCTTTCCTGCTCTTTCCGCTCCCGCAGGGAAAACACACAGCCGCAGTAGTCCTGCCGGTACAGTCCGTACTCCGCTGACAGTTCCGTAGAACGCTTATAGCCGTTCCGTTTCTTAAAATCACTGAACAGGTAGGGCACTTTATATTCCTCCGCCAGATACGCGCCTATCTCATTCAGCTTTTCCGCATTTTTCAGCGGACTGATAGAAAGAGTCGTAGTAAAATAGTCAAAATTCCCTGCCCGTGCCATCTGCGCTGTCTCCTCCAGCCGCAGGCGGTAGCAGCGAAAGCACCGTTCTCCGCCTTCCGGCACCCGCTCCAGCCCTTTGGCCATCTCATAAAAGCGTTCCGGTTCGTAAGGACCTTCCAGAAAAGACACGGAATTCTTCATGGGAAGTTCCCGAATCAGTTTTTTCTGTTCTTCCACCCGTTTTCCAAACTCCTCCGGGGGATAGATATTGGGATTATAATAGAATACCGTAATGGAAAAATAATCCGACAGATACTCCAGCACATAGCTGCTGCAGGGAGCGCAGCAGCTGTGCAGCAGCAGCCGGGGCGTACGCCCGGACGCCAAAACACGCTCAAGTTCCTTCTCCAGTTCTTTCTGATAATTTATCTTGTTCATTCCTTATGCCTCTCCCAGATATTCTTCCAGACAGATTCCCTGCTCCATGATTTCCCGGGCAGCTTCCCGCCCCACATAGCGGTAATGCCAAGGCTCATAAATGATGCCGGTCTCTTCCGTCTTGTCTGTGGGATACCGCAGAATAAAGCCGTATTTCCAGCAGTTTTCCATCAGCCACTGCTGTTCGGCTGTCTGTTCCTGCTTCTCATCCAGCATCTGATAATCTTTGGCCACGATATCCACAGCCAGCCCCAGATTATGCTCGCTGGTCCCCGGATATGCCACTACGGTTCCCGCTTCCTTAAGAGCCGTCCTGCTGCTCATGCCTTCTGCCTGTAGACGGCGCACCTTATCTTCATAGAGGTCTCTCTGCTTTTCAATGGTACGATAAGCCGAACAAACCCAAAAGTCAAGTCCTTCTTTTCTTCCATCAGCCAGCATTTCCTGCAGATACTTCACTGCCCGGGCATCAAAATAATAATTATTTTCGATTTCAGCAAGCTCCGGCTCATACCCTTCCTCCATAGGATGAGACGCGTTCACCAGTGTGAGCTTCCAGTCTGAGCTTTTTTCCGTCTCCCGTGACAGAGAAGCGCCGTCTGAAACCGTGCCGCTTTTTCCGTCTGCCGCCAGACCAGTCTCTTCTGCGGTCTCCTGCGCTGATGACGGAATCATTTTTCCCGCCTGAACCAGCAGTCCCGTCTCTTTCGCAAATACAGCTTTTCCAAACAGGACGCCCAGAAGAAATGTGAACAGGCAGAAGCCGAATATTTTCCTGTGGAGTGCTTTCTGCTGTCTCCGGCGCCGCTGCCCCTGTCTGCTTCTCTGGCCGCCTTTCGCCCTGCTTCCCCATTCTTCCATTCTCTGTTCTTTCATGTTCCTCTCACCTCTTGAGGAACAGTCTAACGGGAAACTGCATCAGAAATGTATCATGCTCTGTCTTATCTGGGAAGAATCTGCAGGCTTCCGTCTCCCTCGGATACAGATATCCAGTACTGAACCTCCATTCCGCTCTCATCCCCGTAATTCACGCTGACTGTATAACCCAGATTATCCAGCCCCCATCTTTCATTCACCTGAGCCCGGGCGTCGTCCCAGGTACTGCCGCTCTCTGCCTGGTTCTGTATCTCACTTTCATAAATCTTTTTCATCTCTTCATCCAGATACCCTGTCACTTCAGAATCCGAAACACTCTTTGATGCCACATGACAGCCCAGATACCCGCCAAAGCTGTCCGCCGCGTCCGTGCCGCTTCCAATTTCCTCATATACACTGCCAACACAGCTGAGGCTCAGGATCTTGCCGGTCTCATCATCCAGAGACAGCTCCATCTGTACGCCGCTGTCTGCATACACTTCTCCAGTCCATACAATAAAGGAATTTTCACTCTCCACATCCATCATAAATACAGGTGTCATAGAAAATACCGAGTCCTCCAGATCCGCAGAAGGCACTGGAAGGCCCAGCTCCGACAGCGCGTCCAGCTCGCCTGCTATCCTGGCTCCAATGGTATCCGTACTGTAATTTCTGCCTTTAGCAAGAACCATGGAATTGGAAGAAGCTCTCTGCATCAGACGGATCTTTTCTACAATCGTAAGAACCGGCTGATCGGTAAGCTCCATCTGTGACACTTCTTCCTGCTCTACCCGGCCCAGCCGCTGCTCATCCCCAAAACGGAGCAGAACCCAGGGAAGGCCAAAGCCTGCCGCTGCCGCCAGAAACAGGATGATTCCCGCTTTGACATAAGATGACCTGAAATGTCTTTTCATACTCCCGCCTCCCCGCTCTTAAGAGGGCAGCCAGACCCGGGCCAGAGTTCCTTTCCCCTGAATACTCTGAAAGCTCAAGTCTCCCCCATGCTTTTTCACAATTTCCGCGCAGATGGAAAGTCCGAGTCCCGCACCGCCCTGGCGCCTTGCCCGGGACTTGTCTACCATATAAAAAGCCTCTGTAATCCGGGAAAGCTCTTCTTCCGGCATTCCTTTCCCGGTATCCTGCACATAAAAGGAAAATCCCTGCTGTTCCGTACGTCCCAGCAGATACATCCGTCCGCCGTCTTCCATGGCCTTCCGTCCGTTATCCATCAGATTCAGAAGCACAGTCTTCATCAGGTCCGGCTCCACCAGGATCTGTTTTTCTTCCACCAGCACCTGCAGCGCAATGCCGGCCTTTTCCAGGGCCGGCTTCAGAACGCCCTGTATCTCCTCCGCCAGCCACCGGGCATTCACACTCCGCTTTTGGAGCACGCCGTGGCGGATTACCATCAGATCCAGAAGCTTAAAAGACAGAGCTTCCAGCCTCTTTCCTTCCCGGAAAATATAATTGGCGGCGGTGAAACGCTCCTCCTCGTCCATCTCTCTGGTCCGCAGCATATCCGCGTAGCCAATCATGGAAGTCAGCGGCGTCTTCAGCTCATGGGCAAAACTTCCGATAAAATCCTCCTGCCTGCGGGCCGCATCCTCAAGCTCCTTAAACTGTTTCTCCAGGTTGTCCGCCATATGGTTAAAATCCTCCGCCAGCTGGCCGATCTCATCTCCGGTCTCCACCTTTGCCCGCACTTCCAGATTTCCGCCCGCAATGCGGCGGGAGGCTCTGGACAGCCGTCCCAGAGGCCGGAGCAGCCAGACCGCGATCAGATAACAGCCAAGCCCCTGCAGAAGCAGAAGCCCCGCCATCCACCGCCGGTAAATTCCATACTGGGACTCTCGATCAGCAAAAAGCGCCGTCACATCACGGTCTGTCTCCAGGTAAAGCAGCGTTCCGTCTTCCATCAGAACCGTGCTCACCGTCGCCAGGCCGAAGCCCTCTCCGGTCCGGACCATCATCCGTGCTCCCGTCTCGCCGGAAGCAGCAGAAAAAAGAGCCTCCCGCTGGCTGTCCCTCAGGATCTCCTCCGCCCCGCTGTCGTAAAGCTCCCTTCCTTCCTGATTGTAAAGCTGAAAACGAAGTTCTGTTCCACTCATTCCCTCCTGCATGGCCTGGGCGGCGCGCCGCACATCCGTCTCGGGAAATCCGGAAGACCGGTCCTGAACCGTCGTGGTCCAGTAAGCGGCAAAGGAATACTGCAGCATCCGGTTTTCATCCGCCGCGCTCTTCACCTCTCTCTGAAAACTGGACTGAAACAGGGCTGATAAAAGCGCGTATCCCCCGATACCTACAATCAGCAGGCTGAAGGCCAGCACTGACACACAGATTTTCCAGGAAAATTTCATTTGCGTTCTCCCTCTCACAAGACCATTTCCGGCCTGACGCCGCAGGCCGGGCCGTTATCCTTCCAGGCGGTAGCCCACCTTATAAACGGTCACAATCTTATCCTCCCAGCCTACCTTTCTGCGCATGCGCTGCACATGCAGATCCACAGTCCGGCTGTCTCCCATATATTCCCCGCCCCAGATCCGCTCGTAGATCGTCTCCCGGTACAGAGCTATATTCTTGTTCCGCACAAACAGGAGCAGAAGTTCATATTCCTTCTTGGTAAGACCTACCGGCTCTCCGTTTTTCTTTACCGTATGGGAAGCTGTATCGATCACCAGATCCCCTTCCGTCAGAATCTGCTCCGTCTTGTGGTAACGACGCAGCACGGTCTCCACACGGGCCAGAAGCTCGATAATCTCAAAAGGCTTCGTCAGATAATCATCGGCTCCCAGGCGCAGTCCCTTCACCCGGTCTGTGACTGACGATTTCGCAGTCAGAAAAATCACCGGAATCTCCAGGGGCGCGATATAGCTCATCAGTTCATAGCCATCCACCTTCGGAAGCATCACATCCAGAAGAATCAAATCATAAGGGCCATTGTCCAGAGCATCCGCGGCCGCCATACCATCATAGACACAGTCACAGGCATAGCCTGCCTTCTTTAGATTTACTGCGATCAGATTGGAAATCGCGTGCTCATCCTCAACTACCAGAATCCGTATCATAGTCTCCCCTCATCCGCTTTCCATCAGAATTTGTCCGCCAGCCCTCTACAGGACCGCCATGGACCCATCCTTATTCTGCATCCAAATTGTATCATATTTGCATCATGCACAAAAGGGATAAGACTTCATAAAATAGGTGTATAACAAGCGGCCCCTATCCGCGCCTGCCGCGGCAGCGCTGTCTGGGCGGCGGTGCCGGAACAGCGGACCGCAGACACAAAAAGGAGGCATTCCCATGAATCCACTGCTGAAGCTTTCCCATGTCAGCTTCTCCTATCACGAAGCAGAGGGCGAGACTCCGGCTCTTTCTGATATATCCTTTGACCTGGAGCCCGGTAAATTTCTGGCTGTGGTGGGACCCAGCGGCTGTGGCAAATCCACGCTTCTTTCCCTGATCTGCGGCCTTCTCACTCCGGAAGAGGGAACCATTTCTCTTTTTGGCCTCCCTTTTCAGGAAGCCAGAGCCCATATCGGCTACATGCTTCAAAAAGACCATCTCTTCGAATGGCGCACCGTCTACAGCAATGTGGTGCTTGGACTGGAAATACAGAAAAAAATGACGCCCGATCGTCTGCAGAAAGTAGACGCCATGCTGGATACCTACGGTCTCTCCGATTTTCGCAACGCCCGCCCCTCTCAGCTCTCCGGCGGCATGCGCCAGAGGGCCGCTCTGATCCGCACCCTGGCTCTGGAACCGGACCTGCTGCTTTTAGACGAACCCTTTTCCGCCCTGGATTATCAGACGCGGCTTTCCGTCTGCGACGATATCTATGAAATCATAAAAAGGGAAGATAAGACCGCGATCCTCGTCACCCACGACCTGTCGGAGGCTATCAGCGTCGCCGACCAGATTCTCGTACTCTCCCGCCGTCCCGGCCGGATACAGCGGGAAGTACCCATTCATTTTGAAATGGAAAAGCGGACTCCCATGCGCGCCCGGAGCGCGCCTGAATTTCAGGAATATTTCAATCTTATATGGAAGGAGCTGAATACCAATGGCTGAGCCCTCATCTGCCCAGAAGCGCTTTTTGAAAAAACGGCAGCAGAAACTGCGGACCGTCACTCTGGTCCGCATTCTGATTTTTCTGGTCTTTCTCATGCTTTGGGAAGCCAGCACCAGACTTGGCCTGATTGATGCCTTTATTTTCAGCAGTCCGGCGAGGGTGGCCGAAACCTTTCTTTCCATGGCCGCAGACGGATCTATCTTCCGGCATATCGGAATCACCCTTCTGGAAACCCTGTTAAGCTTTTTCCTGGTCTTTGCCGCAAGCATCCTGGCCGCGGTCCTGCTGTGGATGAGCAGATCCCTCTCCCGCATCCTGGAGCCTTATCTGGTAGTCCTGAACAGCCTGCCGAAATCGGCTCTGGCCCCGCTTCTCATCGTATGGCTGGGAGCCAATATGCGGACTATCATCGTGGCAGGTATGTCCGTGGCCATATTCGGAAGCATTCTCACCGTCTACACCGGCTTTCTGGAAGTGGACCCGGAGAAAACCAAACTCATTTATACCCTGGGCGGCCGGAAAAGGGATGTGCTCACCAAAGTCATCCTGCCCGGTTCTGTGCCTATCTTTCTGAATACGATGAAAGTCAATATCGGCCTCTGCCTGGTGGGCGTCATCATCGGCGAATTCATCGGAAGCCGGGAAGGACTGGGCTATCTTATCATCTACGGGAGCCAGGTCTTCCAGCTGGATATGGTGCTGATGTCCATTGTAATTCTCTGCATCCTGGCCATGTGCCTGTATCAGTGCCTGAATCTGGCGGAAAAACTGTATCTGAAAAAAATCTGAACAACTGACTTCCACTCCCCAGACGCCGGAGCCCCTGTCAACAGGTCCCTGCGTTTTCGGATGGGAAAACAGGAGATGCAAAAGCACCTCCTGAGATACATAACTCTTATCAGTCTGCCAGCTCTTACCGCTCTAAAAGGCCCGCAGCACCGCAAGAATGTAGGGCGCGCCAAACACATTCAGAGCTTTCGCCCCCGTGACGGCCGCCGGATTTTCCTGAATTTTCTCCAGCGCCCGGCTGACTGTGGCCTTTGTAATGGTCTTGCTCCTCCGATCGATTACTATTTCCCCTCCCCGTATTTCGTAGGTAAAGGGAAGTCCCTTTGCTGTATAAAAGGTCTTATGCTGACGCTCTTCCATCCGCCGCCACAGCTCCTCCAGATCCCAGTCAAGCACCGGGCTTTCTTCCATGCTCTGTCCCATAGAACTCCTTTCCCGCCAGATAATTGATAAACTGCTGCGCCGTTCGTCCGGAGATACCGCCGTGGCTCATCTCCCACTTGTTCGCCTCCGCGCAGAGTTCCTGCTCCGACAGCGTAATTTCCGGATACCGTCTGGCAAGCTCCGTCACAATCCGGAAATATTCCTTCTGCGTCGGCTTGGAGAAGCTGATGGTCACTCCAAAACGGGCCACCAGGGAAAGCTTTTCCTGCATGGTATCCGAGCGGTGCATACCGTCATCCTGCTCCATGTCGCTGCGGTCGCTCCAGGTCTCCCGGATAATGTGGCGCCGGTTTGAGGTGGCATAAATCAGCACATTGTCGGGCTTCGTCTCCATACCGCCCTCAATCACAGCCTTCAGATATTTATACTCTATCTCAAATTCCTCAAAGGACAGGTCGTCCATATAAATAATAAAGCGGTAATTCCGGTTTTTAATCCGTGAAATCACTGCGGACAGATCCTGGAACTGGTGCTTGTAGATCTCGATCATCCGAAGCCCCTGATCGTAATATTCGTTCAGGATAGCCTTGATGCTGGTAGATTTTCCGGTACCGCTGTCACCGAACAGAAGCACGTTATTGGCCGGAAGTCCCTTCACAAAAGCTTCCGTATTGTCCACCAGCTTTTTCTTCTGAATCTCATAGCCGATCAGGTCATCCAGAACCACCTGATCCGTATTGTTGATGGAAAGGAACTCCACCTTCTCCCCGTATCTCTGGATGCGGAACGCCTTATTGAGACCAAACATGCCCACACCGTAAGCCTTATAGAAGTCCGTGATAATCCGGAAGATCTCCTCCTCATCCTCCGCGCCCTCAATCTGGCGGCTCACCGCCTGGACCTTTTCACTTACATTTTTATTGTACATGCGCTCCTTTTTCCCGATGGCCTTATAATGGCAGATGGTGGAAAAGCAGTCGATGCCCAGATCCCGTTCCATGGGGCCGAAATCAAAATTAAACAGATTTTTAAATACCCGGAAATCCCCCTTTGCGAAGTGATTGACGCTGCCGTTATTGGCGCCCACCTTCTCGCTTGTCATGCTGAAGGAATTCTCATTGGTCAGCAGAATAAAGGTCAGATAATTATGCCACAGATTTTCGTCAAAGCCATAAAGCGTTGCCAGATCAAGCAGGGCTTTCATCTGCTCATAAATTCTCGTCGTCAGCTCCGCTTTCGTTCCCACACCGTTTTCATAATCCTCAAATATTCCGGCAAGCCTCCGAAGAATGCTGTCCTCGCCAAGATCCCGGTATAATATCAGCTTTGCAACTTCTTTATACATCTTCGTTTTTATCTCCTTTGCAGACTGTACTTCTCTGTGAGCCAGGGCCGCAGGCCGCCGCCCAGAGACATCTGAAACCATTATAGCGCGATTCCCTGCTCCTGTCATGTCCATTTTCCGCATCCATTCTTGACAGCCTTTCGGATTCCCCCTATAATTTATCTGAATCCGCCTGCCAGCGCGGGTATGTTCCGGAACGCTGACAGCAGTTAAGGAGGCAGGCAGCTATGAGACAATGTATGGACGCAGACAATCTGCACCGCAGACTGAAAAAAATCATCGGCCAGGTTCAGGCCATCGACCGCATGGTAGATGAGGATGTGCCCTGTGAGGACATGCTCTCTCAGATCAACGCAGCCAAATCAGCGCTCCACAAGGTAGGCCAGATCGTTCTGGAGGGCCATATCCAGCACTGTGTCCGGGATGGAATCGAACACGGAGATGTGGATAAGACGATTGAAAATTTCACAAAAGCCGTAGAACGCTTTGCGAATATGGGATAACTATTTCCCGCACCTGTACCGTACACAGGCGGCAGAATCCCGGCGGCTGCTTCTATAACAGCCGGCCCGCGGCCGCGGGCCGGCCGGATGCCGCATCCGGTATACCTCTCCCGCCATGCTCCGCCCGGTACCTTCCAGAAGGGTGTCTCCCATTTCTTAATTTTTTCACATTCTGCTTTTTGCATATCCCCCTCTGTTTTTATCAAAACTGTTTTCTCTGTTTTTAAGCAGGCATTCTGTTTCATTTTGTCAGGCAGAACTGCAGCGCCGCGTACAAGGGACCGTACGCCTCGGCCCTGCTGATTCCGGTACGCCGGGCTTTCTGCGGAAATGAGAAAATCTTTTCTTGACACCTATACCCGTATAGGTATATAGTGGTGGTAACAAACCAATACCCCTATGGGTATGTACGTAAAGGAGTCTGTCTCATGAAACGTCTGACTGATACACTGGAAGCCTTTCTGGAACTGGGCGGGACCAGAAAAGAGATTATCCTGCTCATTATCTCCGGAGCGGCCCTCCTACTGAGCATCTTTCACCCCGTCCGGCTGCCCTTCGACGCAGCCTGGATCGCCATTATTCTCTGCGGCGTCCCAATTATTCTGGAAGCCTTCATCGGTCTTGTCACCGCTTTCGATATCAAAGCCGACGTACTGGTCTCCCTGGCTCTGATTGCCTCCGTCTGTATCGGAGAAGATTTCGCGGCCGGAGAAGTGGCTTTTATCATGCAGCTGGGCGGCCTGCTGGAGGATCTGACCGTGGCAAAAGCACGGGCCGGTATCGAAAAACTGGTAAAGCTCACACCGCGCACAGCCCGGGTTCTTTCTTCCGGGGGTGAAAAAATCATTCCCGCCGAAGAGGTGAAAGTCGGGGACCGCATCCGGGTTCTCCCCGGTGAAACCGTTCCCGTGGACGGACGCATCCTGTCCGGCCAGACCTCAGTCAACCAGGCTGTCATGACAGGGGAATCCCTGCCGGTAGATAAGGCTGCCGGAGACGATGTATCCAGCGGAACCGTAAACCAGTTCGGCGCTTTTGAGATGGAAGCCGTAAAAGTAGGCGAGGACAGCTCCATTCAGCGCATGATCCGCCTTGTCCAGTCCGCAGACGCCGGAAAAGCCAAAATCGTAAGCCTGGCGGACCGCTGGGCCACCTGGGTCGTCATCATTGCCCTGACAGCTGCCCTTCTGACCTGGATTTTCTCCGGGGAAGTCATTCGCGCCGTCACCATCCTTGTGGTCTTCTGCCCCTGCGCCATGGTTCTTGCCACACCCACCGCTATCATGGCTGCCATCGGAAACGCTACGCATCACGGATTTCTGATCCGGGAGGGCGACGCCCTGGAGCGTCTTGCCTCTGTAAAACGGATTGCCTTTGACAAGACCGGAACGCTGACCTACGGCAGACCGGAAGTCACGGCAGTCAGAAGCCTTTCTTCCGACTGGACGGAAGAACAGCTTTTCGCTTTCGCCGCTGCGGCAGAGCAGTTTTCCGAGCATCCGCTGGGAAAAGCTGTCATGCGGGACTTCAGGGCTCAGAAGCAGACCGATAAACCTGCTTCAGAAACTTCAGAATCCCTGAAATCCACGAAAACCTTAGAACTTCTTCAGGCGGATTCCTTTCAGATGATTCCCGGACAGGGCGTATCCGCCCGGATCGAAGGAAAGACGATCCTGGCCGGCAATCAGAAGATGCTGAAAGAAAACTGCCGTTCTGTGCCGGATACCTTGTTCCGTGAGGCAGACGAATATCTGGAAAAGGGCTGCACCATCATCTATCTGGCCGCGGACGGGACTGCGGCAGGTTTTCTGGCTCTTTCCGATACCGTCCGCCCGGAAAGCGCGCAGACGATTGCCTGGCTGAAGACCCTGGGCGTACAGCCGGTGCTTCTGACCGGCGACCACGAAAACGCGGCCCATACCATCGCAAAAAAGCTGGGAATTGACGACGTACAGGCGGGCTGCCTGCCGGAGGATAAACTGACTCTCATCGATATGTTCCAGAAAAACAAAGAGGCTGTCTGTATGATCGGGGACGGAATCAATGACGCCCCCGCCCTGAAAAAGGCAGATGTAGGAATCGCCATGGGCGGCGTGGGAAGCGACATTGCCGTGGACGCGGCCGACATTGCTCTGGTAGACGATCAGGTACAGGAACTGCCCCATCTTCTGGCCCTGTCCAGGCGTATGATGCTTACGATCAAATGCAACCTGTCCTTCTCCCTGGGCCTGAACCTGATTGCCATTGTACTGGCCATCACCGGTATTCTCGGTCCTGTGGCCGGAGCGCTGGTCCATAATGCCGGATCTGTGGTTGTCATTATTCACTCTGCAATATTATTGAAATGGAGGAAAAAGATACCCAGTCTAAAAACATTTACCGCGCAACCACAGTGATTGGCGTTATCATTGCTGTTTTCTTTATAGCGGGAATTCCTTGTGGCGCGGATGCTTCTTTAAAATTCCATACAAAAAATTTCCCAGGCTCCCGTTCCTGTGGCACAAAGGTTCGGGAGCTTTTTTCTTCTATTATTAAGAATTTCTGAAGATTCCCTCATTCGTATTGACAATTTCATTGTTCTGCACTATTGTATTAATCAAGTAATACAATAATACAAAAGCATATCCTGACTCCCCTGCCGGAGCAGGATGCGGGGGCGGTTTACTATATATGGAAATACCCCCCTCGGAAAAAATTGTCCATATTTACGGGCAGCGCACTATTCAAGGAAATACCCTTCGGGCAAGGTGAATTTGCCGGAACGGCAAAGAAAAGGTGCCCTGGGGCATATACCTGGATGCCCAGATTCAGGGCAAATCAATGAAAGGAGTGGCGATATGGCATGGATACTTGATGATACCCGTCCCATCTATCTGCAGATCGAGGACCTCATCAAAACCAATATCATTGCCGGTGTCTATCAACCGGGACAGAAGCTTCCCTCTGTACGGGATCTGGCTGCAGAAGCGTCAGTCAATCCCAATACCATGCAGAAGGCTTTGACAGAGCTTGAGCGGAGCGGACTTGTCTATACCCAGCGCACCAGCGGCAGATTTATCACGGAGGATATATCGAAAATGACAGAATTAAAAGAACAACTTGCCAGAGAACAAATTCAGTTATTTTTGAAAAATATGGAACAACTCGGGCTGAGCCGGGATGATATCCGGCGTCTTCTGGAAAAGGAGTGGAGGGAGGAGGAATCTTAATGGAACAGCTTTTGAACTGTCAAAATCTGACCAAGCGTTATGGTTATAAGACGGCTCTTGACAACATTGACCTTTCGCTGGAACGGGGCCGCATTATCGGCCTGCTGGGGCCGAACGGCAGCGGCAAGACCACACTAATCAAACTGATCAACGGACTGCTTGCCCCAAGTTCCGGCTCTATCGCTATCAATGGCTTTGCGCCCGGACCGGAGACAAAAAAAATCGTCTCCTATCTTCCGGAACGCACTTATTTCAACAGCTGGATGAAAGTTACGGACATCCTGAACTTTTTCTGTGATTTTTATGAGGATTTTGACAGAAACCGGGCCGCGGACATGCTGCGGCGCCTGGGAATCGATGAAAATGAAAGACTGGGCGCCATGTCGAAGGGAACGAAGGAAAAGGTCCAGCTCATCATGGTCATGAGCCGGGATGCCCAGCTTTACTGCCTGGATGAACCCATCGGAGGCGTAGATCCGGCCGCGCGGGATTACATCTTGCAGACCATTATTACCAATTATAATGAACACGCGTCCGTGCTGATTTCCACGCATCTGATTGCGGATATCGAAAATGTGCTGGACGATGTAATCTTTATTCAGAATGGACATATCCGCCTTCACGCTTCCGTGGATGAAATCCGTGAGCAGGAGGGCAAGTCTGTGGACGCATTATTCCGGGAGGTATTCAGATGTTAGGAAAACTGATTAAGAATGAATTTAAAGCGGTAAACCGGCTGATGCTCCCCCTGCATCTTGGTCTTATTGTCATTACGATTATCGGACGGTTTTATATTCAGTTTACGGTGTTCAATGATCCCACGTGGTATCTGATCGCCCAGCAGAATGTCTGGTATAATATCATAAACGCCCTGCTGATCTTTTTCTATGTCATTGCTCTGATCGCAGCCGCGCTCATCACCTGGATTTACCTGAGCATTCTGAGGTTCCGCAAAAATCTGTTTACGGATGAAGGCTACCTGATGCACACGCTGCCCGTATCAGCCTCTGCCCATATCTGGAGCAAGCTGATTGTAAGCTTTATCTGGCAGACCATCGATGTGATTCTCGTGATCCTGTCTGTGTTTGCCCTGTTCGTCAATATGGATATTCTCCGGGCCCTTCCTCAGGGATTCGCGGAAATATTCCGCAGCTTTCCTGATGCCTTCGGCGTACCGGCCGGCGTGGGAATTCCGCTCTATCTTCTGCTTTTCACAATAAACAGCATCAGCGGAATCCTGATCGTCTATATGTGCATCGCAATCGGACACAGCTTCAATACACACAAGATCCTGGCTTCTGTCGGTGTATACGTTGGAATGATATTGGTAAACAATCTTATCTCCATGATTTTCTCCGCTGTCACCGGCATGATATCCTACGGCAGTTCTTCGGTCTTTATAGGAACGGCCAATAATGTGCCAAACGCCGCGAATTTCTGGCTCTCCTGGAGCTTTGCCATGCTGTTATGCCTTGTGACAGCTGCGGCGGGTTACCTTTTATCCAATTATTTTATGACCAAACGGCTGAATCTGGAGTAATACCAAACGGCCCCCAAAAATAAACCCTGAAAAGCTTTCAAACAAGCGCGAAACCGCAGAAAATCCCTGTCTCCCGGCCAGAGGCTTCACAGCCGCCAGGAGACAGGGATTTTTGTCCGCTGCGCCACGCAGCATTTTCTGATTCTTATCCTTCAGAGCACCCGTGAATTTATGGCTCTGAGCCGCCTGCTTTCAAAAGTTCCAGCGCAGCCGCGGACGCTTCCTCCGCGGTTTCCGCATATACATCGCAGCTTTCTTCCGTAAGCTGGCAGCCCCAGGCACAGATCTGAACTCCTACGCCTCTTGCGGCCGCCAGTACGCCTTCCAGCGCTTCCGGATGGTTTGCGTGAACCGCAATCACATCCGTGCCCTCCGCCACAAACTCATTGACCGCAAGCATCTGGTATTCAATAGGGTCCACGTCACAGCTCGCGAAGGTCCCGGTCTCCAGGTCGCCCGCCTGCTCTGCGTCCTCCGCGGACACATCAGGGGTATAGATCAGAAGCTCAACGCCTTCTTTCTGCGCCATCTCCTCAAAGCCGGCAGCTGCACTCTCATTCTCTCCGCTGTCCCGGCTGGTCAGAATCAGACCGATTACCGGCGTCTTCGTCTCAGCCATCAGCTCCGCCTTCATGGATTCCTGCGTATTCGAAGCCTCCGGCGCCCCTGCGCAGCCCGCCAGGCCCGCAGTCAGACAAAGTGTCAGACAGAACCCCGCAGAATACCGGAAGCATCTTCCTTTCTTTTTATCAAACATGACTTTTCTCCTTTTCAGATATCTTATCACATCCGCTGCCAGAGCGGCAAGCAGGAAACCGCCTTTACTAATTTTTCGCGCTTTGTTGCATTTGCAACAGATTATTCTGTCGTTTTTGCATATACTTAATGATAGTTTCTATCGCTATGCACAAAACCCTAAGGACAAAACAAGGAGGACCATCTTATGAGCGTAACATTTGATAAATCCCTGGAAACCGGAAATGAACTGATCGACCAGCAGCACAAAGAGCTGATTGACCGTGTCAACAAGCTGCTGGAAAGCTGCTACATGGGTACAGAGAAGCGGACTGCGATCCAGACTCTGAATTTCCTTCTGGACTATACAGAATTCCATTTTCAGGCAGAGGAGAAGCTTCAGGAAGAATCCGGTTATCCGGGCATCGAAGCCCATAAGGAACAGCATCAGACCTTTGTAAAAGCCGTGCGCGAGCTTCTGGACATGCTGGAAGAAGAGGAAGGCCCCACAGACGCCTTCGTGGAGGCTGTCAATAAGAATATTACCGATTGGCTCCTGAACCATATTCAGGTGCAGGATAAGGCTGTGGCCGCATACGTACAGAGCCACACTAAATAACTGGCCCAGCTTGTGAAACAGTCGTTCCTCTTTCAGACGGACGACTCCCGCCAAGCGCGGAAAACCGCTGTATCATCCAGCCCGGTGATGCAGCGGTCTTTTGTTTGCTTCCAATTGCCGGAAACTAACAGAAGCCTCCGCCCAAAAGGAGTGTTATCCCTCAGGACAGCTGCAGTACATAGCGGTAAAGTCCTTTCCCGCGGTATGTAAATTTCTTCATTCTGTGAAATCCCAGCTTCTCTATCAGGTGCAGGGAAATCAGATTCTCACTGTCAATATAGGCGCTTACCTGCGGAAATTCCAGTATTCGTCCGGCATAGTCCAGCGCTGCCCGGCTGGCCTCCTCCGCATACCCCTTACGGCGGTACTGCGCTCCGATCAGATATCCCATATCAATCTCGGAAAAGTCCAGATAGTCCGCAATGCCGAATCCTACCCGTCCAATCAGATTCCCGCTTTCCTTTTCTATGACTACCCACATGCCGAACTGATACAGACCATACATATAGGTGATATAGGCACGGATCTTTTCTTCTTCTTCCTGCCGGTCCAGGCCTGACGGCTGCAGAAACCCCGTAAATTCACTTTCCTGATAAAGAGCATTGATGTCGTCCAGGTCCGCAAGGGTCATCTCACGAATCAACAGCCGCTTCGTCTCCGCGATCTGCACCGGAAGCCCCAGAGCCCGTGTATACACATTCTGCAGAAACGGGGCGTCAACTTCCTCAAATCCCTCCAGCAGAATTCTGCAGCCTGAAAGCCTCTGCGTCTCCAGCTCCGGATTCAGGTAGCCCACGCAGAAAAATCCCTGAGAGAGCGCCGTCTCTTCCTCCCGATCCGTCTCAACAAGGCACAGAAGCTCCTCCGGCTTCGCATGAAGCCTTTCTGCCGCTTTCTGAAAATCTTCCGCTTCTCTCCCGCCGGCTTCTGTCCACGGAAAATGAGTTCTGTCCAGCTCCTCCTTCAGCACACGGGCGCCGGAAGCCGCTATTACAAGACCTTTCAGCATTTCGCAAAAACTCCTTTACGTCTTCATCCTTTTCCGTTAAGATATATGTGACAAATCCGCAGGCTGGAAACAGTATGCGCACTGAAAAGGAGAATGAATATGGCAAATCCAGTAGTTACTTTTGAGATGGAAAACGGCGATGTCATCAAGGCTGAGCTTTATCCTGACATCGCGCCCAACACTGTACGCAATTTCATCAGTCTTGTAAACAAAGGCTTTTACAATGGTCTTATTTTCCACCGGGTTATCGAGGGCTTCATGATCCAGGGCGGATGCCCGGACGGAAACGGTATGGGCGGCCCCGGCTATTCCATCAAGGGTGAGTTCGCCCAGAACGGCTTTGACAATGACTTAAAGCACACGCCCGGCGTCCTGTCCATGGCCCGCGCCATGCATCCGGACTCCGCAGGTTCCCAGTTCTTCATCATGCACAAGACCTCTCCCCATCTGGACGGCGCTTACGCCGCTTTCGGAAAGGTCATCGAGGGACTTGACGTGGTAGACAAGATTGCGCAGACGCCCACTGACTACCGGGATCGTCCCATGACTCCCCAGGTCATGAAAGCTGTCACGGTGGAAACCTTCGGAACCGATTATCCGGAACCCGAGACAGTCTGAGTATTTCTGTCCGATACTTCAGCCCGGCTGCCGGGTCTGATCATTCCGTCCGAGTATCCGATCCGGGCATTTCCGGAAGATCCCCTTTTATCTTCCGGAAATGCTCCCGGATCTGATGCTCATATCCGTTATCTGAAGGTTCATAAAACCGTTCTCCCAAAAGCTCCGTGGGCAGATACTGCTGCTCCACATAATGATTCGGGTAATCGTGGGCGTATTTATACCCGATGCCGTGCCCAAGCTTTCCGGCTCCGCCATAATGGGCATCCTGAAGATGAGGCGGCACGCTGGTTCTCCGTTCCCGGACGGACCGCATGGCCTTATCAATGGCCATGACAGCAGAGTTGCTCTTGGGCGCGCAGGCCACATAGGAGGCCGCCTGAGCCAGAATGATCTGAGCCTCCGGAAAGCCCACCCGCTCCACCGCCTGGGCCGCCGATACGGCCACGGTCAGAGCCATCGGGTCCGCATTTCCCACATCCTCAGACGCGCAGATCATAATTCTTCTGGCGATGAACCGCTCATCCTCCCCTGCATAGATCATTTTCGCAAGGTAATATACCGCCGCGTCCGGGTCAGAGCCTCTCATACTTTTGATAAAGGCCGAAATTGTATCATAATGGTTATCCCCTGTCTTGTCGTAGCGCACCGTCCGCTTCTGTATACATTCTGAAATCACATCCAGGGTCAGATGTATCTTCCCATCTCCGCCTTTTTCCGTAGTCAGCACACCCAGTTCCACAGCATTCAGGGCCGCTCTTGCGTCTCCGCCCACGATATCCGCCAGAAAATCTGCCGCTTCCTCTGTTATCTCTGCCTGGTATGCGCCCATGCCCCTCTCCTTGTCGGTAACTGCACGGTGAATCAGCTCCAGGATATCTTCCTTATCCAGAGGCTTCAGTTCAAAGATGACAGACCGGGATAAAAGCGCCCCGTTTACCTCAAAATAGGGATTTTCTGTGGTGGCGCCAATCAAAATCAATGTGCCGTCCTCCACGAAGGGAAGCAGATAATCCTGCTGCCCCTTATTAAAACGGTGAATCTCGTCCACAAACAGGATCGTCTTGCGCCCGTACATTCCCAGATTATCTTTTGCCCTGGATACCACGGCCTCCATATCCTTTTTTCCGGCCACTGTAGCATTAAGCTGGGTAAAATCCGCCTTTGTGGTATTTGCGATGACGCGGGCTATCGTTGTCTTACCTGTGCCAGGCGGTCCATAGAAAATCAGAGAGCTCAGCTTGTCCGCCTGAATCGCCCGGTAAAGCAGCTTGTCCTTTCCCAGAATATCTTTTTGTCCCACGATCTCATCCAGCGTCCTCGGACGCAGACGGGAAGCCAGCGGAGCCTCCTGCTTCAGCTGGTTTTCCCGCATATAATCAAATAAATCCATGTCTTTCTCCTTGTGTCATTCCAGAATCAGCTCATCAGCCGTCACAAACTCATACCCCTCTGCCTGAAGCAGATCCACGATCCGCAGGGCAGCTTTCACCGTACTGTCGTAGGAATCATGCATCAGGATAATGTCGTTTTCTTCGGCCTCCGATACCACCTGATCCACCAGGCGATCCGCGTTCCTGGTACTCCAGTCCAGCGTATCTACAGACCAGAAAATGGGAATCATCATGACCTCGCACTCCAGCTCCTTATCCCAGTTGCCGAAAGGCGGCCTGACATACTCTACCGGCTGACCGGTAATTTCTGTGATTTTTCTGCTGGTATTCTGAATCTCCGCACAGGCTTCCTCCTGAGACAGTGTGGTAATGTCCACATGATACCAGGTATGGTTGCCGATTAGATGGCCTTCTTCCGCAATGCGTCTGACCACCTCTTCATTTCCTTCGATATTACAGCCCAAAAGAAAAAAAGTAGCCTTCACGCCCCGTTCAGCCAGTCCGTCCAGAAGCTGATCTGTATAATAGGGATGGGGACCGTCATCAAAGGTCAGCGCAATCTTTTTCTTCTCCTGGAGCTGCTGCGGCTGGCTTTCCGCCTCCGTCCGGATCTGTGGCAGGCTTTCCGCCTCCGTCTCTGTCAAAGTCTCTGCCAGAACTGCCGTCTGAGCCCCTGACAAAGCCGCCGCCCTTTCCTGCTCCATCTTCCATTCCCGGACTCCGGCCGCCGCCAGTACCATGCCTGCTCCCAAAGCCCCAGCCAGCAGGCCTCTCTTCCATGCCGGAGCTCCCTGCCTTCCTGCATTTTCCAATAGCTACCCCGGACTCCAGCCGAATCCTTCCAGGCAGTCCGGCCGGAGACGCCTTTTTTATCCAATATATGCAAACAAAGCAGGCTTATGAGCCCGCTCTGTCTCTGATTCCAGACCTTATTTTTCGTCCTGCTCTCCGGACCCTGCATCTTCTGTATCCGGTTCTTCCTTTTCCTCCGGCACGGTTCCCTCAAATTCGGCCCGGTACTTCCGCTTTATCTGAACCGTCAGAAAGTAAATCAAAAACGGAATCAGAATATCATTGCCTGATTCAGAACCCAGCCCCGCAATCCAGTATATGAGCGCTCCCGCTCCAATCACATCCATCAGCATCATTTTCAGAAAGCCGGCACGGCGCTCCCGGGCCAGATCCTGAAACAGCCCCAGCCGGAAGGGCTCCACAATATCCGTCAGGACGATATAAACTACCACAAACCCACCCAGCATAATTCCGAACAGCAGCATGCTGATCGACTCTGTAATCAGCCCGTAAGCCGCGTATCCAATGATAAGTACTGTCATTACAGCCAGTACAATAAAGGTCAGCTTCTGAACCTCTTTCTGCCGTTCCTTCGAATTGCTGTTATTTTCCATTTTCTTTCTCCTTTGCTGTCGCTTTCAGCTGGCAGACTATTTTTCTCACAGCTGCTAAACTCAGTGTAACAGAAAAAATTACTGCTTGCAAGTTCTGACACAATGTCTTATGATACAAAACGAAACAGAACTGCCGCAGGCATGATAAAATACATCTCAGGAGGAAAACCATGATACCCAAAGATCCTTTTATGCTTGTAAGCTGGCTGAATACGCAGCTCCGTGATTTCTATCCGTCTCTTGACGAGCTGTGCCAGGCCCTGAATCTTGACCGCCAGTCCATCGAAAACTCTCTGGCGTCCATCGATTTCCGATACGATCCCGACACGAACAGCTTCGTATAATTTTTCTTCGTTCTGTACAGTCTATTACTGATAATACAAACAGGAACCGCTGTCAAGCGGTCCCTGCAGAAAGGAGAATCCCTTTATTATGAAGTTCTTAGACTGCACAGCCCTCACCATCGCCATCATCGGCGCCCTGAACTGGGGGCTGATCGGAATCTTCCGTTTTGATCTGGTAAACTTTCTCTTCGGAAACATGAGTATGCTTTCCAGGATCGTCTACACTCTTGTGGGCTTAAGCGGCCTCTATCTGTTCCGCTTCTTTGCCCGCTCCGGAGACTAGACGCAACAGGCCACTTCCGGCACTGTTATTCAGGGATCTTGGAAAGAGCAGCCTCATCGCCGATGATGGTCACATCCGGATGGAACTGGATAATGGATGCCGGAACCTCCGGCTTCACCTCGCCGCAGAAGGCTGCAGCCGCAATATCCGCCTTATCCTCTCCGCTGACAATCATCAGAAGCTTTCTTGCGTGCATAATCGTACCGATTCCCATGGTATAAGCCTGTCTCGGCACCTCATCCGCGGAGGCGAAGAAACGCTTGTTGGCCTCAATGGTCATCTCTGTCAGGTCCACACAGTGCGTATACTTGTCAAAGAAGCTGTTCGGCTCATTGAAGCCGATATGGCCGTCATGACCGATTCCCAGAAGCTGAATATCGATTCCCCCAAGGGAGCGGATCAGCTCCTCATATCTTTTGCTTTCCTTCTCCGGGTCCGGCTCCATGCCGTTGGGTACGTGGGTATGAGCGGGATCAATGTTGATTCTGCTGAACAGATTTTTATTCATGAAGTAGTAATAGCTCTGATCATTCTCATGATCCAGTCCCCGGTACTCATCCAGATTTACTGTAGAAACTCTGGAGAAGTCCAGTACGCCCTCTTTGCACCACTGCGCCAAGCAGTCATAGGTTCCAATCGGTGTGGAGCCTGTGGCCAGTCCCAGCACGCAGTCCGGCTTTACCGTCACCTGAGCCGCAAGAACCGCAGCCGCCTTTCTGCTCATGTCCTCATAATCTTTTGCTCTGATAATCCTCATCATGGTTCCCTCCTGAAATAGAAAGCGTGCCGAAACCGGTCACGCCAAGCGCCGCATTCCTGTCTGAAACGCGGTCTCTCCCTTTTTGTTATATGTATCTTAACAAAGTCACAGGACGGGTGTCAATGGGCTTACCGAATTGTGCAACTTATTTGTTCTTTTGCCATTAAAAAATGTTATCCTTAAACAAAAATATGTTTGTTTATAGTTACTCATCGCTTTTCAGGCAATAACGACTGATAACTATCTTTTCCAAGAGCGTTTTCGAACTCTGTTCGAACTCTATGAAGAATATCCGGATCTTCGAAAATCTCCGCCGCACTGGCTGCCAGGATTTCTGCTGCGGCATGCATCCCTTTATAGGCTACCGTAGCTTTTCCCTGCGCTACCGCAATCCAGTTATGCAGCTGGGTATCTCTTGAAAAGCAACACACCTGCATGGCACAGGTAGGCACACACCAGCTCACATCCCCTACATCCGTTGAAAAAGGAATCCTGCCACGGACAGACTGCAGTTCTGAACAAATCGGTGTTTCTTTTTTGTCACGGTCATCCGATTTCAAAAATTTTCTGGCATACGCAAGTTCTTCGGAAGTATAGCTGATTGGCAGAAACTCTTTTGCATGTTTTTCCATAATCTCGGAAAGTGTATCATTTGATATATAATTGGCATATGCACTTACGATCTGGTACTCCATCGTTGTACCGGTCATCAATGCAGCCCCTTCCGCTACATGAATAACACGTTCTATAATCTCGCTGACCTCCGTTATTTTCGGCGCCCGTACCGCATATACAACTTCTGCTTCGGCCTGAACTACATTTGGAGCCTGTCCTCCGGTATTGGTAACAGCATAATGGATACGTGCAGCATCAATAATATGTTCCCGCAGATAATTCGCCCCTACATTCATCAGTTCTACCGCATCCAGTGCGCTGCGCCCCAGATGCGGTGCAACTCCTGCATGAGCACTAATCCCGTGAAAATTAAATTTTACTCTTGCATTTGCAAGATTAGAGTTCCATATGTAGCTTTCCGGTCCCGGATGCCAGCTAAGGCAGACATCCACATCATTCCAGCAGCCACTTCGCAGCATAAATACTTTTCCACCGCCACCTTCTTCCGCCGGACATCCATAATACCGAATTGTTCCCGGAATAGCATTCTTTTCCAGATAGTCTCTGATCATGCATGCCGCTTCCATGGCACCTGTTCCCAAAAGATGATGACCGCAGCCGTGACCATTTCCCAGCGGCTCAATCGGACTCTTTTCTGTTACATCACACTGCTGGCTTAATTGCGGAAGCGCATCGAACTCGCCCAGCAGCCCTATGACGGGTCCCCCGTTTCCCCATTCTGCCACAAAAGCCGTCTCAATCCCGGCTACAGAATCCCTAACCCGGAACCCTGCTACAGAAAGAAATTCTTTCTGCAGCTTTGCTGAATGATATTCCTTATAACAGATTTCCGGACAGTCCCAAATATCCGCAGCAATTTCTTCAAATTGAACACGATGTGCGTCTATCCATTGTTCAAAAAAAAGTGTATCCATATAACCCAAACCTCCTGGTATTTTTCTCCCATTCTTAAATTTTCATCAACCGGTTACTGGATAGACGGTCATGACCCACAGGACTGCCACTGCACAGATAATCAACGACGGCAGCCATCCTGCTTTCAGCAGATCCTTCTGACTGTAATTTCCTGCCCCCATCATCAACGGCACGGCAGGCGTAGCCATCGGGGTCATAAATGCAGTCAGAGAACCTGCAAGCACCAGGATCATCGGTCCACGGGGATCATATCCCATGGAAAGGCAAGAAAGAATAGCAATCGGGTTAAAAATATTGACAACTCCCCAATTGTTCATAAACTGTGTCAGAATATAGCGTCGGTGTACCAAGGGACAATACGGTCAAAAATGGCTGAATTTGCGCCCCTGCTGCGTTACTTTCACTCCGCGTACGCCATGTACGCGTCGTTCAAGTGCCTTGCAGGGACACAAATCAGCTCATTTTTGACTCTGCGACCTCAGCCCTCGGAAATTCGCCTGTTTTCAAGGCAGACGATGGCGGCGTACTGAACGTACGCTAACTGAGGATAACGCAGAAAACAGGCGAATTTACAGGGCTGAGGCGTATTGCCCCTTGTACACCGACGCTACGGTATTGCAAAGAATACCAGTCCAACCAGATAACCGTTTGGCTGTCCGCCCAGCATGGAAGAGATTGTGTTTCCAATCATTTCGCCTGCACCGGTTTCTGCCAGTGCATTTCCGATTCCCAACGAACCTACATACAAAAATACGACACCCCAATTCACAGAAGATACTGCTTCCCTTGCTCCAAGTACCCCTGTCATTACAACCAGAAGTGCGCCCGCCATACAGACTACCCAACTCTCCAACCCCGGAATATAAGGCTGTACCAGTAATCCTATAACCGTTCCTATAAAAATAAGATATCCCAATGCTTCTCGAACTGGATCCAAAGGAGTTTTTTCTTTCCGTTTATTTTCCTGAAACTCGGAATCCTTCGAAAAGGCTACGTCCGGCACACGTTTTGGTATAATAAAAATCGCACATAAAATAACGGCAATTGTAATCGGTATACGACCTAACGCATAACTGAACATTCCAAATGTATGCTCTGTATCTCCATATGTCTGCAATAACGTATTGTTAGCAAGATACTGAGACGCCTCAAACCCTATGGGAAGGGTTCCTACACTTCCAATTGCCACGAGACCTACAGACATCATTGCTTTGGATGAATTGACTTCCATTTTTCTGCAGTAGTCCAGCACCAACGGATAACAAATGCTGAAGACCAGAACTGAGCTTCCTAACAGCTGTGCAATTGCAAAAGTAACAAGAACATAACCTGCAAGCCCTTTGGTAAAAGAACCGCCTGAAATTTTGTAAACCAAATTGGAAAGTTTATGTACTGCCTGAGTCCGGGTCAATCCTGCACCTACAATAAACATACATGCCATAATAATCGTGCTGGAATTTGCAAATCCGGACAATGCCGTTTCTCCAGATAAACAGCCCGTTACCATCATCAGCAGCATGCCGAGCAATGCTGTAGTAGCCATGGTAAACTTTCCAGCCATATAGCCGATAATGATTAACACAAAAATAATCATACAAATTGTCAATTGGTTCATAAGTTCTTCCCTCCTTTGTTGCCTCTGGGTTATCAAAATCGTATGCCTGTTGTAATTATCAAAGACAAAAAAGAAAATCAAACAACCGTGCACGTTTTGCTTGGATCTTTGAGCGTATTATAAACCTTGACAAAAATAATCAAAAATATATAATTAGCATTAGATTTTTTATTGTTTTTATATAATATTTTGGGGAGACACTATATGAAATTAGAGCAAATCGAACAATTTAATGAGCTGGCTAAAACGGGAAATATTAATCGTGCGGCCAAAAATCTGTACATGTCACAGCCAAATCTAAGCCGCTCTATCAAACATCTGGAAGAGGAAATAGGTGTCAAATTATTTATTCGGACAGTTTCCGGAGTCCAGCTCACCTCCTATGGCAGAGAATTTTGGGAATATACCCGTTCCGTGCAGTGCGAGCTTGATGCTCTTGATAAATATTGCGATTCCTGTAGATTACAGAAACGGCTGTCTTTTTTTCTTGTCGCACCCAGACTCAAATGGATCGAAGAAGCCTTTTTACAATATACTTTAAAATACGAAAAGGCTCCTATCCATTTTTCTTTATACAGTCTGGAAGATCTTTCCACTCAGCTCGAGCTGTTGCAGACAAACCAGGCCGATCTCTGCATTACTGTAATATTGCAGAACAGCAAGAAAAAACTGTTACAACGAGTTAAAACCTATGGCCTCGAATATAACACGCTTATCACGGGGCAAACCCATATTGCAGTAGGCCCTAAAAATCCCTTATACTATAGCGAAGCCAAAAACGTGACACCTGAACGTCTTGCAGATTTCCCATTGGGAATCTATGGCGGACCTCACAAAAGCTATTATCAGAGCTGTGCAGAAGCATTAGGATTGGATACATCCGCTTCCAATATCATCCGGATCAACAGTGTTGAATTAATGTATCGTCTGATCGCGGAATCTTCCATGATTACTTATGAAACCTCTACTCCTGATTTCTATCACAGAACTCCTTTTTATAAAGATATTAAGCTGCTGCCATTAGCTGGAAAGCACGCAATGTTTGAAATTGGCTGGCTGAAACAGCGGACAGGGCTCTCACAGATTGCGGCAGAATTCATAGATGAGCTCACCGAAATTATTTCATAAACATCCTATGTCAGTATGGCATAAGGAGCCTATACATATTTTAAATAACCCACAATCAAAAAAGCAAACTAAAAGACAGACACTCAGTATACGATTATAACTACTGAACATCTGTCTTTTTTGTAATTCTATTTTTCTTTACCAACTGTTTTCAGGAATTCTTCCATGGCGCGTGTTTTATAGCGCCCCGCTTTCCAGTAAAAACTAATTTTCCTGCTGCTTTTCTTTCCGGGCAGCCTGAAGTATACCACATCCGGCTGTTCGGATACTGCACAGATCAACGTATCACTGATGAAAGCTGCACCAAGTCCGGAACATGCTACATGATATGAGGTTAACTGCTGATCCAGTTCCAGCACTATTTGAGGTTCTATCTGATTTTCCTGAAGAATCTCCATGGAACGCTTTCGCGTGTCATTTTCCAGTTTCAGCATAATAAACGGCTTGTTTTTAAAATACTGCAGCGGCACCGGAAGAATCTCATTCCTTTCAGCTGTCCCCTGTATCACTGTTTCCCTGGAAACCGCATATCGGGCTATGAGCTCTGGAGAACACATCTTTTTCGGTGCTGCAAGAAAAAGCGTCTCCTCTCTGTAGATCTGTCTTTCAAGCACTGAAGGGACTGGCTGACAATTATCCATCACAATATCAATCCGTCCTTTTTGCAGTAAATCCAGTAACGTCAGGGTACTCTCTTCTACCAGTTCCACTCTGATTCCGGGATACTGTCCAGAAAATTTACCAATCAGCCCAGGCAATACCCAGGATGCAAACAGGCTGCTTCCTCCTAAAATAAGACTTCCTGTCTTTAAAATTCCCCAGTCATTCACATAATTTACAAACTCTCTTTCCGTTTCCATCATCTGTTCTACCGCATGAATATATGTTTCTCCACATTCTGTCAGAGTCAACGGCTTCGTGCTTCTGTCAAACAGAGGATATCCTATCCTGTCTTCTATCCGCTTTATATTTGCACTCAGGGAAGGCTGGGAAATACAAAGCTGTTTCGCTGCCTTTGAAACACTCCCTTCCTGATAAACTGCGTATACATATCCCATTCCCTGAAACATTTCCATCATTTTTTATCTCCTCCCTGCAGCACCGATGCGTCAGGGAATAGACGCAATCCCCCTTTGCGCATCGCAATAATATAATTTTTAAGTTATAAAAAATATAAAAATATATATATTTGATTATATCATAAGACAACGCTATAATAAATCCATCAAAAAACAACGGGAGGCAGTCAAAATGAATACTTTGACAGACTACAGAACAGAAACGGATTCCATCGGGGAAAAACATATCCCTAAAAATGTGTACTACGGTGTCCAGTCTTTACGCGCCGCAGAAAACTTCCACATTACAGGATTAAATATGCATCCCGAAATTATCAGCAGCCTTGCCTGCATTAAAAAAGCTGCTGCAATTACCAACTGCGAAATCAATCTTCTTGACAAAAAACGAGCCGACGCAATCGTCAAAGCCTGCAATGAAATTCTGGAAGGAAAACATTTTGAAGATTTTATCGTAGATCCGATTCAGGGCGGTGCGGGAACATCTCTGAATATGAATGCAAACGAAGTTATTGCCAACCGAGCTATAGAGATTCTGGGCGGAAAAAAGGGAGACTATTCCATCGTTCACCCCAATGATCATGTAAACTGCAGCCAGTCCACTAATGATGTAATCCCCACTGCCGGAAAAATGACCTCACTGAAGCTTTTGCTGAAGCTGAAATCAGAACTTTTAAGACTACACAGCGCACTTTCCTCCAAAGCTGAGGAATTTAATCATGTTATCAAAATGGGCAGAACGCAGATGCAGGACGCCGTTCCCATCCGCCTTGGACAGGAATTCGGGGCCTATGCAGCAGCGATCATGCGGGATATACACCGCATGGATACTGCCATGAATGAAATGCGCTCCCTGAATATGGGCGGTACAGCTATCGGAACAGGCATCAACGCGGATGAAGCTTATTTAAGCCGCATTGTTCCCAATATTTCCGAGGTGTCCAGCATGGAATTTATCCAGGCCTTTGATCTTATTGATGCCACCCAGAATCTGGACCCCTTCGTGGCTGTATCCGGTACTGTAAAGGCATGCGCTGTCACGCTTTCCAAGATTGCAAATGACCTGCGGCTCATGTCTTCCGGTCCGAGAGCCGGTTTTTTCGAAATCAACCTTCCCGCCAAGCAAAACGGTTCTTCCATCATGCCCGGAAAGGTCAATCCGGTAATTCCCGAGGTTGTAAATCAGGTAGCCTTCAATGTGATCGGAAATGATCTGACCATAACTATGGCCGCCGAAGCCGGCCAACTGGAGCTAAATGCTTTTGAGCCAATTATTTTCTACTGTATCTTCCAATCAATTGACACATTGACCTATGCTGTCCGTACCTTTATAGATAACTGCATTACAGGTATCACTGCCAACGAAGATCGATGCCGCTCCATGGTGGAAAACAGTATCGGCATTATCACAGCTATCAGTCCTCACGTGGGATACCAGAAAGCCGCTGATATCGCCAAAAAATCCCTTCGTACCGGTACGCCCGTCCGCTCTTTGATTCTTGCTGAAAAAATACTGACAACTGAAGAGCTGGATGAAATACTTGATCCGATACATATGACAGAGCCCGGCATTTCCGGTAAGGAGCTCCTGAAGAAAAATAATTCCTAAATACCAAAGGAGCTGTCTTCCGACAGCTCCCGCTTTCTGATATGCAAACCAGATTTTCCCGTTCTTCCCGGCAGTTTTACTCCTCGCCGTCCGCAGCGGCTCCCTCCTCCGCAGCCTCTTCTGCCTTCTCTTCTTCCGCAGCCCTGGCCGCTTCCGCTCTCTCTGCCGCCTCTTCTGCCGCTTTTGCCTCCAGAGCTTCCTGGGCCGCAGCTTCTTCCTCGGAAAGGATCTTAATCTTTCCGTTCTCCAGTTCCTGAATGGCAATAGACAGCGGTTTCTTTCCATTGGCCTCTACCAGAGGCGTCTCTCCCGCAATGATCTGACGGGCGCGTTTTGCCGTAGCCAGCACGATGGAATACCGGCTGTTTACGACAGGAGTTTCGCCCTCCTCAACCTCGCTGTTTACCACTTTCATCAAATCTGTGTATGAGGGATGTAACATATTCTCACCTTATCCTTTCTGAAATTCTTTCAATTCTGTTCTGATCTCATTGATGAGTTCCAGACTCCGTGACACACGGCTGTGCTCTCCCTGAATGAGACGGTGTACCTGCTCCACACAGGTATTCAAATCATCATTGATAATAAAATAATCGTAGCTTTCAATTCCTTCTGCTTCTTCAACAGCCCGGGACAGCCGGTTTTCAATCACGTCCATGCTCTCCGTACCCCGTCCCACAAGCCGCTTTTCCAGTGTCCGGGCATCCGGCGGAGAGATAAACAGAAGCAGGGTATCAGGAAACCGCTTTCTTATCTGCAGGGCTCCCTGGATTTCGATTTCCAGAATTACGTCCTTGCCGAGTGCCAGCTGCTCCTCCACATAGGCCCGGGGGGTTCCATAATAATTTTCCACATAGCAGGCATACTCAATCAGCGCGTCAGAGGCTATCATTTCCTCAAATTCTTCCCGGGTTTTGAAGAAATATTCCCGACCGTCCTGCTCTCCCTCTCTGGGATTCCGTGTGGTCGCGGAAACAGAAAGGGCATAATTATCATACCGGCTGAGAAGCTCCTTCATGATCGTCCCTTTTCCGGAACCGGAAAAGCCGGACACCACCACCAGAATTCCTTTTTTCTCCATCTTCTTCCCCTTATTCAATATTCTGAATCTGCTCCCGGACCTTTTCGATTCCGGTCTTCAATTCAATGGCATGATTGGATACTTCCAGATCATTTGCCTTTGACAGGATCGTATTTGCCTCCCGGTTCATCTCCTGGGCAATAAAATCAAGCTTGCGGCCCACGCTGTCCTCTTTCTCCAGCGTCTCCTTGGTATGCTTGATATGGCTTTTCAGGCGCACGATCTCTTCGTCCACGCAGATCTTATCAGCGTAAATCGTAACCTCCGCGGCAATCCGGCTCTCTTCCATCTGCGTGTCCGCCAGAAGCTCTTTTACTTTCTCTGTAAGCTTTTCCCGGTACTCTGCCACAATCTGCGGGGAACGCTCCTCCACATAAGCCACATGCTCCAGCAGTTCATCCAGCTTTATCAGCAGGTCCCGCTTCAGATTCTCTCCCTCTCTGATACGGGTCTCCACAAACTGCTCACAGGCTCCTTTCACAGCCTTCTCCAGCAGCTTCCAGAGCTCTTCCTCGTCCTCCTGGACCTCTTCCATAACAAGGACTTCCGGATATCTGGAAAGCGCGCTTACCTTCACATCCTGTTCCAGATGAAACTCTTCCGCCATCTGATTCAGATATTTCAGATACTCCGCTGCCAGCGCCTGATTATACCGCAGAGTCGTGTTCGCCTCGGACAAATCCTCATAGGTGATAAATACGTCCACCTTGCCCCTCTGTATATACGTCTTCAGAAGGCTGCGGATGGCTGATTCAAAAAAGTTCAGCTTCTTCGGCATCTTGATCGCCACATCCAGATACCTGTGATTGACGGATTTCATCTCCACCGTCATCTTCCGGTCGCCTTCGGAAATCTCGCAGCGGCCGAATCCTGTCATGCTCTTCACCATAGTGGTATTCTCTTTTCTATCTTACTTGTGCTGTACTGTTATCAGGTCGCAGTAAAGCCGGCCGGCGTCATTTTCTTATGACACAGACCTGCTTTGTATCAGTCTCTGCACAGATCATTTGGATTATATTGTAGTTGAAATTGGAAAAGGTGTCAAGGTTTTCGTCCTTACCCGAAGATTTTTTTCCGTTTTACTCCTTCTTCCGTGTCAGGAAAGCTCCAATGGCATTTACAGTTGAAATTGCAGGACGCCTCAAGTATACTGTAAGAGATAAACTGGAAGGAACCAGAAAAATGGCAAATATATATTTCAGAAGGAAACGGCGGCTTCTGTATTCACTTCTGGCAGCCGTTCTCCTAAGCGCTTTCGTCCTGGCCTTTCTTGTCTGGAACGGATATCTTCTTTTAAACAACCCTTCCCGGGAACGCTATCCGGTGCGGGGCGTGGATGTTTCAAAATATCAGGGCGAGATTGACTGGCCGGTTCTCGCGGAGCAGGAAATCTCTTTTGCCTTTATCAAGGCTACGGAAGGCAGCTCCCATGTGGACGCCCGCTTTGCTTACAATTATGAGGAAGCCCGGAAAACCGGACTGCGGGTAGGCGCCTACCATTTTTTCAGCTTTGACTCCGGCGGGGATACCCAGGCAGAAAATTTTATCCGGAATGTGGAGGCTTTTGAAGGAATGCTTCCCCCGGTCATTGATCTGGAATTCTATGGTGACAAAGCAGAAAATCCTCCCGGGCGGGAAGAAGTGCGTGGACAGCTGGATATACTGCTGGCACGGCTGGAAGACCATTACGGTCTCAGCCCTGTCCTCTATGCCACCAAAGCTTCCTATGAGCTTTACCTTGCCGGAGACTATAAAGAATATGATATCTGGATCCGTGATGTGGTCACTCACCCCTCTTTGTCTGACGGGCGCGAATGGACCTTCTGGCAGTACACCAACCGGGAACGTCTGGACGGATATCAGGGAGAAGAACGCTTTATTGATATGAACGTATTTCATGGAACGGAAGAAGAGTTTCTGCATTATGCAAAAACCGGCACAGCGGTCTGAGCGGGAAAGCTTTGCCCTGAGGCCCGCGTAAAATCTGATACAACATAAAGGAGTAATGAATCATCATGGCATTTGACGGGATCACAATCGCATGTCTGAGGAAGGAGCTTTCCGACCGGCTTGTGGGCGGACGCATCACCAAAATCGTCCAGCCGGAAGCGGATGAGCTCCTGCTGACCATAAAAAACAACGCAGCCCAGTACCGGCTGCTGCTCTCGGCCTCGGCCAGCCTGCCTCTTGTCTATCTGACGGAAAAGAACAAGAACGCGCCGATGACGGCGCCGGGTTTCTGTATGCTGCTTCGCAAACATCTGGGCGGAGGACGCATCACTGCAGTCACACAGCCCTCTCTGGAACGTATTCTTCGTTTTGAGATCGAGCACCTGGATGAAATGGGTGATCTCTGCCGCAAGTATCTTATCGCGGAACTCATGGGAAAGCACAGCAATCTAATCTTCTGCCGGGAAGACGGCACCATTCTGGACAGCATCAAGCACGTGTCGCTGGCTGTCAGCTCTGTACGGGAGGTTCTCCCTGGACGGACTTATTTTATTCCCCATACGCAGGATAAACTCGATCCTCTCACGGCCTCCCCGGCGGAAATGATCGAGGCGGTCTGCGCGAAGCCCGCGCCGCTGGGTAAAGCGATTTACACCTCCCTGACCGGCTTTTCCCCTGCCATGGCCGAGGAACTCTGTCATCGTTCCTTCCTGGAATCCGCCCGTCCGGCGGCGGCTCTGGAAGACAGGGAGCGGGATATGCTGCAGCACCAGCTTCTGCGGCTTATGGAAAGCATAAAGGGAGAAGATTTTACGCCCAAGATTTATTATAATGGGAAGGAACCTGCCGAGTTCTCCGCCGTGCCTCTGACCATGTATGAGGATCTGGATGCTCAGAGTTTTGAAGATATGTCCGGGCTTCTGGAATCCTATTACGCCGTTAAAAATACTCTGACCCGGATTCATCAGAAGTCAGCGGATCTGCGCCGCGTCGTACAGACTGCTCTGGAGCGCACCAGAAAGAAATACGATCTGCAGCTAAAGCAGCTTCAGGACACGGAAAAGCGGGAAAAATACAAGGTCTGGGGAGAACTGATCCACACCTATGGCTACGGAGTGCCGGAGGGTGCCCGCTCCATGCAGGCCCTCAATTATTATACTAATGAAGAGATTACCATTCCTCTCGACAGTACCTTGACTGCCCAGGAGAATGCCAAGCGGTATTTTGACAAATACGGCAAGCTGAAACGGACCTTTGAGGCTGTGACAAAGCTTCTGGAGGAAACCAGAAACGAGATAGAACATCTGGAATCCATCCAGACCGCCCTCGATATGGCTCTGACGGAGGAAGACCTGGCGCCTGTCCGGGAAGAGCTTGTAGAATATGGCTATATCCGCCGGAAAAGCGGCCGGAACAGCGGGAAAAAGCCAAAGCTCTCCTCCCGTCCCTACCATTATCTGTCCAGTGACGGCTTTGATATTTACGTAGGAAAAAATAATTTTCAGAACGATGAATTGACCTTCCAGTTCGCCTCCGGCAACGACTGGTGGTTCCACGCCAAAGGTGTGCCCGGTTCCCATGTCATCTTAAAAAGCGAAGGCCGGGAGCTCCCTGACAGGGCTTTCGAAGAGGCAGGCCGCCTGGCAGCCTATTACTCCAAAAACCGGGGCGGCGATAAAGTGGAAATCGATTATGTGGAGAAAAAGCATGTCAAAAAACCGGGCGGCGGCAAACCTGGCTTTGTGGTCTACTATACTAATTATTCTCTGGTTATCGATTCGGACATCTCCGCTCTGCGCCAGGTGGAATAGTACGCCTGTAACGGATTTTTATCGAAATTTTTATAATTTTCTTAATACTCTGCCGGATTTCTTGCTTTTTCCATGCCCGGCGATTATACTGGTTACAGAACTCACAGTGCTGCGCTGTACAGAGCGCAGCCTGAATATACAAAAGCTTCAAGGGGGAATCTTATAATGACGATACTGAAAACCCGAAAAAAGGAACGGCTTCTGCTCCTGCTTCTGGCAGTCTTTTCACTCTGCCTGATCCTGATGGGACCTGCTCTGCGCTCCAGCGCGGCCCGTCCCACCGGAACCGTGAAAAACCGGATTCTGAATGTCCGCTCCTCCGCATCTACCAATTCATCCATCGTCTGCAAACTGACGCAGGGAACCAAGGTCACTATCATCAGTGATACCACCGGAGATGATGGTCTGAAATGGTATGATGTATATTTCGCATACAATGGCGAAGCCCGGGAAGGCTTCGTCCGGGCTGACCTGCTCAATGTATCCGGCACTGTATCCGGAGGCTCTTCCGGAAGCAGCTCGGGAGGCTCTTCTTCTGCCTCCGGCACCCGATATGTAAAGCCAAGCGTGGCAATTGTTCGTTCTTACGCGTCCACCAACGCTGACATCCGCACCCGGCTGAACAGAGGGAGCACTGTAAACATTCTGTCCTCCAAGACAGGAGCGGATGACGGACGTACCTGGTACAAGGTTTCCTTTACCCAGAACGGAAACACAGTGGAAGGCTATATCCGCGGCGATCTGCTGGTAGAGACCAATCCTGGGGGAAGCTCCTCCGGCACTACTGATGTATCCGGAACCAGATACGTAAACGGCGATGTGGTCCGCGTCAGAACCTGGGCGTCTACCAACGGAGATATCCGATCCCGTCTGACCCGAGGCACTACTGTAACTCTGATTTCTTCCAAGACCGGCGATGACGGCCAGCTTTGGTACAAGGTTTCCTATTCTGACGGAGGCTATCAGCTGAGCGGCTACATCCGCGGCGATCTGCTCTCCGAGAGCAGCTCCGGCAGTTCATCAGGAAGCTCCTCCGGCGGCACGGCTTCCAATACGCCAGCCTCCATCCGCCCTGCTGTGGCTAATATCCGCACCTGGGCTTCCACGAACGGCGACATCCGCTCCAAGCTTTCCCAGGGAACCGGTGTCACCATCATCGGCGAGCAGACAGGAAGCGATGACGGAAGAAAATGGTATAAGATTTCTTACAATTCGGGCGGCGTATCCATGACCGGCTATATCCGCGGCGATCTGCTGAACATCGGAAGCACAGGGAACACTTCTTCCGGCAGCTCTTCTTCGGGAAGTTCTTCCGGCGGCAGTTCCTCCGCAGTAGCCCAGGTGCGCACCTACGCCTCTCCCTACGCAGATATCCGCGCTACATTGGAAAATGGCACGAAGGTAGCGATTATCAAAAAAGTAACCGGGGAAGACGGCCAGGAATGGACCAAGATTTCTTTCACGCAGAACGGCAGCCAGCTGGAAGGCTATGTTCCTTCTTCTCTGCTGAAATAAGTTCCGGGAGCGGCGGTTCATCTGTCGTATCTCATCATATGGGAATAAAATGGCGGCTTTGTTATGCCGCCATTTTTCATACTCTTTTTTCTTTCCTGATCCCGTCCTGCTGCTCCCGGCCTAAGCAGAACCGGCACAGATGTATATAACACCGATGTATCTGGTGCAGAGCCGTCTGGCGCGGCTCTATCCGGTACCTGCCTGTCCGGCACCTATCTGTCCGGCGCATGTCTGTCCGGCGCATGTCTGTCCAGCGCAATTCTACCCTGCATGGGCGCTAAAATTTTCTGTCATACAAAAGAGCCGCAAAGAGTACCGCAAAACAGGAGCCTGCGTTATGGACCAGAGCTCCAGTGGTAGGATTCAGCATCCCCAGAACCGAAAGGATGATCGCCGCAAAATTGATTGTCATAGACATGCCGATACTGGCTTTGATTGTCTTCACCGTGGCATCTGACAGCCGTTTCAGGTAGGGGATTCGGGAAAGGTCATCGCCCATCAGAGCAATATCCGCGGCGTCCACCGCGATATCGCTCCCCATGCTTCCCATTGCCGCGCTGACATCTGCCGTCTTCAGGGCAGGCGCGTCATTGACTCCGTCTCCGATCATGCAGACGTGATGCTCCCTTTGAAGCTCCCTGATACTTTTTACCTTTTCTTCCGGCAGAAGCTCCGCACGGGCCTCCGTAATACCAGCCTGTTCCGCAAAATAAGCGGCTGTCTTCCTGTTATCCCCTGTAAGCAGTACAGTACGGACCCGCATGTCATGCAGCTGCCGGATCATTTCTTCTGCTTCCGGACGCAGCACATCACACAAAGCTATGATTCCGATACATCTTCCTTCTTCCGCCACAAGCAGGGACGCCTTTCCCTGGACGCGCAGCCGCTCCAGGAAATTCCGGGTTTCCCTGTCTGCTGCCACGCCCTGTTCTTCCAGAAACCTTTCACTGCCGCACAGCACTTTTTTCCCGGACAGCTCCGCATAGACGCCTCTTCCCGCCATCATACGGAAGACCTCCGGCTCTGTGAGAATCATCTCCCGCTCTTCCGCAAAGGAGATTATAGCCTTTGCCAGAGGATGCTCGCTCTTCAGTTCGGCAGAAGCCGCCAGCTCAAGAAGCTTCTCCTCACTGATGGAGCTGCCAAGGGGCAGAATATCGCTGACCGCCAGCCTTCCGCAGGTCAGTGTTCCGGTCTTATCAAAAGCGATCACATCCACCTTCCCCATGTTTTCCAGGGCTTCTCCTGATTTGATAATCACACCATGTTTTGCCGCCTGGCCGATGGCTGCCATAATGGCGGTAGGCGTGGCAAGTACCAGGGCACAGGGGCAGAACACCACAAGAACCGTAACCGCTGTCACTATATTTCCTGCTGCAATATAAGCTCCCAGGGCAATCAGGAGAGCTGCAGGTACCAGCCAGCTGGCGCATCGGTCCGCAATCCGCTGCATAGGCGCCTGTCTGTTTTCCGCCTCCTGCACCAGGCGGATCATCTGCCGGAGAGAGCTGTCCTCCCCTTCCCTGACAACCTCCAGATCAATCGCGCCAAAACAGTTGAGCGTGCCGCAGAAGACCTCATCTCCCACACCTTTGTCCACAGGAAGTGATTCCCCTGTCATAACAGACTGATCCACGGAGGTCTCTCCGCTGGCGACTCTTCCGTCAGCCGGAATCGTCTCTCCGGGAAGAACCCGCAGAATATCGCCTGGACGGATTTCCTCCGCCCGTATCATCTCTTCCCTGCCGTCCCGGATTCTTCTTCCCTGAACCGGCGCCAGGCTGATGAGCTGTCTCAGCCCTTTTCTGGCCCGTTTTGTGGTCATATCCTCCAGAATCGCGCCTACAGCCATAATAAAAGCTACTTCTCCCGCCGCGAACAGATCGCCGATGGCAAGAGCCGCGAACATGGCAATTGTAATCAGAAGCGCAGAGGAAATCTTACGGATTCCCGGATTGTAAATGATTCTCCACACAGCCAGATACAGCAGCGGCAGTCCGCTTATAACCACAGACACCCAGGCCGGATCAACCGGCAGGTCCAGGTTCATCCAGAGCGCGCAGAGGCTCAAGGCCAGGCACACACCGCTGACTGCTGTCATGGGCCCTCCGGCCAGTAAATCGTTGATTTTCTTTAACATTAAACCTCCCCCTTCCAGTACCGGTCAGCGTCTTGACGCCTTCTCCAATTTACCGTACAATAAATTTGTTAGCAAACACTTTGTTCACTTTTATTTTAAAATTGAAATCTGCCGGCTGCAATGGATATTTTTTTCGCTCTGTTCTTTACAGAACAGATGGGGGAATCTGTACGGGAAAGGCAGAAAAGGGGAAGTCTCAAAACAGAGAGTCTAAAAACGACAGCCCAAAATCTAAGGGCCGCCGGGAAAGGAATGCATATGGACAGACGCCAGAAAAAGACAAGAGACGCTATATTTTCCGCGTTCAGCACTCTGCTTGCGGAAAAAAATTATAACCGGATCACCGTCCAGGAGATCATTGACAGGGCCGACGTAGGCCGCACCACCTTCTACGCTCACTTTGAGACAAAGGATGATCTGCTGAAAGAGCTGTGCGAAGAGCTCTTCGGGCATATTCTCGGCAGCGCAGCCGACTGCTCCCACACCCACGGCCTCTATTCGGACGGGACAGCACCGGAATCTGTATTCTGTCATCTCCTGCAGCACCTGCAGGAAAACGATTATAACATTCTCGGTCTGCTCTCCGGCGAAAGCAGCGAGATCTTTCTGCGCTATTTTAAAGACGGCCTGAACGAATTGATCCGCAAGCAGTTCATGCGGCCGGAGATGGGCAGGAAGTCCTCTGTTCCACAGGATTTTCTCATCAACCATGTCTCCGGAAGCTTTGTGGAAATGGTGCTCTGGTGGGTCCGGGGGCGTATGAGGCAGACTCCCCCGGAGCTTGACCGGTATTTCCGGGCTGTGATAGAACCCATCCTCTGACCTAGAAGGTCTCGTCCCTCAGCGCTTCCGCCAGATTCATCCGCATAAGCCGTCTGCCTCCCAGATAATAGGCCAGTCCCACAAAACCGAAGATAGCCAGCGCAAAGGCCAAAATGGGAAGCACCGGCGCCCGCGGCAGCAGAAGGGCCGGGTCGAGATAAGCTGCTCTCATAAACAGCATGGAACATGCCAGAAGCAGCGGGATACTGATCAGCACCGGACGTCCTGCCAGCACAAGGGCTTCCACACAGAACATCTTCCAGAGCTGTCCCGGCGTCATGCCGACGGACAGATAACGGGCCGCTTCCCGCCTGCGCTGCCAGGTAAAACTCAGCGTATTGGAAAAGACATTTCCCACGCCGATGACCGCCAGCAGGATGCAGAAGCCTCCGAGAATGGCGCGGATCGCGTCATTAGCCGCGTCGCTGGCATTCTTATCCTCAACTCTGTTTTCCGTCTCAATCTCAAAGCCCTCTCCCACAGCCTGAACCACTTCCGCTTCCAGGCGATTCAGTCTTTCCAGTGTAGGTCCTTCCTCTTCCGGAATCACTGTATAGGCATTTCCGGCATTGTCTCCTGCCAGTACACGGATGCTGGTGTCCTCTTCCGTTCCGCCGATCTGTTCTTCTATCCCGGCCCACAGTGATGCCGGAAGAACGTGTATCATTTCATAGTAATCCAGCGTCTGATATTCTTCCTGCATGACCGGCAATTCTTCCGCGTATCCCAGCACCGGGATCTCCGCCGCCGCAGACTCATTTCCAGAGCAGCGCAGGACGGTAGTCTTCTGCCCTTCCTCAAGATACGGGAAGAAGGTCCGTATCCGGAAATTCGGATCAGTATCGTCCCTGACCTGATTCAAAATCACGGCTCCATCGAGGCTCGGTTCTATGCCTGTGTGTCCACAGTATTCCAGAAAGCTTTCATCGTCCAGAATATAAACCGGCGCGTTGACCAGCCATCCTGCTTCCGTCTCCATCACATACCGCTCCGAAGCCCCCTCAAAGCCTCCTGCTTCCAGGAATTCATGACTCAGCTCTTCCTTCGTCACCCGCCGCTTTGCAGATGCCTTTTGATACACCATGACATCCCGTACATCCGGCAGGCTCTGCAAGGCTTCTGTACTTTCCAGCTCTCCGATATCCGTATTTTTTACGACAGCCATCACATCCCAGGAATTTCGAAAAGCGTCAAAATACGTCAGATCCGTGTTCAGCGTCATAACTGCAAACAGGCACTGCACAAACCCAAAGGCCAGAAATGACAGTGTCAATGAAAGGGTTGCCATGCGCAGAGCCTTTCTCTGTGCTCTCAGGGCATTTCCTGCCAGTTCTCCCTCCACGCCGAACAGAAGTTTCAGAATCCGGGCGTTTTTCCCCCTCTTCAGCCCCTTTTCCGCCGCGCCGCGCACAGCCTCCAGAGGTGTCAGGCGGCTCAATGCTCTGGCCGGCATCCAGGCAGAGAGAAACACGGTCACAAACGTGCCTGCAAACGCAAGGACAAGAATCGCCGGATGGAGCGAAAAGGGAACCTCCATACGCCCTTCTATGACACCGTCCGCAAAGGCATCCGTCCACGCGATCAGTCCCGCGCTTCCCAGGATGCCGAGCAGTATGCCTGACACAGCCGGCAGGGCACTCAAAGCAAACGCCTCTTTTAAAAGTCCTTTGCGGAGCTGCCCCGGCGCGGCTCCCACGCTGGCAAGAATGCCAAGCTCATGAATCTTGTCATTCATATAGACCGCATAGGCATGGCGTATAATCGTAATCAGAGAAAAGCAGGAAAGCACTCCTGCGGCAGCGAACACCACCAGAACCGCATAAGCATCCGCGGAATCCGGATTATCCGGATTTACTACAAAATACAGGTTCAGCAGTTCCTCATGGTAGGTGATATCCTCTTCCCTTAATCCCGCCAGGGAAGCGATACGCGGTAAATCTTCGTATGCAGAAGATACATCCTTCAAAAGAATATCAACCGTCTTCTCTTCTGCCGGCTCCTCACTATCCACCACCGCGTCTTCCACCACCACGCTCTCCACATTGGAATAGTTTTGAATCCTCTCCAGCGCCTCCTCGTCCAGCGCTCCTGTCAGGCGGGCATGGTAATTTCCATTTTCCGTCTGACAGCGCACCACATCATAATGCCAGACATTATAAAGCGTGCAGCAGAGAAGAACCAGAAAAAAAGCCGCCACAAAAGCCGCGATTCTCACAGAAAGACTGGACCCTCTGTTTTCTCTGATATGGTTTCTGATGAATCCCTTCCACATGCCTTTCACCCCCGTTTCCGGTCGCTTATTATGCGTCCATCTTCCAGAGTAACGACACGTTCTGTTTCCAGCGCCACTTTCTCATCATGAGTGATCAGCAGAATTGTCTGATTCAGATTTTTATTGGACAGCTTGAGCAGTTCCACGATTTCCTCTGAGTTTTTCCGATCCAGATTTCCTGTGGGTTCATCCGCCAGTACGATAGCGGGACGGTAGATAAGAGCTCTGGCAATCGCCGTCCTCTGCTGCTGTCCTCCGGAAAGCTGGCCGGGCAGTGCGTCCAGCCTGTCCGCAATTCCCAGCATCTTCACAATCTCGTCAAAGAACTCCTGGTTTGGCTTTCGTCTGTCCAGCGCCAGAGGCAGCAGAATATTTTTCCGCACTGTAAGAGTAGGAACCAGATTGTAGAACTGATAGACAATTCCCACCTTTCTGCGGCGGAACAGCGCCGCTTTCGCGGGTTTCATCAATGTGATATCTGTTCCCTCCACAAATACCCTTCCTTCCGTGGGTCTGTCTACACTTCCCAGAATATGAAGCAGTGTGGATTTTCCGGAGCCGGAAGCCCCCATCACAGCTGTAAACTCCCCCTTCTCCACAGACAGATCAATTCCGTCCAACGCCGCCACCTGGCCCGCGCCGGAACCATATATCTTTCTTACCCCTTCACACCTTAAAATCTCCACCTGTTTTCCTCCTTCTCTTCCCACATCTCAAAAGCGGCGGTAAATGCCGGTTCAGTATCTGACAGCGGAGAATCTTGTTCCCGCCCGCGGTGCTTTCTCTGAAGCCCGTTCCTGTTTTCAAAATCAGAATAACAGAATAAAGTGACAGGTCAGTGACTGTAGATGCGGATTTCAAAACAGGCTCCGCCTTCCAGTCGATTCCGGGCTGTAAGGCTGCCATTCTGCATCTCAAAGATTGAGCGGGCGAGGGCAAGACCTATTCCGGCGCTTCCCGGGACTGCGTTCTTCCCCCGGTAGAACCGCTCAAAAAGATGCGGAAGTTCCTCCGGCGCAAAACCAGCCCCCTGATCCCAGATCAGAATCTGCGCATAAAGAGGATTTTCAGAATAATCGCAGAAGACCCTGCCGCCTTCCGGGGCATGCTCCACACAGTTTTTCAGGAGATTCATCAATGCTTCCATCGTCCACTCCATATCTCCCTGGAATTCCGCGCAGCCCCGGTCCGGTATCTCTATCTGAACCCCCGCACGGTTTGAAATCTCCTGAAGATTCTCCGCTGCCAAACTCAGAACCGTATACACGTCCACAGCATCTTTCCTCAGTTCCAGCGTACCCGCGTCAATCTTTGACAGAGTAAGCAGGGCCTCTTCCAGCCGGCCAAGCCGTTCTATCTGTCTTCTGACCGACCCGGTATAAATGCTGCAGGAATCCGGCACATTTTTCTCCATAAGCTGCAAAGACAGATCTGCCGCTGTAAGGGGCGTCTTGAGCTGATGAGCAATATTGGCCAGATTATCCGCAAAGCTTTTCCGCGCCCCCACTGCCTCCTCTCTTGTCACATAAAGATTGGTGACCGTCTTGTAAATCTCATCCTGCAGAGCCGAGTATTCATCCTCCCTCTCCTGCACCAGAACTCCCGGTGCTCCTGTATTTACCTGCTCCAAGTACCGGGTCAGTTCCGCAATCCTTCCGTGCTTCCGCCCGGCAGAAATTCTGCCGCACAGGACAGATACAGCCAGTGCCAGGACTCCAACAGCCGCGGTCAGCAGAGACATGCCCTCAGCGGTTCCGCTCCCGAAGGCTCTGCTTTCATAGCCATAGCGGGCCAGGAAATTCTCTCCGGACAGACCCGGACCGAAAGAAGGGCCGGAAGAGAAAGACGGCTCCGCAGGATTCCATCCAGACAGACGGAAATCCGCGCTCGCCTGGAATTCTTTTACGGAACTTAAGAGCTCGTCCTCCAGATCAGGGTGCTTATCCAGCACGATACCGCAGAATGCAGAAATCTGATCATAGGCAGCTCTCTGATACAGCCCTTTCCACAAGACAGCCAAAAGCGCCAGACCCGCCAGAAATACAGCCGCCGGCAGCCAAAACAGTATCCTCTGTCTTTTTCTCTCTGTCATAAGGTCTCCTCCATCCGGTAACCGAAGCTGCGGATTGTCCGGATGCAGGCCGGATTCCCAAGCTTCTCCCGCAGACGCTTCATAGTAACCGTCAGCGTGTTGTCATTCACAAAATTTCCGCCGCTGTCCCAGATCTGCTCCAGAAGCCGGGCGCGGGTCACGGTTCTTCCTTTGTTTTCCATCAAAATCTGAAGGAGCTGATATTCCGGCTGGCTTAAGGCAACCTCTTTTCCGCCGCTGAAGACCCGCATGCGCTCCGCATCAAGCGTCAGACCGCCGCAGCACAGTTTTCCCCTTTCTCCCGTACCCGACGCCGTCTGTCCCGCCCGCCGAAGCAGGGCCTGGATTCTGGAATACAGAACCTCCAGTTCAAAGGGCTTAACCACATAGTCGTCCGCCCCATTTTCAAAACCACAGACAATATCCCTGGATTCCCCCCGCACTGTCAGGAAAATGAGCGGAAGGGCCGGCCACTGTTCCCGAATCCAGCGGCACAGCCCGTCCCCCTGGCCGTCCGGCATGTTCCAGTCCACGAGAACCAGATCCGGCCTTTCCTGCCGCAGCGCCGCTCTGGCCGTCTCCAGCAGGGAAAAAATCTCCACCTGACAGCCTTTCTGTTCCAGATATTCTTTTACAAACCGCGCGATCGCCGCGTCATCCTCTACATAATAAATCTTTGGCATTGCTTTATTTCTTCCATTTCCGCACAAATTCTTCCACCGAGCCGCTGCGGGCTGCCAGCCTATTGAATTCTTTCAGCTTTTCCAGATCCGTTTCCTCTAACAGGGCTGTCCTTACATCCTCCGGCACGGTTCCCTTCTCATCCAGCAGGCTTAAAACGGCTTCCGCCATTCCCTCAGCCACTCCCTCTGCTTTACTGTCCGCCATCAGTTCCCGCAATCCTTCACACATATTAATCCGTCCTTTCCCGCTTCCCACTTCCTGTTTCATCTTCCAGAGTTCCGGCTCATTGACATAATCCGCAAGCGCGTCAAATGTATCCTCTGCTATCGTTTCCTGCCCGCACAGGCTTCTGATATCAGCCAGAACTTTTTTATCTTTTGTATATTTAATGAACATCAGCATAAAACAGATATCCGGTGGGAATCTGCGAAGTTCCTCGTCCGGCGTATGACAGACATCCAGAATGTGTATTCTGTAATTCTCCACATACTTTTTTGCTTCTTCAGGCAGGTACTCCATCCTCAGAAGTCCGTGCAGATCTACGGGCCCATCCCAGGGACGTTCATTCAAATACAAAATCAGTGTAATCACAGGCGCAAACCTGTCTTCTTTTGTGATTCCTGTAAGAAATTCCCCGGACGTAATCCCTTTCAAATCCCTGTTTTCCCGATGCACGGCAGCCACCCGCTTCTTCTGATGAAGATATGACAGTACGTCCATATCCATTACCCGCAGAGGCATTGTATAATCTACTTCCTCCTGAAGTTCTGTGCCTATAAACAGCCGGACGTTCCATTCTCCTGCCTGCTTGAAAATGTCACGATACCGCTGACGATATTCCTTTTTCCCTGCGCCGCGCCCGCTCTTTTGCGAGGTTCTCCGGTCCGCATCAGAAATGTTCTCCGGGTTCAGATAATTTTTCCCATCGAAAATCCATCCGTTTACCAGCTCCGCAAAGCGCACGGGATTATTATAATACTCCACCAGCGGTTCTTCTTTTCTTCCCATTTGATATCCTCCTTCATTGTACATGGAATTAAAAAATGCCGCAACCATTCTTGCTTCGGAAGTTATCATTGGTATAAAATAGTTTTTGTTTCTTTTTCTGGAATCTGCGGAGAGAGATTCTCCATCCTGAATCAGCAGAACTGCATTTACAGAATATCACAGTATTTATGAAAATACCAGACTTTACACATGAAATTTACATCTTTATATTCCTGCTCCATCATATTGCATAAATTTATTCATCATTTTAACTACCTGTTAATTCGTAAAAATAATCCGCCATTCCCTGAAAGCAAAAACTGCCGCACAAAATGTGCAGCAGTCCCGTCCGGTTTTACCGGTTCTGTATTTTCCTATCTCGAAAAACACGAAACTTTCTTTTCCTTTTCAACTGACAGCCCCTGCCTACGCCAGGCACAGACGCTTCGTCATCTCAATACCCATAGCGCGGTTCACCAGGTTTAGAATCGCCTGTACCACCTGATGGCAGACGCGGACAATGAACTCACAGTCCTCCTTCACGCCGTGCTCTATTTTCAGGTACTCTGCATGGGCGCTGCGGATGAATGAGCATACCGCTTCCGGCGTCTCGAACTTTCTCACATCAATCCTTGTCCGGAAGGCCTCCCCGCTTCTCACGTACTCTACCAGACGAAGCTTCAGCTCCTTCTCGTACACGCAGTGTTCTTTGAAACCACCCTCATAAATCATATTATGCGGGAATGTAAAGTAGTCTGCAATATAATGAATGATCTCGCCCAGTCTTCTCATGAAGGCCCGCGCGTTGCGCAGGATAAGCTCTGCATCCAGCGACAAGTCACAGATGCGCTCCTTCACCATCTCAAAGGTCCCCTCAAACTCATGACGCTGAGTCAGGAAAGACGGCTTGCAGTCCGGAAGAATGCTTCCCAGATAAAACGCCTTCCGGTGATCGGTCATGACCGGAACCTCCATATCCTTCACAATATATTTCGCAAGTGAGATGTGCGATTTCTTTCTCAATACCTTAATCCTCCTCTATATGTCCGGATGTTCCGGCCCATATACATAAAACCCTTCTTCTTGCCACCTTTCTTATCATACTCTAAAAATGCCTCAGTTGTCCACAACTAACTTCGCCAATCATTTAGAAATTTTCACCTGTTTTTTCGCCTATTTTCATAAAAACACACAAAAAAACAGCCATGCAGGCGATTTACATAAGTTCTCCGCATGGCTGTCCTCTGAAACTTTACGTTTCTTTCACTTACAGATATTTTAAAATCTCTTTTCCGATTTCTTCCGGAGTCCGTCCGTCCGTGGCCGCCAGGACATCTGCCGCCGCTTCGTATTTCTCCATACGCCTGGAAAGAAGCTCCGAAATATATTCCACATCCTTGTGTCCTTCCAGAAGGGGGCGTTCATGGCTGTCCTTTACCCGATCCAGAATCGTCTCAGGCCGGGCAGTCAAAAACACAACGATGCCGCTTTTTTTCATTGCCTCCACATTGCAGGCACGAAGGGGGACACCCCCTCCGCAGGAGACAACGGTATTTTCCTTATCCGCAAGGGAAAGCAGAAGCTCCGTCTCCCGCTCCCGGAAATATTCTTCCCCGCGCAGGCGGAAGATCTCAGAGACCGGCATGCCTTCTTTCCGCTCGATCTCCTTATCCATCTCCAGCCAGTTCATTCCCTGCTGCCTGTGCAGGTATCTGGCAACGGTGCTTTTCCCCGCACCCATAAATCCAATTAAAAAAATATTCTTCTTTGACTGCATACGCGCTCTTTCTCCTTCTGTGCAGGCCAGCGTCTGTGTACCAAGGGACAATACGGTCAAAATGGCCGAATTTGCGCCGCCGCTGCCTTTATACAAAATCAAACAGCGAAAGCTGGTTGGACTCCGGCATATCGCCCAGAAGTCCCAGATCGCCCATCAGATCCACCACGGTTTTGGACAGCTTGCTTCGGGTCCTCAGATCATCTTTTGAGAGGAAGGGGCCGTCCCCCGCCGCCTCGTAGAGCTGGTCTGCCGCCTTGTCTCCCAGGCCTTCGATGGTACTTAAGGCCGGCATCAGCTTTCCGTCTATAATCTGGAAATGATGGGCCTTCGCCCGGTAAATATCGATGGGCCAGAACTCAAAGCCGCGGGCATACATTTCCTGTACGATATGCATATCCTTCATCGTGTCCTGCTCCTTCTTGGACAGGGAATCGCTGCGCCGTTTATAATCCGCCATATAGTAAGCCAGGCGCTCCTTTCCCTGGCACATCAGCTCGTAGCTGAACGCAGACGCGCGGATACTGAAATAAGCCGCATAGTAAGCCAGCGGATAGTTGATCTTACAGTAGGCAATTCGCCAGGCCATCATTACGTAGGCCGCTGCGTGGGCCTTCGGGAACATGTACTTAATCAGGGTACAGGACTCGATATACCAGTCCTCCACTCCTGCCGCCTTCATGGCCTCGATCCACTCCGGCTTCAGGCCCTTGCCCTTTCGCACGCTCTCCATGATGGTAAAGGAAAGACTCGGCTCCACGCCCATCTGAATCAGGTAGAGCATGATATCGTCACGGGTACAGATGGCAGTGGAAATTGTCGCCTTGCCCTCTTTAATGAAGCGCTGGGCATTATTCAGCCACACGTCCGTACCATGGGACAGACCGGAAATTCGGATCAGGTCCGAGAAGGACTGGGGCTTTGCGTCCACCACCATCTGAATTACAAAATCCGTACCGAACTCCGGAATTCCAAGGCAGCCCAGGGGGCAGCCGTCGATATCCTCCGGCGTGATTCCCAGCGCCTCTGTGCTCTTAAACAGGGACATGACGCCCGGATCATCCAGCGGAATCGTCTTTGCGTCAATCCCGGTCAAATCCTCCAGCATACGAATCATGGTCGGATCATCGTGCCCGAGGATATCGAGCTTCAGGAGGTTGTGATCGATGGAGTGATAGTCAAAATGCGTCGTGATAATGTCCGTGGTCATATCGTTGGCCGGATGCTGAATCGGCGTAAAGGAATGGATTTCCTCGCCGTGGGGCAGCACCACGATACCGCCCGGATGCTGGCCTGTGGAACGGCGCACACCTACACAGCCCTGCACGATCCGGTCGATCTCACAGTTCCGTTTGTGCTGGCCTCTTTCCTCGTAATAATTCTTCACATAGCCGAAGGCCGTCTTGTCCGCCAGCGTGCCGATGGTTCCGGCCCGGAAGGTCTGTCCCTTTCCAAAAATCACCTCGGTGTATTTGTGGGCCTTGGACTGATAATCGCCGGAAAAGTTCAGGTCGATATCCGGCTCCTTGTCTCCCTTGAATCCCAGGAAGGTCTCAAACGGAATATCAAAGCCTTCCTTTTTCAGCGGCGTCCCGCAGACCGGGCAGGCCTTGTCCGTCATGTCACAGCCGGCTGCTCCCGCATATTTCCGGACTTCCTCCGACTCAAAGTCGCTGTAATGGCAGGAAGGGCAGTAATAATGGGGCGGCAGGGGATTGACCTCTGTGATTCCGGCCATGGTCGCCACAAAGGAGGAACCTACGGAACCACGGGAACCCACCAGATAACCGTCATCATTGGATTTCCACACCAGCTTCTGGGCAATGATATACATGACCGCGAATCCATTGGAGATAATGGAATGAAGCTCCTTCTCCAGACGCGTGGTTACCACCTCAGGAAGCTCTTCTCCGTAAATGGAATGGGCCTTTTCATAGCAGATATCACGCAGGGTCTGATCCGAATTTTCGATGACAGGCGGACACTTATCCGGGCGAACCGGAGAAATCCGCTCAATCATATCCGCGATCTTATTTGTATTTCCGACCACGACCTCCCAGGCCTTATCGCTTCCCAGGTATTCAAATTCCGCCAGCATCTCCTCCGTCGTACGAAGATAGAGGGGCGCCTGATCGTCCGCATCCTTAAAGCCCTTCCCGGCCATGATGATCCGGCGGTACACCTCGTCCTCCGGATTCAGGAAATGCACGTCACAGGTGGCCACCACAGGCTTGTTAAACTGCTCGCCGAGAGAAACTATCTTTTTATTCAGCCGGATCAGATCATCCTTGGATTCAAAAGTGGGACGCTCTCCCCGCAGCATGAACTCATTGTTTCCCAGAGGCTGAATCTCCAGATAATCATAGAAATTCACCAGTCTCGCAATCTCTTCCTCCGGCGCGGAACGCACCAGAGCCTGATAGAGCTCTCCGGCCTCGCAGGCGGAACCGATGATCAGTCCCTCCCGGTGCTTCTGAAGAACGCTTTTCGGGATTCTGGGCACTCTCGCAAAATAATCCAGATGGGACCAGGAAACCATGCGGTAAAGGTTCACCCGTCCAATCTCGTTTTTCGCCAGAATAATCACATGGTGGCTTGGCAGCTTCTTGATGGCCTCCTTATCCAGGGTGCTCATCTGGTTTACGCCGTCCAGATCCGTGATATCCCTGTCTTTCAGCATCTGCACGAACTTTACGAAAATCTCTGCCGTACAGCCTGCATCGTCCACAGCCCGGTGATGGTTCTCCAGCGAAACATTCAGGGCTTTCGCCACCGTATCCAGCTTATAGCGGTTCAGCTGCGGCAGCAGCACACGGGCCAGGGCCACCGTATCCACCACCGTAAAGGCGCAGGGAAGCCCCTGGCGCTCGCTGTTCTTCCGGATAAAGCTCATATCAAAACCGGCATTGTGGGCCACCATGACGGCTCCCTCGCAGAACTTCAGAAACCGGGGCAGAATCTCCTCAATCGTGGGCTCTCCCATGACCATCTCGTCATTGATGCCGGTCAGCTTCTCGATCTCAAAAGGAATCGGCGTCTGCGGATTCACAAAAACGCTGAATTTATCCGTGATCTGGCCTTTTTCCACACGGACGGCTCCGATCTCGATAATCCGGTCATTCTCCGCGCTGAAGCCTGTGGTCTCGATATCAAAGACCACGTAAGGGTCATCCAGGCTCTGGCCTCTGGCGTCCTCCACGATATCCTTCATATCGTCTACCAGATAGCCCTCCAGGCCGTAGATCACCTTAAACGAATCTCCCTTATCCAGACTGTGGCTGGCATCCGGATACGCCTGCACCACGCCGTGATCCGTCACGGCAATGGCCTTATGTCCCCAGGACTTTGCCCGTTTGATAATGTCCTTCACGTCGGAGACGCCGTCCATATCGCTCATTTTCGTGTGGCAGTGAAGCTCCACTCTTTTCATCTCGCTGTTGTCCATCCGGGGGGTACGGAAATCGGAGGACTTCTTGATACCTGTGACAGAGCCTATGGTCAGCTCATTGTCAAACCGGTCCTGGGCAGACAGTCCCTTAATGCGCACAAACGCTCCTTTTTTGACTTTTTCCTGCAGATTTGCAAGCTCCTCCGCGTCCCTTGCGAAAAGCTTCACCCGGATGGTATCCGTGTAATCCGTCACGGTGAGCGTGACAATCGTCCTTCCTCCCCGGATTTCCCGCTCGTCCCAGCCTGTGATCTGTCCATGAATTACGACCTCGCCCATCTCACCCACCAGCTGCACCAGATCTAGTATCTCAGAATCGTCAAAATCACGGCCGAACAACACGTCCGGATTATTGCTTTTTCCGCTGCGGAAACGGGCATTCGGGCTCTTTAAATGCTTTCCATACGCGTATTCGCTCTGTCCAAAGCTTCCATAGCCCTTCTTTTCTCCGGATTTTTTCGGAGCCTCTTTTTTCTGAGCCCCTGTCTGCTTTGCTCCTTCTGCCTTCTTCTGCGCCCGGACAGAAGCCTCTTCCGGCTGCCCTTCTGCCGCTGCGTCCCCATTCTGACCCGCGGTCTGCTGAAACTGGATCATCGTCTCGATCAGCCTTGCCGCCTGCCTGTCGATGTCAATCCGGCCTTTCTTCTTTTTCTCGTCATCCTCACGATCCACGAACTCTGTCTGAATCCGCAGATCCATGCCGCACCGCTCCGTAAAGATCTTATAGAGCACCCGGATCAGCTCATCAGCCGCATCCTCTCCCAGCGTGGTCTTCTGAAGCTCCATCCGCATGACATGCTCCTCCGGAAAGGAAATCTTCGCTCCCCGGAACAGATTATACTCCAGAATGCTGTAATGCTTCAGCTCATAAAGAATGCTGTCCTTATAAAGCTCCAGAAGCTTTTCCGGCGTATACTGGCCCGAAAGCTCATAGCGCTCCAGAATTTTCAGTTCTACCTCTGTTCTGCCAAACAGCTGCTTTTTCAAAACGCGCTCAAGATGAAAAAGCTGCTCCTTATGGATCAGCTTTCCACTTACAAGATAGACCCGTATGAAATTTTTCGCCCGGTTTGAGGTCACCTTTTCCACCCGCACCTGGCCAAGCAGGTCCAGAAGTCCCTGCTCCAGGTCAAGGGGCGGAAATACCTCCGCGAACATTTTGGTCATATAGATTTACTCCTCATTCCAATGCAGCAGTTCATAGCGCAGGGCGTCCAGAAGCTCGTTCTCCGGAAGCTTCTTTACAATCTCGCCTTTCTTAATCAGAAGACCTGTTCCCACGCCTCCGGCAATGCCGATATCCGCTTCCTTTGCCTCTCCGGGGCCGTTCACCACACAGCCCATGACAGCTACCTTAATATCCAGCGGGATATCCTCTACCATGCGCTCCACCCGGTTTGCAAGACCGATCAGATCGATCTGCGTCCGTCCGCAAGTGGGACATGACACCACCTCAATGCCTCCTTTGCGCAGCCCCAGCGTCTTGAGAATCCGTTTTGCGGAGCGCACTTCCTCCAGCGGATCGCCGGTGAGGGATACCCGAATCGTATCGCCGATTCCCTGATAAAGAATGATTCCAAGGCCCACCGCAGACTTGATATTTCCGGAAAACAGGGTTCCCGCCTCTGTGATGCCCACGTGGAGAGGATAATCCGTCTTATCCGCAATCAGCTCATGAGCCCGGGCGCACATCAGCACATCCGAGGATTTGATGCTGATCACCAGCTGATCATATCCCATGTCCTCGATGAGATGCACCTTGTCGAGGGCACTCTCCACGATTCCTTCCGCCGTGACCCCATGGTATTTCTCCACAAGCTCCTTTTCCAGAGAACCGCTGTTCACGCCCACCCGGATCGGAATCTGGCGCTCCTTTGCCACATCAACGACTGCCTGTACTCTGTCCCGGCTTCCGATATTTCCCGGATTGATGCGGATCTTGTCCGCTCCGTGTTCCATGGCGGCAATGGCCAGACGGTAATCAAAATGAATATCCGCCACCAGCGGGATCGTAATCTGCTTTTTAATCTCCGACAGCGCCTCCGCCGCTTCCATCGTCGGCACCGCGCAGCGGATAATATCACAGCCTGCAGCCGTCAGCGCCTGAATCTGCTCCACAGTCGTCTTTACATCTTCTGTCTTCGTGTTTGTCATGGACTGAATCAGCACCGGATTTCCTCCGCCGATAACTCTGTCCCCGATTCGGATTACCTTTGTATATTCTCTCATTCCAGTCTGGCCTCCCTCATTTCCCGCTCTCTCTTAAAGCGGCTTTCTTTTTCCACATTCAGTACCATTCCAATCTCCACCAGGAGAAATACGGTAGCCGTCCCTCCATAACTGAAGAAAGGCAGAGTCACGCCTGTCGTGGGAAACAGGCTGGTCACCACCATCAGATTCAGAATCACCTGCAGGGCCACATGGGAAAAGACCCCGATAGTCAGCAGCCTTCCGAACAGATCCTCGGCCTGCTGGGCCACGCTGTAAAGCCGGTACAGCAGGTAGATAAACATCAGAATCACCAGGCCGGCCCCGAAGATTCCCAGCTCCTCGCAGACAATCGCAAAAATCATATCGTTATATGCCTCAGGAATCGCTCCCAGCTTCTGGATGCTGTTCCCCAGCCCTTTTCCGAAAAGGCCGCCGGAACCGATGGCATACAGAGCCTGAAGGGACTGATAAGCCTTGTCCGACTCATAGGAATAGGGGTCCAGCCAGGCCTGAATCCGGGCGATACGGAAGGCCGAATCCGAATCCGCATATTCCATCGTATAGTAGATAACCCCCACCACAAAGACGGCTCCCACAGCCGCCATAATGACAAAGGGATAATATTTCGGGTACACCATAAAGGCCATCAGAAAGCTGATGCCAAACACGATCACTGCCGTACTCATGTTGTCACTGATCAGCAGAATCATCACCGAAATGACTGCTGTCGGAATCATGACCTTAATAAAGGTAAGCAGGTTATTCAGCGCCGACGCGAATTTGCAGATAAAGGCGGCTGAGAAAATGATCATAGCCACCTTCACTGGCTCTGCCACCTGAAACCGCCCCAGTCCCGGAATGGTCAGCCACCTTGTCGCTCCATTGGCGCTGTAACCGAGTCCCGGAACCAGCAGGAGCAGAATCAGCACTGCAGATCCAAAAAAACCCAGCACCGCGAAATACCGCCAGGTCCGGTAATTGATATTAGCCACCAGAAGCATTACAACCAGTCCCACGATGCTGTATTTCAGCTGGCTCTTCAGAAGGAATGTGGGATCGTAATTGTAGGACTCCCTTATGCTGGCCGTATAATAGCTGGCGCTGTATATCATAATAAGGCCGAAGACAATCAGAAAAATGACTGCCACGATCAGGTTCGTATCATAACTGAGCAGATAAGAGAGTATTCTTCTCTTCTTTCCTCTGTTTGCCATTCTCTTCCTCCGAAAATCTGTACATACCTTCAGACTGCGTAACCGTTCCATCCCTTCACAGTTACCAGGCTACTTACCATTATACGTTTTTACTGTCCGGTCTGCAAGATCGTAAATCAGACAAAATACCCCGAAGGAAGCAAAGGCTGCCGCAAATCCGCGTCCCTCTGCCTGCTGCGGGGTATTTTACATACTTTTTTTCCTGAGACGTCTTAAGCGCTTCCGGACCAGTCAAATCCGCCGGACAACCCTGTTACTCCACTACGTGTATCCAGCCTTCCGGAGCCTGGATGCGTCCCATCTGGATTCCGGTCAGAGTATCATACAGCTTCTGGATCACCGGTCCCATCTTCTCCATGCCGCTGGGCATGCAGATCTCTTTGCCGTGATCCACGATCTTTCCTACCGGAGAGATGACAGCCGCGGTTCCGCACAGTCCGCATTCTGCGAAATCCTTCACCTCATCGAAGAATACCTCTCTCTCCTCTACCTCCAGACCCAGATACTCTCTTGCCACATAGATCAGAGAGCGGCGGGTGATGGACGGCAGGATGCTGTTCGACCTGGGAGTCACGACCTTATTGTCCTTCGTCACAAACAGGAAGTTGGCTCCGCCTGTCTCCTCTACCTTCGTTCTGGTAGCAGCGTCCAGGTACATATTCTCATCAAAGCCGTTGCGGTGGGCTTCCATAATCGCGTGCATGCTCATGGCATAGTTCAGGCCTGCCTTGATATGGCCTGTGCCGTGGGGCGCCGCCCGGTCAAAGTCAGATACACAGATGGTAATCGGCTTTGCGCCGCCCTTGAAGTAGGGGCCTACCGGAGTACAGAACATACGGAACTGATACTCGTCCGCAGGCTTCACGCCAATGACAGGATTGGTTCCGAACAGATACGGACGGATATACAGGGTCGCTCCTGTGCCGTAGGGCGGTACATAGGCAGCGTTCGCCTTTACTACCTGTGTCACAGCGTCAATAAAACGCTCCTTCGGAAATACAGGCATCTCCAGACGCTTCGCGGACTGCTCCAGACGCTCTGCGTTCAGATCCGGACGGAAGGTCACGATATGACCGTCTTCTGTCGTGTAAGCTTTCAGACCTTCAAACACGGTCTGCGCATACTGCAGCACGCCGGCGCACTCATTAATCACTACAGTGGCGTCATCGGTCAGTCCGCCTTCATCCCAGGCTCCGTTCTTATAATTGGATACATACCGCTTGTCCGTCTGGATATAGCCGAATCCAAGGTTTGCCCAGTCAATATTCTTTTTCTCCATAACCTGTCTCCTCCTAAAATCTGCCGTCTGCCGGCGGCTTTTGTCTCATTATAGATCACTTTTTTTCATTGCGCAATCAGAAATCCTTTTTCTTCCGCTCGTATCGGCAGAAGGTAAACTCCAGGTCAAAATAGGTCTTTTCCTCACTCTGGCCTGTCAGCTCCCACTCCGGATCTTCGTCCAGATTGGGGAACCAGGCATCCGCGTCGTAAGCATGCTCCGTCCGCGTCACATGAGCCACGTCGCAGAAGGGCAGGAACTGCCTGTAAATGGTATCCCCTCCGATGATATAGATATCTTCGGAAGGGTATTTTTTCAATTCCTCCAGAGTCTCCTCCACGGAATGGCAGACTACGGCATCCTTCACTGTAAAATCTTCATTGCGGGTCAGAATGATATTCGTTCTGTTCTTTAAAGGCAGACCTCCCGGAAAGGTCGCAAGGGTCTTTCGTCCCAGAACCACCACCTTCCCCGTAGTCTCTGAACGGAAAAACTTCATATCCTCCGGAATGCTCACAAGCAGCTTTCCCTTATAGCCGATAGCCCAGTTTTTGTCCACATTTACAATCAGATTCATCTTCGTCTCTTCTCCTTTACACTGCAATTGGAATATTTTTAATCTGCGGTCCCGTCACGTAGTCTTCCACGATCAGATCCTGCGTGGTAAACTGATAGAAATCTTTCACCTCCGGATTCAGCGAAACCCTGGGCGCCGGATACGCAGGACGGGAAATCAGTTCTTTGATGATATCCACATGCCTGTCGTAAATATGCGCGTCCGCAATCACATGCACCAGCTCTCCGGGCACCATACCGCTGACCTGCGCCACCATCATCAGCAGAATCGCGTACTGGCACACATTCCAGTTGTTGGCCGCCAGCACATCCTGGGAGCGCTGGTTCAGAATCATGTTCAGGACCAGCCGGTCTTCTCCCGGACGCTTCGTCACATTATAAGTCACGCTGTAGGCGCAGGGATAGAGGTGCATCTCACTCAAATCCGCGAACACATAAGTATTCGTCATAATCCGGCGGCTGTAGGGATTCTGCTTCAGGTCAAAGAGCACCCGGTCCATCTGGTCCATATCGCCCTCTTTATAATGACTCTTCACTCCGATCTGATAGCCGTAGGCCTTTCCGATGGAACCTGTCTCGTCCGCCCATTCGTCCCAGATATGGCTGTTCAGATCATGAATATTGTTCGATTTTTTCTGATAAATCCACAGAATCTCGTCCATACAGCTCTTAAGCCCTGTTCTGCGCAGGGTCAGAGCCGGAAATTCTTTTGAGAGATCGTAACGGTTCACCACGCCAAACCGTTTGATCGTATAGGCAAAGCTTCCATCCTCCCATTTTGGACGCACCTTTTCTCCTTCTGTGCTGGTTCCGTTTTCAATAATGTCCCGGCACATGTCTATAAATATCTGATCCGCATAGCTCATTTCCCTTCAAGCCTCCCCATTTATATTTTTCTAATTACTTTCTTACGGCCTCATCTGCAAGGAATCCCATCTGCACTGCATAACTGCCTTCTTTCCATTATAGGGAATTCCGGGCATATTTACAAGACGAAATACTTCCTAGAATTTCTGTAAATATCAGGATAATATTTGCAGAAAAAATTTTTTAAATTTTTTTAGAAAAACTGTTGACAAATGAATCCATTTCATGTATTATACAACATGTCGCTGATGCAAAACAGCAAGACACAAGAGAAAATAACAGAATATGCGATAGTGGCGTAGTTGGTAACGCGCGACCTTGCCAAGGTCGAGACCGCGGGTTCGAGTCCCGTCTATCGCTCTCAAAAACCTCTGAGTTTCAGAGGTTTTTTCATATCTGAAAATTCCTTCTGATTTCCACCCCCGGCAAAAATATATGCTCCGCGGCGTTCGCCAAATGGACGCGCAGGCGCAAAGTTAAGGGGGCGGCCTGGGCCGCCTCCTCCTGGCTCACTGCCCGCGGAAATAAATATCATACCACACACAAAACACGTACACGGTCCAGAGCCTGCGGCTGTTATCCTTTCGCCCGTTCCGATGCTCTTCCAGAAGACGCAGAAGCTCCTCCCTGTGAAAGTATTTCCGCGCTGCCGGACCCCTGAAGGCAGTCCGAAGTCGTTCCTGGGCGTCATCCCCGCGGAGCCAGACACGGATAGGCACCGGAAAGCCAAGCTTTGGCCTCTCCGCCGCATCCGCATTCAGATAAGCAGCGGCAGCCCGGCGCAGAATGCGCTTCGTAGTCCGGCCGCGCTGCTTCTGACTGCCCGGCAGCCGGCGGGCAAGGGCAAAGACCTCCCGGTCCAGAAAAGGCACCCGCAGCTCCAGGGAATGGGCCATGCTCATCCGGTCCGCTTTCATCAGAATATCTCCGGCCAGCCACCGGCGCAGATCAATTTCCTGCATACGGTCTGCATCACGCATTCCCTTTGTCCGCTCATAGTCTTTTTCCAGGAGCCTGGCAGGCGGCACTGCCTGCGTGGGCTTTTTCAAAATTTTCCGCCGTTCCTCATAGGAAAAGATGCGGGCGTTCCCGATAAAGCGCTCCTCTACGCCGAGGCTTCCCCTTATCAGAAACTGCTTTCCCTTCACATCCGGCAGTCTCTCGGCCAGCTTTGCGGCAGCCTTTCTCCAAGCCTCCGGCAGCAGCTGGTAAGGACGCAGGGACGCCGGTTCGCAGTAAATCTGATAACCTCCGAACAGCTCGTCCGCTCCCTCTCCGGACACTACGGCCTTTACCTCCCGGGACGCCTCCCTTGCCAGAAAATACATGGCCACCGCCGAGGCGTCTCCCAGAGGCTCATCCAGATAGTACAGAACTTCCGGAACCGCCTCCCAGAATTCCCTTTCCCGAATCAGACGGCTCTTATGGCACAGGCCGCACTCCGCGGCGATCCGGTCTGCCTTGGAAATCTCATTATATCTGCACCCATCCGTCTCAAAGCCCACGGTATAAGCCCGCTTTCCGTAAGCCTTGTCCGCTTCCTTTTCCTCTTCCATTCCGCCTTCCTGGTTTTCACGGCTCAGAAGGGCCGCCACATAGGCAGAATCCACGCCGCCCGACAAAAAGGCTCCCACTTCCACGTCGGCCCGCATATGCGCCCGTACACTGTCCCGCATTACTTTATCGACTTCTTTTTTCCAATGCTCTTCCTCTGCTTTTCTTGCGTCTTCCTGCTCCGGAGCGAGCTCCGGGACAAAGTACCGGCGCAGTTCCAGAACGGGTTTTCCGGCCCGGTATTTCAGGCAGGCCCCCGGCTCCAGCCGGTAAATCCCTTTGAAAAACGTCTCTTCCAGAACAGAATACTGAAAAGAAAGGTATTGCTCCAGCGCCTCTTCGTTCAACTCCCGCCTCACCCCCGGATACTCCAGAATACTCTTGATTTCTGACGCAAAAAGAAACACATTTCCGATCAGCGCATAGTACAATGGCTTGATGCCAAAATAATCCCGGGCCAGAAAAAGCTCTTTCCTGCCGGCATCCCAGACCGCAAAAGCAAACATCCCCCTCAATCTTTCCGGCAGTTTTTCTTTCCACTCCTCATACCCGTGAAGAAGGACTTCCGAATCACCTTTCGTCCGGAACTGATGTCCCAGAGAGATCAGTTCTTCCCGCAGTTCCTGATAATTATAGATTTCCCCATTAAAAACCAGCACGATACTGCCCGTTTCATTTTTCATGGGCTGGGCACTGCCTGCCGTATCGATGATCGCAAGCCGCCGGAACCCCAGCGCCGCTCCGTCATCCAGATGCATCCTGCCGTCATCCGGCCCCCGGTGATGGAGCGCGTTCATCATAGCCTCCAGCGCCGCAGGCCGCGTTTCACTCCCCAAAACCGGGACCTTCCCCGCTCTCTCCGTGAAACTTCCACGCAGCGCGCTGACCTCTCCACTTTCTGTATCATCCCATATAAAACCGCAAATGCCGCACATATCCAGACCTCCTTTATTCCTTCGGACAGTGTAGCATTTACTTGTTTCGCTGACTTCTCACGCCTGTAACATTTCTGTATCAGACCATGCAGGCGCCGGCGTACCGGAAGCTCTGTACTTCCGGTACGCCGGCGCCGCTTAGAATTCCAGCACGATCCCCTGCCAGGTATAAAAGGAAAGATCCCGTTCTTCCAGCGCATTGCTGGCATCAATCAGAAGGCGGTTGTGATCCGCGTCATACTCCATGCGGTATACATAGCCGCAGCCCATGTAAAGCGTACGTCTGGCAAAAGAATCCCCGCTTCGCTGATACAGACAGATATCCGTATCCGGCTTACCGGACGACCGCTCCGCGGCAATCACCGTATTTCCATCGTCCAGAACCAGAAAACCGGCAATCTGCGTATCCGGCTCCAGTTCTATCTGTTCCTGATAGTCTCCCGCTCCATCATATACATAAATCCTTCTCTCCTGCGCGATATACACCCGATCCTGCTCTGCGTCCAGATACACCGGGAGCTTTCCGTAAGCGGTGTCCGCCAGGATCTCTGTGGAAGGGGGCCAGCCAACACTTTCCGATCCATTCACTCCATCCAGATCGTTCAAGTAAATAAACTGCACCCGGAACAGGTCCTCCGACGTATTCTGCTGATCAGAAATGAAGCTGTATACCAGGGACGCCCGGAGCCTGCCGTCTTTCCAGTCTGCATACAGCTGGATATCCGCAAGCTCTCCCAGCTCCATCGATTCATTCCAGGAAAACGCTCCGATGAAAGTATGTTCCCCGCTGGAAAGCTGTCTGAAATGGAGCACATCTCCGTCAAACCGGACTTTTTCTTCCGTAAGCTCTCTCATGCAGAATCCATAGCACAGCACCTCTGAATCCGGCGACCATGCCGCCAGAATCCGGTATTCCTCTCTGGGGCGCTCCATTCTGCGCCCGTCCAGAAGCTGCATAACATCCCCCGTCCTGGTATCCAACAAATAAAGCTGCTCCCAGGAATCCGACTGTGTATCATCAATATAGACCACATATCTTCCATCCGGAGATACGGCGTCGCAACCCGTCTCTCCCTCTGTCTGCCCCCGCGCCACAGTTTTCTGAAGCAGCGCCAGGCGGCCGGAATCTCCCGGCTCCAGCGGCAGCTCCCGTTCCTCATGAAATCCATAACGGTAATCCACAGAAGTCTCCAGACAGGCCATGTTCTCCCCGCTGTACCCGGTCTCCTGTTCTTCACTGCCGGACAGCTCCTGTTCCTCTGCGGAAAGGCCGTCTTCCTGCTGCCCGGATGACCAGTAACGGAAGCCGTGCTCTCCATCCAGATAAATTTCCGGCAGCCACGGCAGTCCATCTTTGATTTCTCTGCTGTAAATCTTATGTACTGTGTAGTCCTGTCCTTTCGTATATGCCGGATCGGCCGTTTCCGTCTCCTCCTCCGGAAGAAGTATAGTCTTCGTCTGAGGCGCCGTTCCGCAGCCGCCCAGCAACAGGCAGAGCGCGCAGAGCCACGCTGTCCATACCGTTTTAGCTCTCATCCTGGTCCTCCTTCTCCGGAAAAAACACACAAAATCTCACCCTGCTGTCCGGCGCGTTTTCCGCCCATATACGCCCTCCATGCTCCGTCACAATCTTCCTGCAGATCGAAAGGCCCAGACCTGCGCTTCCCTGTTCTCTGGAATACTCCTTGTCTTTTCTGTAAAATGGTTCGAAAACACTCTCAAGCTCTGCCGCCTCAAATGCTCTGTCAGCTTTGTTTTCCACACAGAACCAGACGCCTTCTCTTCTTCTCTGCCCCATAACGCGGATTCGTTCTCCTGTTTCTCCGTATTTCACCGCATTGTCGAGCAGGTTGATAAAGATCTGGCGCAGCCGTTCTTCGACACCGGATACCCTCAGGTTTTCCTCCAGGCGGAGCTTTATGGAACAGCCGTAGCGGTTCGCCTTGATTTCCATCGCCTCTGCCACACTCCGGATCAGCCGGTTCATGTCCACAGACACAGGTTCCTCCGCCATGCCCTTATCCGCCATTTCCAGAAGCTCCAGCACCATGCGGTGAAGCCGCGTGCTCTCATGAAGGATATGTCCGATGCCTTTCGTGAGCAGCTCCGGATCTTCTCCCCCATCCGCTTCAATCAGCTGGGCATAGCCCTGAATCGTAGTCAGCGGGGTCTTCAGCTCATGCGTTACATTGTTGTAGAATTCCTGCCGGCTTTCCATCAGCGCCCGGATGTGGTCCCGATCCTCCTGGACCCTGCTGATATAGCGTCCGGTCTGGCTCAGCATGGCGCTGAAATCCCGGGACAGTTCCCCGATCTCATCCCTTCGCCCGGAATCCGCCAGATCCGCGAGAAGCTCTGTATTGATCTGCTCCTGCCGCAGATCGAGGGTCATCTGCCGCGATACCTTGGCCAGCCGCCCGACAGGCTTCAATGCCCGGTTCAGGAACAGCGCAATGAGAAAAAACGCCGCCAGAAATACAATGGCTGCCGCCCGCAGAATCGTCCTTTCCATCTGTCTTCCCTGCTGCCAGAGTGCGCTGTAATCCATCGCGCTGCGGATAATTCCCATGGTTTTCCCTTCCACCGACACCGGCATGGAAAACAGCACCGTAAGAACTCCTTCTTCCTCATACACCAGCGTAAACGCCGCATTTCCATCCACCGCTTCCGCCAGATCTCTTCCCCTGGCCCACAGATGTTCCCAGGACATCCCTTCTGATGAGCCGCTCTGAAGGGAACCAGCCAGCATTTCTCCCTTCCGGGAGCAGACCGCCAGTAATTCCGTGCCGCTGCCTTCCAGCTCCAGCGCTATATCTTCTGCCAGAGACCGAAAGCTTTCTTCGTCATTGTTGGCCTCGTTCAAGATCAGCAGCTGCCGTACATAAACCTCTGTATTCTCACGAATTACCGAAAGCTCTCTGGCAATCTGCTCCTCACGGTTCGCATCCAGCTGCCGGCTGGCCATCCAGGAAAGAATCAGGGCACTCAGGGCAAAGATAGCCAGCAGGCCGCAGAGCGTCTGGGCGCGAAGTCCGAACCAGATTCCACCCTTTCCCGCGGTCTGCCGCTCCATATCCCTCTTCGGTTTCCCGCCCTGCTGCTCCTGTATTCTTTCAGGGAACATATTTATACCCCACTCCGAAAACCGTCACCAGCTGTTCGCCCAAATCCGCCTTGCGGCGGAGACGCTGAATATGAATATCCACCGTCCGCGTATCTCCCAGATAATCAAAGCCCCAGATCTGATCCAGAAGGGCGCTCCTTGTAAATACCTGGCGGGGATGCTTTACAAAAAACAAAAGCAGATCAAATTCCTTGGGCGTCAGATCCACGGGCCGTCCGTCCCGCAGAACCGTATGTTCTTCTTCCGACACTGCGATGGAACAGCAGGAAGCTTCTGTTCTCCTGCTCTCCTGTACCTTCTCAAACCGCCTCAAAATGGTGTGTACCCGCGCTACCACCTCTCTCAGGTCAAAAGGCTTGGTTACGTAATCGTCTGCCCCGGATTCCAGCCCATACAGCTTGTCCTCCACATTGCTGCGGGCTGTAAGCATCAGGATGGGAACATTTTCTCTCTCCGTCAGAAGCCTGCAGACATCCACGCCCGCGATATCCGGCAGCATCCAGTCCAGAAGCACCAGATTCGGCTGTCTTTCCTCTGCGGACTTGAGGCCCTCTGCCCCTGTACCGGCACAGAATACTTCAAAACCTTCCTTTTCAAAGCCATATTTCAAAATCTCCGCGATCGGTTTTTCGTCCTCGATGACAAGAATTTTTCGTTTTTCCAAATTCGTTTCCCCCCTCATACCCTTTCCCAGCGCATTGGGGAAGGGCATTCTTTCTACTGTATTATACAATTATACAGACTATACAGGCTCGCGGCTTCCTGTCTGCCCACAGCCTTTTCATAAGGATAGCCTACAGGTATAGCCTTTTCTTATCCAAGTTGTAAACAAATTGTAACCAAATTTTCTGATAGATTTTCTGATAGATTTTCCCCAAACTGCGCATACTATCTCCAAAAACAGGAAGGAGCATTTTTATGACAGTTGAATTTCAGAAAAGCGAAACACGCGAAAACCTGATGCGTGCCTTTGCCGGAGAGAGCCAGGCCCGCAACCGCTACACCTTTGCGGCTCAGCAGGCCCGTTCCATGCAGCTTCCCGTTATTGAAACGGTTTTTAACTATACCGCCAGTCAGGAACGGGCGCACGCCAAAATCTTTTACGACCACCTGAAGCAGCTCTCCGGCACCACCATTCATGTGGACGGAGGCTACCCTGTAGATATCTACACCAATATGGATGATCTGCTGAAGGCCGCCCAGCACAACGAATACGAAGAGCATGACCCCGTCTATAAAACCTTCGGCGATATCGCCCGGGAAGAGGGCTTCACAGCAGTCGCGGCTTCCTTCTACAGCATCGCCGCCATTGAGAAAACCCACGGGGACCGTTTTGGCGCCTTTGCGAAACTGATGAAAGAAGGACGGCTGTTTTCCTCTGAAAAAGAAGAATCCTGGATCTGTCTGAACTGCGGTCATATTTATACCGGCTGCGAAGTACCGCCCCGCTGCCCGGTCTGCCGAGAAGAACAGGGATATTTTATCCGTCTTTCCAGTCTTCCCCTCTCCTAAGCCGCAGTTCCAGACAGCAGTTCTGAGCCGCCGGGTCAGAACCTCTGCTTGAAAAATGAAAGGGAACCTCTTATAATGTAACTGCCGCTGACAGAACAAAGACATTTCAGCCGGTAAGCATAAGGAGGTTCCTTTTTATGATCATTGATTTTCATACTCATATATTTCCCGACAATATTGCCCACAGAGCTGTCTACAATCTGGAATTTACAGGCAGAGTGGTCGCCTATACAGACGGCACCCTGGAGGAGCTCCGTCTCTCCATGAAAGAAGCGGGGGTCACTCATTCCGTCGTACTTCCCATTGTAACCAAGCCCTCTCAGTTCCGCCATATCAACGAGTTTGCCCATTCCATCACTCATGAAGAACCGGATGAAGAGGGACTTTCCATTATTTCTTTTGGAGGCATCCATCCTGCTTCCACGAACTACAAAGAGGAACTGCATATTATAAAGCAGATGGGCCTGAAAGGAATCAAGCTCCATCCTACCTATCAGAATACCTATATCGACGATATCGGTTACGAGCGCATTATCGATTACGCCACACAGCTGGGGCTTCTCGTCTCTATCCACTGCGGACGGGATCTGGGCTTTCCCAAGCAGGTCAACGCCACGCCAAGGCGTCTCCGCCGCATGATCCAGGATGTCTTTCCGGGAGGCTCAGCCGAAAATCTCATTCTGGCCCATCTGGGCGGCCATGACATGGAAAATGAATCCGAGCACCTTCTGGTGGGCGGGGATTACTATATGGACCTGGCCTACATCCTGCGCCTGGCCCTGCCAAGCCAGATTCTGCGGATGTGCAGAAAACACGGCATCGACAAGATCCTGTTCGCCACAGACTCCCCCTGGAGCGGACAGAAGGAGGATATGGAATATATCCGGAAAATCGGTTTCACCGAGGAAGAACTGGAAAAGATTCTATATAAGAACGGAGCCAGGCTTCTGGGACTGCCCTGCCAGGGCTGACCCTGTGCCCCTGCCGGTTCATCCGGTTCATCCGGTTTCTTTTCCTTTTGCATTTCATGAAAACCAGAATTCCTGCCTTCGTCAAAACCGGCAGAAAAAAGAGACAGACAGCGGTTTCCAGAAAACCCGCCCGTCTGTCTCTTTTCTTCCTGTTCATAAACTTCAGAGCTCAAATTTATTCATTTCTTATAGCAGCCAGAGGACTTAGCCGCATAGCCCGGAGAGCCGGGAACAGTCCCGCCAGCATACCGATAAACACGGCAAACACCAGGGCCACAACCGCCAGATAGATGGGAATATACGAAATTCCTGAAGCATACATTCCCTTCATCACAAAATTAATGACTGCTGAGATAATATAGCTTAGAACCAGGCCGATGGCGCCTCCAATCAGTCCGATAAAGCCTGCCTCTGTCAAAAACATATTCCGAATAGCTGACAAATCGCAGCCCAGCACCTTCATGACTCCGATTTCTTTCGTGCGTTCATAAATGGACATCATCATGGTATTGGCAATACCAATGGCCGCGACAAAGAGAGACACCGCGCCGATGCCGCCCAGAGCCGCCTGAATGGAACGGGACTGCTCCTTCACCTGATTCATCCACTCCACATTACTGTTTGCCTGAAGGCCCAGCGCCCGTATCTGCTCCTGTACCTCTTCCACGTGATCCATATCATCCACCCGGATATAGGCTTCATCATAATAGATTTCCTTATATGGCTTTCCCGCGCTGTTCGTTGGCTGGCCGGGAATCGCTTTCCCCTTAAACGCCTTTGTCAGCTGTTTTTTCAAAGCGTTCACATTGCAGAGCACATAGCTGGAATTCTCACCATACTCTTCCTCTCCCCCTGCCATTACGCCGCAGGCGGGAACAACATATTTCTTCGGAGCCGGAACCGGAGTGCCGTTCTCATCTGTGCCGCCATATTTATTATTATAGTAGGCGTCCATATCAAAAATCACAAACATGGGATCGTTCATGAAATCCACTTCCGGCAGTTCTCCTGTCTCCCAATAATACTGCTGAGTCCTGGCATTATAAAAATTCGTAATTACCGTATTTCCATAAAACAGCTGAAGCTCATCCTCCGACGTGGGAATCGTTCCCTCCGCCGCCTCAAGATTCATTTTCTCCAGCGCTTCCTGACTCATACCCCGGATATAGATATTGCCTTCCCATATCCCCTGCTTTGCCAGGGCAGAGATGGAAAGCACCGGAGAAGCTACCTCCACATGTTCAATCTGCGAAAGCGTCTCCATCATGGCATCATCAATCCGGATGGGCTCGTTACTGCTGCTGTCGCTGGATGAGGAGCTTTCAATCATGACGCCCCCGCCGCTGTAGGTGGTATAACTGTAACCGCTCTCGTTGGGATAAACAGTAATTGTAGTCAGTCCGCCGTATTGCTCAATCTGCTCCATACTGCTCTTATTCAGGCCAAGTCCGAGAGAAATCATAACGACAATCGATGCTGTTCCCACGACCACGCCCAGCACTGTAAGGACAGTCCGCAGCTTTCTCCGCCACAGACTGCTCAGGCTCATTCTGAGCAAATCAACCTTATTCATGGACTACTCCTTTTCTTCGCTGCCTTCTGCCGTTTCCTCCTCAGAGGCTTCTGTGTCCGGAGCCTCTGTCTCTGAGCTTTCTGCTCCGGTGTCTTCTTCATCCAGGCTTACATCTACATCCTCCAGATCATCCAGCTCTTCATCCAGATCAGCCAGTTCCTGGGCCGCCTGAGCTTTTTTCTTCTTCTTTTTGAGGATAACCACAATGACTGCTGCAGCGGCAATGATAAGAGCCAGCGGCACCAGCACATACCAGATTTTAAAACCGCCGCCCTGATCCGCCATCGGATCAGCCATCATATCCATATCCATCTCCGGATAATAGGGTTCAGTGACAAACAGATTCATTTCTTTCTCTACCGTAGTCGCCTCACCGGCCTCATCCTCAAAGGTGATTTCAATTTTTATTACACCATCATCCATCGTAGCCGCGGCTCCGCTTAAATACGCATCTACATTTCCCGTGGCACCCGGCGCGATGTTTCCAAGATAAGTCTCTCCACCGGTAATGGAATCCCCTATGAATTTAACTGTTGTATTATAAAGCTGTGTCTTTCCGATATTGTAAATGCTGAACATGACGTTCGCCTCAGAGCCCACTTCAATGGATTCCGGCATCACCTCAATGCTGCTGGTATCAATCCTCGCCTCCTGGCGGACCGGAATCGAAACGCTGGCCGTATTTTCATAGGCGTTCACGTTCTCATCCTCATAGTTCATCTTCACATTTACCACATACGGCTTCTGGGACAGGTCCGCGCGCGCCTCCATCTCCATGGAGATATCTTTTGTGGCTCCCGGCGCAATCTGGTCCACAAAAATCGTACTGGAACCCGCCGTCGGCAGAAATGCCGCGGCCACATAGGTGGTATCCGTGCTTTCACTGGCTGCCTGAATGTCAAATACCATATTCTTTACCGCTGTAGCCTGAGAAGTGTTCTGCATATGGAGCGTCAGGGTAAAGGTCTCGCCTGCGTGAACCGTCTCCGGATCTGTAGAGAAACCTGTGACGATCACCCGCGGCGTGGAAGCTTTTCCATCCGCAGACACGCCTGTGGTACCCACTACCTTTACATAGGAAGTCAGCGTCACATTGGTCAGAACATTATTTTCATCCTCATAGCTCACCGTAAAATTGATCGGCACATATCCGCTGGGCGCGTCTTTCCGCGTCTTCAGCGTCCAGGTCAGCTCACGGCGTCTGTCCATATCAGAACCACCGTCATCCGTTCCAGGAAGTCCCTCTATCGTCTGGCTGTAATTCGACGTCTCAATCTCAAAGGGCCATGCAGCCGCGTCCTGGCTGATCTGCGGAGTCACCACCACATGATCCACCCAGCTCCGTCCCATATTGACCACCGGGAGCACCACATTGACATACTGGCCCGCGTTCGCCACCGGCGTCACCCAGTTGCCGCCGATCATGATGTTGCTGTTAGTAGTGGAAGGCTGAGGGTCCTCCTGGGGAGTTTCCGTTCCAGTATTATCATTTGACGGAATATAAGATGCCATTTTTGTCTTGGTCAATGATAAATGATCAGAAACTCCTGTCGTTGTCTTCATTGTGTCTATAACATTTTTTGCATCACTGACAACTTTTTTTAGTTCTTCTTTTTTATCTGCTGGAACAGAAGCTTCTATAGATGTATAATAATCGTCAAGCTGCGCTTTCGCGTCTGTTTTTGCATCTGCTAATTCTTGTGCAGGATCTGGCGGGGTTTTATCCTCTTCTTCCGGTACAGTCTTTGCATCAACATTGCTGCCCGTTCCCTCACCAGTCTGCGCCGCCTCCGCTGTCAGCGGTGTCCATCCCATTCCCGCCGCCGGAACGGCAAGCGCGGCGCACAGCGCCAGCAGAAGTGCTTTTTTTGCTAATCCAAGGTTCCTCATTTTCGTACTACCTCCCCTTTTCCTCGATTGTCTTCTATCTGCACGATCTTTCCGTCGATAATGTGGAATATTCTATCTGCAAAGCTGGCAAGATGATTATCATGGGTTACCATAACCAGCGTCTGATTCTGTTCACGCACAATCTTTTTCATCAGCTCCATAACCTCGGCTGATGTGTTGGAATCCAGATTTCCGGTCGGTTCATCCGCAAATATGATTTCCGGCTCCACCACCAGCGCTCTGGCCACGCCCACCCGCTGCTGCTGGCCTCCTGACATTTCATTCGGCCTGTGGTTTTTATGCTTCGACAGTCCTACCAGATCCAGCATCTTATCCGCCTTTTCCAGCCGGTTCTTTCGGGGAACTCCCCGGAACATCAAAGGCAGCGCCACATTTTCCACCGCGTTCATGGTTCCCAGAAGATTGAAGGACTGAAAGATAAAGCCTACATGTTCCCTTCGAAAACGGACCAGCTGGCTTTCATTCAGATTTTCCAGATGGGTACCGCTTATAACAATCTCCCCCTTTGTGGGTTTTTCCAGACCGGCCAGCATATTCAGCATCGTGGATTTTCCTGAACCGGAAGGGCCAACAATCGAACAGAACTCTCCTTTGTAAATATTCAGGCTTACCCCGTTCAGCGCCCTGACCCGGTTCTCGCCGATCCGATATATTTTATACAGGTTTCTCACCTGAATCACAGCTTCTCTTTTCTGCGCCATTTCTGTCTTCTCCCGCCCTCTGACAGCATACGGATGTCTGTCAGTCTCCTGCCGGTATTCAGCCCTGTCTTTCCTTTTGTTTCAGGCTCAAATACCATATCTTGTATCATATAGCTCAAGTATAGCACAAGAATTTCGAAAAAACTATTTAAGAATTCTTTAATATTATGTTAGTTAAACGAGGATATTTCCCGAAACTGCTGCGTAGAAAGCCCCGGAATCTTTCTCCAGATTCCGGGGCTTTTCTCATCTTTTCTGCTTCATGCTTCCATGCAATAGCAATACGGTGTCGATGCGCAGGGAACAATGTTCCTTGTACACCAACGCGTTCGCATTTCAAAATACTCCTTTACATATCCAGCGGATATTTGTCCGTCAAGCTCTTTACCAGGGCCTTCGCCTTCTCTGTAGCGCTCTCGCCTTCCTTAATCATCAGAGCTACCGCCTCAGCTATGGTTTCCATATCCTCTTCCTTCAGGCCGCGTGAAGTAACCGCCGGTGTGCCGATGCGGATACCGCTGGTGACAAAGGCGGATTTGGGGTCATTCGGAATGGTGTTCTTGTTAGCAGTAATGTTGGCTGCGTCCAGAAGATGCTCCACATCCTTTCCAGTCAGATCAAAGGGCGTCAAATCCACGAGCATGAGGTGATTATCCGTACCGCCGGATACAATCTTAATGCCTCTGTCCATCAGCCCTTTGCAGAGCGCCTGGGCATTCTTGACAACCTGCGCCTGATATTCTTTGTATTCCGGCTTCAAAGCTTCCTCAAAGCAGACTGCCTTTGCAGCAATCACATGCATCAGCGGGCCTCCCTGAATTCCAGGGAATACAGCCTTGTTGAAATTAAACTTCTTTGCAGTCTCGGCATCTGACATAATCATTCCGCCGCGGGGTCCGCGCAGGGTCTTATGCGTGGTTGTGGTCGTCACATGAGCATAGGGAATCGGGCTCGGATGAAGTCCTGCCGCCACAAGTCCCGCAATGTGAGCGATATCTACCATCAGATACGCTCCCACCTCGTCCGCAATCTCACGGAACCGCTTGAAATTCAGAGTACGGGCATAGGCGCTGGCTCCGGCTATAATCATCTTTGGCTTGCACTCCAGAGCGATGCGGCGGATTTCATCGTAATCCAGCACTCCGTCGTCATTGACTCCATAAGGCACCACATTAAAATAAGTTCCGGAAAAGTTAGCAGGGCTTCCGTGTGTCAGATGGCCTCCATGAGCCAGATTCTGTCCCATAATCGTATCTCCAGGCTTCAGCATCGCAAACTGCACTGCCATATTAGCCTGTGCTCCGGAATGAGGCTGTACATTCACATACTCGCAGCCAAAAATCTTCTTTGCTCTCTCAATAGCAAGATTTTCCACTACGTCCACGCATTCACAGCCGCCGTAGTACCGTTTCCCTGAATAACCTTCCGCGTATTTATTGGTTAAGGGGCTCCCCATGGCTGCCATCACTGCTTTGGATACCCAGTTTTCTGACGCAATCAGCTCAATATGGCTGTTCTGACGGTTCATTTCCGCCTCAATCGCGGCTGCAATCTCCGGGTCAACCGCTCTCACTTCCTCTAATGAATACATCTCTCTTCCTCCTGTACTTTCCCTGCGGCATATTTTGAAATGTCTTTCTATAGCGAACATTTGTCTTTTTCCGCATATGCTCTCATTATATTAGACCGTCAGTAAAAAAGCAAGTGTTTTTTATCCTGGCTTTACAGAGTTTATAATCCATTTATGATACCCTCAGTTGACAAGAACACACACGGTCAGGACAGGGCTGTTTCAGTGTCCTTGTCAACTGAGGGTAATGTCCCGGCTATAAAGGAGCCGGTCCCTGGATAACACATACATTGGAACAAAAAGGAGCCCCGGCATCACCCAAGGCTCCCTTATCCTTTTCCTCTGTTCTATAAGATCGATATCTACAGTACCACTGCTCCCAGCACGCAGACATTTCTTTCCGCAGCCAGAGCCTTCTCTTTTTTAATCAGCTTTGTATAAGAAGCTCCCTTTTTCTCCAGAAAAAGAATCCCATCATAGCTGCCCATTTCCTCCAGCGCAGATGCCTGAAAGACAATGCGCTCATAGGAGGAAAGGGTAATTCCTTCCAGTTCGGAGGCCAGGCTGCCGGCAAAAGCTTCCGCCTCTTCCTTTGCCATAGTACCCGCAAGCATTATCTTCTTGAGTCCTTCCTCTTTTGCCACAGCTGTCTTCAGGTTTGCAGCCGCAATCTTCAACTGCTCCTCATAAGTCACATCCGCATACTCGCCCTCTTCCAGATGCTGCAGCCATCCGTCTACAAAACCAAAAAGCCTCTTTTTAGCCGGGCTTTTTGTAATCTGTCCCAGCATGGGCATGCCGAACTCTTCCTGGAAACTCTCTGTACTCTGCAGCTTTCCGCTCATCAGATAAATGACTACTATGATAAAGGCTGCCAGGAACGCTCCCAGAACAAGGCCGATAACCGCGAACTTCACCGCCTCTCTTACCGGGCTTTCATAGCTGACGGTCTCGCCGACCACAATGGTCTCGCCTTCTTCTTCCACCACAGTCTCCAGCTCCGTCTGCATATTCTTCAGCTGAGTAAATGTGGAAGTATAGGAATTCAGCACTTCATTCTGATATGTCTGAATATCTCTGTCAATGCGCTCTGTCTGTGATTCTGACATCAGCGTAACTGTGTGGGCAGCGATCTGCTCCTGAAGCTGCGCGGAATAATCTTCTATCGCCTGCTTTGCAGCTTCCAAATAATCCGCACAGTTCTCCTCGTTCTCTGCGGTAATCTGAATCCGGAATATATTCGGTTTTCTCTCTCCGATACCGGCTATCTGAATCTGGGAACTGCTGCTTCCGTCTGAAAGTTCATAGTTTTCTTCCATGACAGGGCGGTCTTCACTCTCAAAAGAAATCAGATACTGGAGCTCAGACTCAGAAATCTCCCTGCCTGTCCCGAGAATCTCGGAAGCCAGCCTTCCGTCCGTGACAAAATCTTCATAGGCACTGATCAGACTGTTTCTGACCGTCTCCGCAGCCCCTTCTGTATTCAGATAAAAGCTCAGATTTCCTGTGGGCAGATTATAGGGATCAAGCTGCATAATCACTGAGCTGTCAATATAATCTCTCAGCCCTTTCATTTCATCCTGAAGGTTCTCAATAGCCAGATTGTAATACTCGATATTCGGATTCGAGATTACTTCCGCCTCTTTTTCCTCTCCGTCTTCCTGCGCCAGCAGCTGGGCTTCCCGCTTCGTCTGATTGCTCTGCACCGTGGACTGATATTTGTAGGCTCCGGCCAGCACTGCCACAATTATCATGGCTGCCACGATCCAGCGCCATTTTTTCAAACAGAAAAACAAAAGCTCCGTCAGGCTGATTTCCTTTTCGTAAGGCTCCTGATATTCGTTCATATTTTCTTCCTCCTGCTATTACTTTTTATCAAATAAGTAGGCACGACTCGGCGCTTTTCCTGAACTATGCAAATTATTTCAGACAGGATATCAAAAAGCCTGTCCCAGTTAGCCACCTGGATATCATCACATAGTTAGTTTATTATAGCTCATTTACACCGAAATATCAATAAAGTTTTCCCTTCCATCTGTTTTATGGTTTTCCTTTCCATCTGCTTTATGCCTCCACCCGCCTTATGCTCCCCCATTTTCCTGGCTTTTTGACTTTCTTGACATGTTTTCGCTTTCCACCTATAATTGTCTTTGAAAATGACAGACATCACAAAGGAGAATACGTTTTTGACTGACAGCCGCTTCCGTTCCCTGAACGATGACCTTCGGGAACGATTTGGAGAAAAACTGTATAAGCTGACGCTGAACGGAGGATGTACCTGCCCGAACCGGGATGGCACGCTTGGTACCCGCGGCTGTATCTTCTGCAGCGAAGGCGGGTCCGGAGAATTTGCCGCCAGCCCTCAGCTTTCCATACAGGAGCAGATCGAGGACGGAAAACGGCGTCTTGCAGGAAAGCGTCCTGTAAAGAAGTATATCGCTTATTTCCAGGCTTATACAAATACCTACGCCCCCGTGGAGCATCTCCGGCGCGTCTTTACGGAAGCCATCTCCTGTCCGGAGATCGCTGTTCTCTCCATCGCAACCCGTCCGGACTGCCTGGGAGAAGAGGTGCTGGAGCTTCTGGAGGAACTGAACCGCAGGAAACCTGTCTGGGTGGAGCTTGGGCTTCAGACCATTCACGAAAAGACCGCCTCCTTCATCCGGCGGGGATATCCCCTGCCGGTCTTTGACCGGGCTGTAAAGGAGCTGGAAGCCAGAGGGATCGAAATCATCGTCCATACCATTCTCGGCCTTCCCGGCGAGACAGCGGATATGATGCTGGACACCATGCGCTACGTGAACAGTACGCCGGCTGCAGGCATAAAGCTTCAGCTTCTGCATATATTAAAGCATACCGATCTGGCCGATTATTACCAGCATACAGGTTTTCACATTCTGACTATGAACGAATATGTGGACCTGGTGATCCGCTGCCTGGAAGTCTGCAGGCCGGATCTGGTGATACACCGGCTCACCGGCGACGGTCCAAAGGACCTTCTCATTGCGCCGGAATGGAGCCAGGCCAAACGCCAGGTCCTGAACACCATTCAGAAAGAGCTGAAAAGAAGAAATACCTTCCAGGGACGCCTTTATTCTCCCTGAATTCTGCTGCGCCGCTTTTTCCGGCCAAAAGCAGGACATGCGCCTCTTAAAGCCTCTTATCATGAAAGGAGACCAGTTATGGCAGATACCTTTACTCTGTACAAGCTGATTATTCTTTATCTGCTGGATAAAGTAAACTTTCCCATGAGTAACGCCCAGCTTTCCGAATTTATTCTGGAAAAAGAGTATACCGACTATTTCACGGTTCAGACAGCTCTGTCCGAACTGAGCGAGACCGGTTTCCTCAGGGTAAAAACTGTCCGGAATACCTCCCTTTACCGGATCACAGAGGAAGGCCGGAAGACTCTCTCCTACTTTATACAGAAAATCTCTCCCGCCATCCGTGAGGAAATCGATTCCTTTCTCCAGGAACACAGCTATGAGCTGCGCAATGAGATTTCCACACCGGCCGATTACTATAAGACAGATTCCGGTGAGTTCGCGGCCCGCTGCCGTGTTCTGGAAAAGGATTCCGTGCTGATCGACCTGACACTGACCGTTCCCGTAAAGGAGCAGGCCGAAGCCATCTGCAGCCACTGGAGAGATAAAAGCCAGAGCCTCTATGCTTCCATTATGAAAGAGCTGCTGTAACGTCTGTGTGCCGGGAAGTAAGTAATCTGTTCTACCATCGAATCCCCGCCGCATGCAGCGGATAGCAAACTGGCAGTACCCCAGGGGGCAGGGTATTTGCGCCCACAGGGCGCTTATCCTCGCGGCGTTCGCCAAATAGGCGCGCAGGCACAAAATCAAGAAGGCTGCCTGGCCGCCGTCCGCCTGGCTCACTACCTGCGGGAATAAACCCGCTCTGCGTCCCTGCAGCCATAAAAGCAGAAAAGCCGTGCGGCAGAAAAGACAGGCTTTGAAAACAAAGCTCCTGGATATCCCTCTTCTGCCGCACGGCTCATTTTTTGTTTCTGTTTTATTTCTGTTTATTTCTGAATGAAACGCTGCCAGTTCACCTTTGACAGGAACTATTCCGTTTCTTCTATTTATCTTTCCGGTAATTGTTCAGCCCCTCCGCCAAATTTTTCACATCCGCTATCAGATCGTCAAAGGCACCGGATTCATACAGGCTGATCAGAATCATACCGATAGGAACGGCGATAATCATAGCCAGAATTCCGCCCACTTTATAACCGATAAACATGCAGAACAGTGTCACAAGAGGATTCAGGCCTATGGTATCTCCCACAATCTTCGGCTGAATCAGCTGGCGCACCAGCTGGCTTACCAGATAAATAATAATAAGCCCCACCGCGAACTGGTAATCAGCGCTGAGAATCTTCAGCACCGCCCAGGGAATCAGCGCCGTCCCTGTCCCAAAGAAAGGCAGAAAATCCAAAATCGCAATCAGTACCGCAAACAGCACCGCATAATTAATCCCCAGAATCCAGAAACCGATCAACAGAATCAGCGCCACCACACCCATGATTTTAAACTGAGCCTTAAAATATCCGCCCACCGCTTTTTTAAAGTTTCCGGTAATAAAAATCCATTTTTCACGGAGAGACGCCGGCGTATGCTCCCGGACCCACTGCAGAATCTTTTCCCGTTCCGCAATGAAAAAATAGGCGGAAAGCACCGCGAAAATCACATTTACCAGAACGTTTGGAATATTTCTGGCGATACTGCCGGCCGCTGCCACCGTAGGAGTTCCTATGGTACTGACCACATCACCGAGGGAATTCGTAAGAGAGTCAATCAATCCCGACAGGCTTTCTGTCAGGTTCGGCGGGAAACGCGACGCGATTCCCTGCAGGTTATCTTCCGTCTCCGCCAGATCCTGAAGCAGAGCATTGTACAGTTCCGGCAGCGTCCCGATAAACCCGTAAATTTCCCGTATAATTCTGGATACCGCAAAATATCCGCCCACTGCCACCAGTGCTACAGCTCCAATAATAATCAGCATGGAACTGTGCTTCCGGACAATTTTCATCCGCTTTTCCATAAAACGGACCAGCGGATTCGCGATCATGGCAATGATCCATCCTATGACCAGAGGCATGAAAAACACCAGGAGTCTCGGAAGAAGAAGACAGACCAGAAGCAGTGCCGCCAAAGACAGTAAAATGTTCACAAAACTTTTCATATAGCTGCTGTTCATATTGTCACCCCGTCAGCTGCCGGGAGCCGGAATCCCTCTTTTCCGCCTGCCGGCGTCTTATTTGACTTAATTCTCTTCCAGTATTTCGTCCATCACGGCCCAGATCTCGTCCCTTCCCTGCTTGGTGAGAGCCGAAAAAGGAAGCATCTTTGTTCCGGGCTTTACGCCAAGACCTGTCCGCAGAATTTTCAGCTGTTTCTCTGTCTGGCTGCGCTTGATCTTGTCAAGCTTGGTGGCAATGATAATCGGATCGTATCCATTATAGACAATCCACTCGTACATCCGGCGGTCATTCTCAGACGGCTCGTGGCGGATATCAATCAGAAGAAAGACAGCGCGCAGCTGCTTTGAGCCATGGAGATAACGCTCGATGAGCTTTCCCCATTTTTCCCGTATCTCCTGGGCTACCTTCGCGTAGCCGTAGCCGGGCAGATCCACCAGATACATGGCGTCATTGATGTTGTAGAAATTGATGGTCTGGGTTTTCCCCGGCTGGGCCGAGGTTCTCGCCAGGGCCTTGCGGTTCATCAGCGCATTGATAAGAGACGATTTCCCCACGTTGGATTTTCCCGCAAAAGCGATCTCCGGCAGACTATTTTCCGGAAGACGGCTGGTGATGCCGCAGACCGTCTCCAGACTTACGTTTTTAATTTTCATGAAAGGCTACCTCTAATACATCCTTCATCTGCTCCGCATATACAATGCGCAGACCCTTTTTGATCTCCGGTGAAATGTCTTCCACATCTCTTTTATTCCGGGCAGGCACAATGACCGTCTTGATACCGGCGCTCTTTGCGGCCAGAATCTTCTCCTTCAGTCCGCCGATGGGAAGCACGCGTCCCCGCAGGGTGATCTCCCCTGTCATGGCTACCGACGCGTAGACCGGGATTCCCGTAATGGCCGACAGCATGGCTGTGGCCATCGTAATGCCTGCCGAAGGCCCGTCCTTGGGGACAGCCCCCTCTGGTATATGGATATGTATATCATGCTCCCGGAAGAACTTCTTTCCGATTCCATAATTTTCACTGACGGAACGGATATAGCTTAAGCCTGTCCGGGCCGATTCCTTCATCACATCGCCCAGCTGGCCGGTCAGAGAGATTTCTCCCCGTCCGGGCATGATATTGACCTCGATCTGAAGCGTATCGCCTCCCACGCTGGTCCATGCCAGACCGCGGACGATTCCTACCTCATCCGTTTCATTTGCCATGTCATAGATATAACGAACTTTGCCCAGATATTTCTCCAGATTATTCTCTGTAAGCTTTACAGATTTTCTGTCGTTCTCGAGAATCTCTCTGGCCGCTTTCCGACAGACCTCTCCCAGTTTCCGCTCCAGCTGACGCACTCCGGCCTCTCTCGTATAACCGTGTATAAGCTGCTCCAGAGCTTTGGCGCTGATGGAGAGCTGCCCCTCCTTCAGGCCGTTCTTTTCCATCTGCTTGGCAATCAGATGCTCTCTGGCAATATGCACCTTTTCGTTTTCCGTATAGCTGCTGACCTCAATCAACTCCATGCGGTCCAGAAGCGGCCGCGGAATCGTATGCACATCGTTGGCCGTGGCGATAAAGAGCACCTCCGACAGATCCAGCGGAATCTCCACATAATGGTCATGGAAACGGTTGTTCTGCTCGGAATCCAGTACCTCCAGAAGAGCGGAGGCCGTATCTCCCTTGTAATCGCTGCTGACCTTGTCGATCTCATCCAGCAGCATCAGCGGATTTTTCACGCCGGCCTGCCGCATACCGGCCGCGATGCGGCCGGGCATGGCGCCCACATAGGTCCTTCTGTGTCCCCGAATCTCCGCCTCATCCCGGACGCCGCCCAGGGAAATGCGTACGTATTTCTTATTCAGAGCTCTGGCAATGGAGCGGGCAATGGATGTCTTTCCGGTTCCGGGCGGTCCCACCAGACAGATAATCGGGCTGCGTCCCTTCTTGGTCAGAATCCGCACGGCGAGAAATTCCAGCACCCGCTGCTTCACCTTTTCCATTCCATAGTGATCTTCATTCAGAATCTGCTCTGCCCGCTTCAGGTCTGTGCTGTCTCTCGATGCCTTATCCCAGGGAAGCTCCAGCAGGGTCTCAATATATCCCCGGATTACTGCGCTTTCAGAGGAATTGTTCCCTATATTCTGAAAACGCGTAATTTCCTTTTCAATCTTTTCCTTAACCTCTCTGGATGCTTTCAGCTTTGTCAGCTCTTCCCGGAAATGATCGGCATCGGAGCCCGCCGTATCTTCTCCCAGCTCTTCCCGGATCACTTTCAGCTGCTCCCGCAGCAGATACTCTCTCTGGTTCTTGTCCACCCGGGCCTTCACTTTTTCCTGAAGTTCCCGTTTAAAGCGCAGAACTTCTATCTCCTTATTCATCTGTGCGCAGAGAAGCTCATAGCGGTCCGACAGAGTCACTGTCTCCAGAAGCTTCTGCTTATCCTCGTAATAAAGGGGAAGGTTGATCATGATCTCCTTCATCAGCTTCTCCAGATCCGCCGTCTCCGTAATCTGGCGTTCCAGCTCCTTCCCTACCTTTCCGCTTTCCCTGCAGTACAGGTGAAATGTCTCGGAAAGATTCCGAACCATAGCCTCTCCGTAAGCAGGGTCCAGATTCTCCAGCGCGTCCTCACTCTCAAAACGGATTACCTCTGCCTCCAGAAACTCTCCGTCCTGGGAAAAATGAGACAGCTCTGCTTTCTCCAGTCCTTCTGCCAGCACCCGGATTACATTGTGAGGCAGCTTGATTACCTGCTTCACAGACGCGATGGTGCCGATACGGTACAGATCCTCCGGCCCCGGCTGCTCTACCTGAACATCCTTCTGAGTTACCAGAAAGATCCTCTGTTCTTTCAGCATGGCCTGCTCAATGGCCTTTACCGAACGTTCTCTGCTTACATCAAAATGTATTACCATACCCGGAAGAATGGTCATTCCCCGCAGCGCCACTACGGGTAAAGTCTCAATCAGGTCATTCAACTGACGTTCCTCCTGTTTTCTTCTTATGCCGTATATACAATGAGATTCCGGGTTACGCCCGGAATCTCACCTCATTGCTCGTCGTCACAGGCTTGCCCGTTCCTTCCACGACTTCTTTTGTTATCATACAATTGGTAATGCTCTCATCTGACGGAATCTCATACATGGTATCCAGCATAATGCCTTCCATAATGGCACGCAGGCCTCTCGCTCCCGTCTTACGCTTTACCGTCTGCTCTGCGATGGCTTCGATGGCCTCCCTCTCAAAGGAAAGCTTCACGCCATCCAGCTCGAACATTTTTTTGTACTGCTTTACAATGGAGTTCTTCGGCTCCACCAGAATCCGTACCATGTCCTCCTTAGTCAGGGCGTCCAGCGCCACTGTCACAGGCACACGTCCCACGAACTCCGGAATCATTCCGAATTTAACCAGATCCTCCGGAAGGAGCTTCCGAAGCAACTGGCCCACATTGTCCTCTTCATTGGGCTTTCCAAGCTCAGCGCCAAAACCGATGGTTCTCTGATCCATACGGCGCTCTATGATCTTCTCAAGACCCTCGAAGGCTCCTCCGCAGATAAAGAGGATATTGGTGGTATCGATCTGAATCAGCTCCTGATGGGGATGCTTTCTTCCGCCCTGGGGCGGCACGGAAGCAATGGTTCCCTCCAGAATCTTCAGAAGAGCCTGCTGCACGCCCTCGCCGGATACGTCTCTGGTAATGGACGGATTCTCAGACTTTCTTGTAATCTTGTCAATCTCATCGATATAGATAATGCCGTGCTGGGCGCGCTCGATATCATAATCGGCTGCCTGAATGATTTTCAGCAGAATATTTTCCACGTCCTCGCCCACATAGCCGGCCTCTGTCAGAGAGGTGGCGTCCGCAATGGCAAAGGGCACATTCAGAAGCCGCGCCAGCGTCTGCGCCAGCAGCGTCTTTCCGGAACCGGTAGGCCCGAGCATCAGAATGTTGCTCTTCTGCAGCTCCACATCGGAATTCTTCTTGTCTTCCATGGCAAGAATCCGCTTATAGTGGTTGTACACCGCTACGGAAAGCACTTTCTTTGCCTCATCCTGCCCGATCACATAATCATCCAGGAAGGCCTTGATCTCCTTGGGTTTTAACAGGTTGATCTCTTCCGGTCCCCGTTCTATCTCGTCCTGTTCGAATTCTTCTTCGATCAGCTCTGCGCACAGCTCCACGCACTCATCACAGATGTAGGTCCCGCTGGGCCCGGAAATCATTTTCCGGACCTGATCCCCTGTCTTTCCGCAGAAGGAACACCTTATCTTATCATCACTAATCCTGGCCATTTATAATCTTCCTTTTATGCTCTCTTTGTCACAATGCTGTCGATCAGTCCATAGGCAACCGCTTCCTCCGCGCTCATATAATTATCGCGCTCGGTGTCAGCCGCAATGACCTCCAGCGGCTGTCCTGTATTGGCCGCCAGAATCTCGTTCAGCTTTTTCTTGGTCTTCAGAATATGATCCGCCACAATCTTGATGTCTGTGGCCTGGCCCTGGGCTCCGCCGGAAGGCTGATGAATCATAATTTCGGCATTGGGGAGCGCCATGCGCTTTCCCTTTGCTCCTCCTGCCAGCAGGAAGGCTCCCATGCTGGCAGCCATGCCCATACAGATGGTGGACACATCACACTTGATATACTGCATCGTATCGTAAATCGCCATACCCGCGGTCACGGAACCGCCCGGACTGTTAATATACAGGCTGATATCCTTTCCCGGGTCCTCAGACTCCAGAAACAGCAGCTGAGACACTACCAGGCTTGCGGATACATCCGTCACTTCCTCCCCCAGAAAGATAATCCTGTCCTTAAGCAGGCGGGAATAGATATCATAGGAACGCTCTCCCCGGCTGGTCTGCTCAATGACGTAAGGTACCAAACTCATATTCATCATGCTTATCATTTCCTTTCTGTCAGGTTCTGTCAGGATTTCTGAATTATTTCCGCACTTTTACGCAGAATCCTTATTTCTCCACAGCCGCTTCCGTTACCAGATCAACGGCTTTCTGAATTGCCAGATCCTCTTTGATATTCTTCTTATCCGCATCGCTGAACAGCTCTTTGAGTTTATCCACTTCCATCTTGTACTGCTCTGCCATACGCGCGTACTCTGCTTCCAGCTCCTCATCGGTAGCTTCCAGATTCTCAGCGGCAGCCACTGCCTCCAGTACGAGACGGCTCTGAATTCTCTTCAGGGCCTGGGGCTTGGACTGCTCTACCAGAGCGTCTACCGTAGAACCTGTGAACTGCATGTACTGATCCATGGAAAGTCCCTGCATCTGCAGTCTCTGCGCGAACTCATCCACCATCTGCTCAGCCTGAGTCTTCAGCATGGCATCCGGAATCTCCATCTGAGCGCCCTCGATGATCTTCTCGATGACCTCGTCTTCCTTCTTTGCCTTTGCGGAAGCTGCCTTCTTCTCCTCCAGTTTTTTGCGCACGTCTGCCTTATATTCCTCCAGCGTGTCAAACTCGGATACGTCCTGAGCGAAATCATCATCCAGCTCCGGCAGCTCTTTTACCTTGATCTCCTTTACCGTGCACTTGAATACGGCCGGCTTTCCTGCCAGGTCCTTTGCATGGTAATCCTCCGGGAAGGTTACGTTTACTTCCACTTCCTTGCCAATCTCAGCGCCCACAAGCTGCTCCTCGAAGCCCGGAATGAACGCGCCGGAACCAATGGTCAGCGGATAATCCGTCCCCTTTCCTCCCTCAAAAGGCGTTCCGTCCACAAAGCCCTCGAAATCAATCACAGTCATATCCCCATCCTGTACCGGACGATCCTCTACTGTGATCGCTCTGGAATTGTTCTCGCGCTCTTTATCAATCTCTGCGTTTACTTCCTCGTCTGTGGCTGCGGTATCCGCCTTCTCTACCTCGATGCCCTTGTACTCTCCAAGAGTCACTTCCGGCTTCACTGCCACCTCTGCTGTAAAAATGAAGGGCTTGCCCTTCTCGATCTGCTCCACGCTGATCTCCGGACGGGATACCAGCTCCAGCTCGCACTCATCCACAGCCTTCTCATAGGCGCTGGGGATCAGCTCATTTACAGCGTCCTCATAAAAGAACTGGGGACCATACATTTTCTCGATCATCTGGCGCGGTACCTTGCCCTTACGGAAGCCCGGAATGGAAATCTGCTTTCTATTCTTCAGGTAAGCTCTCTGGAGAGCGCCCTCCAGTTCCTCGGGGGACACCTCAATGGTAAGCTTTGCCATGTTCTTCTCTAATTTTTCCACCTGTAAACTCATCTTCTATTTTCCTCCTTAAATTGTATACCTCTTTAGGACTGCACAGAATATCATATAGAAAGTGCGCTGCTGTTCCGGCTGCGGATACAGTTTTCAGCACATACTTACAGTCATTGTAATAGTATAGCATGGGCCTTCTGTAAAAATCAAGTACCTGCATAAAAAATATGCCAGGAGCCCTCCGCCGGCTCCCGGCTTTTTCCCCGGCGGCAACGCCGCCGGGTCTTTCCTACCCCTGTTTTCTGTCCCGCGCCTCCAGGAGCACAGCCTTCAGCTGATTCTCGATTCCGGCAAGCTCTGTTTCCGCGCTCTGTCTGGCTGTATGCCCTTCCTGCTGAATCTTGATTGTCTCTTCAATGGTTTCAATCAGATCCGCATTTACCTTTTTCAGAGTCTCGATGTCCACAATCCCCCGTTCCGACTCTTTCGCCACATCGATGGTATTCTGCTTCAGAAGCTCTGCGTTTTTCTTCAAAAGAGCATTGGTGGTATCCGATACCTCTCTCTGCATTTTCAGCGCGCTCTGCTGGCGGCTTAAGCCCAGCGCAATCACAATCTGGCTCTTCCAGAGAGGAATGGTATTCAGAACCGCTGTCTGAATCTTCTCCACCAGCAGTTTGTCATTATTCTGAATCAGCCGGATCTGCGGCGCCGTCTGGATTGCGATGGTCTTGCTCAGCTTCAGATCATGAACCTTTTTCTCGAAGCGGTTCACCGTGTCTTCAAAATCCGTCACCAGCTGGGCGCTCATGGGATCGCCCTTTTCCCTGGCCTGCTCCCGCAGAGACGGCAGCGTCTCCGTGCGGATCTCCTGTATCTTCTCTTCTCCCGCCACAATGTAGACCTGCAGTTCCCGGAAATATTCCAGATTCTTTTCGTAAAGGCTGTCAAACATGCCGATATCTTTCAAAAGCTCCATCCGCGCCTTATCCAGCTCGCCTTCTATGCGGTCAATCTGAACTTCCAGCGTCTCATAGCGCTGCATAAACTTTTTCAGGCTCCTGGATACGTCCTTGAAACCGGGAATTCTGTCCAGCAGGCTTTTTTCTCCCAGCTTATCGACTCCCACGTCCTTTACCTTCAGCATCAGCTCCGACATCATATCACCCACATAACCGCTGTCCTTACTGCGGATCTGCGTCAGAATATTGTCTGCGAACCCGGAGATATTTCTCTGGGCGCCTGCTCCATACTGGACCGCCGCCTGGGAATCCATCAGGTCAATGCTGTCCCGGATTTCGCTGACCCGTTTCTTCTGCTCCGGCGTCAGCATCTCTATCTGTGCCTCTATCTTCGTCTCTATCTGAGCCGCGCTCCCCGGCTGTGCCGCCGGCGCGGCCTGCATACTCTTTCTCTGGGCCAGAGCCTCAAGACTAATCTGTTCTGCCATTCTTTATTCTCCTGCTATCATTATAGATTTGTGGTTCTTTCCGCTGCTTTTCCCATTTACTGAAGCGCTTCTATGATACGCTCCATGGTATCCGCGTCCGGCATATTCATCACACGGGTCACTTCATCCGCCACCCCGTCCACACCGAACTGCTCTGTACCGGAAGCAGAGCCGTTGATTCCTGTGCGGAAGCCGTGGCGGTCCCACGCCATCTTCTGAACCTCTTCATCCATCAGCGCGTCTATGCCTGCGGCACCCTGCTCATCCAGAGCGATAAAGACATGGGAAGACCAGACCGTAGGACTCGGATACATGATCCGGATATCCTCTTTTACCTGCTCCCAGGTTTCCGGATTTTCCACCGCAAACTCAAGAATCTGGTTTTCATATCCTGCTATCATCGGCTTTGCCCCGATACCTGTCTTCAGAAACTGCTCAAAAAGATCGGAGGATGAGCTTTCCATATATCCCAGGTTCCGGAAAATCGTCTGCAGTCTCGGAAGAACCGCTTCCACCGTCGTCTCATCCGCAGTCCCGCCGCAGAGCGTATTGGCCAGAAGCCCCGCAAACATATTTCCGGAATTTGATTTTGTGGGATCGGTGGTGGATACTGTGACATTTCCATACAGCTCCGGCAGGCCGATCTCAGACCAGGCAGTTCCGTTTTCGATGCAGCCGGCCAGCTTTTCCATATCCACATAGCAGACCCCGTTTTCCTCCCAGGCGGTTCCTTCCCTCAGAAGAGTCTCCGCTACAGGCGCTCTCGCGTAAAGTACAATCGGCGTATTCAGCACAATCTCGCTTTTTACCGGATTTCCAAACTGCGTCTCGTAGAGCTCAAGCGCCGTCTGGCTGGACGGAAACAGAAAATCCATTCCCGTATGATCCGCTGTCACCATTTCTATGGACCCGGCTCTGGAGTAGTCGATTTTCAGATGATATTTTCTCTGAATCAGATCCTGGACCTCTTCGTCCTCCAGAAGACCGATTTTCTCTCCCCCCACATAACCGGAAATCTCTGCCGCCGTCCGGCTCCTGCCAAGCATGGTATAGACCGCGGCCAGCAGGATTACCAGGAGCAGAATTCCAAGTCCCGCAAGCTTTGCTTTCACTGTCCGCCCTCCATTTTCAATGTATTTTCCAGAAGGCTGATCTCTGCCTCCACATCCATGAGTTCACCTTCCATCAATCTGGTAAACTGCTTTTCAAAAACCTCATTCAGCACCGGGAAAGTCCCGGCAGTCTTCCGGAGGGCCTCCGTAACCTCCGGCGTGCGCAGCCCTGTCTCCTGCAGCTGGGTATAGCGCTCCAGCAGACCGGCCGCCGTATCCAGATAATAAGTAAAGAAACGGCGCGCCATGCTGATTTTTTCAGGATTTTCTTCCAGATAAGACAGAATCCGGCGTCCGCCCGCCTCCAGAGCTTCCGCATCCTCTTTCGCTTTTATGTTTGTAATTTCCCGGGCCGCCCTGCTGATCTGCTTCAGATCCTTCCGCGCCTCCTCAAGGAGCTTCTGAAGCTCCTCTCCACCCTGTATTTTCTCCACATCGATTCCGCCGATTTTCTTTCTGGGCTTCAGAATAAGCCCCAGACCAAAATACAGCAGAATACAGAGCAGAGCGGCCGCAGCCAGATTCCAGCCAGCTGCCAGAAACAGAAGCAGAAACACGGCGCAGGAAATCAAAGCGGAAATCAGGGCTGTTACCATTTCCTTCATTAGTTATATCCCTTCACCTTTCTGAACGCGTCTATCAGATCTTCTCTGCCATCAAATACGCGGGCATTCGTAGCCTCTGCCAGTTCCTCCAGCTGTTCCGAATCCGCGTCTCCAAACATGATGGAAAAAACCGGTACGTCTTCTCCAAGCTCCTGATACTGTTCCATAAACGCGTCAAAGGAGCCTCCGGACATACCGTCCGTCATCAGGATCACCGCCGGCGTATACTGAGACAGATCGTAGTGGGAAAGCACCTTCAGCGCTTCTTCCGCTGCCACATACATATCTGTCCCGGAACCGGTGTCCTGGCTCTCCACTCTATCATACAGGGCTTCCAGCTCCGCTCCGGAGCCCACAGCCGTATACTCTGCCAGCACCTGATCGTCAAAGAAAATCAGCACATTGACTTCGTCCTTTGAGGCCTGCAGAAAGTTCTTTTCCGCATTCTCCTGAATCAGCAGCTGCTCCATGGCCGCCACCAGCTGCTCATTTCCCTTTCCGGACATGCTGCCCGAGTAATCCAGGCAGTAAATGCTCAGAGAAGGCTTTTTAAAATCTGTCTGATACAGGTTCAGAGCCTGGAAAAGCACGTCTGTGGAAGGCATCCTCATGGTGGAGAGTACCCGGTCCGGCTGCACTCCCCAGTCCGTCCGGAAGACGTCCCTGTTTTCATCCGAAATACCTGTATATCCGGTGCGCCGTCCGGTCCTCTGGATCTCGTTCTGCACATTCTCCGAAAGCAGGTATTCCTGAAGCTCCAGAAATGCCGTCTCCTTGTCATCATCCCCGTTGTCCACATAGCCGAGAGGCGAATCCGCCAGCGTAAGGCCGTCGTACGGATAGACCACATACAGCGTCTCCTCTCCGCGGCTCTCCAGTTCCTCATTGGCCTGGATAATCAGACATTCATAGTTCACCATGGCGTCATAACCGCCTTCCAGGAACATATCCTTCAGCCAGTCCGAGCTTCCGGAAGAACGGTCCACGCCGGAAAGCAGCGCCTGAATATCCGACTGCAGCTGTTCATTTTCCAGATCCTCTTCCGTAATCATATCCGGATTCCCCAGGAGCGCATAGAGAAAGCCGATATAGGCGCTGGCTCCCGAATTGGACTGGGTGGCGCTGGTCATGCAGAACTTCAGCTTCCCGGCCGTGATGGCGTCCAGGATGTCACGCACCGAGACCTCCCGGCCCACAAAGCCCAGCTCCTCCGCCAGACTCTGGCGGATTCCAAACACCACCGGCGATATGGAAATAGACTCTCCATGCTTTACTCTGTGCCCAGTATCCCCCACATTCAGCCAGAGACTGCTGGCCGGCCAGACTGCGTCATACGCTATCTCATCCTGTTCCAGCGCCCGCATAATATCCAGAGAACCCTGATAGGTCATCTCAACCCGGATTCCGCTTTCCCTGGAAAAATCCTCAAGAATCGGTTCCAGCTCCTGATTCTCCGAACCGGACAGAATTCTCAGGCTCTGCCTTCCGTTCCCTATCACCGTATCTGCCTCCTGACCGGTCCCGGCTGTCTGGCCGCCGCCAATCCCCAGACAGGCCGAGAACCCCAGAACGGCCAGAAAAATGATGATAGCTAAAACTGCGTATTTTCCTGTTTTCATCTGCAACTCTCCCTGTATCCTCCAGATTTTTGTTTTCAGTCTAACACCTGTTTCTGTTTTCTATCTATCATGAGCCGGTAAAGTACATGTAAATTTTATGTTATGAGTTTTGTATCAAAGAAAAAAGCGCCTGCCGGAACGTACCGGCTGACGCCTTTTTTCTTTATCTGTTTTCTCTGCTTAGGAACGTGCCTTTTTTGTGAAAACTACGGTTCCGGCCAGAGCGAGGACTGCCACTGCCGCCGCCACATAGAGCTCAGAGCCTTCCGCTGTCTTCGGGGATACCGCTGCCGGAGCCGTGCTGCTTCCGGAACTGGAGCTTCCTGAGCTGGAGCTTCCGGAGCTGGAGCTTCCGGAGCTGGAGCTTCCGGAACTTCCTGAACCGGAGCTTCCAGAACCGGAATCACCGGAAGACGACTCATTTGCCACAAGAATCTGAACCGGAGAGAAAGAAGTAAAGGTAGCTGTCACAGTTCCATCGCCTGCATTCGCCGGCAGAGACTCCGGAGTGTTGCTTCCGTCTGCCCAGTGAAGCACTGCCACCTTGGAGCTGGGAGTTACACTTGGTATCTTGAAAGTAACATCAATGCTGCCGCTACTCAAATCCACTGTTTTTTCATCCAGCGTCTGCAGAGTCACATCCAGCACATAGGAATCATAATCATCGCTGCTGATTCCAAGAGCGCTCTTTGCTTCTTCAGCGCTTACCTCTGTACTGCCGGAAGCAATAGCCGGAACTACATCGGTCTCGCCCAGAGACTCACCCGTTGTTTTGTCCGTCACTGACGCCTTCACCGGTTCCTGAGATACCTGCACTACGCCGGAGCTGCTTCCGGCTGCCTGTGCCGTCGCGCCCAGCGCCAGGCAGAGTACTGCGGATAATGCCAAAAGTTTCATCTTTTTCATTTTGCTTTTCCTCCTCGCATGATGAAATAAATTTTTATATCAAGGCTTCTGCCTCAATATCTCCCTCGTCTGTGATTTTCCCAATCACTTTTTTTCATAAAACAGTTCCTCCAGTATTTCAGAAAGCCCCTCCTGATCCACATGGAACTCGTCCTGAAACATGGTGTCTACCGTTTCACCCGGCACTGTGATCATCGACAGCTCTTCTCCCGAAGTCCCGGCTGCCTGCCAGGCCAGCGCCAGGATTTCTTCCTTTTCCAGATCGGTAACGAGATATTCTTCCACTGCTTTTTCCATAGAAAAGATATAAAACGGATTCCTTTTCAGCTTTTCCTTAATCTTCTGATACATGGCCTGCATGTACTCCTGCTGGCGGAGCATCCGGGTCTCATTGCTTCCGGTCTGCCCAATGTCACGCCCCTGCACAAAAATCTGCGCCTGCTCAGGCGTAAGCTCCACTTCCCCGCCTTCCAGAAAATGATACAGGTCCAGTTCGCGGAGCTCCTCCGGAATGGTCACGGTCACAGGACCGGTCACCTCCTGAAGCGCCGATACGGCTCCCCAGTAAACTGCACAGTATCCATGTATGGGAATTCCCCCCAGCATCCGGGATACGGCTTCTTCCATCATCTCGCAGCTTGTCCCAAGTCCGTCTCCCATCGTATACTGCAGGCCCAGCTGATAGTCATACAGTCCTATCTCCTTTCCTCTGCTGTCAAACCAGCGGATAGGAGTCACAGTATCTCTGGAAATGTTAAGAAGCGTAAGTGTGTTCGCTTTTGTATCCACCACTGCCAGAACGATACAGTCTGCCCTGGGGCCAAAACCAACTTCTGTATTTTCTTCTGCCTTTCCCCTTCCATCGATTCCCAGGCAGAGAATATTAATCAGCCCGTCCCGGTATTCATACTGTTCTCCATCAAGGCTTATCTGCGCCCCGTCCGGAAAGGGCTGCACTGCTTCCTCCAGATAAGCGCCCGGCTCTTCCAGAGAACGCCGGCCCTTCTGAATCATTCCGGAGGCTGTCAGTAACACGGATGCCGCCAGAAGAATCAGAACACCCAAAATCAAAGCCGCTGCCCGTTTCCATTTCTTTCTTTTACCGTTCATAGTCATCGATCTGCACCGCCACCACAAGAAATCTGTTGGAAGGAGCGCTGCCTATACAGGTGGACATGACTATCAGCCTGCTGCCATAGGGTACTTCTACTTCCTCATTTACATTTCCCTCAGAGGAACAAAGTTCCTCCGTAAAAGACAGAAAATCTTCTTCCTCTTCGTAATCACAGTATGCCGGCAGATAAGCATCTGAAAAGCGGACGGCCGCAAAAATCTGATATACAAGTGTCCTGTCCGGCAGATAAATATAGACATACGGGGATTCTTCCAGCTTGTCCGGATCTTCATAATCATGAAGACTGCCAAACATGGTATCATTTCTCATATTGTGTCCGTAAATCACAGTCAGCGGAGCCGAAAAATCCTTTGGGTGCACAGACTCCGTATAGATACTTCCAGGGAGTCCTGATACGCCTTCCGGAGTATGATTCAAATAATAACTGTCATCCGTGGGATGCTGAAGGATCGGATAATCCACCAGCGTCCCCGGAATCTGAATCCAGGCATAGATATCGCTGTTCTCTTCCTGCAGCGCCTCAAAATCTACCGTATTCTCCAGATGAGGAGCGTCTGATTTCTTTTCTGCCGCTTCCCGGGCCTCTGCCTCCTCCTGTTCCCGCCTTCTTCGTTCCGCTTCGGCCTGCTCCTCAGCTGCTTCAGCCTCAGCCATTCTCTGGGCCTCCCGCATGGCCTCATATTCTCTTTCTGCCTGCCTTTGTCTGCCCACATAAACCCCAATAAAAAGAAGGGCTCCCAGAAAAATAACTCCGCACAGTATACTCCCCGCCCGGAACCATCTCTTTTTGTTATTCTTTTTTTGTTTCTCTGTATTATCCATTTTTCAATCTATTCTTTCTCTGTCCTGTCTGCTTCCTCTGACATCACCGTATGAAGCGCCGCACACTGCGGCCGCCGGCAGTATGCTCATGCTCATTATGTTTCTTAATCCTACAGTTTCTGAGTATACCTCAATCTTTTTTTCAAAACCTCCTTTTTGCATTTTTAGCCTTTTATCATACAAAAACAGCCCCCGGTATGTGAATTGCTTCATACCGGGAGCCGCTCTTTTCTGTGTTCGATTTCAGTTTGTTTTTTTACCTGTTTTTATACTTACTTTCCGCTCATCTGCTGTTCCTGCTTCATGATCATTTTCTTAACCATTTCGCCGCCGATGGAACCTGCCTGAGCAGAAGTCAAGTCGCCGTTATAGCCTTCTTTTAAAGGCACGCCCAGCTCGCTGGCAACTTCCTCTTTGAAGCGGTTCATAGCTGCTTTCGCTTCGGGAACTGCCATCTGGTTAGACTTGGACTGTTCTGTCATCTGTATCACCTCCATGCTCCTATTGTGCACACGAAGGGCCCGCCTTATGTTGGGAATGACTGGAACCGCCGCGCCTTGTCTTTTAGTTCTTCGCAGGGCCGTGGCCATATACGATCGACTCACGAATTTCGTCCGCTTTATTCTGGTCAAAGAGCTGCGCAGTAAGAGAGAGCGCGAAAGGAATCGCTGTGCCGACTCCGCGGCTGGTGGTAATGTTTCCGTCAATCACCACACGGTCTGTCAGAACTTCTGCTCCCTTCAGGCCGTCCTCGCATCCCGGATAGCAGGTCGCTTTCCTGCCTTTCAGAAGTCCTGCTTCTCCAAGTACAGTGGGCGCCGCGCAGATGGCCGCAACCTTCTTTCCTTTTCCGCAGAATTCTTTCAGGAGTTCCACAAGGGGGCTGCATTCTTTCAGATGGAGTGTCCCGGGCATTCCGCCGGGCAGCAGAAGAAGATCCATGTCAGCGAAATCCATGTCCTCAAACAGGCAGTCCGCTGTAATGATAATTCCATGACTTCCTGCCACTTCGCGCTTTCCGCCCACGGCCACCAGTGTAACTTCCGCGCCGGCTCTTCTCAGCACGTCCGCCAGCGTCAAAGCTTCTACCTCTTCAAAACCTTCCGCCAAAAAAATGCTTACTTTTTTCATATTGATTCCTCCTCTTTTCAGTCTATTTTTAACATTATAACAAATTATCGTTGAATTATCCAGTCTGATATGTTACCCTCTATGAGCATAGAAAAGTTTGTATTGCTGCAGTCAGGATAGCCAGCAGCAATTTGTGCTGCTTTATGCAGCGGAAAAGGAGACTGTCATGGAAATCGAACGCAAATTTTTGATTACAACTCTTCCCGAAAATCTGGAATCTTACCCATACCATACGCTGGAACAGGCTTATCTCTGTACCGACCCTGTTGTGCGAGTCCGCCGCAGCGATGACGAATATCTCCTCACCTACAAGTCCAGAGGGCTCATGAGCCGTGAGGAATATAACCTGCCTCTGAACGCCGAAAGCTATAACCACCTGAAAGCTAAGGCAGACGGCAATATTATCTGCAAACGCCGCTATCTGATTCCGCTGGAATCGGGACTCACCATTGAACTTGACATTTTTGAACCGCCTTTCCGGGGGCTGGTTCTCGCTGAAGTGGAATTTTCCTCCGAAGAAGAAGCCAATGCCTTTCTTCCGCCCGACTGGTTCGGAGAAGAGGTCACCTGGTCTACAGAGTATCACAACAGTACGCTCAGCCAGAAAAAATTATAATCCGCTCTTTTGTCATCGAACAGCGACAAATTTCAGCAAACATGCTACGTTTTCTTCCATTGCGTATATAAGAGACCGGAAACTGGTATAATAATGCCACTAATTTTCGGAAGGAGCAAGCGGGATGCCTGAAATAAAACTGGCTGTGAACATGCACAGTCTGCGTGATGTATACAGTTATTCTCAAGATTATGTCAGCAGCCAGATTCATGTGGCCCGTCAGACCTATTCCAATTATGAAAGAGGGAAGAAACTGCCTGACATCCCTACGCTCCTTTATCTCGCCGAGCTTTACCAGATATCTGTGGACCAGCTTCTCTTTGGAGATTTTTCCGGCATTCATTCCACGGAAGATGTCATTCGTGAACATACGGCCATTACCCAGGACGACAGCCTGATCCGCCTGAATGGGGCCGACGCAAAGATGCTTATGGATTATAAAAGCTTTCCCTCCAGAGAGCAGAAAGAAGTACGGGAGTTTGTCCGTTTTAAAAAATATCTTTTCACAAGAGAAAATCTGTCATAAGCTTTTCTGCGGCTCAGGCTGAACTGTCAACGAAATATTAAAATATTACGAGGATACGAAAAATTCCAGGCTGAATTTTTTCGTATCCTCTTTTGTACTCTTCTGTACTTTTGTCTTGTACTGTTGCACTCTTCTGCACTTTTGTATTCCGATATCACTTTACACCCTGTTTTTTGCGCCCTTTTCATGCGCAGACGGTTTGCGGTCCGGAATACCTCTATGCCTCGTATACTATTTTTCCCTGACAGATCGTATAATGTACCCGCCCGAAAAGCCTCTTTCCCAGAAAGGGGGAATTGGAGGAACGGGAACGGAAGCTTTCTACTGTCCATTCTTCTTTTTCATTGAAAATCACAAAATCAGCAGGGGCTCCCACCTGGATTCCTTCACAGGGAAGCCCATAGAGACGGGCGGGATTCAGGCTCATCTTCTCCATGAGCTGCATCAGGCTCAAATATCCCGGTCGAACCAGATGAGTGATTCCCAGAGCAAGAGCCGTCTCAAGGCCGATGATTCCGCTGGGCGCTTCGGTCAGCGGCAGATCCTTTTCTTCCCGGCTGTGGGGCGCATGATCTGTAGCGATCATATCAATCGTCCCGTCACGGAGTCCTTCTATCACCGCCAGCCTGTCCTGTTCTGTGCGGAGAGGCGGATTCATCTTTGCCAGAGTTCCGTATTCCAGCACAGCCTCTTCATTCAGCGTAAAATGATGAGGCGCCGCCTCTGCCGTCACACGGGACCCTCTCTTCTTCGAGCGCCGCACGGCTTCCACTGCTCCTGCCGTGCTGATATGCTGGATATTGACCTTTGCCCCGGTCTCCTCAGCCAGACGGCAGTCGCGCTCCACCATGGAGATTTCTGCTTCCGCCGGAGAACCTCCGATTCCCAGTTTCTCCGAAACCATGCCCCGATTGATCCCGTTATCTGAAATAAGGGCAGGATCTTCCTCATGAAGGCTGACCGGCACGTTCAGGCGGGCAGCCTCCTCGAGGGCTTTCCGCAAAAGTTCTCTGTCAAGAATCGGTTTCCCGTCATCCGTAAACCCTGCCGCTCCCAGACAGCGAAGCTCCTCCATATCCGTCAGTTCTTTTCCCTGCATGTCTTTCGTCACTGCCGCGCAGGCCAGCACATGGATTCCTGTCTGCTTTCCCTTTTCCAGCACATAGGAAAGAGTCTCCGGATTATCATTGACCGGTCTGGTATTCGCCATGCAGACCACTGTGGTAAAACCTCCTGCCGCTGCCGCTGCCGCGCCGGTCAGAATATCTTCTTTATAGGTAAGGCCCGGGTCCCGGAAATGCACATGTACATCCACCAGCCCCGGCGCAATCGTCAGCCCGGAAGCTTGCAGAATACGTTCACAGCCAGCTGTATCCAGCGCCTCGCCTACTGCCGCTACCTTACCATCCCTTATAAGAATGTCTGCCGTCTTCTCTGTCCCGCTTACAGGGTCCAGAATTTTCACTCCGCAAATACCGATTTCTGTCATTCTTCCTTTTCTTCCTTTACCAGTGTCTTATCTGCATACTCTACAAAACTGTCTGTGGCGTCTTCCACACTGTATTCTTCATTCAGGATCTCCGTCTCCATCTGATACCAGTAGACGCGCATCTCCTCAAATCCTTCTACTTTATTATAATAAGTTCCGCTGTAAGGCATCAGAGCTTCGTAAAGCTGAGCATCCGCATTTCCCTCATAGACGTCTCCCATGGAGGTCCGCACCGGAAACGCCCCGCTTCGTACTACATTCTCCACGGCAACTGACTCATCATTACAGAGAAAATCCACCAGATAGCGGGAGGCCTGCAGCTTGTCCGCGTCTCCGTTTTCAAAAATGCAGAACCCGTTCAGCATAAACTCCAGAGACGGAACGCCATCCGCAGAAGGATAGGGCATCACAACCACCTCCACTCCGTTCTCCGCCAGAGCCTCCGCATTGCTGAGAGCCTGGGGCAGACTCCAGAGCAGGCAGTAGGAATTCTCCCCACTGACAAAGGAAGCCACCGCGTCCGCGCCGGAGAATGCGGAGCCATTCAGAATCCAGCCCTTCTCCATCCACTCTTTGATCTTGGACAGCGCCTGACGGTTCTCCTCGCTGTTCATGGTGTAGGCCGTCATATCTTCATTCATCAGGCTGCCGTCATAAAGATTGGTGATAAAAGAGCGGGTGGCGTAGTCGCCCGCGATTCCTGAGCAGTAAAGCATCCCGCTGTTGAAACCGGAAGCATTCAGCCGTTCCAGCACCTGCTCAAAAGCATCTGTAGTCCAGGTGCAGGCGCCCTCCCGGTTCATAAGCTCAATGGCCCCGGAACCTTCGATCATATAGCGGTTAAAAGCCATTACATAATTAGAACCGCTTAACGGATACATTACATAAGCATCCCCGTTTCTGCAGGCGCTTAAAATTCCTTCGCTTACAATATCAGAGGCCACTTCCTCCGTAAACATATCACTGATATCCGCCAGAACGCCTTTCTTTGCATAAGAGCTGATTCTTCCCGGCTCATCCAGCAGTACGTTAGGCATCTCTCCACTTTCAGACTCAATCACGCTCTGTACCTGAGACGGCCCTTCTGTATAATCCAGCATCCGAAGCTCCACTGTGATATTCGGATATTTCTTATTAAATTCCTTAATCAGCTGCTGCTCATAGGCTCCATCCTCCTGGCCCTCTTCCTGAACAAAAATCGGATAAGTCCACCAGGTAATCGTCGTCTCCAGATCCGAGAGGACCTCCGCAGGCTCTTCTTTTGCTGCTTCCTCTCCCACAACTTCCACTTTGATCTCTTCTATCTCTTCGTCCTGCGCTTCTCCGCTTCCACAGCCGCCAAGCTGAACCGCCAGAATTCCCGCAAGCGCAAACGTCATTATTTTTTTCCAAAAAGCCATGCCTCAGACTGCCTCCCTTAATCCCTGTACGTTCTGCGCAGACCCACAGCATTTGGGGTGCGCTGACGTAATCACTATATCACAGATACATACTGGGGACAAGAGGAAATCCCCGGTTTCCGGTTGACAAGCTTTTCCCTTATAGTATACAATAAGGCCAAACTTAAGAGGGAGTACAAGTAAAATGAAACCTTTAGAAGGAAGAAGACGCCGCCATGGCGACCGAAATGATGGCTTTCTGGTGAGGAATCTGGACCCGATGGGAAAACTGATTCCTTTTATTATGAAAAGCAAAGCTGACAGCTGGGTGCTGTTTGAGGATCGAATCGACATCACACATACACAGGATTTTCTGCATGAGATGCGCAAGGGAAAAATTCCCGGACTGACTCTTTATCATATTATTTTCGCAGCAATCGTCCGCACCTATTCCCAGGTACCTGAACTGAATCGCTTTGTCGCAAGAAGCAATATTTATGCCCGCAATGAGATGAAAGGCTCCATGGTTGTCATGAAGGGTATGCAGCGGGACAGCGAGCGTACCACGATTATGCCGCATTTTGAAATGGAGGCTACCCTGAAGGAAGTGTCTGACGAGATACAGGCCCTGGCCAATCCTATCGACCGCACCAAAAAGGTTGCCGAGGACGAAAACAGAAATGATTTTGACAAGCTGGAGCTGGCCTTAAGTCTGATTCCCAACTGGTTGATTTCCCTGGTATTCGGTCTTTTGAAGTTTCTGGACCGCCATGGCTGGATTCCCAAGAAAATCACAGACTTAAGCCCCTTCCACTCCAGTTTCTTTATCACAAATATGGGCTCTATCGGAATGCAGCCGGTCTATCATCATATCTATGAATTCGGCACTATCTCCGTCTTCGGAGCCATTGGAAGCAAAGAGACAGTCCATGAGCTGGACCGAAACGGCGTACTCCGCCGCAGGACGTACCTGAATATGAAATTCGTTGTGGATGAGCGTATCTGCGACGGCTTTATCTATGCTCTTGGCTTCAAGCATATCAAGAGCTGCATCTCCAAGCCTGAGCAGCTGATGGAGCGGCCCAGGCAGGTAATTCAGGACAAAATTGACCGGGATTAGTTCCTAGGCCCTGCGCCGGGCATTCGGGCTGGTGCGTTTAAGGCTCCAGTCCATGCCGATGGCGTCCAGCCGCCGTTTTCTCTCCGGATTCATAAGATAATTCGGGTTGCCCCGCATGGCCTGGCGCTGCGATGCCAGCCACATTCCCAGCTTCGTTCCATCCTCTGTAATAAAATCTGCAGGGACTTTCAAATGACCCTCTGCCTGGTAAAATTTCTCTGCTGCCCGGTACTTTTTCATCCATTTTTCTGTATAAGGGTCCCACACCATTCCAATAGCATCCAGCTTTTCCTTCTGTTCTTCCGTAAGCCTTTTCCCGGCAGCTGTTCCGCGGGACTTCCGGCGCTGACAGACTATCCACCGCCCCAGCGCATCGTCTTTTCCCGTGACATAATCATACGGAACGCAGAGATCTCCATGCTTTTCATAATAAGCCTGTGCCAGTAAAAACATTTCTTCCCACCGGGAGGAATACGGTTCCCACCGAATTCCCAGCCCTTCCAGCTCCTGTATCATCTGACCGTCCAGTCTGCCTGCCCGATAGCGCTTCCTCTGAGCAGCCAGCCACTCCCCCAGCCGCAGGCCGTCTTTTGTGATATAATTAAACGGTACTTCCAGGCTGCCTTCCGCTTTCTGGTATGCTCTTGCCGCCTCCAGATATCTTCTCTGTCTCATTTTCTTTGGTTCCCACTGGATTCCCAGTTGTTCCAGCCGTCTGATTCGCCGGGGTTCCAGCTCCTTTCTGCGGTACAGTTCCCTCTGGCGCGCCAGCCAGCCTCCCAGCCGTTCCTGCTGATCCGTTATATAGTCATGCGGAATCATCAGATCCCCATGCTGCCGCACGTATGCCGCAGCCAGATCATACATGTACTCCCAGCGCTCCTCAAATGGAGCCCAGCTGATTCCCAGAGACTCAAGCTTTTTTATCTGCAGAGCAGTCAGCTCATTATCCTGGTAGGCGCCGCGCTGGGTGTAGAGCCACCAGGCCAGGTTAATCCCGTCAGAGCTGAGCAGATCGGCAGGAACAGAAAGCGTGCCATGTTCCCGGTAATAGCCGTAAAGCTCCTGATAAGCCCGATCCCAGGCTCTGGCAGTAAAATTCCTGTACGTCTCCAGAATCGCCCGGCGGTCCCGCGCAATATCCACATCGAACTCCGATATCTTCAGGTAGTGAAACAGTTCTGCTATCGCTGCCTCAAAAGCCCTGTCCCCGAAATCCTCTAGTTCAACCGCAAACACACACCGGGATATCCGCGGCAGGCCGGGCTCTCTCAGCCGGATTAGGCGGATTCCGCTGCGCTCGCAGATCCTTCCTTTTTCTTCGTCCTGTTCCAGCTTATCTCTGTGCCACTTCAGACCATCATATTCTATCGCCGTCCGGACAGAGGGAATATACAGATCCAGTTCCACACCCGGCTCCCGGCGGTGAGACAGCTTTTCCATATCAGGAAAATATTTTCTCAGATAAAAAAACAACGCTTTTTCCGGAAATGAGGTCTTTGCCGTGTTCCCTGTCCCATCCCAGATCATATCCAGTTTATTAAGCAAATCTATTCGTTCCCGGGTAATGGTTCCTACTCCGCCGCCTGCTTTTCCTGCCAGATAATTTTTATAGCATTTTCTCTGCCGGGCTATCCACTGTCCCAGGCGGACTCCGGTATCCGTCACGTAATTGCTGGGAATATTCAGCATCTGATGAACGTCATAATACTCTTTTGCAAGCTGGTACATAGCCTGCCACCGCTCCTCCACCGGGTCCCAGCTCATTCCTATCGCTTCCAGTCTGCGAATCTGGCTTTCCGTCAACTGGCCGCGCTTTCCTTTCCCCGCCGCGCGCTGCGTGCCGATCCATCTGCCCAGCCTTTTCCCATAGCAGACATAGTCTCCGGGAACCAGAAGGTCTCCGTGCTCATGAAAATACTGTTCTGCCAGATGATAAAGCTCCATCCAGTCCCTTTCACTTTTGCTTTCGCCAGTCACAGCCCTGCTTACACCTCCTTTCGATTCAGGCCATGGCTGCCACAAGCGGCTCTCCAGATTCCAGAATCAAATAATGGTATCCCTTTGTTTTTGCAGCGTTCTTTAACTGCGCCATAAGTTTCTTTGCAGTTCCCCTGCCTCTGTGTCCCGTCTTAATAAAAACACGCTTTACTTCAGCGCATTCAACATCATTTTAGAAAAAGATCCAATTCATGGCACAGTTCAGCAAAGTCAGGATTATTTCCATCACTCTGCAGGAATCTGAGCCCATTATCTGCCTCTTCAAAATTCCGGCTTAAGTCAACAGTCATAATATATTCCTCATTTGTTTCGCTGACCGTCACAAATCCTGCTTTTCGATACAGCTTTACAGCATAGTTATCCTTTTGAACAGACAGAGAAAGCTTAACGTAACCGGCAGCTTTTTCCTCACACATCATGTGCTTAAGCAAAACCGTACCTATCCCCATATTTCTGTACTCTTTCAGAACAGACATGGCAAGAGAGGGCGTATCCTCATCTATGTGCCCGTAATCCTTCATGATTCTCGCCCAAATTACTCCGACAATCTTTCCGCTCGCTTCCGCAGCCAAAGCCTTGTCGTTTTTGTCTGTTCCAAAATCTGAAATATATACCTGTAATTCCGGGCAGTTCAGAATAGATTCCTGCGGCGCCTCAACGCCATCGGGCACAAAGACTGCCTCATACAAAAAATCACGGAGCAGACCATATTCTTCTTTACGCATTCTCCTGATAGTGTATTCCATACGCACCTGTTTCCTTTTTTGAATATTAGCGGAACACACCGCTTTTATATTTGAGGCCGCCATCTCCACGCCCTTCCTCGAATCAATCGTATTTTTCAATATGTACCGTCGCAATTGCCGACTTGTTCGGCTCTCCCGTAACAAGGTCCTGCGGCGCAGGAATTAACATCATAAAGCCATCTTTGCCATACCGCTGCCTATACCCCTGTGCATAAGATTCTTCCACAGAGATATGCTGCACCTGCCCGATCACCATAGCCGTAATTCCTGCGCCGCTTAAGTCCTGTATTTCTTTCAGTGTACATTCCATGCTGAGAAAAGCCTCATGAATCACGGGTGCGTGGACGGCTTTTGCACTGTCGATTGTAAATCCTCCGGCGGCAAATTCATCATCGTCCATCTCATTGCAGTGAATCGTGTCCACCAGATTATCATAATAGCTGATGGGAAGAAAATTGACGCAAAAGCACTGCTCTCTCTTTATGTTGGCATAAGTATGAGTGTGCTGATACAGATTTCCCATCACAGCAAAGAAAGCAGTTTTATCCCCATGAAAGCAGCTCCACGAGTGAAAGCAGACGTTTGGTTTTCCGTTTTCTTTCCATGTGGTAACCGCAAACAAAACGGTTGGTATTCCTGCCGTTACTTCAAAATGCGAAAACAGCTCAAATTCTTCCGGATATAAAGCTTTAAAATACTGTGGAAACTCTTTCCCGATCTCTATTTTCACTGCAGCACCTCCTGAGGAAATCCTTTTTTTCATTATACCTTTTCTATTGAGCATTGAGAAGACAGATTCGGCAGCCAATGTAGAGCTTTTTCTGCCATCATGTGCGGACTGGGGCCCGTACATGAGGCAGGATCTTGCGACAGCGAAATGTGCCAATCCGAGAAAAATAAGTGATCAACAAAGTCAAAATGGTGAAAATGCAGTTTAGCCCTCCCGATGCCGAGAGGGCTATTTTTAATACTCAAGGTTGTCTTTAACAAAATTTTTTAGTGCTATTATTTTCTGCTCAATGGCAGCCATGGTTTTCCGATACTCTATTTCCTCTTTCCCGGTCGGATCGTCGAGTCCCCAGTCTTCCCTGTATTTGCAGGGGAGATAGGGGCAATTCACATTGCATCCCATAGTTATGACGATATCAATCGGTGGAAGTTCGGTCAAGAGCTTACTGTATTGCGTCTGCTCCATGTCGATGCCGTATAACTGTTTCATCAGCCTCACGGCATCCTGGTTGATCTGCGGTACCGTTTGTGTCCCTGCGGAATAACTTTCAAAGACATCAGAGGCCAAATACTTTCCGAACGCCTCTGCAATCTGACTCCGACAGGAGTTGTGAACACAAATAAAGGCTACTTTTGGTTTTTGGCTCATACGCTCACCCTCTGACCTTCTGAATGAGGGCTTTGGCCTCGTCCTTTTTCAAAACCTTACCATAAGATACCACTTTGCCATCTACCACCAGAGCAGGTGTGGTCATCACGCCATAGGCGGCGATTTGAGCGAAATCGGTCACATGGTCGATGGTTGAATCCATGCCCAGTTCTTCAAGTGCCTCTCTGGCAGCATCCTCTAACGCATGGCATTTTGCACATCCAGAACCCAACACTTTAACACCAGCTGCCTTTTTTGCGGTTGCGGCCTGGGCCATAGCCTCCGGTGTACAGCTACTCCCGCAGCAGCAGCTTTTTTCTTCTTTCTTTTTACCAAACAGTCCCATTGTAAATTACCTCCCAAATCACATTAGAATAAATTGAAATACATTGAACAGATAACCAACAACAATAATTCCTATCACACAAACACCAATAAACAACGCCAACAGTTTCGGTTTTACCGCCTTGCGGAGCATGATAAGTGACGGCAGCGACAAAGTTGTGACGGCCATCATGAAGGACAGAACCGTTCCAAGCTGTGCCCCTTTGAAGAGCAGTGTCTCCGCAACCGGAATGGTGCCAAAAATATCTGCATACATAGGGATGCCTACAATCGTGGCGAGAATAACGCCAAAGGAATTATTGCTGCCAAGAACGGTTTCCACCCAGTTCTCTGGTATCCAGTTGTGGATCAGCGCACCAATACCGACGCCCACCAGAATATAGGGGAATACTTTCTTGAAGGTATCCCGCATCTGTTCCTTCGCATAAATCAGTCGTTCCCGTATCGTCAGATCGGGAGACTCGATGTCCACACTGCCAGCAGAAAGAACAAAGCTCTCAATGTGCTTTTCCATGTGCAGTTTCTCAATGATCGCACCGCCAATGACGGCAATGACAAGCCCCAACAACACATAGATGATGGCTACTTTTGTGCCAAAAATGCTGATGAGCAAGACAAGACTTCCCAGATCAACCATTGGAGACGAGATCAAAAAGGAAAATGTCACACCCAGCGGCAGGCCCGCACTCGTAAAGCCGATGAACAGCGGGATAGATGAGCAGGAGCAAAAGGGCGTAACTGTTCCCAGCAGAGCAGAGATAATGTTCGCCCAAACTCCGTGAAATCTACCTAAGATACGTTTACTCCGCTCTGGCGGGAAGTAGCTTTGGATATAAGAAATCGCAAAAATCAGCACACAAAGCAATACCGTGATTTTCAAGACATCATAAATGAAAAACTGTATGCTGCCGCCAATTCGTCCGGCAACATCCAAACCAAGGGACGACAGACCCATACCGATCAGTGCATTGAGCCATTGCATCCCAAGCACCTGATCCTGAATAAAGTCCCATACGCCCATACAAAAACCTCACTTTCTATTTTATACATTACATATCAAAATATTTTGATGAATGTTGCCAAAAGAAACGCCACCCGCTATTTAGATGGCGTATTCTATCCACACTGATGACAAGTTATCGCTTGCTCTGTATCCGGCGTTGTCAGTTCCTTCAGCAGTTCCATCGCATATTCTCTGCCGGAAACGCTCAATCGGTAATGCGTCCACTTTCCCTCTTGTCGGCTGGTAACAATGCCGGAATCACAGAGAATTTTCATGTGATAGGAAAGACCAGACTGCGTTAAATCCAGAGGTTCTTGTAAAACACAGGCGCACTTTTCTCCGCCTCTTAGCTGCTCCAGAATTGCAAGCCGTTTTGGATCGCACAAAGCCTTAAACACTTTTGCCTGCTCCTGATACTTTGTTTCCACGATCTCACCTCACATCAAATTATTTTGATGTATTCAGTATATGCGCCAAAATGAGAAATGTCAACCTCTGTTACGATAAAATTTATCTAATTCTTGAATTCATCACTCGACATTATAGCAAAGAGGAACCAATGTTATGATAGTCACATTTTTGCTATGAGTACCGAGATTTTCTTCATATGCAGTCAATATACCAATGAAGCGTGATTTCGCCAAAAGAATTCAGCACGTAACACATGCCTGTCAAAAATTCTTTGAAAACCCGGAGGGACAGAAAGAATTTGAAGAATGGAAAGCACAGAGAGCAAAGGAGGTAGAAAAGGAAAGGAAAAGAAAGGAGCGTATGACAAAAACGGCGGTATCACTCACGATACCACCGTTTTTGCTTTAGCACTCAAAATATACTAAAAATCCGAAGCCGTCCCCGATTGGAACCGGGTTCGGATTATCATTATCTGGTGCGGATAACAGGACTTGAACCTGCACGGGTGTTCCCAATAGAACCTAAATCTATCGCGTCTGCCAATTCCGCCATATCCGCTTAAATACGAAAACTATTGTACAACAGGCAGGCGCGGACCGTCAAGCAGAAATCACCCGGACCGCCTTACAAAACCGGCCGTTCTGCGCCGGAGACAGCGCAGAGCGGCCGCATTTTCCGTGCATAGCCTCCGCATTTTCTGTCCATACTTTCCTTATGATGAAGAACAAGTTTATTCTATGCGGACTGATCGGCTGGTGTCTGGAGATTTTCTGGACCGGCCTCAAATCCTTTCAGCGGCGCCAGATGAAACTGGAAGGCCACTCTTCCATATGGATGTTTCCCATATACGGGATGGCTGCCTTTCTGGCTCCCATCGCCCGGCTGCTGCGGAAAAAATGCTTCTGGGTACGCGGCGCCGTCTATACCTGCGCCATTTTCCTCACAGAATACCTGACCGGAAGCTTTCTGAAAAAACGCGATATGTGCCCCTGGGACTACAGCCGGGCACGCTTCAATATCCACGGTATCATCCGGCTGGACTATGCTCCCGTATGGTTCCTGACCGGCCTTCTGTACGAAAGGATTCTGTATGGCAGAGCGCTCACGCAGCAGACTGCTCCGGAATCTCTGCCGAAAAACTGATTTGAAAGACAAATTTCATTTCTTCTTAAGAATTTGGACACAAAACTTTTAAATTTTTCTCCTGCGTTTTCTGATATACTGGTGTTGGAATGTAAAAGATACTTATAATGGCGGGAAAAGACTCTTCCGCCATACCAGATACAGAAACGGGGGATTACAATGGCAGAGGCAAAAATCTTAGTAGTGGATGACGAAAAAGAAATCGCTGATCTGATTGAACTATACCTGACCAATGAAGCTTATGAAGTACGCAAATTTTACAACGGCACAGACGCGCTTGCCTGGCTTGAGAGCGAGACGCCGGACCTGGCTGTGCTGGATGTGATGCTGCCGGACATGAGCGGCTTTACCATCTGTCAGAAAATCCGGGAGACTCAGAATTTCCCGATTATCATGCTGACAGCCAAAGATGAGGAGATCGATAAAATCACCGGCCTGACTCTGGGCGCGGACGACTATATGACGAAGCCCTTCCGGCCTCTGGAGCTGATTGCCCGGGTCAAGGCCCAGCTCCGCCGTTTTACCAAATACAACACCGCGGCCAAGGAGGAGGATCAGGACTGCATCTCCATCTCCGGCCTGGTGATCAACCGGCGGGATCACACCTGCACGCTGGATGAAAAGCCGCTGGCCCTGACTCCCACGGAATTCTCCATTCTCTGGAGCCTCTGCAAAAACCGGGGCGAGGTCGTAAGCTCTGACCGGCTGTTCTACGACGTATGGGGAGAAAAATACTACAGCAGCAATAACAACACAATCATGGTGCACATCCGGCATCTGCGGGAAAAGATGCATGATTCCAGCGAGAAACCGAAGTACATCAAGACCGTATGGGGAGTGGGATATAAAATTGAGTAAAAGGAACGTAAGAAAAAGCAGCTATGTACTGTTTGAACGGAAGATGACCCGGAAAATGCTGTCGCTGGTCCTGATTTCCATCGGGGCCGTCTTTCTGCTGCGGGAGCTGATCCGCGGACGCTTCGGAGATTCGGTTGTGGCCTTTCTGACCGGCGTATTCCACCTGGATTACTCCGATGCCCTCTATATCTATGAAGCCACCTTCCGCAACAACCTGGACAGTATTATCGCGGCTGCCATCATTATTGCCCTGATTATCGTATTCCGTTATTCCATCCGCTGGGTGACGGAATATTTTGATGAGATCTCTTCCGGCTGTGACGCCCTTCTGGATAAAAAGACAGAGCTCATCACCCTGTCGCCGGAGATGGGATTTCTGGAACTGAAGCTGAATGAATCCAAGACCATTCTGGAAAAGAGAGAACAGGACGCCCGGGAGGCAGAGCAGCGGAAAAATGATCTGGTGGTTTACCTGGCCCACGATATCCGCACTCCTTTGACCTCGGTCATCGGATACCTGGAGCTTTTAAAGGAAGCACCCGATCTTCCCCTGGAGCAGCGGGCCAAATATCTTTCCATCACACTGGATAAGGCCTACCGCCTGGAACAGTTGATCAATGAATTTTTTGAAATCACCCGTTTCAATCTGCAGTCCATTCCGCTGAACCGGGAAAATATCCGTCTGTCCTACATGCTGATGCAGATGGCGGAAGAATTCTATCCTATCCTGGCGCCTGGAGGAAAATCTGTTCATCTGGACGTGCCTGAGGACCTGATCCTGCCCGGCGATCCTGACAAGCTGGCCCGCGTCTTCAACAACATTCTGAAAAACGCGGCAGCCTACAGTTACCCGGATACGGTCATTGAGATCCGGGCACGGCAGGAGGATAATCTGATCCGCATCACCTTCACCAATCAGGGACCGCAGATTCCGCCCGGACAGCTGAATGCCATCTTCGAAAAATTCTACCGCCTGGATTCAGCCCGTTCTTCCGCCACCGGCGGCGCCGGACTGGGACTTGCTATCGCAAAGGAAATCGTCACCGCGCACCAGGGCACTATTTCCGCCCAGAGCAGTGAGGAGGGCACCATATTTACCATTGATCTGCCCGCTTTTATAAAAACGGAGCCAGATACTTCTTCCGGCTCTTCTTCCAGTACATCTTCAAGTACTTCTGCCACTGCTTCTTCCGGCATTTCTCCAGGGCAGAAGCCGAAACCAGGCAGGTCCCGGCAGGAAAAACAGGTTTCGAAATAACTAAATATATCGCAAGGATTTCTTAAGGCTCTCATCACGGAATCTATAGATTTCCCTTTTTCTGAACCGCTACAATAAAGACACCGGGCGGGCCTTCCGGCATTGCCGGAGGGCCCGCCCGTGGACTGTGACGAATCTGTCACACAAAAGTCACGGTCCTGTCACCGGTCTGTCTTATACTGAAACTGTGATAAACGAAGACCGACCGGAGTATTACACAGATACCGGACAGACTGGTATCCAGAGAAAGGAAGTCATCATTTATGGAAATGAACACAACAAAAAATAAAACCGTGATTGCGATTCTTTTTGGCGGCTGCTCTACGGAGTACGAGGTCTCCCTGCAGTCTGCCTATTCTGTTATTACCCATCTGAATCAGGAAAAATATGAGGCTCATCTGATCGGCATCACCCGGGAAGGCACCTGGCTGTGCTATGAGGGCGATATTGACCGGATTCCGGCAGACACCTGGGCTTCCGCCGACTGTCTCCCGGCCATGCTTTCCCCGAACCGCACGGACCATGGTCTTCTGATTGCGCGCACAGGCGGCCTGGAGCTCATCCGTCTGGACGCAGTCTTTCCGGTGCTTCACGGAAAAAACGGAGAAGACGGCACTGTACAGGGATTGTGCGAACTGGCCGGTCTGCCTGTGGTAGGCTGCGGCATGAAGGCTTCGGTCCTGGGCATGGACAAGCATCTGGCCCACACACTGGTAAGCCTGGACGGCATCGAGGTGCCCAACTCCGTCCTTTTCCGCAGAATGCCCACAGAAGCTGAACAATTTTCCATGACAGAACACCTTCAGTATCCGCTTTTTGTCAAGCCTGTGAAGGCCGGCTCTTCCTTCGGCATCACCCGCATCGAAACTCCGGCGGAGCTGGAAGAAGCCATGACGCTTGCGTTTTCCCACGACGACTCGGTTCTGGTGGAGGAAGCCATCCCCGGTTTTGAGGTGGGTTGCGCCGTTCTCGGCAACAACAGCCTGATCATGGGAGAGGTAGACGAAATCGAACTGTCCGAAGGCTTTTTTGACTACACGGAAAAATATACGCTGAAGACCTCCCGGATTCACTGTCCTGCGCGCATTGATACCGAGACAGCGGAGCGCATCCGTGAGACGGCAGCCCGCATCTATCGGATTCTGTCATGCAGAGGTTTTGCCCGGGTGGACATGTTCCTGACACCGGACAACCGAATCGTCTTCAACGAAGTGAATACCATCCCCGGCTTTACCACACACAGCCGCTATCCCAGCATGCTGAAGGGCATCGGAATGACCTTTGAAGAAATCGTAGACGCCCTGATCCGGCTGGCGGTGGAACCATGAAAACACTCCTTCTGACCCGGAGCGATCTGAACCGGGGAAGTCTGCTACTGGTAAACGCCCGTCATCCTCTTCCCGAGAGTGTGGCTCCGGAAAGGCTGACACCCTTCTTCGGCTCCGGCGTCCTTCTGGAACGCCGTACCGCCCTTGTTCTGGAAAATCTGTTTACCGCTATCGGCTGCGGCGCCTCCCTGATTCCTGTCAGCGGCTACCGCACCCTCGCAGAACAGAAACAGATCTACGCCTCCTCGCTGGCGGAAAACGGTGAGGAATTTACCCGTAAATACGTGGCCCTGCCGGACTGCAGCGAACACCAGACCGGCCTTGCCATTGACCTGGCTCTGAACCGGGAGCCCATCGATTTCATCCGCCCCAGCTTCCCAGAAGACGGGATCTGCGGCCTCTTCCGGGAAAAAATGATTTCCTATGGCTTTATCGAGCGGTATCCGGAAGGAAAAGAAGATATCACCGGCATTGCGGCGGAGCCCTGGCATTTCCGGTACGTAGGCCTGCCCCACGCCGCCATCATGAAGCTGCACGGCTTCTGCCTGGAAGAATACCTCGATTATCTGAGCCATTTTCCGGCAGAAGGCCCTCATCTGGAAATCACTATCCAGAACAAAAGCTTTGAAATCTTTTACCAGAAAGCAGAGGCTTCTGACGGTTCTGTACTCCTGTCGCTGCCATCCACTCTGCCTTTCCAGGTATCCGGCACAAATACAGACGGCTGCGTCGTCACACTCTGGAGGTAACCATGACCGAGAAACCTATGGCACAAAAACATATCTATCCCGGCATCAACTGCTTCAAGCTTCTGGCCGCACTGTTTGTCATCATGATTCACACCTCGCCTCTGACTTCTGTAAGTCCGGAAGCGGATTTCGTGCTGACCCGGATCATTGCCCGCACGGCCGTTCCCTTTTTCTTTATGGTAACCGGCTTCTTCGTGCTGCCCAAAGCCCTCGGAGATACCCGCCGGGGCCTGCGCTACCTGAGACGTATCGGGCTTATCTATCTGGCGTCGATGCTCCTGTATCTGCCCGTCAACCTGTACGCAGATCATTTCAATGGCGCAGGCTTGGGAGGGCTCCTGAAAATGATCCTGACCGACGGAACCTTTTACCATCTCTGGTATCTGCCGGCCCTGCTGCTGGGCTTTGCCCTTGTATGGGCAGGACTTGCGTACCTGCCTGCAAAGGCCGTCTTTCTCATCTCCGTATTTCTGTATCTGACAGGACTTCCCGGAGACAGCTACTACGGATTTCTGAAAGAGGGCTCTGTCATTTACACAGTTTACGAGGGGATCTTCCACGTGTCCAGCTATACGCGGAACGGCCTCTTCTATGCTCCGGTCTTCCTGATGCTGGGATACGTGATTTCTCTGCAGTACCGCCAGGGGACCGCGGAAAAAAATCCTGGCAAAGCTGCGGGAAAATCTTTCAGATCGCCCCGGGGAAAATCAGCCCTGGAAGCTCTGCGCTGCCCCCCGTCTTTTTCGCTGGCTCTCGCAGGCTTCGGCATCTGCTCCGCCCTGTTCCTTGCGGAAGGCATCACGCTGAAGATTCTGGATGTGCAGCGTCATGACAGCATGTATCTGGCTCTGGTGCCGCTGATGTACTTTTTATTCTGCATCCTGCTGGATGTGAAAGGCCCGGACCCCATGAAACGCCTTCCCGGAGATCTGCCGCTTCTCGTATACCTGCTGCATCCGCTGTTTCTGATTCTGGTAAGAGGATTTGCCGGCGTCACCGGCCTTACCGTTTTCACTGAAAACAGCGTCGTACATTTTCTTGCGGTAGCTGCGGCATCCTTTGCGGGGTCCTGGATTCTCGCCACGCTCTGGCTGCTGGTGAAACCTAAACTAAAAAATCTGTTGAGGAGGGGATAACATGATTACAAAAATCAATTCTGACGCCATGATTTTCCGGCTGATGCCCGAACAGCGCGCCTGGAAGGAGCTGAACTATGAAAACCTGAAATGGAACGTGGAGAAGCTGAAAGAGCTTCTTCCTGAACACTGTGCCTTTATGGCAGTAGTAAAGGCTGACGCCTACGGACACGGAGCTCTGCCTGTCTCCTCTTACCTGAACCGGATCGGCGTGCGGGCCTTTGCTGTGGCTACCCTTCAGGAAAGCATCGCGCTTCGAAAGGCCGGCATCCAGGGTGAGATTCTGATTATGGGCTATACGCCCCCTCAGGACGCCTGCCTTCTCACTGCCAACGACCTGATTCAGACGGCAGCGGACTGCGCCCACGCAAGAGCGCTGAACGCCGCCGCTCCCTATCCGGTAAAGGTACATCTGAAGATCGACACCGGTATGCACCGGCTGGGAGAGCGGGCAGAGCATATCGACGCTCTGGCCTCCCTGTTCTCCCTGCCCCGCCTGAGGATTCTCGGCATGTATTCCCACCTGTGCGTGGCCGACAGCCAGGAGATTGACGATATTCTCTTTACCCGTGTGCAGATTTCTTCCTTTCTTCGGACAGCCGAAATCCTGCGGGAAAAGGGCTGCGATCCCGGGAAACTCCATCTTCAGAGCAGCTACGGCGTCCTGAATTACCCGGGACTTTCCATGGATTATGCCCGCTTCGGCATCGCCATGTACGGAGTCTTAAGCAGTCCCGATTCCCAGCTTCTGGAACGTGTGCCCCTGCGGCCTGTTCTTTCCCTTCACGCGCGGATTGCCACAATCCGCGACTTACATCCCGGAGAGACCGTCAGCTACGGACGCCATTTCCGGGCAGAGGCCCCCATGCGGGCCGCCACAGTCACCATCGGCTACGCCGACGGCCTGCCCCGCAGCCTTTCCGGCACGGAGCTGCCGGCGCTGGTGCGGGGCCGCAGAGCCCATGTCATCGGAAATATCTGCATGGACCAGCTCATCATCGACGTCACCGGAATTCCGGAGGCCCGCCCCGGCGATGTAGTCACCTTCCTGGGAACCGACGGAAACCAGACCCTCCGGGCTGAGGAGATGGCCGAGAAGGCAGGCACAATCACCAATGAACTGCTCTGCCGGCTGCACCTTCGGAAGCAGTAGATATAAGATCAGCAGGCGGCGCCACAGGATGGATGTCATAAAAATAAGATTATTCCGTGATTTTCAAAGCTCAAACACCTGATATCACAGAATAATCTTATTTATTTAGATAATCTTATTGTAGAATTCTCTTATTTTCAGAGTCCGGAAAAATCTGTGTCAGTCAAGACCCCTTTCGGAACTATTCCTTCTGAAAACTATTCTGTTAGATAAACCTTCAGAAGCTCCATGGCCTTCTTCCGCTTTTTTTCATCACAGTTTCCCAGGAAAAAAAGAATACTTCTGGAATCCTCAGGCAAATCCTGTCTGTCCTCTCCGAAAATCATATAATCCAGCGTGATGCCAAGGCAGTCTGCTATCTTAACCATGGTTTCCAGAGACATTCCACAGTAACCGCGCTCTATGTCCGCGTAGTATTTTTCCGCTTTTCCTATCTGTTCTGCCATCCTCTGCCGGGAAAGGCCAAGCCTTTCCCGACAACTGCGGATGCGGGCTCCGGCCGCTGTTTTGCTGTATGCCCGTTTTCTGTATTTCATATCATGATTTTCAGTGTCTGTCTCTTCCGTGATATCCTTTCTTTCTTCTGTCAAATACAATCGCTCCTATTCCTGCCAGTGAAACCAGACCTGTCAGAGTCAAAAGTAAAATGGGACTTGTATCTCCTGTTTTGGGAGAAGCAACGGTATTGGAAGATGCTGCCGAAGTTCCTGAACTGCTTCCGGAACCAGAACCAGAGCTGTTACCGCTTCCTCCACTATTTCCGCTTCCATTTTCATTTTTCTCCCAAACTGCCTTATAGACTGCATTGCCTGTCACGGTGGGACTTACTGCCGGTTCCCATCCCTTAAATACATAACCGTCTCTGAACAGTGTTCCAGTAAAGGCCGGCGTGCTGGTTCCGGAAAGAAGGTTCTCATATACCTGATCCTTAAAAAGTTCCTCTCCGTCTACTCCGTCCGTATAGGTTACCGTATACTTCGTCTCTGCATCATCGGCAATGCCGTTATGGTTCTTATCCTCTTTATATCCCGCCTCATAGACTGCGTCAGCAGTCACCATGTCCGGGAACTCGGAAATTTTCTGTCCGCCTGCATACCAGCCATCGAACACATATCCGTCTACAGCAGTTACAGCCGGCGCTGTCGGATAAACCTCACCATATTTGTATGTCCCGGTTATCTCCACTTCTGTGCCATCCAGTATTCCACGATCATCTGACTTAAAGGTTACTGTGTGCCTGTCAAGATTGTAATAAAGTTTCAGAGTAAGCACCGTAGGCTCCTGAGCGTCAGCTCCCAATTGGGGAACTGTCACAATACCGGAAGCCTGATAGTCTTCATGCTCAGGATTCAGCGTATAATGCTCGTAATCTCCCGCTTCTGCCGTCACTTCTGTTCCTACTTCTCCATATAACGGAAAATCCACATCCTTCAGAGAATATGTGCCGTCTGTATTTTCCAGATAATGCTCTACTTTATACGCTGCTGATACCGGGTCCAGAATCGAAGCATTGGATGCCCATAAGGCATACAGTCTCACAACAGAGCCCTGGCCTGAGGCAAGGTTCATCACCTTCTGGCTTCCCTCAAACTGAATCGTTCTGTCATCGGGATTCATGGCCCATCCAAGGAAGGTATATCCCTCTCTTGTGAATGTCCCCGCATTTTTCAGCACAGCTTCTACACCATAGGTATGAGTAGAAGTTGTCACATCTTTCTCCGGATTTCTGGTAAGGAATCCGCCGTTTCCATGGTACTCGATTGTATAGGTATGAGCAGCATAGGTTCCATACAGTTCATATTTTTTGAGCACTGTGAGCGGTTCCGGTTCTCTCTTGGCTTCATTTCCAATATCGGATTTCTTCTCATACCAGCCGTCGAAGGTATAACCTTCTCTCTCTTCTGCTTTCAGAAGTTTATAATCCCCTATAGTTCTTGCTGTAATATATTCAGTAATGGTCTCTTCATCATCGATATGGTAATTTACCGCATATCTGTCATATACCATGGTACACAGATTTGTCCAGCCATTTACAGTCCGGTCTGTCATATCTGTTCCCAGATTACTTACTTCCTGGCTCCACGGAATATCCCATTCGAAATCCGCCGCAAACTTTGCCGGATCATAAAGCACATCTATACCGTCTTTAGTCGTCAAATCTGAATTTTTGCCATCGATTACCGCATCTTTCAGAATTTCGCTGTACGGCGTTCCGTATGCATAGTCACCCAGTTTTCTCTCAATGGCTGCCTCTTCCGTATTTCCATCCCGGTAAATATAGATATATACCGGATATTCCTTGGCTACATACTCACCGTATAATTCGTATTTTTTAAGTACTGTGAGCGGCTCCGGCTCTCTCTTGGCTTCATTTCCAATATCGGATTCTTTTTCGTACCAGCCGTCGAAGGTATGGCCTTCTTTTTCTCCTGGCTGCCAGAGTTTATAGTCCTCTATGTTTCTCGCCGTGATATATTCTGTATGGGTCTCTTCTCCCTCGATATGGTAATTTACCGCATATCTGTCATATACCATGGTACACAGATTTGTCCAGCCATTTACAGTCCGGTCTGTCATATCTGTTCCCAGATTACTTACTTCCTGGCTCCACGGAAT
>NZ_NFLF01000010.1 GCF_002160765.1 Lachnoclostridium sp. An138
TGACATGATACAGCAAAGATGCAGGATTGAATCAAAAAGTTGAAGTTGGAGCGTTTTACTTCAATAATAGTAGAACGTGGTTTAAAAAGATAGCCGTTGTATTATTAAGCGCTTACTTTCAAAAATTTTGACTGGAGCTTTCCCTTCGAAAAGCCCAATCCCCGCTTCTATACAGGGGACGCCTCCGGCTTCCATCCCGACCTCTTTCCGGACGAGACAGCCCTGGGCCTTCTGACCGGAAGAGGTCTGGTCTTTCTCTCAGGCTGCGCCCACCCCGGCATTGTAAACATGCTGCGCAGGGCAGCCTCTGAAACCGGGCTCCCGGTATATGCCGTCATCGGAGGAACTCATCTTGTGGACGCCTCCGATGAACGGATTCGGGCATCTATCGATGCCTTCCGGGAACTGCAGATCCGCCAGATCGCCGTCTCCCACTGCACGGGTCTCAAAGGAGAGGCTCTGCTCCGGGACGCCTTCCCCGGTCAGTTTATTCCGAATCATACGGGAAATGTCTATCAGCTGTGACGCAGTTTTTCATAAAGTTCCGGTTTCCGGTCTGTTCTGGCCGGAAATTCCTTCCGGTATTTTTTCAGAGGTTCCAGTTCCAGCTCCGCCACAATCAGCTCTTCTCCCTCTCCGGCCCGGGCCAGCACCCGGCCGAAGGGGTCCACAATCATGGAATCTCCGGTATAGCCTAGGGTTCTTGCGTGTCCCACACGGTTTACCCCGGCGATATAGCATTGATCTTCAATGGCCCTGGCGCGCAGAAGAGTCATAAAATGCTCTCTTCTGTCAGAAGGCCAGTTTGCAGGCACCAGAATCAGTTCCGCCCTTTCCGACGCGATTTCAAAAAGCTCCGGGAACCGCAGATCATAGCAGATCAGCGGCGACACGGTAAATTCCCTCACCCGGCAGAAGGCCAGTTTCTCTCCTCCCGCGTAATGCACCGCCTCTGTGCCGAAGGTAAACGGATGAATCTTCCGGTAATCCGCCAGAATCTCCCCTTCAGGGCTTATGATGGCATAGCAGTTGTATGATTTCGGCTCGCAGTACTCCACATAGCCAATCCCAATATACAGGCCGTATTCTCCTGCCTTCTCCCGGAAAAAGTCAAGGGTCACAGGATTTTCTTTTGTCTCTCCGATCTTCTCCGGGTGCATGGAAAAGCCCGTCATACTCATCTCCGGGAACAGGATCAGGTCTGCGCCTTTCTCCCGGGCCTGCTCCAGAAATTTGAGAGCAGCCCGGAAATTTCCTTCTTTGTCCTCCCAGAGAGGTTCTGTCTGCGCCAGCGCAAGTCTCATAAGTCTCTCCTTTTTCTCTTCCTTACTCCACAGAATTGTTGATAGCTGTCAGAAGAGCGTCAATGGAAGCGCGGATAATATCGGAATCCACGCCGGCGCCCCAGCAGAGCTTTCCGTCAGGCCTCTGAATTCCCACATAAGCGATAGCACGGGAACTGGAGCTTGCTTCCAGCGCGTGCTCCTGATAGGTTACCAGATTGTACTGGAGACCGTAACATTTCTTCAGCGCGTTGCTGACTGCATTCAGACGGCCGTTTCCAGCTGCGTAAGTAACCTCTTTCTTTCCCTGATATTCCGTGTGCACCTCGGCGGTAATGCCGTCCACCTGTTTGAAATGTACCTCTGTAATGTTGTAAGGCGTTGTGAGGCCCTCGAATTTCTTTTTGAAAAGCTCGAAAATCTCCTCGGGCATCAGCTCCTTGTTCTTGTGATCCGATTCATCCTTGGCCGCATAGCCCATGGCTTCACGCATCTTGGCCGGAAGATTCAATCCGAAGTTGTGCTCCAGGATGTAGCCTACGCCGCCTTTTCCAGACTGGCTGTTGATACGGATCACGTCCGCGTCGTAATTGCGGTTTACATCGGTCGGATCGATAGGCAGATAAGGAACGGTCCAATGCTCCGGGTCGTGCTCCTCCCGGTAATGCATTCCCTTTGCGATAGCGTCCTGATGAGAACCGGAGAAAGCCGCGAACACAAGAGCTCCCGCATAGGGGCTTCTCTCATTCACCTTCATGCCTGTGAATTTCTCATAAGCCTCACATATCTCCGGCATGTTGCTGAAGTCAAGCTCCGGGTCCACGCCCTGAGAGTACATATTCATCGCCAGCGTAACCACATCCACGTTTCCGGTCCGTTCTCCGTTTCCAAAGAGGGTTCCCTCTACCCGGTCCGCTCCCGCCAGGAGGCCCATCTCCGTATCCGCCACGCCGCAGCCCCGGTCATTATGGGGATGAAGGGATACTACCACATTGTCACGGTATTTCAGGTTCTGGCATATATACTCGATCTGGCTGGCGTAGACGTGGGGCATGGAATGTTCCACAGTCACAGGGAGGTTGATGATGGCCTTCTTATCTGCCGTGGGTTTCCATACATCCAGAACCGCGTTGCAGACCTCCAGAGCGTATTCCGGCTCTGTACCGGTAAAGCTCTCCGGGCTGTACTCAAAACGGTAATTGCCGCCGGTCTCTTCTGTCAGCCGCTTCAGAAGCTCTGCCCCGTCCACAGCAATCTTTTTGATCTCATCCTTTGATTTATGGAAGACCTGCTCCCGCTGGGCTACGGAAGTGGAATTGTATACATGTACGATGGCCTGCTTCGCGCCCTCCAGCGCTTCAAAGGTCTTGCGGATGATATGCTCTCTGGCCTGGGTCAGCACCTGAATCGTCACATCGTCCGGAATCAGATCCCGCTCAATCAGCTCTCTCAAAAAGGTATACTCTGTCTCAGAAGCCGCCGGGAAGCCTACCTCGATCTCCTTGAAGCCCACCTTGCAGAGAAGCTGAAAGAAGCCGATCTTCTGCTCCAGCGTCATCGGCACCACAAGCGCCTGATTGCCGTCTCTCAAATCCACGCTGCACCATACGGGCGCTTTGTCCACGTAATCCTTTTCTGCCCATTTCATGCAGGGATAAGGCGGTAAATAGTACTGTCTCCGATACTTGTTGTGATTCATCATGGTCTCGTTCTCTCCTTTTTGCTTTTCCATTTTTACTGCGCACACGCTTGTCGCTCTTGATAGTAGATATGCGGCTATGTGATGGGCTATCCCGCAGGCTGCTTCTTCTATTTTACAGGCAATACAGCTTCCTGCCAAGTCAAAGACCTCGATGCAGGCATACGAGGCATGAAACCGGAAGCGATGCAGACACGTCCGCTTGGCTCTCTGCCACAGAAATAAAAAACGCCTCCGGCAGTTTCCACTGCCGGAGACGAAAGACTTTGCTGCATCTTACGCGGTACCACTCCAGTTTTACGAACATCGTTCGTACTCTCATCAGATACGGATCTCTGCAGCCTCCCTGCCGCAAGACCTTATATCCTCCCCGCTGTAACGGTCGGGCTCCGTCTGTATCTACTCTCTCATCGTGAGATTTCGGACAGCCGCTCTGGGGTCAGTTCCCATTCCCTCTTCCGCTGCCTCGCACCATCCGGCAGCTCTCTGAACGCCAAAGGAATCGTACTACTCCCCGTCTTCGCATTTATCTAATATCTGTTTTAAAGAATAGCAAAAATGCCGCAGACTGTCAAGTATAAAATTCATGGCCGTTATAGGAAAACAGCCACGTCAGATTCTTCTGAAACCATCTGTGGTTCGCCGCGTCAGCATAGGCCGGAGCCACAAAATACAGGGCGCCGCAAGACTCGTCCTCGCCGCAGAGGGCCCGTTCCACGGCCTCCACAGTCTCCTCAGATACCGCCACCCGGTCTATCTTTCCGGTAGCTACAGGCGAAAACTGGGCTCTGCCATTGTGCCGCTGATAGATAACCTCCTTCACCGTATCCGGAAAAGAACTGCTTTCTACCCGGTTCAGCACCACATTTGCCACCAGCATCTTTCCTTTTATATCTTCACCTGACGCTTCTGCTTCCACCAGACGCAGCAGTGCGTCATAATCTTCTTCAGACAGCTCATAGACCCGGCCGGAGTCAGCCTCCGTGGGCTCCGTCTCCTCCATTTCTTCTTCAAGACGCGCTTCCGCCTCTGCCGGAATCTCTGCCGGCATCTCCGCCACAGTCTCTGCCGGGATCTCCGCCGCAGTCTCTGCCGGCATCTCCGCCGCGGCTCCTTCTGCTTCTTCCCAAACCGCTTTTTCCTCCACTGCCAGGGAACAGGCGGCCGCTTCCAGCCCGGCAGTCCTAACCGTATCTTCCTGAACGTTTTCGCTTTCGTAAGAGATTTTACCTGTTGCTTCTACATCCTTTGTATCGGCAGACGCCATAAGAAGCATGCCTGCCAATCCCAGCACTATTGCACAATCTCTTAACCTGTTCATATGCCTATATTATAAAAATCCGCCGCCTGCCCGTCAACCATCCCTCCTTAATTTCATTACTATTTTTGTATATTAATTCCTTTTTTACCCTATTTCTGAATAATGTCTGGTAAAATCACCAAAAATACCTTTTGTAGGACAGGCATTTTTATTACCTTTTTCTGTTCTTTTTCCTGCCATTCTTTTCACTTTTGTTACATATAATATAGTATATGTCATACTTTTGTAATATTTCGTGTGGGAAACTGGAATTATTTCCGGATCTTCCAGAGGAGGAATCGCATTATGAGAATCCGTGAAAAGACCAATCTGGCCGCCGGTATTCTGTTTACGCTGGCCGCCGGTGTTCTGCTGCATTTCTGCTATGAATGGAGCGGTGAAAATCCTTTTGTAGCTCTGTTCGCCCCGGTGGACGAATCTGTCTGGGAACACCTGAAGCTCCTGTTTTTCCCGGTGTTTGTCTATACCCTGTTTGAAATTATCGTACTTTTTAAAGTCTCCGGACGTTTTCTGACCGCGCGGATCACAGCCGTGTGCATCGGCATGTTTTTCATAGCCGCCTCTTTTTTTACCTACACGGGTATTACGGGAAGAGATTTTCTGCCTGTGGACATCCTGATTTTCATTTTCAGCGTCCTCATCACCTTCTGCTCTTCCCGTTACTTTGAGGTGCGCTGTCCGTCCCTGCACCTGCCCCTGCTGGCCAATTATGCCCTGCTCCTTCTCATCATTATCTGTTTCTTTTCCTTCACTTTCAGCCCGCCCGGCCTGCCCCTGTTTCAGAGTCCCAGTTGAAAAAGAAATGCCGCGGCGCAGCAAAAAAGACACAGGGTCTGCCCGGCCCTTATGCTGCCCGCGTACAGACGCTGTGTCTTCCGTATCCGTTTCAAATTTTCTTCTCCCTATCCGGAGCTGCGGCTGCAGTCCCGGACACAAAAGAAACTGTCACTGCTCGTTAATGTAATTAATCAGGCCTTCCGCCTTGATAATCTTCTGCATGAATTCCGGAAACGCCTGTCCCTGATACTGCTTTCCGGTCGTCCGGTTGTAAATGATTCCGCTGTCAAAATCCACTTCCACCTCATCTTTGTCCTGAATATCCTTTGCCGCCTCCGGGCACTCAATGATCGGAAGACCGATATTGATGGCGTTGCGGTAAAAGATACGCGCGAAGGTCTCCGCAATCACGCAGGAAATTCCTGATACCTTGATAACCAGAGGCGCATGCTCTCTGGAGGAACCGCAGCCGAAATTCTTGTTTGCTACCATGATGTCTCCCGGCTTTACTTTATGAACAAATTCTTTGTCTATGTCCTCCATGCAGTGCTCCGCCAGTTCCCTCGGATCTGAGATAGCCAGATATCTGGCCGGGATAATCACGTCTGTATCTACATTGTCTCCGTATTTAAATACTCTTCCTTTTGCCTGCATCTGTCTTTCCTCCTATAATCCAAGCTCCGCGGGCGCGGAAATCTTTCCAGTCACCGCACTGGCCGCAGCCACTGCCGGGCTTGCCAGGTATACTTCCGAATCCACATGGCCCATACGGCCCACAAAGTTCCGATTTGTCGTGGATACACACCGTTCTCCTGCTGCCAGGATTCCCATATAGCCTCCCAGACAGGGGCCGCAGGTGGGCGTGCTGACCACTGCTCCCGCTTCCAGGAAAATCTTCAGAAGTCCTTCATCCATGGCATCCATATAAATCTTCTGGGTTCCGGGAATTACAATGCAGCGAAGTCCCTTCTTCACCTTTCTGCCCTTCAGAATCTCAGCGGCCGCCCGCAGATCGTCCATTCTGCCATTGGTACAGGAACCGATCACTACCTGGTCGATCGCAATATCCTCTGTAATCTCATCTACAGTCTTCGTGTTCTCGGGCAGATGGGGGAAAGCCACGGTAGACTTCAGCGTACTCAGATCAATCGTATACTCCGCGTCGTACTCTGCGTCCGGATCTGCCTCATAAATCTGATAGGGACGGCTGGAATGCTCTTTCATATACGCTTCCGCTTTCTCATCCACCGGGAAGATTCCGTTCTTTCCGCCAGCTTCAATGGCCATGTTCGCAATCGTAAAACGGTCATCCATGGACAGATTCGCCACTCCCTCTCCTGTAAACTCCATAGACTTATACAGAGCGCCGTCCACACCGATCATGCCAATGATATGCAGGATCACATCTTTTCCGCTGACCCATCTGGAGGGCTTGCCCACCAGATGGAACTTAATCGCGGAAGGAACCTTAAACCATGCTTTTCCGGTCGCCATGCCTGCCGCCATATCTGTGCTTCCCACGCCCGTGGAAAAAGCGCCAAGCGCTCCATAAGTACAGGTATGGGAGTCTGCTCCGATGATACAGTCCCCGGCTACTGTCAGTCCCTTTTCCGGAAGCAGCGCATGCTCAATGCCCATCTCACCCACATCAAAGTAGTTGGTGATATCCTGATGACAGGCAAATTCACGCACGCACTTGCAGTTTTCCGCAGACTTAATATCCTTATTGGGAATAAAATGATCCATGACAAGGGCAATCTTATCCTTGTCAAAGACCTCCTGCTTTTTCAGTTTCTCCATCTCACGGATGGCCACCGGTGTGGTAATATCATTTCCCAGAACCAGATCCAGCCTGGCTTCAATCAGCTGTCCGGCCTTCACTTCCGGAAGTCCCGCATGCGCCGCCAGGATCTTCTGTGTCATTGTCATTCCCATGCTCATTATCTCCTTTTTCTTTTCAAAATTCCAGGACGGACCAAGCCAGCAGACCCGGACCATTTCTATAAATTCTGTTTGTATTCTATCATATCTGCTGTTATAATTAAAATACATATTATGAATATTTTATATAACTTAAAGTTATGTCCGAATCACAACTGTCCCACTGTCCCACAGACAGCCGGAAATCCTAGTATTTTCTGTCAGGAGGAATCACATTGAACCAGAACCTTTCCCTGTACCGCATTTTTTATACCACAGCCCGGACAGGCAATATCTCACGGGCCGCCGAAGAGCTGTTTATCAGCCAGCCGGCCGTCAGCAAATCCATCAGCAGACTGGAGCAGTCCCTGGGCACAGAGCTCTTTACCCGCTCCTCCAGGGGCGTACAGCTCACTGAAGAAGGCGAGCTTCTGTACTCCCATGTCCGCTCCGCTTTTCAGACCCTGGAAAGCGCTGAAAACCAGCTGCGCATCCGCCGTGAATTCGGCATGGGACAGCTGCGTATCGGCGTCAGCTCTACCCTGTGCAAGTACATCCTTCTGCCCTGCCTGAAGGATTTTGTAAAGCTCCATCCCCACCTTCGGGTCACCATCTCCTGCCAGTCCACCAACCACACCATGCGGATGCTGGAAGAGGGAGAGCTGGATTTGGGCCTGACCGGGAAGCCGGAAAAGCTGGGTTCCCTGACGTTTGCCCCGGTGATGCAGGTTCAGGACATCTTCATAGCCACCCGGGATTACCTGGAAAACCTTTCTCTATTCACAGGACAGAAAGAAAAGGATTCTTTTTCTGCAGACGACACCCTTTCTTTCCTGAAAAACGGCGTACTGATGCTTCTGGACCGCGAAAATCTGACCCGTCAGTACCTGGACCGCTATTTGAAAGAGCATACGCTTTTCCCGGAAAATATTCTGGAGACCACTTCCATGGACCTTCTGATCGATTTTGCGCGCATCGGCCTGGGCATCGCCGGAGTCATACGGGAATTTGTCCTTCAGGAACTAAAAGACGGAACGTTCCTGGAGATGCCTCTTCCATTTCCCGTTCCGCCTCGTGAAATTGGCTTTGTCTACCGGGAAAACCAGATCCGCCCCCAGCTGGAGGGCGCCCTGATCCACAGTATCTCAGCCTCTTTATCCGTTCCTGCTCTCTGACCTTATTTTATTCTACTGCCATATCTTCAGACTCTATTATTCTACTGTCACACTCTTTGCCAGATTTCTCGGTTTATCTACATCCAGGCCTCTCGCCAGAGATACGTAATAGCCCAGAAGCTGCAGCGGAACCACCGCCAGAGAAGCCGCAAAATGCTCATCCGTCTTCGGAATATAGGTCACGAAATCTGCCGTATCCTCAATATTGTAATGGCCGTAGGTAGTAAGTCCCATCAGATACGCTCCGCGGCTCTTGCATTCCACCAGATTGCTGATTGTCTTCTCATACAGCTCACTCTGAGTCAGGATACCCACCACCAGCGTGCCATCCTCAATCAGGCTGATGGTTCCATGCTTCAGTTCTCCGGCCGCATAAGCCTCCGAATGAATATAGCTGATTTCTTTCATCTTCAGGCTGCCTTCCATGGAGATCGCGTAATCGATTCCGCGGCCGATAAAGAACACATCCTTCGCCGCAGACTGCTTCGCCGCAAACCACTGAATTCTCTCCTTATCCTGCAGGACCCGTTCGATTTTGTCCGGAAGAGCCAGAAGCTCTTCGATGAGCGCTCCATATCTTTCTTCTTCCAGCTGTCCGCGGGCCAGGCCAAAATGAACCGCCAGCACATCGCAGGCAGCCAGCTGCGTACTGTACGCCTTTGTGGTCGCCACCGCAATCTCCGGCCCTGCCAGCGTATAAAATACATTGTCAGACTCCCGGGCAATCGAAGAGCCTACCACATTTACAATGGAAAGCGTACGGATACCTCTGCTCTTCGCCTTACGGAGCGCCGCAAGGCTGTCAGCCGTCTCTCCAGACTGGCTGATGACGATCACAAGCCCTTCTTTATCCATCGGGAAATCCCGGTACCGGAACTCGGAAGCCAGGTCCACCCGCACCGGAATCCCAGCCAGATCCTCAAAGACATACTGGGCCGATACCGCCACATGATAGGCCGAACCACAGGCCACCATATAAATCTGGCTGATGTTCCGGATATCCTCATCGCTTAACCCGATCTCCTCCAAGTCAATCCGGCCGTCATGAATCACTGAATTCAGCGTATCCTGAACCGCCTTGGGCTGCTCATGAATCTCCTTAATCATGAAATGCTCATAGCCGGCCTTCTCTGCGGCCTCCGCATCCCATTTAATCTCTACAAGCTCCTTTTCAATCTCGTCACCGTCCAGATTGTAGAAGGTAATCTTTCCCTTCTGTACCCGGCCCAGCTCCATATTGCCGATATAATATACATTTCTCGTATGCTTCAGAATCGCCGGCACATCAGACGCAATATAGGATTCTCCGTCAGCCACTCCCAAAATCATGGGGCTGTCTTTTCTCGCCACATAGATCTCTTCCGGATAATCCCGGAACATGACAGCAAGCGCATAGGAACCGCGGATACGCACCATGGCATGGTTCAGTGCGTCCACCGGCGTCCCCAGATACTTTTTATAATAATAATCCACCAGCTTAATGGCCACCTCTGTATCCGTTTCCGAATAGAAACGGTATCCGTGCTTCAAAAGCTTCTGCTTCAGCTCCTGATAATTTTCAATAATTCCATTGTGAACGCCGACAATGGTTCCCTCGTCATTGCAGTGGGGATGCGCATTGTTCTCCGAAGGCTCTCCATGAGTCGCCCAGCGGGTATGCCCGATACCGCAGTCTCCCACAAGGGCCTGACCGCCGTTCGTCTTCTCATCCAGCACCTTCAGACGCCCCTTTGCCTTTACCACCTCAATGGGGCCGTCGCCGTCACGGACCGCCAGGCCTGCCGAGTCATAGCCTCTGTATTCCAGCTTGGAAAGACTGTCCAGCAGCACAGGCGCCGCCTGCCTGTTTCCCACAAAGCCAACAATTCCACACATAGATAATTTTTCCTCCTGTTTTCATTCAGATAGCTCTATATTAACAGAAAGTATCCCTGTTGAAAAGTGCAAATGCAGATTTGATGTCGAAAAGTACAAGTTCTTCCCACCGCCTCTTATTCTGACAGATATACTTTCAGGAGTTCCATTGCTTTTTTAGTATTTTCACCGCCATCATTGGAGAAGAAAAACAGTTCTGTCTGTTCAATTCCTGCCAAAGGGCTTTCTTCATCCTCTGTGCGCCTTGCATGAAGCACTATCATACATACTTGGCAGGTAAAAAGAAGACCCGAACAAATCGGATCTTCTTTCTGATTTAATGAATAATCACATATATTGTTTACAAAATCTGCGTTTTTAATTACTGGTTTTCTTTCAGGTCCTTGATGCTGAAGCTGTAACGGCCCATCTTGTCCTTGCCCAGGCAGACTACCTTCACCACGTCGCCAAGAGTCAGTACGTCTTCCACGCGGTTGATACGATGCTTTGCAATCTTGGAAATGTGTACCATGCCTTCCTTGCCGGGAGCAAATTCCAGGAACGCGCCAAACTCTTTGATGCTGACCACCTTTCCGGTCAGAACCATGCCTTCCTCGAAATCGGTTACGATGATCTGGATCAGCTCCACCGCCTTATCCATCGCAGCCTTGTCAGTGCCGCAGATAGATACTGCTCCGTCGTCATCGATATCGATCTTCACGCCGGTCTGCTCAATGATGGCATTAATGGTCTTCCCTCTCTGGCCGACCACATCGCCGATCTTCTGGGGATCGATCTGAATCTGTACAATTTTCGGAGCGTAGGGGCCCACTTCCGGTCTCGGCTCGGAGATGCAGGGTTTCATACAGGTATCCATGATAAACAGGCGGGCCTCACGGCAGCGGGCGATAGCGCCCTCCACAATCGGACGGGTCAGTCCGTGAATCTTGATATCCATCTGAATGGCTGTGATTCCCTCTGTGGTTCCTGTTACCTTGAAGTCCATGTCGCCGAAGAAGTCCTCCAGGCCCTGGATATCTGTCAGAAGTACAAAATCATCATCTGTCTCGCCTGTTACCAGACCGCAGGAGATACCGGCCACCATCTTCTTGATGGGCACGCCTGCTGCCATCAGAGACATACAGGATGCACAGGTGGAAGCCATGGATGTGGAACCGTTGGACTCAAAGGTCTCGGATACGGTACGGATTGCGTAGGGGAACTCTTCCTCAGAGGGCAGCACCGGAAGCAGGGCGCGCTCTGCCAGAGCTCCATGGCCGATTTCACGGCGTCCCGGCCCGCGGCTGGGTTTTGTCTCTCCTACCGAATAGCTCGGGAAGTTATAATGGTGCATATAGCGCTTGCTTGTCTCATTCTCATCCAGGCCGTCCAGACGCTGAGCGTCAGACAGAGGAGCCAGCGTACAGATATTGCAGATCTGGGTCTGGCCTCTGGTGAACATGGCGGAGCCATGAACGCGCGGAATGATATCCACCTCCGCGGACAGCGGACGGATCTGTGTCATCTCACGGCCGTCCGGACGCTTATGATCCTTCAGAATCATCTTGCGGACTGTCTTCTTCTGATACTGGTATACCGCTTCGCCCAGAACCTCAAGCCACTCTTCTTTCTCTGCGAAAGCCTCCTCCAGACGCTCTGTGATCTGGCGGATATTCTCCTCACGCACCTGTTTCTCGTCTGTGAATACTGCCTTCTCCATCTCTTCAGGCGGAACGATCTCTTTGATAGCCTCGAACAGCTCCTCCGGAACTGCGCAGCTGGTGTAGCTGTGCTTTTCTTTTCCGCACTCAGCTACAATCTTATCAATGAAAGCGATAACCTGCTGGTTTACATCATGCGCCAGATAGATCGCCTCGATCATCTTCGCTTCCGGAATCTCATTGGCTCCGGCCTCGATCATGATTACTTTTTCTCTGGTAGAAGCTACGGTCAGCTTCAGATCAGATACCTTATACTGAGCCTGTCCGGGGTTTACGATGAATTCTCCATCGATCATGCCGATCTGCGTCATAGCGCAGGGACCTGCAAAGGGAATATCGGAAACGGCTGTCGCAATAGCGGAGCCCAGCATGGCAGTCAGCTCCGGGCTGCACTCCGGATCTACAGACAGCACCAGGTTGTTCAGTGTCACATCATTACGGTAATCCTTCGGGAACAGAGGACGCATGGGACGATCGATAACACGTGCTGTCAGAACCGCGTTCTCAGAAGCCTTTCCCTCTCTCTTATTGAAACCGCCCGGAATCTTTCCCACCGCGTACATTTTTTCCTCATATTCCACACTCAGAGGGAAGAAATCAATTCCATCTCTGGGTTTGTCAGAGGCAGTAGCCGTAGAAAGCACGGTAGTATCTCCATAATGCATAAAGGCTGCGCCATTGGCCTGCTTTGCCACTCTGCCGATATCTACGGTCAGAGTTCTTCCGGCCAGTTCCATCGAAAAACTCTTGTACATCTTTTTCTCCTTATATCATATAATGTCACTGCTGGCGTAGGAGAAACCGAAACTACTGATCTGAGCGCGCGCCCGCGCGCGCAGATCAGTGGTCTCGGAGCCTTTCTCCTACAGGGTTAACGGGTTGCAAAAAAACAGCCTGCCTTTCGGACCAAAAACAGGGCGGAAAGAATCCTTTCGAATTCCTCCGCCCTTATGAAGCTTATTTTCTCAGTCCAAGTCTCTCGATCAGGCTGCGGTATCTTTCGATATCCATCTTCTTCAGGTACGCAAGCATATTACGTCTCTGTCCTACCATCTTCAGCAGACCACGTCTGGAATGATGATCCTTCGGGTTGTTCTTCAGATGCTCTGTGAGCTCCTGGATACGGGCGGTCAGGATTGCTACCTGTACCTCCGGTGAACCTGTGTCACCCGGCTTAAGACCATACTCTGCAATAATTGCCTGCTTCTTTTCCTTTGCGATCATGATAATTCCTCCTTTTTCTTTATACGCCGTATATTAAGCAATGGCCGGAGTGTCCGATTACTGAATACCGGCAAATCTCATACCGTTACACTTTACCACATGCGCAAAGCCCTGTCAATATTCTTGCAATTTTTTCTTATCTTTCCGCCTGCCGGCGCTGCTATTCACCTACTGCCCGGTAAAAATCTGAGCAATCGGAGAATCTGCCGGCAGAATCAGCGTCTTGTCATCGCTTCCCTGAAGGCTTTCTCTCGCCGCGTCAAGACTGCGCACAAAGGAATAGAACTCGCTGCGGCTCTCATCAGAATAGGCGTCTGAAAGAATCCGCATGTACTCTGCTTCTCCTTCCGCCACCAGCTGCTCCGCCTGAGCGTTTGCCTCGGACAGCATAATGGAGACTTCCTTATCTGTGGTATTCCGGATAATCTGTGCCTGAGACTCCCCTTCTGCCGTATACTGAGCCGCGATATTCTCACGTTCGGAAATCATACGGGTATAGACCGCCTGCTTATTGTCATCCGGCAGATCCAGCTTTTTCACCTCCACTGCCAGGATATCGATGCCGTACTGCTCATAATCGCCCAGCTGATCCATAATTTCTTCCGTCAGTGACTTAATCTGCACCTCTTCCGTGGTTTCCTCCAAAATCAAATCATTGGACTGTACGTCTGATTCGGCCTCCCCGGCTGTGACTGTCATCTTGCCGTCCCGGCTCTTGATAATCTCATCCTGAGTCATACTGGACACTGTATTTTTTGTGGCGTTGTAGACCAGGGCGTTGATGCGGTTTTCCGCATTGTAGATGGAGTTGGCCAGCGTCTGCGTAAATGTCAGCGGATCTGTCACTTTCCAGAGCACGTAGCTGTCCACAATCATCGATTTTTTATCCGAGGTGATCACATCAGAAGCCGGCAGATCATAAAGCAGAATCTCCTTCGGCACTGTGTCTGTGGTCTGAATAAACGGAAGCTTGAAAGTCAGGCCCGAGGTACTTACCACCCTCTGCACCCTTCCGAACTGACGGATCAGCTTATACTCGTTTGCGCGGCAGATTACAATACTGTTTCCCAAAAGGAACAGCGCCAATAACAAAATGATATATTTTACAAATCCCAGTCCTTTTTTCTTACTGTCCATTTTCTACCGCCTCCGTTTCTCCTGAATTCGTACTTTCCATGCTGCTAAACGGCTCCAGCGGAAGAAGCTGCTGTACCTGGCTGCCGTTTCCGCCCTCGATGATGACCTTCATATCAGGCAGCACATCCTCCATAGCCTCATAAAACATCCGCTGCCTTGTGATGGCCGGATATTTTACATATTCTTCATACATGGAATTAAAACGGGCCACCTGCCCTTCCGCCTCGTTGATACGGCTTTCCTTTTCCGCCTCCGCGTCCTGCAGAATTTTGTCCGCTTCCGCTTCCGCCTGAGGAATCTGCTCATTCCGGTATTTATTCGCGTTGTTCAGAGCCGTATCCTTGCCCTGCTTGGCTGTCTCCACCGCCTTGAAAGCTTCTATGACCTCCGCTGTAGGCGGCTGGGCGTCCTGGATGGTAATGCTTACAAGCTGAATACCGATATCATAAATATCCAGTTTCTCCATAATCATATCCCGGATATTTGCCTGGATCTCATTTTTTCCTGTAGTCAGCACCGCGTCCACGGTGTAAGAGCCTATCGTTGTCCGAATACAGTTCTGCGCAATATTGTCCAGTACCTTGACCGGGTCTTCCGAGGCATACAGCGCCTTGACCGGATCAGAAATCCGGTATTCCGCATAGAAATCCACCCGGATGAAATTATAATCGGAGGTGATCATCATTGCGTCTTCTGTATACTGCAGTTCGTCGTCATAACCTACCGACAGTCCCTGAATCGTCGTGTTTACCTTCGTCACTGTCTGCACCAGAGGAATTTTAAAATGAAGGCCCGGCTCCGTCACCGCTTTGGGCGTTCCAAAGGTACAGACCACAGCCTGTTCCTCTTCCTGGATCGTATACCAGCAGGAGCTGGCAAAAAACACGGCAATCAGCGCGATGACAATTCCTGCTGCCGCCTTCTTTACATGCTTCGCTCCCGAGCCTCTGCCCCATTTCTTCTGCCGGGGCTGTTCTTCTCCTCCTTCCGGCGGAACCTCTCTGTAGTTTTTCCCGAATCTGTTTCCAAAATTAAACTGAAACATAGTCCCCTCCCTTAAGTATAGTATAGTTATTGTACCACAGATACGCTTTGCGGGAAATAAAAAAAGAAAGACAGACTATTGGAAAAAATATCTGCGCAGAAACAATACTCTCCATTGGCCAGGCCCATATGCGCTCTTATCCATGGAGGGTGTCGTCCGCAGTATCAATACAGCTAAAAAGGCTGCCCTGTCGATGCAGGGCAGCCCGAAACGGCCTGTTAAAGACTGGTGCCAAAGGCACTCGTCTGTACACAGAAAGATGGAAATATTCTTGATTCTTAATCCTTAATTCTTGATTTTTTAATCGTTAATACGTCTTAATCGTTGATAATTCTCGCCGCGCTCACCGGACTTCTGTAATACATGTTGGAAATGATGATTCCGGTCCGGGAGTTGCTTGCATGTACTACCTGGCCATTGCCAATGTACATCGCTACATGATTGATGCTCTTTCCGCTTCCGTAGAAAATCAGGTCGCCCGGCTGCACCTCGCTGACGCTGATCTTCGTGCCGCAGTTCGCCTGGGCTCTGGAAGAATGGGGAAGAGAGATTCCATAATTGCGGTAAACAGCCAGCGTAAAGCCGGAGCAGTCTGCGCCGTTTGTCAGGCTTGTGCCGCCCCACACATAACGGTTGCCCACATACTGTTTTGCGAATTCGCAGATTTCCACCCTGATATCTGTAACGCCCTCTCCATAAAGAGCTTCCGTAATGGTCAGCGCGGTATCCAGCTCATCCGTTACCTCTACATATTCAGCTGCCACATAGCCTTCTTCTCCATCGATATCTACTTTCACCCAGTCGCCCATATCCTCGATGACCGTCAGCTCCTCGCCGTTTGGCACCATAGTCCAGTAATCAGCTTCCGTGCTGGGCTCCATGCGTACATACAGGGCGTCCGTGGTCACCTTTGCCACCGTCTGTCCCAGCTGGAATGCCAGGTCAATGGCTTCCTGCCCGGTATACAGGTACGGGGCCTTCACATACCCCTCTACCTCTCCGGACTGAATATGCGCCCACTCTCCTTCATATCCAAGGACCTCACAGGCTGCGTTTTTACGAAGCTTTCCTACCAGGTCGCTTCCCTCGTCTGCGGACTCGCGGATATTCAGGTTGTCTTCCACATTTGCAATTCCTATATTCACGTAGCCTTCCAGCGGAGTGCCTGTCCATACCACTTCTGCTGTCGCCTGCGTCTCTTCCTCTGTGTTGGTCGTCTGGTCGAAGGTAGACGCGATTCCCACATTCAGGTCTTCGCTGAGCTGCGCCGCCTGCGCGTTCATTCCTACCATCGCCATAAAAATCGCTCCTAAAACAACCCCCGCCGCTTTGTACCGTTTATACATGCAAACCTCCATATGCCGAATCAAAGGGGGCCGGTTTCCCGGGCTTATCCTGTATCTGAAGTTCTGTAATCTTCCCTTTGGTTTATTTATTACAATTTTGTTAAGATTCTATTACACTCTAAAACAAATTGCAGGAATTGTCAAGTACAAAAACCAGTACAATGTTGCATTCAGCCAAGCCATGCGACCCTCCAGCCAGAAACAGACCATGGGAGCTTGCTCACAAGGGGCTGGTTATGGCTGGAGGGTCATAGGGCGCAGCCCTCAAGGGGCAGGCCCTGCTTAAAAGGGGCTGACCCTTGGCATGGCTTGGCTGGAGGTCATCTTCGGGTTCTGCGCACCAGCTTCAGAAGCTCCTCCCTGTCCCAGAGCTCCACGCCGATCTCGTCTCCCAGCTCCAGCGCGGAAGGAGAAAAATAGCTGTTCGTCAGCACCACCGGCACGTCGCAGCCGTAGAACTCCGCGCCCGCGTAGGCTTCCTGTACAGCCTTGTTCGGAATTTTCGCGGTATAATGCTTGCACTGCACCGCATAGGAAACGCCGTCCCGCTGGGCCAGCACATCCACGCCCTGGTCCCTGCTTCCTCTTGTGACCTCCACATGGTCATAACCGTCTCTGCTTAAAAGCTCTGCAATATATTCCTCGAATTCCCAGCCGTCCATATCGTCAAAATCCGCCCGGCGCATTCTTCTTTTTTCACGTCTCCAGCGGCACAGCCAGCGGAAAAACCGGAACAGCATTTTAAAGGGCCAGAAAATCAGGCGCAGCAGAAAAAGAACCGGAGCCGCCACAATATAATAAAAAAGCTTTGTCAGCATGCCGCCACCTGATTTCTTCTTATCTTATTCTGAATAATTCTTATCCTCCATTTCCGGAAACGCGGACTGGCTGAAGTACGTTCTTCCCCACTCCACATCCCTCTCTATCCGCTTTTTCAGTTCTTCCAGCGAAGCAAACTTTTTCTCCGGCCTCTCATAGCCGTAAAACCGCACAGTCAAGACTTCTCCGTACAGATTCCGGTCCAGATCGAAGAGATAGGTCTCCACTCCCTTTCTCGTCTCCCCGCCTACTGTGGGCTTGTAACCCACGTTCGTGATGCCTTCAAACCGCTCGCCCGCAATCCATGTCCGTGTGGCGTAAACGCCGTTCGGCGGCAGAAGCTTCCGCTCCTCCGGAAGAATATTGATGGTAGGCATGCCTAAAGTCCGTCCTATCCGGCGGCCGTGCAGGACCTCTCCCGTGACGGAATAGGCGTAACCCAGCAGCTGGTTCACCAGCTCCATATGGCCCTGCTCCAGCTCCCGGCGTATCCGGCTGCTGCTGATTTCTTCGCCGCCGTAGCATGCCTTTTCCACGACCTCCACCTCGTAGCCGCATTCCGCGCTCAGACGTTTCAGAAGCCGGTAATCGCCCCGCCTCTGATAGCCGAAACGGAAATCTGTCCCCACTGCCAGATAACGCACATGAAGCCTCTTCACCAGAATTTCCCGGATAAATTTATCTGCTTCCATATGAGAAATCTCTTCCACAAACGGGCATTCCAGCAGATAATCCACTCCCCATCCCTGCAGCATCTCTCTGCGTTCCTCCGGAAGCAGGAGCACAGGCCTGTCCCCGAAATCAAATGTAAAAATAAGGGGCTTCAAGCCCTCCTGTTTCTTTTTTAGAATCCGCTCTACCAAAAGCTGGTGCCCCTGGTGAAGACCGTCAAATTTCCCCAGTGATATGGCTGTCTCTTCTTCTGTCTGAAATTCTGTCGTTCCTCTGATTATCCGCATCATGTACCTATAATATCCTTTTTATGCCTTTTACGATAAAAACATTTTTACCGGCCGGTAGCTGAAGGTTCCGCCGCGCTCTTCCTGCCGTCTGTAGACTCCGACGAAACTGCCGGAAAAATCATAAACCCGCACCCAGTCTTTCTCCGTCTCATGCTCCGAATCATGAAGCTGATCGGAGGTTTCGATGTCCTGCTCGGAAAAAGGATTGCCATTGTGAACCAGCCGGCTGCTTTTTTCTTTCATCCGAATTCCGGGATATGCCGCAAAAACCTGATCCACCGGGATCAGAGCCTCCCCAATTCTTCCTTCCCTCATCAGCTCCTCCACCTGTGAAAGACGCAGGCTGTCCGGCAGGCCAAACCGGTCCACACGGGTACGCAGCAAATGCTTCATGCAGCCTCCGCAGCCTAATTTTTCCCCGATGTCCTGACAGAGGGTGCGGATATAAGTGCCGCTGCTGCAAGTCACAGAAAAAGATACCTCCGGAAGGCGGACCCAGTGAATTTTCACATCCAGAATCCTCACCCGGCGGGCTTTTCTTTCCACTTCCTTTCCTTCCCTTGCCAGCTCGTACAGTTTCCTGCCATTTACCTTAAGGGCGGAATACATGGGAGGCACCTGATCATAGTCTCCCAGAAAACTCAGCACAGTTTCCCGCACAACTTCTTCCTCCACAGCCACAGGCGCGGTGCTTAATATCTTTCCTGATAGATCCTGGGTATCCGTAGTCTGTCCCAGAAGCAGCACCGCCTCGTAGGTCTTTTCTTTCTCGCTCAGCAGGCCGCAGAGCTTTGTGGCATTTCCCAGACATACAGGAAGAACTCCCTCCGCATCCGGATCGAGAGTTCCTGTATGGCCTATCTTTTTCTGTTTTACGATTCCACGGAGCTTCGCCACCACATCGTGGGAAGTGAAGCCCGCTTCCTTATAAATATTTAGTATGCCGTTCATTCTTCTTCCTGTCTTTCGTCAGCCTTCCTCATGATCCTGAAGCTGCTTTTCAATATGTAAAGTCAGATTGTTGACTACATCATAGATACTGCCGTGCATGGTGCAGCCCGCTGCCTTCACGTGTCCGCCGCCCCCGAAATAGGAACATACGGCGCTTACATCCACCGGACCGTTGGATCGGAGACTGGCTTTGTACTCCTGGGTTCCCGTCTCATAGAGGAAAATGGCTACCTCCACACCTGCTGTGACGCGGAGCTGGCTCACGATTCCGTCCAGATCGGAAGGGCCTACGCCATAAAACTCCATATCCTTCTGACGAATCCGGCCTACGATGATCTTTCCGTCCAGAAGCAGGATACTCTCCATCAGCGCGCGGCCGAGGACCTGATTCTGCACGTAGGTCTTCCGGTAAAAGGTTTCTTCTATAATATGTGAAAAGTCGATCCCCTTCGCCATCAGCTTTCCGGCAATCTGCATGGTTTTTTCCGTCGTATTGGTATACTGAAAAACCCCGGTATCATTGATGATTCCCACATAGATGGACTCAGCAGTCTCTTTCGAGATGCGTTCCTCATCCATGGCCTGCCATACAAGCTCGGCAGTGGAGCTGGCCTGAGCGTCGATCCAGTTTTCATCCGCAAATCCGGTATTGGTAATATGATGATCGATGCAGAGCGACCGGCCGGCCGTCTCCAGGTACTTCACCGCTTCTCCCAGACGCTCCCTGTCGCTGGCATCCAGCGCGATAAACAGATCATAGGTCTTATCTTCTGTCCAGTCGGTCTTTACCTCTTTCGCTCCCTTTAAGAAAAGGAAATTGGGATTCATGCTTTCCAGATACACATCTACGCTGATTCCGGGAAAATTCTCCCGGATATAGCCGGCTGCCGCCAGACAGGAGCCCGTACAGTCTCCGTCAGGCCGGATGTGGCCCGCAATGGCAACCGTTTTTACATTCTGCAGTTCATTCGTCAGCCTGATCATCCTTATCACCTTCTTTTTCCAAGCTGTCTCTGTTGACATCATCTATCAGTTTGGACATGTGCACGCCATATTCTATGGATTGATCCATGATAAAACGGATCTCCGGCGTATTGCGCAGATTCACAGTGCGCGCCAGAGCACGGCGGATATATCCTTCCGCGCTCCTGAGACCCTCCAGCGTATCCCGCTGAGCCTGCTCGTCGCCAAGCACGCTGATATAGGCCTTCGCGCTTTTCAGATCCGGCGCAACCTCCACTTCCACCACAGAGGTCATCGGATGAATCCGCGGGTCCTTAATCTCATTCTGGATAATAGCGCTGAGTTCCCGGCGGACTTCTCCGTTGATCCTCGTATTTTTAATGCTGTTTTTTCTCATGCTCTATCTGGGCACCTCCACCATGGTATAGGCCTCTACGATATCCAGCTCCTGAATGTCGTTGAACTTCTCGAACACAAGGCCGCATTCGTAGCCTGCCTTTACTTCTTTCACATCGTCCTTGAAACGCTTCAGGGATGCCAGATTTCCATCGAAGATCTGGGCGCCTTCTCTCGTGATACGGCACTTGCAGCCTCTCTGGAACACACCGTCCAGTACATAAGAGCCGGCGATATTGCCCACGCCGGAGGCCTTGAAGATCTGGCGGATCTCCGCATGGCCAAGGACCTTCTCCTCGTATACCGGGTCCAGCATACCCTTCATGGCAGATTCCACATCGTTGATCGCATCGTAGATGACGCGGTACAGACGCAGGTCTACCTTTTCACGCTCCGCAGTCTCTTTTGCAGTCGCGTCAGGCCGTACATTGAAGCCGATAATGATTGCGTTGGAAGCGGCAGCCAGACTTACGTCGGACTCGTTGATGGCGCCTACGCCGCCATGAATGATCTTTACCACGACCTCTTCGTTGGAGAGCTTCAGAAGGCTCTGCTTTACTGCCTCCACGGAGCCCTGTACATCGGCCTTTACGATAATATTCAGTTCCTTCAGGTTTCCGGACTGGATCTGGGAATACAGATCGTCCAGAGACATCTTCATCTTTGTATCCTCAATCAGCTTCTCGCGGCTTTCCTTTACATAGGTCTCCGCAAAGGTTCTTGCTTCCTTGTCGGTCTCCGGAGAAACAAAGATCTCGCCCGCATTCGGCACATCGTTCAGTCCCAGAATCTCTACCGGCTTGGAAGGACCTGCTTCCTTTACCCGGCGTCCGTTGTCATCCATCATGGCGCGGACCTTTCCGTGGCAGGCGCCTACCGCAATCGGATCGCCCACATGGAGCGTACCCTTCTGCACCAGAACGGTCGCTACAGGACCTTTACCCTTGTCAAGCTCTGCCTCAATGACAAGACCTCTTGCGCGGCGGTTCGGATTGGCTTTCAGCTCCAGCACCTCAGCGGTCAGAAGAATCATCTCAAGAAGCTGATCGATACCCTCGTGGGTATGAGCGGACACCGGAACAAAGATGGTGCTTCCGCCCCAGTCCTCAGGAATCAGCTCGTATTCCACCAGTTCCTGCTTTACGCGCTCAATGTTTGCGCTGGGCTTATCAATCTTGTTGATCGCCACAATGATCTCGATTCCGGCTGCCTTCGCATGGTTGATAGCCTCGATGGTCTGAGGCATCACGCCGTCATCGGCAGCTACCACCAGAATGGCGATATCCGTGGAGTTCGCGCCGCGCATACGCATGGCTGTGAACGCCTCGTGACCCGGCGTATCCAGAAAGGTGATCTTCTGATCATTGATGGAAACCACATAAGCACCGATATGCTGGGTGATTCCTCCGGCCTCCCGGTCAATCACATGGGTATGCCGGATGGCATCCAGAAGAGAGGTCTTGCCGTGGTCTACATGACCCATAACGCAGACTACCGGCGGTCTCGGTACAAGACTGTCCTCCGGATCTTCCGAATCCTCAAGCATCTTGCCGATGACATCCTCTTTCTCCTCCGGCACCGGATCGAAATTCATCTCCATAGCCAGCTCTCCAGCCGCCTCAAAATCCAGCTCGGAATTTACAGTCATCATCTTGCCTTCCAGGAAAAGCTTTTTAATAATCACAGAAGGCTGGATCTTCATCTTCTCTGCCAGATCATGAATGCTGATCATCTCAGGAATCTCGATTACCTTCGGCGTATTGTCTTCCTTCTTCGGCGCAGGTGCCGCCTTAGGTGCCGCAGAAGCGCCCTTAGCTCCCTTGCCGCCCTTCTGGTTCGGACGATTACCGCCCTGATTCGGACGACGGCCGCCCTGACCCGGCTTACCGTTCCAGTTATCGTTGAATTTGGTGTTTCTTTCTTTTTTGCTGTCATCATTGCGGTTCTTATTCTCTGCTCTGCGGTTTTCTGACTTACGAAGCTCTACAGGCGCTGCCGGGATATCCATAGCGCGTCTTCCGCCGTCACGTCCCTGGCCGCCTCTTCCATCGCGGTTCTGGTAACCGCCCCGGCCGTCTCTTCCTCCCTGACCGTCTCTTCTTGCTCCGTCACGTCCCTGGCCGCCTCTTCCGTCACGGTTCTGATAGCCTCCCCGGCTGTCTCTGCTGCCCTGGCCGTCTCTCTGGCCCTGGCTATCTCTTCTCTGGCCCTGGCTGTCTCTTCCCTGGCCGCCTCTTCCGTCACGGCTCTGATAGCCTCCCCGGCTGTCTCTTCCGCCCTGGCCGTCTCTCTGACCCTGACCATCTCTTCTCTGGCCCTGGCCGTCTCTTCCCTGCGCCGGACGTGTTCCGGACGGACTCTGAGCCGCCGGACGCGCTGCTCCTGCAGCCGCTGGCTTCGCATTCGCGCTCTCATCCTGAGCCGGCTTCGCCTGCTGCTGAGGCTGAACAGGCTTTACGCTCTGTGCTGCCGCATTCTGGGCCTGAGCCTGTGTCTCTGCCGTCTGCGCCGCAGGCTGAACGGTTCCCGCTCCTGCTGCCTTTGCTGCCGCAGCCGGACGCCCTGTTCCTGTTCCCGCTGCCGGACGGGCGGCTGCCCCTCCTGCTGCCGGGCGCGCTGCTCCTGTTCCTGCCGCCGGCCGTGCTCCTCCCTGAGCCGGACGCGCCTGCTGAGAGCGGGCTCCCTGCTGCTTCTTCTCTCCCCGGGGAGCTTTGATTCCCGTCTGACTGTTATGGGCATTATATACCGCTATGATTTTTTTCTTTTTCGGCGGAGCCGCGTGGGCTCCTTCCTGCTTTCCTGCCGTCTCTTCCGGTCTGGCAGCCTCTGCCTTCGCCTCTGTCTGTTCCTTTTTCGGGGCGAGGGCTTTTTTCACCATAGCCTCCTGTTCCTCTGAAAGTACGCTCATATGGCTTTTCACCTCCACATTTTTCTCTGCCAGAGCCGCTAACACTTCTTTATTTGATCTGTTCAGTTCTTTTGCCAGTTCATGTACTCTTTTCGACATACTTACTACCTCCCTTATCTGTTATCAGGCTTTTTTCGATGGCCTTTGCAAATCCCTCGTCCAGCACTGCCAGGGATGCTCGAAACTCCTTTCCCATGGCGTGACCCAACGTCTCTTTCTCACCAAAGAAGTACAAGGGCACTTCATAGTAAGTACACATGTTCTGGAATTTTTTCTTCGTGTTCTCTGACGCGGTTTCCGATACGATAACCAGCGCCGCCTTTCCCGCCTTCACTGCATGCTCTACGGAGAATTCTCCGCTCGTGAGCTTTCCGGCTTTCATGGCAAGCCCGATCATCGAATATACCTTATTTTGTGCCAAGCTCATCCAACTCCTTTTCCAGACTGTCGTACACCTCCGGCGGAATCGCTGTCTTCAGGGACCGTTCCAGTCCCCGGTTCTTTCTCGCCTTGAGAAGACATTCCTTTGAGAAGCAGAGATAAGCGCCGCGTCCGTTCTTGCGGCCTGTGGTATCCAGTATGATTTCATCCTCTGCAGTCTTAATGACCCGCAGCATCTCTTTCTTGCTCTTCATTTCCTGGCATCCCACACACTGGCGCATCGGTACTCTTCTATTTGTACTCAATCTCTCACTTCCTGATTCTACTATTTTTTAATTTATATGTTCGGACACAAGGACAGACTGTCTGCCTTACTCTTCCGGAGTTTCCTCCGCGGCCTGCAGATCCGGCTCCTCCGCGCTCTCTGCACGGTCTCCGTCCTCTGCCTCCACGTCATAATCTCCGCTATAGTCTCCATCGTAATCTTCATACTCCGCGTCTTCCGCGTAAGCTTCTTCATCCTGGACCTGGGACTCTTTATACTCCTCGTAATCCTCGTAGTATTCTTCGTCGTCATCCACGTCCAGCCAGCCCTCGATCTCTCTGGCCTGAGTCTCGCTCTTAATGTCGATCTTAAAGCCTGTCAGTCTGGCTGCCAGTCTCGCGTTCTGGCCTTCCTTTCCGATGGCCAGGGACAGCTGGTAATCCGGAACCACCACTTTTGCGGTCTTCTCCTCCGGGTCTGCCAGAACCGCCACTACCTTTGCCGGACTTAACGCATTCTCGATCAGGATTGCCGGGTTTTCATTCCAGTTGATTACATCAATCTTCTCTCCCCGGAGCTCGTTCACAATGGCGTTCACTCTGGCTCCGTTCATACCCACACAGGCGCCCACCGGATCTACGTCCGGATCGTTGGACCAGACTGCAATCTTCGTTCTGGAACCGGCCTCACGGGCAATGCACTTAATCTCCACAATGCCGTCGCGGACCTCTGTCACCTCGGACTCAAAGAGGCGCTTCACAAGTTCCGGATGGGTTCTGGATACCAGAATCCGCGGTCCCTTTGTGGTATCCTTTACCTCAAGAATATAAACCTTGATACGCTCGGTGGGCTTGAATACCTCGCCTTTTACCATCTCATTCTCATTGAGGATAGCGTCCACCTTGCCCAGATTGATGCTCACGTTGCGGCCCAGGTATCTCTGTACCACACCAGTCACCACATCCTTCTCTTTTCCATAATACTGGTTGAAGAGAACCTTTCTCTCCTCCTCACGGATCTTCTGCAGAATAACGTTCTTCGCGTTCTGGGTGGCAATGCGGCCGAATTCCTTGGACTTAATCTCCACATTCACGATATCGCCCAGCTCGTACTTGGAGTCAATCTCTCTGGCCTTCTCCAGGCTGATCTCCGTCACATCGTCCTCGACCTTCTCCACCACGGTCTTCTCCGCATACACGGAAAACTGGCAGGTTACCGGGTCAATATTGACCTTTATGTTATCTGCCTTTCCAAAATGGTTCTTACAGGCCGTCAGAAGAGAATTCTCTATCGCTTCCAGCAGCGTCTCCTTGCTGATATCCTTTTCCTTCTCAATCTGCTCCAGCGCTTCCAGCAGTTCTGTGTTCATCTTTTTCTTTCCTCCTCGTTTTTCACACGGTTTTCTGTTTATTCCCGCAGGCAGTAAGCCAGGCGGTATTGAACCTAAAAGTCGAACGCGAGACGAATCAACGCGATATTCTCCCGCTCAAAAATCTGCTCTTCTTCCTCTTCCGTCTCGATGGTTACCGTATCCTTATCGTATGCTTTCAGAATTCCCCGGAATTCCTTCTGCTTATTCACCATGCGGTAAGTCCGGATCTCCACCTCTTCTCCCAGGCTGCGCGCAAAGTCACGTTCTTTCTTTAGCGGTCGTCCCAGTCCCGGCGAACTGACCTCCAGAATATAGGATTCCTCTATAAAATCATGTTCATCCAGGAGATCTCCCAGAGCCCGGTTCACAATCTCGCAGTCATCCACTGTGATTCCTCCGGGCTTATCGATATAAGCCCTCAAATACCAGGAGCCTCCCTCTTTCACGTATTCCACATCTACCAGTTCAAAGTGATTGGCTTCCAGAATCGGTTCCAGCAGCTTTTCCGTTTTCTGTTCATACTCTTCTCTCTTCGTCATCGTCTTCCCTTCACTTCATTTCATTTCCGCGGACAGCATGCGCCCTGCGGGGTATTTGACTTTCTTTCCCCTTGCAGCCAGCAGCTTTCTGTTCTCTGCCGAAGTCTGCAAATCATTCCAAAAACAAAGAGTGAACTTTCGTTCACTCTTCGCAGCCACAACTATTACATCTTCTACACTATAGCACGTTATTTTTGAAAATGCAAGGGGTTTTCTGTTAGAAATACGTTATTTACACGTTAATTTCCGCTTTTTCTCCCAGTAAATCCCGGTACTCTTCCAAAATCGGACCCGCCACCTGGCTCAGGAAAGCCTCCACCTGCTCCGGCGCCCGTCCCACATAGCGGGAGGGCTCCATGGTCTTCTTCAGATCCTCCAGAGAAAGTCCGAAAGCCGGATCTGCAGCAATCAGCTCCAGAAGGTTGTTCTCTCTTCCGTTCTCTTTTACATTCCGGCCCGCTTCCATGGAAAGCTCACGGATACGCTCGTGGAGTTCCTGGCGGTCTCCGCCTGCCTTGACCGCGTCCATCATAATATTTTCCGTAGCCATAAAGGGCAGCTCTGCCATCAGGTGCTTTTCGATTACCTTCGGGTATACCACAAGGCCGTCCACCACGTTCAGGCACAGATCCAGAATGCCATCAATGGCAAGGAAGCCTTCCGGAATGGAAAGGCGCTTGTTCGCCGAATCATCCAGGGTACGCTCAAACCACTGGGTGGCCGAGGTAATGGCCGGATTCAGCGCGTCCACAATCACATACCGGGACAAAGAAGCGATGCGCTCGCTGCGCATGGGGTTACGCTTGTAAGCCATAGCGGAAGATCCAATCTGAGATTTCTCAAAGGGCTCTTCCACTTCCTTCAGGTGCTGAAGCAGGCGGATATCATTGGACATCTTGTGGGCGCTGGCCGCGATTCCTGCCAGCACATTCAGCACACGGGTGTCCACTTTCCGGGAATAGGTCTGGCCGGATACAGGATAGCACTGAGAAAAGCCCATCTTTTCCGCGATCATGGGATCGATTCTGTCGATCTTTTCCCGATCTCCGTCAAAAAGCTCCAGAAAACTTGCCTGAGTTCCTGTGGTTCCCTTAGAGCCCAGAAGCTTCATGGAAGAAATCACATGATTCAGATCTTCCAGATCCAGGCAGAACTCCTGCATCCACAGCGTCGCCCTCTTTCCCACAGTGGTGGGCTGGGCCGGCTGAAAATGCGTAAAGGCAAGAGTCGGCTGGTTCTTATATTTATCCGCGAAGGACGCAAGCTCGCTCAGCACGTTCACCAGTTTTCTGCGCACCAGCTTCAGAGCCTCCGTCATCACGATAATATCCGTATTATCTCCTACGTAACAGGAGGTAGCTCCCAGATGGATAATGCCCTTCGCCTTCGGACACTGACAGCCATAGGCATAGACATGGGCCATAACATCATGGCGCACTTCCTTCTCCCGGGCCTTTGCCACATCATAATTGATATCATCCTGATGGCTTTTCAGCTCATCGATCTGCTCCTGGGTAATAGGCAGGCCCAGCTCTTTTTCCGTCTCAGCCAGAGCAATCCACAGCTTTCTCCAGGTCCGGAACTTCTTATCCGGCGAAAAGATATACTGCATCTCTTTGCTGGCATATCGTTCTGATAAGGGACTTACATATCTGTCTGTACTCATACTCTCTCCTTATATTTTCAGGAATCCGCGCGCCGGTATCTCCATTTGACTTCCGGCACGCAGCTTCCTTTTTCTTGAACTCCTGTTGCTTTTCCAATCCTGTTACTTTTCAAAATTTCCCCGGATATCCTCCGTCGGCGGCTCGAGAGGATACTTCCCTGTAAAGCAGCCGGTACAGTGGGGCAGGCCTCCTATCATTTCGCCCAGCCGCTCCACGCGCAGATATGCGAGAGAATCGGCTCCTATCACCTGGCGGATCTCTTCCTCCGTGCGGTTATAGGCGATCAGCTGTTCCCTGGCCGGCACATCCGTCCCGAAATAGCAGGGATACAGAAACGGCGGTGAGCTGACGCGCATATGCACCTCTTTTGCTCCCGCGTCCCGGAGCATCTTCACGATCCGCCCGCTTGTAGTCCCCCGGACAATGGAATCATCGATCATAATCACGCGCTTTCCATTTACCGCTTCCCGCAGCACGTTCAGCTTCACGCGCACGCTCGATTCCCGGCTGCTCTGTCCGGGCTTGATAAAGGTCCGGCCCACATAACTGTTTTTTACAAATGCAGTCCCGTAGGGAATCCCTGACTGCAGAGAATACCCGAGGGCCGCCGCGTTTCCCGATTCCGGCACCCCTACCACCAGGTCCGCCTCCACCGGCGCGTCCATCGCGAGAAATTTTCCCGCGAGAATCCTGGACTGGTACACGCTGACCCCGTCAAAATGACTGTCAGGTCTGGAAAAATAGATATACTCGAAAACACAACGGGCCTCCTGCTCTTTTGGCAGGCAATGGGTCTTATCCGACCGGATGCCCTCCGGCGTAATCGTCACGATTTCGCCCGGCTCCACATCACGGACGAACTCCGCTCCAATGGTCTCCAGAGCACAGGTCTCTGAAGCCAGAATATAAGCGTGATCCCGTTTTCCGATACACAAAGGCCGGAAACCAAAGGGGTCCCGCGCTCCGATAAGCTTTCTCGGAGACATAACAATCAGGGAATAGGCTCCCTTAATCTTGTTCATGGCCCTGGATACCGCTTCCTCTACGGCAGCCGAATGAATACGCTCCCGGGCGATATGATAGGCGATCACCTCGGAATCGATGGTCGTCTGGAAAATCGCTCCCGTATATTCCAGCTCCCGTCTGAGTTCCGGCGCGTTGATCAGATTCCCGTTATGCGCCAATCCCAGGGTTCCTTTGATATAATTCAGCACGAGCGGCTGCGCATTTTCCCGTGTGCTGCTGCCCGCAGTAGAATAACGCGTATGACCAAGCCCTATATCTCCCTTTAAGCCCGCAAGCACATCCGGAGTGAAGACCTCGTTCACAAGCCCCATTCCCTTATGGCTCTTCACGATTCCCTTTGGTCCTCTCGTATCGCTGACCGCGATTCCACAGCTCTCCTGTCCTCTGTGCTGCAAAGCAAACAATCCATAATAAATAGCAGAAGCCACATCGCCGCCGTCGAAGTCATACATTCCAAAAACTCCGCACTCCTCCTTCAGCTTCTCCTCTGCCTCATACTGCTCATGAATCATACGCTCGTTCTTCCTTTATGAAATTTTTCTTTTCCTTCCCGCAACCCGGGGCAGAAGCCTCCGGATTCCGGAACGGTTTCGGCAGCGCCGCAGAGCGGAACTGCCGCTGTCTGTCTGAATTGATGCTGCCGGCCGCTGCTTACAGTCCCAGGCGATGGAATACCTCGTTGTAGGCTTCTTCCACATTTCCCAGATCCCGGCGGAAACGGTCCTTGTCCAGCTTCTCATTGGTATTGATATCCCAGAGGCGGCAGGTATCCGGTGAAGTCTCATCTGCCAGAATAATCTGTCCCTTATAACGGCCGAATTCAATCTTGAAGTCAATAAGCTTGATGCCTGCGTTTGCAAAGTAAGCCTTATAAACCTCATTGATCTTGAAAGCATACTTTGTGATTGTATCGATCTCCTCACGGGTAGCCAATCCCAGCGCGATTGCAAAGTAATCGTTGATCAGCGGATCGCCCAGCTCGTCGTTCTTGTAGCTGAACTCCAGAGTCGGCGCCTTGAACTCGGTTCCTTCCGGAACGCCCAGACGCTTGGAGAAGCTTCCCGCTGCCACATTGCGGACAATGACCTCAAGCGGAACGATCTCCACTTTCTTTACTGCTGTCTCGCGGTCGCTGAGCTCCTCGATAAAGTGTGTCGGAATTCCTTCCTTCTCCAGAAGCTGGAACACACGGTTCGTCATGCGGTTGTTGATCACGCCCTTGCCCTGAATCGTTCCCTTCTTCTGTCCGTTGAACGCTGTCGCGTCATCCTTATAATCTACAATTAAAACGTCCGGATCGTCAGTTGTATAAACCTTCTTTGCTTTTCCTTCATACAGTAAATCCAATTTTTTCATCTTCATACCCGTCCTTTTCTGATTTTTACTCAAAACCTTCTGCCTTTTTATTTCTATAAAGGCATTGTTACGTGAAAATTATATACTAAGATTTTTTGAAAAGCAAGGAGGCCGTGCCGGAATCTTATAATATATTCTAATCGATATTCTGCGTCCAGGCTTATATGATACCCGCCAGGCGCAGAGGCATCCGGGTTCTTGACAGATCTTTTTTTCAAATTTATACTTGATATACGGAAAATTCCATTATTTAATCCTTTGATACTGTTAGCGTCGGTGTACAAGGGCAGCCATGGCTCCCGGGAAGGTTCTCCCGGGAACTTACCAATCTTATCCACGGAAAGGAACCGCTTATGAAGCTTCGAATTGGAATTTTAAGCACTGCCTCCATTGTCCCCCGTCTGATTGGCGCGGTCCGGGCCGCGGAAGTCTATTTATCAGACAGTCATTCTCCATACGAGGGCTTTACAGTCTCCTCCATAGCTTCCCGCAGTCTCAAGAACGCCAGGCAGAAAGCTCTGCTCTGGAATGTTCCAAAGGCATTTGGAAGCTACGAAGAACTGATAGAATCGGGAGAGGCTGATGTCATCTATATCGCAATGATAAACAGCGAGCACTATCATTACGCGAAGCTGGCCCTGGAAGCCGGCAGACACGTGCTCTGCGAAAAGCCCTTTACGCTGGAGCCTTCACAGGCCGAAGAACTGTTCGCCCTGGCGCGCCGGAAGAGCCTGTTCCTGATGGAAATGCAGAAGGTGGTCTTTCTGCCTGTCGTCCGGCAAATAAAAGATTTGATTCAGAAAGGCGGCTTCGGGCGCATTACCATGGCTGACTTTTCCAGTTCCTTTGATGCCGGATACAACGGCTGGTTCTTCGACGGGGCAAAGGGCGGAGGCCCGCTCTACGGAAACGCCGGATACAGCCTGCAGCTCATGCAGTATCTGCTGGACTGTTACGCTGCCGAGTGGACCGGACTCTGCACCCGGAGCCAAAGCGGCGTGGAGGATCAGTTTTCCCTGGCAGTGCGTATGGAAAATGACACCTTATACGCCAACAAGACCAGCATCCGTACTGACACAATTCACACCGGATATATTTATGGAGAAAAAGGTTATATAGAACTGCCGGATTACTGGAAAGCACAGAAGGCCATTCTTCATTATAAAGATCGGGAAACCGAAATTCTGGAAGCGCCCTGTGAATATGAGCTGATGTATGAAGTGATCCACGCGGAGCAGTGTATCCGCCAGGGACTTGTGGAAAGTCCTGTTATGACAGAAGAGATGACCGTCCGGGCCGTCCGGGTGCTGCATGAAATTCATAAGCAGTGGAATCCCTAAGGAACCGCCGGGAGGCGACACCCTGTATCCCATATCAGCATAATACGGAGAACACATCATGAAAGAATCCGCGTACCGCAAAGCCCTTCTAAAACATGGAGCCGACATACTCTTTTCCCCCAGCATGCAGTCTGAGAAACACTTCCTGCAGCACGGCAGAGTCTCTGTCTTCACTCATTCCATCGCCGCTGCCTGCACCTGTATCTGCATCGCCCGAATTCTGCGGGCCCGGCTGGGTATCCGCCTAAACGAACGGGCTCTGATCCGCGGCGCTCTCCTGCATGATTATTTTCTCTACGACTGGCATATTCCCGACAGAACCCACCGTCTCCATGGTTTCTTTCATGCGCGGCGGGCCTTCGAGAATGCGTCCCGGGATTTCGCCCTGGGAGAAATCGAGCGCGACATGATTCTGCGCCACATGTTCCCCCTGAACCTGACGCCGCCTGCCTGTCCGGAAAGCATTCTTCTGTGCATTGCCGATAAGCTCTGCGCCGCGGACGAGACCCTGACCCGCACCAGCAGGTATCGGAAGATCAGCCGTTTTTTCTAAATAAGAAATATGGAATAACTCTTACTGGCATTAGAAAGGCCCCCAAATTACAGATATTCTGCAGCCCCACACCCATATAGTGAGGGACCGCCGTAAAACAGAGCATATACTCTATTTTACGGCGGTCCCTCATTTTTTAATATGTCTTATATCTGCAAAAACGCTTTGCCATTACGCTGTTTTCTCGACCTTTCTCTGCACGGCCTTCACAATCTCCATAATCGGAATAATCAGGATCGCAAGTCCAAGGGCAATCGCATACTCCTCCAGATCAATCGGCGTGAACTGGAACGCGTTTGCGATAAACGGAACCTCGATTACCACCGTTGTCAGAATCAGAGATACAATCATTGCGCCATAGAGGAACTTGTTGTGGTTGGTCAGCTTAAAGATAGAACCACGGCGGCTTCTCATATTCAGAGAATGGCAGATTTCTACCATAGACAGCGTCAGGAATGCCATCGTCGTTCCATCCGGACTGTTCACAAACTCCCAGACACCGCTCTCATAATAATGGCCCAGCAGGTAGGATGCCATCACGAGCACTGTTACAATCAGTCCCTGGAAGAAGACGTCGAAGCCCATACCGCCGGCAAAGATGCCTTCCTTCGGATCACGGGGCTTACGTTTCATGATATCCGCCTCGCTCTTCTCCATACCGAGAGCCAGAGCCGGGAAGCAGTCCGTAATCAGGTTGATCCAGAGCAGGTGTACCGGCTCCAGAATCGTAAAGCCAATCAGGGTCGCAAAGAAGATAGACAGTACCTCAGCCAGGTTGGAAGCCAGAAGGAACTGAATCGCCTTACGGATATTCGCGTAAATCCGGCGGCCTTCCTCTACCGCTGATACAATTGTAGCAAAGTTATCGTCGGCCAGAACCATATCCGCCACGTTCTTTGTAACGTCAGTTCCGGTGATACCCATGCCGACGCCGATGTCCGCGCTCTTGATGGAAGGCGCGTCGTTGACGCCGTCACCGGTCATGGCGGTAATCATGCCCTTTGCTTTCCAACCCTTTACGATACGAACCTTATGCTCAGGCTGTACACGGGCATATACGGAAAACTCCTCTATCCGGCGGTTGAATTCTTCATCATTCATCTCATCCAGCTGCGCGCCTGTGATGGCCTGTTCCGCACTGGAGATGATTCCAAGCTCCATACCAATGGCTACCGCCGTATCCTTGTGGTCTCCGGTAATCATAATCGGACGGATACCTGCCTCTCGGCACTCCACAATCGCATCCTTTACCTCCGGACGGACCGGATCGATCATGCCGGAAAGTCCAAGATAAGTCAGATCCTGCTCCAGCGCTTCCGGCTCTGTGTTTTCCGGAACCGCATCCCAGTCTCTTCTTGCGCAGCAGAGCACACGCAGCGCTTTATCAGCCATAGCTTTATTGGAAGCCAGGATAGAGGCTTTGATCTCCTCTGTCATCGGCACACGCTGTCCGTCCTTCACAGCATAAGTACAGCGCTTCAGCACCTCGTCCGGCGCTCCCTTTGTATACTGAACGATCTGGCCGTCTTTTGTCTGATGAACGGTAGACATCATCTTACGCATGGAATCGAAGGGCGCTTCACCCACACGGGGATATTCTTCCTTGAGCTGCGTCTTCTCATAGCCGTTCTTCGCCGCGTCGTTGACCAGCGCGCACTCGGTAGGCTCTCCGACTGCCTGGCCTGCCTCTGCATCCCATTCCGCGTCAGAACAGAGGGCCATGCCAATCTCCAGCTCTTTCTCATCCTCCGCCACGTGCTCTACGACGGTCATCTTGTTCTGGGTCAGCGTACCAGTCTTATCCGAACAGATAATCTGGGTACATCCCAGGGTTTCCACCGCCGTCAGCTTTCGAATGATGGCGTTGCGCTTGGACATGTTCGTCACGCCGATGGAAAGCACAATAGTCACCACGGCAGCCAGACCTTCCGGAATCGCCGCTACCGCCAGGGATACTGCTACCATAAAGGTGTCCAGAATCGCGTCGCCGCTGATACCGGATCGCAAAAGTCCCACCGCGAAAATCACAATACAGATGCCTACTACCAGCACCGTCAGGATCTTACTGAGCTGATTCAGCTTCAGCTGCAGCGGAGTCTCCTCATCCTGAGCCTGGGCCAGGGCAGAAGCGATCTTACCCATCTCTGTGTTCATTCCGGTTCCGGTAATGACAGCCTTTCCACGGCCATACACTACAGTGGAGCCCATATACACCATGTTTTTACGGTCGCCCAGCGGAACATCCTTCTGGCCGTCAAGCTGCAGAAGTCCTACAAGCTTGTTGACCGGAACAGACTCTCCCGTCAGAGCCGCCTCTTCAATCTTCATACTGGCACATTCAATGATACGGCCGTCCGCCGGAACTGCGTCTCCTGCCTCCAGCAGTACCACATCGCCGGGAACCAGCTCCTCGCTCTTTAAGGTAACGACCTTTCCGTCACGCATCACCTTGCTGGTTGCCGCCGCAATTTCCTGCAGAGCCGCAATGGCTGCTTCCGCCTTGCTCTCCTGCACCACGCCGAGAACCGCATTGATAATAACCACGGCCATGATAATGATTACATCCGCAAAGGACTCTCCCTCATAAACCGCTGTGATACCTGAAATGACAGCCGCCACAATCAGAATAATGATCATCGGGTCTGCCAGCTCGTCTAAGAACCGCTTCAGCAGAGAATCCTTCTTTCCCTCCTCCAAACGGTTTCTTCCAAATTCAGCAAGCCTTTTTTCAGCTTCCTGGGAGCTCAAGCCTTCCTCGGAAGAATTCTGCTCCTTCAATACCTCTTCAACGCTTTCCAGATACTCTTTCACGTTTCCTCCTATCCGGACGTCTTTACGTCTCGTTTTCTTCTGTCGTCTGCTGCCTTTTTGCTGTCTGTCCCCACAGTCTATTCGCAGCAGCCGCGTACAGGTTTTATCATATCATTTATTATCCATTTTGTCCAACCTTTGCCTTCTTATGTAAGCAAATCCGGCGGCGGACGGTGGACAGGCTTCCGGCCGCTCTCTCTGCGCTCCATCTGACAATCCTCCTTTTCTCAGTCTTCCTTGTATATTCGTATGTTTCTGCAAAAACCGCACCTGCGTTTCTCTATACCGGGAAAAACAAAAAAGACCTATCCACAAGAATTCTCCTGCAGATAAGTCTCGCTGTTTCAAACAAAACCAGGCTTCAAGCCATGAATGTTGATTCTGTCACGCCAGAGGCGCCAACTACTCCCTTATGCCTTCTGTTATGCGGTTTTTATCATTTTCATTATCTTACCTTACTTTTCCGGGAAAAGCAAGTTCTTTATACTTTTTTTATATTCTGCATATCAGCCCAGCCGATCCCGCTTCTGTCAGAAAGGAATGTAACTGTTTCATTTTTTCAATTTAGTAAATGAAGCAGCCCCCTTTTCTTCTGCCGGTACTACATCTGCTTTCTCACAATCCGGTATTCATCCCCATACTGGAAATAGGGGCAGGCATGAAAACTGCCCTGAATGAAAAGACGCATCTCGTCCTCGTCCAGATCCATTTCGCAGACGTAATAGCCATAGTCTTCATCGTATACATAATTACCGCACAATTCGCAGTTCGATGCTTTATTTTTCTTTTCCGCCATCAGGTATTCCTCCCTGGATACAGTATTCTCTGCATATTTCTCTTTATTTTCTCCGACAGCCGCGTATACTGAATCAGCTCTTCTTCATCGAAACCGCCGAACCGGGCATCATCGAAGTCCTGCTCCACAAGGGAAAGCTCTTTCAGAACCGGCTCCGCCGCTGGAAGGAAGGCAATCCGGAATTTTTTTCCTTTTTCCTCTTTTTCCTTCTCCCGCTCTTTCTTCACTTTTTGCTTCTCTTTCTTTTTCTTCTCTTTCCCGGTTTTTTCTTCCTGCTTCTGCACAGTCAGCTCCTCCTGCTTAATCAGCCCCCGCATGACAAGACGCTGGAGGAGTATCGTAACCGTACGCCGTGGAATTCCCGCAAAGTCCGCCAGCTCCCGCTTGTTTATGATCTCGCCGGAATGGCTCAGACACAAAAGAAGAGAGGCCTCCTGAACCGTCAAATCATTCTTCAGGGCCGCGGCTTCCAGATACCGCTCCAGAAGCTTCCGCTGGCGGTAGATTTCAGACAGGAGTCCTTCTCCGGCAATGGCCTCGGCGCTGACGCCGGAGCGCTCGTCTCCCAGTTTCTTTGTGCCCGGAAGGAGTGGAAAGCCCACACTGCCATCACCGGCTGCGTCTATCAGAAAACGGTATACCTGCAGACGTTTCTTCTCATATTCCTCTTCGTCCAGTACTTCTCTGTAAAAACTGTGATAATACTCGAAGACTGTAAGCTTCATCTGAATGGTTTTTGCCAGACTGTTCCCCTGGCTGACCAGGGAGCCTTTCCGCTTTACATAATAGTATACCGGAGCACGCAGCGCGCAGAATCTCTCTCCATAGCGGATATATTCCAGATTAAACATAAAGTCCTCGCACCAGCTGATATCCGCGTTCATACGCAGCCTGTGTTCCTGTACGATGCTTCTGCGGTACAGCTTGTTCCAGAGAACTCCATAATAGAAATCCGCAGGGTTTTCCATCATATGAGCCGCAAATTCTTCCTTTGTCAGCACTCCGTCCTCTTCGATATCTCCTTTTGGCGACACACGCTCTCCAGACACCCGGTAGAAATCCGAGATGACCAGATCGCAGCCATTCTCCTCTGCCGCGCGGACCAGAAGCTTTGTGGCATCCGGCGTAATCCAGTCGTCGCTGTCCACGAACTGCAGATAAGTTCCCTTCGCGTTATCGATAGCCAGGTTGCGGGCTGCCGACACGCCTTCATTTTCCTTATGAATCACACGGACGCGCGTATCCCTCGCGCCGTATTCGTCGCAGATAGCCCCAGAGCCATCCCGGCTTCCATCATCAATCAAAAGCAGTTCATAATCCATATACTCCTGCCCCAGAATACTCTCCACGCAGCGGCGGAGATAGGGCTCTGCATTGTAAACCGGGATAATAATGGAAACGGTCGGATTCATAGCCTTTCTCCTTATACAATTCTCTTAAATTTCTTTTCTATCTCCTGCTTGGTCATGGAAATGATCGTGGGCCGTCCATGAGGACAGTTGTAGGGATTTTCAAGGGTAAGCAGCTCTTCAATGAGGGCCTGCGCTTCCGCCGTGCTCATACGCTGGTTTCCCTTGACCGCCGCCTTGCAGGACATGGAAGCAATCTTATCCAGAACCATTTCTGTATTTTTCCCGTTGACGTATTCCAGACTGTCCAGAAGCTCCAGAAACAGGTCCTTTTCCGCCAGCCCGAACAGGTTGGCCGGAACCGCGCTGACCGCGTACTCTTTTCCGCCGAAGGGCTCAATCTCAAAGCCAAGCTCTGCGAAATACTCCCGGTACTCCTCAAGTTTCGCAGCCTCCTGCATGGACAGTGTCAAAATCAGCGGCGGGCTCACCATCTGAGAAGTGATTTCTTTCTTTGCCAGGTTTTTTACCGTGCGTTCATACAACACCTTTTCGTGGGCCGCATGTTGATCTATCATATAAAATTTATCTTCAAACTGAACCAGCCAGTAGGTCTCAAAAAGCTGGCCGATGATGCGGATGTCTGATTTGGCCGCCGGATTCAGAAGGCGCTGCTCAAACAGATCCAGCTGCTCGGATTCCTTTATCCGGACCTCCTCCACAAGGGGCTTCTCCATCCCTGCCCCATAGCTTCCGCTCTCCCGGAGAACGCTGCCGTCAGAGGACCATTCCGCCGGCCGCTCTCCTGAAACCTGCTCTTCTTTTGGCTCTTCTTTTGACTGTTCTTTTGGCTCTTCTTCTGCCGGACAGTTCTCCGCCTGCTGATTCTTCTGCCGGAATTCCTCCGTGACTCTTTTCCTCATCTGAGCCATAAAATATTCCAGATTGCGCTCCTGAGGCGCAGAACCGCTCTGTGCCGGAGATTCCTGAGCTACAGGAGCAGCCTGCGCCGGAGATTCCTGAAATGCGGAAGCGTTCTGCGCCGGAGATTCCTGAAATGCGGAAGCGTTCTGCGCCGGAGATTTCCGTGCTGTAAAGGCATCCTGCTCTAAAGCCATCCGCGTTCCGCCGGGCTGTATGCTCTTTTCCGTCTCTTCTTTCTCAGATTCTTCTGTCAGCTTCACTTCCGGAATCAGTTCCCGCTCCATCAGCCCCTGCCGCACCGTATCCCGGACGAAGCGGTACAGCTCCTCCTGGTTGGAAAAACGCAGTTCCATCTTTGTGGGATGCACGTTCACATCCAGGAGCTTTCCGTCTATGGTAAAATGCAGGGCCGTAAAGGGGTATTTGTGCTGCATCATAAAAGTCCGGTAGCCTTCCTCGATGCCCCGGGCAATCACATTGCTGCGGATATAACGGCCGTTGATAAAATAATTCTCATAGCCTCTGTTCCCCCTGGAAATCACGGGTTTTCCGATATAGCCGCAGATGCGCACAGGCCCCTGGACCGCGTCAATCTCAGCCAGATTGGCGGCTACGTCGCGCCCGTAAATATGGTAAATCACATCCTTCAGATTGTGGTTTCCGGAGGTATGAAGCTTCGTCTGCCCGTTATTGATGAACTGGAAAGAGATATCGGGATGGGAAAGAGCGAGACGCTCCACCAGTTCGCTCACATAACCCGCTTCCGTCATGGGGGACTTCAGAAATTTCCGCCGTGCAGGCGTATTGTAGAAAAGACTGCGCACCAGAAAGGTCGTCCCGTCCGGAGCAGCCATCTCCTCCAGCTTTCTCTCCGTTCCGCCTTCAATCACATAGCGGACGCCCACATCGGCGTCCGCTGTCTTGGTAATCAGTTCTACCATGGCAATAGACGCGATACTGGACAGCGCCTCGCCCCGGAACCCCAGGGACGCCACATGAAACAGATCCTCCACTGCCCGGATTTTGCTGGTGGAATGACGCAGAAAGGCTACAGCCACCTGATCCTGTTCAATGCCGCTTCCATTGTCCGTAACACGAATCAGGGAAGTACCCCCGTCCCGAATCTCTACGGTGACGGCTGTGGCGCCCGCGTCTATGGAATTTTCCACAAGCTCCTTGACCACGGAGGCCGGCCGCTCAATGACCTCGCCCGCCGCGATCTGATCTATGGTCTTCTGATCCAGCACCTGTATTCTGCTCATCCGATCACCACCTGTTCTTTATCTTGTTCTGCAGCCGGTAGATAGTATTCAGAGCTTCCAGCGGCGTCATGTTCCCCAGATCCATATCCCGGATTTCTGTGATAATATCATCGTCCTTTACCGTATCAAAAAGAGAAATCTGATCCACGTCCATATCCGGCTCTGTCTCTATGGGAACCGCCTTCGGCTTTACCGAAATATCTGCGGCGCTCAGCTCTTCCACCAGCTCCTTGGCCCGCTGAATCACCGGATCGGGAACGCCGGCCAGCTTCGCCACCTGAATGCCGTAGCTCTTGTCAGCCCCTCCCCGGATGATCTTCCTTAAGAATACGATATCGTCGCCCTTTTCCTTCACGGCGATGCAGTAATTCTTCACGCCGGGAAGCGAACCTTCCAGCTCCGTAAGTTCATGATAATGGGTGGCAAACAGTGTCTTCGCGCCCAGAATTTTCGGATTGCTGATATATTCAATCACGGCCCAGGCGATGGCCAGACCATCAAAGGTGCTGGTCCCCCGGCCGATCTCGTCGAGAATCAGAAGACTGGCAGGCGTGGCATTCCGCAGAATATTTGCCACCTCAGTCATTTCCACCATGAAGGTGCTCTGTCCGGAAGCCAGATCATCGGAAGCGCCCACTCTGGTAAAGATGCGGTCCACAATGCCGATCTTTGCCTTTTCCGCCGGCACAAAGCTTCCCACCTGGGCCATCAGCACAATCAGAGCTGTCTGGCGCATATAGGTTGACTTTCCCGCCATGTTCGGCCCTGTGATGACGGAAATCCGGTTCTGGGTGTTATCCAGCAGGGTGTCGTTGGGGATAAACATATCGTTTTCGATCATCTGCTCCACCACCGGATGACGGCCGCCCTTGATCTCAATGATGCCTTTTTCATTCATGACAGGACGCACATAATGATTCCGCTCCGCCACATAGGCCAGAGAAGCAAATACATCCACCATGGCTACGGCCTTGGCCGTGCGCTGAATCCGCAGAACCTGGGAGGCAATCTTTTCCCGCAGCTCACAGAACAGGCCATACTCCAGGGAAGTCACCTTGTCCTCGGCTCCGAGAATCGTATCCTCCAGCTCTTTGAGCTCCGGCGTGATATAACGCTCCGCGTTTGTAAGGGTCTGCTTGCGCATCCAGGTGTCCGGCACCATATCTTTGTAGGAATTGGTCACTTCCAGATAGTAGCCGAACACTTTATTGTATTTGATCTTCAGATTTTTGATGCCTGTTTTTTCCCGCTCCTCGGCTTCCAGCTTCGCAAGCCAGCTCTTTCCTTCCGTCTTCGCCTTCCGGTAGCGGTCCACATCCTCATGATAGCCGTCCCGGATGATATCACCGTCCCGGATAGAGATAGGCGGATCGTCCTGAATGGCCGCGGCAATCATGGACTGAATGTCTGAAAGCACATCCAGATCCTCCCGCAGCTCGCACAGAAGCGGCGAATGAAATTCTCCAAGCAGCGTATGGATATGAGGCAGCATCTCCAGAGAGGTTCGAAAGGCAATCAGGTCTCTCGGGTTGGCCGTCTGATAACTGATCCGCCCGATGAGACGCTCCAGGTCGTAAATGGGATTCAGATACTCTCTGAGTTCCTCCCGGGTAATCACATGGTCATTCAGCTCCGCAATCGCTTCATGGCGCTTTTCGATCTCCGCCCGGTCAATCAGGGGCTGTTCCACCATGCCCCGCAGGGTACGGGCTCCCATGGCCGTCTTCGTCTTATCCAGAACCCAGAGCAGAGAGCCCCGCTTCTGTTTCTCACGCAGAGTCTCCGTAAGCTCCAGATTTCTCCGGCTGGAGCTGTCAATGATCATGAATTTGCCGATGGTGTAGGGCTGCAGATGGGTCAGATGAGACAGGGTGGTCTTCTGGGTCTCATAGAGGTATTTCAGAAGCGCTCCCGCCGCAATGGTGCCGCAGCTCAAATCATGAAGCCCCAGTCCTGCCAGATTCGACACCCGAAAATGCTCCATCAGGGTATTGCGGCACAGCTCATCGTCGAAATACCAGCTTTCCAGCGGATACACCGCGATGCCAAGCCGGAATTTCAGATCCTCCAGATCCACGCCGCTCATGGAGAAAGCCTCATTGCAGACAATCTCCGCAGGAGCAAATTTATTGATCTCATCCAGAAGCTTTCTCTCGGAATCCACTTCCGTAACCAGATAATCTCCTGTGGTAATATCTGCCGTGGAAATTCCATAGCGATCCGAGAGATAGACAATGCACATCAGATAATTATTCTTTGTCTCATCTGCCGCAGACAGGTTCGTGCCGGGGGTGACAATCCGCACCACATCCCGGGCCACCAGTCCCTTGGCTTCCTTCGGGTCCTCCATCTGCTCGCAGATAGCCACCTTGTAGCCTTTGGAAACCAGCCGGTTTAAATACCCCTCTACAGCATGATAAGGAACGCCACACATGGGTGCGCGTTCCTCTAATCCACAGCTTTTTCCTGTTAATGTCAGTTCCAGTTCCTTGGATACAAGCTTTGCATCCTCAAAGAACATTTCATAAAAATCGCCCAGGCGATAAAATAAGATACAGTCCTTGTATTGTTCCTTCGTCTTCAGGTACTGCTGCATCATGGGTGTAAGTTCCGCCATGAATTTTCCTTCCTTCCGGTACTCTGCCGTATCAGCCTCAGCTGTTGCTGGATACGGTTCCTGTCTCTGCGTCCACCATCACGACCGCGCCGCTCTTCAAGATGTCTGTCGCGTTAGCCGCGCCGACAATCACCGGAATATCAAGGGTAAGGCCCACAATAGCAGCATGGGAATTGTCTCCCTTCTGCTCGACCACAAGACCGGAAGCCGCCCTCATCTGAGCCAGCATCTCATTGTTTGTCTCAGGAGCCACAATCACATCTCCCGCGTGGAAATTCTTTTTCAGCTCCTCTGCGTCCTTTACCACACAGAGAGAACCGCAGACCTTTTTCTTTGTAATACCGTTTCCGGTGACAAGTATCCTGCCCGCCACCTGAACCTTAATGAGATTCGTCGTACCAGTCACGCCCAGCGGCACGCCTGCCGTCAAAACGGTCAGATCTCCTCTGGATACGAGTCCCGCGCGCTCTGCGGCCTCCACAGCCCGGCTGAACAGGACCTCCGCCTCCTCTTCCTTTTCAAGGAGAAGCGGCTGTACGCCCCAGTAAAGATTCAGCTGCCGGCAGACATAATCATCCATACAGCATCCGATAATCAGACAGCCCGGATGATGCTTGGACACCATACCCACAGTCCGTCCGGACTTGGTAACCGTAATAATCGCCGCCGCGTGCAGATCCACGGCCGTCGTACAGGTCGCATGGGATACCGCGTTGGTAATGTCCGGGCGGTCCATAATCGTGCGTCTCTTAAAGCGCGCGTCGTAATCAATATCGGCTTCCGTACGAACGGCAATCTTCACCATCGTTTTTAATGCTTCTACCGGATACTGGCCATTGGCCGTCTCGCCGGAAAGCATGATAGCGCTGGTTCCCTGATAAATGGCATTTGCCACGTCAGTCGTCTCCGCGCGGGTCGGCCGGGGATTCTTGATCATGGAATCCAGCATCTGAGTCGCTGTAATCACCGGTTTGCCTGTCTCAAAAATCTTCTGGATCAGTTTCTTCTGAATGACCGGAACATCCTCCAGAGGAATCTCCACACCCATATCTCCACGGGCGATCATGATTCCGTCAGACACTCTGAGAATATCATCGATATTCTCTACACCCTGCAGGTTCTCAATCTTGGCAATGATTTTGATATGCTCGCAGTTCTTCTTCTCCAGTATCTTCCGGATCTCAAGAATATCGTCCGCCGTTCTCGTAAAGGAAGCCGCAATGTAATCGAAGCCCTCTTCAATGGCAAAAATAATATCGTCATAATCCTTCTGGCTGATAAACGGCATACTTAAGCTCACGCCCGGCACGTTAATTCCCTTCTTATTGGAAATCACTCCGCCATTCTCAACCACACAGAAAATCTCTTTTTCTGTCACCTTGCTGACCTTCATTCCGATCAGACCATCATCGATCAGAATCGAGTCTCCCGGCTTTACATCCTTTACCAGGTCTTTATAGGAAATGGACACCATGCCCTCGTTTCCAGTGATATCTTCCGTAGTCAGTACGAAACTCTGGCCTTTCTTCAGCTCAACCTTTCCATTTTCCAGATCTCCGGTCCGGATCTCAGGTCCCTTTGTATCCAGCAGAAGAGCTACCGGAAGATCCAGCTCCTCCCGCACCTTTTTCACCAGATCTGCTTTTCCCTTCTGCTCCTCATGGCTTCCATGGGAAAAATTCAGTCTCGCCACGTTCATACCGGCCAGCATCAGCTCCCGAATCACCTGCTCGCTGTCAGAGGCAGGCCCTAATGTACAGATAATCTTTGTCTTTCTCATCTTCATACGATTTTCACTCCACTCGTTTTTGCTTTTTGAGCTATTTTCTATTTCTTCTTTCTTCATTACCCGCCCATTATAGCATTGCGAAAAGTCGTAAGTCAAGGATGAGCAGGAGTATGTACAAAGAATTTACACAAGCCCTTTGATGATATCGAAGCAGTCAAAGGTCGCAAAATAATCCTTCGGCGTCTCTGCCCGGCGGATAAGCTGCACGCTTCCGTCCTCTTTTAAAAGAAGCTCTGCGGACTTCAGCTTACCGTTATAATTGTAGCCCATGGCATATCCGTGAGCTCCCGTATCATGAATCACCAGCAAATCACCCTTATCAATCTTCGGAAGCTGCCGGTCAATGGCAAATTTATCGTTATTTTCGCACAGGGAGCCTGTCACATCATAAGTATGGTCACAGGGCGCGTCTTCTTTTCCCATGACCGTAATGTGATGGTATGCCCCATACATAGCCGGACGCATCAGATTCACCGCGCAGGCATCCACGCCAACATACTCCTTATAGGTATGCTTTTCATGGATTGCCTTTGTCACCAGACAGCCATAAGGTCCCAGCATAAATCGGCCCAGCTCCGTATAGATCGCCACATCTCCCATGCCGGCCGGAACAAGCACTTCCTCATAGACCTTCCGCACGCCCTCGCCGATGGCGCGGATGTCATTGGGCTCCTGATCCGGGCGATAGGGAATTCCGATTCCGCCGGAAAGATTGATAAAGCGGATGTCAGCTCCCGTCTCCTTCTTCAGCCTGACTGCCAGCTCAAAGAGCACCTTCGCCAGCATCGGATAATATTCATTGGTCACGGTATTGCTGGCCAGAAACGCGTGAAGACCGAAATGCTTCGCGCCTTTCTGCTGCAGAACCCGGTAAGCGTCGAAAAGCTGTTCTGTGGTCATACCGTATTTGGCGTCGCCGGGATTGTCCATAATATCATTGCTGATCTGAAATACCCCGCCTGGATTGAAACGGCAGCTGATGGTCTCCGGAATATAGCCGATGGTTTTCTCCAGGAAATCGATATGCGTATAATCATCCAGATTGATAATCGCTCCGATTTTCGCCGCATAGGCAAATTCCTCCGCCGGCGTATCATTGGAAGAAAACATGATATCCTCTCCCTTTATGCCAAGAGCCTCTGAAAGCATCAGCTCTGTCATGGAAGAGCAGTCGCAGCCGCAGCCGTACTCTCTTAAAATATTGATCAGAAACGGATTCGGCGTAGCCTTTACCGCAAAATACTCCTTATAACCCGGATTCCAGGCAAAAGCTTCCTTCAGGGCCTTTGCGTTTTCCCGGATTCCCTTTTCATCATAAAGATAAAAGGGCGTCGGATAAGTCTTCGTAATCTCCTGCAGCTGTTCCAGCGTCACAAACGGTTTTTTCTTCATCCTATTTCGCTCCTTGTATATTACATTTACGGCCTGACCAGGTTGTGGCCCGCAGTCCGGGCAGACAGGCCGCAGTCTTCGTCAAATTTTTTCCTTGACTATTATAACCATATTTTTTATTATTTGTATAACGAATAATTTTGATTAAAATAATCGATATTTATGATTATAAGACAAAAACAGGCGGCAGGCCGCTCAGAAAGGAAAACCACTGCGGATAGGCTGCTTTTTCAATTCTCTCAGATGGAAACAGGAGGTACCGGCACAATATGGATACTCAGACACTGAAAACTTTTCTGACTCTTGCTAATGTGAAAAACTTCACACAGACGGCCCGTCTCATGTACATCGCCCAGTCTACGGTAACCAACCGCATCGCGGAGCTGGAAAAGGAGGTCGGAAAACCTTTATTTGTACGAAGCAAGAAAAATATTTCCCTGACCCGGGAAGGGGTCGTCTTTCTCGATTACGCAAGGCGTATCCTGGACCTGGAAGAACTGTCCATAAAGGAACTGAATTCGCCTGCTTTTTCCCGGACGCCCCTGCGCGTCGGCACCACCAGCACCATTTACGAATGCTATCTGGCTCCGGTTCTCCAGAATATGCTGCAGAAGGAAAACGGTTATGCCATCAACCTTGTCATCAGTCATTCTGTCAATCTTCTTCAGTCCCTGCAGGATGGGCTTTTTGATCTGGTCTTCACTTATGAGCCCCTTCAAAAAACCGGATACCACTGCCATCTTTTCCGAACAGACCGTCTGCTCCTCGTAGCCCTGCCCGAAAGCGTCCGCCAGCGTCCTGCGGTCCGCAAGGAAGAGCTTCCGTCCCTCAACTACCTGTTCTGCAATTTTGCGCTTCAGGAGGTGGGACAGTTTATCCGTGAACTTTTCCCGCCCCTGTACCAGTTCTCTTTTGAGATCGACAACAGCACCAAACTGATTGACTATCTTCTGAAAGGCATTGGCTGCAGCTTTCTTCCGGACGGTCTGGTACAGCCTTATCTGGAAAATGGTTCCCTGGCATCCATAGACCTCCTTGATTTTGAGGCTCCCCGCATCAACTGCTACGAATGTTTCCCAGAAGGACGGGAGCCCGCAATTCTGCTGTAGGGCTCCCGTCTGACTGCTTTGCTGTCTCAGGGTATTATTTGCTGCAGCCGCAGGCTCCGCCGTTTGTATCAAATGCCGGGTTGAAGGCATAGAAATTGTTGGAATTCAGCTTATCCTGAACAATCCGGAGCGCTTCGCCGAACCGCTGAAAATGCACGATCTCCCTGGCCCGCAGGAAGCGTATCGCGTCCGCCACATCAGGAGAATCTGCGCAGAGCCGCAAGATGTTATCGTAGGTGAGCCGGGCTTTCTGCTCTGCAGCCATATCTTCATTCAAATCCGCAATGGGGTCTCCCACGGACTGAAACATAGCGGCTGTAAACGGCGTACCCGAGGCCGCCTGGGGCCAGAGAGCCAGCGTGTGATCCACGTAATAATCATCGAAGCCGCTGGCCTTCAGCTCTTCCATGGTCATACTGCGGGTAAGCTGGTGGACGATGGTTGCAATCATTTCAAAATGGCCCAGCTCATAAGAGCCGGGGTGTTATATGTTTTCTCTTTCAAATTGATGGCCATGTAATAACATACTAAAATAAAAATTGGAATCAATCGCGTTTTGGGGATATCTTTCTAATATCTTTAATATCTCTGTATCCTCTTTAATATCTGTGCGCCAAGGAGTCCTTATTTCTTCAATAATTCCAAACATATAACGAGTTACCCTTCGAAAATCTTCAAAACAAATTTCTGTATCATTTAAATTTCTTAATTTTCGTTTTACATCGCTTAGTGCAAATAGAAGCATTTCTTTATTTATGCCTACCAAAGCATCCTCTCTAATTTCATCGAGCACATTATCTATATGCCCCTTTATATCCTCTATGGCATTCTGTAATATCCTGTCTGGCTTTATAGTGCAATTTTGAAGTTTTATGTATTCTAACGTATCATCAAGACATTTTTCTGTATAAAAAGGCATATATCTTGGCAATTCATCCTCAACATATGGTAAAAATATTTTTTCAAAGCTTTCCATTGTATCTATATAGATCCAATGCTGTTTCTTTATTTTTTTCTTATATTCCGAAATATTATTATAGAAATTTATAAATAAAGCCAACAAAACTGATGTGAAATAGGAGCTTTTCAATTCCCATATCACATCAACAAAAGTATGTCTGTTTCCTGCAGTATAATATAACAGTCCCAGTTTATAGACTACTATACTAAAAAGCAACCAGCATCCTGTTAGTAACAAATACAATGATATATTACCGGGTATAGTTATCAGCATCCGTCTTTTAACTCTTTTCATCGCTAAAATTAACTGTACTTTCCAAATTTTCAATGTATCTTTTATTCCCGCAGAATATCTGATTCCCTTATATAAGACCATACATCAATTCTCCTTTGTAAACTATGAATTAATTATACTATTTTAAAAATCAAGGTTCAATTTACTTCTACAGAAAGTATAATAAAATAGCCCTCGGAATTCTCCGAGGGCCACTCTTGTGTTATGCCTGCACGATGATGGCGTCATACCCGTCTGCCAGTAGCTTATCTCGCATGGCCTCTGCGTTGGCTCGGATACTGTAGGCGCCGACTTGGACACGAGACAACGCAGCTTTATCCCCAGACGGAGTCTCCTCCCCCGGTACAGCGGATTCTGTTTCATCCGGCTCTTGCACACTCTGTCCTGTAATTCCGTGGACGATGGCGGCGGCCATATCCCGATAATTGTATAACTCAACATCATCCTTGTCGTCCACGAAACAGCACTCAACCAAAACAGCTGGTGCGACAGTATGTCGAAGAACATATAATGTCGTGCTGACCTTCACTCCACGGTCACGGAATCCAATAGAGGCAATGGCCTGACAGATCTTCTCCGCATACTCTTTCGCCTCGCTGGCCGCAGAATACACAAATGCCTCCACACCCGTAGATCTATCATTTCCGCTTGGGTCTTTCGCACCCGAATTGAAATGAATGGATACGTCCAAATCCGCTTTGTGCGCATTGCATTTTTCCACAATTTTTTTCAGAATATCCGTCTGACCGGTACCATTATCACAGGTGCAATCATAAACCGTATGCCCCAGTTCCCGGAGCTGGCTGATCACCTCATCTTTGACTCTTCTGTTTTCCGTACTCTCATTGATGATTCCTACGGCCCCACAGGCCACTTTCCCTGCTGGATTGTGTCCGGCATGTACATTGATAATCATATTCCCTTTATCCTCCTTACATTATTCTACAAATACCCAATCATCCGCCAGCATGTCGGCCTGGGAAGCGAGCCAGCCCAGCTGCACTCCAGAGGTCCCCACAAAAGCAATGGCCCTGTTACCAATAGCATCATGGTTCGGATTCTGAATGACACCATCCGGAAGTGCATAGCTGATATTAGATGCCATCTCGATATACTGATGCTTACCATTCCATCCCTGACGCGCTACCCTCATGCCGCGCTTCAGATACTTAATAGCTTCAGAAAACCCGAACTGTGCTGTTCCTCCAAGGCTCGGGCAGTTTTCTCCATCCGCCGGAATCCATTCATCAGACTGTACGTTCAGAAGCGTATACTCTACGCGCTGTGTCTCCCGGATATCCAGCCTCTGGTTCTCTTTCGTGTACATAATGATGGTCTCCGCATCACTATCCCAGCACCAATACCCGCCCCATGACGGGAGCTTCATCGGGATTCCCTGCTTCATCATTTTCAATGCCTGTGCAAATTTCATACTTTCCTTCCTTTCTCCGGTTCTTGCGCCGGCGCAAAAGGGGCGGAAAACCGCCCCAGCTACTCAGTTTCTGTTTCTTCCTTGACCTCCGGCAAGCCGGCCACACTGGTCAGCACCGACAAAACGCCAGACAGTACCGATGCAGACAACACTACAGGCCAGTCTACCTGACTCATAACCGCTGTGGTTCCAATCGTGGCCACCGCCGTCTGCGCCATGGTCTTCACTGCACGAACTCCTGCTGCCTTCAGCCACTTCTTCGTCTTTCCACTCATTTTTCATCCTTCCTTTCCAAATCTTCTATTCTGTGGTTTGCTACTTTGATTTTTTCTTCATGAACCTCCATCCGTTCTTCCAGATGATAGGTCCGCTCTACCAGATTGTTATGTGCCTGTACCTTTTTCTCAAGCTCCTGCAGCCGGTACGCGATAAGGGCGGAGCTCTTCCGCTGCGCAAAAAAGCTGCCTCCCAGCGTTCCGCATAGAGACAGCAGTGCGACGATAATTGATTCAACCACTCTGCTCCTACCCCTCCTCTGAATGCCGCCACAGGCAGTAACGGGGCCTATCTTCATCAAACATCCAGTACCGCAGCCAATCATCTAATATAATCGCAATTAAAGATACTGGTACCCATAATAATATGTACGGAACGCAAATCTGTCCCAGCAGATTCAACGGCATGTCGCTGTAATCCCAGACATTCCACCCCAGCCACAGATTGACGATGCAGCCTGTCAGAAATTCCAGTCCTGTGATGATAACGGTGCCGATGAGTGCCTGCTTCCATAACGGCATACACCAGGGTATCAATTCATTGATAATCCCGATGAGTGCGAAGCATAGGCCGCCCAGAACGAACATGGTCCAGTGGCTGTGCCCCCGCCAGACCAGCTCCAGAATAATGTACAGCAGACCACCAGTAACGGCCAAAAACAATTCTTTAAGATACTGCCTCATCCTCTACCTCCCCGACATTTCCCATAATTGCATTCAGATAATCCTTCAGAACCTGACTCTGGTATTCTTCTGGAATATCAGCCCCATAGAATATTGTATTCAGCTCTTCCGTTGTAGTTGCTCCTGCAATCCACATATTCAGGCTATTGCAGTATGTAGTGTGATAAGAAACGTGCTGCATTGCCGCCGTAATAATAGCCTGCATTTCCTCCGCAGTATAATATCTGCAGGGATGGCCGTCCTGATGATATTCCAGCCTTTCTGCGCCGGATATCAGCTGCGCCTGCTTGCCAAACAGATTGATCTGGTCCTCTTCTTTCAGGCTGAAATGCTCAACGGTGTTATCCGGAAGAACTACATCTACACCGGCATGAATAATCTGCCTGCAGGCTTCACCTACTTCCTGAAGCTTCTGCGCCCTTACCTCTTCTAACGCAGGCGGCTCCGGTTCCGGCTCTGGATCGGCCGCTTCAGGTGGCGCCGGCGGAACATATACGCTTCCATCATTTGATAGGATAATGCTTCCGTCCTCCATTTCCCGGTAGATAGTCGTATATCCAGTATAATCTCCATACACAGTACCTTTTTCGGTCAGAACTTCGAAGCCCGTTGTCACCTCTACACCGTCTGGAATCGGGAAATGCAACTGCACCAGTCCTTCTGCCGGAACAGTAACCTTCATTTGGCAAGTGGTGTCACTCCCCTGAAACCTCACATTCATTTTCTTTCTTCTCCTTTCCAATGGCAAAAAGCCATTTTTAAAGGTCTTCTCTCCAGAAGGCATTTAAAAACAGCTTTTTTAATCACAAAATTCTAAGATTGATAGCATCTGGTCGAAAATATACCCTGTGGGAAGTATTTATATATCCACCAGTCCTACTAATCCGAGTACATTATTTGGTGGCTCCTGGTCTCAAATTACGGGCAGATTTTTGCTTGCTGCTGGTAGCGGATACAGTGCGGGCTCTACAGGAGGAGAGGCTACACATGTGCTGACACAGAATGAAATGCCAAATCACGCACATAGTTGGTGGATGTACAATTTTACACAGGTAGGTGGTACAGGTGGTGGAGCTGGGGTTCTGGCTGGTGGAACAACTTCACAAACGACGGGCAGCTCAGGTGGCGGAGCAGCTCATAATAACATGCCACCTTACTATGTCGTATACATGTGGCATCGTACTGCTTAAGTAGTTCTTCTCCATACATAGACCACGAGATATGGAGGCATATTATTGTGAGCTGCTGAGCTTCCTGCCGCATTGGTTGTCCTGGATCTTGCGGATTCTGTTACAATCAACGTATTGTTTCCGGCGTATCCATAAGCTCCGCCGCCCTGTGCTTCGGTGGGATACGAATCAACATAAGAATGTGAATGCGATGCTATTTCTGCTAACGTCAGTTTATGTGTAGCTTCACCACCTGTCGCTCCTGCAGAATATCCTCCCCCGGCCGCAAGAAGAAATCTTCCTGTTATCTGAGTCCAGGAGCCGCCGAAAAGCGTTCCGGGATTTGTAGAGTTTGCAGACATATAAATGCTTCCCACAGGATAAATTTTCGACCAGATGCTATCAATCTTAGAATTTTGTGACCGTCTTACTCTATCTGATATACTTTTGATACATAACTACGAAGGAGGCCCATGTATGAAAGAGCAACTCATCAATAGTATTCTGCAATTTCTCTCTGGAAAACTTCCGGACGAGGATATCACAGAACTCCGACTACAGCTTTACTACCAGCTGGCAGACTACCAAATTAGCAAAAAATGCACAGATTTGACCGTCATGCCCGAAAAAACCTATATGGACTACCTGTATATGTATCTTGCTGCCCTGCGCATGGCAGGACGCTCTGAGAAAACTCTGGAGCATTACCGCCTGCAGCTGAGCCTGATGCTTCATGCAATCCAGAAACCTGTTCAGGACATCACCACTGACGATCTGTTCACCTATCTGGCCATTTACAAGAATCAGCGCCATGTTGGAAACAGGTATCTGGATGGAAAACGTGTCATTTTCAATGGTTTCTTTAGCTGGATGCAAAAGAAAAAGCATATCGTCTACAATCCTGCTGCCGCCCTGGACCGTATCAAGTATGAAAAGCGTATCAAACAGCCCTTATCCGATGAAGAACGTGAAGTCCTACGCTGTGCTTGTGAAAAAGAACGTGACCTGGCTCTCATTGAGACCCTGTACTCCACGGGAATGCGCGTCGGAGAGCTCGTCCGCTTGAATCGTCAGGACATCAACTTTTCATCTATGGATTGTATTGTTTTTGGAAAAGGTGCTAAAGAAAGGACCGTATATCTTAACGGTTCCTCCTGTCATCATTTAAAAACTTATCTGCTTTCTCGCGTAGATAATAATCCAGCTCTTTTCGTGTCTGGAAAATCGCCTCACCAACGGCTCACAGAGCACGGAGTCTGGCAACTCCTCAAGCGTCTGGGACAGCGCGCCGGTGTCTCAGACATATACCCCCATCGCTACCGGCACACAACTATAACAAATGCCATCAACAGAGGGATGCCTGTTCAGGAGGCCCAAATTATTGCCGGCCATGAAGATATCAATACTACTATGATATACTGCACCGTTTCCTCTGATAACGTCCGAGCATCGCACAAAAAATATCTTTCTGCATAAGCTTTTGAAAATGAATCACTCCCGGCACTCTCCGGGAGCTCTTGTTATGCCATCATTATTCGTTCTGTTCTCCTGTCTTCATCCCATCACAATCACAAAATTCTAAGATTGATAGTATATGGTCGAAAATATACCCCGTGGGAAGCATTTATATGTCCACCAGTTCTACCAATCCTGGAACGCTTTTTGGCGGTTCCTGGACTCAGATAACGGGAAGATTTTTATTAGCTGCTGGCGGTGGATACAGTGCCGGTTCTACTGGTGGTGAAGCTACACATAAACTGACTGTATCAGAGATGCCCGCTCATGCTCATGGAATTGATTATATGGGAGCGTACAGTGGCAGCTCGGGTGCATGGGGCGGATTTGTTGCTGCAAGCGGGACAGGTATTGTAAACACTAAAAGCACAGGTGGCGGAGCAGCTCACAATAACATGCCGCCTTATTATGTCGTATACATGTGGCGCCGCACCGCTTAAGCAGTCCGTTTCCATGCGTACACAACCAAATAAGGAGGCATAGTATTAACTTGATGCGTATGCGCCATTGTATGATTATGGGCCTGTCCGCCGCCTGTATATGTGGTATAGGCATAAATCGAACCATTACGCTGACGTGACCCATCGATTTGAAAATAATTTCCTGAGCCTTCATCTCTGACAATAGCGCCATGATTATGCGACGGCATTTGATTTACGGTAATTGCAGTGCCTCCTGTATTGGCTGCACTGCTTCCCCCACTTGTGACCGATGCAGCACCGCCAGTGGCGCCCGCGGAATATCCACTGCCTGCAGTTAAAAGGAATCTGCCTTGAATCTGCTCCCAGGTTCCACCAAAGAGCGTTCCAGGATTTGTGGCGTTAACAGATAAATAAATGCTGCCCACGGGCCATATCTTAGAATTTTGTGATTTCAGCGCATCGCCTGTCGCCTTCGCATCGGCGGCAAAGCCGGCCTGCGTAGTCACCATGGGATCTACCACATCGGAGGAATCAAACTTTTTTTCCACCTCCGTATTAGTGTCATTGATATCCTTCGCCCCAAAGGAATCTCCTTCCTGGGTATATTCCGTTACGTCTTCGAAACTGACTGTTCCATCCTCATTCTGTATCATCTGATACTTTCTGTTTCCTTGGAACATCGCATCCTTGTAATCTGTCTTCAAGCTCATCAGAAAATCCCTCCATTCAGTATAAATGCCAGTGTTTTTCGTCCTTTTACAGCTCCCATAACATTCTCATAAATAAGCAGACAGGCGCTTTCTATTCGATTCAGCTCCTGCCAGTCGATAAAAGGCGTATTATCTGCAAACGTCTTCTTCTCTCCCACTACAAATGGGAAAATACCTTCGCACAAATTCTCAATATTCTCTTCAAACAAATTGATCTCATCTGCGTAGAAACTGTAATCCTGGTAGGTCTTATCTGCTCCCATGGCAGAAAAATCGAAATCCGGCCACACGGCAAGCGCCTGCGTCCGGATCTCATTCAAATTGCCTTTTATACGGTTATAATCCTCTATGTTAAAGAAGTCACTGGCCTGCCAGTCTGTTTTTGGCTTCTGCCACATAACTCACATCCCTCCTTGCTTTTATCGTTCCGCTTAAGCCTCCGTTATATTTCAACGTATGCTCAGTCACACGAATCAGCATATCTGGTACATATTTGTTTTCCAGGAATGCCAAATCATTGGCGTCCAGCCGCGGTTCTCCCCGATAGCTCAGATTATATTCCCGGTCTGCCAGCATATAGTCTCCAATCCATTCAGCCAAATCTGCAGCATGCGCTGCATCGGAAACCAGCGGGTTCTCCCATACTTCCAGACTTCCTGTCGTATTCAGCTGCCGTCTGACCTTCGCTGTGCTGACAGCATATTCTTTACCGGATATTACCACTTCTACCGCTCCGGCCACACCGGAAAACTCCAATGCAGCAAAATACGCGCTGCTCTCCACAATTGTCACGCTCTGTCCCGCGGCCGGCTCTGCCAGCGACGCCGACAAGCCATAGGATGCATTTCCAAAATAAAAAGTGTATCTTTCTCCGGATGCTGATACCGTTACCGTTTCCCGAACCAACTCCATAGTGCCTTCGCTGCTGGGTCCATAAATTGTCCTCACAACCTGAAGCTCCCGTACCTTCGCCAGCTGGGTTCCTTCCGGAGATTTAAGTAATTCTGTCCCATATTCCAGGTGGTAATCTGTGCTGTCTCCAAAAATGATTCTGTCCAATACCACACGGTTATTGGGACACCCTTTCGTAAATTCTATAACCAGGCAGTCAAACTCCGGAAACTCATGGTTTATCAATGTCTGCTGGTCCAACGCAGAAACAGCATAGTCTTCAACAGAATTGTCACCGTTATAGGCATGAAGGAGCGCTTCCTCCGGCCAGTTTCCGCCGAAAACCAGTGTCAGGCCGAAGCATTTATAGGCAGCTTCCAGAGAAATAGTGATTGTCGGATTCTCCGAAAAATCCCCTTCTTCATCCGCTACCACTTCTGAAACATACCCCGTATTAAGATATGCCGCCCCTTCCTGTTCCTTTGGCAGGAAATACACACTGCCATCAGATACTGTATAGTCGCGGCCTGTCAACGCATAGGCATCCTTTGCTTCCTTTTCAAGTACCGCTGCCGCATGCGAAAAGTATGCTTCATTATCAGATGAGGCTGTCATATCCGGAAGAAAGCTGGATTTCAAATAGATTTTTCCTGTTCGATCCTGATATAAAACACAGCGGCCTGCATTTGCAATAAGCTGCAATGCTTCTTTATGGGCTACCACTGGAATCGGATTCACTATCATAACTTCCTTCAGATACGGATCGAGCCAATAATCCCGGCTGTCCACTCCAGCATCCTGAAGAACATCATCCGCGCAGTCATACAGGCTTATCCCGTCTTTATGGTAATTTCCCCTGTAATACGTTCCATCCATGCTGTCAAATCTGTCCGAAGCAGAAAAACTCATCTCATCGTCATCCGCAGACCATTTTTTCAGGAACAGCGTCACTCCTGGAATCCATTCGATACTGCCATTATCTAAGGCCTGGCCATAAACAGCTTCTATACTTTGCCCGATTTCCAGAAAGTTCACTGAGCTTTCTTCATTTTCGATGTCATAGGCTCTGTCCTGGTTATCCACCGTCGCATCGAAATCAATAGATGGCAGTTCCTCAGAAATAGGGCTGATACTCTCCTTTTTCGTAGCTGACAGGATTTTCTTGCTGTCAAAATACACACCGATTCCCATTGTAATCTGATTAATCCGCAGGCGGCTCTGGCCATTCACCATTGTGGTTGGAATGAACTTCAAAAACGTGGCCGCTTCAAAGATATCCTCTGTCACATAATGCCCGTCTGAATTGCCTGTCACTGTAACTGTATGATTGTCAGACACGATGGTGAAATCCACCGGATAAGCCTTTCCAAACTCAACAGTCAGCCCCTTAATGTCATATTCCAGCGGAAAGTGTATTTCAACAGTTCCAAGAATATTTTCAGTCACTATTCCCTGATTCAGCACAACACTTTCCTGTCCTCTGGGAAGAAAATACATACTGCCATCCACCGTTGTATAGTCCTGATCGCAGGCCGCATACAATTCCTTCACCTGATAGTTATCCATAGGTTTTACAAGATCAGAATAATATGTATACTCATCCGGCTCCGGAATAAACGCGGATGCCTGCGCCGGCTGATTTATCATCCCGATTGTAATCCGCAGATGCGAAAGTGGATTTCTCCACTTTCTCCGCATCAGCTCCTTATATGCACTGCTTGCCGCCTGCATGCGTCATACCTCCCCGCAATCCACCAGATTCACCTTGCAGTCCTTGTACATAGTCGGAAGCCCCTCGGCATTCTCTTCCCAGACTTTCGCTGTCCGGTTCCCCGGATACATTCTCTCCGTTTTCCAGCAGTTATTCTTCATATCCGGAAACGTGACCGTCACTACAAACTCTTCAAATTCCTTCAGAATACTGCTCCAGGTAGCCGCATCCAGATACGACCACTGGAGTCCGTCTATTTTATCCTGATCCCGTCCTACCCGCTGTCCCACAAACTCTCCAAGAGCATTTTTGCCCTTGTTCACGTTCGTGGCTATGGTAAGCCCGGGGCCGCGGTCATAATTCGGGTATTTATGCCCGTTGATATAAATAGCCATATTATCTACCTCTTTTATGTAGTCCGCAGCGTGTATCCGCTGCGCCTGTCAAGCTCTGTCAGCCGTTTCTTTATCTCTCGGATATCAATATTCACCGTCAGATCCATCTGCTCAATCAGCTCAATGATCCGTTCCAGCAGTTCAACCATAACTGACAGATACTGCTCACTCATCCCAGAGCCACCTGCCTGTGCGGCCAATGCAGCGGCCCGGTCAGCCATAGCCTGCATCTTATCCTCCGGAGCCACAATCTCTCCTTGGCGCCGGTTATCGCCGATAACCGCCAGCTGAGGAGTGTTCGCCCTCACAAAGCCGCCCTGCGCGAGACGGGGAAGGCTCACGTGAGACAGCGTAGGAATAGAGGGCAGACCGACAAATTCAGCAAGAGGCTCGACAAGAGAATTGATCCCACTAATAATGGAGTTAATTCCGTCCACAACTCTATTGGCCATATTTTCTACACCGCCGATAATGCTGTTAATCACCCCCTTAATGGACCCCCATATACTATCCCAGATGCTCTTGGTCTTATCCTTTAGTTCATTCCAGGTGTTTATTACTCCGTCTTTTAACTGCGTAAATTTCTCACTCGCCGCAGTCTTGATATTCGACCAGATTACTGACAGTTCGCCTGAAATCGCGTTCCATATCGCTGAGGTCAGATTCCGGATCAAATTCCAAATCTGCTCAAACAAGGTTCGGATACCGTTCAGAACAACTGAAACATTATTTTTTATCGTGTTCAGAGTGTTCCGGATAATATTCCGGATTGTATTCAGCGCTGTATTAATAAGCGTCTGAATCGTGTTCCAGACAATATTTACGATGTTCTGGATATTCAGCCATGCCTCGCTCCATTCTCCAGTGAATACATTCACCAGAAACTCAATAAAGGATGCTGCAATCTCCATGAATCCGGTCAGCAATGTAGAGACCAGACTAAAAACTCCTTCAAACTGCGCCCACAACTCCGACAGCCGCGTTGAAATCTCCGCAAAAAACACTTCTGAAAGCCAGCTCACAAAGGGACTTATAAATTCCCAGAAAGCTGCAACCGCTTCCGTGGCCGCTCCCCACAAATGCAGAAATGCATCCAGTAAAGGCTGAATATAGTCAGATGCCAGCGCAGAAAAACGTTCCGCTATCCAATCTATCGTAGGCGCCAGATACCCATTGTAAGCATCCAGGAACCCTGAAACAACTTCCTGCCATCCGACAGTAAATCGCTCGTACGCAGGCTCGATATACTCATCATAAGTTTGAGATATCCTGCTAAATGTGTTGGTGACGAGATCTGCCAGACTTCCTGTCACCGTCTCCAGCGGTTCAAGCATTCCGGAAAGCGTGTTTTTCAGCTTATCCTTATTGGCAGAAAATACGTTTGCGATCATCTGTGAGATGTTCGCAAAATCCCGACTGACAATCTCTTCAGCCCCAAGCGCCGCATTGGAGAAAATCTCAATAATATTCGCAGTGATCTGCTGTCCGGTCTCGCCTTCAAGGACCTTGAACACGTCCGCAAAATCAACTGCGAAACTGCCCCATGCGTTTAAGATATCTTCTTTCGCATTAAAGCTGTTAACCAGTCTTTCCTTGATATATCCGGCATTGCTGCTCAGATATGAATCTATGCCGCCAAGCAGATTTGCCCCCATCGTAACACCGACAGAAGCAAAGGCTCCGGCTATCTTTCCCAGATTCAGCGCAAAAGAATCCAGAAGGCCATTGGCCGCCTCCTGCACCGCCGGATCTGTAAATATATCAATAAAACTCTCCTTGATTCCTCTCAGAGAGTCCTGAATAATCTCAAGGCCTTCCTGATTCTGAAAGCCGATTTGAAAACCTTCTTTAAAGAGGGCCTGCAGTTCTTTTATCCGGTCAATCAGTGCCTGATACCGCGCATCCAGCTCATCCACGGGAGAAGTGTCCAGTTCTCCCATATCAAAACTGTCCGCACCATAGCCGCCGCCACCTCCGGAATCGCCAATATCCACATCCGGATCAATGATATTCAGCTCATCAATTCCGGTCGTGACCGTCTTCAGGTCCTTCGCAGCCTGCTTTGCCGCGCTGCCGGCTCCTGAAACCGCTGTCCCTGCGTCGGTCGCGCTTCCGGCCACCGCCTCCATTCCTGCTGCCGCTGCCGATGTACCTCCGGAACCTTTCTTTCCGGTAATCAGCTCCGTAAACGACTTAAAGGCATTGGCCAGGCTCATCAGCTTCCCGATAATCGTATTAATGACCTTGATTACCGGTGTCAAGACATTAATGAGTCCCTGCCCGATGGTCGCCTTCAGGCTGTCAAACTGCAGTTTCAGAACGCGGACCTGATTGGCCCAGGAATCCGACGTACGGATAAAGTCTCCGGATGCCAGGGACAGCTGGTCCTGCACAAACTGATACCGCAGGGCCACCTTCTCGGCCTCACTCATGGCCTTCGTGGTCTTACCAAATCCATTGGCCAGAGCATACTGGTCAAGGGCTGCCTGAGTCATAACCACGCCCAGGTCTTTCAGGCTTTCTGTTTCTCCCGTGAATACGGATTTCAGTTTTGTATATGCCTCATCCTGGGAAAGATTATAGAAAGAAGCCACGTCCCCGGCCAGACCAGTCAGGGTTGTTGACATTTCATAAGCGGCCTGCTCCCCGAAACCGAAAGCTTTTGCCATAGCGCCAAACGTTCCGGTAAACTGCTTGGCCATGGTCTCAGACAGGCCAAAAGACTGAGCTGCGTTTTTAGCAAACTCATCCACCTGGCGGGACATCCGCGGGAAGGTTACATCTACTACATTCTGCACCTCCGCCAGATCGGAGCCCAGCTCAATACACTGAGCTCCGAAGTCTACCAGTTTTTTAACTGCAAAGGCGCTGGCCAGAGCCGCCCCTGCCTTTTTTGCCAGGGACTGAATCCCCGACATCTGCTTTTTGAAATCTCCCTGATTTACGACCAGGTCAAGACCAATCTGACCTACACTGTCTGCTGCCATGTGTCACACCTGCCTTTTCATAAGACAGGCACATCGGCACAGCGTCTTAAAGCCTTAACTCAAATTCTTTCCTGCAGTCTTTATTCTTGCACTTGAAAAAGACGCCCCTGCATGCAGCGTCTTCCGTCTTAATGGCATTAACCGGATGCCCGCAGAACGGACACCGGACCTTCTCTGCCCCTTTTATTTTCTCAATGTCAACCACCTCCGCACATTGCGGCCATCATCCGTTCCAGTTCTTCCATCTGCTGCAGATATGTCTCCGGAGTCATCCTTGCGGCTTGCCTTTCCTGCCAGTCATCGTAGATCTTTCTCTGCTCTCTGGAGAACTGCTTGATAATTTTTTCATCTGTCTCAGAACGGATAGCAACCACGCGCCCCAGAGGCGTCTCCGGAGCTATTCCGGCCAGCAGCTCATAGAATTCGTCCCAGCTGACCGTCTCAAATTCCTTTGTCTGGATTCTCAGCCCGTACTGCGTCAGAAAACTGGAGACTATCAGCCCCCAGTCTTCAAATAAGTCGTAGTACGGGTCATTACTCTCCCCCGGAAGTATCCCCTATAATCAGCTTAATTGCTTCCTGGATCACAACCATCAAATCTCTGAAGCTGAGCTTCATATTGTCAATCTCCCGGCGGGATTCCTCCGGGAAAATCAACTCATATGCTTTTATAACCTCTTTTACATTCTGTGAATCCGAATCCATCAGGCTCATAGCCTTCAAAACGGTGGGAGCATCCGCCTTTACTTCCAGTTCCTTTCCTTTGATCAGAAGCTTCGGATTCTCATCAAAGGTCAGTTTTTCCGTAATATCTACCGCTTTTCCCATAATTCATATCCTCCTTTTTATCAGCTGGTTCCCTGCTGGCCTGTACCTGACGGTTCAGATGGTGCCGGCGTAAATGTCGGTTTTCCATAGCAGACTACTTCAAACTCCAGGGTATCGAGGTTTGTAGTATCTCCGCCTCCCGGCGTCGTGACATTCACAACCGCATCACAGGCCAGCTTAGCTCCGGATACCATTTCCCACTCGAACTTTGTCATAACATCCTGTCCAAATTTCCAGGCAAGGCCGGCGATATAATCATTTCCAGGGTCTCCTACAGAGCGCTTTCCCTTAAAGCTGAATGACAGCTTCTTTCCTGTCATAGCCGCCTTTGCCCATCCTTCGGCATCCATGGCGTACCATTCCTCCACTGTGCCATCGATGGCAGGCGCAAAGTTTTCCAGATCCGCCGGCATGGCCATTTTATCTTCCGAACTGCTGGTACCCTCTATACCAAACTTGAATTTATTATTGTGTACCGGATACACTTTTCCTTTTGCTGCTTCAGGCATATCTCAATCCTCACTTTCTCTGAAATATAAAATCCAGCCAGATCACATATTCGTAAATACCATTATCGTCCGTTCCCACATCCACAGGCTCCGGAACCTGCAGAACTAAGAAACGTATTTCTTCTTCTCCTATCGTCAGGCTGGTTTCTTTTAACAGGGCATCGTATAATGCCCGAGCTGACTTTTCTGATTCCAAAACATCCTTGTTCCAATGGACCAGAAGAGACACGCGCTTTGTGTCATACGAGGAATAATCCAGACCGCCCAGAGGAAGCGGCGGCGGGCCTTCTCCTTTCCGGTTGTACACACCGATGGATTTTTCCTTTTTATTATCGAGTTTTCCTATGTAAACCTTCTCATCCTCCGCAATTCCAAGCCCCGCAATATACTCGCGGATATCTCCCAGAGATAGCATCACAGCCCCGCCTCCTCTTTATAGAATTTTTTGAATGCTTTCGGAGCAAAGTCTGCTTTGCTTCCGCCAGGCAGCCAGTCCTCATACCATTCACCTCGGGCATTGGGATTCTCGCCCTTATCAAAATGGTATTCCGGATGAAAATACAGCCGCCGGGCATATGGCGTGGACGATACAATTCTTACCCTTCCATTGGCAGAATCGCTGTAGTCTATAAAAGTACTCTCATTCTGCAGATTTCCAGTCTGAAAAGGGAAGACCTGAGCCTGCACTACTTCCGTATGGAACAAGGCGTCCGCAGTCTTCTCCAGCGCTGTTACAGCCGCCTGCGTCAGTTCCCGGATGCGCGCCATGTTCAGCTTCACCGTGGATTTCACCTGCATCACATCACCTCCAGCGTGCAATAGTTTACAGTACCGTCCGGATTCCGGTTCTTTGTTCCCTGGACAATCCGTCGTTCTTCTCCAAACACAGTAACTGTCCCACCGCTAAGAGACGGCATATCCGGCGCAATGTCTCCGGGGAACAGCGCTGTCCCGGTTATCTGTACCAGTTTCTTTTCCGCAGTCAGAATTGTCTTGGCCTTGTCCTGAAAATTACAGGTCAGTTCCAGATCCGCCGTGTATCTGGGCTTCCCCAGATTCGTAATCTCTTCTGACGCCAGGTAGACCTGAATCTTTGTCCTGCAAAGCCTTTTCGGCACCAGACATGGATAATTCATACGCTCACCTCGCCAATCTGCAGCACAGCCCGGTCTGGGACAGAAGGGAATATACATCTCTTTTCATCGCCACGCCCTTTTCCGTAAATACGTTCCAGGAACTTCCGAACTGCGCTGAAACACCGTTGATACTGTAACTTGACAAAACCGTATTGATCTCGTCAGCATTCTCATATTCAAAATCTGCCTGCTGGCAGACCACCTCCTGGACCACATCCTGCTGAAAAGACGTCAGGTTCGAAAATCCCTGACCCACAATCCGATTGTAAGTCAGGGAATCGATATGTCTGCTGGCCTGCACCAGCGCCCTTTTTAACTCGTCTTCCGGAATCAGGCTTCCTCCGTAAGTATCCAGATAATACTCCGAAGTCACATAAGGTTCATAGGCCATTCTGCCGCCTCCTTACGATATCGACCACTCTCCATCAGAATTTGTGGCCGTTTTGGGTGTCTCACCATCCTTAAAAGTAAAACTTTCTGTCTTACTCGGGACATTCTCAAACACTTTGCCAGCGGCGTCGTAGGTCACACCGGATAAAGAAATTTCCGTCACGGCGCCGGTAGCGGTATATGCCACTGTAATCAGCCGATCCGGGAAATTGTCATCCGCTGCATCCGGCGTCAGGGTGCCGAGCCGCACCGTTTCTCTAGCCCGCAGATATGCCTCATTGTCCGCCTCTTCCAGAGCATCCTGCATGGGCGTTCCTTTGTGCTGGCCGGTATATTCACCTGCTGTCGCCAGACGCTCCCCTTCAATCGGGGAACCATCCGGCCAGTCTACATTTCCGTATTTCATTTCATTCGGCATCTACAGCACCTCCTTACTGCACCTTAATCTTGCGCATGATTCCTGCTGCCTTTGTGGCCTTCAGCGCCGCGGCCGCAATCATTTCAACCTCTCCTTTTTTCACAGCGCCGGCTTCTGTAAAATCCGGAAGCCACTGTTTCACCGGAAGCGCACCACTGGGAGAAACTGCGTGGAAACCATCCAGAGCAATTCTCGCGGCATACAGAGACGTCTCTCCGGTACTCTTGTCCGTCGCTACAATCGGCTCATTGGAACCACTTTTCTCCCCAAAATCCACCAGCAGGATGTCGCCATAGCTCTCCACCTGCTGGCCAAACTCATTCTTTGCCGTCTGATACATGCCGGCTCTGCGGGCGCAGGCACGGATCTTCGCAATCAGCTTCAGATTTCCTCCGATAAAATCCGGCCTTCCGTCCAGGCCCATCAGAAACTCATCCAGCTGGTCCAGGAAGAGCTGATAGTTTTCCGTAACCTTCGCCGTGGTGGAAAGGTCGATTGCCGCAGAAGGTTTATACTCCGTGGAACTGCCCTTTACAGCCACATCCAGACCATCAAAAGCCTTCTCATCCTTGCTGGAGTCCCCGATAATCAGTGTCTCGGAGAACAACGCGGAAGCAGACTTGATTTTCTGCTGCATCTGGAAGGTCACTTCATCATCCACGCCGCCCATATCTGCGATAACACGGTCAACCTCAAAGGAACCTCCAAAAATCTTCAGGTCCGTGGTGTACTTCTGCTTCTTAGCTTCGCTCGCAGTATACTCTTCATTTACCGCGCGGAAACCAGCGGTGGAAGGCGTAATCACACGGAAGTATCCATATGTCATAGTCGCGCCGCTTCCCACCGGGGAAACGCAGTCATCAAAAATCATATGGTCCAGAAGAAAGCTGGATTTCCGGAATTCATCGATAACTGCCATAGATAATTTATCCTGTGTCTTCAGTTTTGCCTGTGCCAGGGTTACTGCCATAATTTCTTCACTCCTTTACCTTTTCAGTGCCTCAGACACCGCGCCCTTTAAGGTCACCGGTTCATTTCCCTGCTGCTGATTGTTAGCGGCTCCCACTTGAACGAACCCGGAAGAACCGTAGGCCTGCGGCTTCAGAGCCGGAATATCCTCCAGGACCTTATTAAGCGATGTCTTCAACGTCTCTTCATTGATTTTCCCGTCCTGTCCCATCACCTGGCCCAAATCAGCCATTTTCAGGACATAAGGAATGGTTTTTGCATCGATTCCCAGTGTCACCGCCATCACTGTCGCCGCGCTCTCAATCTGCGCCTGCCGGGCCGCCGCCTGAGCGGCTGCCGCCTGCTTCTGGGCTTCCGTAACCTGTCCCTGAAGAGCATTCACATCCGGCTGGTTGGCTGCCTTCTGCTGCTTGAAAGCTGCGATAGCCTGCTCCACCTCCTGCTGGGAGAGCCCCTGCTGCTTAAAATAGGCCTTCAGAGCAGTATCCTCTTTGGCCGCCAGCGTACCTTCCAGCATCTGCTGAATTTTAGCATAGTCGATTGCCGGTGCATTCTGCGGCTGCGGATTTGTGGGAGAATTCTGGTTTCCGTCTCCGGCATTTCCCTCTCCGCCTCCGGATGACTCTGCGAATAACTGTAAATTTAACGGGAATCTTCTTTTCATATTGTTTCGTGCTCCTTTCCATTTTGAGAGTGTCACTCTTTACTGCTTATCCATTTTCATCGGTGTCGCCGGCCGCGCAGCAGTTTATTGCCATGCTCGCGTTTGGGCATAAAAAGAACACCGATCTGGCTGTGACCGGTGCCCTCTTCTATTTCTTTGGAATATCATAGTGTGTTCTCAGAACATTTCTGCTCAGTCCGAACTTTTTGAGCGTCCGCTCCAAAAGCTCTTTTTCTTCCTGTGTGTAAGGGACATTTTTTTCACTGTGTTCGGCAAGATACTTTACCAGCTCCTCTTCCGAACTGATATTTCTTAAGCTCTCATCCATCAAACCGCTCCTTTATGTAGGCAAACAAATCAGGATCTTTTTCTAATAATAGCTTCGGATTCTCAAAAAAGCAACGGTAACCTTCACTGAAGTAATCCCATAGCGCATCAGGATTCACATGCCCGTCTGCCGTCTCGCCAAAATCAGAATACACACGCCCCTGGTACTCTGATACCAATCTTCTGTCATTTATCCGTCGGATTGGTTTCACAAAAGTATCCCTGTCCCAGATAATATCTTTTTCCGGATGCTCTGAAGCAATTTGTTCTACCAATTTGCGAAATTCCGGGGCCTCCCAGATATCAAGCAAATCCTCAAGCGCATGAGCAATCTCATGGACACCTTCGAAGCTTTCAAAATTGTTCGTGAGATAGATAGTTCGGTTTCTCGGATCGTAGAAAGAATTCGCCCCGGAAACTACCTCCAGCTCTACTCCTGCTGACTCCAGGAATTCCTGATGGCTTTCCGGAATCCGGCCAACTTCCTTTTCCAGCCGCTCCATAGTTTCTATGTCCAGCTTCTCCCAATTACGAATCGGCAGATATTCCGGACTTTTGAGCTCCTTTTTCCATTCCGCAGCCCTTCCTGCATATTGTTTCCTATTATCCGGGTCAAGAGAATATTTTGCCAGCCTCTCGTACTTTGCCGCCTGTCTGGCCGCATACTGCTGCCGCACCTCCTGGCTGTTTGCCTGCCCGACAGCCTCCAGCTCCTCCCGAGTCCAGGAATCATCTGCTGTGGAGATTCCGGGAAAATATGTCGTGTGGCTGTCTTTGCACCGGGGATGATACAGACCATGCTCAATAGCCTTGCTCATAAGCGGATATGGTCCGTCAGATTCTTTTCCGCCGCTCCACACGTCATCAATCAGTACCTTCCCGCAGAACGGCAGGCACTTCGGGCAGGGATTCCCGCGCTTGTTCACGATAACCGTCGAAATGCCCCACTCCTGCCTTTTCTCACCCTCTCCCTGAAGATATGCCCTCTTACTGGCCGTCCGGATGGCCATGTCCGCATAATCCGCAAGTGTATGCCGGGCGCCATTCTTATACTGTACGCAGTTCAGACCTGCAGACAGAAAGTCCTTTGTGGCCATATCCACAGCCTTTTCATATGTACCGGCGCCGGTATTTGCATATACCTGAGCGTTGAAGATGATTTTCCTGTACTGGTCATTGGCCATACGCAGCACTGCCGTCTCAGCTTTCTCCATATCCGAGAGCGTCGCTTTTATCAGTGCATCCAGCTTCCGGTCATTGATACGGAAGAACTCTGCCGATGCTCCACGGCTCACCTTCTTTGCACCTTTGAATCCCCTTTTTATGGCGTTCAGAATCTGGATCTCCTGCTGCATACCGCCTTCATCCCGGCCGGCGCGAATCAGAGCGTCCAGCTTACTGTTGATGCTTTTGAATTTCTTTCCGTACTTCTTCTGGTTTTTCTTTTTATATTCCTCCAGAAAACGGAGCTGTTCTGCCTGCCACTGTGCCCATTCAAAACCCTCTTTTGTCTCCTCGGCCTTATGACGTTTCATGTTCCGGATCATGGAAGCTGTCAGCTCATCCTCAATCGCTTCGAAGGCTGCGCCGATATCATACACATCATTTATCTTTGCCATTGGCATATACCTTAAATCCCTGGGCCCGGAACTGCCGGATCAGGCTCTTCAGCTGTGTCATACTGCTGCAGCGGTCGTGGCGCATTTCTGCGTAATCGGCTTTCTCAACAGCATATACTCCAAAAGGCACCTGCTCACTGGCCAGCTCCAGCATTCCCTGATATTCCTTCCGGCTCATCCGGTACAGCCGCCTCGCCACCTTGACCCTCATCTGCGTCTCCTCCCTTCAGATTCACCTGAAAAGAGCCGGCAGCCTGATTGACTCCCGGTTCCTCCAGTTCAGCGATACCCTGCTCTGCCTTCAGGCGCGCCACTTCTTCCTTTTTCCAGTCTTCTTCCTTGCTGTCCCCGTAAAGTTCCTCCACCTGGGCCTCGATGCTCATGAGCGGAACCCCGGGGCGGGCTTTCGCCAGCGTCTCCACCTGACTTTCGAAGGATGGATTGGCATACTCGCCGAAGGAAACATCCACTTCCACCTCTTCCACTGATTTCTTCAGAAGAATATTGTAGGCGTTTATGGTCACGCTCACCAGTTCCGGAAGTGTCTCCTGCAAAGCTCCTATGATAGCGTCCCTGGTATACAGCGTGGTTTTCTCCTTTTCCCGCTGCGCCTCGCTGTTATCCAGCTTCTTCACATCGATGCCGAGTGTGCTGGGGCTGATAATCCCCTGCAGGCACAGATCCAGCGCCGTGCAGTAGGAAGCCAGATAACTCTCATGCGGAATATCCGGCTGGTCCGTGTTGATTTTGTTCTCCGCCTTCTCAGACATATCGTTATCTGAGGCAAAATACCGGTTATCAAACGGATTCGGCCGGATCACCTGCCCCGTTTCCGGATCATGCGGCACCAGACATTCCGGTATGTAAGACTTTGCCCGGCCTGCCCGCAGCGCATCCATCCACTGGCTCCACACCTCATCAAAGGCATCATAACAGTCCAGCTTTCCATCATAGATGGAACCGCCCCGGCCCTCATACTTGGATGACTCATATACCTGCAGAGGGACAGCCAGCATGATCTCCTTATCAAAGTTCCAGTCTGTAAGAGTCCTGGTTTCCGGAATTGCTCCCAGATCCACCTGTTTTCCATTCAGGTACAGTTCATTGATGATATATCCATAACCGTACCGTTCATTCAGAACGTAGACGCCAGAGCCGGATTTGTACGGCGTTTTAAAAATAATCTCATGCACCCGGTCCCGCCGGCGGACAATCTCTATCCGCTCCCCCGGATACCACTCCAGAATCGGGTATTCACTTATCTCAGTATCAATCGTGACCTTGAAGGCGCCGTCACCGATATACAGCACTTCTTTCAGGGCCTTCTCCAGCTTCTTCTGGAACTTATTTTCCTCTGCAATCTCTTTCCAGAGCTTTTCGTGCCCAGCGTTCGTAAATCCGAAGTCATTCATATCCGTCAGCACGATAGCCGACAGCACCCGCACGATGAGAGCGGGAAGACCTGTATGAATCTTTCTCATCTCCATGCCCGGCGTACACTTGCTGGCCCAGAACTTGAATTTGTCTGCGCCCTCAGGATTCTGCATATAAAGCTGCTCCAGCTCACTGCTGTCGCCCCGATACCAGATCCGGTTCCGGATAGCATTCGCCTCAAAATCCAGAAGCTCATTGATCTGTATGTTGTACGGACTGGCCGGCACCACATTCAGCCAGCTGCGGACCGTCCGCTTGATGTTCTCATTCAACGTCGTCAGCCACCTCACTGTCTTCCATCCTTTCCACCGCGTACCATAATCCATAGGCAGATGATAATCGTTCCGCAGATGATTGCCGTTTTCACCGCTGAAATCATTTCTTCTTTTCCTCCTCAAATCCAATCAGGTGTTTATAAGGAATCCAGGAATACTGACCAGCATTCACGGTGTGGTCATTCCTGTCCTCGGGCAGGTCCTTATCTTCCTGCCAGCTGTACCGCTCCAGCTCCGACAGATGCTCCGTGCAGGTATCTACCACCAGATAGCAGTCCTGCTGAATCCAGCCGAGCTGCAGGTTGATGCGGTCCAGAATCTCCAGCTTCTTGTAAGCGTCCCAGAAATTATACAGACAGCCATGCAGCCTTTTATACTTCCGTAGCTCTGTAATGGTTGCCTGGTCCGCTGAATCTATGTAAGTGTCTTTGGCAAAGCCCCATTCCTTCCGACACTTCTCCAGGAACTCCACGAACTTCACAGCTGTGTCGCTGGGAGCCAGTGGCACGTCCAGGTCCTTATTGTTATAGGCTCTTTCTGCCAGAGTGATCAGCTTCCTGTCTTCAGTGATGCCCTGAAAGAGCATCGCAATCGTATCCGGAGACTTGGCCGAGTAGGAAGTATCCAGGCCGGCTGAGAATTTCCGGAATTTCATTTTGCCCTGCTGCACCTGCTGCTTTACCCAAGCGGCCGAGACCACATGCCTTTTCCGGTCGAAATTTGGAAAGATAAGCCCTGTGGCTTTACCCCGTAGGCCCTGAATCTTGTTTTTCCAGATCTTCGTCCCTTTCGGTGTGGTCTGGATAATCCGCTCCAGCTTTTCCGGAGGCAGGCCCAGATTATGGGTAAAAGAAAAGAACCAATGTACCCAGCCGGGTTTTGGTTCTTCTTTCAGCTCATCTATAATTTCCTGGGGCGTCTCATCCACCCATTCCGGCAGCGGCCGGGAATGATTGATATACTCCTCATACACCTCCAGCGCCGGATCATCGGGATTCAGCGTTGCCATCAGATAATCTGACCGCATGGCCGCCTCCCGGACAAAGTCAATGTCCGCGGTATTGATCTCATCAATGTACAGGCAGCCGTACTGGCCACCCAGGGCATCCTTCCACTTGCGCTTGTTTCCGTATCCTACTACGAAAATAATTTTGTCGCCGCCGGATGTATGGAAGAGCAGATGTGGCATCTTGTACTCACCGGAGCCGTTGCCTTTATATTCCACCAGGACACCGAAATCATCCAGGATTCCCAGGTCCTTGTTGATGATATTCTTCTCGGCTGCGCCGGTGTCATCCGCGGCCAGGATGTGTAGCTTCTTTGGGCTCTCAGCCACCTTCAGCATGAACTTGAACAGGCCGACGGTTGTCTTTCCTGCAGCCGTGGTGCCCTCCAGGAACTCCACCGGCGCGTCACACTGCAGAAAAGCCTTGTACTTTTCTGACAGTAAAAGCCGTTCCGCACTCACTATCCACCACCGCCGCGCATCTGCTGAATCAGGTCATCCAGCTTCGTCTTCTCTGTCTCCAGGCTTCCGGACAGCTCCACCTTATCTTTGAACATGCCCAGGTGCTTTCCAAGGTCTACCAAGGCCGACTTTTTATCATACAGCTTTACCTCCCTCTCAGTTCCAAACTCATTCGGTTTTATTTTAATAGACTGGATACAGGCAAGGTCGTCTTCAGAGGCATTAGGAAGGAGCTTTCCCGTGTCAGGGTCTACGACATCGGTAATCTTTGCAAGACCTATTCGTGCCAGCTCCAACAGGATACGATCCTGATTGATTCCGGTCCGCCTGGACCTCTCAGCCATTGCTTTATCTATAGCATCCGAAATGTTGGGTTTTGCTAGGTTTTCGCAGCCAATATCCTTAGCAGTCTTAGGAGAATATCCTGCGCGGATGGCGGCCTGAGTGGCGTTCAGGTCTATCAGGTATTCTTCTATAAAACGTTTTTGTTTTTTGGTCACTCAGGCTCACCTCCTTGGTTTTTGGCATAAGAAAAGCACCCCAGTGGGTGCTTTCCGCTCAATCAACGATCTGATAAATATCTTTTTTTACATTTTCCGCTATTCTCTTTTGAAGTTCTTTAAAATCACAGTCATATCCGACACTGTATTTTTTAAGCATATTCTCCAGTTCTAAAATAAATTTTGAATTTTTATTCCTCTTTATACAATCTTCTTGTAATTCTTTATCAGTCACTTTATGCTCATATAAAGTCTGAATTACATCATGAACTATAAATTCTTCACACATCAGTAATCCCTCCTTCATTATTTTTCTTCTTTCCTCATCTCTATCAGCTTCTGCAAATCATCAGATAAAGAAATCATATCGTCTTGAACTGGAAATAAATCTCTTGCCTCTGGAACTGCGTCGATCGCAGAATAAATCTGTAAGCCTTTGTCCATCCAATAAGCTAATTTTTCTAAACTACGTTTTGTTTTGTCAATCTCTTCTCCGTCTTTTAATTCACCTAACTCCTGTCTTAGTTGAATTACGTATTTTTCAGTAATTACATTATTTACTTCCTTAAATGTTTTATGAAATTCTCCTAGAAAATCATTTTTCATCTCAAGGCTTCTTAATGCTTCTTCTTGTACTTTCACAGTTGCAACATGCGACCTAATTTTGACCGCCATATCTACAATTTGAGCCAAATTTTTTAATATCATTAAAGCTGAAGAACCCGCTATCAAAAATGTTACCCAAGTGGAGCCGACATCAACCGAATCGTATTTTATTTCTGCATCCTGATTATTTAAATATGGACATTGCTTAAATACAAAATTCAGGTCATCCAAACATTTTGAAAATTCCTCTATGTCATGAAATTTAGGCAACGATATATCAAATCCTGTTTTTATTTCATTTTCTCGAATTGGCTTTACACTTTCATACATTTTTATCACCGTTTCCATAGAAGCTAAAAGTTCACCTCTTGCTCTAATAAATTCATTGGCAACTGACTGAGGAATATCAAACTCATCCATATCTTGTTGCGTCGCCGGTATCGAATCATACAGTTTTCTCACTTGCTTATGAATAGGATGAACACTTGCCAACCGATTTAATACACGTCTTTTTTCTTGCCAGCCCACAACATGTTTTATATTCGCTCCTGCTTTATTTGAAAGTTTCATATCGGCAACAAGAGATAAACAAGAGTTACAAATAAAATACATACCATATAGCCTCATGATATTTCCTCCTATAAACATTTTTCCAAATTATACCACAATAATCGACAAAAGAAAACACCCCGTATGCTCTACAGGGTGCTTTCTCAAAAAAAATGTTATTAGGGGGATGGCAGTCTTCGCGTTTCCGCCGGCGCACTGCCTGGACCGATTCAGCAGCCAAGCTGTGACACCTGGCCGCCGTATCATGTTTAAGAGGAGATTTATAATAACTCACAGACATCTGCCGTCTGGGCCCCTCGCTGGGTTCCCTAAGTATTATTATAATTATGTATTTTATGCATGCTATGCAACTTTAAAAAATTTTCGATTTTTCTACTCACGCTGCTCTGATCTAAATGGAGTTTCTTACCAATCTTCTGTTGCGTCTCACCCTCCAAGTAATACATCCGGAAGATCCGGCGCGTTTGGCTGTCAGGAATCGCCTCTATCCACTGTTCTGTTTCTTCACAGTCCACTTGCAGCTTCTCCAGCCGGGTCTCATATCTTTCCCGAAGACGCCATTCCTTATTGTAATCATATCCCACTACCGCCTGCGGCTTGGGGTATCCGGTGGAATAATCAAATATTGTGCTGTTCCCTATCAGGCTGTCTCCCTCTCCCAGGTGCTCCAGTTTATACCGCAGCTCCCGGATCTCCTCCTTCTGGCTCAGATACCGCTCCAACTGCTCCCTCTCCATCACTACCATCTCCTCTCCCGATTTTTATCTTTTACATTCAAACAAATCTTTCAGGCTCGCTCTCACGTCCATACCACTTATCCAGACGCTGCCCTACCCAATAGTTATCGAAATGTCCTCGGGTCCATTCATCATCAATGTCACCGATAATATCCTCTGCCAGCTCCATCCTCTCTTTCAGCCGCAGAATCTGATCCGGAGTGAGTCCCAGGCTTTTGTAAATATTACATGCCTCGATTTTTGCAGAAATTTCTTCTGGCTCCAATCCTGTGTTCTCGTATGCTGCCAGACGCTGTACCAGCTCTTCCTTCTTTTCCGGTGACCAGTATCCTGCCCTAATTCCATTTACACGCTCATGCGTCATCCTATCCATTTTTCTCCTCCTCACATGCCTTTTTGCATTCGGTACATTTTTTATATTCTTCATCCAACCATACATCAAACAATACACACTTTGGAACAGCATGTTCCTTTGGCGCTTTTCTTCCATGTGTTCTGTCTCTGTGAGTATGGTATCCGCACACATTTTTCCCCCAGAAATCACCGCCATAAACACACCGTTCAGAATCTGGTGAAACATCATGCATAACTGTGATTTTCATCGTCTTCTCTCCTCCTGTCGCATCGGTACAAATATCCCAGCGCAGCCGCCAGCATGTCACTGGCCAGTTTGCAGACATCTTCCGACGCTTTATACTTTCCCACTATTGCCTCCTGCTCTCTCCGGATTTCCTCGCAGGTCTTTTCCTCCAGCGGTATTCCCTGATACCGCTTCAAAAACCTCCAGATATCGTTTATCAACTGGAAAATCAACTTCAGCTCATCCATGCTACAGCTCCCGAATCCGGATATAGATCCCCGGAACCTCCGCCCAGAACTTTTCTGTTATCTCCCGGACCACCAGCGCATCATCTGTCCAAAACTTCAACGCCGTCATACAGTCCTTCAGGAGCTTTTGCAGGTTATCCGTATCCGGCTTGGTTATCCGATACTCGCCGTCAGAATGCCGCCCCTGCGGAAAGCACCACTTTGTCACCAGCTCCAGCCCAGAAGTGTACGGAGCTTCCGGAACATATTTTGCCAGGTAGGCCATCAGCTTCACCCGCGCCCTCTTCAGCTCTTCCGGTTCATAAAATACTGGCTTACCTTTGACCACATGGACCTGCTTCTCTTGATGCGTAACCGTCGGCGGGTCCATTGCCATGAAGAACTCACTTTTCATTTTCATCCCTTCTTTCCGGATTGCATTTTGACACAGCACTTTTACATGCCAAGATCCCAGACTTGTATGCGTGCTGTTCTCGCTCTGTAAAATTTTTGAATTTCAGATTTTCGATTAAGTGATCCATACTGCTCTGAATCGACCTGTATTCTTTTTCTGTCATGTCACTTCACTCCTTTAACGCGTGAAATTGCATCATCTTGTGAAAAATCTTTTTGTCAGGGAGTCAGGGGAAGGAGTCGTCGTGCGTAAGCTGTCGCACGACTACTTTCCCCTACCTGACTTGTCAGGGAAAAAATCTCTTTACTCTCCCGTAGGGAGAGTAGTTTTTTTCCTTCCCTGTGAAAAAAACGTAAATCATGTTTTTTCCCTCACTTGAGGGAAAGGGAAAATAACAGAATTTTTCCCTACTTTCCGAGGGAAAGTAACGTATTTTTTCTTTTCCTTCCCTGGGGAAAATAACGTGCAGGCATGTTTTTTTCCTTCCGAGGGAAAAAGGAAAAATCACGTTTTTTTCCTTACTTCCCCGTCTTCTATTTCAAAGCCGCCATGCTCTTTTAACCGATTTCTTACAGTTTTTTCAGTCGTCGCCATGTACTCAGCCAGGTCTTTTACGGTCACTTTTTCTCCAATTCCGCATGCTTCAAAAGCCATCTCGACGGATTCTTTCCGCTCCTTTTTCTTCTGATCCGGAGACTTTCTTTTGCTCATAGCTTTCTGCCAGGGCGCTTTTTCTTCTTCCGGCTGAATATCCTTCAGAGAGCCGATCTTATCTACCCGGTGAATAGGATAATCAAACCACAGATTGACCGGCTCAAACTTCGGAAACTCCCTCAGAGTGCCCTCAATCCGCCACGCGGTTAACTGCTTCACCTTCTGCTTTGCGGCTCCTATTTGAGCCTTCAGCGCGTCCATCTGGGCCTTTGTAAGGTGTTTTTCACAGTAGGCCAGCATCTGACCGGAATTGCACAGAGCGTCCTGCCCCAGGTCATCCTGCCACTCAAAATGTGAATCCAGATACTGAATACAGGTATTGCAGACTGCCTTATTTTCTTCCTGGTCCATCAGCGTTCCTGTCGTTTCCAGCTCTATCAAGTCTAGCAGTGCATCCGGGTCCCGGGCGAACACGCCGGAGCCTGATGCACGGTCCATGCTGCGCTTCCCGCCCTGGCTGCCCTTGCTGTGGTGGTGGCAGTAGATAACGGCTGTCCCCAGCTCTGTGCAGACTTTGTCAAACTGGTTGCAGAAATGAGCCATCTGGTCAGCGCTGTTCTCATCACCGGTGATCACCTTGTAAATCGGATCGATTATAACTGCGATATAGCCTTTTTTAGCGGCCCGTCGTATTAACTTCGGGGCCAGCTTATCCATGGGAATAGAGCGCCCTCTCAGGTTCCAGATATCAATATTTTTCAGGTTATGCGGCTCCCATCCAAGGGCCTGGTAAACATCCTTGAAACGGTGCAGGCAGCTTGCCCGGTCCAGTTCCAGGTTGACGTACATCACCCTGCCCCGTGTACAGTTCCATCCCAGCCATGGGCGGCCCTCCGCGATGCAGATGCACAGCTCAATCAATGCGAAAGACTTTCCTGCCTTAGATGGTCCGGCCAGCAGCATCTTATGCCCCTGGCGCAGCACCCCGTCAATAAGCGGCGGGGAGAGCTCCGGCAGGTCGTCCCAGACCCCTTCCAGGCCTTCCGGCTCCGGAAGGTCGTCATTGACGCCTTCGATCCACTCGTACCATTCGTTCCAAGAGGCTTTTCCGATATTCGTGTCAATCAAATACTGCTTATGGCCATTCCGCATGACTCCCGGCATCCGGGAGAGGCGTGAGGGGTTCCGATTCTGCTGGTCCACCTGCAGACCGTTCTTTCTGCAGACGTCATACAGATAATCCACCCGTTTTCGGTATTCATCGTAATTGGCTGCATCCACTCGGACGATTGCGTGCAGGCTTTTTCCACCGGAGTGTACCAGGCAGGCCACCGGAAGTTCCAACTCCCGGATAATGGCATTCTGCTTTTCCAGATCCGTGTCATCAGATTCTACCAGGGCGTACCGATATTCCGTCACATTCTCATTTTTGCATCCGTTTCCGTCCAGCGGGTTAAAACGTATCCAAGCGCCGGCTTCCGGCCGGTAATCACCCAGCACAGCCCCTATATCGTCATCGCACTTAGAAAGCTGCTCAATCAACTGTCCGGCTGTCCGGTCCCAGCTCCCTTTCTGCGGCGCCCAGCGAGTTCCCTTCTCGTCGGTCTTTTCCCAACTGGCAGTTACATACCCAACATTTTCTCCTGCTTCAAACAGCGTCTCCAAGTATCGAATCAACTGTTCCGCAGGATGCCAATCGGACGGTTCTGCAACCTCTTTTCCTTCGATCCAGTTCTGATCCACTATTACTAGATCATCACGCTCTATCTCATCATCCCAGCCCAATTCATGCCCAGACATCTCTGGCCGCCAGCCATGGTCCTTCGCCATTTGCACAATAGTTCCGGCCGTCACCGGCGCCGAATTGCCCCGGAAACCGGCCCATTTCCGTTCGCACTCACCGGCATGATACCGGCGGTCTGCCCGGCTCCAGCTGTCCCACACAGATACCGGATACCCCTCCTGTTTCAAGGCCATCCCTACAGACAGCCATTCCGTATAGTCCAGCTCTGCAGGATTCAGATTCTCTAATACGTCCTTAATGTCATAGCCTCTTTCCATACTCTTATGCTCCTATGTATTCCGCGGGATTAATGTCGTATGGCACACGCCAGCCATTGGCAGCGATCCGGTCAATTAAATTTTTTGCGGTCTCAAACTGCCAGGTACCCACATGCTGGAAGCCGCGTCCCTCCAGGAAGCGTATCTGCTTCGGCGTCGTGAGTCCTTCCTGTCGGCGTTTGTCCAGACGTTCCAGCAGCTTCGACGCCTTCCCGGCATTATCGATCTCATCTGGGAATATTCCCAGCTTTTCCAACGTCCTTTTCTGGCCTTCTGAAGGCGGCGCCATTTCCCAGCCAAAAGCCGGCACATATCCGGATAAGTCCTCAGCCTGGATACTCATTTCAAACTGCAGCGGGTCCACCAGCTTCTTCTTACGCCGGCGCATCTCCCGAAGCTGATTGGCCAGAGATTCCTCCCGCTGGGCCACTACATCCTCAGCAGCCTGCTTCTCAGCCTCCTCAATATCTACCGGGCATCCGGCTTCTTCGATGTTCGCCGTCATCTGCTTTGCCACTTCTTCGTCAGTGCAGATCAGGCTGGCTGGGTGACATAGCTCATGCCGCTCTGTATGCCACAAGAAATCCAGGAGAAGAAGATGATCCTTCCCCGGATAAAGCCGGGTCCCACGGCCGACCATCTGACTGTACAGACTCCGGATCTTTGTCGGTCGCAGCACCACAATGCAGTCCACCGCCGGGCAGTCCCATCCTTCCGTCAGCAGCATGGAGTTACATAATACGTCATATTCTCCCCGGTCGAACGCTTCCAGCACTTCCGCCCGGTCCTTGCTGTCTCCATTAACTTCTGCCGCGCGCAGTCCTTTCTGATTCAGGATATCCCGGAATTTTTGGCTGGTCTTCACCAATGGGAGGAAGACCACTGTCTTCCGGTCTGCGCAGTATTTCAGCATCTCATCCGCAATCTGGTACAGATACGGATCAAGAGCTGTCGCAATCTCCCCAGACTTGAAATCTCCTGCCTGCACACTCACCCCCGACAGGTCCAGCTTAAGTGGCAGTGTCAGGGCCTTAATCGGGGACAGGTACCCTTCTTTGATCGCCTTTGGCAGCGTATATTCATATGCCAGGGATTCAAAATACTGCCCCAGATTCCGCATATCGCCCCGGTCGGGCGTCGCAGTGACGCCCAGCACCTTTGCGTCCGGGAAATGCTTCAGGACCCGCTGATAGCTGTCAGACAGGCAATGATGGGCCTCATCAATAATAATGTCGTCAAAATAATCCGCAGGGAACTGGTTCAGGCGCTTCTCCCGCATCAGAGTCTGGACAGATCCGACCGTCACCCGGAACCAGCTACCCAGGCAGCTTTCTTCTGCCTTCTCTGTGGCGCATCCCAGGCCCGTGGCCTTCGCCAACTTGTCGGCCGCCTGTTCCAAAAGCTCCCCACGGTGCGCCAGGATCAGGACCCGATCACCGCGCCGCACGCAGTCCTCTGTGATTTTTGCGAACACAATCGTTTTTCCGCACCCGGTCGGAAGGACCAGGAGTGTCTTGTCAACCTTTTCCCATTCCTGGAAGATCCGTTCCCTGGCTTCCTGCTGATATGGTCTCAGCTCCATCAGAAATCACCAGCCTTATATGCTCTCTGCTCTTTGGGGTAGAAACGCTTGATATCGTTTGACTGCCGCTTCTCTCCAGCATCATTAGTCCACTCATGGATGCCAACTTTGCAGCGACCGGTAGCCCCGGGCACTGCGTTCCAGTTCATTTTCACTTTCTGCCCCTTCTCTTTCAGGCCGATGCTTGAAAAGAACGTAGAGATCAGTCCTTCTGTCTTGGTATGCAGATACAGCCTGTGCGGAATCACGACGCTTCCTTCCGGGGTGTCTATCCGGATATTCAGGACGGCCATATTGCAGGGTGGGAGTTTCGCTCCGCCCTGATACCGGGCACGCTCAAAGCTCTCTACCGTGAACTCATAGTCTCCTTCGGGGAGCAGTATAAACTCCCCGCTATCCTTTTCGATTTCATCATCCCAGCTTAACTCTCTGTCGATGTTTGTGTTTTCCATAACTCATGTCCTCCTTATTTGAATGGTATTTCCTGCCCCATCTTCATGTCCTTGATCATTCCATAAACCTTCGGCCATGCACCTACCAGAACACCGTCAATGAAATCCTGCGGGTAATCTTCCACCGGCATATCCTCCGGAAAGTATCCCCGCTTGGCCACGACGGCCTGAATATCCCAGGTCGTCACCTGATTGACATTCATCAGATCCCGGAGTGCCTTCGGAAGTTTCTCATTGACCGGATTCGGAGCCGGAGTCTGTCTTGGCGGCTTAGGCTCTTCCGGATGATTCATCATATCGTCCAGGGAAAACTGCGTACCATCCGGAATATCTTCTACATGTTGCTGCGCCGAAGCAGAATGCGGGGTTACCTGAGATTCCGAACGCCTATCAGATTCAGATGATGGTTTCTGCACAGCGGGATCTTTAGCTGCAGTACCGGCGCCGCCTTCAATGATAGAGCGAATCACCTCATAGTCGAAGGGTGTCTCTTCCGGAAGTCCATACCGATTCTTTGCATCCCAACAAGGGTGATGACTGGTGTACATAACCCGGCTGCCTCCCTGGGCCTTGTGCTTCTTTCCATCCTTGTCCGTAGCCACGGAAAGAGTCTTGTAATTCGCAAAGAGCAGCATATCCGCCCATTCCTTCACTAAGGGAGAAGTCTGGGAAGCAGTCTTCTTACCGATCTTCAGCTCCCAGCGGTCGTATGCTCCCAGCTCGTCCGGCTGCTCAAACTTCCGGATCTGCGCATGGGCCGTCAGGACCACGTTGATCCCCGCCTCCACCACATCCGAAAGGCGATTCAGAAAGCGTCCAAACTCTTCCTTTACATAGACGTATCCGTTACCATAGCCGAAATCTTCAATGCCAGACTTGTGGTGCCGTGCGCAGACAGCCTCCACGCACTTCTGCTCCGCCCAGTCAATCGTGTCGATGACCAGCGTCCGGCAGACATCTGGATGCGTCCGGACATATTCAATCTGATCCAGAAGCATCTGCCAGCTGGAGGCTTTTTCAAACCGGGCCACATCCATGTCCTTTGTGCTACCCTCGGTATCGATAAATACCGGGGACGGGAACCGGGAAGCAAAGGTTGACTTCCCGATGCCTTCCGGCCCGTAAATGACCACTTTCTTCGCTCCCGGCTGCTTTCCTCTGATAATATTCATCAAAATTCACCTGCCTTCCATTTCGGCTGTGCCGGCGCCTCCGGGGCCTCCGAATGCTCCTGGCCAACCACATAGCCGTCTTCGATGATGATGCTGCACTCCCCGCCGGTGCTGACCCGCGTGGCAATTGCCTGCAGACCCTCTGCTTCCAGCCACTGACCGAATTCCCGCATAGTCTCCAGATCCATCTGTTCCAGCTTGTCCAGCAGGACAAATCCGCACTGAGGATTCAGTTTACGGACGATAGCCGTGGAGACCTTCAGCTGCTCCGCGCTGGACATGTTGTCCCATTTCTGGCCATTATAGATCAGCTCTCCCTCTGCGACGGAAAGACCCGGAAGCGGAAGCTCCGCATGATCCAGAAGCTCCACCTTGCTCTGCCTGACCTCTTCAATTTTCGTGGTCAGCTCCCTATACTGATTTTCATAATTCAGGGCGTCTTCTTCGGCCTTGTCTTTATCCAGATTGGCCCGGACCTTCCTGTTAATCTCATCAATTTCACTGATACTGCGCTCCAGCTCCTCTGTAGACTGGTCCTGAAGGTCCAGCGCAGAAGTGCGGGCAATTTCAAGATCTGCCTGGACCTGCTTCTGCTTGGCCAGGAGCTCTGAGAGCTGTTCATTGATCCGCTGTGCCTGCTCCTCCAAGTGATGCAGATTTTCCCGCTTTCTCTGGTTCTCTCCATTCTGGGCCAGAATCGCCTGCTGTTTCTGGATCAGATCATAAGCAGAAACCGGTTCCTTTGGCGCATCCGGATAGTAAGGCTGTTCTTTGGCGAACTTTTTCTTCTGGTCCGCAATCCGGCCGATGGCCAGGCGTTCCTGGTACAGCTCTTTTTCTTCCTGCTCCATCTCCGTGAGCTTATCTCCCACTCCAATAATCTGGAGCAGCGTCTGAGCCTTCTCCTTCCCGGAGCTGTTCATGAACTTGGGAAGGTCCAGAGCCAGCTGCTCTACAAAAGAGTTCAGGAGCTGCTGGCCCGCCTTATTCCCATCCAGATCCGTAACCTTCAGGTCGCTGTTCTTGCCCTTACGCTCTACCACAAGGCCATTGCTTAAAACAATATGTAAGTTCGGCGGGATAACGGAGCCTTCCCGCTGCGGCTGGGAGGGCCGGAACCGGTCGCCACCAAGGGCCCAGGCGATGGAATCCAGCACAGAGGTCTTTCCCTGAGCATTCCGGCCACCGATGACGGTCAGGCCGTTGGCTGTAGGCTCGATTTTGACGGCCTTCACACGCTTCACATTTTCTATTTCCAGCTTATTGATTTTGATGTTGTCCATGATATTGATATCCTCCTTATTCATCATGATCGTAGAGCTGCTGCATCAAAGCTTCTATCTCTTCAGGAGACATATTGCTCAAATCAATTGTACCCATACTGGGCTTTATGCCGGATAAGACTTCCTTTAAAGACTTCAACTCTTCCGGAATTTGTCTGCTTATACATTCAGCACACTTCTCCAGTGCTACAACAGCAAAGAGCGTATCTCCTATTTCCATGGGATTAATGGCTTTCATAATCAAATCAGCATAATGCTGAATCCCTTCTTTACAGAATTCAGGTGCCTCATGCGGCCTTTCACAACATTTTTTATAATAACTCACTTTCTTTTCCTCCTCTTTCATGATATAATTTCCTTGAGTGATTAACTCAGCCCCTTCTGCTTGCCGGCGCGGGGGCTTTTTTAATGGTCCGGTTTCTTCCGGATGCTCTGCTCACCAGCCGAAGCTCTTCGGCGTCCTCCCGGAGCACCAGCCAATTTTTCACTATCAACCTTGCTTCAGTCATCAACTTTTTCTGCCCCAGTGTCGGCTTCACCGCTCTGCTTCTTCCCACTTTCTTCTGCCTCCCTTCTCAATCGTGACAGTCCCGTGGTGATTGTACTCACCGTGGAACCCATCTCATCTGCTATCTTCGCATGGGACCATCCTGCTCTGTGCAGCGCCTGTATCTTTCCCCAGTCTAGTGTTTTTCTTTTCCTCTCGGCCTTCGGCTTCACTTTGCCCCCCCCCGGCGGATTTTCAGTCTGAACTGCTTCCGGCAGAGCCTTGTTCTGGTGCAGTACATCAAACGCCAGCTCTCTCAATGCTCTGAGCTCATTCTCCAGCTCTTTCGCCATATCGCTGGCCAGATACAGCACGCCAGCATAATCGCCTTCCGGCTCAGGCTTGTCCTTCACTGCTTCGTTTGCTACAAAGAGCAGGCTGGACAATGCCCACATCTGCATCTCAGCGTCTTCCAAGCGGTTCGCAATCTCCTTCATCTGCATAATTTCTCCTCTCTTTCTTCCGGATAGCAGTCTCTCATTTTCCTAAGCCCAGATTTCACACACCGGCTGACATAGGACTGCGCTACATTCAAGTGCTCTCCTGCTTCCTGCTGTTTCATTTCTTTACAAATAGTCAGATAAACTGCTTTTCGTTCTATTTCCCTTAACTTTCTGCATTGGAACAGCGGCAGAACAATATGACTGGCTTCTATTCTCTCAAATCCTCTTTCTTGACTTGGCAGCAGTTCCAGCAAAGAAACTTTATCTCCGTCTTGGGAAGTAATCACCTCCTCATCCAGAGAAACAGTCCCCAGATGTTTTCTCTCGCGCCTCAATCTCTCCATAATCTCATTTGAGATGACACGGACTGCAAAGGTCGAAAAACTGCTTTTTGTAGGGATATACTTATCCGCCGCTTCCACAAGTCCCACCAACGCAACTCCCTGCAGCTCTTCCAATTCGAACCCACAATTCTTATATTTTGAGGCTGTCCAATAAGCAAGCCGGAGGTTCTCCAAAACCAAGGCCTTCTTATACGCTGTCATCTGCATCCTCCTTCCCGGCCAGAATTCGGAATGTCTTCATCAGCCTCTCTCCAACCTCTTTCGCCGCAGTTGCCGATGCCGCCAGACAAACGTCCCTGCAAACCGCTCTGGTAGACATACCAGCGCACAGATAATGCTCCGCGAACCCCTGCAGGATCTGTTCATCCGACAGCTCATCATAAGCCAGCCTGAGTATGTATTCCCGCCTGTTCATACCGCCACCCCCAATATCAGGAGCAGAAGCGGCAGAGCCACCGCACATGCCGTACCGATGAGCTGTCCCGGCAGCGTTTCCTCGAAAAAATGCTCTATCTTCTTCATGCCTGTCCTCTCCGGCCTCTTATGCAGAGGCCTCATTCTCGCTTTTCTGTTTTTCACGTTCCCTGTATACTGCTGTAAGAAACCGCGCCGTGGCTTCCTTAAACTTCTCCATCCGACGCTGCTCCTCTTCCTCCGTCAGGACCGGTCTGTGTACCCGGACAATGGCGTTGGGAAAATGATAGGTGTTCTCCAGCCTGTATTCATCCTGACCCACAGTATCACCTCCATGATTATCCTATGTCTCTATGCTTGTATATGTTGCTTACAGCTGCGCATCTGTAATGGAGCCGCCGGGATTCGAACCCGGGTCCTTCCTCTATAGCCGGACGCTCCTTCCGCTGGGCTACGACTCCGAAGAGATAACCTGTTCTGTTATGACCACAATACAGGCTCCCTTCCTTCCATTATTGCTCGAAGCTCCTCATCTTCTATGTAAAACCTTTCATCTCTCGGCTCACACCCTCGGTATCTGCTACGGGTATAGTTTTTACACAGCACCTGATCCAAACCTAAATAAACAAGCTCTTCTTTATATCCTCTGCCAATACCACGATCTACAAGCTTTTCAATTCCTTTTTTTGTTACCCCACAGGAACCATATTTTTGAAAGAGCGTATTGATAATCTCATGTCTCTGCAACTTTTCTCATCTCCCACACAACGATATTCAAGATTTCGTACTATGCTTTTTCTATAACCGGAACAATACCCTTGTCTTTCAAAAAATCGTACAAAAATAATCTGCCTTTCTGAGTCCAATACATGTGCTGTTTAGAATGCTGCATTCCAGAGCTATCAGAATAATTGTGAGTCTTTAACTTTGTGTATCCGAATCCTGCATATTTTTGATAGAGAAACCAAATGCCGCTCTGTTTGAACTGAACACCCATACCATAAAGCAATTCATTAAATTTCCGTGCGCCCATGCCATAATCTTTTGCAATTTCGGTCGCGGAAACCAAATCTGGACATTGAAGAATCAGATCATAGTATGAAGCCTTGGGTTGTAATTCCTCGATAGTCTTTTGCTGCTCTTCGACTTGTCCACCCAAGAACTTGCATCGTTCTTTTAAGCTTTCAATGGCTTGATCCGCCATTTTTAAAGCTCTTGCATATACCTGCTCCGGTGTATTCCATGCTTTTTCTAAATCCAGAAAATACTGACGGTACTGTCTACCCTTCTCCGTACGCTGAATCATACAAATCTGTTTTGCCATATCCACAGAAATCAGATAATCTGCCGCCGGTCTGCCACCTTTTGAGTTTTCGTCATTTTTGACGATAACCTCTGAATAGTCCAATTTATCGGAGAAACCATATTCGCACATTCTTGAAAACCATTTTGCAAATTCTGTGCCAATCTCCAACCCCTCATGTAAGTCCCTGGCCGATACTGTCGGCTGTGCCATTTCATAATTCACTCTAATTAACTCATTCATAATTACTTATTTTCCTTTCTGCTCTTTGTAACTTTATAAGTTACTCCTTAGCAAAAAAAATATCTGCCGGATTAGATATATGTAATTCATCAATCATAATTTGAATTTCATCGCTTCCAAACACCCCTATTTTCATCTTTTCATAAAAAGTTTTGGGCGTCACACCGATTTTTGCGGCAATATCCGATTGAGAAAATCCATTTTTTGCAATAATTCCTCTTAATTCATCAGTTTTAATCATTGTTTTCTCTCCTTCTTGGTAACTTTTTAAGTTACTCTCATCTTACCACATTTTTGTAACTTGTCAAGATATTTTTTATTGCTTTTATAACATTTTTGTGCTACTATAAAGTTACTTTCAAAAAGGAGCTGATTATATGACAATTGGTGAGAGAATCAAAATGTTAAGAGAGGAAACTGGCATGAGCCAAGTTGACTTCGCAAATAAAATTAATGTTTCCAAACAAACTTTATACAAGTATGAAAACAACCTTATCACCAATATTCCTTCCGACAAAATAGAAGCCATTGCCAAAACTGCTTCTGTATCACCGGCTTATTTAATGGGGTGGTCAGATTCAAAAGATGGTAAAGGAAAGCATAAACTTTATGTGAACATTGAAGCCTCTGATACCGAAGAAGCTATTTTCAAAGCCGTACAATTAATGCTACGTATGAGCGGCGCGGAGGACAAAGCTGATACCCTTTCTAAAGAAGAAGCCCTCAAACTCTATGAACTATCAGGATTTGATAATGTTCAAACAGTAAACGAACAGCCCACCACCATCGCCGCCCACTTCGACGGCGACGAATACACAGAGGAAGAGCTGGATAAAATCAAAGAGTTTGCCGCCTTCGTAAAATCCACCCGGAAATAGGTCCGGAGGTATTCTTACATGACCAAATATGAAGAATTATTGGAAATCGCTTCACAAGAAAATGTGAAGGTCTATGAAAATTATGACCTTTCAGGCACCCGTCTTAAGGGTTTGTATTGCGATGGAGTCATCGCACTGGATAAAGATATGGAGACGCAGACTGAACGGGCCTGCGTTCTGGCAGAAGAGCTGGGACACCATTATACGACTGTTGGAGATATCACAGACCTGACATCCATGAATAACCAGAAGCAGGAGCTGAAGGCAAGACTGACTGCCTACAATGACCGCATTGGCCTGCAGGGAATCATAGATGCCTACAAAGCCCGGAGGACTTCTCCTGAAGAGATGGCTGAGTTTCTGGATGTGACCCCGGAATTTCTCAAGGATGCGCTGGAGTGCTACCGTTCAAAGTACAGCCCCTACGTATCAATAGATAACTATATCATATTCTTTGAACCGTGCCTGGCTGTGATGGAACTGCTTTCATAGTCTGCAGAATGAACGAAACCTTGTGCTATTATTCAGACAATCCAATTCGTGTTTTGCGAAAAAATGAATTACTTGTGTTTACATATGAGGAGAATTCTTATGACATACACTGCATTAGATAAAATTGTTGAAAACAGAAAAATGCCATTACTTTTTATAGGCTCCGGATTATCTAAAAGGTATCTATATAATTATCCCAATTGGGATGAACTCTTACTGCTTTCTTATCAAAAAATAGGAGCTGATCCTTTTCAATATCAAAAATATAAAGAATCCTTTATTAGACAAGGATTGTCCCCTTTTGATGTCAATGTAAAAATGGCCTCTGTCATTGAAGACCTTTTTAATGCTGCTTTTTTTGATCGCAAAATCAAACTAGATCGTGTAAAAAACCCTAGTTGGGTTAAACGAAATATATCTCCTTACAAAATGTTTCTGTCACGATACTTTAAAAATCTACCCGTATATCGCTCTGCCAAAACTGATTTGGAAATCAGTAAACTTAAGCAATTAAAAAACAAAATCTCAGCCGTTATTACTACAAATTATGATTTATTTTTAGAAAAAGTAATATTCCCATCAGATTTCAAAGTTTTTGTTCATCAAAATGAACTTTTTTCAGCTGATAGCTACAATATCGCTGAAATATATAAAATTCACGGTAGTGTATCTGATGCAAATTCTATAATTATTACAGAATCAGATTACCAAAAGTTCTCTGAATCTCGTAAACTTATTATAGCAAAAATGCTTACATTATTTGCAGAATCTCCTATTATATTTTTGGGATATTCCTTTACTGATGAAAATATTCAAACAATAATTGTCGACTTTCTTAGCTGCTTGACCTCCAAAGAATTGTTTAATATTGATGAACATTTTATTTTTATTAGCTATAAAAAGAACGAGTTGGGTCTCAAAGAAATCAAAAGAACTATTACAACTCAAAGCGGCGCTGAAATTCCTATCACTGAAATTCAAACAGATAATTTTTCTATGGTGTATGATATTTTAAATAAAATAACTCCTGGAATCTCACCTTCTCGTATTCGTGAAACTAGAAAATTGGTTAAAACCATTGTCGACCAAAGCGTGGCTACAAATAGTGCTGAATCGGTAATTGTAGGTATTGATAATTTGGAATCCGTTGATTTGTCAACAAAGCCTTTGGCAATTGCCATAGGCTACAGAGAAAATATTTTAAATAAATTTGGTTACGGTCTATTAGCCGACGATATGATTTTTGAAGATATCTTATTTGACAACAAGCATTTTAGCCCAAACGAGATGTGCTTAGAGCGATTCAAATCTATTGCCTCGACACGTCTACTTCCTGTGTTTAAATATGTGAAAAATGCAACAGTGTCTATAGAATCTAATACTAAATTAAAAAACTATATTAATACACATAATACAATGGACAAATTATTGCCCTCTAATATCCAAAAGCAACTCCATGCTCTTCCTGATATTATTGATTATGATATTTTATTGGCTGAAACTGCAAAACTCCCTGATATAAACAAGCAAGCTGGGTTAATGTTGAAAAATATTTCAAATTATACCATCGAACAAATCAGGGCTTTTTGCTGCAATCTTTTTAAATCATCCAGAGAATCTGCTATGCATTCAACACATTTTAAAAGATGTGTAATGTATATCGATCTTTCCGAAAACCTTTGGGCATGATCAGGACAAAGAAAAGCTGATAGACATTTTCTGGTACACACCAAAAACACTATCAGCTTATCTTGATTTGAAATCTTTAAGAACATTTCTGTCCCATGTTCTCTAATAATAATTAGCCTATCAATTTTATTATTGATTTCTTAGCTAACATATGCATATTATAATGATTTTATTCTACATTGTCAATATTATTTTACCGGTCTCCTATTATGCCCGCGATAGGAAACCGACTGGCATCTGGAGAATGGCTACTTTCTTCAATTGCAAATAAAAGTATAACATTCTCCGGGCAGCCACCGCAAGCGGAACATCCGTTCCCGCTGGCTGTCTTTTTTGTACCCTTTTTTCGGAATGCTGTTGCGACGTCGCAACACAAATCCGCCTCCCTGCGGGCATACAATAAATCATACACCAAGCCTGCAGGCACACACCAGGGAACAAGGAGCTGATCACATGTACAGAACAGAAATATCCTTCCGGCCAGACGAAATCGTCCAGTATCTCCGGAAATCCCGGACAGACGACCCATATCTCTCCGTAGAAGAAGTTCTTTCAAAGCATGAGACGATTCTGCGGGAATGGGCCGAGCGGAATCTCCCCGGACCGGTTCCGGAAGAGAATATTTTCCGGGAAGTCGTATCCGGGGAGACCATCAAAGACCGGCCGGAATTTCTGAAGCTGCTGCGGCTCATCGAGTCGCCGGACATTAAAGCGATCCTTGTGGTGGAAGTCCAGCGTCTCTCCCGCGGCGACCTGGAAGACGCCGGCCGGCTGATGAAAATTCTGCGTTTCACCCACACCCAGGTGATCACTCCGCACAAAATCTATGATCTGGAAGACGAATATGACCGTGACTTCTTCGAGCGGGAACTGAAGCGCGGCAATGAGTTCCTGGAGTACACCAAGAAGATCCTGAACCGCGGCCGCCAGCTCTCCGTCAGCCAGGGGAATTATATCGCTTCTGTGGCGCCCTACGGCATGGATAAGTGCTGGGTGCAGGAAGGCAAACGGAAATGCCCCACTCTGAAGGAAAATGAAAAGGCCGACGTTGTGCGGCTCATTTTCCACAAATTCGTCCGGGAGCGGGTGTCTCCCTATGCCATCGGTCTTTATCTGGACAGTATCGGCGAGAAGCCGCCCAAGGGCGAGCATTGGACTTATACCGCCGTTCAGGAGATTTTGAAGAACATACACTATGACCAGAAGGTCTGCTGGGGACGCCGGTCCGTGGAGCATAAGATTGTGGATGGGAAAGTCCTGGAGATGCGCCCGCGCAAAAAGGACTTTGAGATATTCGATGGGAAGCAGCCCCGCGTGGTGGATCATGAGCTGTTTCTGGAGGCCCAGGAGCTGCTGAAACAGACCTCCCGGACCCGCCACGACTATACGCCTGTAAATCCCTTTGCAGGCCTCGTATTCTGCCGCACCTGCGGCTACAGCATGTCTTTCCGCTTCTACCGCCGGAAGGGCCAGAAAGACACCTGCCCGCCCCGTATGCTCTGCAGCAACCAGATCCGGTGCCGGAGCAGTTCCTGTTCTTACAGCGAACTTGAGGAGGCTGTGGCCGGCATCCTGCGCCAGACCATCGCGGAATTTCAGGTGCAGCTAAACCAGGAGACCTTTGACGCCGCCAGGGCCAGCGAAACCACCCTGAAGACACTGGAGGGACGTCTCCATGAGCTGGAGCAGAAAGAGCTCCGTCAGTGGGAAAAATACGCCGATGGGGAAATGCCGAAGGAAATCTTCGACCAGTTGAATGAACGCCTGCAGGCCAGCAAGAAGGCTGCCCGGAAAGCTCTGGAGCAGGCACGCGCCGCAGCTCCGAAGACGCCGGAGCAGATCCGGGAGAAGATCGCCCGGCTGTCCGATGCGCTGAACGCGCTGGAGGACGACACGGTGCCAGTACCGCTGAAGAACAATTATCTGAAGGCCGTCATTGAGAGAATAGACTACTACCGCCCTGCTGCCGTCCGGAAACGCAGCGACAGCTCGGAACCGAAGGTCCGCGGCGGCTGGTACACGCCGCCCTTTGAGCTGGATGTAAGGCTGAAAATATAAGGATTCTTTTCATGTATAACACCCCGGCTCTGATTCTTCCGTACCGATATCAGTTAACAAAGCGGCGCACTCCTTGTACGGCATCGTGTATCTCTGGGACAGATACCGCATGGAAGCTCCAAGTTCCCCGTTGGGTCCGCCATATTGTGTTATGATGGCCTTTGCCAGTTTCGGGTTCGTTTCCTTAATATGAATAGGATACTCCAGCCTTTTTTCATAATTAAACATAGGTTTTCACTCCCTCCTTCCTACTGCCAGGGCCACGGCTGATTTACCCAGTTCCAGTACGCGTCACAGTGATGCGCATGTGCTATGGTAAGAGGACCGTAAGTCTTGGAATATTCTTCAACTGCTTCCTGATAAATGCGGTTGTGCTCCTTAAAGTAGGAAAGCGCCTCTACATCATCGGGATGTGTATCCAGATACAAGGACGCGTCTACACACGCGAAACCAGTAAGCATGACCTGCTTCATCAGCTGCTGCCTGGAAAGCTCATTTGTACCACAGGAAGAACTCCTCTGATTTTCCTGATACATCCGGGCGGCAGCATTCCTCTGGGCATTTGCCTTCTGCATCTGTCCGCAGGAACCGCCGCGCATGTTCATCTGGGTATTTGTGGTATTTCCTCTCATCTGCATCTGAGAATTTCCGGCATTTCCACACATCTGCGGCTGCTGGCAGGACATCCCGGGACGCCCCTGCTGCTGGCAGGAACAGTTCTGGTTCTGCATCATCTTGCCACACCCCGCTTTCCAAGAAATGGTTTATTCAATTCAGGAAATATCGTTCCGCACTGGAGGGCTTTTTCCAGCTCGTAGGTCTGTCCCCAGAACTGCCAGGGCACATACGCCATGGCCAGCGGCATACTCTGAAGAGCTTCCCTGGAACATCCCCTTCCGGACATCGCCTGATTTCGACAGTCTGCCATAAGAGACTCCTTTCAATTCTTTGTTTCAGATTATCTTATGTAAAAATCCCGAATGAGTGAGTGGCATATACATGTACATGTATATGCCACTCACTCAGAATCATCGCAAAAAAGAATCTCAGGAATTCTGTTCTTTCTCCACATATACCAGTCCGAAAGCTCCCGGTCCGATATGCGTTCCAATTGTAGCTCCGATCTGCAGACGCTCTGCAAACCGTATGCCCTCTTTGAAAAGACGCTCCTCAAAAATCTCGCTGTTTTCCGTACCATAACTGTAAAGGGAATACGCTGGAAAGCTCTCGTCCAAAGGATGCTCCCCTACCCATTTCAGAATTGCGTTAATAGCCTTATTCTTTCCCAGAGCCTTGGCAACTACCCCGATTTCTCCTTCTTTTGTCACCGTAATAACGGGTTTCAGACGGGCCATATCTCCTACAGCAGCGGCCGCTTTTCCAATCCGTCCGCCCCGCCGGAGATATTCCAGAGTGTCAATCATAGCCACTACCTTGACACGGGATTTGAACTTTTCCAGCTTCTCTGCGATTTCTGCCGCAGACAGGCCCTCCCGCACCAGTTCCAGCGCATAATCTGCCATCACCTTAATGTTATAGGTGGCCGCTCTGGAATCTATCAGAAAGATATGCTCCTCATAATCTGCCATCTGACGCGCAAGCTGCGCGGTCTGATATGTACCGCTCAGATGAGAGGAAAGAAGGATACAGATCAGATCGTCCCCCTGCTCTTTTACCTCCTGAAAAATATCAAGAAACACCTGAGGAGACGGCTGAGAAGTCAGCGGGAACTCACCACTCTCTTCCAGCATTTCAAAAAAACTGTTTTTATCCAGATCGATTCCATCCAGATATTCCTTTCCTGCCAGCTCAATCTGAATTGGCACAAATACAAGTCCCTTTTCCCGAATCTCCTCCTGGCAGTAGTCAGAAGAAGAATCTACCAGTATTCTTATCATGTTATCACCTCATCTGCCATATCCGAGATCAGTGTAAACAACTGTATAATTTCCCCTGCGCGCTGTCTTCCCACTCTGTCCATAAGTTCTTCCACACAGCCAAGAATTCTTGCATGCTCTTTTTCATACACCCCTGCCTGTTCCATATTGAAGGTAATATACACCTGACGCCGATCCTGAGCGGAGCGTGTGCGAAAAATCAGTCCTTTTTTTTCCATGCTGTTCAGCGTTCTGTTCATCTGAGACTTCAGCATCCGTGTCTCACCGCACAGTTCTGTCGCTGTAAGACTCCCAGGTGCGCCGCTCTTCTGATTCCGATATAAGATTCCGCAGATCAGAAGCTCATAATAGGGCAGTTCACCGGCCAAACGTACGTTATTGACTGTTGTAGTGAGCCGCAGCCAGGCATTCAGTACATCTTCACTCGAAATATCCATCTGAGGATTCTCCTTTCCCAAAATAATAGAATCATACCACCTTCGGGCAGAACGCACACTCCCCGCCCGCAAATTTGTTCACAGTGTAAACAGTTCACACTGTATACTATTTCATATGGGAGCTTTTGTCAAGATATACTTCCGAAAAACACCGTTTATTTACAGCCTGTCAGATGCAAAACAGCCATACCGTCCGAAAACGCTGTATACGTCCCCGGCGGCATGGCTGCCTCTCTGCTGCATCTACGGCTGCGCGCACTGACATACCTGCCAGTGTGCCACTGTCCTTTTCTCTTCCTTCTATTTTTCTACAGAAAACTTATAGCCGGCCTTCAGGTGATAGGTATCTCCTGCCTTTACAATCGTACTCTTGAAATTCTCGTGATGAGTCGCATCCGGAAAGTAATGCGCTTCAAAGCAGGCAGCGCTTCTTACACCGTATTCTCTGCCGTTCTTTCCTCCCTTTTCTTCCAGAAAATTGGAAGTGTAGAACTGCATGCCCGGCGCGTCGGTGCGTACCTCCATGCGGATGCCGCTCTCCTTTGAATACATGCTTGCGCAAAGGGTATATGCTCCTTCGTCCTTCAGCACATAGTTCAGATCATAACCTTTTCCAGCCTGCAGAGACTCATGAGCCTCATTGATACGAGCCCCGATGGCTGTCGGTGTCCTGAAATCCAGCGGCGTTCCTTCTACGCTCCGTATCTCTCCCGTCGGTATCAGTCCACTGTCGGCAGGCGTATAGGCGTCTGCGTCAATCCATACAATCTGATCCAGCACACTGTCAGACTCTTCCCCGTCCAGATTAAAATAGGAATGATTCGTCAGATTGAATACCGTATCCTGGTCCGCTTTTCCTGTGTAGGTAAGCAGAAGCTCATTATCATCCGACAGAGTGTAGGATACTTTGATCTCCGCGTTGCCCGGAAAACCCTGATCTCCATCCGGACTAAACAGGGAAAACTCTACCTGATTATCGTTTACAATCACAGCCTTCCATACACGTCTTCCATATGCAGGCTCTCCACCGTGAAGGTTGTTATTTCCTTCATTTTTCTGAAGCTCATAGGTCTTTCCGGCAATTGTTACCTGTGCACCCCCGGTCCGGTTCGCATTCCGTCCAATCACAGCGCCCAGATTGGGAGCATTCACCTCGTAGCCCTCCAGCTTTTCGTAGCCCCAGACCACGTCCCGCAGCTTTCCTTCCTTATCAGGCACATGAAGCTCTGAAACCACCGCGCCGTAGTTCAGCAGCACAGCCTTCACCCCGTTTGCGTTTTCCAGGATGTACTGCTTTACCTGCTCTCCATCCTTCGTCACGCCATAGTCCTTCACCAAAATACTCATAAGCTCTCTTCCTCCATTTTCCGCGTCTTTTATATGGGAAAAAAACGCCTCTATGTCCATCATAGACATAAAGGCGCTTTCCGTCAAGCAGAACCGCTTATTAATTTTTCATCGCAGATCCTTTGATTAATTTTTCTTTGCACCTCTTAAGTACAGGAACCAATATGTAATGCCGATCAGGGCTCCGCCGATGATATTGCCGATGGTAACAGGCAGCAGGTTATTTACCAGAGCTGCGCCCCAGTTCACAGCCGCGTTTCCAACGCCATATACGGAATTTGCAAAGATTCCCGCTGCAAGATAATACATATTTGCAACACTATGCTCAAAACCGCCCAGCACGAAAATCATAATCGGGAAATAAAGTCCCATGATTTTTGCCGGTACCGTCTTACCCGCAAAGGACATCCAGACTGCCAGACATACCATCATGTTGCAGATGATGCCGCGCAGAAGCGCGTCTCCAAAGCTTAAGGCTACTTTTCCGCTCGCTACCGTCATCATGGTGTCAAGCAGCGCGCCGTCTACCTGAGAGGGCGTATGGCTGTATACAACCAGCAGGGCAAGAATAATGCTTCCCGCGAAGTTTCCAAGGTATACGAATACCCAGTTGCGAAGCACGCCTGAGAACTTCACTTCCTTCTCCAGGAACGGAATCACCAGAAGGCAGTTGCCGGTAAAGAGCTCGCTTCCCGCAATCAATACCAGAGCAAGGCCAGCCGGGAACATGCACGCGCCAACCAGCTTTCCGAGGCTTCCCCCGATAGTCGCCGTAGCCGTCTGATAGGCAATGGCGCCGATACCGATAAAGATACCTGCCATAATGCCCAGAATAAACAGCTTCAGGATGGGCGTTTCTACCTTCTTTTTACCGATTCCCACATAATTTTGTGCAATTTCTGCCGGTGAGTTCATGATTCATTTCCTCCTTTATCCTCATAGAGCTGACGACGAATCGATAATACGTCCCGCCGCCTTAAATTTGTTAAAATTATAACACTCTCGTGGAGTCCAGACTATCGTACTATCTGTAGGAAGATTTTCTGAGCAGAAGTAAGACGTAAAAAAGAACCGGCATACTCCCTCAGTTCTGCTGCGGAACGCCAGTCCTTTTTATACATCCATGATTTTACATTCGTGAAATCTTTTTATTCTACCGCCTTCGTGATTCCCGCGGCAGTGAGCCAGGCGGACGCGGCCCAGGCCGTCTTCTTGACCTTGCATTTGCACGTCCATTTGCCGGACACCGCGAGGGTAAGTGCCCTGTGAGTGCAAATTTCCCGCCCCTGGAGCGCTGCCAGGTTGAGCCCCCTCTGCTTGCAGCGGGTATTCGACTTATGAATTTCTTTATTTTACATGCTCATGCGTAAACAGATGATCCTGGCAGTATTCATAATTTCCATTGCATTTGGAGCAGAAACGGAACACCAGATCATCCCCGTCCTTTTCCGTGCGGCCGCAGATCGCGCATTTATGAGTAGTCGCGTTCTTCTGTCCCTGCTTTACACTCTTCGCATACGTCCGCCTGCGGTAAATCTCTTTCGGATTATAACGGCGCATATTCCGCATTCCAAAGAAGAAAATCAGGAAGTTTCCAAGGGAAACAAGAGCCATCACGCTGTAGGCAGGATGCGCCACAATTCCCGCCCGAAGCAGGCCAATCAGTACATTCGCAGGCAGATAACTTGCAAAGAATCCTACGAGAATCGTCGCTCCGAAATAAATGCCGTTGATAATTCCAAGCCATTTTGCCTTGATCGGAATAATGAAAAACAGCAGAAACTGCATGTCCGGATAAGTGGCTGCAAAGGCAAAAAACAGCGAATAGTTCAGGTAATAGGTTCCAAAGGCAGGTCCGATATTCGCGCCAAACACATAGCAGGCAATAAACGCTGCTGCTACATGCAAAAGTACTCCGGTGAAAAAATAGAGATTAAACCGGAAAGCTCCCCATTGTGCCTCCAGGATTTTTCCAATAGAATAATAAAGATACATGCTGAGCAGGAAATAAAACAGTCCTGTATTCGGCGGATAAATAATAAAAGTAATAATTCTCCAGATCTGGCCCCGCAGAATCATTGTCGGGTCCAGACTTAAATACTGCACATAAAACTGAGGGACAAACGTCACGATAACATATCCCAGCGCATACAGAATAATAATATAATACATCAGATTGTGAATCGCATAACGGCCAAATTTTCTTTCCAGCTTGTCCAGCAGGTTCATAATGATTTCTTCCTTTCTTCCATAGGTTCTTCCGCAATACGGAATTCCGGAGCCTCTGTGAGAGCTCCGGAATGGCCCGGATAAGATAACAGATTTATTATAGGGGACCCCTATTTATTTGTCAACCGGCATCCCTTCCTTTGGATAGACCCTTGCAGGAATACAGACCTCATCTCCAATCTGAAGATTATAGATGTTGATATATGGATTCGCATAAAGAATGGCCCAGAGCGGCACATGATAGCGCCGGCTTAGCCGGTAGAGCGTATCGCCCTTTTGAACGGTGTGAAGAAAGCCCTGGCTATGCTGCATGACAAAACTCCATTCCTTCCTTATTTTATATATTGTACTATATGCGCTCTGTCAAATCTTTGTGATATACGCCCAGCTGAATGGGAAAATGACCGCCCCCATGTGAAAAATAACGGGAAAACAGCCTGTCAGTTTATACTTTTTTTATTTGCTTTCATTTTTTTACTGTCGTATAATGAGAAATGATGTCTGAAAACCTTTCAATATAGATAGAAAAGGAGGTTGCGGACTATCCGCGTAACATATATGAACGGTAATAATACATATACATTGGGAATCGATATCGGTTCCACCACAGTAAAAGTTGCGGTTCTCGACCAGGAGAACCAGCTTTTGTTTTCGGATTACGAGCGTCATTTCGCAAATATTCAGGAGACCCTGGCCGATCTTCTGGAAAAGGCGGAAGGGGAGCTTGGCGACCTGACTGTATACCCGGCTATCACCGGTTCCGGCGGCCTGACTCTGGCAAGGCACCTGGAAGTGCCCTTCATCCAGGAGGTTGTGGCCGTAGCGACAGCCCTTGAAAAAGCAGCGCCCCAGACCGATGTGGCTATTGAGCTGGGCGGCGAGGACGCGAAAATCATTTATTTTGAGGGCGGCAATGTGGAACAGCGTATGAACGGCATCTGCGCCGGCGGTACAGGCTCCTTCATTGACCAGATGGCTTCTCTTCTTCAGACGGACGCTTCCGGCCTGAACGAGTATGCCAAAAACTATCATTCCCTTTACACCATCGCGGCCCGCTGCGGTGTATTTGCAAAATCTGACATTCAACCGCTGATCAATGAGGGCGCGACAAAGGAAGACTTGTCTGCGTCTATTTTTCAGGCAGTGGTAAACCAGACTATCAGCGGCCTTGCCTGCGGAAAACCCATCCGCGGCCATGTGGCGTTCCTGGGCGGCCCCCTTCACTTTCTTTCCGAGCTGAAGGCGGCTTTTGTCCGTACCCTGAAGCTGGACGACGAGCACATTATCGCTCCGGAAAACTCCCATCTGTTCGCGGCCATTGGCTCTGCCCTGAGCTCCAGGCAGGAATCAGCTGTGTCCTTAAGCAGCATGAAGGAACGTCTCAAATCCCACATCAAGATGGATTTTGAAGTAGCCCGCATGGAGCCTCTGTTTGAGTCTGAACATGAATATGCCAAATTTCAGGAGCGCCACAGCCGCCACGAGGTGGCCAGAGGCGATTTCCAGGCTTACAAGGGCAACTGCTTCTTAGGCATCGACGCCGGAAGCACTACCACAAAGGCCGCCCTCGTTGGAGAGGACGGAGAGCTTCTTTATTCCTTTTACAGCAATAATAACGGAAGCACCTTAAAGACAACCATCCGCGCCATTCAGGAAATCTACCGTTTTCTTCCGAAAGACGCTCATATCGTCCGCTCCTGCTCCACAGGTTACGGAGAGGCGCTGGTAAAGGCCGCTCTGATGCTGGACGAGGGCGAAGTGGAGACAGTCGCCCACTACTATGCGGCTGAATTTTTCAATCCGAAGGTAGACTGCATCCTGGATATCGGCGGACAGGATATGAAGTGCATCCGCATCAAAAACCATACCGTAGACAGCGTGCAGCTGAATGAGGCCTGTTCCTCCGGCTGCGGTTCCTTTATCGAGACCTTTGCGCATTCTCTGAATTACAGCGTACAGGATTTCGCAAAGGCTGCTCTGTTCGCAAAGCACCCCATCGACCTGGGAACCCGCTGCACCGTATTTATGAATTCCAAAGTAAAGCAGGCTCAGAAGGAAGGCGCGGAAGTGGCCGATATCTCAGCCGGCCTTGCCTATTCCGTCATCAAGAACGCTTTGTTTAAGGTAATCAAGGTCTCTGACGCCTCCTCCCTTGGGCAGAACATCGTAGTCCAGGGCGGAACCTTTTACAATGACGCCGTTCTCCGCAGTTTCGAGAAGATCGCCGGCTGTGAGGCCGTCCGCCCTGACATCTCGGGCATCATGGGCGCCTTCGGCGCCGCTCTCATCGCAAGAGAACGCTATGAAGAGGGTGTGGAGACTACCATGCTTTCTATCGACCAGATCAACAATCTGGAATTTACGACAACCATGTCCAAGTGCAAGGGCTGTACCAACAACTGCCGTCTTACCATCAACCGCTTTACCGGCGGCCGCCAGTTCATCACCGGCAACCGCTGCGAGCGCGGTATCGGCAAGGAACGCAACAAGGACAATATCCCGAACCTTTATGAATACAAGAACAAGCGGATCTTCGGTTATGAGCCTCTGCCCGCGGACGAGGCCTCCCGCGGCCAGGTCGGTATTCCCCGTGTACTGAACTTCTATGAGAATTATCCGTTCTGGTACACCTTCTTTACCGAACTGAAATACCAGGTAGTGCTCTCTCCCGCTTCCACGCACAAGATCTACGAGCTGGGCATCGAATCCATCCCCAGCGAATCCGAGTGCTATCCGGCGAAACTGGCCCACGGCCATGTAACCTGGCTCATCCGCCAGGGACTGAAGTTCATCTTCTATCCCTGCGTGCCTTATGAGCGCAATGAATTCCCCGACGCAGGCAATCATTACAACTGCCCCATCGTGACCTCTTACGCGGAAAACATCAAGAACAACATCGATGAGCTCCACGGCGGAGACATTGATTTCTTCAATCCTTTCCTCTCCTTTGAAAGCGAGGAAATCCTGGAAAAGGCTCTGATCCGGGAGTTTGGAGCACACTGCCACATTCCGGCGGAGGAGATTTCCGCCGCCGCCAAAAAGGCATGGGATGAGCAGGCGAAGGTCCGCGAGGATATCAAGCGCAAGGGGGAAGAGACCCTGAAATACATGGAAGAGACCGGACACCGGGGCATTGTGCTGGCAGGCCGTCCTTACCATATCGACCCGGAAATCAACCATGGTATTCCGGAGCTGATCAATTCCTACGGTATCGCCGTGTTGACCGAGGATTCCATCAGCCACCTGCACGGTGTGGAGCGTCCTCTGTTTGTCATGGACCAGTGGATGTACCATTCCAGAATGTACGCAGCCGCAAGCTACGCAAGAACCCGGGATGACCTGGACGTCATCCAGCTGAATTCCTTCGGCTGCGGCCTGGACGCCGTGACCACCGATGAGGTCAGCGATATCCTGACAAACTCCGGCAAGATTTACACCTGCCTGAAGATCGACGAGGTCAACAACCTGGGAGCCGCGAGAATCCGTATCCGTTCCCTGATCTCCGCCCTCCGGGTGCGCGAGAGAAAGCAGGAATGCCGGACCGTGGAATCCACCGCCTACGAGCGTGTGGTATTTACCGAGGAAATGCGGAAGGATTACACCATCCTCTGCCCGCAGATGTCTCCGATTCACTTCGACGTGATCGAGCCTGCGTTCCGCTCCTGCGGCTATCATATCGACGTGCTTCCGGATTCTGACCGGGCGGCCATCGATATGGGACTGAAATATGTAAACAATGACGCCTGCTACCCCTCTCTTGTGGTAGTCGGCCAGATTATGACCGCCGTACTTTCCGGCAAATACGATCCGGATAAACTGGCTGTCATCATCACCCAGACGGGAGGCGGCTGCCGGGCTACCAACTATATCTCCTTTATCCGCCGTGCTCTGGCAAAGGCAGGACACGCGAATATTCCGGTAGTTTCCCTGAACCTGACCGGACTTGAGAGCAACCCCGGCTTCAAGATCACACCGGGCCTGGCCTTCAAGGGTCTGTATGGTCTTGTATTTGGAGACATCTTCATGCGGGTGCTCTACCGGATGCGTCCCTATGAGAAAGAACCCGGCTCCGCAGACAGACTGCATCAGAAATGGCTGAAGATCTGTCAGGATTTTGTATCCCAAAAGCATGTGTCCCACCGCCGCTTCGTCCAGATCTGCAAAGGAATTATCGAGGATTTTGACAAGCTTCCGATTTATGAGGATATGAAGAAGCCCAGAGTCGGCGTGGTCGGAGAGATTCTTGTAAAATACTCTCCTTCTGCCAACAATCATCTGGTGGAGCTTCTGGAATCGGAAGGGGCCGAGGCTGTGGTTCCGGAACTGATGGACTTCCTTCTGTACTGCTTCAAGAACTCCGAGTTCAAGGCAGACCACCTGGGAAAGAAGCGTTCCAGCGCCCGCACAGCCCGTCTGGGTATCATCGCCATGGAGTGGCTTCGCAAGCCGGCTGTCAAAGCTCTGAAAAAGAGCGTCCACTTCGGCACGCCCGGCAATATCGATGAAATGGCAGAACAGGCCACCGACATCGTATCCGTCGGCAACCAGACCGGCGAAGGCTGGTTCCTGACCGCCGAGATGCTGGAGCTGATCCACACCGGCATTCCGAACATCGTCTGCACGCAGCCCTTCGGCTGTCTGCCGAACCACGTAGTCGGCAAGGGCGTTATCAAGGAACTGCGCCGCCGCTACCCCACTTCCAATGTGGTAGCCATCGACTACGATCCCGGCGCCAGCGAGGTAAACCAGCTGAACCGTCTGAAGCTGATGCTGTCCACTGCGAATAAGCATTTGAATGAGGAGATAAAAGCTGGAAAAGGTTCAGACGGCACAGGCGGCACAGGTGCAAACGGCCAGTCTGGCTCATCTTCCCAAAACAGCCGCTCTGATAAGAGCAGCACTTCCGGCTCTCCTTCCGGAAACGGAATCGCTGCTGCAGAAAGCTTTTAAATCAAGATATTGCAATTTGTCCCTATAAAAGTCAGCAGGGGGGACTGCGATGGATGTTCCACGCAGTCCCCCCTGTTAAGCTCTCGGCTTAATGCCGGTGTACCAAGAGGCAATACATTCTCTTGTACATCAACACTATTCACTCCAAATATCTTTCATAGCTCCTTTTTAAATCATAGCAAAAACATTTCAGATAAGTCTGATCGAACCGGTTCGAAAATCTCAGCTCCTGCTCCATTCCAGCGCTGTCTGTCTGATATAACTCTCCCCTCACATCCATATGCCCTTTTCCGTCTCCCTGAAACGACAGATACATATGTACCCCGTAGGGTTCTTCTATTCTGGCGCTCCCGGACAGCTTTTCATACAGCCGGCACAAATCTGCGGCAAATTCCGCAAATTCTCTGATATCAATATCCATCGAAGCACTTCCGGAAAAATTGCCGCTTTGTACAGATACTTTCATACTTGTATTGCACGGATACGTGAGATCGCTTCGGAATACCTTCAGATTCAGTTTCATCTCAAAATCTTCTGCACGCAGTAAATGCTCCATGTTTCAAATATCACCTCACATCTTCCTGCACAGATGCTTGTAAATTACGGTTGCAGCCACATATTCCAGGACAGCCAGTCCAAACAGTGCCGCCACAAGTGCCGTATATTTCTGAAACAGGCTCATCACAAACGCTCCCACAAAACACAGAATCACAGTCACCGACCAGGCAATATACCCTGCCCGCCAGCGCAGCTGCATCTTTCTTTCATCCTTCAGATTAATCTGCTGCCGGCGCAGCTTCTCCTGATATTCTTCTCTGTTTTCGGGCCTCATATGGTACCAGTTTCCTACGACCCGTACAAGCCCGTTCGTCATAAAGGAAAAACCTATGGCAAAAAGCAGCGTGGAATAATATTCTATATCCAATTTCAGTCCCACAGCCATCATCACCATGCCGGCCACAATATAAACCGCCCAAAAAATTCTGTCCTTCTTTTTCATGCTCTCACCTCATAAATAGTAATTTTTACGCTTCTGTGTTTACAAACTCTTCCATCTATAAGCAGAAAACATCCCTGTTCCCATCTGTTCAGAAGCTCTTACATTTTTCTGCGCGCATACCATTGAAACCCAGCAAACATCACACCCTCTGCAGCTCCAGCCACCAGCAGAACAAAGACTATCCGATTCCCGGCGCCCAAAAGATTCGTTATAACAGCTGCCGTAAAACAACCCACCATAGTCACGCCATAAGTAAGATACCCGGCATAATGACGAATCTGCCTGTTCCTCTCATCATCCCACTCTATCCGCTGATGTCTCATCTCTGTTTCATATGATTCTCTGTTTTCCGGCTTTCTGTTATGCCAGAAGCGAAACAACTGGCCCAGGCTTCCCACAATCAGCGAAAAACCCATAACAACTAAGGCTCCCGAGTCAAAGAAACCGTTTTTTCCTGTTATTCCCAACACCGTCACAGCTGCCCCAATAAAAATGTAAACCAAAAAAATGATATTATCTTCCTTTTTCATGTTCCCCCTCCTCCTCATAAATAAAGATGTCCTCAATGCTCATCCCGAAGTACCGGGCAATCTTAAAGGCCAGAAGAATCGACGGATTATACCTTCCATTCTCCAGAGAACCTATGGTCTGCCGCGACACCTCCAGGGCGTCTGCCAGTTCTTCCTGCTTGATTCCTCTTTCTTTTCTCAATTCTTCCAGTCTGTTTTTCATCCGAATTCTGTCACCCTCTTTTGATGGAAAGTTTACTTTCCATATTTTTATTATACACGAAGAGATTCTTATGTCAAGTTTACTTTCCATTTTTAATAAGCTTTATCTCACCTGCCGCCATCCGATGTGTTGCCATATATCCTCAGAGCGCGCTTAAATCATAAAAACAAAGGAGCTGGACGCATCAATGATATAATGAATGTAACCACTGATACAGCCAGCTTCCTTAGAGCCCTGATATTTTATTTTCTTTCTCCTCCGGTCAGACCGCATTGAGCTGTCTGCCTTCCAGCCAGGAATAAAGATTTTCAAACACGATATCTGCTCTCTGCTCCAGAGATTCCACAGAGGCAAAGCCGATATGCGGCGTCACAATCGTATTCGGCGCGTGAAGAAGCGGATGGTCTTCCGGAAGAGGCGGCTCTTTATCAAATACGTCCAGAGCCGCTCCTGCAATCTGTCCGTCACTGAGAGCCGCAGCCAGAGCATCCTGATCTACGACACCGCCTCTGGCTGTGTTGATCAGAAACGCTGTTTTTTTCATCAGCGCCAGCTGTTCCTTTCCAATCATTCCCTTCGTCTCCGCAGTAAGCGGGCAGTGCAGGGATACGATATCCGCTGATGACAGAAGCTCTTCCAGAGATACCTGCCTGTCTACAGACGCATCCGTGATTTTGCTTCTGTTGTAAGCCAGTACGGTGCAGCCAAAGGCCTTGCAGAGAGCTGCGGTTCTTTTTCCAATAGCGCCTGCCCCCACGATTCCTACTGTCTTTCCACAGAGAAGATTGCCAATCAGGCCGTCCTTTGTACCGCCCGTCCGGCAGCGCTTTTCTGTCTTATTTACATTCCGAAGCAGCTGGATCATAAAGCTGACACAGAGCTCAGCCACCGCCTGAGTCGCATAACCGGAAGCATTGCTGACCGCAATTCCCTTCTTCCTTGCCGCTTCCATCGGAATATGATCGACGCCGGTAAAGGCTACGTCGATAAACTTCAGATGTTCCGCTTTATCAATGACCGCTTCAGACAGGGGCATATTCGCAAGCATGACTGCATCTGCATTTCGGCAGCGTTCCACCTGTACAGCAGGGTCCGTATTTTTTTCATACGCCGTAAAGCTGTGCCCCATATTCTCCAGTTTCTGCGCATGTTTCTCAATCACCCTCTCAGAAACACCCAGACTCTCCAGTAATACAATCCGCATAATAATATTTCCTCCCCTTCACATGTTGTTTTCCGGAACGGCGGTTTTCCATCCGCTGAACAGAAGCAGGCACAGCGGAACGAAAATCACACTGTCAAAGTGGAAAAACCGGTAAGTCGGTCCACAGAGCAGCAGCATGGTTCCGTAATTATAGGCTAAAACAGGAAGCGTCAGCACCAGGGCTTTCCATCCTTTTCCCTTCCGGGCAAATACAAACAGTGTGCACAGGATCAGCGCCAGCAGATGAATGCCATTGTAGGAAAAAAGCGTGTCCAGAGCGCTGTCCATCACCCAGTTGTCAAAATCATTCAGGACGGTCCTCATTCCGGCCCGGTCCTCTACATAGGAGAAATTCCACTCATTTTCCTGAATCTGATATTCCAGATCGGTGTGCCAGGGCGTAGTCCCCCTGATATCCCAGACCATACGCGTCACCTGGTAAACAGCCTGCAGGGAAAGCCCCGGCGCGTTCGCCGCCGTTCTGGCCGTGAAACTCAGGAAGTCCAGCGGGTCGGTGCTGGAAATCACCTGATTGGCGTTGGTCACAAATTTAAAGGAATTGTAATTTCCCATCTCGTAGATATCCCAGCGCTTCTCCGGGCCTATCTCTGCCAGAAATTCAGCCGCCTCCGGATCAAGGCTTTCCGGCGCTGTCTCATGAATATTGCAGAGAATCGTCATGGGCACGCCCACCGTCTCTACATAGGTCTGGGACGGACGGCTGGCCCCCACCAGATTGTAAACCGGATACTGGATAACCCACATCCCTGCCAGCATCAGCACCAGAGAAATGATGCTCTCCCGGCGAATCTCCTTAAAGAAAAAAACAGCCAGAATCAGAAACGGAATTGTATACAGAATACTGTTATGCCGGACCAGAGAAATGGAAATCAACACCAGAATCCACACCGCAAGGTTCCGCTTCTTCTTCAGCCATCTTCCGCCGCTCTTCCATACATGGATCAGATACACCGTAAACAGCAGCATGAAAAGTGTCAGCGCGCTGTCCTTCCACATGAAGAGCAGAATCCGGTGCGTCTGCGGATTCGCCGCCAGGAAGAACTCCGCAAGCAGCATTCCCCACACCGGAAAACGCCATTTTGCCATGGTGTAAAGCAGATATCCGCAGAGCAGGCTGTACAGCAGCAGCTGCATAAACACCGCAAAGCCGTAATGATTTACAACCTTTGTAAACAGGGCAATGATCAGCGTATGAAACACCGGGTGCCAGGTATCGTACTGGCTGTTCTGGATCTGCCACCACTGATCCAGGTTGTCCCAGTCAAAAGACCCCGGAAAATACGCGTAGAAATAAACCATCAGCCAGGCAAATACCAGACTGAAGCCCAAAAAGAACCAGAATCTGCGCCGCATTTTTTCTTTTTTCTCCGCAGCGTCTCTGTTCTCTCCCGCATTTTCGTCCGGAATACTGTCCGTCCCGGCGCCGCTCTCTTTCAGCTCCGCGCCGGAAAGACGGTATACGCACCACTGCAGCCCAAGATAAACCGGCACCGTCATAAGAAGCGCCGCCAGAATCTTGACTGTCCAGTATTTTGTATCCATGGGAACCGTCTCCATCATCTCCGGCAGAAGCCAGAGCAGGAAGACCAGATAAAAAGTCACAGCCGCAGTCAGGATAGTCAGCATAACCCGCGTGCCTTTTTCCTGCTGCTTATACCATCCTCTTGCCGCCTTGATCTGACTACACATTTTCAATCTGCCAGTCTATCGGCTCCAGGCCGTTTTTTACAAGAAACTCATTGGTCTTGCTGAAAGGCCGGCTTCCGAAAAAGCCCCGGTACGCCGAGAGGGGGCTCGGATGCGGTGCCTTCAGAATCAGATGCTTCGGGTTATTCAGCATCTGCGCCTTCTTCTGCGCGGGGCTTCCCCACAGGATGAATACAATCGGGCGGTCCTGCTCATTCAGAACGCGGATAGCCGCGTCCGTAAACTGCTCCCATCCCATACCCCGGTGGGAATTGGCCTGATGGGCCCGGACCGTCAGCACGGTGTTCAGCATCAGCACACCCTGCTTTGCCCATTTGACCAGATAGCCGTTGTTCGGAATATAGCAGCCCAGGTCATCGTGGAGCTCCTGATAGATGTTCACCAGAGACGGCGGAATCTCCACATCCGGCTTCACAGAAAAGCACAAGCCATGGGCCTGGCCGTCGTTGTGATAAGGGTCCTGGCCCAGAATCACCACCTTCACCTCATGCAGAGGCGTCAGATGAAAGGCATTGAAAATATCATCCGCAGGCGGAAATATCTTTCTGGTAGCGTACTCATTCTGCACAAATCTGAAAAGCTCTGCGTAATAAGGCTTTCCAAATTCCGGCTTCAGCGGCTCCAGCCAGTCATTCTGTATCATTCCCATTTTCTTTCTCTCCTGTCTCTTCCTGATTATTTTTCTGTTCCAGGGACCAGTCCTGCCGGTTCCACAGCTCTTCTGCCCAGGTCCGGGCAGCCATGGTATTTCCATACTCCATTACAAACCGGAGACGCTGCCCCGCCTGCTCCACATTTCCGTCCAGCAGATCCAGCTGGGCCAGACGGAACGTCCAGGCCACCTCCTGGCTCAGGTATCTCTTCTGTCCCAGCAAAAGCTGATTCAGAATCTCACGTTCTCTCTTCCTGTCCTGTGTCACGCAGGCAATCCTTCTGTCCCATACAAGAAGAAGCTGGTCCGCCAGTTTTTTCTCCCTGGGCTTTCCCTGCTCCTCCAGAGCAAGCAGCTGCCGCCTGCAGGCTTCAAAATCATCCTTCTGGTCTTTTACCAGACAGTAATCGCCCAGCAGATTCAGATGAGAGTACAAAAGACTTCTGTTCCGGACAGCCGGCGCCTGAAACTGTACCAGCTCCCGGTACACTGCGTCCCAGTCTTCCAGATATGACAGGGCTGCCGCGCAGAGCAGATGATGGCTGCTTTTCTGCGACGGCCTTTTCAGCTTTCTGCTCTGTCTTCCCAGCACCTCCAGAAATTTAACCGGATCACAGTCCGTATACAGAATTTGATAGATCCCTGCCACATGCAGGGCGAGGGCCGCAAAAAACACCAGAAGAATCAACAGAATCACAATGAAATAAAGCCCCAGAGACAGTTCCTCCGTATGCGTGATAAACACGGCTGCTGTCAGAATAATCAGCGCAACCGCAATTCCTGTCAGGAGAAATCTGACTCTCTGAAAACGCCTGATGCAGCCTGCCGCGTCCAGATTTCTGTATTTTGAAGGTTTCCTGCGTACATCTGTGGTCTTCATTTTCCGTCCCTTCCTTCTTTGGGAGCCAGAGTCTGCAGCCGCACCGGAACACCGCGTTCTCTTAAGTATTCCTTTACTTCCTGAATCTCCAGCTCTTTATAATGGAACAGCGAAGCAGCCAGCGCCGCGTCCGCTTTTCCTTCTGTCAGCGCTTCATAGAAATGTTCCTTTGTACCGGCGCCGCCGGAAGCGATCACCGGAATCGACACATTTTCCGCAATGGTACGCGTCAGCTCCAGATCATATCCCTCTTTTGTGCCGTCACAGTCCATGCTGGTCAGAAGAATCTCCCCTGCGCCAAGCCTGTCTGCCTTCATAGCCCACTCTACCGCGTCGATTCCCATATCTACGCGGCCGCCGTTTTTGAATATGTTCCAGCCGCTTCCGTCCTCTCTCCGCCTGGCGTCGATGGCCACTACCACACACTGGCTTCCGAACTTATCGGCCGCCTCGCTGATCAGTTCCGGCCGCATAATCGCCGCAGAATTGACGGAAATCTTGTCGGCCCCTTCCCGCAGGAGCGCCCTGAAATCCTCTACGCTCCGGATTCCCCCGCCTACCGTAAAAGGGATAAATACCTTTTCCGCCACCTTGCGCACCATATCCACCACAGTGGCCCGGGCGTCCGAGCTCGCCGTAATATCCAGAAATACCAGCTCATCCGCTCCGGCTGCGTCATAGGCCGCCGCAATCTCCACCGGATCTCCGGCGTCTCTTAAATTCACAAAATTCACGCCCTTGACCACACGGCCCGCGTGCACGTCCAGGCATGGAATAATCCGTTTTGTAAACATTTACCAGTCCTCCAGTTCCGCAAAATTCGTAACTGTTCACTTCCTTCACAGTTACGATTCGCAAACCATGAAAATCAGCTTCGCTGATGAGGTTTGCTCACACCTGATTCACTTTCTTACGGCCTCATCAGCAAGTGATTCGGCCTGTGCTGGACAGTTCCGCAAAATTCTTCAGAATCTTAAGACCTGTGCGGCTGCTTTTTTCCGGATGGAACTGGCAGGCAAACACATTGCCGCTCTCCACCGAGGCGTCGATCCGGACTCCGTATTCCGTCACTGCCTTCACAATCTGCGGATCGGCCGCCTTCAGATAATAGGAGTGTACAAAATAGACATACGGTTCCTCTTCCAGTCCTGCAAAAAGCCGCCCCTGATTCTGAAGTTTCAGGGAGTTCCAGCCGATATGCGGAACCTTTAAATCTTCCCTGTCCGGAATCCGCAGGATTTCTCCCTTCAGAATTCCAAGTCCTTCCACACCGGGCGCCTCAGCGCTTCGCTCAAAGAGCAGCTGAAGCCCCAGGCAGATTCCCAGAAAGGGCTTTCCCTGCCGCGCCGTTTCCCGGATGACTTCCTCCAGCCCGTAGCCTTTCAGCTTTTCCATGGCATCCCCGAAATTTCCCACACCCGGCAGAATTACTTTATCGGCGCTCAAAATCTTTTCCCTGTCCCGGGTCACAAGCACATCCTGTCCCAGATACAGCAGCGCCTTTTCCACACTTTTCAGGTTTCCGGCGTCATAATCGATAATCGCAATCATAAGCTTCACTCCTCGTCTGTCAAATCAGGACCCGTCCGCGGGACTTGTGCGTGGGATTCGGGTCAGCGTCGGATGACATGAGTTAAGTTTACTATATTTTTCGTTTTTCTTCAACACTTTATGGCCAAAGCTCCTGCCCGGGCCCGCTGCCGGAAAGAGCAAAAAAGCGCTGAGCCGCAAAAGGAATCAACGCTTTCTTGTTTTCTTTATCTTTTACTTCCGCTGATGTGCCGGTTCTCTGCTTTCAGATTTCAGGCCCACACAAAATGTTCTGTTCCGGCTCCCGCCTCAAAGTGATATTTTACAATTCCCAGATCGATTTTTGTATAGAATCCTATTCCTGCCTTCACTGACACCCGGTTTCCGCTTAAGGCAAACGTAAATTTCTGCTGATTCATTGCTGTGGGAGCAAACAGCGCCGCTTCCACCCCGGCCCGGAACCATTCCGGCTGCGCTCCGTCTCCTTTTACTACCTCATCAGCCGTTTTTACCTTGTGGGCGCTTCCCTGATTTTTTCCATAACCAATGGAAATCACGATACAGAGCTTCTCGCCGTCGTCTATCCGGAAAGCTGTCTTTATCTTACTGTAGGTCATGGCTGCCCAGCAGGTATTCAGTCCCATCTGCTGAGCCTTCAGCACAAGCCTTTCCCCGTAATAGCCGCACTTTTCTTCAAGGTCCGGCCCCTTTTTCCCAATCATTGCGATATAATTGGTGACGCCGCTGAATTTTCCATAGTGAGCCATAAAGCCATCGAAGGCCTTCGGCTCATTTCTCACCAGTTGAATATGCAGTCTGCTTTCCTGGTTGCAGGCGTCTATCTCTGCCTGCAGCTCTTCGACAGCTTTCTTCTCCAGCGGCTTATCCATATACTGGCGCACGCTGTGGCGCGCTTTCATTGCTTCCATTAAATCCATGTTTTTCTTCCTCCATTTATTCTTGATTTCAGTGTCAGTCCGTAAGCTCTATGGTCTGTTCTTCCACTTCCGGATCGTGGTTTGCGGCGGCCAGCAGACAGTTCTCGTCTGCCGCGCACTGGCAAACCCATTCCAGGGATTTCTCCGCCAGTTTTGCGTTTACCGTAAAACCAGGAATCAGTTTTTCCCTGATAGAGCGCTGTGTATACACGCTGTCACCTGCCAGAACCACATACTTTCCTCCGCCGCTTACCACCGCGCTGAACATCCCGTGCGTATGCCCGGGCGTATTGACCAGCACCACGCTTCCGTCGCCAAACACATCATAGCTTCTGCCCACCGGTCCGATTCCTGTATTTTCATACTCGAACGGCTCCACATTTGCAAAATTCCAGTTCGTTTTCACATAGCGGAAAAAGTATTTTCTGGAATCTTCTAATTCTTCTCTGGCAGCCATGATCCGCTTTGCTTCTCTCACAAGACAAAGTCCGCTTGTATGGTCAAAATCCATATGGCTGAAAAAAATATAATCCAGATCCTGCGCCCGGAGATTGTGCTCCGAAAGCTTATCATCGACACTTTCACCTTCTTTTATGACAGGCGTGCTGATGCCATTTAAAAGGCCCCCGAACCGGTGCGGCTTCTCATATACATATTTGCTGTCCCAGCCTGTGTCAATCAGGATTTTCCCTTTGGGATGTTCGATCAGATAACAAGATACAGGCAGAATCACTTTCTTTTCTTCCCCGCGGAACAGACCGGTCACTGCCAGCGGATTTTTCTCCTTGTACGGAATTGCCTGATCAACCCTCACTGATCCTGTATGAAAAATGTGCACCTTAATCATCGTTTCCACTCCTGTCAGGCAGCTGCTCCATGATTTCTTTTGCGTGCGTAAGCATCGCTATCAGCCTATCCATGGCTTCCGCATCGGCGTCAAAATAGTAATAATTTTTTGTGCCTTCCCTGCGCATTTTCAAAAGGCCAGCCGCCTTTAATATCTGAATGTGATGGGATACGGCAGGACGGGAAAGATTCGTCTTTTCTGTAATCGCTCCAATGCGGACGCCTCCGCACTCCCCCATCCGCATCATTTCCAGAATCAGATGCTGACGGTTCTCATCCCCCAATGCAAGCAGAATCTGCCGGCAGCTTTCAAATTCCTCCGCCAGAAGGTTAATCTCCTGGTGATGCTCCGACATGGATTCACCTCCTTTGGTTCATTTGCTTAAACGATTATACCATAGTTTTTCTTCCTTTGGGCAATGGGAAAGAAAATCGAGACGATTGCCTTTCTCTGACCGCCGTGTTAAACTAAAGAAAATATACCCTGTTGATAAGGGCATACACGCCTTGTCAACAGGGTAGAGGAGTTGTGATTTTATGAAATTTACAGAACGTATCCGGAAACCTTCCGTCCGCCGGCTGACCCCGCTCCACGGGATCGCAGCCTTTGTCATCATTATGCTGCTGTTTCTCTTTGTCTTTGCGCCCCTGCAGTACTATTTCGGCATGCTGGGGCTGGCGCTGACGGAGCTGGGGCTTCTGGCCTGCACCCTTCTTGCTGTCCGCATCACCGGACAGAGCTTCCGCAGCGTCTTTCCCATCCGGCTTCCGAAATTCGGCCAGGTGATGGGAACCCTGCTGCTCTGGGCCGGCTGCTTTCTGTCGGTTATGCTGGTGACTCTGATTCTCATGTGCTTTTTCCCGGAAGGATATCTGCAGGTCAGCAGCAGCATAAATTCTGTCTTTTCCACAGTTCCGGCGCCCTTGCGCTTCTTTATCGTTGCTGTGATGCCTGCCGTCTGTGAGGAAGCCATGCACAGAGGTTTTATCCAGTACAGTTTTCAGTCAATCCGCAGGGACTGGGTTATCATTCTCTGCATGGGACTGATTTTCGGTCTGTTCCACATGGACCCTTACCGTTTTCTCCCTACGGCCCTGCTGGGCATCGGGTTATCCTATGTCATGCAGAAGACTCACAATCTTCTATTGCCGGCCCTGTTTCATTTTACCAATAATTTTCTGTCGTTCCTGTCCACGCTTGGCGCCCCGGCAGAGACCGCAGAACAGTCTGCCGCGCTGATGACCGGGCCTTCCTGGCTTCTGCCCGCTCTTGGCTCCTACCTGATGCTCGGAGCGCTGGCTCCGGTTCTGCTTTATACAGGAAGTTATCTGATTCGCAGAGCCTCCGGTTCTCTTCCCAGAAGATCTCAGGGGCAGACTATCACTACAGTCATTGTCATTCTTCTGCTCAGCGGCATCATGCTGATCTCAGGCTTTGCGCTGCTTCTTTTCAGCGCCAGCAGATTAATGAATACGGAATCATTCTTGCAGATAGGAATGTCCTGAAAAACAGGATAAACCGGATAAAAAAGTATTCCAAAAACCAGGGCGGCCCCCGTGATCCGGAGATGCTTCTCCAGACCGCAGGGGCCGCCCTTTCTTATCTGTTGAATTCTGTTATTTTTTCTTCTTTGTTCCAAAAAGGCCGGACTTATACGCATCCACATACTCGACACAGCTGCCTTCTTCTTCCAGGCCCAGCAATGCGGCCGCCGCATAAGCGGCACCCAAAACATCTCTGTCCACATCATTCAGATTCATGGCGTCCACGCCGGCTCCCAGCCTTTTCATCGCAAGGGCGACCGCCGCCATTTCTGCGTATTTCCGTCCTTCCTGTTCAGAAACGCCTCTCTCCGAAAGCGGAAAGCCGCAGCTTTCTGCCCCGCTTTTCTGTACAGCAGCCGCCAGGTCCTGCTGCCTGTTCTCCGGAAACGCCAGCAGCTTTTCCGCCGCGTCAGCCACAGCCAGGAGGCCGCGGTCCAGCGGGTCCAGAATGCCGCAGTCCAGACCGTGGGCAAGCATCAATACCGCGAAACTGTAATTCATATATTTCCGCGCCGGCAGACCATGCGAGATATTGCTGATGGCAGAAGTAATGTGAAGCGCGGGATACCTGCTCCGGATCTCGTCAGCCACCTTTGCGACCATGGCGATTCCCGGGCCGTCTTCCTGCTCCGGATCGATATAAGCCTCCGCTTCGACGATCGGATCAATATGGATTCTGGACGGATCGATTCCGTATGCTTCTGCTTTTCTCATAATCCTGTCAAGGACCTTCAGTCTGTCAGCAGCGCATTGGGGAATCCCGTCATCGTCACTGAGCATGGCAATCACTTCCCAGCCCGGATTTTCTCTCATAATTCCAAATATCCGGTCAACCTCTTTCGTCTTTTCCATGGACACAGAATTAAAGAGTCCGGGCCGTCTGCAGAACTGATATGCCCGCGCCAGCGTCTCCGTGCTTGGACTGTCTATGGAAATGGGCGTATCGGTAACGCTCTGGACCTGATCAATCATCCAGCGAAGCGTCTCCAGCTCTTCAAATTCCACAGAAGCGCATACATCGATGAAATCAGCTCCTGCTTCCGCCTGCCTGCGCGCCATATCACGAATCCAGTCCGCATCCCGCCGTGCAATCGCTCTTGCGGCAGCCGGAATGCTTCCATTGATCTTCTCACCAACAACAATCATGCCACACCTTTTATTTCTTATAGGTTCCGTACTTTTCAAAGCATTCCAGCTCAAAAAGCATCGTCTCTTTCGTAATGCCGATAGCGTCAAGGTAACCGTACTCTACGCCGATAAATCCACCCTTCGGAGTTCCCCATTTCTCTATCAGTTCTTTTGCTTCTCTCTCAATTTTCTCTCTGTCTCCTGTAGGAAGCGTATCCTGGATGTCTACAGAAGCTTCAAAACAGATCCTTCCCTGGCCGATTTTGGATATCTCATCAATTCCTACCAGGTTCGGCTGATGGATATTGATGATATCCGCGCCAAGCTCTATCAGATCTTCCAGAATGTCATTGATTTTTCCGTCCGTATGGAAACGGATATCCATGCCGCACTCATGGGCTTTGTCAAACACACGCTTATACTGCGGCTTGAAAATCTCCCGGAATGAATTGGGCGGGATCATCAGCGCCTGCTGGGTTCCCCAGTCATCGGTCGTATCATAGCAGTGGATACGTCCTTTTCCCAGCCGATATGCCTCCTCAATGATTCCGATCTGGTAATCCGCCAGTTTTCTGGCGAACTCTGCCGTCTCTTCCGGCAGCATCAGAATATCGCAGAGGGTATTTTCAAAGCCATGCAGAAAATGCATACGCTCAAAAATACACTGGGGGCTGTTGAGCTGTACGTAAAGATTTTTCTCCTCAGCCGCTTTCAGCGCTTCTTCCAGTCCGTCAAACCGTCCCTCCGCTTTCGGATCGGGGAACTCGTAGCTTTCCAGATCCTCTTCCAGATCCTCCAGAACGATGTTGCAGGGCTCGCCCATATTGGCTTCCTGTCCGTCGCTTCTCCAGAGGCATCCCCATTCGTCGTATTCCTTGTCTTTGGGGCGCACTTTCTTAGATACACTGTATGTCTTGCTGTTATCCCGTTTATCCTTCGGGGGAAGTACAAAAATACGGCACACGTCTCCCTTTCCGGCAATCCTGTCAAACCGCAGTCCGATCCGATCCGGATTCTGAAAATGGATATTTGCCTTCATAATTTCATAACTGGTCATATGTTCTGTTTCCTCTCTCTCCTGTCCTGCTTTCAGCATCGGAGATAACCTGCCTGTCCGGGAACTATCCCGGACTGCCTGCGTTTACCGGTTTTCAGTTCAGCTTCAGGGATTCTTCTACAAGAACCTCCGGAACATGCTTCTGCAGCTCATAAACCAGATTTTTCAGTTTATGCTGAGGAAAAAACAGCTTGTAACGTCTCTTCTCCGTCGTAAACACCGCCACAACCTTGGACGTCTGGTATTCCGCTACCTGTACCTGCCGGATTTCTTTCCAGGGAACTACAAACCCCAGTTTCGCCACGCCTCCTTCGCAAATCCCGCGCCGTATGGCAAGGGTAAAGAAGACCGCCATCAAAATCAGCGTATTGCGCAGACTGACCAGGAAATCCGCTGTCGGATTCGGACGGAAAATCAAAGCCGCAAAAAGCAGTACCAAACAAAAAGTAAAAAAATCGTCTTTTCCTTTTACGGTAATCCGGCGGTTCCGCCGGATTACCGTATAGGTCTCATAGACCAGCACGGCCAGCGCCGCGATGCTGATCAGATAATTCAGTATTGTCATCTTAAAAACGTCCTGTTATGAAATCTCATCCGGGAAGTTCTCTTTTACACAGTTTACAAGCAGTTCCGTAACCACAGCCTTATCCAGCATACTTGTAGTCTGGATAATCTTGGCGTCTGTCGGCGGAAGCATCTCTACAATCTCAGGACTGGTCAGAACAACGTCTGCGCTCATCAGGTAGCCGGCGGCTTCTCCGTGGGCGCACGCCTCTACGGTCGCACTGATTCCATTCTCCATACAGATATTATTTACATTGATTTTCAGCAGCATGCTGGTTCCCATTCCATTGTGGCATACACATACGATATTTAACATAGTTTTTGTTCTCCTTTCTATATTGCATCAATTTCAAAATATCTTCTACAGCTTCGCAGGCTGCGATCAACCGGATACCGGAATTCCCAGCAGAGAACCGATTCCTTTGAGAACCGCTGAAATCGCCACCCAGATCGTCGCATAATCACTGACGCCCTGCCACCAGGTCAGATCCAGCATCGCTACTGCCAGCGCAGAACCGAAAATCTGAATCAGTCCGGTACAGAAGCAGATAACTACCAGTGCTTTCCAGCCTCCGAACTTGTTCGCGAAGATACCTACGGTTGCTCCGTCAAAGAACAGCGGAATAAAGCTCGGAATCAAAACAATCGGACTTCCCGTTACAATCAGTATCACCACGCCCGCAATCTGGCCGACGGCTCCGCAGAGGAAACCAAGGACTACCGACTTGGGAGCAAATCCATAAAGGGCCGCACAGTCTACACCAGCTACCGCGCCGGGCAGGAGCTTCTCAGAAATACCCTTGAAAGACATCATCAGCTCGCCTACGAACATACGCACGCCCGTAAGCAGTACCCACAGATCCGCTGTCAGCGTAATCGCAATCCAGAGCATGAAGATAACGGTATTCTTATATGTAGGCTGGTTGAAACCATCTGCTCCGCGCATCGCCTCTATGCCGTCGCCTCCGATTACCAGCATAATCACCGCCGTAGCAATCAGCATACACAGCAGAGTCGCCAGCAGACTGTCCTGAAGGAAGTTGAGGGAAGACGGAAGTTTCTTTTTCTCGATGTCATCCTTCTTGGGATCTCCAATCTTCGGAGCAACCTTATATGCCACATAGTCCATCAGCATCTGCTGGTGCGCTACCGTCAGGTCCGCGCCGCCGGTGATTACCTTGGTGGGCTTAATCAGAATAGTGGAACAAATGCCCCAGTACAAAGCCGTCAGAGCAGAAGCAATCAGAATCGTGGGAATCATTCCTGTTCCCAGGAAACGCCATACAATATAAACACTGATTCCACACTGTACAATCATTGCATTTCCGGTCAGATAGATAGCGCGAATCTTTGTCCATTTACGTAAGGCAACCAAAACCAGATTCATGATAAAAGCTACCAGCAGGGTGTAAAGGCCCCAGGTCGTACCGACTCCCGATCCCAGAACAGCGTCCATTTTCTCAAAACCGGCTGTCATCGTGGAGTAGGTGTTCAGTCCGGCTCCCTGAAGTCCTGTGGAATTTCTCAGTGCCGTCAGCAGATGTCCGAAGTTCGTGGACAACGCACCGGAGCCGATTCCCATAACAATAATTCCGATAGATGCCTTGAAAGCTCCAATCAGCGCCTTGGACACCGTCTGCTTCATAGCCATATAGCCGATGAATACAACGATGGCCAGCAGCAGGAACGGCTGCGTAAAGATCTGATTCAGCAGCAAATCAACAATATAACTCATACTCTTCTCCTTATCTCTTAATCATAATTGTTCTTTATCTGATACCCGGAAAACTGCGCGCCTGTTTTTCAGGGTTTCATTCTGAAAATTTTTTCTTACTCTTGCCGTACGGCATTTTAACCTGTTTCGAATGCCGAATCCAGTACAATATGTCAAATTACCTTTGATTCGCTTTCATGATAGCAGTATTTTTCGCCATTTATTCCGATTTTTTTTGGAGAATAGTACTTTTTTTGGATATTTTCCCTGTTTTGCTCACTTATCACATCTGTTCCCGCTGTGCACAAATTTTCACACTCCGAAATTTTTTTCACTTTATTCTTACCGTCAGATCATTTTTCCTCCCTGTATCAAAACATTCATAGCCGTCCGCTCATCTGTAATCAGGGTATTGAACAGTTTTCCGTGAAGCGCTCCAAGAATCGGAAGTACCTTTTCCCTGCCCTGCGCCACGCAGATCACATGCTCCCTGGCCACAATCTCTTCTATTTCCAGTCCGAAAATCTTATCATGCAGCGCCGTATCCGCCATTTTCCCGTTAATATCATAATACCGTCCGCAGAAAAGGCCCACAGAGCCCATTTTCTTCAGGTGCAGCTTCTCTTCCTGCCCCAGATAGGAGTTCCACAGGATGCTCTTGTCCTGCAGGTCAAATTTCCCCACAGAACTTAAAATCACATCTGCCTTCTTAGCCAGTTCAATCGTTTTTCCCACGGCGGCTACCCTGTTCAGCACCTGCCGCGCCTCACTATCTTCCAGAACAAAGGGCGCAAACAGATTATGGCTGGTCCCTCCGTACATTTTGGCAAATTTCCGTACCAGATCCATCTCCTCTTCGTTCTGGGAAGGATTATTCATCAGGCCAATCAGCTGTACAACCTGAATCATAAGCTTTTCTTTGGGTTCCATACATTCCACTACCGCCCGCAGGGTCCGCCCTCTTCCAATCCCGACGATGGAGTTTTCTTTTAAAATAGAATCTGTATACTGGGCAGCCAGCCCTGCCACTGACAGAAAAGCCTCTTCCTCCGGACAGTCTGCCAGAATAAGCACCTCTTTCAGTCCAAACTGCTCCTTGAACAGTCTCTCCAGAAACGAATTTCTCTGAGCCCCGCCGCAGATGCGGATTTCGACCTTTCTTTGTTCTTTCGCCAGCTTAAGCAGACGGGAGACCTTCGTCCTGGACAAAAAAAGCTCTCTGGCAATCTCCGCCTGCGTCATATCCTCCTGATAATACATAGATGCAGCCTGCATCATCAGTTCATCCTGGTTATCACCTGTCATAACTATCCTCTTCTTCCGGCAGTCATCTCCTGCCTGTCTTTTTTAAGTGAGATTATACCATTTTTCAAAATCTTCTTCAATATTCTGCGTTTTCAAATCAGAACAGCCGCTTTTTCTCCGGCACAAAATATTTTCATATGTGTAAATATTTTGTGCCAGCATCTTGATTCAACTGTTTAAAAATGATATTATTACCAAAAGCCGCCTTATATTTTTACCAATATCGGAGGAACTGCTTTGAAACCTGCCTTATACACTAAAATTCAGCCAAAACAACTGGAAAAACTTCTGAAATGCCTTCACAGCTGTCTGGACCTCCCGGTTTCCGTTCTGGACGAAAACGGAAACGTCCTCTGTGGACTCGGACTGTCCCTTTCTTTCTGTCTCTGCTTTAAAAAAATACTTCCCCGCCGTTCCGGTGGAGAAGATCCCTGCCATAAGCTTCACGCAGAGGCTGGAAAGCGCGCGATGAAATCCGGAAATTCCTTTATTTTTTCCTGCCATGCCAATTTAAGCCATCTGAGCTTTCCGCTAAACAGCGGCCGGCAGCAGCTCGGCTCTATCCTGATAGGCCCCTTTTTTACGGATACCCCTGATCCTGATATGTTTGTGGATCTTTCCAAACGATATTCCCCCGGAACCAGGGAACTGCTTGAACTCTATGAGGAGGCAAAGCATATTCCTTTCATCACGCCGGAGAAAGCAGAACAAATCAGCTGGCTCATTTCCTATGTCTTTTCTCCTATCCTCTCCTCAGGCAGTTCCATGCCTCAGACAGCCGCTCAAAACAGGACTGAGGAAACGAAAGGAACGGATTATGGTAAGGGAACAGATGCGATAGAAAACGCCATCGCCTATATGAAGCAGCATTATAACAGACCTCTTACCCTGAAAGAAACTGCCGACCATGTGGAGCTGAACCCCTCCTACTTTTCTACGCTCTTCAAGCAGTCCTGCGGTTCTTCCTTCAAAGAATATCTGAATTCTATCCGCATCGAGGAAAGCAAAAAACTTCTTGCCGCCACGGACAGGTCTATTCTTGACATCGCTCTTTCCATCGGCTTTGAAGATCAGAGTTATTTCACCAAGGTATTTAAAAAATATACGGGACTGACTCCCAAACAATACCGCGGCTGAGCCCCGGTTTCCCGGAAAACCTCGGCCATCAAAGAGGCAGCAGACCGAATTTTCCATTCAAAGCCTGCTGCCTCTTTTCCCTGCTGCACTCTATTCAAAATACATATATTCCATATACAATTCCTGAAACATCTTATCGTTTGACAGCGGAAGCTCCCGTGACATTGCCTTGATCGCTTCTGTCTCTTTTTCTGCGCCAGGATTCAGAAGATACCGAATGCTTCCCTGCAGGCAGCTGTTCCCCACCGCCTCTGTCCTGTCCCCGCACTGTGTCGGAAGGAGACCGATGTTTACAGCCTTTTGGATGTTCATTTTATATCCGAATCCACCCGCGATATAAAACCGTTCCACCTCTTCACAGCTGATTCCGTACCGGGATACAAGTGTTTCCAGCCCGGCCCGCACTGCAGCCTTCGCAAGCTGTATCTCCCGGACATCCTTCTGATAAAATCTCAGGTTTCCCTCTTCGGAGAGAAGAACTCCGTCCTGAAAATACGGCTCTTCCATTAATCCGGTCTCGTCTATGATTTCTGCTTTCTTCAATTCGTAAATCACATCAATGATTCCGGTACCGCAGATTCCGGCCGGTTTTGCATGATTGATCGTTTCCGTCTCCATCCGCCCGTCCTTATAAACCGCGCTGCAGATCGCTCCGGGAATACTTCCTGTGCCGCAAGTAATATTGCCGCCTTCAAAGGCCGGTCCCGCTGCTGTAGACGCAGTGAGAATGCCGTCTCTGCATCCCACGGCCATTTCTCCGTTGGTCCCCAGGTCAATAAGAACTGCCGGTTTTTCCCGTTTTGCGAACTCAAGAGTATACAGCCCGGATACAATATCTCCGCCCACATAGGTGGAAATTCCCGGATAAACTGTCACCGGACAATCCTGCCCTGCATCTCCCAGCAGTTCCCGGTAAGAAATATGAATGGTATCAATATTCACAGGCTCAAACGGGTAGACTCCCAGGGTCTCGCAGGAATATCCCATGAGCAGATGTACCATAGTCGTGTTGGCCCCGATGACCATTCTGCTGATTTTCAGCCGGCTGCCTTCTGTCAGTTTTTCGACCCCTTTTAAGAGATCCTGCCGGATGCTGTTTCTCAGCTCTTCTCTTTTCCCATTGTTTGACGCGTCTATCCTGCTGATTACATCTGCCCCGTAAGCCCGCTGCCTGTTGATCGCTGTATAGACATCAGCAGTCTTTCCATCAGACAGATCCACCAGCTGCATGGCAATGGTCGTGGTTCCGATATCTGCCGCGATTCCGTAATTTCCTCCATCAGGCAGTTTTTTCTCTGTTCCTTCTTCTGCATCCGCAAGTACATAAAAATCTGACTCGGCATTATCCAGCAGAATTGTGCATTCCTGCTCCGGATAGGTCCTGCAGGCCAGTCTCCACCCCTGCTTCAGCTCTTCCTCTGTAAAAACCTTTCTGTCTGCCTCCCCCGGCTCCACAGCTCCTTCCAGGAAGCGCACCCGGCACTTTCCGCAGCTTCCTCTTCCCGCGCAGACTGCAGGCAGGAAAATATCCTGTTTCTGAAAAGCCTCAAGCAGGCTTTCTGACTTTTTCGCTTGTATCTGCTTTTCCTTCTCTCCGATGCGCACCTTTACCGTAACAAAGGGAATTCTCCGGTTTTTACAGGTCAGATTGCCGCACCTGCTGCAGTCGTGCTCCGGATGGTAATGGCTGGTATCATCATCCAGAAGATATACCTGGCAGACAGTCTTGACAGGATCATACATAAAGCTTGACTTAATCCCGATCCCTTCCCGCTCTGCTCCGACCGCATCATAAGCCCGCTTCTGGATACTCATGGGAATATCCTGAGGCGCTTCGACACGTCTTACGATTCCTTTTCCCTTCTTCCGGCACATGTCCACCACCGTCTGCTCCATTGCCGTGTCCATCTGAAAGAGGTAATTATCCGCAATGGCGTCTGCCATCATTCCACGCATATAGTCCCCTTCGGCAAACAGCTGTGTAGACCATTCCCCCATCTTTTTGCCAATCGTAAAAACTCCGAACAGTGCTTCCTTTATCTGCTTCCCATCTTCCTCTACCGTATACCCTTCCAAGCTTCCAAAGCCCAGCAGAGCCTTCGGCTCAATTTTTTCGTACGCCAGGGGAAGCATCTCTTCCAATTCCTCTGTCAGTTCTTCATAGGCTTCGCTTTCTTCCCTGATGTCCAGGAATCTGCAGACATCCTTAATGGAAATTTTTATGTCAAATTCTGTTCTCTTCAATCTGCCACCTCTTAACCCACGGCATGCTTCGCATTTTCCTTTATAAAGAAAGAAAACCCTTTTATCCAAAAGAGTTTAATACCTTACATCCCTGTTCTTTTTTTGCAGCCCGTCTCCCACCCAAGATCAGACTGCTCTGCCGCAAAAGTATCCTGACTCACAGTTCATCCTAAGAATCCCCTTCTCATCCCGTAGGACAATGGTTTTCTGATTCTTCGTCCCTGCTCACAGTAGGGGTAAGCCTGTACCGGATTTTCACCGGTTTCCTTTTGACCGTTCAGATTCAGATTTTCGGCTGGCGTATCCAGTTACACAGCCGCTTTCTTTTCAAGCACAACCTTCTTTGCCACCTCAGCGCAGGACGCTGCGTCAGGAGTATAATAATCTGCTCCAATCTGCTCACAGAAGCTTTCATTTACCGGAGCTCCGCCGATCATTACGATGTACTTGTCACGAAGTCCTCTCTCCTTAAGCATGTCAATGCAGTCCTGCATCTTCGGCATGGTCGTGGTAAGAAGCGCGGACATACAGATAATATCTGCTCCCACTTCTTCCGCCTTGTCGATATATACGGAAGTCTCCACATCCACTCCCAGATCGTAAATCTCAAAACCTGCGCCTTTGAGCATCATGACAACCAGGTTTTTACCGATATCATGAAGGTCTCCCTGCACGGTTCCGATAACAGCTTTCCCGACAGGCTCATTTCCGACTTCAATCAGCTTCGGCTCCAGCACGCTTAAGCCCACGTTCATCGCTCTGGCTGCGACAAGCACTTCCGGAACAAATACCTCATTGTTCTTGAACTTTCCGCCGATAATCATCATACCGGACAGAAGACCATCGTTCAGAATCGCCTTCGGGTCCATGTTTTCATCCAGCGCCTGCTGTACCAGCTGCTTTACATTCTTGGCACGTCCCTTCTGAAGATACTCTGAAATTTCCTGAATAAGATCCATAATTACACCCTCCATTGTAATCCGATTTATTTGTCCTTTATTATATAGAAAACTCTTTTCCCGTTTTGGTAATTATTCACGATTATTTGTACTAATTTATTCTTTTCCAAATTTTATTGTGAAAAACTGATAAAACTATGATACAATAGCCTTATCTTTTATATTTCATACCAAAGGAGAGAGAGCATTGAAGCAGTTACTATACACCATTGTGCCCGAAAAGACTCTGAAAGATATGGCGCTCACTTTCCATACCTGTATAAAGCTTCCCATACAAATCATCAACGATCAGGGGGAAATCCTGGTTTCCGAAGGAGACACTCCCCGATTCTGCGCTCTGTTCCAGAAGCATCTTCCTTCCAGAGATTCCTGTGAGAAAATGCATATCTCTGCCAGCAAAAAGGCCATTGATCTTGGAGAACCCTATATTTTTGCCTGCCACGCAGAGCTGAACCATATCGTATATCCTCTGATCAATAAAAACACTTTCCTGGGCTCTATCCTTGTGGGACCCTTCCTGATGGACCAGGCAGATTCCATTCTGATATCCACTATCACAAAACGATATCCCATGTCTACGGAAAAAGCTCTGGAATTGTATGATGAGACAGAAGGCATTCCGGTGATAGAGGCTTCTGTTGTAAACCATATCAGCCATCTTCTGTTCTATCTCTTTTCCAATCTCATCATCGAGAGTAAAAAAGAGCTGTGGCAAAACAATCAAAAGCTTCTCCAGCAATCGCGTATCAACGAATCCATCCAGCGCTACAAAGCAGAGAACCTGGAAAAGCCGCCTTATCCTTATGAAAAGGAAAAGGAACTGCTCAGCAAAGTCAAGCAGGGGGACGCGCCGAAAGCCAACGCCATTCTCAACGATCTCCTCGGATATGTATTCTTCTCCGAAGGGAACAGCCTGGATATCGTAAAAGCGAGAGCTTTGGAGCTCTGCTCTCTCCTGTCAAGAACGGCCATCGAGGGCGGCGCGCCCACAGACAGTATTCTGAAACTGAATAACCAGTTCCTGCAGAATCTCCAGCAGATCAACACCATCGATACCCTCTGCTACAAGCTTCAGGAGATTGTGGAAACCTTCTCGGAAAGCATGTTTAATTACATTCCTTCCAAAAACCACGAAATTACCAAAAAGGCCATCCTGTACATATCAGAACACTTTAACGGGCCCCTGACTCTGGAAGATGTGGCCAGCCACGTACACTTACATCCTTCCTACTTCTCGACGCTGTTTAAAACCTGCATCGGCTCTTCCTTCAAGGAGTACCTGAACATGGTCCGCATCGAGGAAAGCAAACGGCTTCTTGCAAACACTGATTTTTCCATCATCGACATTGCGCTGGCTGTAGGCTTCGAGGATCAGAGCTATTTTTCGAAAGTATTTAAAAAGTATACCGGACTCACACCGAAGCAGTTCCGGTAATCTCCGCAGCAGAAATCCGGGCGGCCGGAACAGTACTTTCATTTCTGTCCGGCCGCCCGGATTCTTTCTTCTAACTGCCTTCAAATAATATCCCTGAAATACCCTTATTTATAAAACAGCCTTTTACCGATTATAATACTCATCCACTGTATCAAAGAATGCCTGGATATTTTCCATCGGCGTCATAGGCGGAATATCGCAGCCGCTGGCAATCACAAAGTTCGGATATTTTCCGCATCTCTCCAGAAGCTCCAGCGTCTCCGTTTTCACCTTCTCCGGTGTTCCATTCCGGAATGTTCCTGCAGGATCGATATTTCCAATCACGAGGCTGTCCTCCGGAAGCACTTTCAAAGCATCCTCAATATCTATCGCATTTCCGATGCTGTATGCAGACGCACCGATTTCCTTGATATTATCAAGAAGAGGAACCACATTTCCACAGTTATGGTACACAATGATAAAGTTGTCGTCTTCCACGCTCTCCCGAATCTTTTTCACGTACGGAGTAGAGAACTCTTTGATCAGGGACGGTGACAGCAGGCCGGCTGCCGGCTCAGCAATGGCAATGCCATTTGCTCCTGCCTCTTTAAAGGCCTTGGCATACTCAATCAGGAATTCCGTCGCCTTTTCCAGAACGGTCTCCACCATTTCCGGATCGTCATAGCACAGAATCATGATCTCCGTCATGTCCAGCAGTCTTCCTGCCAGAGAGAAGGGACCAATGATTCCTGCCAGCACCGGGCGGTCTGTGATAAGCTCTGATACTTCTTTGATTCCTTTGACACATTCCCCTGTACGGCCTGCGCCTACCTCAGGAACCTTTAATGCTTCCGCTTCCTCCTCATCGTGTACCAGCGCTGCCGTTACGGTCGGCACTTCGTCTTCACTGTACTGTACGGAGCTTCCGAACGCTTCCGCCTCTACTGATAAATCCATCAGGCTGAATGCCGCGCCCGTATTGAACTTTTTCGCAATTGCCTCCATACAGAGTGCCTGCAGATGTCCGTCTTTTACCATTTCATCCACACTGTGTCCTGTGAGCTGGATTCCCGGGAAAGACAGAATCGGCATAGCCTTTTTTTCCGGCGACTGAATGCATTCCCGAACCCAATTCTTCATATCGAACTTCATATCTGATCCTCCTGCGATATTTATTTTTTATAAATTATAACATTTTTACCTTTTTTTCTTTGTAATATGTTTATATTTTTAGGATAAATTAAAGGCATTCTGGGAATCAGGTCAGGAATCCTGTGAGAAATTCTGTATGTCAAAAAAGGATTTTCGATTCCTTCAATCGAAAACCCTTTTGTAAATTCATGCTTTATACAAATGTTTTGTACCTTCAAAACTATATACTGTCAATCCATTTTTTAAGACTTTTTTCTATCCTATGACGCTTTGCAAAAACATTGGCTGTATCCGCTCAGAAACCGGTCACTCGGAATCCGCTTCGCTTCTTCCTCGTGCCTTTTGCTTCGCAAATGTCTGTCCGCTTCGCCTGTTTCCTTCCAGAGTGCAAGCACTCCTCCTTCCACAGCCTTGCGTCCAGCCGCTTTCTTCGCTTTTTGGTCAAGCCCTCGACCTATTAGTAACAGTCAGCTCCACACGTTACCGTGCTTCCACCTCTGCC
>NZ_NFLF01000011.1 GCF_002160765.1 Lachnoclostridium sp. An138
TAAGTGCGCTTATGGAATGTGGATAAAAGGTGCGGAAAAAAATAAAATGGGGATAACATAATTTCTCAAGAAATTTTTTCTTTATGGCAGGCAGACATATTTTTTACCGTTCAAAACTGGTATAGTTATGCAAATATTGCATAACATGAATGCCTGTGTTATGCTTTTCTCAAAGGGGTGATTGTAATAAAAACAGAATACATGAAAGAATTTCTTGAGCTGGCGGATGCCATGAATTATTCAGCTGCTGCTTCAAAGCTGTTTATCTCTCAGCCGACTTTATCACGGCATATTCAAGCCATGGAAAAAGAGCTGGGGTTTCGGATTGTGGAGTCTTCAAACCATGGAATTTCCCTTACACGGGCAGGCGAAAATGCTGAGAAATCTTTTCGTAAAATATTGAAGGAGTATGAATCTTTTCTCAATCGAAATAAATATTTTTCCAATGAGATAACAGGAGCGCTCTCTATAGGTATTCTGTATTATCTGATGGGCGGATGTTTTGATGAATTTCTGAATGACATCAGGGAAAAGTATCCGTATGTGAGGCTTACCTGCTTGACAAATTACCAGCCGCAGGCTCTAAAAGAGGATCTGCAGAGAGGAAAGATTCAAATAGGCTCTTATCTTTGTTATAAAGGCAGATTGCCGGACGGCATGAAATTTCAGAAACTGGGGACAACGCATATGGTAGCAATGATGAGAGAAGATCATCCGCTGGCCCGGAAGAATGCAGTTACAGTAGAGGAACTTTCGGACAGTACCTTGATTCGGCTGGGAAACGATGATTTTTCCGAGGAGTTGACACAGGAAATGCTGTGGGAGCTTCATGTGACGTTCCGGAGTACCATTGAGACAGACAATATTGAAATGGTCCCTTTTGCCATTCGTTCTACGGGAGGGATTCATATCACAGGAGAAAGCTGCCGCAGACAGCAGGCGCCTTCTATCGTGTATAAACCGATTATCGGAAAGAATACTATTTACGACGTAGGGCTGGCGTCTATGGAGGAGGACAATCTCCTTGTTACGTTTTTTATGGAAGAGGCAAAACGATATTTTACGGAGAAGCAGTCCAAAAGCTTATTTTCTTAGCTCTTCCAGAACCGTATAGGGAATTTTCAGATTTCCCCGTCCGCTTCCCAGGTCGATCAGCGGCTTGTTTTTTCCATGGAAATCAGATCCCCCGGATATTTTCAGATTCATTTTCCGGGCCAGACGGCGCATATTGCTTTCGTCCAGACCTGTATTGGAGGAATAGATGGCTTCAATGGCAGCCAGACCATGCTCCTTCAGGTCTTTTACCAGCTGCTCCAGCTCTTCCGGAGCAAGATGATAGAGAAGAGGATGAGCCAGCACCGGGATTCCTCCAGCGCCCAGAATCAGCCGGAGGGCAGTCTGGGGCCGTGTTTTTTTCTTTTCCACAAAACAGGGACAGCCGTCGCCCAGATAGCGGTCGAAGGCTTCGGAAATGGATTTCACGCAGCCGTGCTCAAAAAGCCAGCGTCCGAAATGTGCCCGGGTGATTACCGTGTGTTCCCCGTATGCTTTCTTCAGATCCTCCATGGTGATGTCAAAGCCTCCGATTCTGCGCAGCAGGGACAGCATCTCTTCGTTGCGGGTGTCCCGGTTTGCCCGGAAGGACTGCAGCTTTGCGGCCAGATCTTCCTGTTCCGGGTCGATATCCAGGCCTACAATGTGAATATCGTGTCCATTGTAGTTGGTGGAAAATTCGATTCCGGGCACAAATTCGATCCCGTGTTCCGCGGCGGCGCAGGCTGCTTCCGCGAGTCCGTCAGTGGTATCGTGGTCGGTCAGGGCGAAGGCAGCAAGTCCTTTTTCTGCGGCATACGCTGCCAGCTCTGAAGGAGTAAAGGTTCCGTCAGAACAGGCGGAGTGCGTGTGAAGATCAATGTATTTCATAAGACAAAGACTCCTTTCAGTCATTCCTTCGGGTATCATTTCTGCAGTTGTCTGTTTCATTTTTGGCATCCTGTCCTTAATTGCCAAGAGCGGGTATGCCCTTGGCAATTAAGAGTATTCTATCATAATCCGTACGGATTTGCCAGAAGCGTCCCGCCGGATCTGGTTTCCTGCCGAAAGGATACTTGACAATTATTTTCGGCAAGTGTAGAATGGAGGAAAAGTTCTGCATTTGCCGAAGATAAAAGGAGGGAATCTGCATGAAGAGGCTGCCGGATTCAGAGCTGGAGTTGATGATGATTATCTGGGACGCAGGGCGTCCCATGTCCAGGAATGAGATAGAAGAACAGCTGCCCGGCGAGAGACAGCTTTCTGCGACGACGATTTTGTCGTTTCTGTCCAGACTTCAGGAAAAGAGGTTTGTACAGGTCCGGAAAGAAGGAAGGAACAACGTCTACGAGCCCCTGGTCCGGAAAGAAGATTACCTGAAACAGGAGAGCCGCAGTATCTGGAAACGCCTGTATCAGAATTCTGTAGGAAACTTTATGGCGGCTCTGGGGCAGGGAGATGAGCTGACGGATCAGGATCTGGACGAGCTTCAGGAATTTCTGGACCGAAAGAGAAAGGAGAGAGGCTGATATGCTGCAGGCGAAGCACCGCAGGGTTTTATGGCTGCTTCTGCTAATCTGGCTGCAGCTTCTTCACAGCCGGCTGTTGGAGAAGCTTATGGATGCTTCGTTCCGGAGTTTACAGCTGGGATCGGCGCCTGGAGATGATCTGAGAACTCTGCTGCCCTGTTTCTGGCTGGCCGGCGCACTGTGCATGGTCCTGTGGCAGTTTGGCTCCTATCAGAGATTTCGAAGGAAGGCGCTGGAAAGCATGAAGCCTGTGGAAGAATCCTGGATGCGGAGCGCCTGTGAGCAGGCGGCGCTGGAAGCGGGCTGTGAGGCTGTGCCGCCTCTGTATCAGAGCAGTTCGGTCAGCACACCTCTGGTACTGGGCTTTGCCGCTCCGGTGATGCTGGTGCCGGAGGGAGAATATACCTGGGCAGAGCTTCGGATGGTATTTCTCCATGAGTGTACCCATATCAGGAAAAAGGATCTCTGGTATAAGCTGATCTTTACGGCGGCGGCCTGCATCCTGTGGTTTCAGCCTCTTTTGTATCTGCTGAAGGCGGCGGCTTACCGGGACCTGGAGATCGCCTGTGATCAGAACGTAGTGGAGGGGAAGCCGGAGGCAGACCGGAAAGCATATGCGGATTTTCTGCTGGAGTCTCTCAGAAAGGGAAGAAACAGAGAACTGCCCTATTCGGCTTACTTTTACAACAGTAAATCAGTGATGAAAGCCCGTCTTGCCGTAGTGGAGGATACGCGGGTAAGATCCGGAATACCGGGGGCAGCCGTCTGCGCGGCGCTGGCGGTCCTGACGGTTCTGATATTTGCGGACCGTGTGAATGAGGTCCGGCAGGCTCTCTGGAATCCGTATGCCGCTGAGCCGCCTCAGAACCTTTATGAAGATTCTGAGCTTCCGGAGTGCAGAGCGAGAAACGGGGAAGGGGCGGCAGAAGTGACCTGGAATGACGGAACAGACTGGATGGAGGTCCCGGCTGCCCTGGAAGCTCTGACGGCCAGGGGCGACCAGATGGATGGAGCTCTCACGGGACTGCAGGATAAGAGCTATACGGTTTCGGAAGAGATGACAGCTTTTGCCTACGGCGGTTCTGCGGAAGTCCCTGTGACGGTTACCTGGACAAAGGATCAGGGGGCGAACTGGACCACAAGCGTAGTAACTCATGAATACAACAGTGTGCGCTGCCTCTTCTTAAGTTTTCCGGACGCGGAACACGGATTTCTGGTTCTGACAGCCGGCCGGACCATGTGGCAGGAAGGCGATGTGCTGTTTGCGACGAAAGACGGCGGTTATACCTGGACAGAGGTGGAGCGGGAGAGCGCGCCGGGGTACGAAGGCGTGCATTCCCTGACCATAGGGGCGGAGTTTGTCACGCCGGAGGTCGGCTTTGTGGCGATCCGCAGCTCCCAGGAACCGGAGTTGTACCGGACAGAGGACGGAGGAGTGAACTGGGAGCTCTGCGCTTTTCCGGAGTCAGGAGCTGAGAATGAGGAATTCTATACGATGGCCTATCCGCCGGAACAGAAAGAAGACAGGCTTTGTGTGTATCTGGGTATGGAGGAATATTCCGAGCTGGGAGGGACCAGACTGCGCTATGAATCGGAGGATTTGGGAAAGACATGGAGCTATACAGGAGAAGTACGGAGACAATAGCATGGAGGAGAAAGCTTAGGGGCTTTCTGTGGACAGGAAGGCTTTTCTGCCCTTTGTTTCTGGTTGTCTATGTGACGGCCTGGGGAGCGTTTGTGCGTCTGTGCCTCTACGGAGGCGTCAGGCGGAATCTGCCGCTGCTGGCTCTCTGCATGGCGTTTTTCGCTGTGTATCTGATTGTTTATTTTGCGGAACTTTGCATGTATGGAAAACGGAGCCTGAAGCGGATTTTTTCTCAGTTTGAAATAGAAGAGAACCGGATTGCGGCGGAGTGGGAAGAGGACGACAGGAAGCAGCAGGCGGTATTTGAACTTAGGGATGTGCGCTGGTACCGAAAAAAGAAAGGGCAGATCTTCCTGTTTCTGAAAGGGCACCGGTTTGTGTGGCTGGATACGGAGCAGATATCAGAGCAGAAACGGGAATTCCTGGAGATGAAGCTGACCCAGAGAGGAATTCTGGCCACGCATTTCTGGAGAATTCCCATCGCGCTGATTCTTGCCGGAGTGACTTTCCTTGGAGCGGCCGGCACAGCCTGGAGCGCGGTTCCCTTCAACGGAAAGCTGTCCTGGGTCATCAACGAGCTTCAGAGCAGCAGGAGAGTCCGCCTGGTGCACAATAACATTTATGAGGATGGGCTGGACGGGATTCTGGAGGATATCCGGGGAAAAGTGGATCTGCCGGAGAAGCTCTGCCTGGTAAACAGCTTCAATCTGCATTTCCGGGCGGATGGCACGGTGGAGACGCTGTACACCTTCGTAAAGGGCTTTGATGAAAACGGAAATTTTGTGGACAGCTATCTGATCAGCTATGACGCGGCTGACTCGGATAAAATTACCATCTGGCTTGGAGGGGCGGCGGATATGGAGTTTGATCAGGAAAAGGATCTGGAGCCGCTGCTGGAGGCCATGCGCGTTCTGCCTCTGAAGGAGACGGTGGAAAACTGGCAGGAAGATATATACGGAATCCTGTATTATGGGGAGCGGAGCTGGGGATACAGCACGGAGGGAATCCGGTATCTGGAGCCGGACGGGAGCGTGTCTTATCCGGGAGCGTATGCGTCAGCAGAGATCAAAGGCTTCAGCGTCTCTGTCTTCTGTCCGGAAAACGAGGCGGTTACGCCGGTCCGTTATCTGTACAGGGGAATTCTGTGAAACGGGACTTGTAACGGGTACAGGCGGCGTGTTACACTGGAAACAGGTGCGGCGGCTCTGTCTGCCGGAAGACGCGGCATAAGCGCGGGCGGTGAAAAGGGGGAACAAAGGATATGAAAAGAGAAATGCTGGCGGCAGCTCTGCTGACGCTTTGTCTGAGCTTTCTGGCAGGCTGCGGAAAGGAGCCGGTGCAGCCGGAGCAGCTGCTGACAGAATATATACAGCTGCTGAACGAGGAAAAGTATGAGGAGATGTACACGTACCTGTCTGAGGACGCAAAGGCACAGACGGATGAAGAGACTTATGTGAACCGGAACCGTAATATTTACGGCGGAATCGAAGCCTCGGATATCGTGATTGACATAGCGGAGGACGGGGACGAGGAAAAAGACGCGGATACAAGGCGGGTCAAATACACTGTCACCATGCAGACTCTGGCCGGGGAGCTGTCCTTTGATAATATGGTTGCCATTTTTAACAAGGATGAGGAAGGCAGCTATAAAATGGAATGGGACAGCCAGGATATTTTCCCAACCCTCCAAAATTCCGACACAGTGCGGGTGGTGACTACCGCCGCGAAGCGGGGAAATATCTATGACAGGAACCAGGTGGAGCTGGCGCGGGAAGGTGTGGCTTCTTCTGTGGGACTGGTGCCCGGCAAGCTTCCGGAGGATCGGGAAGCAGCCTTCACACAGCTGGCCTCTCTTCTGGAAATCAGCGTGGAGAAAATTGAAAACGCGCTGAGCGCCGGCTGGGTCCGGGACGATACCTTTGTTCCTCTGCGGACGGTTGCCAAGGACGCCATGGACCTGAAGGAACAGCTTCTGGAGATCCCCGGCGTCATGATCACGGATACCACGGTGCGGTACTATCCCTTCGGAGAGAAGGCGGCCCAGCTTACAGGCTACGTGCAGAATATCACGGCGGAAGAGCTGGAAGAGCGGGAAGGACAGGGCTATAATCAGAACAGCATCATCGGGAAGGCGGGAGCCGAGCGCGTCTACGAGGAACAGCTCCGGCCCAGGGACGGCTATTCCATCCAGATCTACAATGAACTGGGAGATCTGAAGGAAACAGTGCTGGAAAAAGCGCCTCAGGACGGAGAGGACGTCATGCTGACCATCGACATTACTCTTCAGCAGTATCTCTACCAGGAGATGGAGGGCGACGAGGGCTGCGCGGCGGCCATGGACCCTGTGAGCGGCGCGGTGCTGGCTCTGGTGAGCACGCCTGCCTATGATCCCAACGATTTTGTGATGGGCTATACCAGCAGCGCCTGGGAAGCGATCAATTCGGATGAGGCCCAGCCGCTTTACAACCGCTGGCTGGCCTCCTGGGTGCCGGGCTCTGCTTTCAAGCCGGTGACGGCGGCTCTGGCATTGACGGAAGGCACCCTTGATCCGGAGGAGGATATACAGAATGAGGGTCTCCGCTGGCAGCTGGATTCCAGCTGGGGAAGCTATTATGTGACCACGCTGGAAGACTATTCTGTGAAAAATCTGGAAAACGCGCTGATTCATTCGGATAACATTTATTTTGCCAAGGCAGCGGTGGGAATGGGAGCGGACGGCTTCGGGGAAGGACTGAATTCCCTGGGCTTCGGGGAAGAACTGCCCTTTGATTTCGCCCTGACAGCCTCCACCTACGGGACGGACGGGAAGATTACATCGGATACGGAGCTGGCGGACAGCGGCTACGGACAGGGAAAGATTCTCGTAAATCCCATTCATCTGTCTTCCATCTATTCCGCCCTTGTAAATGGGGGCAATATGGTAAAGCCCTATCTGACGGAGGGTCAGGAGACCACTTATTGGAAAGAAGGCGTCTTTGCGCCGGAGGCGGCAGAGACGGTGCTGAATGATCTGTACCAGGTAGTGGAAGCAGAGGAAGGAACGGCCCATGAGGCTTACAGCAGCGGCTACCGGCTGGCAGGCAAGACCGGAACGGCGGAAATCAAGGATTCCCAGGATGATACCACAGGCACGGAACTCGGCTGGTTTGTGGGACTGTGCGTAGAAGATACGGACAGCCCACTTCTGATTACCATGATGATCGAGGATGTAAAGGGACGCGGCGGCAGCCATTATGTGATTCCGAAGGTCTCGGCAGGCTTTGACGCTTATATTCTGGGACAGGCTCCTGCGTTTTCCGCTGACAGCGGCGAAACTCTTCTGGAAGGAGAACAGTGAGATGATACTGGCGATTGATATAGGAAATACAAATATTGAAGTGGGATGTATTCAGGGAGACGATATCATCTTTGTGGAGCGCATCCACACAGACAGCACGAAATCCGAACTGGAATATGCTATCAGCATCAAGACGGTGCTGGAAATCTACGGCATCGACAGAAAGGCCCTGGACGGAGGAATCATTTCCTCCGTGGTGCCGCCCCTGACCAATGTGATGAGGCGCGCGGCGGCCAAGGTGACAGGGCGGGAGATCCTCGTGGTAGGTCCCGGTGTAAAGACAGGGCTGGATATCCGCATCGACAATCCGGCTCAGCTGGGTACGGGCCTGGTGGTAGGCGCTGTGGCCGGTGTGGAAGAGTACAGCTGTCCCCTGGTCATTATTGATATGGGCACAGCGACCACCTTTACTGTGGTCAATGAAAAGAAGCAGGTCATGGGCGGCATGATCATGCCGGGCGTGAATGTGGCTCTGGATTCCCTCATTAACAGGACTTCCCAGCTGCCCAAGATCAGTCTGGACCCGCCGAAAAAGTTCATCGGCAGCAATACGGTCGAATGTATGAAAAGCGGAGTCCTTTACGGAAACGCAGTCTGTCTGGACGGCATGATTGCCCGAGTAGAGGAGGAACTTGGACAGAAGGTGACGGCTGTGGCCACCGGAGGCATGGCAAAATATATCGTGCCCTACTGCCGCACGCCGGTCAGCCTGGACGACGCGCTGCTCTTAAAGGGCCTGAAGCTGATTTACCGGCGGAATTCCTGAGAAATTCCTGAGAAATTGCAGAGAAGTTTCAGAGAAGTTTCTGAAGGATTCCTGGAGAATTCATGAACCTTTGCTCATGTTCCCCGGTGAACTGCGTTTTCCCCGTATTTCCTGCGGATTTTATCCATGGCGGCATCCAGCTTTTTCAGCTTTTCCGGAGAAGGACCGGCAGGCTTTGGCTTTTCCGGAGAAGGACCGGATGGCGCCTGCCTCTTCGGGGCAGCCGGAGCTGCCGGAAGGTCGAAAATGGAGAGCTGCACAGGCCCGTCCTCCGCGGTGAGTCTGGAGGAGCGGATGCCAAGAAGACGGACGGGCCGTCCGTCCCAGAGCTCGTCGAACAGGGAGCAGGCGAGGCGGCAGATCTCGTCTGCGCTGTTCACCGGAGAAAGAGCCTGAGTCTGGTGGGAAGCCTTGGTGAAGTCAAAGTATTTGATTTCCACGGTGATGGTGCCTGCCAGCTGGCCGGCGCTTTGCAGACGGCCGGCTACGCTTTCGGCCAGAGAATAGAGAATTTCCTTTGCCCTGGCTGCGTCGGTGACGTCTTCGGAGAGTGTGGTGGAGCTGCCCACGCCCTTGGCTTCCTGTTTCACCGTGACGACAGGGGAGGGATCGATGCCGTTTGCGTATTCCCACATGAGCTTTCCGTGCCTCTTAAAATGAGTGGTGAGAAAAGACGGATCGGACCGGGCCAGATCGCCGATGGTGCGCAGCCCCAGACTTTCCAGCTTGGAGGCGCTTCTTCTTCCCACCATGAACAGGTCCGAGACGGGCAGAGGCCACATTTTCACCGCGATCTCTTCCGGGTACAGGGTGTGTACCTTTCCCGGTTTCTCGAAATCGCTGGCCATCTTTGCCAGCACCTTCACCGTGGAGATTCCCACATTTACCGTAAAACCGAAGCTTTCAAAAATCCGGTCCCGGATAAGTCCCGCAGCTTCCTCAGGTGAAGCATAGCGGTGGGAGACGGAGGTGAAATCCATATAGCACTCATCGATGGAGACCTGTTCCAGTTCCGGAGAAAATTCCTCGGAGAGCAGCTTTATCATGGCGCGGCTGTACCGCCGGTACAGCTTGTGATCGGGCGGCTCCATGACGAGGCCGGGGCATTTACGCAGGGCGGCGGCCACAGGCTCGCCGGTCTGGATTCCGTATTTTTTGGCGGGAATGGATTTCGCCAGCACGACGCCGTGGCGGCTCTTTTCGTCTCCGCCGATGATGGAAGGAATCGTGCGCAGATCGATTCCGCTGCCTGTCTTCAGCTTTTCCAGAGCGGTCCAGCTCAGATAGGCTGAGTTGACATCGATATGAAAGATGATTTGCTTTTGCTGTGCCATGCCGGGTACCTCCTTTCGCGCTTCCTGCCGGATGTGCGGCGCATTCGTGATTCTGCCCACATTATAACACGGCAGAACATATGTTTACAATATGGGAATACTACAAAGTGATGGTTTGACCGGGCATTCGGATCGTGGTACACTGAAAATCAAAGCAGAAAACCAAAATAGAAAGCCAGAGCGGAAAATCAGAGCGGAAAACCGTTATCAGCAGGAAGCGTTCATGCGCGTCCTCCGGCAGCCCGGGCTTTCGGGCGGTCTCGTATCTGTGCCAAGAAGAGGAGGTAGTATTATGTATAACGCGGCATCAAAGCGCGCAGAGGAGTTTATCGATCATGAGGAGATCCTGGCATCGATCCAGTTTGCCCAGGAGAATAAGGACAACCGGCCATACATCGAATCCCTGATTGAGCGGGCGGCTGATTGTAAGGGGCTGAATCACAGGGAGGCCATGACCCTTCTGGAGTGTGAGGAACCGGATCTGGTGGAGCGGATGTTTCATCTTGCCAGAGAGATTAAGCAGAAATTTTACGGCAACCGGATCGTGATGTTTGCGCCGCTGTATCTTTCCAACTACTGTGTCAATGGCTGCACTTACTGCCCCTACCATGCGAAGAACAAGCATATTGCGAGAAAGAAGCTGACCCAGGAGGAGATCCGCCGGGAAGTCATAGCCCTTCAGGATATGGGCCACAAGCGTCTGGCTCTGGAGACGGGGGAGGACCCGGTCAATAATCCCATCGAATATGTGCTGGAGAGTATCAAAACCATTTACAGCATCCAGCATAAGAACGGAGCCATCCGCCGGGTAAATGTGAATATCGCGGCCACTACAGTGGAGAATTACCGAAAACTGAAGGAGGCCGGCATCGGTACCTATATCCTGTTTCAGGAAACCTATCATAAAGAAAATTATGAGAAGCTTCACCCCACCGGACCGAAGCATGATTACGCCTGGCACACGGAAGCCATGGACCGGGCCATGGAGGGCGGAATCGATGATGTGGGAATCGGCGTACTGTTCGGCCTGAACATGTACCGCTATGATTTTGTGGGGCTTTTGATGCACGCGGAGCACTTGGAGGCGGCCTGCGGCGTAGGCCCCCACACCATCAGCGTGCCCCGTATCCGGAATGCTGACGATATCGACGCTTCCACCTTTGAAAACGCTATTTCCGATGAATTGTTTGCGAAGATAGTGGCAGTAATCCGGATCGCGGTTCCCTACACGGGCATGATTATTTCCACCCGGGAGTCCAAGATCACCCGGGAAAAGGTTCTGGATCTGGGCGTATCCCAGATAAGCGGCGGTTCCCGCACCAGCGTCGGCGGCTACGTGGAGGAAGAAGAGGAAAATTCAGCCCAGTTTGATGTAAGTGATACGCGCACCCTGGATGAGGTGGTGAACTGGCTGCTGGAGCTGGGCTATATCCCTAGCTTCTGCACGGCCTGCTACCGGGAAGGGCGCACGGGCGACCGCTTCATGACTCTTGTGAAATCGGGACAGATCGCCAACTGCTGCCAGCCAAACGCGTTGATGACGCTGAAGGAGTATCTGGTAGATTATGCGTCGGAGGATACGAGAAGGAAGGGCGAGGCTGTAATCGCAGAAGAGCTGAAGCGGGTTACAAGCGATAAAATCCGGGCGATTGCGGCCCGTAATCTGGAGGAGATTGAACATGGAAAACGGGATTTCAGGTTCTAGCGGGGACTTCTGGGCTTCGTCCAGAAAATACCGCGGAATGGAAGAGCTGGAGAGCGGACACGGGGAGGAAGACAGGTTTTATACGCAGAAATTTGATTCCCGCTGTCCGGTGGACGCTTCCAAAGTGGTTCATACAGTGCAGTTCCGGAAGGCCACCTGCACTCGTGTGGATGATACGGTGGAGGATTTTTACTGCAGCAGGGACAGCAAATGCGTAAAATGTACGGAGAATTACCGGTGAGAAGGCCATGGTTTCCGTTGCTTTTTTACCGGTTAGCCATTATAATTAATTTTATTAGCGCCGGCGGCATGAGGGCGGGCGGCCCGGACTGCCGGAGGATGATATTGTGAATAGACGAGGTAAGGGGATATGAAAAAAAAGAAAATAGTAGTTGCGCTGGGACATAAGGCGCTTGGAACGACGCTGCCGGAGCAGATGACCGCGGTAAAGGGGGCGGCAAAGGCTGTGGCTGATCTGGTGGAAGAGGGCTGCCAGGTGGCTGTCTGCCACAGCAACGCGCCTCAGGTGGGCATGATTCATACAGCTTTAAATGAATTCGGAAAGGTGCATCAGGATTATACCTTTGCGCCCATGTCCGTCTGCTCTGCCATGAGCCAGGGATATATCGGATACGATTTGCAGAATGCTATTCGGGAGGAACTGCTTTCCCGCGGCATCGTAAAAACGGTCAGCACGATAATTACACAGGTAGTGGTAGATCCTTATGATGATGCTTTCGCGGAGCCCATCAAGGTGATTGGGCGGTATATGACGGCGGAAGAGGCGGCTGCTGAAGAGGAAAAAGGAAACTTTGTGGTGGAAGAGGAAGGCAAAGGCTTCCGCCGGATCGTTGCGGCTCCGAAGCCCAAGGAGATCGTGGAGATCGAGGCTGTCCGCACACTGCTGGAGGCGGATCAGGTGGTCATCGCCTGCGGCGGAGGAGGAATTCCCGTGCTGCGCCAGAGAGGCCGTCTTAAGGGAGCCAGCGCTGTGATTGAAAAGGACTATGCCAGCGGAAAGATGGCGGAGCTTCTGGACGCGGATATGCTGATGATCCTTACAGGACAGGAAAAGATGTCTATCAATTATGGCACGGACCGGGAGAAACAGCTGGATGTGGTGAGTCCGGAAGAGGTAGAGGAGTATGCGGCGGCAGGCCAGTTCCCCAGAGCCTCCATTCTGCCCAAGATGGCGGCGGGAGCCTCCTTTGTGTCTGGACGCGAGGGACGTGTGGCTGTGATTGCGGAGCTTACGAAGGCAAAAGAGGCCCTTCATGAAAAGGCCGGGACGATCATCAGATAACAAAAGTCTGGAACGATCATCAGATAACGGATAAGAGATAAAGGACAGATAATGAGATAATGGGAGATAAGATACAAAAGTGGTGCATACTGCTCTTTTCGGCAGGCTTTGCCGCTGTCTGGATCTGGGTCTGCGGCATCTCGGCCTTAAGTATGAGCCAGACTAAAAAGATCTGCGCCCTTGCAGCAGGCCTTCTCGGGGCGGCAGCCCTTGCGGCCTGGCTTTTTGGAAAGCTTTCACGGAAGGCGGCGGACGAGCGGCGGTTCTGGAGGATTCTTTCCTGTCTGCTGCTGGTTCTGATGGGGGCGGGCCTCCTGTATGCGGGAATGGAGCTTAAAGTGTATCCGGGCTGGGATTTTGGAGCAGTGTATCAGGGCGCGGTGGAGATTGTGGAGAATGGCGCCTTTTCAGAGAGCAGCAACTGGTACTTTACTACATACCCCAATAATGTGGCAGTATGTATGTTTCTCGCGGGCTTTTTCAAGCTGTTCGGCGGCCTGGGTTCTTATATTACGCTGGGCGTGCTGCTGAATGTCGTGTTGATTCTGCTGGGCATGGTGTTTACCTGTCTTCTGGCAGAGAAGCTGTACGGAAGCCGGGCGGGTTTTCTTGTTCTGCTTTTCTGCGCGTTCTTTCTGCCTTTTTACATGCATGCGCCGATCTTTTATACGGACACCTTCGCCCTGCCTTTTGTGACAGGCAGCTTCCTTTTATATCAGTATCGGAAAAAAGACGCCAGATGGCTGATTTTGACGGCAGCCGTGCTGGCGGTGGGATATAAGGTGAAGGGAAGTCTGGGTGTCATTTTGATAGCGCTTCTGATTCATCTCTGGCTGCACCGGGAAGGAGCGGCGGAACGGTTGAAAAAGAGCGTTTTTCTTCTGGTACCCTTTTTGCTTCTGGTGGGATTTTTGACAGTTGTGCCGGAAAAGATGCCGTTTTTTGACGCGTCAGAGAAAGAAAAAAATGAATTTCCCGTGGAGCACTGGCTTGCCATGGGCCTGGCCGGCAGCGGCGGTTACAATGCGGACATTTATTGGATGACTGCTTCCACAGAAGGAAAAGAAGCCAAAAAAGAGGTAGACCGTCAGTATATCCGGGATACGCTGGAGGAATACGGGGTTCGGGGAATGGCGGAACATCTGCGGGCAAAGGTCGTGTTTACCTGGGGAGACGGTGTGTATTTTGCGCCGGAGAAACTGAAAAGAGATCCGGTAAAGGAAAGCGCCCTTCATTCCTGGGTGCTCTATGACGGAGCTGATTATCCGAAGACCTACCTGTACTGCAGCGCAGTCCAGCTTCTGATTCTGGCTGGCATCCTTCTCTCTGTGCTGCGCAATTTCTTTGAAAAAGGCCATGTCAGGGAGATTCAGGCCATGCAGCTGGCAGTGTTCGGCCTGTTTCTGTTTCTGCTTCTCTGGGAGACCCGCTCCCGGTATCTGGTGAATTTTGTCCCTGTCTTTTTCCTGCTGGGACTGGATGGAGCGTTGAAAATCAGAGAGTGGGCGCTGAAACTTTATACAGAAAAAATCAGAGGAAAGGGCTTGGGTCTTAAAAACAATGGAGAGAACAGCTGAGAAGAACACGGATTGGAAAGAGAGAGTCCGGATGTACTGGCCTGTACTGGCCCTTCTTGCCTATGTGGGGATTAATCTGTTCCTGCTTTCCCGCCACGAAAACTGGAGAGATGAGGCCCAGGCCTGGCAGATTGCGAAGAATCTGGGCCTGGGCGGCCTGTTTGCCCAGCTCCGCTACGAGGGGCATCCCTGTCTCTGGTATCTGATCCTGATGCCTTTTGCGAAGCTTGGGATGCCGTTTTCCTGTATGGGGCTTATCAGCCTGGCATTCATGTCTGTGGCGGCCTGGCTGGTGCTGAAAAAAGCGCCCTTCTCGTGGCCGGTGAAGCTGGTTCTGGTATTCGGCAGTTTCTTTGTCTACTATTATCCGGTGATTTCCAGAAGCTACAGCCTGATTCCGCCGCTTCTTGCCGTATTGGCGGTCCTGTATCCCTGTCGAAAGGAAAAAGGAATTTTGTATGGCGCGGCGCTTGCGGCGCTGACGCAGACCCATGTCTATATGGCGGGTCTGTCCTTCCTGCTTTCTTTTTTCTGGCTCTGCGAGACGGCGGCGGACCTGTGGAAGCAGAAACAGCCCGGAGAAAACAAATCAGTGCTGGCCGGTCTGAGCCTGTCCCTGTTAAGCGGACTTTTCCTGGCCTGGGAGCTGCTGGGAAGTACGGAGCTGAATCCTTCCATCGATGTGCATATTTCCTCCTCCCCTTCCTATAATCTGTACCGGATCAGCGTGGGAGCCCAGTGGGCGGTGGACAATGCGCTGGGTATCGGCCTGAGTGACCGCGCCTGGAAGCTTGTCCTGGCGGCTGCCTTTGTCTGTCTTTTGCTCCTGCTGTGGCTTTCCTGGAAAGAGGCGCTGATACTGGCGGGAACCTGGGTGGTCCAGGTACTGATGTTTACCTATGTCTATCTGTCATCTGAACAGAAAGCCATGCTTTTGTTTCACGAGCTGATTTTTGTGCTGTGGCTGATCCTGGATAAGAATAAGGGGACGGCGAGAAAAAGCAGAAGGCTGCAGCTGGCCGTATGGCAGATGGCCCTTGTACTGATCAGCCTGACCGCCTCGGACGGTCACGCCCAGGCGGTGCTCCGGGATGTGAAGGAGCCCTATTCCGCGGGAGAAGCGGCAGCGGCCTATATCAGAGAGTCGGTGCCGGAGGATGCGGTTCTGGCCGCGGCCAGTGATGTGGCGGTCTTTTCTACGGCGGCTTATCTGCCGGAGCGCGGGATCTGGTATCCGGTGACCGGGGAGCAGATAACTTTTTCCGTATGGAACGAGGAACGGCTGGAAACCATCGAATATGACGAGATGATCCGCCGGGTGCGGGAGCAGTTCCCGGAAGCGGAGGACATGTATCTGATCTGCGGAGGGTCTAACAACATATCCGGTCTGGAGAATTATCTCCCGGGGCTGGAAGAGATGTTCCGCCAGGAGGCCATGCTGCCGGAGGAATCGGTGGTCATCTATTATGTAAGGTTCTGAAAACGAAAAGCATTCCGCATGGCGGAATGGTTTTAAAAAGAAAGTCCCGGAGCGGGAAACATTCTCTCGTTGAGAGAGTTCCCGCTCCGGGACCTTTTGCTTCCGCGGGCAGTGAACCAGTCTGCCGCAGCGATTTTCAATAAATCTCAGACATATGCAGGATGGACACGCCGAACCACTCTGCGACAGCCTGATTGCGGTAGTCATTTGTGTCGGTGGGGGACAGAGCCTGCTCGTCCAGAAGTGGAGGAACCACAGAAAAGTTCGGCACCCACACCTCGTCCACACCTTCCATAGTTAAAAGGGAGATGCGGTTCAGGCTTTCCTCATGGTAGCTTCTGGCATAGCCTTTTGCCAGGGAGTCCGCGGCGGACAGGGAGGTGATTTCATCTTTGTCGGAAAAAATCAGAAGTCCCAGGAAAAATGCGGTCATTCCGATGGCGAAGCCGCGCCCGCAGCGCTTCCGGAGTTCCGGAAGAAAGGACGAAGCGTTCAGGGCATGAGCGCTTTCGTATCTCCGGTATCTGGCACAGAGCCATCCGGCAGTATAAATCAGATTCAGGAAGAAAAGCAGATAGAACAGCATCCGCATAATATTCAGTGTTCTTTCAAATATATATACATGTCCCATGGAATACAGGGATGGGGTGTAAGTGGCCGCGATTACGCAGAAGGACAGGGCGGCAGCGCAGCCTGGCAGCGGGAAATCAAAATCCAGCTGATAAAGGACGGGCAGCAGGAAGGGGAGCAGAAGCAGGGCGAAGAAAAGTACATACAGGCTTGTCCATTCGCCGATTCCCTTGACCGCATAGACAAACGAATAGTAAATGGCTTCCACGGCGCCCATGGGAGCGGCCTGCACAGCCATGCGGACGGCGTTGCCCGGCGCGGTGACATTTACCAGAAGGCCGGCCAGCGTGACAGACAGGGGGAGAAGCAGGAACAGAGCCCGTCTCTGCCTGGCCAGCAGACAGAAGACCAGGAGAAAGAAAATCAGCACAGGGGTAATCAGCGCCGTCACAAAATTGGAGCCTCCGGTGACGAAGCTCAGAAAGCAGGCGGCCGCAAGGCTGAGGATCTGCCCGGCCCGGCTTCCGGCTTTGAGAAACAGAAGCAGAAAGGCAAGCAAAAACAGCATGCAGCTATGCATGAATACATAATGGACCGCTCCGTTATACCAGTAAAAGGCCGATTTCCCTTCTTCCAGGTTCTGAATACACAGAGTCAGCACAGAGAAGGTCAGAATCAGCCGCAGGCTGAGCGGAAAACGCAGATAACGGGTGAAAAGAATGTGGATCAGGAAGGCGGTTCCGGCCGTCAGCATTCCCAGCATCAGGAATGTGGTCAGGAAGTAGAGCCGCTGGCTGAAGACGGCAGGCTGGAGCGCCATCAGAAAGATGGAAGAGTAGGTGCCCTGCCAGCTCCCATAATAATTCTTTACGGTAGACAGAGCCGTCTTGATGGTTTCGATCAGAGAATGGGTGCCTTCCCAGGTCAGATGCGCCTGAACGCCGTAGACGTAATCGTCTCCGGCCGGATGGGCATAGAAGGAAAGGATCAGAAGCGGGATCAGACTTGCAGCAAACAGAATTCCCATAATCAGGCAGAGACGCTCTGCGGCGGAAAGGCTTCTGAGCCGGGTTTTTATTTGAAATGTCATGAAAATCTCTCCTCTTTTGTTATCATTTTTAATATAACGGACTGGAAAACTGTTGTCAAATGCTATATACTAAAAATGTTGCTCTTCGGGCCGTTTAATGATATACTACTGCTGAAAGTACCATAAATTAGGCTGTAGACGGTCATAATTGCGGTGTATGAACGAAACAGGAGGAAAATTTTGAATGAGAACTTATCTCGTTACCGGCGGCGCCGGCTTTATCGGCTCCAACTATATTCACTATATGTTCCGTAAATACGGAGATGAGATCCGTATCATCAACGTGGACGCTCTTACCTACGCGGGAAATCTGGAGAACCTGAAGGACGTGGAGAATCGGGAGAACTACACGTTTATCAAGGCTGATATCCGCGACAGAGAGGCTATCGAGAAGATATTTGAAGAAAACGATATCGACAGGGTGGTTCATTTCGCGGCGGAGAGCCACGTGGACCGCAGTATCCGCAATCCGGAGATTTTTGTGGAGACCAACGTGCTGGGCACGCTGGTAATGCTGAACGCGGCGAAGAAAGCATGGGAGCTGCCGGACGGAAGCTATAAGGAGGACAAGAAGTTCCTGCATGTATCTACAGACGAGGTGTATGGTTCTCTGGAAGAGGGGGATACCTATTTCTATGAGACGACTCCTATCGATCCCCACAGTCCCTATTCCGCAAGCAAGGCTTCTTCAGACATGCTGGTGAAGGCATACTGGGATACCTACCGTTTCCCGGCCAATATTACCAACTGCAGCAATAACTACGGTCCCTATCAGTTCCCGGAGAAGCTGATTCCGCTGATCATCAACAATGCGCTGCAGGGCAAGAAGCTGCCGGTATACGGCGACGGAAAGAATGTACGCGACTGGCTCTATGTGGACGACCATGCCAAGGCTATTGATATGGTGCAGGAGAAGGGACGTCTGGGCGAGCGCTACAATATCGGCGGCCACAATGAGAAGCAGAATATTGAGATTATTCATATTATTCTGGACACGCTTCAGGAGATGCTTCCGGACGACGACCCCAGAAAGAAGCTGGTGAGCACGGATCTTATCACCTATGTGGAGGACCGCAAGGGACACGACCGCCGCTACGCCATCGCGCCGGATAAGATTAAGGAAGAGATCGGCTGGTATCCGGAGACCATGTTCAAGGACGGCATCCGCCTGACGATTCAGTGGTTCTTCGAGCACGAAGACTGGATGAAGAATGTGACCAGCGGCGATTATCAGAAATACTACGAAGAAATGTATCATGTAAAATAATTCATGCTTCAGACGGAGGTTGTGCGAATGAAAGGAATTATTCTGGCAGGAGGAGCCGGCACGCGGCTTTATCCTCTGACGAAGGCTATTTCCAAGCAGATTATGCCGGTTTATGACAAACCGATGATCTATTATCCCCTTTCCACGCTGATGCTGGCCGGCATCCGGGAAGTGCTGATTATCTCCACGCCCCGGGATCTGCCGGTGTTTGAAGACCTGTTTGGCGACGGTTCCCAGCTTGGCATGCAGATGAGCTATGCGGTGCAGGAGTATCCCCGGGGACTGGCGGATGCCTTCCTGATCGGCGAGAAATTTATCGGAGACGACCGGGTGGCGCTGGTGCTGGGCGACAATATTTTTTACGGACAGAGCTTCTCCCAGGTGTTGAAGCGCGCCGCGGAGCGGGAGCATGGAGCGACTATCTTCGGCTATTACGTAAAAGATCCGCGGGAGTACGGCGTTGTGGAGTTTGATGAGGAAGGAAAGGCGCTTTCTATTGAAGAAAAGCCGGAGCATCCGAAGTCCAACTATGCGGTTCCGGGACTGTATTTTTATGACAATGACGTGATTGAGATAGCAAAGGGTGTGAAGCCTTCCGCCAGAGGAGAGATCGAGATCACGAGCATCAATAATGAGTACCTGCGCCGGGGAACGCTCCGGGTGGAGACTCTCGGACGCGGTTTCGCGTGGCTTGACACCGGAAATCACGACGCCCTTCTTGACGCGGCGGATTTCGTGGCGGCATTCCAGAAGCGCCAGGGCATGTATATTTCCTGTATTGAGGAGATCGCGTACCGCCGCGGCTTCATCGACAGAGAGCAGCTTTTAAAACTGGCTGAGCCTCTGCTTAAGACTGCCTACGGCCAGTATCTGGTGGATGTGGCCAACGGTTTATAATTCTGTACAGGAGAAAAGCAAAATGGGAAAGATAACAGTAGAGACCTGTCCCATCGAGGGGCTGAAGGTCATTACGCCCGCCGTTTTCGGAGATGAGCGCGGCTATTTTATGGAAACCTACAATTACAATGATTTTAAGGAAGCGGGAATTGACCTGACCTTTGTGCAGGACAACCAGTCTTCTTCCAAAAAAGGCGTGCTGCGGGGACTTCACTTCCAGATCAATCATCCCCAGGACAAGATCGTACGGGTAGTGAGCGGTGAGGTCTTTGATGTGGCGGTAGATCTCCGGAAGGGTTCGCCCACCTACGGACAGTGGTACGGCGTGCGCCTTTCCGCGGAAAATAAAAAGCAGTTCTTTATCCCGAAAAATTTTGCCCATGGTTTTCTGGTGCTTTCGGATCACGCGGAGTTTGCCTATAAATGTACGGATTTCTATCATCCGAACGATGAGGGCGGCATCATCTGGAATGATCCGGAGATCGGTGTAGAGTGGCCGATTCCGGAGGGAATGGAGCTGACTATTTCCGAAAAGGATCAGAAATGGGGCGGCATCCGGGAGCTCAAAGGCTAGAGGAGTGAGAGAGAACATGGAAGAAAACATACAGCTGACTGCGGAGGTCTTTATCGACACGGGAAAGGATTTCCGTCCGGAGGATTCTCTGACGGTTCCCTATGCCTGTATACCCGGAGAACCAGTTACGCTTGAGTTCGATTTGAGCGTCTTTGAGCATACCTGCGGATTCCGTTTTGACCCGCTGCTGGAGGACAGCAGCATGGTCCGTCTGGATGAGATTGCGCTGACCTACGAGGACGGAGAGACAAAAGTCATCGATTTTTCCCGGATCAAAACCAACAGTGATGTGGATTTTGAGCCGATTTTTGTGTATCTGCATAAGGACCCGAAATTTTTTGTGGATGAGGCCCTGTGCCTGAAGCTGACCAGAGCGAAGGTGAGTTTCCGGATTCTGGAGCTGGGCCTGGCAGAAAAGGAATACTGGCAGGAGATTAAGAAGCACAGCGTGTCCGAAAAGGAAAAGGAGCAGCTTCTCGGCAAGCTGGATGCGGCCATGAAGGAAAACCATACGCTGGAAAAGGAGAACCGCAGGCTCCGGATAGAAGAGGAGGATATTTATTCTTCCGGCCTCTGGAAGCTGCAGCATGATGCCCGGGGTCCTTTGAAGGTGATACTGGGAAAGGGAAATATCCTGACTTTCTTTGCGGCTGTCTATATCGCGCTCTGTACGGAGCTTTTCATCTTTAACAATGCCTATTACTCCACGCCGCGTCCCAATGATCAGGTGCTGACCTTCAGTTTTCTGCGGTTTGGCCTGATATGGCTTGGAGCCTTTGTGCTGATTGCCGTCATAAACCGTGTGATTCAGAAAGGATACCGCCGTGAGCTTGCTTAGTGTCTTTGTCAAATACAGAGCCCTCATCAACCAGCTGGTGATGAGGGATATTAAAACCAAATACCGGCGTTCCATTCTGGGCTTGCTTTGGACGGTGCTGAATCCTCTTCTGATGATGGCAGTGCTGTCTATTGTCTTTTCCTATTTTTTTCAGCGCTATGGAGAGGTGGAGAACTTTCCGGTATATCTGCTCTGCGGGCAGCTGGTGTTTAACTTTTTCAATGAATCCACAAGCATTGCCATGGGTTCCATTGTCCACAGCGGAGAACTGATCAAAAAAGTTTATGTGCCCAAATATCTGTTTCCCATCACCAAGGTCATGTCCAGCGGCGTGAATCTGCTGGCTTCCATGATTGCGCTGGTGATTGTGATGGTGGTGACAAGATCGAGAGTGACGCCGACGGTGATGCTGGCGGTTGTACCGCTGCTTTATGTACTGCTGTTTTCCACGGGCGTCAGCCTGTTTCTGTCGGCGGTAGCGGTGAGTTTCCGGGATCTGATGCATCTGTACAGCGTCATTACTACGGCCTGGATGTATCTGACGCCGGTGATCTACCCCATGTCTATTCTGGAAGACGCGCCCCGCTGGGTGGTCTTTATCATCAACGCCAATCCGCTGACGGCCTTTATCAAGATATTCCGCGCTGTGGTACTGGACGGGGTGACGCCTCCTGCCATCCTGCATGTGCAGAGTCTCATCTGGTGCGCGATTGCGCTTATTGTGGGCTCCCTGGTATTCAAAAAATCTCAGGACAGCTTTATACTGAAAATATAGGAGAGAGTTATGAAGATAGAGAATGCGATAGAAGTAAATAACGTGTCCATGTGCTTCAACCTCTCCAAACAAAAGGTGGACAATATCAAGGAATATGTGATCAAAGCGCTGAAGCACCAGCTTTTCTATGAGGAATTCTGGGCCCTGAATGATATCAGCTTTGAGGTGAGGAAAGGCGATTCTGTGGGCCTGGTGGGAATGAACGGTTCCGGAAAGAGTACGATGCTGAAGATCATAGCCGGCGTGCTGAAGCCCACAAAGGGCAGCGTGGAGACGACGGGAACCATAGCGCCCATGATTGAGCTGGGAGCGGGTTTCGACCACGATCTGACGGCCCGGGAAAATATTTACCTGAACGGAGCGCTGATCGGTTATCCCCAGGAGATGCTGGAGGAGCGGTTTGACGATATTATTGCCTTTGCCGGACTGGAACGGTTCGTGGATGTGCCCATTAAGAATTTTTCTTCCGGTATGCTGGCAAGACTGGGCTTTTCCATCGCGACCATTGTGGACGCGGATATTCTGATTATTGACGAGATTCTGTCAGTGGGAGATTACCAGTTCCAGAATAAGTGCAAGAAGCGTATCCGGGAGATGATGGATCGGAATACGACGGTGCTGTTCGTGTCACACAGCATCGAGCAGGTGAAGGAAATCTGCAACAGAGCCATCTGGATCGATAAAGGACATATCCGGATGATGGGCGAGGCCGAGGAGGTCTGCGACGCCTACGAAGATCCGAGTGAGAAACTGATGTAAAGGCCTGTCCTGCAGAGGAGGCCGGAAAAGAGAAGCCGGTGGAAAGCAGGGCAGACAGTGAGGGAGAGCATGGACAATCAGGAATTACAGAATGATTATAAGAAACTGTACGAGGCAGAGCGGGAGAAATCCGAAGTCCTCGTAAGCAAGATAGAGGAATGTGAGAAAGAGATCGAAGAGCTGAATTTCAAGCTGGACCGGATCAAGGGCAGCTTTGCCTGGAAGCTTGCGACTCCACTGCGGAAAGGTCTTCATTTCTATGAAAAGACCAGAGACAGGCTGACCCGCTATGGTTCCATTCCGGGACTGATGCGGAAGGTCAGAAGCAAGATGCAGGAGCGTAAGAACATGAAACGCCACGGCACGGCCAGCTTTCCGTCACCGGAGGAGGCGAAGCGCCAGAGGGAAGCAGTCTTCCCCAACATGGTGAAATTCAGTATTCTGACGCCTCTTTATAATACACCGGAAAAGTTTCTGACGGAGCTTCTGGACTGTGTAAAAAATCAGACCTACCAGAACTGGGAGCTGTGTCTGGCTGACGGAAGCGATCACGAGCATGCCTATGTGGGAGAGATCTGCAGAAAATATGCGGCGGAAGATCCCCGTATCCTTTACCGCGTGCTGGATCACAACGAAGGAATCTCCGGCAACACGAACGAGTGCCTGAAGATGGCCACCGGCGATTATATCGCTCTTCTGGACCATGATGACATTCTGCATCCTGCCGTGCTTTACGAGTATGTGAAGGCCATCAATGAGACGGGCGCGGATTACATTTACTGCGATGAGATTACGTTCGAGGGCGACAGCATCGATCACATGATTGTGCTGCACTTCAAACCGGACTTTGCCATTGACAATCTGCGGGGCAATAACTATATCTGTCATTTTTCCGCTTTTTCCAGACATCTGCTGGACGAGACCGGCGTGTTCCGCAGCCAGTACGACGGAAGCCAGGATCACGATATGATTCTGCGCCTGACCTGGAAGGCGAAAAAAGTATACCATGTGCCGAAGGCCCTGTATTACTGGCGTTCCCATAAGGCGTCCGTAGCCCAGGATATCAACGCAAAGACCTATGCGGTGGATGCGGCCAAGAGAGCCGTTCACGATCATATCATGGACGTCTATGGCATGGACGCGAAGGTAGAAAGCACGAGAGCGTTCCCTACGATTTTCCGGATACGCTATCCGCTTCTGGAGCGTCCGCTGATCTCCATCGTGATTCCGAACAAGGATCATATGGAGGATCTGTCCCGCTGTGTGGAATCCATTATCAATAAATCTACGTATGAGAATTACGAGATTGTGATTGTGGAAAATAACAGCGAGACCAAAGAAATTTTTGATTATTACAAGGCGCTGGAGCACAATCCGAAGATCCGCGTTGTAAAATATGAGGGAGACTTTAATTATTCCCGCATCAACAATTTCGGCGTCACTTTTACAAACGGAAAATATGTGCTGCTGCTGAACAATGACATGAAAGTCATCACCCGGGAGTGGATGGAGGAGCTTCTGATGTATGCCCAGCGCCCGGACGTGGCCGCTGTGGGAGCGAAGCTCTACTACGCGGACAACACCATTCAGCATGCGGGCATTGTCATAGGACTGGGAGCCCACCGGGCGGCCGGCCATACCCATTACAAGGATGACAAGATGCATCTGGGCTATATGGGCCGTCTCTGCTATGCGCAGGATGTGACCGCGGTGACAGGAGCCTGCCTCCTGGTCAGCCGCGCCCAGTATGATGAAGTGGGCGGTCTGGATGAGACCTTCAGCGTGGCGTTCAATGACGTGGACCTCTGTCTGAAGCTGCGCCATGCGGGTTATCTGAATGTGTTCACTCCCTTTGCGGAGCTGTATCACTATGAGTCCAAGACGAGAGGTATGGAAGAGGGAGAAAAGATGAAGCGTTTCCAGCATGAGGTAGATCTGTTCCGGACCAAATGGAAGGCGGATCTGGACGCGGGCGATCCCTATTTCAACCCGAATTTCTCTCTGGATTATTCAGACTACACGATTAAATAACGACAGACAAAAGCGGCAGGAGAGCGCAGGGCAGAAAAACCGGAAGACGAAAAAACCGGAAAACAGCAGGGCAGAAACTATAGAAAAGCAGGAGAAAGCATGACAAAAAGACGTTCCCGGACAGGAAATATCATAGCAGGGCTTGCGGCCTTTCTGGCGGTATGCGGTTTTAATCTGCTGTATCAGATCCGCTCGGAGAGCACCATGCTGTCCAACAGCGTCTTCTGTATGGCAGCTTTCGCAGCCTTCCTGTATCTGGGCATCCGTTTCTTCGCGGGAGAAGTGGACAGAAGACTGGCTGTGATCTCGCTTGCCGGAGGACTTCTCTTTTCGGCGATGACCTGCTTTGGCTTTTCGCTGAACTATACAGATACCATCTGGCAGCCAAATGTTTTTCCCGCGGTTCTGTGCCTGACTCCTTTTTTCGGAATCTGCACAGGCTTTGGCCTGCGGACGCTGGCGCAGGGAGGCTGCGCAGAGAAAAGGACGCTGGCAGGGGCTGAGGATAGCAGCAGGCCGGCAAAGCTGTGGAAAGATTTTTCCGCACGGGCATCCGGCCTTTCCGGCCGGAAATTCTATCTGCTCTGCTTTTGCGTCCTGTTCCTGTCCTGGATTCCGGTGCTTCTGGCAGCCTGGCCGGGAATCTTTTCCTATGACAGCGGCTGGCAGCTTGCTGCCTTTGTGGATGGAGATGTGACCGGACATCATCCGATCCTGCACACGGCCCTTCTGGGTGTGACGAGAATGCTTGGACGGGCGCTGTCCGAAACGGGACAGGCCGGAAACCAGACGGGTGCGCTTCTGTATTCGCTGCTTCAGATGCTTGTGATGGCGGCTCTTTACGCCAGAGTCTGCCTGTATCTGCGGCAGAGAAAAGCTCCGGGCTGGCTTCTTGTGGGAAGCATTCTCTTTCTGGGATTCCATCCGGCAAATAGCCTGATGGCCCTCTGCGCCACCAAGGACTCTATATTTACGGCGGTTTTTGCGGTTTTTGTGGTGGAGCTGCTGCAGATAGCGGAAGACAGGGAGGCCTTCTTTGCTTCCCGGAAAAGGCAGGCTGTGTTCTGCGTGACAGTATTTTTCCTGTTTGCCTTTCGTAATAACGGCTTTCACACCTTTTTGCTCTGTATTCCGTTTCTGCTCTTTGTGTTCCGCAGATTCTGGAAGAAAATGCTGCTGCTGGCGGTCATCTGCCTGGCCCTCTACGGCATTTATAACGGGCCATTCTATCATATGCTGGGAATCGAAGCAAGCGATCCCCGGGAAATGTGCAGTGTGCTGATGCAGTCAGCAGCCAGAGTTTACAATCTGGATAATCTGGGGCTTACCGAGGAGGAAAAAGAAGCATTTCTGTCTATCATAGATGAGGAAGGCATGAATTCCTATCTGTCCAGGTTTGCGGACCCGGTGAAAGCGTATTTTAACGGAGAAAAATTTGCGGAAGATCCGTGGCCGTTTCTGAAGGCCTGGCTTTCCGCGGGTATGAGACATAAAAAGATCTATATAGATTCTTTCCTGACAAACACCTTCGGCTATTGGTACCCCGGCAATTCTATCGAGGATACGGATAACGGAAGAGATTATTTTGAGTATTACTGCAAAGATTTCCGGGAAGATGTGGATGTGGAAATGGAATCAAAGCTTCCGGCCCTCTCAGAATTTTACCGGAAGATAGGAAATGAGGCTTCTTTCCAGAATGTTCCGGTAATTGCCGCCTCATTTAACCTGGGAGCATATACCTGGCTCTGGATCTTCGCCTGCCTGCTTGTCCTTTACCGGAAAAGCTGGAAAAGAGCGCTGGCGCTGGTGCCTTTCGGAGCTTATTTCCTGACAAACCTTCTGGGTCCTGTGGTGAAGATGCGTTATCATTACCCGTTTATCGCCTGCGCGCCTCTTCTTTTCTATCTGCTGTGGACCATGTGGAAGGAAGCAGGCAGCCAGAGAGACGGCGGTTCAGAGAGTATGCGGGAAGATGGAACATCATAGACGGAGGACGTATTTATGGATAAGATAGCGGTGCTTGTCCCCTGCTACAATGAAAGCAAAACGGTAAAAAAGGTCGTGGAGGACTTCCGGCGTGCGCTGCCGGAGGCTGTAGTATATGTCTACGACAATAATTCCACGGATGGAACCGCAGCGCTGGCGCTGGAGGCCGGCGCTGTGGTGCGGCATGAGTACCAGCAGGGAAAAGGCAATGTCATCCGCAGAATGTTCCGGGAGATCGAAGCGGAGGTCTACATCATGGTGGACGGCGACGACACCTATCCGGCGGAGGCTGCTCCCGAAATGGTGCGCAAAGTCGTGGAAGAACAGGCGGATATGGTGGTGGGCGACCGGCTTTCCTCTACCTATTACACGGAAAACAAGCGGCCCTTCCATAACTTCGGCAATTCCTTTGTGAAAAACTGCATCAATCGGTTTTTTGATACGAACATTCAGGATATTATGACCGGCTACCGGGCGTTCAGCTACCAGTTTGTGAAGACCTTCCCGGTACTTTCCAGGGGCTTTGAGATCGAGACCGAAATGAGCATTCACGCGGCAGACAAGCATATGCAGGTGGATCATGTGGTCATCGAATACCGGGACCGGCCGGAGGGAAGCGTATCAAAGCTGAATACCTTTTCTGACGGACTGAAGGTCTTAAGCCGGATCTTAAGTCTCTATAAGAACTATAAGCCTCTGGCTTTCTTTTCTCTGCTTTCGGGGATTCTGGCAGCGCTGTCGGTTGTGTTCCTGATTCCGATTCTGGTGGAATACTGGCAGACAGGCCTTGTGCCCCGGTTCCCGACCCTGATCGTCTGCGGCTTCGTGCTGATTGCCGCCCTGCAGTCTCTGTTCGCGGGGCTGGTGCTGCAGAGCATGGAGCAGAAGAACAAGCAGGATTTTGAGATGAGGCTGATTCAGGCCAAGGAGAGCTTTGAGAGAATCAGGGCGGAAGAAAAGAAAGAAACCATCGAATAGCAGGGAGGAAAAGACATGCAGCGAATGGGGACAAAAGCCCGTATGGCGGCAGCTTTTTTGCTTGCGCTTTTGATAACGGCAGTATATTTTGCCTTTGCGTATACCAGAATGCCGTTTATCTACGACATCAATGATGACGTGGCAATGCGGAATGTGGCGGCGGGAGTCATTACCGGCACCCCGGACGCCCATCTGATCTTTGTAAAATATGTTTTGGGAATATTGATCAGCGGTCTGTACAGAGGCTTTCCGGGATGGGACTGGTACGGAATCGTAATGATTGGAATTATTCTCTTTTCTCTGGCTGTGATCTTATACCGGGGACTGGCAGAGAAAAAGTCTATTATCTGGAAGATTGTCTACACAGCGGCAGCGCTGCTTCTTTTTACCTGCATCGGACTTCGGCATATTGCAGTGTTCCAGTGGACAGTGACGGCAGCCTTTGCCGGAGTGGCAGGAATTTTCCTGTTTTATACATCGACAACTGAAGACAGATTTCAAAATTTGTGTGAAGAGGGAGTCTCCGTTTTTCTCCTTCTTCTTTGTCTGTCCGTACGCGATTCTGTATTTATGATGGTGCTTCCGGCGGCAGCCCTGTGTTTCTGGTGGAGACACGGTTCTTTTCGTTGGGAAAAACTGCGCGCCGGAAAATGGCCCTTTGGGCTCCGCCACTGGGGCGTGCTTCTGGCTTTGATTCTGGGAACAGCGGCTGTTCTGGGCGTGGAGAAATACGCTTACCGTTCGCAGGAATGGCAGGAATTCCTTTCCTATAATACAGACCGCTCTACAATCATGGATTATTATGGCCTGAAAAACTACGAGGACAACCAGGAATTTTATGAATCCTTGGATTTGTCGCCGGAAGAAGTAGAGAATCTGCAGCGGTATTCCCTGTATCTCTGCGATGATCTTTACAGCGAAACCATGCATGAGCTGGCGGTGAACGCGCAGGAAGAATATAATCAGCAGTATTCTGCCCGCGACCGCCTGTATATGGGCGTGCAGAAGGTGCTGGAACATCTGACCAATGGATTTTACGCTCCTTTAAGCTATCTGAGCTACTTGGCGGCGGCAGCGGTTCTGATTCTGGGGCTCTGGAAAAATCGGAAGCAGTTTGCGTTGGCGCTTTTTATCAATGGAATTGTGGCCTTGTTCTGGCTGTATCTGGGCTTCCGTGGAAGGATTGTGGAACGGGTCTGCTACGGAATGTTCCTGCTTCAGCTTCTGAGCATGCTGGCCGTCGGCTGGGAAATCCTGCGCGGTCTGTTTCAGAACGAAAGCGGGCGCTCCGGCGCCGCCCGCTGGCTGTCAGGAGGAGCGGCGGCTGTCTGCTGCCTGCTTCTGGCCTGGGGAGCCGGGACGGAATGGAAGACAGTAGAGGGAACTGTGGGCTGGCGCAGCAGCTACAATGAGGAGTTCCTTGATGTCAACCGGTATATGGCAGAGCATATGGAAAATGTCTATTTTATGACAACTTTTTCCATTGAGACTTATACAGACAATTTTACGCTGCGCAGAGATTTTGATTTTACCAATCTTCTGTCTGTGGGCGGCTGGCATACGTTTTCCCCTCTGGAAAATGAAAAGTGCGGGAAGCTTGGCATATCTGACCCCAAGACAGATATTGTTGAAAAGGATCATGTATATGTGATATCATTAGAAAATGTAAATCTGAGGTATATGGACCGCTATTATACCAGCGTCTATGGAGACGATTATCTGGGCCGGGAGCTGGTGGACACCCTGGATTATGGAGAAAGGGTGTTTGAAGTGTATGATTTTGAGGTAAGGAAATGAATAAGAGTGTGAAGACGGAAAAGATTATATCTTTTGGCTTGTTTTTTATTTTCCTGGCAGTTGTTTTTCTGATGATACCGGTGACTTATGCCATCAATGACGATACCGCGATGAGGGACATTGCGTCTGGCGCCATGTCTGGGACCCCTGATTATCATCTGGTGTTTGTGAAAGCGGCGCTTGGAGCGCTGCTGAGTGCGGTTTATAGATATTTTCCAGGGATCGACTGGTATGGCCTGGTGTGGATGGGGCTTGTGATTTTATCAGCAGCGCTGATTTTGTGGAAGATTCTTAGTATCTGTGAAAAAAGAGGAAGAAATCTTTTGGCGGCATCCGTCCTGTTCCTTTCGGTGTTTGCACTGACAGGCCTGGGACATCTGGTTAGTTTTCAGTTTACGGTAGTAGCAGGAATTGTGGCTGGAACCGCGGTGTTTCTTTACTGTCTGGATGACAGCAGCGGGAAAAAGGAATATAGGATGGCGGCTCTGGTCATTCTGCTGATTTGGATTTCCTTCTGTGTCAGAGAAAATGTACTGCTGATGGCAGTGCCATTTGGCGGCTTAATTATCCTTTACAAAAAAGAGCCGGTTAAAAAGAAAGCACTCATGGCTTCCATCGCCTGTGCTGGTCTGGCTGGAATCATGGTTCTGGAAGTGTTTTCTTATTCCAGCGCGGAATGGAAATCTTACAAAGATTATAATACTGCGCGTTCGGTTATTTATGATTATTATGGCGTGCCCCCATATGAGGAGAACAGAGAGTTTTACGACAGCATAGGACTCCAGGAATATGATGTTGTCAATTTGGAGCGCTATCAGCTGGTATTTGTAGACGATCTGGAAAATGGGAAGATGCAGCAGATAGCTGATTATGCGGAGCAGCGTTACAGAGAACAGAACAGTCTGACTGCCCGGGTGATGGCGGGAGTCCGAATTGCAGTTCAGGGAGAGCTGGGAAAAGAGACGTTGGTTCTGAACCTTCTGGCGAAAGCTCTGGTCCTGCTGAATATTATTACAGGTATTCGGTACCGGAAGAAGGCGCTGTGGCTTGTCAATGCCGGGTTCCTGCTCTGTGAAGGCGCTTTGACCTTTTATCTGGGATATGAAGGAAGACTGCCTTCCAGAGTAATTGCGGCGCTGCTGATAATAGAATTTTTGGCGGCTCTTGCAGTTTTTTTCTCGGAACGGAGAAATGCAGTACCGGAGACGGCAAAAAAAATCCCAGGGTGGACCGCGGGACTCCTGATAGTGCTGCTGGCAGCTGCAGCGTGGCAGTTTACGGTTATTCGTGAAAGGCAGCTTCAGAGTACAGCGGCAAATCAGGAATATGAACTTTTACAGTCCTATTATCGCGAACACCCCGGACAGGTGTACTTTATACCTGCTACCTGGACAGCCGGGTATACAGAGAATTTCCATATTCGAAAGGAAGCGCGGCTTGATAATGGTTTCAGTCTGGGGGGATGGACCACGTTTCTTCCGGTACATGAACAGGGATTGAAGAAATTTGGAATTGAAGATGAGAATACGGCTCTGATTGAAAATGACAATGTGTATCTGATTTTCAATACACCATCAAGCAGAATTACCGCATACTATGAACAAAAATACGAGGATGTCCAGTGGACAGAGATAGATACGGCCCCGGTTTATGGAATGGAGGTCCCAGTATTTAAAATATCAGGAGGAGAAAGACGATGATTCCTTTTAATGTACCCCCTTGTGTGGGAACAGAATTACAGTATATCAAAGAAGCGATTGAGTCACATAAGATATGCGGGGACGGGGCGTTTACAAAAAAATGCAACGCCTGGCTGGAGGAGAGATTTGGAGCTCAGAAGGTTCTGCTGACGACCAGCGGGACTACAGCTCTTGACATGGCGGCTCTTTTGTGTGAACTGAAAGAGGGAGATGAAGTGATTCTCCCGAGCTATACTTTTTCCAGTACAGCTACCTCAGCAGTGCTGGGAGGAGCCAGACTTGTGTTCGTGGATATCCGGCCGGATACGATGAATATTGATGAGAAAAAGATAGAAGAAGCCATTACGGAGCGGACCAGAGCCATCATCGCCGTGCATTATGCAGGGGTAGCCTGTGAAATGGATACGATTATGGAAATCGCCCGCAAGTATAACCTGGTTGTAATTGAAGACGCGGCTCAGGGTGTTATGAGCACATACAAAGGCCGTGCTCTGGGGACCATAGGAGATTTTGGCTGCTATTCCTTCCATGAGACAAAAAACTATTCTATGGGAGAAGGCGGAGCTCTGGTGATCAACAATCCGGAATACAATGAGAGAGCAGAAATTCTTCGTGAAAAAGGAACAAACCGTTCCAAGTTCTTCCGCGGACAGGTAGACAAGTATACCTGGGTGGATTTTGGAGACAGCTATCTTCCGAGTGAGCTGAACGCGGCTTATCTGTGGGCTCAGCTTTGTGCTGCGGATGAGATTAATGAGAACCGTATGGCCAGCTGGAATCAGTATTATCAGGAACTGAAAGGTCTTGAGGAATCCGGCAGGATAGAGCTGCCTGTGATACCCGAAGGGTGCGTACATAATGCGCATATGTTTTATATCAAGTGTCGGGATCTGGAGGAGAGAACGAGTTTTATCTCGTACATGAAAGAAGAAGGAATTCTGACAGTGTTTCATTATATTCCGCTGCACTCTGCGCCGGCGGGCCTGAAATATGGGCGGTTTTCCGGGAAAGACCTGTACACGACGAAAGAAAGTGAGCGGCTGGTGCGTCTGCCCATGTATTATGGACTGGAGCAGGAAAAAATAGAGTTTATCTGTGAAAAAATAAAAAACTTTTACAGATAATTCACTGCCTGAGAAGGCAGAAAGAGAAAGGCTGAAGAAAATGAAGATAACAGACGCGTTCTGGGAAAAACGAAATCTGGGTGTAGATGTGACAGAGATTCAGTGTGCAGCATCGGACAGCAGAGAGGAACTGAAAGAAGCGCTTGCCGGAATTAAGACTCCTTATTCTGTATGTAAGGTTCCCGGAGGAGCTGCGGGGCTGCTTTTATGTGCGCAGGAGCAGGGATATCAGGTAATAGAGATGAGTATTGGGCTGGAAATTGGGCTTAGAGAACTGACTCTTCCTGCTGTATACAGGCGATTTGAACAGGAAATTGTTGTAAAAGAAGCCGACAGAGAACAGAGGGAGAGTATTCTGAGAGAAATAGAATCGGGAGATATTTTTGAGACTGACCGCATAGCTTTAGACCCTTATTTCGGAAAAGAAATGGCTGGAAAACGGTACGCGAACTGGTCCCGGGATCTTCTCGAGCAGAACGGACATGTATGTGTTGGATATTATAAAGATACGCCAGCTGCTTTTGGAGTAAACATTGATAAGGAAAATGCAGTCTGTGACGCTGTCCTGGGAGGAATGCTGAATCATGGAGGAAGGGCTGGACTTGGCTTTCTGTCTCTTTTTACGAACCTGTATTCTGCCAGAGAGCGCGGGAATGTAAAAGTGAAGACACATGTATCGTCCAATAACCAGGCAATTATTCATCTGCATCTGCAGTTTGGCTATCGGATTAATGAGATGCAGTATGTGCTGATTCGGCATCAGTAAACAGATACTCGGAGATGGCGACCGGTATGAATTGACATCAGGGATAATAGCGGTTAAAATCATACTGAGTTTGTGAGAAAGAGAATTCAGGAGAAGAGGCTTATGCTTACAGGAAAGAATGTTCTGATTACAGGTTCAAACAGAGGAATTGGAAAAGCTTTTGTGGAAGCTTTCGCGAAGCGGCAATGTAATATCTGGGCATGCGCGAGAAAGCACAGTGAGGAATTTGAGACCCAGATGGCTGAAATTGCGTCTCAAAATGGAGTATGGATTAGACCAGTTTATTTTGAATTGACAGACAGTGAAGAGATGAAGGCGGCAATAAAGCAGGTGCTGAAATCGGGAGAAAATATAGATGTCCTGATTAATAATGCAGGGATTGCCCATGGCGGATTGTTTTCAATGACCAGAATGCAGACGATCCGGGAGGTATTTGATATTAATGTATTTGCGCCGATGGAGCTGGCGCAGCTTGTGCTGAGAAAAATGATGCGGCAGAAATCCGGAAGCATTATTAACATGTCTTCTGTCGCGGCGCTTAATGTCAGGGCGGGAAATTCTGCATACGGAACCAGCAAGGCTGCGGTGAAAGCCTGGACGGCAGTGCTGGGGGCAGAGACAGCCCAGTATGGAATACGGGTAAACGCTATCGCGCCAAGTCTGACCGATACGGATATGGGTCGAACGGTACAGGAAAATGCAGGAGAAAACAGGCTTCTTCCCTCTGCGATGGGACGTATGGCAAAGGCGGAGGAGATCGCCAATGTGGCTGTTTTTCTTGCATCGGATGAAGCCTCTTTTGTAAATGGAGAGACCATTGTAGTGAATGGAGGTGGTGACTGTGATTGAAATGAATACAGAATTATATAAACGGATAGAAACTGCCGCGCATAATATGCGGGAGAATATGCTGGAAATGACTCTGCATGCAGGAGCCAGCGGGGCTCATATAGGCGGCGCTCTTTCTTCGGCTGATATAGTTGCTGTGCTCTACTGCGGAATTATGGACAGACCGGGGAAGCAGGATCATTTTGTGCTGAGCAAAGGCCACTGTGCCCTGGTTCAGTATGCGGCTCTCTGCGAGACCGGCGTAATTTCCAGAGAAGAGCTGATGACCTTTGAAGACAATGGCGGGATGTTCCCGGCTCATCCGGTGATGCATGATGAGATAGGAATTGAGCTGTCAAGCGGCAGCCTGGGGCTTGGCCTGGGATTCGGCATCGGTCTGGCGCTGGCGGATAAAAAGAAGGAGACACAGGCAAAGACATTTGTCCTGCTTGGCAACGGAGAATGCAACGAAGGCAGCGTATGGGAAGCCGTCATGCAGGCGCCCAAGCTGGGTCTGGACAATCTGATTGCGATTATGGACAATAACCACCTGCAGCTGGATGGGGAAGCGGAAAAAATCGTTCCGCAGGCACATATTGCGGAAAGCTTCCGTTCTTTTGGCTGGGAAGTCTTTGAGATAAACGGACATGATATCCGGGCTGTCTATGAGACCCTTGCCGGACTTGCGGCGGATGGCAGGCCAAAAATGATTGTGGCGGATACGGTAAAAGGAAAGGGCGTTTCCTTCATGGAGAATCAGGTGAAATACCATCATGCAGGACTTACCCAGGAGCAGTATAATCAGGCGATGGAGGAATTGAAAAATGATTGATATTTCGGCGGAAAACGTTGCCCTCTGGTCAAGAATAAGTTCAAGAAAGACATTTGGCCTGGTTTTGGACGAGCTGGCCTGTGAGTATCCGGATTTGATGGTGCTTGTGGCGGACGTGGCAGATTCCGCAGGCCTGGGAGATTTTGAAAAAAACCATCCGGATCAGTTCCTGAATGTAGGAATTGCGGAGCAGAATATGACTGCCATTGCGGCAGGCCTGGCGAAATCAGGATATCAGGTTTTTGCAGTATCCTTTGCGCCATTTGCTTCCATGCGGTGCTTTGAAGTGCTGCGCACCTATCTGGGGTATATGAATCTGAATGTGACGGTAGTGGGAATCGCCAGCGGACTGAGCATGGGAACAGCAGGCAATACCCATTACGGACTGGAAGATCTGGCGCTTGCAAGGACGATTCCGAATATGACTGTGGTATCACCGGCAGACTGCACGGAGACCGCGAAGGCTGTGGAAGCTCTTCTGGAGCATAAAGGACCGGCATATCTGAGACTGACGGGTGTGAATGGAAACCAGCCGGTGTATAAGGAGAATTATGATTTCCGGCTGGGCAGAGCCACAAAAGTCAGAGAGGGAACGGATGTGGCGATTGTGGCCACGGGAACCATGGTGTATGAGTCTCTTCGTGCCACAAGAAAGCTTCAGAAAGACGGAATTTCCTGTACAATTATAGATATGAGCACGGTGAAGCCGCTGGATGAGGAGATTCTGGAAGAAGTGTTCGATTCGCACAGACTTGTTGTGACAATTGAAGAGCATACAGTCATCGGAGGACTGGGTTCTGCTGTGGCTGAATATAAAGCAAGGTACAATAAGGATACCCGGCTGGAGATGATGGGACTTCCGGACAGCTTTGGAAAAGCGGGAACCTATGCGTGGCTGCTGGACTATCATAAATTGTCAGCCCGTCACATTGCGGACAGAATCACGGACGCGTATAAAAAGTTGGATTAAATTGCAGGAGGAAAACAGCAATGACAAATAAAGAAAAATATGTAAATGCTTTTACGGAGACCTTTGATATTACGGAGGAAGAGACACAGGGACTTCAGTATTCCGGGATCGCAGCCTGGGATTCTGTAGGCCACATGTCTCTTGTGGCAGCTCTTGAGGATGCTTTTGATATTATGATGGATACAGATGACATTATTGATTTCAGCTCTTTTGAAAAGGGAATGGAAATTCTGAGTGAAAAATATGATGTGGAATTTTAATGAGTTTTTGGATAATACTGCGCTGCGTTCTGATGATGGAACGCAGCTGACATACAGAGAACTGGGAGAAGAGACAGGGCGGCTCGCGTCGGCGATTGGGAAACGCTGCCTTGTTTTTTCCATGTGCAGCAATACGGAAGGCTCTGTTATCGGATATGTGAGCTTTATACAGAACAGAATTGTTCCGGTTCTTTTGAATGCCCATCTGGATCAGGAACTGCTGGAGGCGCTTCTGGAAAAGTATAATCCGGCATTTCTGTGGATGCCTGATGCAATGACGGAAAAGTTCCCCGGATTTCAGTGCGTTTATCAGAGCAGAGGATACTCTCTGCTGAAGACGGACTATGAAAAGTCCTGGCCTCTTTATGAAGAACTGGGTCTGCTTCTTACCACGTCAGGATCTACAGGCAGTCCCAAGTTTGTCAGACAAAGCTATAAAAATATTGAAGTAAATACCCGTCAGATCGCGGAATATCTGGAACTTGACCAGGAGGAAAGGGCGATCACCACGCTGCCTATGAATTACACTTATGGTCTGTCCATTATCAACAGCCATCTGCTGGTGGGCGCAGAAATCCTGCTTACGGATAAGACCATGATGGAGAGAGGATTCTGGTCCTTTATGAAGGAGCAGAAGGCGACTTCTTTCGGAGGAGTGCCTTATACCTATGAAATGCTGGATAAGCTGAGATTTTTCCGTATGGACCTTCCGGATCTGAAGACAATGACACAGGCCGGCGGCAAGCTGATTCCGGAACTCCACAAGAAATTCGCGGAATATGCGGCGGAGAAGGGCAAGCGTTTTATTGTCATGTACGGCCAGTGTGAGGCTACGGCCCGGATGGGATATCTGCCCGCGGATAAGGCTGTGGAAAAATGCGGGTCTATGGGCATCGCCATTCCGGGAGGCGTGTTCCATTTGATTGATGTAAATGGAGAAGCGGTCACGGAACCCCATGTAACCGGGGAACTGGTATATGAAGGGGAAAATGTGACTCTGGGATATGCGGAGTGCGGAGAAGATCTGAGTAAGGGAGACGAAAGAAACGGCTTCCTTCAGACAGGAGATATGGCGCAGTTTGACGAGGACGGCTATTATTATATTGTCGGACGCAGAAAGAGATTTCTGAAAATATATGGAAACCGTGTAAACCTGGATGAAGTGGACCGGATGATCAAGGGAAAATTTGAAAATCTGGAATGTGCCAGCGCCGGAGTGGATGACCACATGTACCTCTTTGTGACAGACGAAGCTTATGGGGAACAGGTGAAAGAGTTTGTGGTTGCGAAGACCGGACTGAACCAGGCGGCATTTAAGGTGATTGTCGTAGACAGCATTCCGAAAAATGACGCCGGAAAAACGCTTTACAGGGAACTGGAAAAATATTATAAGTAGTCAGATACAGCCCTGTATCAAAGGTAAGGGAGCAGAAAGATGAATTTTGAAGACATGCTGCAGACAAGTCCATATTCTTTAGATAAGGAGGAAAAAGGCCGCTTTCTGACAGAGAGGCTGGGAGAGCTTACAGAAAAACATAGAGAAAGCTGCCCCCAGTACAGAAACATGCTGGAAAGCGCAGGCTATGACAGCCAGAAGCTTTGCAGCTATAAAGAGCTGCCGTTTCTTCCGGTGCGCCTCTTTAAAGAACTGGAACTGCGAAGCGTTCCGAAGGAAGAGGTGGTAAAGACCATGACCTCTTCGGGAACGACCGGACAGGCCGTCTCGAAAATCTATCTGGATCGGGTAACCTCCGCAAATCAGCAGAAGGTTATGGTAAAAATCGTTTCTGATTTTACAGGAAGCAGCAGAATGCCCATGATTATTCTGGACTGTCCATCCGTGGTAAAAAACCGTCAGATGTTTTCCGCCCGGGGAGCCGGGATTCTGGGATTTTCCATTTTCGGCGCAAAACGAATCTACGCGCTGGATGATGATATGAAGCTGGATGTGGATGGTTTGAAGGCTTTTCTTGAGAAGTATCAGGGCCAGAGAATTTTTCTTTTTGGCTTTACATTTATGATCTGGCAGCATTTTTATAAGGAGCTGGTGCGCCTGAAAGAGGAAGGCATTACTTTCGATCTGTCGGAGGGAGTCCTGATTCATGGCGGCGGCTGGAAAAAGCTGATAAACGAAGCTGTCAGTCCGCAGGAATTCGGGCAGCGCCTGCAGGAGGTCTGTGGTCTCCGCCATGTACACGATTATTACGGCATGGTAGAGCAGACAGGCTGCATTTACATGGAATGTGAGTGCGGACATCTTCATGCGAGCAATTTTTCTGATGTGATTGTAAGACGGCCGCTGGATTTTGCAGAATGTGAAATGGGGGAAAAGGGAATCATTCAGGTGGTTTCCACCCTTCCGGAATCCTATCCGGGACATTCGCTTCTCACAGAGGATGAGGGAGTGGTGCTTGGAGAGGATGACTGCCCCTGCGGCAGAAAAGGAAAATATTTCAAAGTAATCGGCAGGCTCAAAAATGCTGAGATACGGGGGTGCAGCGATACCTATGCAGAAAAGTTTAGATAAAGAAAATTTGCAGGGAATTCAATACCTGGCAGGCAGTGAAGAGATTCTTGCACACATGCCGGAAGTGGAAGCGAGGGAACCTTTTTGCGGAGAAATTGAAGAGTTTCTGAATTTCCTGTCCAAAACACTTCTTTCCATGCCGGAAGCAAAGCTGTATCCGGATGTGGTAACCTTTGCCTTCTGGATTCGCAGATCGTCAGTGAAAAAGCTGGCAGAGCGTTTCCAGGCAGAAGAGAACTGTATACACCTGGGAAGAGGAGTGGCTTTCCACATTGCTCCGTCCAATGTGGCGGTTAATTATGCCTATTCCTTTGCGGCAGGTTTTATGACGGGGAACGCCAATGTGGTCCGCATTCCGTCTAAAGATTTTCCGCAGATTTCCATTATCAACAAAGCGGTAAATATGGCTCTGGAACAGTACCCGGCCTGCCGGCCCTACATCTGTTTTGTGCGTTACGGGAGAGAGCAGAGAATCAATGACGCGCTTTCTTCTATTGCGGATACCCGGATTGTCTGGGGCGGCGACCGTACAATCGCAGAGCTGAGAAAATCACCGCTTGGCCCCAGAGCATCGGAAATTACTTTTGCGGACAGATATTCTCTGGCGGTAATTGACAGCGACGCCTATCTGGCAGCGGATAATCAGCCGAGGATTGCGGATGATTTTTATAACGATACTTATCTGACGGACCAGAATGCCTGTACCAGTCCAAGGCTTGTAGTCTGGTGCGGTTCCCAGACTGCCCGGGCCAAGGAACGTTTCTGGAGCCTTCTTCTGGAGAGAGTTCAGAAAAAGTACGAATTTCAGTCCATTCAGGGAGTCAACAAGCTGACAAATGCTTTTCTGGCAGCGGCAGCCCAGGAAGGCACACATATGATATCCTGCGGCGATAACCGGCTTGTCAGGATTTCCCTGGACCATCTTTTCGAAGGATTGATGGATTTCCGGGGAGATTCCGGATATTTTTATGAATATGACTGTCAGGATATCTGCGATTTAAAAGCTGTCTGCGATGACACTCACTGCCAGACGGTTTCCTACATCGGTGATCCGCAGATGTTTCTGCCGCTTTTGAAGACAGGAGTCCGCGGCATTGACCGTATCGTTCCGGTGGGAAAAACCATGGATTTTGATCTGATCTGGGATGGATATAATCTGTATGAGAGGCTGACCAGAACTATCCATATTTCATAAATGGAAGGAATTGTGATATGAGGCATAAAAAACTGCAGACAGCATTATATGCTGTTTTAGTCCTGCTTCCCTTTTTGTGGGTTTTATGCATTCTGTTTTGTAATGGATTTAAATTTGAATTGTCTATTCTGCAGCCTGTCTGGAACGATGAAATTGGATGGTACAATCAGGTAGCCGCAGTGATTGAATATGGGAAGCCTCTGGGGTATTATGGGTATAATGGCACGCATGCCCAGATAGGTACCTGGGGAGCCTGGGGGATTGCGCCGCTGCTGCCTTATGCGGCTTTTGGGAAAATATTCGGCTGGGGACTTTCGTCAATGGCTTTGGCAAATATTTTCTTTCTGTGTCTGGCGATGCTGCTGTTAGTTATTATGACGAGGCCTTCTGTTACACAGACCCTGTGGTTAATTTTGTTATACAGCTGCAGCTTTATTACTATCGGATACTCCCTGACTTCTATGTCGGAAGGACTGCGATATTCTCTGGCTGTTATTTTGACAGGGGCATTGCTATGGCTGGAGCGCTGTACAAGAGAAAAAAAGCGTTTTTCCAGAAGGGAATTGTGCGGATGTATAGCCTTTGCGCTGTTCCTTTTTTATGCAATCCAGGTGTATCTGGTTTTTGTACTTGTAGTTCCGGTGTATTGCTGGTATATTTTCAGGAAAGTACAGTTTGACAATGCAGATAGAAAAAAGCAGATTTTGTTATTTTCAGGGAAAATCGTGGCAATTACAGCTGTTACCGGTGTTGTAACAGTTATTGCAAACAGGCTGGTAACAAGCGTCTGCGCGCCTTATGTTGATTCCACTATTACAACTATTTTCAAACAGATTTCAGAAAATGGAATTTATCATGGTCTATGCTTTTTCCTGGAAAACTTTATGCAGAATCTGAGAACGGCAGACTTGTTTTCCATACTTTCGGTATCCTCGGATACTTACGGAGTCTTGTCCTGGTTCTTTATCAACTACCTGGTAATCCTGTTTATTCTGCTGTTTGATTTAATAAGAAAAAGAAGGCAGCTCAAAGAGAACAGATCTTACTGTTATGAGGCGGCATTTTTTATGACCGGCTTTCTGATAGGATATTGTGCGCTTTATACAGGTCAGGAGTGGACATTGTGCAGGGGAATCAATACTGGATTGATTATGGCGCTGATCTATCTGAGCTTTGTAAAAAAGGAAAATTTGAAAATTCTTATCCTGTTGATGACAGTGTTTGAGATTACAAGTGTTTGGGGATATTACAGCTCTATGGCAGATGAAAGGTTTGCAGCTTCTCAGAATGAGAATATCATCGAAGAAGAGAAAGCAGCTTTGGCAGAGGTGATTGAGCTGGATGTAAACGCGGAACCCTGGGAAAATACAGTGGCCACTTATGGAGATGTGGATTTCAGATATCTGGCCCTGCCTGCCGGTTACGGTTCAAATTATATGCTTGATCTGGAAATCAATAAAACGGCAGGATACGCAGTTATTACACAGGGAGAAGAGTATACTGGAGAGATGAAAAACAAGCTCGAGGAGGAAGGGCATAAGGTCCTTTTGGAAGATGAGTATTTTGTGGTCCTGAAAAATGAGAGGCAGCGCAGCTATGAAGAATGAAAAAAGAAGCCTGATTGTAGCAACATTTTTTGCAGTATTTCTTTTTGTAATTACCTATCAGGTGATTATGGGAGCAGTAAGAAATCCATACAGCGATTATCTGGGACATGCAGAGAATGCGGAACTGCTTCTGCAGTCCGGGCTTGGACCTGTATTGAAGGAAATCGGATATCCTTTTTGGGCCTTTTTGGTGGCCGGAATTATGAAATTGTCTGGAGCTCCGGCTTATGAGGCATCTGCGATTGCAGGAGGTCTTTTAAATGCTTTCACTTACGTGCTGGTATTTTCTTATCTGGCAAAGGAGTGTAAAGAAGAACGCCTGGGGATTGCAGCGCTCACCTGGTTTTTACTCCTTGTGGGGCCCTTTTATATTCCATGGTACAATCCTGATGTATACAATGGCCAGGTGACACCGAATATCTGGCACAACCCTACTACGATTTGTGTCAGACCCTTTGCTTTTCTGGCTTTTCTGCTGATTCTGAGAGTTTTAAAGGAGTATGAAGAGGAGCAGAAAAAGCTCAGTGCCAAGACCTGGCTTCTGCTGGCGGTGTGTCTGGTGCTTTGCAACCTGGCCAAACCGAGCTTCGTTCAGATTGCTGTCCCGGGACTGGCAGTTTATCTGCTTATTCTTCTGATTCGAACCAGAGGAAAAGCATTTGGCTTCTGTTTTCAGACGGCCTCTGCATTTGTACCGTGCGTCTGTGTAATGCTGTGGCAGATGATTGTATCCTTTGGCACATCCAGCTCAGCAGAGGGCGGGATTGAAATTGCCTGGTTTGATGTTATGGGAGCGTCTTCTCCCAGCATCCCCTTTTCCATGCTTTTGGGATACCTGTTCCCGCTTTATATTATTCTGACCAATCTGCGTATTATGAAAGAGCGGGATATGCAGGTGACGTTTTTTATGTGGTTTGCCGGTTTTCTGGAGGCGGCGGCGCTGGCGGAGACAGGCTACCGGCGCTATCACGGGAACTTTGGCTGGGGATATGTGCTGGCGACGTTTCTGGTGTATGTAATGACATTCCGGTATTTTTTGAAGCGCAACCGGGAATATGACTATCAGAATCTGAAGGACCGAATCTTTGTCCTGGGCGGCTGGGTGATTTTTGCGCTGCAGCTGTTTATAGGGATTTATTACATAAGCACTTTTTTTATTCCGGTCGGATAGATCGGTGAAGGAGAGAAAAAAATGGACGTATCGTTTGTAATACCATGTTATGGCTCAGAGCATACCATAGAGAAAGTTGTGGATGAGCTGAGGACTACGATGGCGCAGAGGCCGGAATGCAGCTATGAGATTGTTCTGGTTAATGACAATTCTCCGGATCAGGTCTGGGGAGTGATACAAAAGCTTGTAAAGACATACGGCAATATGAAGGGAATTTCCTTGGCCCGCAACTTTGGACAGCACGCCGCGCTGATGGCGGGATACAGAAGCTGCAGCGGCGATATTGTGGTTTCACTGGATGACGACGGACAGACGCCGGCGGACGAGGCTTTTCTTCTGATCGATAAAATCAAAGAAGGATATGACGTGGTATACGGATGTTATCCGGAGATCAAGCAGTCCCATTTCCGAATCTTCGGAAGCTGGGTCAATGAGAAAATGATAGAGGTGCTTCTGGGAAAGCCCCGGGAACTGAAATGTACCAGCTATTACGCGGCGAGAAGATTTATCATTGAAGAGATGCTGCGGTACAGAAATTCTTATCCGTATGTAGGCGGATTGGTTTTGAGAAGTACAAAGAATATAGCGAATGTGCCAGTACACCACCGGGCGAGAATGGAAGGAAAATCCGGGTATTCTCTGGGGAAGCTTCTTGGCCTGTGGTTTAACGGTTTCACCGCTTTTTCGGTCAAGCCTCTCCGGCTGGCTACAGTGGTAGGATTTTTGTGCGCAGCGGCAGGCTTTATCTATGGCGTAGTTATGGTGCTGCGCAAACTGCTTGGATATACGACAGTGCTTGGCTACAGTTCTCTGATTACCGTGATTCTGTTTATAGGCGGAATTATTATGGTTTTGCTTGGAATTATAGGGGAATATATCGGAAGAATCTATATCAGTATCAATAATGCGCCGCAGTATGTGATACGGGAGACAATCGGAGGCAGCGATGAAAAAACTGACTAAAAGCGAAAAAATGACCTTTCTTGGACTGCAGCTTCTTCTGCTGATTTATTCCCTGAGTGGAATCTTCTCAAAAATGGCGGCAGGACAGCCGTTTTTATCCAGAGAGTATGTCCTGTATTATGGAGGGGTGCTTTTTATTCTGGCTCTCTACGCGCTTGGATGGCAGCAGGTCATCAAAAGACTACCCCTGATTACTGCCTACGCGTCTAAAGCGGTTACAGTAATCTGGGGAGTGGTATGGGGCGTTTTGGTGTTTAAAGAACATATCACAGTAATGAATGTGATAGGAGCAGCCGTCATCATTGCGGGAATTCTTTTGGTGGTATCGGAAGAGGAGAAATAGTATGGGAATTGCAATCTTTCTGGGATCGGTGCTGGTGGCTTCGATCTCGCAGATTATGCTGAAAAAGAGCGCCGACCGGAAATATGACAGGTGGATAGATGAGTATTTGAATTTCAGAGTGATTTTTGCATACGGCCTGTTTTTTCTTTCCAGTCTTCTGACGGTGTATGCATATAAATTTGTGCCTCTTTCTCTGGGGCCGGTGCTTGAGGCAAGCGGCTATGTGTTTGTCTCGGTAATGGGATACTTTATTTTGAAGGAGAAAATTGGAAAAAGAAAATTTCTGGGGCTTGTGGTGATCATCGCTGGTATTGTGATTTTCAATTTATAGATATATTGGCAGATTCATCTGCGGTTCAAAAGAAAACGGAGAAAATTATGAAAAAATTACTCGCACAAATCATCAAATTCGGAGCCGTGGGCTTCCTCTGCTTTTTCATCGACTATTTCATCATGGTCGGACTGACAGAACTGGCGGGGATTCCGTCGCTGATTTCCAGCGGCTGTTCCTACACGATCTCGACAATTGTAAACTATATTTTAAGCATTACCGTGGTGTTTGACGCGGACAAGGAAGCCAACAAGGCGGCCCAGTTTATCATTTTTGTAATCCTGAGCCTGATCGGGCTTGGCATCAACCAGCTTATTATGTGGCTGGGAACAGACTGGCTGGAAGGACTGATGCTGCAGAGCCAGATGCTGTCAGCGTTTGCGCGTTATGCTTACATGATTGTGAAGATCTTTGCAACGGCAGTGGTAATGGTTTATAATTTCATTACGAGAAAAATCTTTATTGAGAAGCACTGATCTTTCTGATAGAGAACTTTCGGATAGAGAAAGGAGCGGATATGCGGAATAGAAGGACAGCGCTTGCAATCGGACTGCTTCTGCTTGTCTGCGGATATCTCAGACTGGTGGTTTTCCCGCTGGAAGAGGCGGATATGGGGAGTCAGGCGGTTACAGAGCAGGAAGCGGAGGCGCTTAAGGAGGGGCGGACGGCCACGGAGGAGGAGCTTCTCCAGGGGCTGATATTTGCGGGAGAGGAACTGCCCTGCGACAGGCCCAGCGGCACCTTTTATCTTCCGGTGGATATGGACGAGGAAGACTGGGAGACCGGCACTTTCCTGGCGGAAGGCGGCGGAGTGAAAGTTTATCTTCTGGATAATCCCATGGAGGATGAGAAGCAGGAGGCTGTCCGGACAGGAAAGAGCTACCGCCTGCTGGCGGTAAGCGAAGATGTGTACCGGGAATATGCTGTGGTTTTTTCAGGACTTTCGATAGTGACGCTGGATACAGATACGGGCGCTGAGATTCGCTATGATGAGATTTACGGCACTCTCCGCTTTTACGAGGCGGATTCTAAGAAGGACTGGGTGACGGAAAGTGTTATGAGCGGGCATATCCGGGGAGGAAGCAGCCGGCTGAATCCGAAGAAATCCTATAAAATCACGCTGTACAAGAAGAATCAGACCGGAAGCGGAGCTCTCCGTAAGAATGATGTCTCGTTCCTGGGAATGAGAAGTGATAATGAGTGGCTTTTGTATGCCATGTACAGTGAGGATACAAAGGTGAGGGACAAGCTGTCCCTGGATATCTGGAATGAATCCGGATCCCTGGAGATTGACGGGGAAGGCTTCTACGGGTATCATATGGAATATATAGAGGTGTTTCAGAACGGAGAGTACTGGGGAATCTACGGATTGATGGAGCCTGTGGATTACAAGCAGCTGGACCTGACCGGGGAAGGCGAGGCGCAGCCGGTGGAATATCTGTACAAGCAGAAGGACGCGGGTGTCTTTGAGCTGAAAGGCAGCTGGACGGAGCAGACGGAAGAGGATTTTGAGATACTGGAGGCCTACCGGGCTTATCTGGAAGGCGATGATTCGGATTTTAAAGCTGAGATAGGAAATCTGATCGATGTGGATAATGCGCTGGATGTCTGGCTGTATCTGCAGGCGGTCATCGGCATGGATAATATAGAAAGAAACATTTTCTATCCAACTGTCTGGGAAGACGGACAGTACCGGATACGGTTTATGCCCTGGGACATGGATTATACCTGGGGAAATGTGCATGATTTTGACGCGGGAAACCGGACCCGGTTTTCGGAAGAGATTCTGACTATGCGGATTGCCTGGAAGCTGGGCGACCGGCTGATACAGCTTGATGTGGATAATGCCCGGGAAAAGGTGAAGGAAAGGTGGAAAGAGCTCCGGGAGACGGTATATTCCGATGAATGGCTGACGGAACATATCGACGCGTATGCCCGCCAGGTGGTGGATTCCGGCGCCTTTTCCCGGGATGAGGCTCTGTGGGTGAACGGCGGACACAACGATGATTACGAAAGCCTGAAGGAGCTGGTCCTTGAGCGGATGGCCTTTCTGGACGAACAGCTTACGGACCCGCTTGCCTATCTGGATTTGGAGGAATATGTAGAGTGAGGAAACGGAGAGCTCTTTTGCTGAATTTGATACTGCTGGCGTGTAGTCTGGCTTTCCTGTTCCTGTGGCCGTTATGGAAGGGTCCTATCGCGTTTCAGGAGGGAACGGAAGAGGAGATTTCGCGGCTTCTGGCGACTCATTCGCAGGCGGCGGAGCCCTTTTTCACGGAACTGGCTTTTTCCGGCGAGCAGCTGCCCTATGACCGGAATACGTCTACCTTCTACCTGCCCCTGAATATGGAGACTGATATATGGGAGAGCGGGCAGCTTACCAGTCTCGCGTCCGGCGTAAGCCTGATTTTTGAGGAAGATTTTACCGGCGCGGATAAGCAGGAGGCCATAAAAAACGGCACAAAATTTCGTTTCTATGCGGTGCGGGACGGAGAATATCAGGAATGCTGGCTGACGGTTACGGGTCTTTCAGTGGTTTCCATTGAGACAGAAGCGGACGCGGACGCGGAAATCTTTGGCGGAAGCGCCTATTTCTGGGACAGCAGCACAAAAGTGGACTGGACCTCTTCGAGTATCCTGGAAGCAAATATCAGGGGAAATACCAGCCGCACCTATGAGAAAAAGGGATATAAGCTGAGCCTGAAAAAGCAGAATAAGAACGGGGAGATTGTGGAGGATAAAAAATCCCTGTTCGGACTTCGAAATGATGATGAATGGCTGCTCAATGCCATGTACAGCGATTCCTCCAAAATCCGTGACAAGCTGAGCGCGGATATCTGGGCGGAAATAGGAGCTTATCAGGAGGAGTTCCCGGAAGCGTATTTTGGCACAAGGATGACTTATGTGGAAGTCTTTTTCAATCATGAGTACTGGGGACTTTATGTGCTGATGGAACCGGTGGATTCCAAACAGCTGGACCGGACGAAGGAAGGGGAGGGCGGCCAGGAGGAATATTCCTATAAGTCTGTGACGCCTCAGGATGTGTCTACGGAAGAACTGCTGAATCAGGAGGCTTACGGAGAGACCCTTTCCGGCTTTGAACTGAAGGGCAGCCATACAGTGATAGACAGGACTTCCTGGGAGCCGCTTTTGTCTTACCTGGAGCTGCGGGATCTGTCTGACGATGAAGCTTTTGCGGCAGCGGCTTCTGAGCTTACGGACAGGGAAGGGGCTCTGGATATCTGGATTTACCTTCAGGCGGTTCTTGGAATTGACAACCGTGGGAAAAACATGTATTATGTGGCAAAAAACAGGGGGAACCGTCAGGTGGTTTATTTTGCCCCCTGGGATATGGATATTACCTGGGGAGACGCTCTCAGCGAAGGAACCGGGGATAACGTATGGGATGTGGGGCTTTTCACTGCGCTCTATTCAGAGCGAATCAACTGGAGCTTCGGAGACCGGCTCATTGAGCTTGATGTGGACGGTTCCTGTGATTATGTGTCTGAAAGGTGGAAAGAACTGCGTCAGGGAGTGCTTTCGGATGAGAGTCTTACAGAGGAGATCGACGGACTGATTCATCAGGTACGGGATTCGGGGGCGCTGGAGCGTGACGCGGAGCGCTGGCCGGACAGCAATTCGGGACAGGATTACGAACTGTTCGTCCGGATGGCCCTGTACCGCATGAAAATCCTGGATTACTATTTTGACGGAAACCTGGAGGAATATATGGGGCTGGGATATGAGTAAAGCCCCAGGGAAAGGAAGAGCTATGGATTACCGGAATGAGATCAAATATATGGTGTCAGAGGCCCAGCTGGCGCTTCTGGAAAACAGGATAGGTCATCTGATTTCCCCGGACAGACATGCGGGGGCTGACGGGACCTATCAGATCCGCAGCCTGTATTTTGATGATTATTACAACAGCTGCTATAACGAAAACGAGATAGGCACCGATCCGAGAGAAAAATTCCGCATCCGGATTTACAATGCCGATCCGGGCCGTATCAGTCTGGAGCTGAAACGAAAGGAACACAGCATGACCCAGAAGCTTTCCTGCCTTCTCTCGGAGCAGCAGTGCCGGGAGCTGATGGCCGGCCGGCCTCTTCCGGCAGACCCGGCTTATCCTCCGGTGCTGCAGAAGCTGAATCTTCTGATGCGCACGAGACTGATGCGCCCGAAGGTGATTGTAGAGTATGACAGGACGCCTTTTGTGGAGAAGCTGGGAAATACCCGGGTGACCTTTGACCGCAATATCCGCTCCTCGGACGCGGTGCAGTCTTTTCTGGAAAAAAGAATTCCGGGAAGGCCGATTATGCCGGCGGGCAGACAGATTCTTGAGGTGAAATACGATGAATTTCTACCGGATTATCTGTGCAGGAACCTGCAGCTGTCCCGTCTGAGGCAGACCACTTTTTCCAAATATTATCTCTGCAGAAGATATTCCCTTTCCGGAACGCGGGCTTAAGAAGCGGCGGGAACGCAGATGGGAGATACAGAGAGAATAACGGCTGCGCCCGGCGCGGCGTGTATTCATATATAAAAAATGGAGGAACACTAAATGAGTTTTCAAGACATGTTTAAAAATTCGGTTCTGGAAGGGTTCACAAGCATGGATATTTCGGCCGGACGGATTATGGCTACCTTTGTGGTGACCTGCGTTCTTGCCTGTTATATCTTCCTGATCTACCGGCTGATGACCCGGAAATCCTTCTATTCAAAGGGATTTAATGTATCCCTGGCGGCGATTTCCGTGATCACGGCGGCGATCATTCTGGCCATGCAGTCCAACCTGGTGATTTCCCTTGGTATGGTCGGCGCTCTGTCTATTGTGCGTTTCCGTACGGCCATCAAGGACCCGATGGATCTGGTATTTCTTTTCTGGTCTATCAGTATCGGAATCATCTGCGGCGCCGGCCTTTATGAAGTAGCCCTTCTGACCTGCCTTGTGGTGACGGTGCTCGTCCTTGTTCTGGAGAATATTCCGGCTTCCAGGGCGCCTATGATGCTGGTGGTGAATCTTGCCGACGCGGATCAGGAGTCCCGGGTGCTGGATATCACCAGGAAATACAGCCGTTTCTACAAGGTGAGATCCCGCAATCTCACAGGCGGCGGCATGGATATGATTGTGGAAGTAAAGGTAAAGGATGAGAGTGCGTTCGTCAAGGAAGTCTGCGCTCTTGACACTGTGCAGTCCGCGTCTCTCATCGCCCACGACGGCGAAGTGACCTTCTAGGAGCGCTTCATGGGAAAACTGATCGGACTCTTCGGGCGCGGCTGGCGCTTTGTGAGGCGGTATGGCGTACTGCGTCTTTACCGGAAGGTGAAAGAGAGAAGAGACAGAAACCGGGCGGAAGCGGGATATGAGGACTGGCTTCTGGGACAGCTTCCTGACAGGGAAGAGACGGAAAGGCAGCGGAGCGTGGAATTTGCGTTCTCTCCCCTGATCAGCATCCTTGTGCCGGCTTACGAGACGCCGGAGCTTTTTCTGCGCCAGATGATAGATTCTGCGCTGCAACAGAGCTACGGCAGACTGGAGCTGTGCATCGCGGATGGAAGCCCGTCGGACGGGGTGAAGCGGATTGCGGAAGCGTATGCCCGGAAAGACAGCCGGGTGCGCTACCGGAAGCTGGACGAAAATCTTGGAATTTCAGGAAATACAAACGCGGCCCTCGGGGAAGCGTCCGGGGCCTACGTGGGCCTTCTGGATCACGATGATCTGCTTCTTCCAGGGGCCCTTTTTGAGATCGTGCGGGCCTTAAATGACGGAGAACCGGCAGACGCAGTGTATACGGATGAGGATAAGCTGGACCCGGAGAGGAACTGCCATTTCCAGCCTCACTTCAAGCCTGATTTTAACGGGGAATACTTAAGGAGCAATAATTACATCTGCCATTTCTTTGTGGTGAAGCGGGAGATCGCGCTGGAAGCCGGAGGGTTCCGCCAGGAATTCGACGGGGCTCAGGATCATGATTTTATCTTCCGCTGTACGGAGAAGGCGGACAAAATCCTCCATGTGCCCCGGGTATTATATTCCTGGCGCTGTCATGCCTCCTCCACAGCCGGAAATCCGGAGAGCAAGCTCTATGCGTTTGAGTCCGGAAAAAGAGCTGTGGCAGCCCATCTGGAGAGAATGGGCACGCCCGGGAAAGTCCTGAATACGGAAAATTATGGATTTTTCAGGGTCTGCTACCCGGAAAGTTTAGAATTATTAATAAAATCTTTTGAAAATTTTGATGGACAAACGGGTGTAAACGTTGTATATTATGATAAGGCATGTAATAATTCTGTAACAATTTTGGGAAAGGAAGATTATGTGCTTTTTACCCGTGTCCGCAGGGCAAAGATAAATAAAGGCTTCTGGAAGCAGCTGCTGGCCTGCCTGGAAAGGCAGGACGCGGGAATGGCCTGCGCGCGGGTGTATGGAAAGGATAAGAGGCTGCGGTGCGATATCCGCATGGCCGGCGTCCATGATCCGTTTGCGCAGGGAATGGAAGGGCTGAAAGCGGGATATTCCGGCTATTTTCACAGAGCCCTGCTTCAGCAGGAGCTGGAGGCTCCCACAGACTGTTTTCTGATTCGAAGAGAACTGCTGGGAGAACGTGAGACTGTATCGGTTCCGGAGCTGTGCAGACAGCTGAAGGAAAAAGGGTATCATATTTATTATGAGCCGTGGGCGGTGATGTATGAACGCAGGTGAGAAGGTATCCGTGGTGATACCCAATTACAATGGAATGGCCTTTCTTGAGACATGCCTGAAAGCTCTGCTTGCAGACGCGCCCCGGTCGGAGATTCTGGTGGTGGATAACGGCTCCTCTGACGGAAGCAGAGAGCTTGTACAGGAGCGTTTTCCGGAGGTGCGCCTGATTGCCCTTGACCAGAATTATGGTTTCCCAAGGGCGGTTAATGAAGGAATCCGGGCGTCTTTGCGGCCTTATGTGATTCTTTTGAATAACGACACCGAGGTGCTTCCCGGATTTACGAAAGCCCTGGCGGAAGCGCTTGAGGCGGACAGCCGCGCTTTTTCCGCACAGGCGCAGCTGATTTCTCTTCATGACCCGGAGAAGACAGACGACGCAGGAAATTTTTACTGCGCTCTTGGCTGGGCTTACGCGAGAGGAAAGGACCGTCCGGTGGAATACTATGAGAAACCGGGAAGAATTTTTGCGGCCTGCGCGGGGGCGGCAGTTTACCGGAAACACGTATTTGAAGAAATCGGTTATTTTGACGAAGCCCATTTTGCCTACCTGGAAGATATCGATGTAGGCTGGAGAGCCCGGATCGCGGGCTGGAGGAATCTGTATGTCCCGGCGGCAAAAGTTCTCCACGCGGGAAGCGGCACAAGCGGGTCAAGGTATAATGAATTCAAAGTAACCTTAAGCTCCCGCAATAATGTTTATCTGATATGGAAAAATATGCCTTTTCTTCAGCTCCTTATGAATCTGCCGTTTCTGCTGGCAGGCTTTGGAGTGAAATTTCTATTTTTCCTCAGAAAGGGCCTGGGCGGCATCTATGCCCGGGGACTTCTGGAGGGGGTTCGCATGTGTGGAAAAGGCACCAGGGTAAAGTTCAGTTGTAAAAACCTGCCCTGCTATGTTAAAATCCAGTTAGAATTATGGATCAATGTTGTTAAGAGATTTGGGTGAGAGAGTGTGATTAAGGACAACCAGCGTCATTTTAACCGGCTGCATGTGGTGATAGACGCGTTTATTATTGCGGCGGCCTATATCCTGGCATGGGCGATACAGTTTGAGATGCTGGGTGGAATATCGGGTTTTCTGTTCCAGCATTACATGAGCATGCTGCCCTTCCTGATTCCGCTCTATCTGATACTGTACGCGGCTTTTGGCCTGTATGCCACAAAGAGCGTCCGCAGGAAGCGGGTAGAGGTCGAAAAGATCGTACAGGCCAACACCATCGGTATTGTGCTGTTTATGACAGCCATGTTCCTGTTCAGGGAAAATGTGGAATTTACGAACAACTATTCCCGTATGATGCTGGTATGGTTTTATCTTGCCAATATCACGCTGGAATGCCTGTTCCGCAATTTTATCCGTCTGGTGCTTCAGCATATCCGCCAGAAAGGCTTCAATCAGAAGCATATGATTCTGGTGGGCTACAGCCGGGCGGCTGAGGAATACATTGACCGGATCAAGGCCAATCCCGAATGGGGCTACGATATCATGGGCATCCTGGATGACAATGTCCAGTGCGGCATGAAATACCGGGGTGTGGAGGTCTTTGGAAGGACGGAAGAGATTGCCGGAGTTCTGGAGACCGCGAAGCCGGATGAGATCGCGATTACTCTGGGCTTAAGTGAGTATTCCAAGCTGGAGCATATCGTAGCGGTTTGTGAAAAATCCGGTGTGCATACAAAGTTTATTCCTGATTACAATAATATCATTCCTACCCGTCCTTATACGGAGGATTTGATGGGCCTTCCGGTGATCAATATCCGTCATGTGCCGCTGACCAATACCTTTAACGCGTTTATGAAGCGCTCCATGGATCTGGCAGGGGCGGTATGCGCGATTATTATCTTTTCGCCTGTGATGCTGGTGACGGCCATCGCCATCAAACTGACTTCTCCGGGCCCGCTGATTTATACACAGGAAAGGGTAGGACTTCATAACAGGACATTTCGGATGTACAAGTTCCGCTCCATGGATGTGCAGTCTCCAAAGAAAGAGAGAGGCGCCTGGACAGTTCCGGGAGATCCGAGAGTTACAAAAGTAGGAAAAATCATACGGAAGACCAGCATTGATGAGCTTCCGCAGCTTTTCAATATTTTAAAAGGGGATATGAGTCTGGTAGGACCGCGTCCGGAGCGTCCGTTTTTTGTGGAAAAGTTCCGGGAGGAGATCCCGCGTTATATGATTAAACACCAGGTGCGTCCGGGCATGACCGGCTGGGCACAGATCAACGGTTACCGTGGAAATACTTCCATCCGTAAGAGGATAGAATATGACCTTTATTACATTGAGAACTGGACGCTGGGGTTTGATATAAAAATCTTATTTCTGACAATTTTCAAAGGCTTCATTAACAAGAACGCCTATTAAATGTTGGGAAACAGAAAGGGTTATGTTATGACAACCAATACGAAAAGCAGAAATGCGAGAAGAAAGAAAACGGGAAACGAAAGCCGGCGGGAACGCGGAACTCACAGAGAAAGAGATGAGTACGGCGAATATAAACTGAGCCGCAAGGAGCAGAAAAAGATCAAGAAAGCAAAGCGGAAAAGAAAACTGATTGCGATGCTGGCTGTGGAATTTGTGCTGATTCTGGTGCTTGGCGTCTGCGTCTTCGGTCTGAGCAAGATTGGAAAGCTCCAGAACCTGGGAGTTGATCCCGATGAGGTGGGCCAGAATGAGGATATGGACGCGAATACGGCAGAGCTTCTGAAGGGGTATACGAATATCGCCCTTTTTGGCCTTGGCTCCAGAACTCCGGGAAGTCTTGGAGAGGGAGAGCTGAGCGATACCATCATCATCGCCAGTATCAACAATGAGACGAAGGAAGTGCGTCTGATGTCCGTTTACCGGGATACCTATCTGAACCGGGCGGACGATACTTACGGAAAGTGTAACGCGGCTTATTCCAAAGGCGGCCCCAAGCAGGCCATGGAGATGCTGAATACAAACCTGGATTTGAATATCAAGTATTATGTGAGTATAGATTTTACCGCCCTGATTAAGACGGTGGATCTGCTGGGCGGCGTGGAGATCGACGTCAAAGAGGAAGAGATCGACGCTATCAACGGTTACATGTACGAGACAACCGAGATCGCTGAGAAAGCAGAGGATGACTCCATTAATCCCTACAACGATTTTATTACAGAGCCGGGACTTCAGACTCTGTACGGCGTGCAGGCTACGGCTTACTGCCGTATCCGTAAGGTAGGAAACAACGATTTTGAGAGAACGGAGCGCCAGCGCCGGGTGATTGAGCAGATTGTGGAAAAAGCCAAGTCAGCGGGGCTTGGTACGATCAATTCCATTATCGATGAGGTATTCCCGCTGATAGCTACGAATATTCCGCAGACGACTCTGATTGGCATGGCGGCCAGCATGATGTCTTATGAGCTGGGCGAGAGCAGCGGTTTCCCAAGTTACCGCTCGGACGCGAGAATGGACGGCCAGCAGGTGGTAGTTCCTGCGGATCTGGTGGCAAATGTGACGGAGCTGCATAAGTTCCTGTTTGATGAGGACGATTACTATCCCTCACCGACTGTACTTGAGATCAACGATAAGATTATCGCGGACACAGGAGTGACGGCGCAGGAGACAGACAGCAGCAGTGAATAAGGACTGTCAGGCAGGCCCGCCGGAAAGCGGACCCTGAAAAGACAGAGATAGAAGAAACAAAATGGACGGGGAAGGATTTGCCTCGTCCATTTTTACCGAGTGGAGAATAACATGAAGATCGATGTGATTATCCCGGCATACCGGCCCGGAGCCGAATTTCTGGAGCTGATAGACCGGCTGGAGAGACAGACGCTTCCCATGAGCAAAATCCTTGTGATGAATACCCGGTCCCAGGTGGATGTGGAGAAGCTGCTTGCGGACCGGCCCGAAATCCAGGTGGTATCCCTGGAAAAAAATGAATTTGATCACGGAGGGACCCGGGACCGCGCGGCAAGGCTTTCTGAGGCGGATTATCTGCTGTTTCTGACTCAGGACGCCCTTCCGGCAGACGCTCATCTGGTGGAAAGGCTTGCGGCGGCTTTCGGGGATAAAAGGGTGAAGGCGGCCTATGCCAGACAGCTGCCCAAAGAGGACTGCAGGGAGCTGGAACGGTATACCCGGAACTTTAATTATCCGGAGAAAAGCCGGATCAAGACGGCGGCAGACCTGCCGGAGCTGGGCATCAAGACCTTTTTCTGCTCCAATGTCTGCGCCATGTATGAGCGTGAGACTTATCTGGCCCAGGGCGGCTTTCCCCGCAGAACGATTTTCAACGAGGATATGATCTATGCGGGCGGACTGATTCAGAGCGGCTATGCCATCGCTTATGCGGCGGACGCGGAGGTGATTCATTCCCACAATTACAGCGGCAGAGAACAGTTTCACCGGAACTTTGATCTGGCAGTGTCCCAGGCGGAGCACCCGGAGATTTTCGGGGGCGTGGCCTCCGAGGGGGAGGGAATCCGCCTGGTGAAAAAGACGGCAGCCCACTGCCTGCAGATCGGGAAGCCCTGGCTGATTGCGGTCCTTGTCTGGCAGAGCGGCTGCAAATATCTGGGATACCGGCTGGGAAAGGCATACCGGAGGCTTCCCCGCGGCCTGGTACTTCGCTGTACCATGAACAGGGCATACTGGGAAAGGGAAGATGCCGGAGAACCCCGAAAATAACCTGAAAAACAGCAGTCATTCAAGAGACAGAAATGGAGAACGATCTTGGCAGATTTCTATGAAAATCAGGAACAGGAGGAAAAGGTCCTTCTGATCGGCGTAAGCACGCAGGATGAGGATATGGAAGCCTCCCTGGATGAACTGGGAGAGCTGGCTGACACGGCGGGAGCGGTGGTCCTGGGAAGAGTCATTCAGAACCGGGAAGCGGCTCACCCCGGCACCTATATTGGAAAAGGAAAGATAGAAGAAGTGCGCCTTCTGGCAGAAGAGCTGGGGGCAGACGGCGTGATCTGCGACGACGAGCTTTCTCCTGCCCAGCTCCACGGCCTGGAGAAAGAGCTGGAGCTGAAGGTCATGGACCGCACGCTGGTGATTCTGGACATTTTCGCGAAGCATGCCACTACAAGAGAAGGAAAGCTTCAGGTGGAAATGGCCCAGCTGGGGTACCGGCTTGCCCGCCTGTCCGGCCTGGGAAAATCCCTTTCCCGTCTGGGAGGCGGCATTGGAACGAGAGGACCGGGAGAGAAAAAACTGGAGACAGACCGGAGACTGATCAAAAGCCGTCTGGCAAGGCTGAACAGGGAATTGAAGCAGATGCAGCTGCACCGGGATACGGCGAGAAAGCAGAGGCTGGAGCGCGCGGTGCCCGTGGCGGCTGTGGTGGGTTATACAAACGCCGGAAAATCTACGCTTATGAACGCGCTGACCGGAGCAGGCATCCTCGCCCAGGATAAGCTCTTCGCCACACTGGACCCCACCACCCGGCGCATGAAGCTGCCTGGCGGCCAGGAACTGCTGCTGACAGATACGGTAGGATTCATTCGAAAGCTTCCGCACCATCTGGTGGAGGCATTCAAAAGTACCCTGGAGGAAGCCAGGTACGCGGACTTTATCCTGCATGTGGTGGACAGCTCCAGTCCCCAGATGGATGCGCAGATGGAGACAGTCTATGAGACGCTGCAGGCGCTGGATATCACCGGAAAGCCGGTGATCACCCTGTTTAATAAGAGGGATCTGACGGAAGGCGCGGAGCTTCCCAAAGACTTGAAGGCCAGCCGGACGCTGGGAATCTCTGCGGCTACGGGAGAGGGACTCTTAAAGCTCCAGGAGCTTCTGGAGGACTATCTGAGAGAGAGCCGTGTGCTGGTGGAGAAGGTCTATCCTTACGCCCAGGCCGGTGACATTGCCCGCATCCGCAGATACGCGCAGATTCTGGAGGAGGAATACCGGGAGGACGGAATTTATGTCCGTTATTACGCCAGCCGGAACTTGACGGCGTGCCCGGTTTAGGGTACAGTTATTTCAGATACGGAAAACAATTCCAAGGAGGATATCAATATGATTAACAAACTGATTGCGAAGATTCAGAAGACGAAAGCCCCCATTGTGGTAGGCCTTGACCCGATGCTCTCTTATATCCCGGAGCATATCCAGAAAAAGGCCTTTGAGGAATACGGCGAGACCCTGGAAGGCGCGGCGGAGGCTATCTGGCAGTTTAATAAGGAGATTGTGGACAAGACGTATGATCTGATTCCCGCCGTGAAGCCTCAGATTGCCATGTACGAGCAGTTCGGAATCGAAGGCCTGAAGGCATACAAGAAAACCATTGACTACTGCAAGTCCAAAGATCTGGTGGTTATCGGAGATATTAAGCGCGGGGACATCGGTTCCACTTCCGCGGCCTATGCGGTGGGTCATCTGGGAAAGATTCAGGTGGGAAGCAAATGTTATGTGCCTTTTGATGAGGATTTCGCCACGGTGAATCCCTACCTTGGAAGCGATGGCGTAAAGCCCTTTATCGAAGTATGCCAGGAGGAAGGCAAGGGAATCTTTGTCCTGGTGAAGACTTCCAATCCTTCCAGCGGAGAATTTCAGGATCAGCTGGTAGACGGCCGGCCTCTCTATGAGCTGGTAGGAGAAAAAGTGGCCCAGTGGGGCGAGGAGCACATGGGCGACACTTACAGCTATGTGGGAGCCGTTGTGGGCGCTACCTATCCGGAGATGGGAGCAGTCCTCCGGAAGCTGATGCCGAAGACCTTCATCCTGGTGCCGGGATATGGAGCCCAGGGAGGCCAGGGGAAGGATCTGGTGAACTTCTTCAATGAAGACGGGCTGGGCGCCATCGTAAACTCTTCCAGAGGCATCATCGCTGCCTACAAGCAGGAAAAATATGCGTCCTTCGGTCCGGAGAACTTCGGAGACGCCTCCAGAGCGGCCGTAGAGGACATGGCTTCGGATATCCGCCAGGCGCTGGAAGCCCGGTAAGCGGCGGGAAGCCGGCGCGGCGGAAGAGCGGAAGGAAGCAAAAGTGCCGGATATAGAAAACAGGTCAAAGGAGACTTTTATGAAATACAGGGAAACAGCTGTCATTACAGAGCAGCGTGAGATTGCGGAACAGATTTACAGCCTGTGGCTGCATGCGGACGATATCGCAAAGGAAGCCCGCCCCGGCCAGTTCGTGTCGGTGTACTGCAGGGACGAAAGCCGGCTTCTGCCCCGGCCAATCAGTATCTGCGAGGTGGATAAGGAGAGCGGAAGGCTGCGTCTGGTATACCGGACGGCAGGAGCAGGCACAAGGGAGTTTTCCGGATATGGGCCGGGGGATGCCCTGGAGCTGGTAGGACCTCTCGGAAACGGCTTCCCTCTGGATAAGGGTTATAAAAAAGTGCTTCTGGTGGGGGGCGGAATCGGTGTTCCGCCTATGGTAGAGCTGGCAAAATGGCTTCCCGGAGAGAAGATGGTGGTGTCCGGTTATCGGAACGGCGATCTGTTTCTGAAGGAAGAGCTCTCCAGGAACGCCGCCCTCTATATTGCCACAGAGGATGGAAGCGCAGGCACGAAAGGCAATGTGCTGGATGCCATCCGGGAGAACCGCCTGGAAGCAGACGCCATCTTTGCCTGCGGGCCCGGACCCATGCTGCGGGCGCTGAAGGCGTATGCGGAAGAGCAGGGAATCGACTGCTACCTGTCTCTGGAGGAGAGGATGGCCTGCGGCATCGGAGCCTGCCTGGCCTGCGTCTGTACCTCCAAGGATGTGGACGCTCATACAAATGTAAAGAACAAGCGGATCTGCAAGGACGGTCCTGTCTTTGCCGCCGGAGAAATCGAGATCTAGGCAGGACTGTGTCCGGGACAGCGCAAAAAGAAAGAAGGGCTGGGCCTGGTACAGGACCGGAAAGGGACATAACTATGGAATATAAGACAAGCGTAAATCTTGCGGGGGTGGAACTGGAAAATCCTGTAATGACTGCGTCAGGTACTTTTGGTTCCAGCGCGGAATACGGAGAATTTTACGACCTGGGCTGCCTGGGCGCCGTCGTGACCAAGGGAGTAGCGAACGTGCCATGGCCGGGAAATCCCGTGCCCCGCATCGCTGAGACAAAAAGCGGCATGCTGAATGCCATCGGCCTGCAGAATCCGGGCGTAGATGTGTTTATAGAGCGGGATCTTCCGCTTTTGAAAAAGTATGATACGAAAATAATTGTCAATGTCTGCGGCAAGACGGTGGAGGACTACTGTGAGGTGGTGGAGCGCCTTTCGGATCAGCCTGTGGATATGCTGGAGATCAATGTATCCTGCCCTAATGTGAAGGAGGGCGGCATTGCCTTCGGACAGAAGCCGGAGGCCCTGGAGGCTATCACAAAAGAAGTGAAGCGCCACGCGAAGCAGCCTGTCATCATGAAGCTGAGCCCTAATGTGACAGATATCACGGAGATGGCCCGCGCCGCCGAGGCCGGCGGCGCGGATGTGCTCTCCCTCATCAATACGATTACGGGAATGAAGATCGACATCCATAAGCGGACCTTTGCCATCGCAAATAAGACCGGAGGACTGTCCGGCCCGGCCGTAAAGCCGGTGGCTGTGCGCATGGTCTATCAGACAGCCCGGGCGGTATCTCTGCCTGTCATCGGCATGGGAGGCATCATGAACGGAGAGGATGCTGTGGAATTCATCCTGGCAGGAGCCACTGCTGTGTCGGTGGGAACCGCGAACTTTGCCAATCCTTTTGCGGCAAAAGAGACGGCGGAGGGAATTCTGGATTATATGAAGAAGTACCAGGTAGAGGATATCCGGGAGCTGATCGGAGCCGCGCGCTGAGGTGAGATACCAGGCAGAGCATTTATCTCCCCAGATCCGGCGCCTGCTGCCTGCGGTGAGAGGATAGTACTGAATTGAAAAAATATGAAACTTATGTTAGAATTGGAAAGAAGAACAGGAAGCAGGAGGAACTGGATTAGATGGAACAGTATAAGCAGGAATTTATTGAATTTATGATAGACTGTCAGGCGCTGAAGTTCGGCGACTTTACGCTGAAGAGCGGAAGAAAATCACCGTTTTTTATGAACGCGGGCGCCTATGTGACGGGTTCTCAGCTGAAAAAGCTGGGAGAATACTACGCGAAGGCGATTCACAATGTCTACGGGGATGACTTTGACGTGCTGTTTGGACCGGCCTATAAGGGGATTCCCATCGGTGTAGTCACAGCCGTAGCTTACAGTGAGCTGTATGGAAAGGAGATCCGCTACTGCTCCGACCGGAAGGAGGAGAAAGATCACGGCGCGGATAAGGGAAGCTTTCTGGGAAGCAGCTTAAAAGACGGCGACCGGGTGATTATGATTGAGGACGTCACCACCTCGGGGAAATCCATGGAGGAGACAGTACCTAAGGTAAAGGGGGCCGCGGATGTGGAGATTCGGGGGCTGATGGTTTCCCTGAACCGCATGGAAATAGGAAAAGGCGGCGAGAAGAGCGCTCTGGAGGAAATCCGGGATCTCTATGGGTTTGATACTGCTGCCATCGTGACCATGGCGGATGTGGTAGAGCATCTGTATAACCGTCCATACAAAGGAAAAGTCATCATTGATGACGCATTAAAGGAAGCGATTGACGCATACTACGATCAGTATGGAGTAAAATAACAGGAGGTATGCAGATGAACGAAAAAGCGTATAAGACTATGACAAATGTGGGAGCAGGCAATCTGGTTCTGGGAATTCTTCTGGTGGTGGTAGGCCTTGTTTCCGGAATTCTGATGATTGTGGGCGGAGGCAGACTTCTGAAGTCCAAGTCAGACCTGCTCTTTTAGAGTGAAGGCGGAGCAGAATGAGCAGAAATTCCATAAAGAAGCTGAGGTGGGGAGGCAGGGTGCTGCTGGTTTTATATCTGGCGTGCCTGATTTACTTCATGTTTTTTTCGGAAAGCTATGGGAGAACGGAGGTTCACACCGAGTACCGCTATAACCTGGTTCTGTTTCAGGAGATCCGGCGTTTTCTGAGACACCGTGATATTCTGGGACTGCCGGCAGTGCTGATTAATATAGTTGGAAATGTGGTGGTATTCATTCCGTATGGCCTTGGACTGCCGCTGCTGTTTGAACGTCTCCAGAGCTTTCTCCGGGTTGTGATTCTTTCTTTTGGAACCAGTCTGCTGGCGGAGACCATGCAGCTTATACTTCGAGTGGGCTGCTTTGATGTGGACGATCTGCTGCTGAATACAGTAGGCGGCTGTATCGGCTATTTCGTATATCTGCTGTTCCGGCGGTACTGGAGGGGAAAGTATGGCAAGAAGGAATTATAAGTTTACAGATAAAAAGCATACCAGACAGGGGCTTATGTCCATGGGTATGGGAGCGGCGGCGCTGGTTTTCACGGTTCTGGCTCTGTCTCTGGCCTACAGAATGTCGGGCGGAGCCGGAAGCGCCGTGGGCCTGCTGGGCGTTCTGGCAATGCTGTTCAGTGTTACGGGGTTTGTACTGGCTGTCCGGGGATTCCGGGAGGAAGATGTCTATTATGCCGCTTCCCAGATTGGGGCGGTCCTGAACGGAATTCTGTTTATCGGGTGGGCGCTGGTTTGCATGATAGGGATGTAGGAGGCTGGAAAAAGATGGAGCTGGAGACAAGCCGAATGGAAGAAGCAGAAGAGATACGGGAGAGATATGAGCTCTCGATGGAGCGGATACGGGCGATGAAAGAAGAGACAGCCGTATCGGCTCCTTTTTATGATTATTTTCAGAAAACCGCGGATTTTATTCTGGAAGCAGACCGGCTGGCGTCGGACATCCGGGAAGGACGTCAGGCCAGAATGACTCTGGAGGAGCTGCAGAAGCAGAACCGGAGGCTCTATGAGGACATCGCGGGAGAGGCTTATGAAAACAGTTACGCCAGTCCTGTGTATGCGGTGCGGCTTCTGGGAGAGGGCTACGGCCAGATTTTAAGCTTTCTTTATACAGAGATCCGGGGAATGGCTGCCTGGGCCGCAGAGCAGAAGTATGGAGATCTGGCTATGGCTGCGGAGCTTTTTATCGAAGTATACAATGCGTTTGAGGGAGAAGTTCCGGCAGAGAAGAGCCTGCGCCAGATCATTTACTGGTATATCAGCGATTACTGTGATGTGTTTGTCCCCGGACGGATACGGGAGCAGCTGGACCCGTCTCTTTCCTTTGCCAGGGACATTATCTGCGGGGCAGACTTAAGCGATCCCAGGTATCTGTACCGCTTTGGAGAGTATATTTTGGGAAATGAGCTTGGTATAAGCCGGTACCTGGCGGGACTGCCTCAGGAAGAGATTGACGCCATGGCGTCTACGTTCACGGAAGGATACCGGATCGGTTTTGTGAACGCGGGAATTGATCTCGGAAAAAAGAAGACGGTGAATATTCGCTATTCTCTGGGATTTGAGCGGATTGTCCGGGCGGCGGTAGAACAGTTTGAAAAAATGGGACTGCAGAGCATTATTTACCGGGAGGCCCGGCACAGCGTCAACCGCAGGCCCCAGGGGAATCCGGGCTATGGCAGCACGCCGCCCAGCAAGCAGTATCTCTTTGATCATAAGGAAGATTCGGCCCTGTATCTGGACAGGAAGCTGGTGGAACGAAAGCTTTCGGTCCTGCACAGCGCTTATGAGGAGTATAAGGCGCTGGCCGCAGTCCATGCGGGTCCGGCTGTTATGGAGATCTTTGGAGAGCGGCCCTTCCTGCCAAAGAGCTGCAGGGAGGCGCTGAAGCTTGATGAGAAGCAGCAGGAGCTGAGCGTCTTCTATAACAGTGAGGCCGGACAGCTGGCGAACCGGTATATTCCGGGGGATGAGCGGAGTTTTACGATTATTGCCTGGCCCATTCCCGAGATCGGGGAAAATTTCAAAGAGATTTTCGGGGAAATTGTGAAAATCAACAATCTGGATTACCGGCTGTATCAGCAGATTCAGCAGAAGCTTATCGACGCCCTCGATCAGGGAGCGTATGTGCGTGTCAAAGGGGCAGGGAATAACCGGACTGATATGAAGGTGCAGCTCTGGTCCAGGAACGATCCGGAAAAGGAGACGATCTTTGAGAATTGTGTGGCGGATGTGAATATTCCGGTAGGTGAGGTCTTCACTTCTCCAAAGCTTACGGGGACCGAAGGTACCCTCCACGTAAGCGAGGTATATCTGAACGAACTGAAGTATCTGGACCTGGAGCTGACGTTCCGGGACGGACGGATCGCGTCCTATACCTGCGCGAACTTTGAAGACGAGGAGGAAAACAAAAGCTTCATCAGAAACAACGTGCTGTTCAACCATGAGACACTTCCCCTGGGCGAGTTTGCCATCGGTACGAACACGATGGCTTATATGGTGGCGAAAAAGTATGACATCGGCGCCAGGCTGCCGATCCTCATAGCGGAAAAGATGGGGCCCCATTTTGCGGTGGGAGACACCTGTTTTTCCTGGTCGGAGGACAATCCCACCTTCAATCCGGACGGAAAGCGGATCATTGCCAAGGATAATGAGTGCTCAATTCTGCGCAGGGAAGACGTGTCAAAGGCGTATTTCAACTGTCACACGGATATTACGATTCCCTATGACGAGCTGGGAAGCATCCGGGTGGTGCGTCCGGACGGAAGCGAGATTCCGCTGATTGAGAACGGACGTTTTGTGCTTCCGGGCACGGAAGAACTGAACAGGCCCTTCGAAGAAGAGCAGGAAAACAGGGCGGAGTAAAAATTTTCTGCGCAAATCTGAAAGAGAATGGTTTTTCCTGTTGACAGACGGTGGTTTGGCCTGTAAACTCATTTATAAGCAGGAAACAATAAAAAGAAGCAAGTTATAAGTAATACTAATAAATATTTATAGGGAGGTACCTGTTATGGCAAAGGTAGGCATTGTAATGGGCAGCGATTCTGATATGCCCGTAATGAAAAAGGCGGCTGAGATTCTGGAGCAGCTGGGTGTTGATTTTGAGATGACCATCATTTCCGCCCACAGAGAGCCGGATGTATTTTTTGAATACGCGAAGAGCGCGGAGAGCAAAGGGTTCAAGGTAATTATCGCCGGAGCTGGCATGGCAGCTCATCTGCCGGGTATGTGCGCGGCCATTTTCCCGATGCCTGTCATCGGAATTCCCATGCATACCACATCCCTGGGAGGACGTGATTCCCTGTATTCCATCGTGCAGATGCCTTCCGGAATCCCGGTAGCTACCGTGGCGATTAACGGAGGCGCAAATGCCGGACTTCTGGCGGCAAAGATTCTGGCGACCTCAGATCCGGAGCTTCTGGACCGGCTCAAAGCTTATTCTGAGGGGCTGAAGGAGCAGGTAGAGAAAAAGGCGGAAAGACTTGCGGAAGTGGGCTATAAAAATTATTAATGGGAAGAGAATGGGAAGACAGCGGAAAGTGGAACGAAGAGCCGGCCGGCATATGCGGAACCGGTTTTAATGGAGGGATAGAGAATGGATTATAAGAATGCTGGTGTAGATATTGAGGCCGGATACCGGTCAGTGGAACTGATGAAGGAGCATGTAAAGCGGACCATGCGCCCGGAAGTGCTTACGGGTCTCGGCGGATTTTCCGGAGCCTTTTCCATGGAGGCTTACAAAAATATGGAAAAGCCGACGCTGGTTTCCGGCACAGACGGCGTGGGAACAAAGCTGAAGCTTGCGTTTCTGATGAACAAGCATGACACGGTGGGAATCGACTGCGTGGCCATGTGCGTGAACGACATCGCCTGCGCAGGCGGAGAGCCGCTGTTCTTCCTGGATTACATTGCCTGCGGCAGAAACATTCCGGAGCGGATCGCCACCATCGTCAGTGGCGTGGCGGAGGGCTGCAGTCAGGCGGGAGCGGCCCTGATCGGCGGAGAGACGGCGGAGATGCCCGGTTTCTATCCGGTGGACGAGTACGATCTGGCCGGCTTTGCGGTAGGCATCGTAGATCAGAAGGATCTGATTACAGGCGCGGATATCAAGGCTGGCGATGTGCTGATTGGTATGGCTTCCTCAGGAGTCCACAGCAATGGTTTCTCTCTGGTGCGCAAGGTATTCACCATGAAGGAAGAGTACATGAATACATATTTTGAGACTCTGGGAAGAACCCTGGGCGAAGCGCTGATTGAGCCCACAAAGATTTATGTGAAAGCGCTTCAGGCTGTGAAAAAAGCAGGGGTGCACATCAAGGGCTGCAGCCACATCACGGGCGGCGGTTTTTACGAGAATATTCCCCGTATGCTTCCGGAGGGGATGCGGGCGGTCATTAAAAAGGACAGCTATGAGATCCCGATGATTTTCCAGATGCTGAAGGAGGACGGACGCATCGAGGAGCAGATGATGTACAATACCTTCAACATGGGTATCGGTATGGTGCTGGCGGTAGACCCGGCCCAGGCAGATCAGTGCGCGGCGGCTGTCCGCGCGGCCGGCGAGACGCCCTATGTGCTCGGCGAAGTACAGGCAGGAGAAAAAGGAGTGACATTATGCTGAAAGTAGCGGTTCTGGTGTCCGGCGGCGGCACGAACCTGCAGGCGATTCTGGACGCGGTAGAGACAGGACGCATCCGGAACGCGGAAGTGGTGGCTGTGATCAGCAATAATCCCCAGGCGTACGCTCTGGAACGGGCAAAAAAGCATGGCATTCCCGCTGTGTGTGTGTCCCGGAAGGCCTGCGGTTCAGGAGAAGCTTTTGACGACGCCCTTCTGAAAGCCATAAAGGACAGCGGGGCCGATCTGGTGGTTCTGGCCGGCTGCCTGGTGGTGATTCCGGAGAAGATTATTCAGGAATACCGGGGACGCATCATCAACATTCATCCGTCTCTGATTCCCTCTTTCTGCGGGACAGGCTATTACGGACTGAAGGTGCATGAGGCGGCGCTGGAGCGCGGCGTAAAGGTGACGGGAGCCACGGTGCATTTTGTGGATGAGGGAACCGATACCGGTCCGATTCTTCTGCAGAAGGCGGTGGAAGTGAAGGAAGGCGACACACCCGAAATCTTACAGCGGCGTGTAATGGAAGAGGCAGAATGGGTGCTGCTGCCGAAAGCTATTGATATGCTGGCAAATCAGGAGGAAAAGGGATGAAAATATTAATCGTAGGTTCCGGTGGACGGGAACATGCCATTGCGTGGAAGGTTTCCCAGAGTCCGAAGGCAGAAAAGATATACTGCGCGCCGGGAAACGCGGGCATCGAAGAATATGCGGAATGCGTGCCCATTGGCGCCATGGAATTTGAGAAGCTGGCAGCGTTCGCAAAGGAAAAAGAGATCGATCTGACGGTAGTAGGCATGGACGATCCGCTGGTGGGCGGAATCGTGGATGTGTTTGAAAAAGAGGGGCTGCGCGTCTTTGGCCCCCGGAAAAACGCGGCTGTCCTGGAGGGCTCCAAGGCCTTCTCCAAGGATCTGATGAAAAAATACGGAATTCCCACAGCGGCCTATGAGAACTTTGACGACCCGGACAAGGCGCTGGCTTACCTGGAGACAGCGGAGTTCCCGATCGTGCTGAAGGCAGACGGACTGGCGCTCGGCAAGGGCGTTCTCATCTGCAATACGCTGGAAGAGGCGAAGGACGGCGTACGTGAAATTATGCTGGACAAGCATTTTGGAGCGGCCGGAAACCGTATGGTGATCGAAGAGTTTATGACAGGACGCGAGGTGTCTGTTTTAAGCTTTGTGGATGGAAAGACCATCAAATGTATGACTTCCGCTCAGGATCACAAGCGTGCCCTGGACGGCGATCAGGGTCTGAATACCGGCGGCATGGGTACCTTTTCTCCCAGCCCCTTCTACACCCCGGAGATTGACGAGTTCTGCCAGAAACACATTTACCAGCCTACGGTGGACGCCATGGCGGCAGAGGGACGGCCCTTCAAGGGAGTTATCTTCTTCGGCCTGATGCTGACGGAAAAAGGCCCGAAGGTGCTGGAATACAACGCCCGTTTCGGAGACCCGGAGGCCCAGGTGGTGCTTCCGCGCATGAAGAATGATATTGTGGACGTCTTTGAGGCCTGTATCGATGGAACACTGGATCAGATTGACCTGCAGTTCGAGGATAATGCGGCTGTCTGCGTGGTTCTGGCTTCCGGCGGATACCCTGTTTCTTATGAAAAGGGCTTCCCCATTGAAGGACTGGAGAACCTGAAGGGCAGAGACGGCGTCTATGTGTTCCATGCGGGAACCAGGAAAGAGAACGGAAGATTTGTCACAAACGGCGGCCGTGTACTGGGCGTGACAGCTACGGGCCCCGATCTGAAGGCAGCCCGGGCCAACGCTTACGAGGCGGTAAAGCAGGTGACCTTTGAGAAGGCCTACTGCAGAAGCGATATCGGAAAGGCCATTGATGAGGCGTAGATAAATCTAGACCGGAAAAGGAATGACAGCATGCAGAGCGTTCTGGAACAAAAAGGTTTCGGAACGCCCTGCATTTTTTTGCGGATTCTGCAACTTTTCTGAACCTCTGATCATCTATATAATGAAAGAAGAAAACAGCGCTGTGGAAGATAAGGAAGGTGATAACTGTGAAAGAAGATTTGTATGACAAGGTTGTCGCTTATATCATAGAAAATCAGAATAAATGTTACCGGCTGGCTTTCAGCTATGTCCAGAATCAGGAGGACGCTCTTGATGCGGTACAGAGCGCGGTGTGCAAAGCACTGGAGCACTTTGGCGAGCTGAAAAACAGGGCTGCCATCAAGACCTGGTTCTACCGGATTGTAGTAAATGAAAGTCTTTCTATCCTGCGGGAGCGGGGGAGAACCGTTCTTACAGGAGAGGAAGCTCAGAAAGAGGAGTCCTATGAAGAAAAGGGTTTTGAGCCCCCGGAAGAAGATTTGTATCTGCATATCAACCGTCTGGAAGAGGACGTGCAGGCTATCATTAAACTGAGATTTTATGAAGAGCTGTCTCTCCAGGAGATTTCGCAGATTATGGAAATGAACTTGAATACAGTGAAATCCAAGCTGTACCGGGGTCTGAAGACGCTCAGGATAGCTGTTCAGGAGGTGGACATATGAATCCAATGGAAGATGCAAAAAAGAGATACGATGAAGTTCCCATTCCGGAAGAACTTTCAAAACGGGTGCAGTGGGAAGTGGAAAAAGCAGATCGGCGCAGAAAAGCAGAGAATGCCTCTGTGCGGAAGCGGAGAAGACATCTGTATGGCTGGCAGAAAGGCCTTGCGGCTGCGGCCGCTGCCATGGCGGTTTTTGTAACCGCTCTGAATACCAGTACAGTTTTTGCCCAGAGTATGGGAGAGCTTCCTGTGATCGGGGCCATTGCAAAGGTTCTGACCTTCCGTTCCTACGAGATGGAGACGGAGGATAGTTTACAGATTTCTGTAGATATTCCAAGCATTGAAATGATAGCGGAAGGAACCGGAAATCTGGCGGAATCCGTCAATGAAGAGATCCTTAATATGTGCGAGCAGTATGCGGATGAAGCGGCAGAGCGGGCGAAGGAATACCGGCAGGCTTTCCTTGATACCGGAGGAACAGAGGAAGAATGGGCTGCCCACAATATCCAGATTAAGGTCTGGTATGAGGTAAAGGCTCACACCGACAGATATCTGTCCGTGGCCGTTATGGGAAGCGAGAACTGGACCAGCGCATACAGTGAAACCCGTTATTACAACTTTGATCTGGAGAAGGGACGCCAGGTGACTCTGGAAGATCTTCTGGGAGAGGACTACGCGGCCATCGCGGATGCCTCCATTTTAAGCCAGATTCCGGAGAAAGAAGCCCAAAGCGGTCTGGATTACTGGGAAGAGGACTTCACAGGCGTAACGGAGGATACAAAGTTTTATATCAATGAAGCCGGCAATCCGGTCATCGTCTTTGGCGAGTATGAAATCGCGCCGGGAGCCGCGGGCCAGCCGGAGTTTGAAATCACGGGGTGATGGATATGAAGGGACTGGGAAAGAAAAGCCTGGTTCTGGTCTGCGGCCTGGCCTGCCTGCTGGCCGGATGTACAGCTTCTGAGAGAGGAAGAACTCTGGCGGAGGCAGTCCTGACTGAGGTGAAAGCGGCAGGGATGGATACGGAAGCAGATGAAAATGAGAGCGGTAGGGAACTGCTGCAGGCCATGATGAAGCTTCCGGGGATGAAGGATAAGGAGACTGCCGGACTGTTTGGAGGAGGAGAGGAAAACTGGACAGAGGACAGGAGCTTCTATGTAGGCAGAGTCTATCAGACAGAGCTTTATGGCGGGAAATGTAAAGTATTTACCACCTGCGGCGAAGATCCGGACAGGACAGTAGAGTCTGTTTCCATATGGATTGTAAATGGAGAGCGGGAGATTACAGAGGCTGAGACAGAGCAGTGGATAGAGCGCATCTCAGAGGCGATGGAATCAGAACCGTTCTGCAAATATCAGTCAGTGGAGTCAGGAGCCAGAAGCTGGAAATGGAGAAAAGGCGATACAGCTGCCAGTCTGTACCGCATGATGGACGACATATTGACAGTGAGTTTTCAGCCGGCTGTGGGCGAGCTGAGCTGAGGATGGATGAGCAGAATCCCCAAAATCAGCAAAACAGGCAGAATATGCAAAACTGGCGATAAACACGGCAAAGATGCGCAGATGTATGCAGGGGCCTCCGGCTCCTGCATACCCGCGCAATGAAAAAGGAGGATATGAAAATGAAAATGAGAAAAGTAATGGCAGCGGCAGGACTGACAGCAGTGATGATTCTGGCAGGCTGTGGTGGAAATACGGGAGGAGACGCCGGCCAGACTCAGGAGGCGGAAGAGACTGTTCAGGAGAATACAGATCAGACAGACACAGAGGAATCCGGTCAGGAAGAGTCAGAACAGGCGGAGGAGACTGAAAATGATCAGACAGAACAGAGTGAGGAAAGCGCAGGCGGAGCCGAGACATCAGAGAGCGCGGATGGGGCAGAGACCTATGAAGATAATTTCGCGGTAGACAGCGAGGCTGTGACAGCCTTTGCCGACAGGATCAAAGAGGCTGTGGCAGCAAAGGATCTGGAGGCTCTGGCAGATCTGACCTCTTTCCCGGTCTATGTGGGACTTCCGGATACGGATGGCGCAGTAAATACCCGGGAAGATTTTCTGGCGCTGGGAGCGGATCAGGTTTTTACAGACGAGCTTCTGGCTTCTGTAGAAGAGGCTGATATGAGCGGGCAGGAGCCCAGCATGGCCGGTTTTGTAGTAGCAGGCGAAAGCGGCAGACCGAATATCATCTTCGGCGTCGTGGACGGAAAGCTGGCAGTGACAGGGATTAATTACTAAAGACAAAATATAGAGCAGATGACACAGAGAGGCTGCCGCACCGGAAGGAGTGCGGCAGCCTCTCTGGCATGAAAAAGTTATGTTTCATGCGGAAATGAAGGAGGCACAGGTCATGAAACGGATCATTCCGGCACCCTGCGCGATCAGGAAACATAAAGCCAGGCCCACGGCCGCGGGGAGGACGGCGGCTAACACGGTCCAGCGCCAGGAGCCGGTTTCCTTCCGGATGGTCAGAAGCGTCGTGGCGCAGGGCCAGTGAAAGAGCATAAAGACCAGAGTACACAGGGCTGTGACGGGGGTCCAGCCCTGCGCAGCCAGAAGTTCATGAAGAGAAAGCAGGTTCCCGGTCTCTGTCAGTCCTCCCTGTTGAAGGTAGATGCTTAAAATGAGCGGGATTACGATTTCGTTTGCCGGAAGCCCCAGGAGAAAGCCCATCAGAATCGCGCCGTCCAGCCCGAAGAGGGCGGCAAAGGGGTTCAGAGCGCCAGCGCACAGAGTCAGCAGGCTGGAACCCTGAATCCGGATATTTGCCAAAAGCCAGATCAGAACTCCGGCCGGAGCCGCTGCCGAGACGGCTCTTCCCAGAACAAAAAGTGTCCGGTCAAGAAGAGAACGGATTAGAATTTTTCCGATCTGGGGCTTCCGGTAAGGGGGGAGCTCCAGCGCAAAGGCTGAGGGCAGCCCCCGGAGGACTGTCACAGACAGCAGCCGGGAAAACAGAAGAGATATGCCTGCAGCGGAGAGGATCAGGAGGGTAAGCAGCAGGGCCGGAACCGGGGAAAAGGCCGTGGCGGCGTCTGTGGAAGCTGTCCCCGCAAAAAACATGACAAGCAGGGAGATAAGGGAAATAAGGGCGGGAAAGCGTCCGTTGCAGGGGATAAAAGAGGCTGTCAGGATCGCGATCATGCGTTCCCGGGGCGAATCAATGATCCGGCAGCCTGTCACACCTGCTGCGTTGCAGCCAAAGCTCATGCAGAGGGTCAGCGCCTGCTTCCCGCAGGAACGGCAGCGCTGAAAAGCATGGTCCAGATTGTAGGCAATCCGCGGCAGGTACCCCAGATCCTCCAGAAAGGTAAACAGCGGAAAGAAAACCGCCATGGGCGGCAGCATGACAGAAACGACCCAGGCCAGAACCCGGTACGCTCCGTCCAGCAGAATTCCCCGGAGCCAGCCGGGAGCCCCAAGCGATGTGAACAGGCCGTCCAGCACGTCCTGAAAGCCGGTCAGAAGCTCAGAGAGCAGCCGGGAGGGATAGTTGGCCCCGGCGATGGTCAGCCAGAGAATCAGAGCCAGCAGAAGAAGCATGGCCGGATAGCCGGACAGGCGGCTGGTAAAGATTTGGTCCAGAATCCGATCCGTTTTCCGGGCATTGTCCATATCAGCCTGGACAGATTTGTCAGCGATCTCTTCCGCCCGTGTCAGAATACTTTGCGCAATGATGTCAGAGAGACAGGAAAAATCAGAAATTCTGCCGGCTTCTGTTTTGTCCGTTTCTGCCGTGTCTTTCCCGCAGTTTATCAGCTCTGCCGCCCGCAGTACGGCCCGGGCTTCTTCCAGAGCAGCGTGGACAGAGGGGACCTTTTCAAGGTCAAAGCCCAGATAATCCCGGAGTTTTTCTGCCAGAGAAGCTTCATTTTCCAGAAGGCGCAGCGAGAGCCAGCGTGCGGGAAGAAGGCCGCAAACGGACTCCTGAACGACAGGTTCCAGGATTTTCAGGGCAGCTTCCAGAGGTGCCGGGTAAATAACCGGGGCGGCAGGACCGGTCTTTTGTCCGTCTGTCAGGTCATCCAGAGCGTCTGCCAGAGCGTAAAGCGTCTGCCTGTTCCGGGCGGACACGCCTACGGCAGGGACGCCCAGATTATGGGAAAGAGCGCGCAGGCTGACCCGGATGCCGCGCTTTTCGGCCTCATCCATAAGATTGACGCATACAAGAGTTTTAGGACAGAGTTCCAGAATCTGCAGAACGAGATTCAGATTTCTTTCCAGGCAGGTGGCGTCACAGACGGCAATGACGGTATTTGCGCCGCCGAAGCATAGAAAATCCCGGGTGATTTCCTCTTCCGGAGAATGAGCTGACAGGGAATAGGCTCCGGGAGTGTCTGTAAGCTGATACGTATGCAGAGCCGTCTGAAAAGAACCGGAGGCCTGTTCCACGGTTTTTCCCGGCCAGTTTCCGGTGTGCTGCCGGAGGCCCGTAAGTCCGTTGAAAACGGTGCTCTTTCCCACATTAGGATTACCCGCCAGGGCCGTAGATCTGGGAGCTGGAGTCTTTCCCTGCGCGGAAGGACGCTCCTGTTCTATGAGAATCTCCCGGCTGTCCCGGTTCCGGATGGCAATGACTGCGCCGCGGACCAGAAATGCTTTTGGGTCGCCGGAAGGGCTGCGCCCCACACAGGCTATTTTTGTATTTTCACCAAATCCCAGATCCAGAAAACGCCGCCGAAGTTTCCCGGTACAGGCAAGCTTTCGGACACGCGCGCTCTGCCCGGGATTCAGTTCGCTTAAGGCACCGTATTTGGAAATCAATCAATCCACCTCCGTAAATTTTATTACGCTGATTCTCTGCGCGGACTATTTAATCCGTCCGGACATGACGGCGCGCCGCACACCCGGCCTGAAGCTTTGCCGGAAAGCCCCGGGAGGGCGGGAAATGCCCGTTTTTGGCCGTGCGGATGCCGGGAATGCCGGTGCTATATCATAGAATATGCCAGTAATCTCTAATTTGACAAACAAGGGCCTTTGCGCTTATAATAAGAGCAGTGCAGCGCCGCTTTGAAAACGGCGCTGTGAGAACGAAAAAAGAACGCAGGATATGTGATAATGGAGGATAAAATATGATGAAAAGACTTTGCCGGAGACGGGGAGTTTGGAAATACGTGGGAGGGCTGGCCGTGTGTGCCGCCTGTGTGCTGTTTCTTTCGGCCGGGCTTCAGGGGCAGGCTGCCCGGACGGGTACGGTATCCGTAGAAAGCGCGCGCGTACGCCAGGAGGCATCAACGAGCGCGGGGATTGCCGGTTCCCTTTCTTCGGGTGATACGGTAACGATTGTGGATGAGACAGAAAGCGGCGGCTCTACCTGGTATCAGGTCAGCTATACCCAGGATGGAGAGGAAGTGACCGGCTGGCTCCGTTCGGATCTGCTGTCTGTAAGTGAGTCAGAGGAGCCGGAGGAGACCACGGAAGAACCGCAGGAGACAGAAGAGCCGGAGACGCCGGCGGCGGTCTATACAATCCAGGAGCCTTCGGAAGCGCCGTCTGCGGATTATCTGACGCAGACTTCCGTTCAGGCTGGGGACACAAGCTATACGGCCTGGCAGGCGGACACGGATACGGCGCTTTATCTTGTATGGGCGTCAGCTCCGGATGGAACTTCCGGCTGGTACTGGTATGACCCGGCCCAGGAAACCTTCCAGCAGGACCTGGGACAGTTTGGAGCCCAGGGGCTTGTCACAGCGCTCCAGAATGAGCTTACCAGCTTAAAGGAGTCAAGCGCTTCCAGTCTGAGTATGCGCCTTTATATTATCATCGGACTTGGGGTCCTGAGCGCGGTTCTTCTTGTGCTTGTCATTGTGTTCGCGGTGAAGAGCCGGAATGCAGGCTATGAATATTACGATGACGAAGACGATGAGGAGCCGGAGGACGACGATGACGAGGATGACAGCTGGGAAGAGAAGGGCAGAAAGAAAGGCGGTTTCTTTTCCAGGAGGAAGGCGGAGGAAGACGACGAGGAGGATGATTTCGACGACTTCCTGGCAGCAGTGAATAAGAAGCGGACCGGCGGCGCAGACTTCGGTACGGAGGAAGAGAATGAGGGAGAAGCAGAACCAGAGGAAAAAGTGGACCTGACTCTGACTGCCAACCTTCCTGAGATTGATATGAGCGCAGTGGAAGAAGTGGAGAAGAAAGCGGAAAAGACTCCCGGGAAGACTGAGAAAGCTCAGAAAGAGGACGATGGAGATGAAGACTTCGATATTGAGATTTTTGATATCGATGATCTGAATCTGTAAGATACGAAAGACGCAGAGAAAAAGAAAGGGGCGGGGTGAGCAACTCCGCCCCTTGCAGCAGGAGGATTTTTATTTATGTTTGAACAGTATACGGAAAGGGCTGCGAGGGTGCTGAAGCAGGCCGGAAAGGTATCAAAAGAGCTTGGACAGAATTATGTGGGAACCGAGCATATTTTGATTGCCATTCTCAGAGATACTGGCTGTGCGGCGGCACAGCTTCTGGCAGAGAGAAAGGTAGAAGAAAAGGCTGTATTAGAGCTGATCCGGGATCTGATTTCTCCGGAGGGAAACGTGGCAGTGGCAGACCCCGGCGGCTTTACGCCCCGGGCCGAGAAAGTTCTGAAGGCGGCGGAGCAGGAGGCGGCCCGCTTTCATGAGAGACAGGCGGGCACGGAACATATTCTGATTGCCATGCTCAAAGACGTGGAGTGCGCCGCAAGCCGGCTCTTAAATACGATGAATGTGAATGTAAAAGAGCTGTATTCCGCCATGCTGGATTCCATGGGAAAGACCGGACGGGATTATCGGGAGGAGTCTGCCCGCAGCGGCCGGAGCCAGAGCCGCGGTACGCAGACGCTGGACCAGTACAGCCGGGATCTGACCCGGCTTGCCAGAGAGCGGAAGCTGGAGCCCTGTATCGGCAGAGAGGATGAGATTCGGCGTCTGCTCCAGACCTTAAGCCGGCGGACGAAGAACAATCCCTGCCTGATTGGCGAGCCCGGCGTGGGCAAGACGGCTATTGTGGAAGGATTGGCAGAGAGAATTGCGGAAGGAGCAGTTCCCGATTCCATCAAGGGAAAGCGGGTGCTGACCCTGGATCTCTCCGGAATGGTGGCCGGCACCAAGTACCGGGGCGAATTTGAGGAGCGCATCAAAAATGTTATGGATGAGGTGATGGAAGCAGGAGACGTGCTTCTGTTTATCGACGAGCTTCATACACTGATTGGGGCCGGCGGCGCGGAAGGCGCCATGGATGCGGCCAATATCTTAAAGCCGGCTCTGTCCAGAGGAGAGCTTCAGGTGATTGGCGCCACTACTGTGGAGGAATACAGAAAACATATCGAGAAAGACGCGGCTCTGGAGCGCCGTTTCCAGCCGATTATGGTGGAGGAGCCCAGCGAGCAGGAGACGGTGGAGATTCTGAAAGGACTCCGGAGAAATTATGAGCGTCATCATCAGGTGGAAATCACGGATGAAGCTCTGGAGGCGGCGGTGAAGCTGTCTAAACGTTACATCAGCGACCGCTTCCTTCCGGACAAGGCAATTGACCTGATGGATGAGGCCTGCGCCCGTGTACGTCTGGGCGGGACTCAGCTGGTGCATGCCGCGGCAGAACTGGAGCGGCGTATCGCAGATCTTCTGGGGGACGTAGAACAGGCTGTCCGGGAGCAGGATTTTGAACATGCGGCAGAACTTCGAAAAGAGCGTATGCGGCTGGAGGAAAAACTGCAGAAGGAGCGGGCAAAGACCGGACGCGGACGCGGGAAAAAAGCTCTTACAGTCGGCGAAAATGAGATAGCGCAGATCGTGGCCGACTGGACGAAGATTCCCGTCAGCAAGCTTGCGGAGACGGAGACGCAGCGCCTTCAGAAGCTGGAGAAGATTCTGCACAAGCGCGTCATCGGCCAGGATGAAGCAGTCACCGCAGTGGCCCGGGCTGTCCGCCGGGGACGCGTAGGCCTGAAAGACCCGGGCCGTCCCATCGGTTCTTTCCTGTTCCTGGGACCCACCGGTGTGGGAAAGACAGAGCTTTCCAAAGCTTTGGCAGAGGTGCTGTTCGGGCGTGAGGAAGCTATGATCCGGGTAGATATGTCGGAATATATGGAGAAGCACAGCGTCTCCAAGCTGATCGGAGCGCCTCCCGGATATGTGGGACACGACGATGGAGGCCAGCTTTCCGAGAAGGTACGGCGCAATCCCTATACGGTGATTCTGTTTGACGAGATCGAAAAGGCCCATCCGGATGTGTTCAACATTCTGCTACAGGTTCTGGATGACGGACGTATTACGGATTCGCAGGGCAGAACCGTGGATTTTAAAAATACAGTGATTATCATGACCTCCAACGCGGGGGCCGGTTCCATCATATCACCGAAGCGGCTGGGCTTTGCCTCAAAGGACGATGAAAAGCAGAATTATGAAGCCATGAAGGCCAGTGTGATGGAAGAGGTACGCCGGATGTTCAAGCCGGAGTTCCTGAACCGGATTGATGAAATCATTGTCTTCCACGCCCTGAATAAAGAACAGATGAAGCAGATAGTTACTATTTTATTCAAGGAGCTTATCAGCCGGTGCCAGGAGCAGATGGGTATTACCCTGAAAATCCGGGACAGCGTGAAGACACATCTTGTAGACAGCGCTTATGATGTGAAATACGGCGCCCGCCCCTTAAAGAGAGCTATTCAGACCCAGGTGGAGGACCCGCTGGCAGACGCGCTTCTTTCCGGAGAGATCAGGAAGGGCAGCCAGGTAACGGTCACTATGCGGAGAGGGAAGCTGGTTTTTGATTCCGGAATTTAATTCCGCGGCCCAGTCCCGTCTTTTGTGAGCAAGCTCCCACAGCCGGTCCTGTTCCGTCTTTCCGCCGGGGGATACAGTTCCGCCGTGCAGCCCGAACACGCAGCCGGAGGCAGCGTCTCCGGGCTTATAGGGCGTCCGCCCTATGGAAATCCGGCCCAGTCCCGTCTTTTGTGAGCAAGCTCCCACAGCCGGTCCTGTTCCGTCTTTCCGCACGGCGGAACTGGTGAAAAAAGTTCTGGAAATACGGGCGGGAATCGTTTATAATCAAAACATCAAAGTGAAATATCCCGCTGCAGGCAGCAGGGCATTTGCCCCTCGCGGCGCTTGCCGAACGGATACGCAGACCGCAAGGTTAAGAGAACGGTCCGGGCGGTGTCTGCCCGGCTCACTGCCCGCGGGAATAAAGAGAAGAATCCGATTAGGAGGACGAAAGAAAATGGCAGCAGTAAAAGAATTGATCCGTGCAGAGGCCGATGGCAGTATCAGTTTTGGAGACTATGAACTGGCGTCCAAGACAAAAAAGCAGGATTTTGAATATCAGGGAGATCTCTATAAGGTAAAGACTTTCCGTGAGATTACAAAGCTGGAGCGCAATGATATGTTTGTGTATGAGTCTGTTCCCGGCACGGCAGTGGAGCATTTCCGCGCGGACGCGGATAGTGTGGAGTTTCAGGTGGAAGGACCGGAGGACGCTCAGATCACCCTGGGTATGGAAGATGACACCGAGTATCTGACCCTTGTGGACGGCGTAAGCACGGGAGCGATCAAGACAGGGCTTGGTGGAAAGCTGGTTTTAAGCGTGGAGCTTGGCAGCCGGGACGCAGTGAGCGTAAAGGTATTGAAGGCATAAGCCATAAAGGATACAGAAAGTATAGAAAGAAGGCAGTATGGCAAAGGGCAGGACGACGGTATTTTTCTGCCAGAACTGCGGGTATGAATCCCCCAAGTGGATGGGGCAGTGCCCGGGTTGCAGAGAGTGGAATACCTTTGTGGAAGAGACTGTTGAAAAAAAGAGCGCCGGAAAGGCGAGAGAAGAGAGAAAGGCAGCCGCAGCGCCGGTCTGCCTTTCTTCTATTGAGATGAAAGAGGAGGAACGGGTCAGCGCAGGGATCGAAGAGCTGGATCGTGTTCTGGGAGGCGGAATTGTCCCCGGCTCCCTGGTTCTGGTGGGAGGAGATCCCGGAATCGGAAAATCCACGCTGCTTCTTCAGGTTTGTCAGAAGCTGTCGGGCGCCGGGCATGAAGTTCTCTATATTTCAGGAGAGGAATCCTTAAAGCAGATTAAGCTCCGGGCAGCCAGAATCGGAGAGTTTTCAGACAAGCTGCGTCTGCTGTGTGAGACAAATCTGGATGTGGTTCAGGATACCATACGGGAGCTTAAGCCGGAGGCAGTGATTATTGATTCCATACAGACCATGTATCACGAAAATGTAAGCTCGGCGCCGGGCAGTGTGTCCCAGGTGAGGGAAGCTACCTCCGTGCTTCTGCAGCTGGCCAAGGGGCTTGGAATCACAATCTTCATCGTGGGCCATGTGACTAAGGAAGGGACCGTGGCCGGTCCGAGAGTACTGGAGCATATGGTGGATACGGTGCTGTATTTTGAAGGAGACAGGCATGCTTCTTACCGGATCTTAAGAGCAGTGAAGAACCGCTTCGGCTCTACCAATGAGATTGGCGTCTTTGAGATGCGGGAGAACGGTCTTGCAGAGGTGGAAAATCCGTCAGAATTCATGCTGAACGGCCGTCCGGAGGCAGCTTCCGGATCTATCGTGGCCTGTTCTATGGAAGGAACCCGTCCCATCCTGCTGGAGATTCAGGCTCTGGTGACGAGAAGCCCTCTGGCCATGCCCAGAAGGACTGCGGCGGGAATGGATTACAACCGTGTGAACCTTCTTCTGGCAGTGCTGGAAAAGCGGCTGCGCCTGTCTCTGTCCAACAGCGACGTCTATATCAACATCGCAGGCGGAATCCGTATCAGTGAGCCAGCCATCGATCTGGGCGTGGTGCTGGCGGTGGTTTCCAGCGCCCGGGACAAAGCCATCGACGAGAAAGTGCTGGCCTTTGGAGAGGTGGGCTTAAGCGGGGAAGTGCGGGCGGTCAGCCAGGCAGCCGGCCGGGTCCTGGAGGCGAAAAAACTGGGCTTTACCACGGTGATTCTTCCGGAGGTATGCCGGGAGCAGATAGGAAAAGTAGAAGGCATCCGCCTGTGCGGTGTGCGCACGGTGGCAGATGCGGTAGGGGTGATTCTGTAATGCGGTTTCGTCCATGTATTGACATTCATAACGGCAGGGTCAAGCAGATTGTGGGCGGAAGCCTGAGAGATCAGAACGATTCTGCGGAAGAAAATTTTGTATCGGAGCAGACGGCTGCCTGGTACGCCGCTCTTTATCAGAAGGACGGTCTCCGGGGAGGTCATGTGATCCTGCTGAACGGAGCGGATTCTCCCTGTTATGAGGCCACCAGGAAGCAGGCGGAAGAGGCCCTGCGGGCCTATCCGGGAGGTCTCCAGCTCGGCGGAGGCGTCAGCCCGGAAAACGCGGAAGACTGGCTGGACGCGGGAGCTTCCCATGTAATTGTGACATCCTATGTGTTCCGAAACGGACAGATTCAGTATGATAATCTGGAGAAAATGAGGAATACTGTAGGAAAAGAGCATCTGGTGCTGGACTTAAGCTGCAGAAAAAAAGACGGAGACTATTATGTGGTGACAGACCGGTGGCAGAAGTTTACGGACGTGCAGGTGACGCCGGCGCTTCTGACAGAGCTTTCCGCAGCCTGCAGTGAATTTCTGATTCACGCGGTGGATGTGGAAGGAAAAGCTTCGGGAATTGAAAAGGACCTTGTCCGGATGCTGGGAGACTGGGAGGGAATTCCCGTCACCTATGCCGGCGGAGTGGGAAGCATGGGGGATCTGGAGCTGTTAAAAGAGCTTGGAAAGGGCAGAGTAGACGTGACGATTGGGAGCGCTCTGGACCTTTTTGGCGGTTGTATCCCCTACCAGAATGTGGTATACTTGAACTAGTACAAAAACAGGAAGACCGGGTAAGATTCCGGTGTCCTTTGTACTCCAGGCGCGAGCCAAAAAAGCGTAAAGGAGTTGAGTCTATGCGTTATATTATCAGCGGAAAGAACATTGATGTGACAGAGGGGCTTCGTACAGCGATTACAGACAAGCTGGGGAAGCTGGAGCGCTATTTTACTCCTGACACGGAAGTGCAGGTGACCTTAAGTGTTGAGAAAGAGCGGCAGAAAATCGAGGTTACAATTCCTGTAAAGGGGACGGTTATCCGTTCCGAGCAGGTAAGCAATGATATGTATGTATCTATTGATCTGGTAGAGGAAGTCATCGAGCGCCAGCTGCGCAAATACAAGAACAAGATTGTACAGCGGGAGCAGGGAGGCGGAAGCTTCCGGCAGGAATTTATCGATAAAGAGGCGGAGGATGAGGAAGTGCGCATCATCCGCACCAAGCAGTATGATTTGAAGCCCATGTATCCGGAAGATGCCTGCGTGCAGATGGAGATGCTGGGACACAGCTTTTATGTGTTTGTGAATGCCGAGACCGATCAGGTTAATGTGGTTTACAAGAGAAAAGGCAATACCTACGGACTTTTGGAGCCGGAGAGATAAGACAGGGCTTCGAAGACAGGGAAAATGCCTGTGAGACAGATGAAACGGATGGGGATGCCGGCCGGCTGAGAAATCAGCCGGCCGGCATCCCCGCGTTGCAGATGGAGAATTTCTATTCTTGAATAATTCTCCATATAGTGCTAAAATACAAAACGGAGTATTGCCAGAAGGCAGGAGAAAGCGCCCTGGGGTGCAAGGTGAATTAACCGGAGGTTAAGAGAAAGCGGCCTGGGCCGCAAGGATTGGAGAAATTAGATGGGATTTTTAACAAAGGTGTTTGGTACACACAGCGAACATGAATTAAAGCGGATTTATCCGATTGTAGATCGAATCGAAGCTCTTCGTCCGGAAATGATGAAGCTGTCGGACGAGGAACTGAAAGGTAAGACGAAAGAGTTTAAGAAGCGTCTGGAAGACGGCGAGACGCTGGATGATCTGCTGGTGGACGCATTTGCCGCAGTCCGCGAGGCAGCCAGACGTGTGCTCGGCATGGAGCATTACCGGGTACAGCTGATCGGAGGAATTATTCTGCATCAGGGCCGTATCGCCGAGATGAAGACCGGTGAAGGAAAGACGCTGGTATCGACGCTTCCCGCATATCTGAACGCGCTGGAAGGCAAGGGCGTCCATATTGTTACGGTAAACGATTATCTGGCTCACCGTGACGCAGAATGGATGGGAAAGGTCCATGAAGCGCTGGGCCTGACCGTAGGCGTGGTGCTCAATGGAAGCACAGGAGATGAGCGCCGGGCAGCCTATGCCTGCGACATCACTTACGTGACGAATAATGAGCTCGGCTTCGATTACCTGCGTGACAATATGGTTATTTATAAGGAGCAGCTGGTACAGCGGGATCTTCATTACGCCATCATCGACGAGGTGGACTCGGTACTGATTGATGAGGCGCGGACCCCTCTTATCATTTCCGGCCAGAGCGGAAAGTCCACAAAGCTTTATGAGATCTGCGATATCCTGGCAAAATCCATGAAGCGCGGCGAGGCCAGCGGCGAGTTCAGCAAGATGAACGCCATCATGGGCGAAGAGATCACGGAGACGGGCGATTTCATTGTCAATGAGAAGGATAAGATTGTAAACCTGACCGTGGACGGCGTGAAGCGTGTGGAGGATTACTTCCACATTGAAAACCTGGCTGATCCGGAAAATCTGGAGATTCAGCACAATATTATCCTGGCTCTGCGGGCCAACTATCTGATGCACCGGGATCAGGATTATGTAGTAAAAGACGATCAGGTCCTGATCGTAGACGAGTTTACGGGACGTATTATGCCCGGCCGCCGCTATTCCGACGGTCTGCATCAGGCCATCGAGGCCAAGGAGCATGTAAAGGTAAAACGTGAGAGCAAGACCCTTGCCAATATTACGTTCCAGAACTTCTTCAATAAGTATGACAAGAAGGCCGGTATGACCGGTACGGCTCTGACAGAGGAGAAGGAGTTCCGTGAGATCTATGGCATGGACGTTATCGAGATTCCCACGAACCGTCCTGTCATCCGGAAAGATCTGGACGACGCCGTATATAAGACTAAGAAAGAAAAATTCCACGCGGTAGTGGAGGCCATCAAAGAGGCCCATGCCAAAGGACAGCCTGTGCTGGTAGGTACGATTACCATTGAGACCTCTGAGTATTTAAGCGGTCTTCTGCGTAAGCAGGGCATCCCTCACGAAGTGCTGAATGCGAAATTCCATGAGCGCGAGGCAGAGATCGTGGCTCTGGCCGGCCAGCACGGCGCCGTGACCATCGCCACGAATATGGCCGGCCGTGGTACGGATATCAAGCTGGATGACGATGCCCGTGCGGCAGGAGGACTGAAGATCATCGGCACCGAGCGCCATGAGGCGAGACGTATTGACAATCAGCTGCGCGGCCGTTCCGGACGACAGGGAGACCCGGGTGAGTCCCGTTTCTACATCTCTCTGGAGGATGATTTGATGCGTCTGTTCGGATCGGAGCGTCTGATGAGTGTATTCAATGCTCTGGGCGTGCCGGAGAATGAGCAGATCGAGCACAAGATGCTGTCTGACGCCATTGAAAAGGCTCAGAAGAAGATCGAGAGTAATAACTTCGGTATCCGTAAGAACCTGCTGGAATATGACCAGGTTATGAATGAGCAGCGTGAGATCATCTATGCGGAGCGCCGCCGGGTGCTGAACGGCGAGAGCATGCGCGACGCTATCTACAAGATGATCACCGATACGGTAGAGAATGTGGTAGACAGCCTGATTGGAGATGACCAGGACAAGGCGGACTGGGATCTGATAGGACTGAACGAAAGCCTGCTGCGTACAATCCCCTTAAAGCCCATTACGCCGGAGCGGATTGAAGACAAAAAGAATAAGAATGAATTGAAGCATATGCTGAAGGAAGAGGCTGTGAAGCTTTACGAGCTCAAGGAAGCGGAGTTCCCGAATCCGGAGATGCTGCGTGAGCTGGAGCGCGTATTCCTGCTGAAGGTTATTGACCGGAAGTGGATGGACCATATCGACGATATGGATCAGCTCCGCCAGGGCATCGGCCTGCAGGCCTTCGCCCAGAGAGATCCGCTGGTAGAATATAAGCTGAGCGGCTATGAGATGTTCTCGGCCATGACAGCCAGCATTCAGGAGGAGACCGTCCGGATTCTGATGCATGTGCGCGTGGAAGAGAAGGCTGAGCGTGAGCAGGTAGCCAAGGTGACCGGCACGAATAAGGATACCTCCATGGCGAACGCGCCGAAGAAGCGCGAGGCTGCCAAGGTCTATCCGAATGATCCCTGTCCCTGCGGAAGCGGCAAGAAATATAAGCAGTGCTGCGGAAGAAAGGCATAGGAAGACTGCGGAAGTAAAAAAATGATGTTAATTAAAAAGAGTACTGTTCATTTCATCGCGAAAGATTGAACGGTACTCTTTTTTCTCTTCCTTTCATAGTTCTTTTATATCTTGGCCAGCCCTGATTTTGCGGGCAGATTCAGGTGGCTGACCCCGAGAAAGCTTCGGATGCACACGCAGGCTGCGCCCAGCAGGATAGAAGTATCCTGGAGACCGGAGGGAACCAGGCGGCAGTAGGAATGCATACGGTTTCTCAGATTATCCTGAATGCGCTGCAGCACTTCAGGAAAATAGATCGTGAAGGAGCTGTTTATCACGATGATGTCAGGATTGAAAATATTCAGCAGGTTATTGATGCCAATGGCCATATACCGGACAAAGTCATCCAGAAGCCCCAGGGCTTCCGGTTCCTGACGGCCGCAGGCAGCCACAAAGGCATCAATATCCGTTTTCTCCAGATTCATCCTGTCTGCGTACTGACGCAGGATGGCCCGCTCGGAAGCGTACTGCTCCAGACAGCCCAGATTGCCGCAGGGGCAGGGCCGGCCATCCGGCTCGATGATAGTATGGCCGAATTCTCCGGCGCTGCCGTTAGCTCCGGTGTACAGAGCATTATCAATGACTACTCCCACGCCCACACCGGAGTGAACACTGACGCCGATGAGATTGGGCACATGGTAGTAAAAGGCGTGTTCTCCCAGAGCGGAGAGATTGGCTTCGTTATTGAGAAAGACGGGAACGTGGAATTCCTCTTCCAGTGTCTCACGGAAGGGAAGATCCGCATAGGAGGTATAAGGGGTAAAAAGCACTTCATTTTTCCAGACCATGCCATGGATACCCAGACAGATTCCGACCACCCCCCAGGGAGTGGGCTCCAGTGGCTCCGTCATTTCCCGGATCACGGAGATCAGGAGCGGGAGAATGGTATCGCGGTCCGCGGTGTTGGGATATTGTTTCAGGCGGCAGTTTTCCCCCAGAAGATTTGAGGTCATGGCGGCAATGGTGTCCACGTTCAGGTCGATGGACAGCACATGCCCGCAGGAAGCGTTGAAGGTCAGAAGGATGGGTTTGCGGCCCATGGAGGTGTCGTCGCTTCCCACCTCAATCACCAGATTTTTTTCTATGAGCTCCAGAACGATTGCGGAAACAGTGGCCTTGGTAAGTCCTGACTGTTTGGACAGGGCTGCCCGCGAAATCTTTCCTTCCCGGAGAATAATTTCCAGAATCAGATGACTGTTGATGTCTCTTATTAGTTCTTTGCTTCCTGTTCTCATATTTTACCGCCTTTTGTGCTGCAAATGTAAAATGTTCCGTCTTCTGACTGTTTCCAGTATAATATACTTTGTTTGGAAAGTAAACAAAATACTTGCATTCCCATATGTGAAATGTTACTATAATTCTAAGTTAATTCAGTAAATGAACTAATGCTGGTATACAAGGGGGAATACCGTATGGTCTCTTGCATACCGACGCTAAAGGTGGCCCAAAATGAAAAAGAGAAAAATCAGCTGGGTGGCAGCGGCAGTCTGTTTTCTGCTGCTGCTTTTCGGCGTGACAGTATCTATGCTTGCAGCGTTCCGTTCAAGCGTACGTCAGGTATCGCGGCAGGAGGAACTGGAGGCGGAACGTTTCGGTTCCTATTATGCCCTGATTTCAGAGGATGACGATACCCTGCTCTGGAATTCCGTATACGAAGGAGCAAAGGCAGAGGGAGAAGAAAACTGGGATGCCTGCGTGGAGTTTTTCGGCGGCCGTCTGGTTTCAGAGCGGACCACAGGAGAAAAGCTGCGCATGGCCATAGACGCGGGGGTGGACGGCATCATTCTGAACGGAGACGGAAGCCCGGAGGTGGAAGCGCTGGTAAAAGAGGCCAGACAGAAAGGCATTCCCGTGGTGACGGCGCTGAATGACGGAGCCGAAGACATCCGGCAGTGTTTTGTGGGCGTGAACAGTTACAATCTGGGCAAGGAATACGCGGAAAGAATCTGGGGGCTGCTGCAGGAGATCCGGAGCGACTGCCAGATTCAGGTACTTTTAAATTCCGGGGACGCAGACTCAGGGAAGAACACCCTGTTTCTGGGGCTGAGGGACAGCCTGGAACAGAGAATTTCCCAGAAGGAATGGCCCTGGCAGGTGGAGATCAGCGCCACGGCAGTGGACGGCAGCGACGCGTTTCAGACTGAAGAAGTCATCCGCCAGCTGATGGTGGAGGCTGCGCCACGGCCGAAGATTCTGGTGTGCCTAAGCGAGGCGGACACGAGAAGGGCCTATCAGGCTGCGGTGGACTACAACCGGGTGGGAGAGGTGCGGATTCTCGGGTACTATGAGTCCCGGCAGGTGCTGGAAGGCATAGACAAAGAAATCATTGATTCCACCATCACGGTAGACGGGGAGCAGGTGGGAAGCCTCTGCGTGCAGGCGCTGGGAGAATACCGGAAGACAGGATATGTGAATGGCTATCTTCCGGTGGATACCTGTCTCATCGACAGGGGAAATGTGTCCGAATACCTGGAACGGTATCCGGAATAAGGGGGCTGTGTCATGAAAATATGGGAATCTCTGTCCATTCGGGTGAAACTGACATCGGCCTTCCTGCTCACGCTTCTGATTCTGTTTTTTATCAATCTGTTTCTTTACATGAACGTCAATTCCATGCTGGAGCGGGTCAATGAGGTCTATCAGAGCAACAGCAGACTGAACGAGCTTTCCGAGACTCTGGAAAAGGTGCAGAACAGTATGACGGAGTATCTGAGCGTAAAAAGCACGGATACCCTGGATGCCTATTATCAGAACTGCCAGGAGCTGAACCGTCAGCTGCAGGAGCTGAACGAGGAAATCTGCGGCAATGAAATACTGATGATGGAGCGGAATATCCGGAGGATGACGGCGGAATATCTGGAAGTGACGGACGAGGCCATGCAGGCCAAGCGCGGACGCAACATCGAGAGGTACGGCCAGAAGTATGAGGAGGCTTCTCAGAAATTTGAATATATCAACGACTGGATTTACAGTCTGAACAACATGCGGTTTGAGATCAACACGGACAGCTATCTGACGCTGGTGGGAAGCTTACGGATCTTTGAACGGTTCAGCCTGGTAATCCTGGTCCTGGCGGGAATTGCCAATGGATTTCTCATCTATGTGCTGGCGAGAAACATTACCGGGCCGCTGACGGCGCTGGCCGGGACGGCCAATCAGGTGGCCGGCGGCCGGCTGGACGTGGAGCTGCTGCAGGCCCGCGGCCAGGATGAGGTGGCGGTCGTGACAGGAGCCTTCAACCAGATGATCGAGAGTATCCGGCTCAATCTGGAGCGGACCAGGGAGAACATGGAGAAGGAAGCAGCCATGAAGGAAAAGCAGCTGATGATGGAAAGCCATCTGAAAGACGCCCAGCTCAAATACCTTCAGGCGCAGATCAATCCGCATTTTCTTTTTAATACCCTGAATGCGGGCGCTCAGCTTGCCATGATGGAGGGCGCGGAGAAGACCTGCCTTTTCGTGGAGAATATGGCGGATTTCTTCCGTTATAACGTAAAGAAGATCAATCAGGAGGCTACCCTCCGGGAAGAGCTGGAGCTGGTGGACAGTTATCTGTATATCATGAATGTACGCTTCGGCGGGGAGATTCATTTCAGCAGCAGAGTGGACGAGGAACTTCTGAATGTGAAAGTTCCCAGCATGATTCTGCAGCCCATCGTGGAAAATGCCGTCAGTTACGGTATCCGGGGCATCGAATGGGAAGGATGGATTTTTCTGACGGCAGGCCGGGAGGATGGAAGAATCCGGGTCTCTATCCGGGATAACGGAGCAGGCATGAGCCGGGAAAAGATCCGGGAAGTCATGGAAGGAAAGGTGCAGGAGACGGATCTTTCCAGAAATTCCACGGGAATCGGCCTGGGCAATGTGATTAGCCGTCTCCGTCTGTATTACAATACAGAACATGTGCTGGAGATACGGAGCGAAGGAGAAAACAGGGGAACAGAAGTCATTCTGTATCTGCCTGATCTGGATACGGGGGAGGGAGAAGAAGATGTATAAGATTATGCTGGCGGATGACGAAGGGATCGTAATTGATTCGCTGACCTTTATTATCCGGCAGAATTTCGGGGAAAACTGCGAGATTGCTTCGGCGAAAACAGGGCGGAGCGTCATAGAGCTGGCTGAGAGCTTCCGTCCGGATATTGCATTCATGGATATTCAGATGCCCGGAATCAACGGAATCGAGGCCATGAAGGAGATCAAGAAAAACAATTCCAATACCATTTTTATTGTGATGTCTGCCTATGACAAGTTTGATTATGCCAAGGAAGCCATCAATCTGGGGGTTCTGGATTATCTGAATAAGCCTGTAAACCAGAAGAAGATAGTAAGCGTGCTTCAGAAAGCCATGGATCTCATAGACGCGAGAAGAGAAAAGCGCAGCAGAGATCTGGAGATCAAGGAAAAACTGGAATTCGTAGTTCCCGTGATTGAGCAGGGCTTTGTCATGGCGGGGCTTCTGCAGGAGGGGGAGACCTCGGGGATCGAGAACTACCGGGAGCTTCTGGGCATGACGGAGCATAATATGTTCACGCTGGTGCTGGAGTTCGGGGAGGAGATCGAGGACGAGAAGATGACGAACCCTGTGGGGACGGGAGTGCGCCTGCAGAGCTTTTATTCCCGAATCCGGGATATCATCAAGGACTATTACCACTGCTTTATCGGGCCGCTGATGACCAATCGTCTGGTCTGCTGCGTTCCCACCGAGATGGAGCAGGGAGATTACGACAGCAGGGTACGGGACGTGGAGCGCTGCCGCCAGATGCAGAAAAAAATTTCAGAGTATACGGGACTTACCTGCCGCATTGGTATCGGAAGCATTCTTCCGCCGGAGAAGATGGAGGAGTCCTACCGGGACGCCCAGAAGGCTCTGGAGACAGGAAAGGGAAGCGTGGCCCACTGCAGGGATCTGCCGGTTTTCTGCGAGTACGAGCCGGATTACCCCCTTCATCTGGAAAACCGGTTATTCGACTGCATCAAGGCCGGAAAAGTTCAGGAATCCAAGGAGGCGGCAAAGGTTTACTTTAACTGGATGGAGGAGACCCAGAAGGAGTATGAGCCGAATATCCGTCTGAAGGCGCTGGAGTTTGTGCTTTTTATGGAGTATGTCGCCTATAAAAGCGGCGGCCTGGTGTACCGCTTCCGTGACAGGGCGGAATATCTGGAACTGATTGAAAAGGAAGATCTGGGAAAGGTACGTGCCTGGTTTATTCAGAAGACCGAGGCCGCGGCGGGAAATGTGGCGGGACAGAAAAAGGAGTATTCCAGCGAGGCCATTGAGAGGGCGCAGAAGTACATACGGCAGAATTACCGGAAAGATCTGTCTCTGGAAGAGATGTCCCGGCAGATGGATATGAGCCCCTATTACTTCAGTAAGCTGTTCAAAGAAGTGACAGGTTCCAATTTCGTGGAATATGTGACGGGCGTGCGCATGGAGCGCGCCAGAGAGCTGCTTACAGAGGGCAGAAAGAGTATCAAACAGATTTGCGCTGAGATTGGCTACAGTGATCCCAATTATTTCAGCCGTATCTTTAAAAAATACGAAGGCTGCACGCCGACAGAGTTCAGGGAGGGGAAGGTGTGAAACAGAGAAGCAGAGTGGCGAAAAGACGGCGGACTGTCCCTGCGGCAGCAGCGCTTTTTATCCTGATGGTCCTGTGCTTTCTGCCTGCCTGCGGTTCCCGGAAGACGGAAGAACAGGTTCCGGTGCAGGAAGAGGAGGACAGAATTCAGATAGGCCTTTCCTTTGACTCCTTCGTCATTGAACGGTGGCAGAGGGACCGGGATGCCTTTGTGGCCCGGGCTGCGGAGCTTGGGGCGGACGTGAATGTGCAGAATGCCAACGGAGATGTGGAAGAGCAGATCGCCCAGATTGAATATCTGATAGAGAAAAAGATGGATGTCATAGCCATCGTAGCTGTGGATTCCCAGAGGCTGTCGGATGTGGTGGCGAAGGCGAAACGGGAAGGCATCCGGATTATTGCCTATGACCGCCTGATTACAGATGCAGGGGCGGATCTGTACATCAGCTTTGACAATGAGCGCATCGGCCAGATGATGGGGGAAAGCATTGCGGCAAACACGCCGGCTGGCGGAAAAGTCTTTATGATGTGCGGCTCCCCGGAGGATAACAACGTGTCGCTGGTGGAAAAGGGATTCCGCAGCGTCATGGACAGGACGGATCTGGAGATTGTGGAAACAGCCTATGCCGACAACTGGCTGGCGGAGCTCGGCTATACGGCTGTGGGAGAGTATCTGGACGGCGGCGGAGAGCTGGACGCGGTCATGTGCGGAAATGATGACGTGGCAAGCCAGGTCATTAAGGCGTTATCTGAGAGGCGGCTTGCAGGGGAGGTCTGCGTGGTAGGGCAGGACGCGGAGCTTGGGGCCTGTCAGCGTATCGTGGAGGGCACTCAGACTATGACGGTCTACAAATCCATCGAGAAGCTGGCCATGCGGGCCGCGGAGAGCGCGGTGGCCCTGGCCCGGGACGGAGAGGTCAAGACAGGCGGAACCTATTTTGACGGAACCTGGGATGTGCCCTATATCGGCCTGGAGCCTGTGGCAGTGACAGAGAATAATATGCAGGTGATCATTGACGACGGCTATCATCTGGAAGAGGATATTTATCTGAATGTGAACCGGGAGGAATGAATCAGGAGCAGGACAGGACAATTTTGTTCTGTCCTGTGTTTTTTGCAAAAAAGTGCTAATAGTTTGTTTAATGAATAAACTAACTGACAAGAATTTCAAGTATCTGGACAACTATTTGCTAGAGGGTGCGTGTTATAGTTTTCTTATCAAAAAAACATCTTCAAAGGGAGGAAAAATCATGAAGAGAAAATTCTTAAGCGTGCTTCTTGCAGGCGCTCTCGCAGTCTCCATGCTGGCTGGCTGCGGCGGAGGAAATGACGCGGCGGAGACCACGACCGAAACGACAGACACGGCAGAGACGGATGCCGCAGAGACAGATACGGCAGACGCAGACGCCGCAGAGACGGACGCTTCCGCAGGCGGACTCATCGGTGTATCCATGCCGACACAGGACCTTCAGAGATGGAACCAGGACGGCTCCAACATGAAGGCTGAGCTGGAGGCAGCAGGCTATACGGTAGAGCTTCAGTACGCTTCCAACGACATCGCAACTCAGGTATCCCAGATTGAGACCATGATTACCAACGGATGCGAGCTTCTCGTTATCGCTTCCATCGACGGTGATTCCCTTGGAACCGTTCTGGCTCAGGCAAAGGAGCAGGGCATTCCGGTTATCGCTTACGACCGTCTGATTATGAACTCTGACGCTGTCAGCTACTATGCAACCTTTGACAACTATCTGGTAGGCCAGACACAGGGACAGTACATCGTAGACGCCCTTGACCTGGACAACGCTGAGGGACCGTTCAACATGGAAATCGTTACCGGTGACCCGGGCGATAACAACGTAAACTACTTCTACGGCGGCGCTATGGACGTTCTGCAGCCCTACATCGACGCTGGCAAGCTGGTAGTTCCCTCCGGACAGATTGCGAAGGAAGAAGTTGCAACTGCCAACTGGGCTACAGAGACCGCTCAGTCCAGATTTGAGAATATCCTGTCTTCCTACTATGCAGACGGAACACAGCTTGACGTGGTTCTGGCTTCCAACGACTCCACAGCTCTGGGTGTTGCGAATGCTCTGGCATCCAATTACACCGGCGAGTACCCGATCCTGACTGGTCAGGACTGTGATATCGCAAATGTGAAGAATATCGTTGACGGAAAGCAGTCCATGTCCGTATTCAAGGATACAAGAACTCTGGCAAGCCAGGTTGTAAAGATGGTAGAAGCCGTTATGCAGGGCGGCGAGGCTGAGGTAAACGATACCGAGACCTACGACAACGGAACAGGTGTTATCCCGTCCTATCTGTGCGAGCCGGTTATCGTGGATTCTTCCAACTATCAGGAACTGCTGATTGACTCCGGATACTATACAGAGGCAGATCTTCAGTAATTATCATGGAACAGTAAGGATTGCAGGCGGGGCAGAACTGCCCCGCCTGTTTTGAGAAAAGGACGGCTGCGCTTAGGATTTGGAGCGGCCGGACTGCTGCAAGGCAGGGAGGGGTTCACTTGGCAAAGATTTTGCTTGAAATGAAAAATATTACCAAAACATTCCCTGGTGTCAAAGCACTGGATAATGTAAATCTCCAGGTAGAAGAAGGAGAGATCCATGCCCTGGTCGGTGAGAACGGGGCGGGAAAATCTACCCTGATGAATGTCTTAAGCGGTATCTATCCGTACGGCACTTATGAGGGCGATATTATTTATAACGGCGAAGTATGCAAGTTTTCAAAAATCAAGGACAGTGAGGAGAAAGGAATCGTCATCATCCATCAGGAACTGGCGCTGATTCCCTATATGACCATCGGGGAAAATATGTTCCTCGGCAATGAACGTGGAAAAAAGGCCGCCATCGACTGGAACGAGACGTATGGTCAGGCGGATGTGCATTTAAAGACGGTAGGACTGAAAGAATCCTCCAGAACACTGGTGAAGGATATCGGAGTGGGCAAGCAGCAGCTTGTGGAGATTGCGAAGGCTCTGGCAAAGAACGCGAAACTTCTGATTCTGGATGAGCCGACAGCCTCCCTGAACGAGACAGACTCTCAGGCTCTGCTGGATCTGCTTCTGAAATTTAAGAAGGAAGGCATGACCTGTATCATCATCTCCCATAAGCTGAATGAGGTGGCTTATGTGGCGGACAAGATCACCGTCATCCGCGACGGCGCTACCATTGAGACGCTGGTGAAGGGTGTGGATGAATTTTCAGAGGAGCGGATTATCAAGGGCATGGTTGGCCGTGAGATTGCGGACCGTTTTCCGAAGAGGCCGGGCGTGCAGATCGGAGAGGTCAATCTGGAGGTACAGAACTGGACCGTATACCATCCGCTGTATTCTGAGCGTAAGGTAGTAGACAACGTTTCCATCAAGGTACATAAGGGAGAGGTGGTAGGAATCTCCGGACTGATGGGCGCGGGCCGTACCGAGCTTGCCATGAGTATTTTCGGAAAGAGCTATGGAACGAATATTTCCGGAAAGCTGTTTATCAACGGCGAGGAAGTCCATCTGAAAAACGAGAGAGACGCCATCGACCACAAACTGGCTTATGTGACAGAAGACCGCAAGGGCAACGGATTGATTCTGTCCAATCCCATCAAGACCAATACGACCCTGGCCAATATGGCAGGCGTGTCCAGCCACGGCATCATCGACAAGGATAAGGAGTATGCCGTAGCGGAGGAATACAGGGAAAAGCTGAAGACAAAATGCCCGACGGTGGAGCAGAATGTGGGAAATCTTTCCGGAGGAAACCAGCAGAAGGTACTGCTGGCCAAGTGGATGTTCGCGGACCCGGACGTGCTGATTCTCGACGAGCCGACGCGGGGCATCGACGTGGGCGCCAAATACGAGATTTACTGCATCATCAATGAGCTGGCGGCGGCAGGAAAATCCGTTATCATGATTTCCTCGGAGCTGCCGGAGGTTCTCGGCATGAGCGACCGGATCTATGTCATGAATGAGGGAAGGATCGTGGGCGAGCTCTCCCATGAGGAGGCGACCCAGGAGGTCATCATGTCCTGTATTTTGAAGTCGAGCAAAGGAGAGTAGACAATGAGTAAGACAAGTGTTATGGAATTTGTAAAAAAATATACGATGATTCTGGTGCTGATTCTGGTGACTGCCTTCTTTGCATGGCAGACAGACGGAAAGATTCTTCTTCCCCAGAACATCAATAACCTGATCGCGCAGAACGCGTACGTGTTCGTACTGGCCACAGGTATGCTGCTCTGTATCCTGACAGGAGGAAACATCGACCTGTCGGTTGGTTCTGTAGTATGTTTTGTAGGTGCGGTGGGCGCTACCATGATGGAGACCTATGAAATGAACATGTGGGTATCCATTCTGGTAATGCTGCTGGTAGGCCTTGTAATCGGCGCATGGCAGGGATTCTGGATCGCGTTTGTGCGGATTCCTCCGTTCATCACGACCCTGTCCGGTATGCTGGTATTCCGCGGACTTTCCAACGTGGTGCTCAACGGTATGACCGTCTCCATCACGAACCAGACCTTTATCCGGATCTTCGGCGGCGGCGCAGACTGCTATGTGCCTGACTTTTTCGGTGGAAACGGATTCAACATTACCTGTATGCTGGCCGGCGTTATCGCCTGCGTGATTTACGCCCTGCTTACCTTCCGCGGCTATTTCGCCAGAAAGAAGAAAGGCTACGAGACAGGCTCCTTCAACGCCATGCTGGCAAAAGTAGTTGTACTCTGCGCGGTTCTTCTGTGGTTCACTTACAACCTGTCTCTGCACAAGGGTATTCCGGCGGCTCTGATCTGGGTGATTATCGTGGTCCTGATTTATGGATACATCACTTCCATGACCACCACAGGACGTTATTTCTACGCGGTAGGCGGCAACGAGAAGGCCACCAAGCTTTCCGGTATCAATACAGATAAGGTATACTTTATCGCGTATACCAACATGGGACTGCTGGCGGCTCTGGCAGGTATGCTGACGATTGCACGTATGACCTCCGCGCAGCCCACTTACGGACAGAACTACGAGATGGACGCCATCGGTTCCTGTTTCATCGGCGGCGCTTCCGCTTACGGCGGAATCGGAACGGTTCCCGGCGTTATCGTCGGAGCTGTACTGATGGGCGTTATCAACCTGGGTATGTCCATCATGGGCGTAGACGCCAACTATCAGAGAGTGGTAAAGGGCCTTGTGCTTCTGGCAGCGGTTATCTTTGACGTAGTTTCCAAGAGAAAAAATCAGTAGGGGTACTGTTTAAAATGTCTATAAATCCGGGCCCGGTCTCCGGGTCCGGTTATCCCGGAACCGGGATAATTTCAGCGGCGAAAAGGAGGAGGAAAAACCATGAAAAAGGTGACAGATCCGGAATTCCGGAAATACGGAAGGGTTCTGGACATCAAAATCCCTGATTTGCTGGAGCGCCTGGGAAAGACGCCGGTGACAGAGGGGGTAGTCTATGTGGCATCCGAACCGGAGCTGGAGGCCTGCGCGGAATTGGAAGCCATCCAGAACAGTGTATTTGGAGGCCTGCCCATTCAGATCGGCTACTGCAACGGACATAACGATACGCTGAATGCCATCGAGTATCACCGCTGCTCTGAGATCAATGTGGCATATCAGGGCGCGGTCCTGATGGTGGGAAGCCAGCAGGATATCGCGGATGATTTTACCTATGACACCGGAAAGATGGAGCTTTTTGAGGTTCCGGCCGGCTGCGCGGTGGAGCTCTACGCGACGACTCTCCACTATGCGCCCTGCAGCCTTGGACAGGAAGGCTTTCAGGTAGCCATCATTCTGGTAAAGGGCACCAATGAGGCCATGCCGGAGGTGACGGGAGCGATTGCGGAAGACCGCCTGATGACGGCGCGCAATAAATGGCTGATCGCCCACGAAGAGTCCGGCCTTGGGGCGGACGGAGCCTTCGTCGGCTTGACAGGAAAAAACTTAAAAACTAATATATAAGGAGGACTTACTATGATAAACATACCGTCTGTAAAAGTGGGAATTGTAGCCGTAAGCCGCGACTGCTTCCCGGAATCTCTTTCTGTGAACCGCAGAAAAGCTCTGGTGGAGGCTTATGCGCAGAAGTATGACGCGGCGGATATCTACGAGTGTCCCGTATGTATCGTAGAGAGCGAGATTCATATGGTGCAGGCCCTTGAGGACGTGAAAAAGGCCGGCTGTGACGCCCTTGTGGTATATCTTGGAAACTTCGGACCGGAGATTTCCGAGACCCTGCTCGCAAAGCATTTCGACGGCCCGGTGATGTTCGTGGCAGCCGCAGAGGAGACCGGAAAGGATCTGGTACAGGGACGCGGCGACGCGTACTGCGGCATGCTGAACGCAAGCTACAACCTGAAGCTGCGCAATGTACGCGCTTATATTCCGGAGTATCCGGTGGGAACAGCAGAAGAATGTGCAGATATGATCCATGAGTTCCTTCCGATTGCGAGAGCCCTCGTGGGACTGTCCAGCCTGAAGATCATCAGCTTTGGACCGAGACCATTGAACTTCCTGGCCTGCAACGCCCCGATCAAGCAGCTTTACAACCTGGGCGTGGAGATCGAGGAAAACTCTGAGCTCGATCTGTTTGAAGCCTTCAATAAGCATGAGGGAGACCCGAGAATCCCGGATGTGGTAAAGGATATGGAGGCAGAGCTGGGAGAGGGCAATCAGAAGCCGCAGATCCTTACGAAGCTGGCTCAGTATGAGCTGACGCTCCTTGACTGGGTAGAAGAGCATAAGGGCTACCGCAAATACGTGGCCATCGCCGGAAAGTGCTGGCCCGCATTCCAGACCCAGTTCGGCTTCGTACCCTGCTATGTAAACAGCCGTCTGACAGGCCGGGGAATCCCCGTATCCTGCGAAGTGGATATCTACGGCGCTTTGAGCGAGTTCATCGGAACCTGCGTAAGCCAGGATGCCGTGACGCTGCTTGACATCAACAACACCGTTCCGGCTGATATCTACAACGAGGATATCGCAGGAAAATTCCCGTATACCCAGAAGGATACCTTCATGGGCTTCCACTGCGGCAACACCTGCTCCGGCAAGCTGACCTCCTGCTCCATGAAGTATCAGATGATCATGGCAAGAAGCCTTCCGGAAGAGGTAACCCAGGGAACTCTGGAGGGAGACATTGTTCCGGGCGACATTACATTCTTCCGCCTGCAGAGCACGGCAGACTGCAAGCTCCGCGCATACGTGGCACAGGGCGAGGTGCTTCCGGTAGCGACACGGTCCTTCGGAGCCATCGGTATCTTTGCGATTCCCGAGATGGGACGCTTCTACCGCCACGTGCTGGTAGAGAAGAACTATCCGCATCACGGAGCTGTGGCCTTCGGACATTATGGAAAGGCACTCTATGAGGTATTCAAATATCTGGGAGTGGAGCCGGAGGAGATCGGCTTCAATCAGCCGAAGGGAATGCGGTATCCCACCGAGAATCCCTTTGCGTAAGGGATACATAACTGATATTGGTATGTTTTCATATATCCGGCGCGCCGGGGACTGAAAGGGTTCCCGGTCCGCCGGCAATAGGGCCTGTGCAGGGGTGTACAGGCCTGTTTAAAATTGCATGAGCAATCACAGGAGGAAAGTATATGCTGTATGTAGGAATTGATCTGGGTACTTCCGCCGTGAAGCTGCTTCTGATGGACGGAACGGGAAAAATACAGAAGATCGTGTCAAAGGAGTATCCGCTGTATTTCCCCCATCCCGGCTGGTCGGAGCAGAATCCGGAGGACTGGTATAACCAGAGCATGGAAGGGTTAAAAGAGCTTCTCGCAGACTGCGACAGGTCCCAGGTGGCCGGAATCAGCTTCGGCGGCCAGATGCACGGCCTTGTGATTCTGGATAAGGAGGATCAGGTGATCCGCCCGGCCATTCTCTGGAACGACGGCCGCACCGGCGAGGAGACCGATTACCTGAACCACGTTATCGGTAAGGATAAACTGTCCGCTTATACGGCGAACATCGCCTTTGCGGGCTTTACCGCCCCGAAACTTCTCTGGGTGAAAAAGCATGAGCCGGAGAACTTCGAAAAGATAGAAAAAATCATGCTGCCCAAGGATTATCTGGCTTACCGTTTAAGCGGAACCTTCTGCACAGACGTATCGGACGCTTCCGGTATGCTGCTCTTTGACGTGGAGCACAAGTGCTGGTCAAAGGAAATGATGGAAATCTGCGGCGTGAAGGAAAACCAGCTGGCGCAGATTTTTGAGAGCTATGAGGCGGTCGGTACCCTGAAGCCGGAGCTTGCAAAAGAGCTCGGCCTGTCTGAGAACGTAAAAATCGCGGCGGGAGCCGGGGACAACGCGGCGGCAGCCGTGGGAACGGGAACCGTCGGAGACGGGGCCTGCAATATTTCCCTTGGAACCTCGGGCACGATTTTCATTTCCAGCGAGAAATTCGGCGTGGATGAGAACAACGCCCTTCATTCCTTCGCCCACGCGGACGGACACTACCATCTGATGGGCTGTATGCTCAGCGCGGCGTCCTGCAATAAATGGTGGATGGACGAAATACTGCGCACAAAGGATTACAGCGGCGAGCAGAAGGACATCCAGGTAAAGGAGCTTGGAAAGAATCACGTATTCTTCCTGCCCTATCTGATGGGAGAGCGCAGCCCCCACAACGATCCGAATGTACGCGGCACCTTCATCGGCATGAGCATGGATACCACCAGGGAAGACATGACCCAGGCGGTGCTGGAAGGCGTAGTCTTCGGTCTGCGGGATTCTTTTGAGGTGGCAAAGTCTCTGGGAATCCACATCGAACGCACGAAGATCTGCGGAGGTGGAGCCAAGAGCCCGCTGTGGCGCCAGATGGTAGCGGATATCCTGAATATCAAGGTAGATATTCCCGAGAGCGAGGAAGGTCCTGCCATGGGCGGAGCCATGCTGGCAGCCGTGGCCTGCGGAGAATACGCGAGCGTGGAAGAAGCAGCCGCGAAGATTGTGAAAGTAGTGGATACCGTAGAGCCCATCCCGGAGAACGCGGCACGCTACGAGGAACAGTATCAGAAGTTCCGGAAGGTGTATCCGGCGGTGAAGGCGCTGTTTCCGATGTAGGGGAAGGCAGGGAAAGTTCTTCCCCGGGAAAACTGTATAGATTTGCATAAAATGGCCATACTCCTTTTAGCGTAAAAAACAGCAGAAAGGGGTATGGTTTTTATTATGGCCAAAAAGAAAAAAATAGATCTGAGAAATCTGGAGCCGGAGGAACAGCTCAAATATGAGATTGCCGGAGAGCTGGGACTTCTGGACAAGGTTATGTCGGAGGGCTGGAAATCTCTTTCAGCCAAGGAGACGGGCCGCATCGGGGGCCTGATGACAAAGAAAAAGAAAGAGATGAAAGAGAAGCTTCAGAAGGAAGAGGAGGAGAGGGAAAGCCTGATGGAAGAACTGCTGTGAGAACGGCTGCGGGAACTGATTCGGGAGCCGGAAGAGAAGCTGTTTTCGCAGGACTGTCTCCAGGAGAAATAAAAATTGTAGAATGCCTGCAAATATACTATAATACCTTATGAACAGACATTTGGAAGTATAGTTAAAAGGAGAGCGCAGGCATGTATTTGATGGCAAAAGATATCCCTGTTCTGAAAATCGATAAGGGAAGGTGCAGGGTTCTGGAAAAGGAGCTTCTGCCATTCAGTTTGAGAAAGGATCGCGTGGCCCTGGAAGATTTTTATGGGATGTGGATCAGCAACCGGGCCATGGAGCTGTCCCGTACCAACGGGAAAATGATCCTGAATTCCCTCAGGGTCTCCCAGACGAATGATTTCAGAATCTGTATGGCCTGCCATGGCTTAAGCCTGTCGGATATGTACTGGCTGCGGGAAGAAGAGGAAGAGCTGACCTGGGACGAAGTCAATCTCTTTCAGAATGATATTTCAAAGGGAATGGCCTCGACGGCCCTTGTGGGAGATGTACTGCATGAGCATGGAAAAATTCATACGCCGGAGCTGACCACTCAGGGACAGGCTGCCAAGGCCTGGGTCAGAAGGGACGGGAATCTGTATCTGTATAAAATAGGGAAAAAAGAGCTGGCAGCGTCTGTTATTCTGGACGCCCTTGGCTTTTCTCATGTGCCCTATCGGAAAGTGGAAGGCGGAGAGCTGGAAGAGGTAGTTTCACCGGAAAGAAAGCAGAGAATTCTGGACTGGGATGAACGGGTGGTAAAATGCAGACTGATCGCGTCGCAGGAATATTCCATGGTGAACTTTGAAGATTTTCAGATGTACTGCCAGTACGAAGGAAAAAATGTATACGAAGAGGTGCTCCGTCTGGACAGGAGACATTATCTGGAGATGCAGACGGCAGATTATATACTCAATAATATTGACAGACATGGGGCAAACTGGGGCTTTTTCATGGACAATGCCACCGGAAGGCTTACGGGACTTTATCCGCTGCTGGATCACGATCAGGCGTTTTCTGATGTGGAAGGCATGCTTTCTCAGACCACAGAGGAGAGATTTGATCTGGAGACGGCGGCCCTGCTGGCGGAGACAGAGCTTCATTCAGAGCTGGAAGCGGTACTCCGGCTTGACTGTCCGGAGGGCATCGGTGAAAAAAGGTGGAATCAGGTAAAAGAAAGGACCAGAAGACTTCGGGAAAGGCTAGCGTCGGCGTACAAGGGGCAATACGCCTCAGCCCTGTAAATTAGCCTGTTTTCTGCGTTATCCTCAGTTAGCGTACAGGGCGTACGCGGAGTGAAAGTAACGTAGCAGGGGCGCAAATTCAGCCATTTTTGACCGTATTGTCCCTTGGTACACCGACGCTGGACAGCCTGGAAACATAAAAATCCGGTTGTATTTTTGCCTTCTGGCTGGTATAATAACGATAATTTCATAATTCCGGCAGAGGATAACCCTAGAGACTTCCGGGGGAATGCAGCAGCATATGTATTCAGAGGGAGCGCCGAAGAAGCAAACGAAGGAACTCATCATTCCCGAGTGGAAACTGACAGGCAAAAGGAAGGTTATCCGACGGAACTCTGGAGAGAGCGGCAGAATCAACAGGTAAGAACGGACGAACGGATTTTACCGGAAGTATGCCGCCGCCTACGTGGCTATAACCAACTGGTAAAAGGACAGAGAGACAGATGGAAAGCATCTGTTTCCCTGTCCTTTTTGATTTCCGCGGCCACGGCGGGCAGGGGCGCGCCCTGCCCGCCGGCCGCGGAGGGACACAGCAGGAAAGGAGAAAATGTTATGAGGATGATGCTGGTCGGCGCAGGAGCTGTGGGAGAATGTATACTGAAAGTACTGAAAGAGCGCGGGGCGAAAGGCAGATGGCTTTCTTATGTCCTGATAGCAGATTACGACGGGAAGCGGGCAGAAGAGGTGCAAAGACACCTGGAGGCTGAAAGGAGCGGGATTGTTTTTGCCAGCGCCTGCGTGGACGCGCATGACAGAAAGGAGCTTGTCCGGCTCATGCAGGAGCACCGGATCGATTTTGTGATGGATGCGGCCTCACCTTTTGTGAGCAACTGCATTTTTGACGCTGCCTATGAAGCCGGAGCCGATTATGCCAGCATGGGAACCTGGTCCGTTCCGAAAGAGCATCCGGCGTTTGGAACAGGCTTTGAGGGCAGTTATCTGGAGCCTATGACGAAATACAATTTCGACCGGCATGAGGCATGGAAAGAAAAAGGACAGATGGCCTGCATCTGTCTTGGCATCGATCCGGGCGTGGTCAATGTCTTCGCGAAGTATGCGGCGGAATATCTCTTTGACGAGCTTTACGAAGTACATATCAAAGACGGCGGCAACCTGACGCCTCCGGAAAGTGAGAAAAACGATATTTTATTCGGCTTCAATCCCTGGACCGTGCTGGATGAGGTTATGAACCCAAACGCAGAGTGGGACAGGGAAAAAGGCTTCCTGATTGAGGATGCTTTTGCGGGCGAGGAAGAATTCCGGATGCCGGAGCCTTTCGGCATGAACCGTCTTGTGAAGGTAGAACATGAAGAGGTGGTTACGCTGCCCCGTTATCTCGGGCAATACGGCCTCCGAAAAGCAAGCTTTAAAATTGCGCTGGACGAGAACCTTCTGAATGCCCTGAAGGTCATTGACAGGCTGGGGCTTCGGAGTCTCCGCCCCGTCGAGGTAGACGGAGTCCGGGTGATCCCCAGAGACGTGGTGGCGGCCTGCGCGCCGAAACCCCAGGATATCGGCGCAGATATGACGGGCGGTATGTGTGTGGGAGCACACTGCATCGGTGTGAAGGATGGAAAGCGCAGAGAATATTTTATCTATCAGCCTTTTGACAATGAGGACGCGCTGCAAAAATTCGGAATGCAGGCGGTAGTGGCCCAGACAGGATTCGGCGCGGCCCTTGGAATTGAGCTGATTGCCAGAGGAATCTGGAGAGATACCGGTGTCTTTTCACCCGAATATTTTCCATCCCGTCCTTTTATGGAGCTGATGAAAGAAACAGGACTTGCGTATGGCATAGAAGAGCGGTAAAATAAGTCTGTATCTGAGAAAAATTTTCCCTGAATTTTCATTCCTTTCCACAGGCGGCGGAACTGAGATGTATGTGCGCTTCTGCCGCCCGGGGGAACAAGAATATTTTACATATATTTTATAAATGCTTCACAGGAAAAACATAATGATCTGATTTACTGAAATGGAAAATTCTGCGCCGGAGATGGAGCCAGGACAGAGGCCGTCTGCGGCGGTGAATAAAAAAGATTTATGCAGTGAAAAGGAGAAAGGATGAAAAGCGAAGAAGGCAAAAAAGGGAAAAGGGTCAAAAAGAAGATTCTCATTGTGCTGGCTGTGCTGCTGGTGCTGATTGCGGCAGTCCCGGCGATTGCCATGTACGTGGGAAAGTCTTTTACGGCACAGGAGACAGTCGTTCGTACAGACTGGACTACCGACGTGGGGGAAGTTTTTGATCAGGATGCAGAGCATCAGATCGAGTACGCTCAGGCCGAGCTGGGTGACAGCATCCGCGTTCTGCAGCTTGTCCCCACGGATATTGAGGAGGAAGGGTTTACCTACTACGATACAGCGGTGCAGGGTCGGTTGGAGGGAGCGCTGGAAAATCTGAAAAACACAGAAACTATGGACTGGACAGCTAAGACTCCGCTTGCAGTGCTCAATCCCTACGGAACGGGAAGCAATGGACTGTATCTGTATTTTGAGACAGACCGGGAGACCCAGGTCAGCTATACGATTCATGTGGAAGACGAGAGCATTTCCGACTATACGGCGACGGCAGACAATCAGGATGGAAATGCTTACAGCCGTACCCATGAATTTCAGATTATCGGCCTGGTGCCGGGTATGACCAATGAAGTTACGCTGACCGTCACAGGTTCCTGGGGCAATGTACGGCAGGTTGTTCATTTTACGGTAGATATGCCGGAGACCCAGTCCGGATATCCGACACGCCTGGAATATACCGACGGGACTTCGGAGGAAGAGCCTGCGGATGGTCTGTACGCGATGATGCGCATCAATGGATATCTGGGCTACAGCTTTTTCTTTGATAACGAAGGCGTTCTCCGGTATGAGATGGTGCTGGAAGGATATGGGCCGGACAGGATCTTGTTTGACGGCGATACCATTATTACCTGCGTATCAAATGGAAAACTCGCGCGCCTGAATGGGCTGGGACAGGTAGAGCAGGTCTATGATCTGGGAGAATATGCCCTTCATCATGACATAGGATTCGGACAGGATGGGGAAATTCTGGCTCTGGCAGAGCTGGAGGGTTCAGAAAATGTAGAGGATTTGCTGATTTCCATCGATATGGAGAGCGGAGAGGTCACACAGCTTATCGATTTCAAAGAGGCCATGTCCGGATATTATGAGATGACCCGCCCGATTTCGGCTACAGACGATTTCTTCTGGCAGGCCGGAGAATGGGACTGGATTCATCTGAACAGCCTTCAGTACATGGAAGAGGATGACAGCCTGATCGTATCGTCGAGAGAGACTTCTACGATCATCAAGCTGAAGAATATCCATGGGGACACAGAACTTGACTGGCTGGCAGGAGACAGCCGTTTCTGGGATGATACGCCGTACGCAGATTACTGTCTGGAACAGGAAGGAGATTTCGTGCCCCAGTACGGCCAGCATTGTGTGGAATATCTCTATGACGGAGATGAGGAAGACGTCTATTACCTGGCTATATACAATAACAACTACTGGTCTCTGAACAGCCGGGATGATTTTGATTTGGAACTTGCAGACAGCGTCGGGACAGATTTGTATGGTCTGGGAGATGAGACAAGCCAGGTCTACGTTTATAAGATCGATGAGAATAACGGCACCTTTGCGCTGGACTCTTCCTTTGACGTTCCCTATTCCAGTATCGTTTCAAACGGTTCCGTATACGGAGACAGCGGACACTGGGTTGTTAACAGCGGAGTGTCCAAGGTCTTTGGAGAATATGGCGCGGAAGGAAACCTGATCCGGGAATTTTCATATGAGTGTGACATGCAGAATTACCGGACGTTCAAGTATGATTTTACAGGATTCTGGTTTGAATAAATAAGGGTATGGCAAATTCGACAAAGCAGGAGCTGGAGGAGGCTCTGAAAAAACAGCTTTTAAAAAAGCCTCTGGATAAAATTACGATACACGATCTGACAGAAGAGTGCGGCATCAGCCGGATGGCCTTCTATTATCATTTTAAGGATATTTATGATCTGATTGAATGGACCTGCCTGGAGGACGCGAGAAAGGCGCTTCAGGGGAAAAAGACCTATGACACCTGGCAGGAAGGGCTCCTTCAGATCTTTGAGGCTGTACTTGAAAATAAACCCTTTATCCTGAATGCGTACCGCTGTATCGGACGGGAGCAGATAGAGAATTTCCTGTTTCAGCTCACGTATGATTTAATCCGGGGCGTCGTAGAGGAAAAAGCGGAGACAGCAGAGATTTCAGAGGAGGACAGACGCTTCATCGCAGAGTTTTATAAGTACAGCTTTGTAGGAATTATGCTGGACTGGATTCGCCGGGGAATGAAAGAGGACTATCAGGAACTGGTAAGAAAGATAAGCCTGACTCTCCGGGGAAATATACAAAATTCCATTGACAATTTTGTACAGGGCAGGCAGAGCAGCCCGGGCAGGACCGGGATATAGCAGAAAAATTTTATCAAAACAGGACGGATGATAAGTTTTTTATCATCCGTCCTGTTTTGTAAATGGATTGTAACGCGCCGCCGGGTTAAGATAATCCTGTACAGATGAAGTACAGCGGAATGATGTGGAAAATAAATTTAAAATTGGAAAGGCGGTTAGTGGAAATGTCAAAAAAGAATACCAGACTGGCAGTTATATCAGCAGTCGCCGCAGGCGCGGGAGCCGCGGCAGTAATTGCGAAAAAATCCAGAAACAGGAAGACGGAAGAAGAGCGTGGAAAATCCGGAAAATCCGGAGAACCCGGAGAAAGCGGAAGCTTCCGGAATACAGAGCTGGGGAAGCAGAAAAAGAACAGCAGGGGAATCTATTACAGCAAAGGAAATTATGAGGCTTTTGCAAGACCCGAGAAGCCGGAAGGGGTAGAAGAAAAGAGCGCTTACATTGTTGGCAGCGGACTGGCTTCCCTGGCGGCGGCCTGCTTTCTGGTCAGAGACGGACAGATGCCGGGGTCTCATATTCATATTCTGGAAGCCATGGATGTGGCGGGAGGCGCCTGTGATGGAATTTTCGATCCGGGACGCGGCTATGTCATGCGGGGCGGCAGAGAGATGGAGGATCATTTTGAGTGCCTCTGGGATCTGTTCCGCAGCATTCCGTCCCTGGAGAAGCCGGAGGCCTCTGTGCTGGACGAATTTTACTGGCTGAATAAGCATGATCCGAATTACTCTCTGTGCAGGGCCACCGTAAACAGAGGAGAGGATGCCCATACGGACGGAAGGTTTAATCTGAGCCAGAAAGGGTGCATGGAGATAGTAAAGCTGTTTATGACAAAGGATGAAGATCTGTATGACAAGACGATAGAGGATGTCTTTGACGAAGAGGTATTTGAGTCCACATTCTGGCTTTACTGGCGAACCATGTTTGCCTTTGAAAACTGGCACAGCGCTCTGGAAATGAAACTGTATTTTCAGAGATTTCTCCATCATATCGCCGGTCTTCCGGATTTCAGCGCTCTGAAATTCACGAGATATAATCAGTATGAATCACTGATTCTGCCCATGCAGAAATATCTGGAGGAAGCGGGGGTAGATTTTCAGTTTCATACGGAAGTGACCAACGTCATTTTTGACATAAAAGATGGAAAAAAGACAGCAAGGATGATTGAGTGCAGGGTGAAAGGCGTGGAGACAGGCATTTCCCTGACAGAAAACGATCTGGTGTTTGTCACAAACGGAAGCTGTACGGAAGGCACCATTTACGGGGACCAGAATCATGCGCCCAACGGAGACGCGGAGGTACGGACCAGCGGATGCTGGAACCTGTGGAAAAACATCGCGAAACAGGACGCTGTCTTTGGCCGGCCGGAAAAATTCTGCTCTGATGTCACAAAGACCAACTGGGAATCAGCTACCGTGACAACACTGGATGACAGGATTCTTCCGTATATCACCAACATCTGCAAACGTGACCCGAGAAGCGGGCAGGTAGTGACGGGCGGAATCGTGAGCTGCAAGGATTCCAGCTGGCTTATGAGCTGGACGATCAACCGGCAGGGACAGTTTAAGGAGCAGGAGCCGGAAAAAGTATGTGTCTGGGTATACGGTCTTTTTACGGACGTACCGGGAGATTATGTGAAGAAGCCCATGCGGGAATGTACGGGAAAGGAAATTACGGAGGAATGGCTCTACCATATCGGTGTCCCGGAGGCAGAGATTCCCGAACTGGCGGAGCACAGCGCAGTGTGCGTGCCGACTATGATGCCCTATATCACAGCCTTTTTCATGCCCCGGACAAAGGGAGACCGGCCGGATGTGATTCCGGATGGCTGCGTGAACTTTGCTTTTCTCGGACAGTTCGCGGAGACACCCAGAGATACGGTATTTACGACGGAATACTCGGTAAGGACAGCTATGGAAGCAGTGTACGGTCTGCTGGGCGTGGACCGGGGTGTACCGGAGGTATGGGGCAGTGTCTACGATATCCGGGAACTGCTCAGAAGCTCCGTGTGCCTGATGGATGGCAAATCCCCGCTGGAAATAGAACTCCCCGGTCCGCTGAACGCGTTGAAAAAGCCGCTGCTGAAGCTGGTAAAAGGAACCGTAATAGAGAAAGTCCTCAGAGAGCAGGGGGTGCTGAAGGATTCTATGCTGTAATATGCAGAGCCAAAAATATTTTACGGACATAATCAAATATACCACTGCGGGGTTTGCAAATATGCCTGTAAATATACGCCTGCAAATATAAAAAACAGCGCTAAAAAACATCCCCGTGGGGCGGATTGTCTTTTGCTTCACTCCATGGTATAATACCGGAAGGTATTATACCGCGCCGCATGGCATCCCCCGGAGGGGCCATGTCCGAAGGACATGGTATAATACCGGAAGGTATTATACCGCGCCGCATGGCATCCCCCGGAGGGGCCATGTCCGAAGGACATGGTATACGGAAACACATCAGTCCGGTGCCTTCCGGAACAAAAAGGACATAGAAAGTGACAGGAAATCTATGAGTGAAGAAAGACATACCCATACTGCTCCGGACGGAACAGTGTATGAACATACCCACGAGCATAATCATACTCACACCCATACAAATACGAAAGCGGTACTGAACCGTCTTTCCCGGGCAATTGGTCATATGGAGTCCATCAAGCGGATGGTAGAGGACGGCCGGGACTGCAGCGAAGTGCTGGTTCAGCTTTCGGCAGTGAAGGCAGCCATCAATAATACGGCAAAGGTGATTTTAAAAGATCACATCGAGCACTGCCTGGTGGACGCGGTGGAGAGCGGCGATCATGAAGCCATCGAGGAATTGACGGCAGCTATCGACCGCTTTATGAAATAGGAATCCCCTTTGGATTCTGCTGGGAAATGTAATGTAATTGAGTAATGGAGCAATGGACTAATTGAATCAAGAATGTTTGGAGCAAAATGAGGCTGCGAAAAAAGCACAGCCTAAAACAAAGAAGGACCATGGGCCAAAATAAGCCCAAGGTCCTTTTTGCGTTAAAATTAACTTGCGATGATAATTATTAACAAAAACAATCTATAGACATAAATATGCGATGTCATATGAGAGGGACTTGTGCACTGATTTGGTGCGGTGCTCCCTCTCCTTTTATATGACAGAGAGATCGAGGCAGAAAAAGACTATTGAGGGCAAGGGAGAGGCACCAGGTAATGGGCTTTGTTTGGTAAATAATATATTCAAAAATGGGGTGGGAGTAAATAAAAGGATCTCTTGACCTTCCGAACGGAGAAAGGAGAAACATGTAGACAAGAAAACTGGCTGTGGCAGGGAATGGCAGTCTATCCGGTAACATCCTGATAACAGCCCTGGAGAGAGGTGGTGTGTTTTCACAACTTTTTCCGGAGCAGGGAAAACAGGCCCGGTAGAATAAAAGGCAACAGTTCCGATTATAAAATTGTGTCAGACTGCATGCTGTTAAAATTCAACATGGAGTCGGTGTACCGAGAAGTGTTCTTTCTTTAGGGGTTCTGAGCTAAAAAACAGAGAACGGAACAGTTTGTATGAGCGATATTTGTTTATTATAAAAAGAGATTTTTTGCTTCTATCCGCATATATTGTAAGGAAAACCTGAATTTTAAAGGGGAACGTATGCGCAGTTTTTCCATAAAAGCCATGCAGACAGACCGGCCGGATGAAGGACGCCTGAAAATTCACGTCACGGCGGCCTCGGGGGGCACGCCGATTTCCGGAGCGAGGATAACGGTTTCTTATACAGGGGAGCCGGATCGGCAGCTTGAGGAGGTGACCACAGACAGCTCCGGCAATACAGAGGAGCTGGAGCTTGCCGCGCCGCCGCTGGAGTACAGCATAGAGCCCAGTGAGGAGCAGCCCTATTCGGAATATACACTTTCCATCACTGCCCCGGGCTTTGAACCGGTGGAAGTGGTAGGGGCTGAGATTCTTCCGGAGGTAACCGCCCTGCAGGAGATACAGATGATTCCGGAGCAGGGAGAAGAATATGAGAGGTTCGTGATTCCGGCCCATACGTTATTTGGGGATTATCCGCCGAAAATCGCGGAGGCGGAGATTAAGCCCACCAATGAGACCGGAGAGATTGTCTTAAGCCGGGTGGTAGTGCCGGAGTTTGTGATTGTACACGACGGGGTGCCTACTGACAGCACGGCGGTCAATTACTGGGTCCGCTACCGGGATTATATCAAGAATGTGGCCAGCAGCGAAATCTATGCCACCTGGACGGACGCGGCAATCCGGGCCAATGTGCTGGCGATCATGTCATTTACACTGAATCGGGTATATACCGAATGGTATAGGAACAAAGGCTATGATTTTACCATCACTTCCTCCACAGCCTTTGACCACAAGTGGATTCATAACAGAAATATTTATGAGAACATATCCAGGATTGTGGACGAAATGTTTGGAAACTATCTGTCCCGGCCGAATGTAAAGCAGCCCATTCTCACCCAGTACTGTGACGGCCGCAGGGTGACCTGCCCCAACTGGATGAGCCAGTGGGGAAGTCAGGCCCTGGGAGAACAGGGCTACAGCGCCATCCAGATTCTGCGGAATTATTACGGGGAATCTATTTATATCAACACAGCGGAAGAGATCTCGGGAGTGCCCTATTCCTGGCCGGGAAATAATCTGAGCGAAGGCTCACGGGGACAGAAGGTGCTGCAGCTTCAGGAGCAGCTGAATCGGATAGCAAAGGCGTATCCGGCTATGCCCACGATTTCCGAGGATGGAATCTATGGGCCTGCCACAGCCAGTTCCGTGCGGACCTTCCAGTCCATCTTCGGCCTGCCTCAGACCGGCATCGTAGATTATCCTACCTGGTATAAGGTATCGGAGATCTATGTGGCCGTGTCCAGAATTGCCGAACTGAATCCGTGAGAAGCCCATGGAAAGTCTATAAGAAACAGAGACGTAAAGCGGAAAGGCCAGGAAATTCATAAGACTCCGGCCTTTTGGCTTTACGTTCAGGCATTCGCAGAAGGTTTATTCTTTTTGCGCCGGAAGGAAAAGTGTTTTCCCGATCCGTTCCATAATATGATGCCTCCCAGAAGCCATGGAAGATAGAACAGGAAGGAGGAACGGAGTGCATAGGTGTGGATCAGGAAAAGACCGCTGTAATTCATGAGAAAATCCGGGAAAAGAGAAGAACTGTCACTGCTGAAGAAACCGGAATAATCAGGTGAACGAAAGGCGGGCAGGTATTGCAAATCCTGATACACAATATCTGCGAGGAAAGGAAATATACTGAAAAAATACAGCATTATCAGAAAAAGTGCCGCCCAGAAAACGACAGTTACCCAGCGGCCGGAAAGCGCGCGGGTTCGCATCCATACTTTTCCGAATTGTGCCAGGCTCCATCCCAGCAAAAGAAGAATCAGCGGAATCAGAAGCAGGCGCATACAGAATAAGGGAGAAGATATATATAAGCTCATCTGCAGACTCCTTGCCCGGGGAACCGCAAACAGATAAAAAAGCACCAGAACCATCAGAACTGCTCCGGCAGCGGCAAGCCGCCGGACATCCTTTCTGCGCTCAGCCATATCCGAAGTGCCGAAAATCAGAACAGTCACATCTGTCTGAAATACTTCAGCAATTTTCAGCAGCATATCAATATCGGGGTTGGATTTTCCGGTCTCATAATGGGAGACAGTTTGACGGCTCACAAAGAGCCTTTCGGCCAGCTCATCCTGAGTCATATGTTTTTGAATCCGAAGATGCCGGATATTTTTTCCCACGTCAGCCATGATACCCCTCCTCTTACCAGCAATTTTTTGATGACAAAGTTTTTTCTGCTTACAGTGTATATCAGAAAGCGTGGAAAGTCACGCAAAGATCCTTTGCGGGACAGGTTTTGGTCTTTAAAAATGATACAATTCCATATTCCGGTTATTCAAATGGCAGAAGCGGCTGCCGGGGCGCTGAGGGATGAGAAATTTTCCGGTTCAGAGGAGGGTTGAAAAATGTCTTGCACATCTGCCATTCCGGGGTTATAATTTCTTTGGAAATAGAATACGGTTAATTCTTCAGGGCAGGGTGACCGGTCCGCAATTATGCAGTACCTGTTTTGGAAACGGCTGAAAAGCCGCGGCCAGCAGAGAACCGCAGAAAGCGCAGAACCGGAATTCCCGACCGGCGGTAAAGTCCGCGACCCGCCTTTGGGCGGCTGAACCGGTGAGCGCGCAGTACATACAGGAAAGAAAAGGATGCAGCAGAATTCCGGTACCGACAGTAAAGTCTGGATGAGAGAAGAAAACGAAGCTTTTTTTTGCTTTGCTTTTTTGCCCTGAGCAGGATGTACGCTCAGGGTTTTTGTATTTGCCGGAAAAGGAGAGTTTCTCAAGATGCGGCGTCAATACAGTTGAAGAATTGCCCTTTCTGTATCCTGCAGCGGAAAACTGCGGAATTTATCGGATTACTGAAAGGAGAAATGCAGCATGTCAAATCTAATTCAAAGCGCGGAGGAAAATCTTACGTTTCTGGCGGTATGCCTTCTGATTGTGGTGGCTATCTTTGTGATAGCAAGCGTGACAGAAAAGGTACTTCGGAAGAAGAACGCCATGCCCCGGAGCAATACGCCCACCCGCCGGGTTGCTATCGTAGGCGTATTTTCAGCTATTGCGGCGGTCCTGATGTATTTTGAACTGCCCCTTTGGTTTGCGCCCAGCTTTTACGAGCTGGACTTCAGCGAGATCCCCGTTATGATCTGTGCCTTTGCCATGGGACCTGTGGCCGGAGTGGCGGCGGAGCTGTGCAAGGTTCTGCTGAAGCTGGTGCTGAAAGGAACCACGACGGCCTTTGTGGGAGACTTTGCTAATTTTGTGGTGGGATGCAGTCTTGTACTTCCTGCGTCCATCGTCTACTATATCAGAAAGAGCAAAAAGATGGCGCTCCTGGGCTTGACGCTGGGAACTGTGATTATGACGATTTTCGGAAGCGCTTTCAACGCCCTTTATCTGCTTCCCAAATTTGCGGAGCTGTATGGGATGTCCATGGAAGCTATTATCGGAATGGGGACGGCGATCAACGCCGGCATCGACAGCGTGTGGACCCTCGTTTTCTTTGCTGTCGTGCCGTTCAACATTTTAAAGGGTCTGATTGTTTCGGTCGTCACCATGCTGCTGTATAAGCATATCAGCCCGATTCTGAAAAGGCACTGACTGTCAATTCCAGGTAGACAGCGGCAAAATGAGTGTGCTATAATGAAAGCCGCAGAAAACGGCTGAAAGTAAGGAGCCAGAGCCATTTTTATGCCTGGCTCCTTTTTGGAGAACAGATATAGTATGATAGCAGAGACATTTTCAGAAAAAGAGACCCGAGAGCTCGGGGAAAAGCTCGGGCGGCTTGCGGCTCCGGGCAGCATCTACACCCTGACCGGAGATCTGGGGACCGGCAAAACCGTGTTTACCCAGGGCTTTGCCCGGGGGCTTGGCATTACAGAGCATGTGAACAGCCCCACATTTACAATCGTGCAGGAGTATGACGGAGGACGGCTCCCTTTTTACCACTTCGATGTGTACCGGATTGGCGACATCGAGGAAATGGACGAAATCGGATATGAGGACTATTTCTATGGAGAGGGCGTATGCCTGATCGAATGGGCGGAGCTGATTGAAGAGCTTCTTCCGGTCCAGAGAACTGCAGTCCGGATAGAAAAGGATCTGGAAAAGGGTTTTGACTACCGGAAAATTACGGTGGAGGAGATAAGATGAAAATACTGGCGCTGGACAGCTCGGGCCTGGTGGCCTCTGTGGCTGTAGTGGAAGACGACGGAGTGAACAGCAGTCTTCTGGCAGAATATACGGTGAATTATAAGAAGACACATTCTCAGACCCTGCTCCCCATGCTGGACGAGATTGCCCGCATGATTGAGCTGGATCTGAATACCATAGATGCCATTGCCGTGGCGGCCGGCCCCGGGTCCTTTACAGGACTGCGAATCGGATCGGCGACAGCCAAGGGCCTGGGCCTTGCCCTGGACAAGCCTCTTGTCCATGTGCCTACGGTGGACGCTCTGGCTTACAATTTATATGGAACGGACCGTGTCATCTGTCCGCTGATGGACGCCCGCAGAAATCAGGTCTATACGGGAATCTATGAATTCCGGAACAATGAGCTTTCAGTAATTGAGCCCCAGATGGCAGTGGGCATCGAAGTGATTGCCGGAAAGCTGCGCGCCCTCGGCCGGGAGGTGGTTTTCCTGGGAGACGGTGTGCCTGTCTTCCGGAAGGCGCTCATGGAAGAACTGATGCAGGGAATGGACTTTTCCTTTGCGCCGGCCCATCTGAACAAGCAGAGGGCGGGAGCGGTGGCGGCTCTGGCTGTGTCCTATGTGCGGGCTGGAAAGATCGAGACTGCGGCAGAGCACAGGCCGGATTACCTGCGGCCTTCCCAGGCTGAGCGGGAACGCGCGGAAAAAGAGGCGCGTGAGAAAGCGGAAAAAGCAAAGGCAGAAAAAGCGGAAAGAGTGGAAAAAGAAAAAGCGGAAGAGCAGAAAGAGCAGAAAGAGCAGAAAGAGGCAGGGCTTCATGAGTGAGTGGGTCATCCGCCCTATGGAGGAACGGGATCTTCCGGAAGTAAGCAGGATTGAAGGGGAGGTTTTTTCCGTTCCCTGGTCAGAGCAGAGCTTTCGGGACAGTCTTGCGCTTTCCTATGCGGTCTTTCTCACAGCGGAGTGCGAAGGGCGGGTCGCAGGTTACTGCGGCTGTTATCAGAGCCTGGAGGAAGCGGAGATCACCAATGTGGCGGTGAAGCAGGAATTCCGCGGCCGCGGCATCGCAAAGGCGCTGCTGCAGGAGCTGTTCCGCGTGGGGGAAGCCCGGGGGGCCTGGGTTTTTCTGCTGGAAGTAAGAGCAGGCAATCAGGCTGCCATCCGTCTGTATGAAGGGCAGGGATTTCAGAACATGGGCCTGCGCCGGAATTTCTATGAGAAGCCCCGGGAAGACGCTGTGATCATGCAGAAATGCCTGAAGGACTGAGGAGAAAAGGCAGAACCTGTCTGCATCCTGGGTCTGTGGCAGTGTTTTCCGGCTGTATGACAGTGATTCCCACTACCTGAGGGAACAGTTATTTTGTAAAATATTCACGTAACGAAAAGCAGACGCCGCCGGGGACGGCGGTATCCGAAACCAGGGAGGATGAGCAGGATGCGTGAGTATAAAAATAAAGAAGCAAGAATTCTGGACAGGATTATCTGCAATGGCTGCGGCAAGGTGATTGCAGTCAAAAGGGGGATGCCTATGGAGGGTGTCTTTTCTGTACGCCAGGTCTGGGAATATATGTCCGGCAAGGACGGAGAGATCGACCGGTTTGATCTCTGTGAAGAATGCTACGACAAGATGACGGAGCAGTTCCGGATTCCCCTGACCAGGACGGAGCAGGCAGAGTATTTATAATAGGAGACGGAAATGTTAGATGTATGTTTGCTGGGAAGCGGAGGCATGATGCCGCTTCCCTACCGCTGGCTGACAGCGCTGATGACCAGATATAATGGAAGCAGTCTTCTCATAGACTGCGGAGAGGGAACACAGATTGCGATCAAGGAAAAGGGCTGGAGCTTCAAGCCCATTGACGTGATCTGTTTTACGCATTTTCATGGGGATCATATCAGCGGCCTTCCGGGGCTTCTGCTGACCATGGGAAATGCGGAGAGGACAGAGCCTCTGACTCTTATAGGCCCCAGAGGGCTGGAACGGGTGGTGAACGCTCTCCGGGTCATCGCGCCTGAGCTTCCCTTTCCCATCGAATTTCGGGAGCTTACGAAGCCTCAGGAAGAAATCAGCATAAACGGCTACCGGATCAGGGCTTTCCGGGTCAACCACAATGTCACCTGTTATGGATATTCCATCGAAATCGACCGCGCCGGGAAATTTCAGCTGGACCGGGCGCTGGAGCTGAATATTCCAAAACAGTTCTGGAACCGGCTGCAGAAGGGGGAGACCGTGGAGGACGGAGATACCGTCTATACGCCGGATTTGGTGATGGGCGCTCCGCGGAAGGGCATCAAGGTGGTCTACTGTACAGATACGCGGCCCACGCCCTCCATTGTGGAAAACGCAAAGGGCGCCGATCTGTTTATCTGCGAAGGCATGTATGGAGAAAAGGACAAGCAGGCTAAGGCGGTGGAGCATAAGCATATGACCTTTTACGAGGCGGCTCGTCTGGCAAAGGAAGCAGAGGTGGGAGAGCTGTGGCTGACCCATTACAGTCCGTCGCTGACGCGGCCGGAGGAATTCATGGATGAGGTGCGCCGCATTTTCCCGCGGGCGAAGGCCGGCAAAGACAGGAAATCTGCAGAACTGAATTTTGAGGATGATGAGAAATGAGCAGCAACACGGAAAAAGATATCTATATACTGGCAATAGAAAGCTCCTGTGATGAGACGGCGGCAGCGGTGGTGAAGAATGGCCGCTGCGTTCTTTCCAATATAATCTCGTCGCAGATTGAGCTGCACAAGCTTTACGGAGGCGTGGTGCCTGAAATCGCTTCCCGGAAGCATATCGAAAAAATCAATCAGGTGATCCAGGAAGCTCTGGACACTGCGGGCATGACTCTGGATGATCTGGACGCCATAGGCGTCACTTACGGGCCGGGCCTTGTGGGCGCCCTTCTTGTGGGAGTGGCGGAAGCGAAGGCGATCAGCTACGCGAAAAAGCTGCCGCTGGTAGGTGTGCATCATATAGAAGGCCATATTTCCGCCAATTATATTGAAAATCCCGATCTGGAGCCTCCGTTTGTCTGCCTGGTGGTGTCCGGCGGCCACACGCATCTGGTGATTGTGCGCGATTATGGAACCTATGAGATTCTCGGCCGGACAAGAGACGACGCGGCAGGCGAGGCTTTTGACAAGGTAGCCCGCGCCATCGGCCTCGGTTATCCGGGAGGCCCGAAGATTGACAGGCTTTCAAAGGAAGGAAATCCGGACGCTATTGCATTTCCCAGGCCGAAGTTTGAGGATTCGCCCTATGACTTCAGCTTCAGCGGACTGAAATCAGCGGTGCTGAATTACCTGAACGGCTGTCAGATGAAGGGTGAGACGGTGAACCGGGCAGACGTGGCGGCTTCCTTCCAGAAGGCGGTCTGCGACGTACTGGTGGAGCATGCCATGCAGGCGGTCCGGGACAGCGGCCTGGATAAATTCGCGATTGCGGGCGGCGTGGCTTCCAATTCTACTCTGCGGGCGGCGTTTACGGAAGCCTGTGAAAAGAATCACATCCGTTTTTACCATCCTTCACCGATTTTCTGTACGGATAATGCGGCTATGATTGGCGTGGCGGCTTACTATGAATTCATTGCCGGAAAAAGGGACGGTCTTGACCTGAATGCGGTTCCGAATCTGAAACTGGGGGAGCGGTGAGAATGAAGCGGAGAAAATGTACGGCCATCGTGCTGGCAGCAGGCCAGGGAAAACGGATGGGCAGCAGAATACAGAAGCAGTTTCTGGAGATTTGCGGCAGACCGGTGCTGTATTATTCGCTGGCCGCCTTTCAGGATTCGCCGCTGATTGACAGTATGATTCTGGTCACCGGGGCGGCCGAGATTCCTTTTGTACAGAAGGAAATTGTAGAAAAGTATGGATTCAGTAAAGTGAAAATGGTTGTGGAAGGCGGGGCGGAGCGTTATGCTTCGGTCTGGAAGGGCCTTCAGGCTCTGGAGCATACTCTGACGGAGGAGGAAAAGGAAGGCTGCGTATTCATCCATGACGGTGTCCGTCCGTTTATCCACGAGGAAATTCTATCCCGCGCCTTTGACGCAGTGGAAAAGTATCATGCCTGTGCTGTGGGAATGCCCTCCAAGGACACGGTAAAGATTGCGGATCAGGATGGGTTTGTGGCGATGACGCCGGCGCGGAGTCTTGTCTGGAGCATTCAGACTCCCCAGGTCTTTGATTTCCGTCTTGCGTACCGGGCCTATGCGGAGCTTGAGAAAAGCGGGCGCACGGACGTGACGGACGACGCGATGATTGTGGAGGCGTTTACCGACACAAAAGTCCGTCTGGTAGAGGGCTCTTATGAGAACATCAAGATTACGACGCCGGAGGATCTGAAGATTGCGGAGGCGTTCCTGAAGGGCATCTGAATCGGTGCCGGAGCAGGGAAATTTTGTGCCAAAAACGGGCTTTAAATTTTAGTGAATTTTTTGCCAAAAAAAGTTTAAAAAAATGTTGACAGGGAAGGCTAAAAATGCTAGAATACAATCTGTCGCCACGCTAAGGCGGTGAGCGCGTCAGAGTGTGGAGAGGTATCGAAGTGGTCATAACGAGGCGGTCTTGAAAACCGTTTGTCCGAAAGGGCGCGTGGGTTCGAATCCCACCCTCTCCGTTAATAACCACTGTCGATGACAGGACGAGTTATTATATATGAAATACCGGGTTATGAGGACCGGGCATCTTGGAGAAGTACCCAAGCTGGCCGAAGGGGCTCCCCTGGAAAGGGAGTAGGTCGTTAATAGCGGCGCGAGGGTTCAAATCCCTCCTTCTCCGTTAAGCTTGAAAGAGCAGAAAAACATCGAATAAAAAGTGAAAAAAAGTGCTTGACATTCGAAAGTGATTATGCTAATATATTCAAGCTGGCTCGTGAGAGCCGACAGCGAACCTTGATAACTGAACAGTGCTAAAGAATCCTTGAAAATTCTTAAGAGAATTGTTCAAAGAACAAAACCTATTTATAACAGTAAACGGGAAAGAGATTGCCAGAAGCGATTT
>NZ_NFLF01000012.1 GCF_002160765.1 Lachnoclostridium sp. An138
TTCTTTTCTTCCCATTTCAACCTCACTGCGAAAAAGTTTTTTGTAACATCTCTATTTTCGCAATGAAGCTGTGTATTTTCAATGGATTTAGTGCGAATTATTTTTACCTGTCAAAACTGCGCTTCCAGGGACACGGTTTCACACAATTTTTACACAGCCGGCTCTGGGCTTACGCCAGCATCATCCGGTCATTTGCGAACTCGCCGCCGCTGGCCTGCTCGAATTTTTCCAGCAGATCCGAAACCTTCAGCTTCTTCTTTTCCTCGCCGGACACATCATAGATAATATGGCCGTCATACATCATAATCAGGCGGTTGCCGTGAACAATGGCATCCTTCATGTTGTGCGTAATCATCATGGTCGTCAGATGATTTTCTTTTACAACCCGCTCTGTGGCCTCCAGCACCTTGGCCGCCGTCTTCGGGTCCAGCGCCGCCGTATGCTCGTCGAGAAGAAGAATGCTGGGCTTTTTGAGCGTCGCCATCAGAAGGGTCAGCGCCTGACGCTGACCGCCCGAGAGGAGCCTTACTTTCGTGGTCATACGGTTTTCAAGCCCCAGTCCCAGCGTGGCCAGACGTTCCTGATAATATTTGCGCTCCTTATGGGTGATGCCCGGCTTCAGAAAACGAAACTCCCCGCGTCTTGCCGCCAGCGCCAGATTCTCCTCGATCTGCATTCCCGCCGCGGTTCCCGTCATGGGGTCCTGGAACACACGTCCCAGATACTTTGCCCTCTTATGTTCCGGCAGCTTCGTTACATCCACATTATCAATAAAAATCTTTCCTTCATCCACCGGCCATACACCCGCCACCGCGTTCAGCATCGTGGATTTTCCGGCTCCGTTTCCGCCGATCACCGTAACAAAGTCGCCTTCCTTCAGCTCCAGATTCAGGCCGCTTAAAGCTGTCTTTTCATTGACTGTTCCCGGATTAAAAGTCTTCCAGATTTCTTCCATTCTAAGCATTGGAGGCACCTCCTCGTTTCACAGGTTTAGAAAAATATTTTCCCTTCAGATAAGGCACTGCCAGGAACACTGCCACTACAAGAGCCGAGATCAGCTTCATGTCGTTGGCATTCAATCCCGCCGTAATGACAATCTGATATACCACCCAGTAAATAATCGCGCCAAGTACTACAGAAACCAGTTTGAACGCAAAATTCCGGCTGATTTTTCCAAACAGCACATTTCCGATAATGACGGCTGCCAGACCGATAACGATAGCGCCGCGGCCAGCGTTCACATCCGCAAAGCCCTGGTACTGAGCATAAAGGGCGCTGGAAAGGGCTACGATTCCATTGGAAAGCATCAGGCCTACCAGCTTGCTGGTATTGGTGTTGATTCCCTGAGCCCTGGACATGTTTTCATTGTTTCCGGTGGCCCGGATGGCGCAGCCCAGATCCGTTCCGAAGAACCAGTACAGAACCGCAATCAGCACAATCACAAAAAGGACTGATACAAAGATCGTATTCTGATAAAAGGGCACGTCTCTGACCCAGCGCAGAGAAACAATCTGATCATATTTTCCAAAGGCCAGAGCCACATTTGCCTTCTCTCCCATAATCCGCAGATTGACGGAATACAGCCCCAGCTGCGTCAGAATTCCTGCCAGAATCGCCGGGATTCCCATAGCTGTATGGAACAGTCCCGTCACCAGACCGGCAGCCATACCTGCCAGAAACGCCACAAACAGAGACACACCTACCGAATGCCCGCTCTGCATCATAACGATGCAGACTGCTCCGCCTGTCGCCATCGTACCGTCCACGGTCAGATCCGCCAGATCCAGCACCTTATAGGTGATGTAGACGCCAATCGCCATAATTCCCCAGATCAGGCCCTGCGCCACAGGGCCCGGAAGGGCATTGATAAACTTCATAATTTCCACCTTATAATTCCTCCTGCCTGTATAATACCGCTTCTCTATCTAAAAAAGCGTACAATCTTCAATAGTATATCAAAAAGCAGCAAAAAAGGAAAGTCCTTTTTTGCTGCTTTTTACTTTTCCATTTACCGGTGGTTACTATTCGCTGCCGATGTGATTACGGCAAGCTATGCTTGTGCTTAAGCTTCCGCCTATTCCGCAGCCTCGATTGCCACATAGTCATCCGGGATAGTCACGCCCATAGCCTCTGCCAGCTCCGGATTGTACTTCTTTGTGAACTCGGGAGCATACTCAATGGGCATCTCGGAAATATCGGCCTCTCCGGTCAGAACCTGTACCGCCATATTTCCTGTAGCCACGCCCAGGTCATAGTAGCTGATGGAAAGAGTCGCTACGCCGCAGCCTGAGCAGATGCCTTCCTCACCCGCGATAATCGGCACCTGAGCCGGCTCGCAGATATTGCGGATAATCTCCGTATTGGAAGCTACTGTATTGTCTGTCGGAACGTAGATAACGTCGCTTTCCTGCGCCGCTGTCGTAGCTACTGCCGCCAGATCGTTGGAGTCAGAGAAAGAATACTGGGTGCAGGTATAGCCCATTTCCTCCAGATATCCCTGAACCGTGTCTACCTGGTACTGAGAGTTTGCCTCTGCGGAACAATAGAGAAGTCCTACCGTCTCCGCGTCCGGGAACAGCTCCTGAAGCATGGCCGCCTGCTGATCCAGCGGAGCCAGGTCAGAAGTACCGGATACGTTGGTTCCTACCAGGCCGTCAAAATTATCGATATCAAGCGCTACGCCATACTCTGTTACAGAGGTGCCCAGAACCGGAATCGTATCGGTTCCCTGAGCCGCCGCCTGAAGGGGCGCCGTAGCGTTTGCGAGAATCAGGTCCACATTGTTGGATACAAACTGGTTGATGATCGTCGCGCAGGTAGCGGAATCGTTGGAAGCGTTCTGCTCGTCAAAAGTAACGTTCTCCGCCCCGAGAGCTTCTGTCACAGCATCCTTGAATCCCTGCGTCGCAGCATCAAGGGCTTCGTGCTGTACCAGCTGGCAGATACCGATTACATAGGAACCGTCTCCGGAAGCTTCTGCCGCATCCGCAGTCTCCTCTGTCTCCGCCGCGTCTGTGCTTTCTTCTGTCGTCTCTGATTCAGAAGCTGTGGTGTCCGCGCTGTCTGTGCTTCCGCCGCAGGCTGCCAGAGAAACGGTCATGCCAAGGGCCAGCATCAGTGCCAATAACTTTTTCATAGTAAATCCTCCTGTATCTCCTTTTCGCCATCCGGCACTTTTTCGCCACAACGCTGTGTCGCATTAAAGCGCCGCATCACTTTACACATTGTACCCCGGAAACAGCTGTTTGTCAATCGATTTTTTTGCTGAACGGTATCGAAAATGATAATGCCTGCTTTCTGATACCGCCATGGCTCCTATAAAAGACAGCCAAAAGCCGGACACTCCTGCCCGGCTTCTCTCTTTCTATATCTCTTTTTCTTCCTCTTCCGGCCTCCGTCTCCTGCCTCAGCCGGATAACCTGGCTCAGGACAGAATGACCCTCAGTTCTATCTCACTGCTGTCATAATTTGGCGCGTAGAAAGCTGAAAATTCCGACACTCCGTCTTTGACCTGCACTACCTGGGAAGCCTGTCCGGTCCGCCCGGCCGGGACAACCGGCTCATAGTACCCGGGGAAGAGACTCTCTTCCTCTTCTGTGTCTTCCGGCGTCTCCCAGTAATCATAGACGTCGTCATAATTTTCTCCTTCATAATACAGATAAGGCATTTCCCCGTATGCCGCTCTGTCTCCTTCGTTTCTCACAGAAAACTGAAGCTCATAAAAGGAGTAGCCTTCGTCCGCCTGGACGCCCTCATAGCTGCTGCCAAGCTCTGAGGCTCCCAGATATTCCACCACGCAATAGTCTTCTTTCTCTGCGCTGCCCACGCCGGGAAATCCTGTGCCGCCCGCGGCGCCTGTCCAGAAGAACAGCCCCAGAACCACAAAGACAATTCCGATGATCAGAAACACAGCAGATACGATCGTTCTTCCTCTATTCCGCATCTGTCAGCCCTCCTTCCGCTTCTGCTTCCGAAGCTTCAGTCTCCGGAACTGTAATCTGCAGATCCACATAGTGGGCCGCCAGGAGGTTTCCCCCATCCCATTCACTCCAGTCATACTCGTCAAACCAGATCCGGATCTCCTGCGCGTCCGCCTCTGTTACAAATCCGTACCAGCCGTCGCAGGAGCTCTCTCCCGAGAGATCCCAGCCGTCCAGCGCCGGCCGTGCGCCGAGCATCTGCCCGTAGGGCTCAAATTCATGAGCCGAAATACTGTTCCGGAAGGCTCTGTCCGCCTCAAGATACGGCTCTTTGATCCGGTTGTAATCCTCGTATTCTCCGTCGCTCTCTCCTGCCACATGCACGGCGATTAACTGCATTCCCTCTTCCAGGCCGGGAAGCGTCTCCTGATCCGCCAGCTTTACCGCCTCCAGCACCTGAAGGCTTCCCTGCTGAAAATCGAAGGTTTCGCCCGCCTCATGCGCAATCAGACGCAGCGTGTCATCCGACTGTGCCGCGGAATCCGCGGCCATAAAGATACTGGCTCCGATACCTGAGCCCAGGACCGCGAACCCCGCCACGAAAACGATGATGCTGAAGATCAGAAATCCTTTTCCTCTGCTCCCCGCCGTTTTCTTTGCTTCGGGACGCGCGGCGGCCTTCCGGACATTTTCCGAAGCTCCGGATAGTCCCTGAACGGGAGTATCCTGACGCCCCTCTTCGCTGTGAGCATAGCTGTCCCCAAACCGGTCATGCAGATCCTCATGGCGTTCTTCTCTCGTCTCCTTCTGATTGAAGCACCCGCATTTTGGACAGATTCCATAGTATTTCTCGTAATCAAAATTCTTATGGCAGTTATAGCAACGCACCCTTCCGGCCCCCTCTCAAGCGGACGTGTCTCCGCAGCTGTATTCCCCGTCTAATATCCTGTCTGCCTGTGTTCAGTTCCAGGGCAGCAGAGGATTCTCAATTTTCTTATCCCGCAGCATCAGATCCATAACCGCTTCTTTTGCCGGCTTATTCTCAAACAGAACCATATTCACCTGTTCAATAATCGGTATCTCCACATCATACTTGCGCGCAAGGGCCATGGCTGCCTTGGCAGAATATACGCCCTCCACAACCATCTTGACCTCGTCCATCGCCTCCTGCATGGACTTTCCCTGGCCCATCAGGTAGCCCGCTTTCCGGTTCCGGCTGTGAACGGAAGCGCAGGTTACAATCAGATCGCCGATGCCTGAGAGTCCGTTAAAGGTCTCCTGGCGTCCTCCCATAGCCACGCCGATGCGGCTCATCTCCGTAATGCCTCTGGTAATCAGCGCCGCTTTTGTATTATCTCCATAGCCAAGCCCGTCCGCGATACCTGCTGCCAGGGCAATCACGTTTTTCAGGGCTCCTCCCAACTCGATGCCGAGCATATCCGGGCTGGTATAGACCCGGAAGACCTGATTCATAAAAATATTCTGAATGAACTCCGCCGTCTTTCTGTCATGAGCCCCCGCCACGACTGTCGTCGGCAGGCCGCGGCCTACCTCCTCCGCATGACTGGGCCCGGACAGCACGGCCGCACGGCAGGCAGGAATCTCCTGCTCAATGATATCTGTCAGAATCATCAGCGTGCTTTCCTCAATTCCCTTCGCCACATTTACAATCAGCTGGCCCTCAGCCACATAGGGAGCCATAGACCGGGCTGTGCTTCTCGTATAAGGGGACGGAACAGCCAGCACCAGAAGGTCCTTCTCCTTTACTGCTTTCTCCAGATCTGTCGTGATGCAGATATCTTCCGGAATCTTTACGCCGGGAAGCTTATCCTTATGCTCATGCTGCTCGTTCAGCATGTCTACCTCATCCTTTGAAATGGACCAGACTGTTACCTCGTGTCCGTTGCCGTGCAGGAGCACCGTCAAAGCCGTTCCCCAGCTTCCCGCTCCGATAACGCCTACCTTTGCCATGATATTTTTCTCCTTTTGCTTTTATATTTCCGCGGACAGTGAGTCAAATCCCCTGCATGCCCGCATCGGGGTGCCTGACCTATTCTGCTTTCTCTCCCAGTTTTCTCTCCGTGCCGGTCAGAAGCCCGTGAATATTCTTTCTGTGGCGGAAAAGCGCCATTGCGCACAGAAAGACCGCGATTGCGTACATTTCATAGAGATGCCCCTGGGCAAGCCCCCATCTTCCTGTCACGCCGTACAGCACCACACCCACCGGAAGCCAGATGCTCACAAGAATGGAGCCAAGAGATACATACCTGGTGAGCCCCACGGAACCGGCGAACAGAATCAGCGCTCCCAGCGTCAGGAGCGGGTCCAGAGACAGGAACAGTCCTGCCGTGGCCGAGATTCCCTTGCCTCCGTGGAATTTCAGATAGCAGGGGAAATTGTGTCCCAGTATAACCCCAAGCGCCGCGTACATGCCCAGTAAGACGCCGATATTTTCACCCGGATAAAGTCTGTCAAAAAGAAAACGCACCAAAAGCACGGCGAATACGCATTTAAAGCAGTCGCCCAGGAAGGTAATGGCTCCTGCCTTCCAGCCCAGGGTCCGGAGGGCGTTCGTGGCTCCCGCGTTCCCGCTTCCATGCTCCCGGATATCCATGCCTTTCATCCGCCCGTAGAGATAGCTTGTCTGAAACAATCCAAATATATATCCAACAGCCACACATACCAGCCTAATCATCTTATTGCTCTCCCTTCCTTTCCCGAATCAGAAACCTCAGCCCTGTCCCGCGGAAGCCGAAAGCCTCACGAATCTTGTTCTCCAGATAGCGCGTATAGGAAAAGTGCATCAGTTCCCTGTCGTTTACAAAAATCACGAAGGTAGGAGGCTTTACCGCCACCTGGGTGATATAGAAGAGCTTCAGCCTCTTGCCCTTATCGGAAGGCGGCTGCTGCAGCGCCACAGCCTCCGTCATGATCTCGTTCAGAACTCCTGTGGCAATCCGGAGATTCTGGTTCTGAATTACCATATCTATCAGCTCAAAAAGCTTCGGCAGCCTCTGTCCGGTCACTGCAGAAATAAAGGTGATCTCCGCATACGGCATAAAGGACAGAATCGTCCGGATTTTATTGGTATATTCATAGACGGTCTTGTCGTTTTTCTCAATGGCGTCCCATTTATTTACGGCGATAATGATTCCTTTGCCGCGTTCATGAGCGATGCCCGCGATCTTCGCGTCCTGCTCGGTGACGCCTTCCGTGGCGTCAATCACCAGAATCACCACATCTGCCCGCTCCACGGCCGTCACCGTACGGATAATGCTGTAGCGCTCCAGTTCTTCTTTGATTTTGTTCTTCCGGCGCAGTCCCGCCGTATCGATAAAGATATAATCCTTGCCGTTCCGGCGCACTTCCGTGTCGATGGCGTCCCGGGTCGTTCCCGCGATATTGGAGACAATCACCCGGTTTTCTCCGATCAGTTTATTGATAATCGAAGATTTTCCCACATTGGGTTTTCCTACGATGGCCACCCGCGGTCTTTCATCCTCTTCCTCTTCCCCGCTTCCTTCCGGGAAATGCTTTACCACCTCATCCAGCATATCTCCGATTCCCAGGCGTGACGCGGCTGAGACGGGCACCGGATCTCCGATTCCCAGGTTATAGAACTCATACACGTCGCCCATGAATTTCTGAAAGCTGTCCACCTTATTGACAACCAGGACCACCGGCTTTCTGGACCGGCGCAGCATATCCGCCACCTTGGAATCCGAGTCCACCAGCCCCTGGCGCACGTCTGTCAGAAAGATAATCACATCCGCCGTATCAATGGCGATCTGTGCCTGCTCCCGCATCTGGGAGAGGATAATGTCGCTGCTGTCCGGCTCAATGCCGCCCGTATCAATCAGCGTAAAAGAATGGTCCAGCCAGGTGACATCCGCATATATTCTGTCTCTGGTAACGCCCGGCGTATCTTTTACGATAGAGATATTTTCTCCTGCCAGCGCGTTAAACAGCGTGGATTTTCCCACATTGGGACGCCCCACAATGGCTACTATCGGTTTACTCATATTATTTTTTCGTTCTCCTGTTCTGTATCATTTCTATCCTCAGGGACGGTGCTCATAGGGCTGCTTTCCCCTGCGCCCTGTCCCTGTCCGTTCCGGCTGCTCATCCTTCCCGCGGCCAAGCACAGCCTCCAGAAAGGCTTTTCCGTCTGATTTTACAATAGTTATGGGAACTTGTAAAGCCCCGGAAAGTTCTGCCGCCGTCATGTCATCGAGAAAAACATCTTCCCCATCCCGGAACATATTTTCTGTCAGAAGGAGCTCTTCTCCCAGATTCCGCCCGGAAAGCTGCTCTTTCAGATCCTGTCCGGTCAGGAGGCCTGCCACCGTGATCCGTTCACCGAAAAATCTGTTTTCGATTCCGATGACCTGAACCCGTATCTCCGGAACCTGTTCTTCTATCTGCTCCGCCGCCTCCCGCAGGATCGGAGCCGCCAGCTTTCCGGTGGCAATCGTCACAAGACGGGGCTCCTTCGAAGCCTGCGGCATGTTCCGATATTCCGGTGTCCCCGCTTTCTCCGGTTCGTTTTGTTTCTTCGGATTTTCCGGAGTTCTCAGCTTTTCCAGCTCTTCCCGGATCTCTTCCCGGAAAAGCCGTACCATTCCCACTCCGTTTTCCAGCTGCAGATAACCGTCATAGGACTCCGCTTCCGGAATCTCCTGCTCTGCCAGCAGATACCACTCATCGCCTGCATGGATAAAATGCGTCCCATGCTCCCGGTAAAGCTTCTCCTGCCAGCGGTGGATCAGCTCCAGCACTCCTCGGGCGTCCTCCTTCGTGAAAGGTTCCAGAGGATACAGCCCTTCTCTGTGGCTGGTAAGGCCCACCGGAACTACCGATACGCTCTGAAGATAAGGCAGATATCCAGACAGCTTCTCGATGCTGGCCTCCAGCTCCCTGCCGTCGTTGATTCCTTTGCAGAGCACAATCTGCCCGTTCATAGCCACTCCCGCCTCAAAAAAGCGGTCTGCCTTTTTCAGGGCCTCCCCCGCAAACCGGTTGTGCAGCATCCTGCAGCGAAGCTCCGGATTCATCGTATGGAAGGAAATATTGATGGGCTCCAGATGATAGGTAATGATCCGCTCCACATCTTCGTCGCTCATATTGGTCAGGGTCACATAATTTCCCTGCAGAAAGGACAGGCGGGAATCATCATCCTTAAAATACAGGGTGTCCCGCATCCCCTCCGGCAGCTGGTCGATAAAGCAGAAAATACATTTGTTGCTGCAGGAACGGTAATCGTCCATCAGCCCGTTTTCAAATTCTATGCCCAGATCGTCCTCGTATTCCTTTTCAATCTCCAGCTCCCACTCTTCTCCATCCGGCTTGCGCACGAGAAGCTCCAGGTATTCCTCGTTAATCAGATAGTGATAATCCAGCACATCCCTTACCGGCTGTCCGTTCACCGATACCAGCACATCTCCGGGAGCAAGCTCCAGCTCCTCCGCGATGCTTCCCGGCTCCACAGTCTTTATCACATGTTCTCTTTCCTTTTTCATAATTACCTCAAAATTATTTCCAGACTTTTTTCCATTTTTTATATGATACCCTACTTGAGGAGAAAAAGCAATCTGCAGCTTCTTGTCATACTGACACAATTCTGCTATTATCAGTATGTATACTATTTTCTCAAGGAGGGGAAATCATTATGGAAACCACAAAAAATACTCTGATACGCGCCGCATCCATCATGATGGCCATCTGCGCCTGTGTGGCAATCATCATCTCTGCTTTCAACATCTTCATTACCACAGGCCTCGTGGGAAATCTGAGCGCTGACCAGAGCGCTATGATAGAGTTAGAATCTCAGCTTGAGGGGCTTCTCTCTGCAGACCAGGCAGTGGGAATCTTCTCAGCAGTCATGTATGCCGCGCTGATTCTCATTGTGATTTTCAATGTGATGAAAATCATCGTCGGCATCGTAGGCTTCCGCAAGGCCGAGACAGGCACTACCTATTTTATCGCATGGGGAATCGTCCTTCTGGTATTCGGCGTCTTAAGCCTGGGCGGACTTTTCAGCCTGCTGGGTATCTGCAATCTGCTGGGCGGCATTGTGGCTCCGATTCTCTTCATCATCGGAGGAAGTCAGAATAAGAAGCGCGCGGTGCTCTGATCTGGCTCCGCTTTCTGTCTGAGGGTATCACGGGGACTGTTCTTACAGGCTTCCTGATATCCTCAACTTTTTCTTCCTGTCCACTTCGTTCACGGCAGCACTTTTTCTCTGTTTTTATTTCCAAAACTCGGAGTATCACTTGACGATATCCCCCTTAAAATGGTATAAAGTTAGTAGAGCGCATATATTACTGCGCCTGCTTTTATTATGTCATACATTCGGAGGGACTCATGTCAGACAACAATCAGTTTGAAAATATTTTACCGGTAGCGCCGCTGAAAATCGCAGCTCTGGAAAGCTGCCGGGAATTTGCGGAAAAAGTAGACCGCTACCTTGTGGATTTTCGTAAAACGGCCAATACCCAGCACAGAGACAATGTGTATTTTCAGAATTACGCAGAGGATTCTTATCTTATCGACTGCTCCTGCCCCCGTTTCGGCACCGGAGAAGCCAAAGGCCGTCTGGGCGAATCTGTCCGCGGAAGCGATCTCTTTATTATGGTAGATATCTGCAATTACAGCCTGACTTATACGGTCTGCGGCCATGAAAACCATATGTCGCCGGACGATCATTATCAGGACCTGAAGCGTATGATTTCCGCCGCCACCGGAAAGGCCCACCGCATCAACGTGGTCATGCCCTTCCTTTACGAAGGCCGGCAGCACCGCCGCACCCGCCGGGAATCCCTGGACTGCGCTCTCGCCCTTCAGGAGCTTCAGAATATGGGTGTCAAGAACATTATCACCTTTGACGCGCACGATCCCCGGGTACAGAACGCTACTCCGCTGAACGGCTTCGACAATTTCCAGCCGCCCTATCAGTTTATGAAGGCGCTGCTGCGCACAGAGCCGGATCTGAAGGTGGACAACGATCATCTGATGATCATTGCCCCGGACGAGGGAGCTATGGAACGTGCCGTCTACTTCTCCAACGTGCTCGGTATCGACCTGGGTATGTTCTATAAGAGACGCGACTACTCTACTATTATAAATGGCAAAAATCCCATCGTCGCTCACGAATTTCTCGGAGACAGCCTGGTAGGAAAAGACGTCATCATCATTGACGATATGATTTCCTCCGGCGGAAGCATGCTGGATGTGGCTAAGCAGATGAAGGAGCGGGGCGCAAGACACGTTTATGTGTGCTGTACCTTCGGTCTTTTCACAGACGGTTTCGAGAAATTTGACGAATACTATGAAAAGGGCTATATCAAGCGTATCGTGACTACCAATCTGAACTACCGCGACCCGGAGCTTCTGAAAAAGCCCTACTATACGGAAGCGGACATGACCAAATTCCTGGCCACGATCATCGATACCCTGAATCATGACACGCCGGTAGGCAAAATCAACACGCCTACAGAAAAGATCCGCAGGCTGCTGGAAAAGCAGCAGGCAAAGCCGGTTTAAAAAGCGGTTTACCGAAACACAAAACAGTGAAATGTATAAAAATAGGCTGCTGTGACTTCTTCTCCACAGCAGCTTATTCATTTTATCCTATTATCCTATTACCCTATTTACAAATTTACAGAAGTCCCCGAAGCTCCTCATGGAGCTTTCCATTCGTAGCCAGAATTCCTCCCGGTTCCACCGGATTCACAGCCGATCCGTCGAAGCGGGTAATCCTTCCTCCTGCTTCTTCCACCAGAAGCATTCCGGCTGCAAAATCCCAGGGCTGAAGCCGCGCCTCAAAGAAGCCGCCGATGCGTCCACAGGCCACATACGCCAGATCCATGGCAGCGGAACCTGTCCGGCGGATATCCTGGCACTTCATGAAAATGCGCTCAAATCTCTGGAAATTCTCATGGGCCAGCTCCTTCTGATAGGGAGCCGTTCCAATGGCTACGATGGTCTCTCCCAGAGTCCCTGCCTGAGCCGCATGGATGGGCTCTCCGTTCCGGAAGCTTCCCTTGCCCTTCTCTGCGTAAAAGACTTCTTCCCGGAAAGGATCGTAAATGACTCCCATCACGATCTCTCCCTTTTCATAAAGGCCCAGAGATACTGTGCTGTGCTGGTAATCATGAATCAGATTGGTTGTCCCGTCCACCGGGTCCAGAATCCAGAAAGTATCTGAGGACATGGCATGAAGCCCCTCTTCCTCTCCGAGAAACTGAATCTGGGGCGCCAGCTCGTAAAGCTTTTCTGAAAGGAACTTCTGAACGTTTGTGTCCACCTGGGTCACATAATCCGCAGGTCCCTTCACCTTGATATGATCAGCCATGTCCCGGTTCTGAATAAAGGGTTTTGCCTGTTTTACCAGTTCAATTACGTCTCTTATGTCCATCTTTTCTCCTCCTGCCGTTTCTCGGCATATTCCCGCAGTATCTCATGGAACTGGCTGCCGCAGCGTTCCAGCTCTCCAAGCACCACATCTATCTTTTCTCCGTCCAGAAACCAGTTATCCCGGCTGATATCCCGGGTCACAGTCGGACAGACAAAAAATTCGGTTTCCGGATACAGTACCTTGTAATAAAGAAGCGCCCGTCTCGCATGGCAGGCCTGAGGACAGAGAACCGCCCGCCGGACTGTCACACCAAGTCCATCCGTCACTTTTCGGGAATAAATCGCGTTCTCATAGGTAAACGTGGCCTGCTTCTCCTCCAGAATCCGCTCCTCCGGAACCCCCTCCCGTACAAGAATGTCCTTCAGAAAGTCCCATTCCGTCTCATACCCCGGAATCAGGCAGCGGCCCACCGGTTTGCTGTATCTGCCGGAAGGCAGCACAAAAGGCGCATAGCCTTTCCGGAAGAGCTCCGCCGCCGTCACAGCCAGTTCCCCCCGGTCTCCGCCGGGGATAAAGATGATATCCGCCTTTTCCGGTTTATGCTCCACAAAAATAAATTCTGTAATGTCCTGTACAAAATCCACGGCTCCGCCTCCCATAGGGCTTCCTGAAATCCTCTTAATCCAGAATTCCGCTTTCTCTGATTTTCTCCACTGCTTCCTCAATAACCGGAACCGGATGCACCAGCGCCATACGCACATAGCCCTCTCCCAGGTCTCCAAAGGCGCTGCCCGGCGTCACGATCATGCCGGTTTTCTCCATCAGCTCCAGCACAAACTGTTCACTGTTTTTATACTTCTCCGGCAGGGGAGCCCATACGAACATGGTTCCCTGGCTGTCAGGCACCTCCCAGCCAATGGAGCGCAGGCCCCCGCAGAGAGCGTGGTTTCTTCTCTCATACTCCCGGCACTGCTCCTTCACAGCTTCCTGTGGTCCGGTCAACGCCGCCACTGCCGCCTTCTGTACCAGAAGCGAGGTCCCGTAATCGATTTGGGAACGCACCTTCTGAAACTCATGAATGATGGCCCGGTTGCCTACCGCAAAAGAGATGCGAAGGCCGGTCATATTATAACTCTTGGAAAGAGAATAGAACTCAATCCCCACTTTCTTTGCCCCCGGATAGGACAGGAAAGACTTTCCCTCACGTCCGCCATAGATAATATCCGAATAGGCGTTGTCATGAAGAACCATAATACCATACTTTTCCGCGAAGGCAATCAGCTTCTCATAAAAAGCGTCATCTGCCACAGAGCATACGGGATTGGCCGGATATGATACAATCATAAACCGGGCTTTTTTCGCGGTTTCCTCCGGAATATCCGAAAAATCCGGAAGGAAATTATTCTCCGCGTACAGCGGATAGGTCTCGATTTTTGCTCCTACAAGCTCCGGTCCCAGGGAGAAGACCGGATAACCCGGATTCGGGACCAGCACCACGTCTCCCGGGTCACAGAGCGCAATGGCGATATGGGCCATTCCCTCCTGAGAGCCATAGAGCGACATGATCTCATCCTTTTCAAGCTCTACGCCGAAACGCTTCTGATAAAATGCCTGCATGGCTGAAAGAAGTTCGTCCCGGTCTGACAGGGCATATTTATAATTTTCCGGGTCCATGGCCGCCTCCGCTGCTGCCTGCATAATATGGGGTTGAGGCTTGAAATCCGGCGTTCCCACCGAAAAATTATATACCTTTCGTCCCTTAGCAAGAAGCTCTGCCTTTTTATGATCAAGAATCGAAAAGATTCCCTCCTGAATTCTTTCCGCTCTTCTGGAAAACTGAAATTCCATCTCTTTCTCCTCCTGTAAAACGCGTTCTTTTTTATTCTATTACAATTTCACAGATTGCGCAATCTCTCTTTTACTTGCTTTTCCCTGCCTTTTCTGATAGAGTAATAATGATCCCGGAAACAGGGATAACCAATTTGGCAAAAAGGAGAATAAATATGGCAGATAACAAATGCGATACCGCTTCCTGCGGCGGCAACTGCGATTCCTGTGACGGAAATATTACCGTTACTCTGACACTGGACAATGATGAAACTGTCGAGTGCGCGATTCTTACGATTTTCCCGGTGAACGGCCGTGACTATATCGCCCTTCTTCCTCTGGATGAGAACGGCGAAAACGAGGACGGAGAGGTGTACCTCTACCGTTATGACAACAGCAGCGGTTCTCCTGTCCTGGACAATATTGAGGACGACGAGGAATATGAAGCTGTAGCGGATATGTTCGATCAGATGCTGGATGCCGCCGAGTATGACGAGATGGTGGCTGCAGAGGACATCGATATCGAAGAAGAAGGCTAGGAAGGCCATTTCAGAGAGGGGGGCTGCCTGGACAGACAGATTTCTGTCCGGCAGCAGCTTCTCTCTTTTTCTTTCTGAACCTGATTGATTCCATGTCCGGAAAGGAGGCTTGTATTATGATAGACTTTTCCAACCTTGAGAAATACAGAGAAAATAACCGTATAGAAGCGAAACGGGCCCTGGGCGGCCTTCCGAAAAGCATCTGGGAAACCTACTCCGCCTTTGCCAACACCCTGGGCGGCATCATTCTGCTTGGAGTCGTGGAAGGAGCGGATAAATCCCTGCATCCGGTGGATCTGCCGGACCCCGGACGACTCATCGAGGAATTTCTCGACCTCCTGAACCGGCCCGAAAAAGCCAGCGCGAATATTCTTTCCGATCAGAATATCTCCGTAGAGATCGTAGAAGGCTGCCACATCATCGCCATCACGATTCCCCGTGCAGGCCGGCAGGACCGCCCGGTCTATATCGACGGAAATCCCTTTACCGGCACCTATTTAAGAAATGGAGAAGGGGATTACCGCTGTACGAAAGAAGAGGTCCAGGCCATGCTCCGGGAGGCCGCCAGAAAATCTCCGGATATGGATGTGCTGGAACAGACAGAGCCGCAGGCGCTGGACCCGGACAGCATCCACCGTTACCGGTCCCGCATGATCCTGCGGCATCCTGAACATATCTGGCAGGAGCTTGAAACCCCGGATTTTCTCTACAAACTTGGAGCTTTGGGAAAGGGACGGGACGGGAAGCTCCATCCGACTGCCGCCGGACTCCTCATGTTCGGATATGAATATGAAATCGTCCGGGAATTTCCGTCCTATTTTCTGGATTACCAGGACATGACTGTCAGCGAAAGCGGGCAGAAAAAATATCATCAGGTCCGGCGCATCGTGTCCTCCTCCGGAGACTGGAGCGGAAACCTGTTTGATTTCTATTTCCGGGCGTGCCGCGCCCTGGCTCCGGCCTGCGCCATACAGTCTTTGAGCTCCGCTATGGACCTTTCTGATATTTCCGGAGAAGATCCGGAGCTGGAAAGCGCAGAAAAAAGCTCTGTCCAGGAGGCTCTCCGGGAAGCCCTCACCAACTGCCTGATCAATGCCGACTACTGCGGAACCGGAGGAATCGTAATCCGGAAGGAACAGGACTCCCTTACCTTTTCCAATCCCGGAAGCTTCCGCATTCGTCTGGAGGACGCCAGAAGCGGCGGCATCTCCGACCCCAGAAATACCATGCTCTGCCGGATGTTCCATCTGATCGATATCGGGGAACGTACCGGAAGCGGTCTTTCAAACATTTACCGCATCTGGAAAAGGCAGGGCTGGCCCGCTCCCGTCATCATGCAGCATACCGATCCAGACAGGACCACCCTCTCCCTGGCTGTAAATCAGCCTCCGTCTTCTGCCGCCGTCTATCCGGATATCCAGAAGGCTGTCCTGATTAATTATCTGACAGAAAACGTCTCTGCCGGAACAAAAGAGCTGGCCGCCCTTCTTGATATCAGCCCCGCGCGCGTCAGAAAGCTGCTTTCTCAAATGGCCGCGGAAGAACTGATTATCAAAGAAGGAACGAACCGGAACAGGACTTACCGCCTGAAATCCTGAGCTCTATACCGGCTCCTATACCGTTTTTTGTTTCATTCAGGAGAGGAGCTCGGATTCCAGATCCTGGAGCATGATATCCAGGGCCTGGATTCCGCCCTCTGCCGTGTACCATACAGCCGGGTGGGCAAGATATACGATATTTCCATTCTTATATACATCCAGCTCCATCACCAGCTCATTCTCCACAATTTCCTTCGCCAGCTGGGCTCCGTCCGTGCCGATGGCCGCGTCGCGATCCATCACAAACAGATATTCCGGATTCTTCTCCACAATGAGCTCAAAGGAGGCTTCGTTTCCAATTGAAGCTTCCGCTGGTACACATACCCACGATGGCCGTCTTTTTGTCAGCAAAGTCTGCCAGCTTCTGGATTCTTTCCTCAAAGCTGCTCATCAGCTCTTCGATCTCCGCCTCTTTTCCGAACATGGACGCGATCACGGACGCATTGGAGCGCACGCTCTCCACCAGGCCAAGGCTGTCCAGAATATCCAGGGACGCCATGTCCAGAATCGCGATGCGCTGGGGAGCATAGGGAACCTCAAGCTCCGTCTTTTCGCCGTTTCCGTTCAGACTCTCAATCGTAATCGTCTCTGGAACCGCCCCCTCTTCCACTGTGCCGAACCGGGCAATCTTCCCGTCCACAAAGGCACAGATATAACCGGAATAAAAGGCCGCGTAGTTGATTTCATGGAGCACCAGCACCACGGCCTTTCCCATCAGCCGCATTCTTCCTCCTTTATAGTTAGTTTATTATAACTTTAAAGGAAACCAGCCTGTTTGTCAAGCAGACTGACAGAAGCCCCCGGAGGCTTTTATTCCTCCAGGAGCTCCTCCACAAACCGGCTTCTCTCTGCCTTTTTCCCATACAGCTTCTTTACGGAAAAGATGTACAGCAGTTCCTTTGCCCTGGTCATAGCCACATAGAACAGCCGGCGCTCCTCCTCCATATCTTCCTCGAAGACTGTCCTCCTGTGAGGCGTCACGCCTTCGTTGGCATCAATGATAAATACAATCCGGTATTCCAGGCCCTTGCTGCTGTGCATGGTGGACAAAGAGACGCTGTCTGAATTTTTTTCTCTCTCCTTTGCCTGGCGCGCCATCTCCTCCCGGACCCGGGTGATATGCTCCTCCCATTCCGTCAGCGTGGAAAAGCCCTTTGCCAGCTCGGCAAGCTCATCCAGCACCGCCAGGAGTTCTTCCGGATTCCTGCCCCGGTACTGGGCGTACTCTTTCAGGTAATCCTCGTAGCCGATGATATGGCGGATATAGTGGAGGGCCCCGGAAAGCGAAAGCCTCCCGGCCAGCTTCAGATCCTTCCGCAGTTTTTCGATCCGTTCGCAGACCCAGGGCTTATCGTCATACCAGGTCAGAAGGGCCTCCCAGGAAATCTCTTCGCTCTCTAGACACTCCCGCCCCAGATAGCGCTTGGGGCGGTTCATGATCTGCAGAAAATCGCTGCGCTTCAGGCTTCCTTTTGCCATATGGAGATAGGTGAACACATCCTTCACAATCCAGTGGTCATACAGATTCGGCAGGCTGTCCCGCATCCGGAAGGGAATCCCTTCGGAAATCAGCTCTTCCACCAGTTTCCGGGGCTGGGTGTTGGTCCGGAACAGCACCGCGATATCTCCGTAAGAGCCGCCCCGCTCCCGCCAGATTCGGATCTTGTCCAGGATACATTCGTACTCCTCATCCTGATTCTTAAAGAGGTGTGTAACTATCGCCGGTCCTTCCGCCTTCTGGGCGTGGATTTCTTTGGAAAACCGATCTTTATTGTGGACGATCACCCGGCCTGCTCCTTCCACAATCGGACGGGTACAGCGGTAGTTCGTGTCAAGCAGCACCCGCTTTGCCGCCGGATAATCCTCCTCGAAATGGAGCATGATCTGAGGCCGGGCTCCCCGGAACCGGTAGATGGACTGGTCATCATCTCCCACGATAAACAGATTGTCCTCTGGAGCCGCCAGCATACGCACAATATCGTACTGGAGCTGGTTGATATCCTGGAATTCATCCACCAGAATATACCGGAATTTTCTCTGCCAGGCTTTTAAGATATCCGGACGTTCTTTCAGAAGCTCGTAGCAGTAACCCAGCATATCGTCAAAGTCGATCTTTCCGCTGCGCCGCAGCCGGTTGTCATACTCATTGAAAATCGCAAGAAAGCTTTTGGAATCACAGGATACAGCCTTATAGGTCCGCAGATCCGGCCTTTCATTTTTCACCCGGCTGATCTCCGAGGCAATGCTGGACAGCAGCTCCGCCTCATCATCCGGCTCCAGCTTCTGCCGGAAGACCGCCTCCTTAAGAAACCGGTATTTTTCTTCCTCCCGGAGAATATTTTCCGAACGGTAGCCGTAGGCCAGCTTCAGGATCTGAAAAAAGACCGCGTGAAACGTGCCGAAAGACACTTTTGTGCTTTCGTCTCCCGTCATGCGGAGATACCGCTCCTTCATTTCCCGGGCCGCCGCCCTTGTAAAGGTGATAACCAGAATTTCTCCGGGATTGATATGACAGACCTCTGTCAGATACCGGACCCGCCAGGTCAGAACGAGAGTCTTCCCCGATCCGGGTCCGGCCAGAACCAGCATGGGACCGTCCCTGTGAGTAACGGCCTGCTGCTGCACCCTAGACAATTGACTCATAGATTTTTTACAGATTCCTTTCTTCCGCCCAGACGACTCTCTCCGGACAGTCCTTATGCTCCCCCAGAAACTTCTGCATCCAGGTCACATCCAGCCATTTTCCATGCTTGTACCCCGCCTTTTCAAAGACCGCAAAGGTCTCAAAGCCCAGTTTTCCATGGAATTCCAGGCTCTTTTCATTTTCTGAAGTAATGACCGCGTAGAGATTCAGCACGTGCATACGGCGGAGCTCTTCAAAAAGAGCCTCATACAGCTTTCTCCCCGCGCCTTTTCCTCTCTCTTCCCGGTCTACATAGATCGACACCTCCGCGCACCAGTCGTAAGCCGGGCGGATCATATAGGTATCCCCGTAGGCATAACCGATGATCCGGCCCTCTTTTTCACAGACCAGATAGGGATAACGCTTCTGAATCTTCTCTATGCGGGATGTAAATTCTTTCAGGGAAGGGACCTCATACTCGAAGGTAATCGTGGTGTCCGTCACATACGGACGATAGATTTCAAGAAGCCGGGAAGAGTCCCCCCTGGACGCTTCCCGGATGCTCAAATTACTCATGCTTTTTCATTCTCCAGCTTTTCGATAGCTGCCCGCAGACGCTTCAGGGACTCTTCTTTTCCCAGAACCTCCATCATTTCGGAGGCGCCGCAGGGCGTGGTCTGCTTTCCTGACATGGCAATCCGGATGGGCCAGAGCGCCTGTCCGTTCTTGCAGCCCTTTTCCTTCACATACTCCAGAAGACAGGCATACAGAGCGTCATTGCTGTAATCCTCCTGCTTTTCCAGAATCGGAAGCAGCTCTTTTAAAACTTCCAGAGAAGAATCTTCTGTAGTCTTCATTTTCTTATGGGTATAAAGAGCGCAGTCATATTCCGGAACCTTCTCGAAACAGTCGATCATGCCCTCGATATCCGGAAAGACCTCGATCCGGGTCTTTACCATCTCCGCCAGCTTTCTCGGATCACAGTCTCTTGTAACAACCTTCTTAATATAGGGAAGGGCCATCTCATAAAAGCGGTCAAAATCCATAGCTTTGATATACTCGCCATTCATCCATTTCAGCTTTGTATAGTCGAATACAGAGGGGGCCTTGCTGATATGGCGGTAATCAAAAGCCTTCACCAGCTCCTCCAGGCTGTAGATCTCCCGATCCTCCTCCGGGCTCCATCCCAGAAGGGCCACGAAATTGACAATGGCTTCCGGCAGAAAGCCCTGTTCAGTCAGATCCTCAAAAGAAGAATGGCCGCAGCGCTTGGAAAGCTTTTTGTGCTCCTCATCAGTGATCAGTGGACAGTGGATATAGACCGGAACCTCCCAGCCAAAGGCCTCGTAAAGCCGGTTATACTTGGGGGAAGAGGAAAGATACTCATTTCCCCGGACCACATGGGTAATTCCCATCAGATGGTCGTCCACCACGTTGGCGAAATTGTAGGTGGGATAGCCGTCGGACTTGATCAGAATCATATCGTCCAGCTCCGCATTGTCCACGGTAATATCCCCGTAAATCTCATCATGGAAAGTGGTCGTTCCCGTCGTCGGATTATTCTGGCGGATGACATAGGGCACGCCTGCCGCAAGCTTCTCCTCTACCTCCTCTTTACTCAGATGGAGACAGTGCTTGTCGTACATGACGATCTCCTTGCCGGCCACCTCAGTCTTCAGAGACTCCAGACGCTCCTTGTCACAGAAGCAGTAATAGGCCTCCCCTTTTTCAATCAGCTCTTTGGCATACTTCAGGTAGATTCCCGCAGCCTGCCGCTCGCTCTGCACATAAGGGCCCACGCCTCCGTCCTTGTCCGGGCCCTCGTCATGCTGAAGGCCCGCCTCCTGAAGGGTGCGGTAGATGATGTCCACAGCGCCCTCCACGTAGCGCTCCTGGTCGGTATCCTCAATACGGAGAATAAAATCTCCTCCCGCATGCTTTGCAATCAGATATGCATACAGCGCCGTTCTTAAATTTCCCACATGCATTCTTCCCGTGGGGCTCGGCGCAAATCTCGTTCTTACTTTCGCCATGATTATTCACTCCTGTTATTCTTTCAGACAGCTGCAGCATGCGGCTTTTCTTCGCATGCCGCACCTTGCCGCGTAGCAATTATATAACAAAGACCGGCTGTTTACAAGCTTCTCAGATATTTTTCTTCAAATCCGCCATCACATCGGCCATGGTCATTCCCTGCAGCTCCCGCTCCATGGCCTGCTGCACCTTCAGAAGCCTGCCGTCCAGGATTTTATGGATATTCCGGCCCACAGGGCAGTCCGGATTCGGGTTCTCATGAAAATGAAAGAGCGTATTCTCTTCAATGCATTCCACAGCCCGGTACACATCCAGAAAGGTGATTTCTTCCAGAGGCTTCGCAGGAGCGGCTCCTCCGGTTCCCCGCTTTACCTCGATGATTCCCGCTTCCTTCAGCTGGGACAGAATTCTCCGGATAATCACCGGATTCACATTGATACTGGCGGCCAGAAACTCGCTGGTCACCTTGTATTCATCCTTAAATGTCTCCATACAGGTCAGCATATGTATGGCTATCGTAAATCTGCTTGAAATCTGCATGGCTTCCTCCCTCCCGTTTTTTCTTCATTTTAACCGGTTTTTGATGTAATGTCAACGATTACAGGTGTCTTTTCCGATACCTGCCAGGCGTAGATAAGAGCCTTGCGTTTCTTGACCGGACAGCAGGCTGGCGGTGCATGTAAGTAAGAAAGAAAAGACATATAGAAACCCTGATACGGCTTCCATATGCCTTCCCTTTTTTCTGATATTTTCTTCTCTAACCTGAATCCACGTCTGCTGCCAGCATATTTTTACCGATAGGACTTTTCAAATATGGCGGCGCATTCCTCATGGGAAAGCGGAACCCGGTCACAGTCAAACAGTCCGCCGTCGTTGTGATGGCAATCGCTTTAGACGCCTCCATCACGGTGGATTTCAGCGGATTCGCCATAATCCTGTCATTAAGCCATTTAGGTAAAATCATTAACCTAAAATTTTATATCTTCTTTTACCCGCTCTCAGCATCCAGGCTCCTCCAGGAGTGTTTGATAAATGTGCAAATCCACATCCTTAAATACATTAAAGATCACCCGAATATCCTCTTTCCGGGTATCCAGAAAGGATGTCACCGTCCGGACCGCAATCTCAGCTGCCTTATCATTGGGAAAATGAAATACTCCGGTGGAAATGCAGCAGAAAGCAATGCTCCGGCAGCCATTCTCCACAGCCAGTTCCAGGCATGATTGATAACAGCGTGCCAGGAGATCGCAGTCACTCTTCTGCAGAGGCCCCGAGATGATCGGCCCAACCGTATGCAGCACGTATTTGCAGGGAAGATTGTAGGCAGGCGTTATCTTTGCCTTTCCGGTCTCTTCCTCATGTCCCTGGGCTTCCATCAGTTCATTGCACTTTATCCGGAGCTGGACGCCAGAAAGTGAGTGAATGATGTTATCGATGCAGGAATGGCAGGGCTGCCAGCACCCGAGAAGGGCGCTGTTGGCCGCATTTACGATGGCGTCGCAGTGAAGTCTTGTGATATCTCCCTGCCAGAGGGAGATTCTGGCATCTTTTCGGACTGGGGGCAGCGATTCTCCGTCCACGATGCCTCTCTCCCGTATCATTTCCGTGAGATATTCGTCCTGAACCCTCAGAAATTCCTCCGACGCCGGATAGGGCGGCCGTACATTGAACAGGGAACGCAAGAGCCTCCACTGCTCTTTCTCCCCGTTCGGAACCGCAAGCTCCCGGTACTGGGGCATTTCCTTCTGAAGCTGCCGGATCAGCCAGATTCTTCTTTCTTCCTGGGTTTTATTCTTCATCCTTTTCACCCGCCTTTTCTATGCTTAAACCTTCCTTTTCTTCTACCCCGCCTGCTTCTCTTCGAATATCCTCCAGGCTTCTGGCAATATCGTCGTTGATACCCACGGCACGGCTGCCAAAACTCTCCGGCACGACCGCCTCATCCAGATTCAGGCGGATCAGCGCCCAGTCCCGGTTCTCCCGCACCATCTGTTCAAACGGAAAACGGATAATCGTCGGCGTGTTAAAGCCCACGCCCAGCTCCAGGAGAACTACTTTGTCTGTCTTGTGCTCTTTTAAGAACGCGCCGTAGCGGGCCGCCGCTTCATTCCAGTGCTCATCCTCCACAAAATACTGGTCACAGCGCAGGTGCATCGCCATCTTTCCTCCGCAGACCGGACAGCGGGGAACAAGCTCTGTGGGAACCAGGCAGTCTTTCCGCGTCAGATTCATCCGGTGAAACAGTCCGGTTCCGTCATAGACCTTATCGTGACAGCCTCTTGCGCACTGGATCTCCCCGTAATCTCCCTGGGTAGCAAAAATATTTTCATCCGCAAACCCTGCTTTCCAGAACTGGTGATCCACATTGGTCGTCAGAACAAAATGCGGCTTTTCCTTCACAAGCTCAAAAACCGTCTGATAAAGGGGCATGGCAGGAGGCTCTACCCGGTTCAGCCAGGCATGCTTTGACCAGTATCCCCACTTTGCCTCCTCGGAGGGGAACGGATAGAAACCCGCGCTGTACATATCTGTCATATAGGCGGAACCGTATTTCTCAATAAACTCACGGAAATTGTCTGTAAACCGCTTTCCTCCGTAGTTCAGTCCTGCTGCCGTCGAAAGCCCTGCTCCGGCTCCGATCAGGACCGCGTCCGCCCTCTCCAGAAGCTGTGCCGCTTCCCGGATCTGCTGCTCATAGGGTGCGCTCTGAAATACATAATCTCTCGCAGGCACGCCGTTTAAAAACTGCGAAAAATCTACTTTTTTACTCTTCTTTTCTCTGCTTAATATCTGGATTGCCATGGTCTCTGTCTTCCTTCTTCTGCTCTCTGCCCAGGGTGAAGGTGTCCCGGTAAATGGGTGTTACCGATAAATCAAAGTATTCGCCGCTTCCCTCTGCCACGCGGAACACCTCCAGCGCCGTCCGGCTCTCCTCCTGCGGATAGATTTCTGCCATGTAGGGATTCTCCCTGGAAGACCTCCTCCAGCTTCTCAGAGCCGATGCAGACTGCCTTTCCCCGGATGGGAACCGCCCCGCCCTGTTTCTTTTCTGTTTCTTCTGTTCTTTTATGTTTTCTGATTTACTTCTATTTTCTGTTTATTTTACATCTTTTTGGGTCTGTCTTACAAGCCAGCTTTATTTTCTTACCACGCTGATTCTTTCCTGAATGTGGTTTCCGCTGGTCATCTCATCTACTACTGCAATGGCGTAGTCCGCATAGCTGATGACGCTCTCGCCCTTCTCATTCAGTGTCAGTTCCTCACCGCCGAGAATATAGGAGCCGGTTCTTTCTCCTTCTGCCTGGAAATCACCGGCCGGGCTGATGTAGGTCCAGCGCACATCCTTTCTCTCCCGGAGCTCCTCCAGGGATTTTGCCTGGGACGCAGCAAGAGGTTTGAAGGCTTCCGGAAAATCTGCCCCGTCCATCAAATAGCTTGTATGCTCCGGATTCAAATAGAGGCTTCCTGCTCCGCCGACTACCAGAAGTCTCGTCTCTGTCCCGGAAAGAATATCACAGAGATGCTTCAGAGAAGTGCAGTGCTGCGGGATCGTCTCCTTCGTCCATGCGCCGAAGGCATCTACAACCACATCGAACTGTTCCAGGTCTTCCGCTGTCAGATCAAACAAATCTTTGCGGATCACCTTCTGAGCCGCGCTCTGGTTCTCTCCTCTTACTATGGCGGTCACATCCAGACCTCTTTCCACTGCTTCCTTTACAATCAGCTTCCCTGCTTTTCCGTTTGCACAAACAACTGCTGTTTTCATGATAGTTCCTCCTCTTTTTTGTTGTAATTTCTTTTGTTACATCTTACACCGTTAAAATATCACATTTCAGTTGTAATGTCAATAGTTACATTTATTTTTTTATTTTCTACCTTTTACTCTGCCCAGCCAAAAGAGCCGGATGCAGAACACTGAATCGCCCCCCGGCGCAAAGACAGCAGGACGGCGCCAAAAGAGCCTGTCCCTTATACCCAAGGAACAGGCTCCATGCCGTTACTTTCTATTTTGTGCCGGAAGCACCTTTTCAAAAAATATTTCTGGCTTACTTCTCCTGTCCGCATTCCCGTTTCATGGCAGAATATCCGATCAGCACTGTCCACACATAAGCGCAGGTCTTGGGAATCATCAGCATTCCAATCATGGGAACGGCATCCGCCCACAGCACCACCGGGATGTAGAAGCCAAAACTCAGCACGATAGTCAGCCACATCCACCGGAAAGCCCTGTCCTTCTGTTCCTTTGCGCTGCGGTAAAACAGGAGAATCACCAAAAGCCCCAGGAGCGCAAAGGGGATATTGCGGTAAATGCCCCAGGAAAGGGGCGCTTCCGCGCTGAGCCACTGATTCTGGGGCAGCAGACACAGCAGGATGCGCAGACCCGCCAGTCCGTACACGGCTGCCGTAAGGCCTTTCCGTCCCTGTACCTGATAGCGCAGCCGCCACACATAATACAGTAGCACGTAGAAAATCGTCATGGTAACCGAAGTAATCAGCTTTCCGATTCCCAGGGCCGCCGTATAATGGTCCAGCCCGGTCGTGCAGAGCGCCAGCGCACGCGGAACCAGATGGAAGGCGTCTCCTGCTCCCAGCACCACCGCCATACAGCCGAACAGCCGGAACTGGCGCTCTCCTTTGCATCTTCGAATCATTACAATTCCAATCGTAATGACTGAAATCAGATAAACGGTATCAAAAAGTGTTTCCATTACTGTCTGCATATGTTATCTCTCCTTTATTTCTGTTTTCAAGGCAAATCTCAACAAAGGCAGAGTCTGTTCTCAGAAATCTGCCCTTTCTGAACAATGTTCATTTTTCGGCGAAAAAAATTTCCACGCATCCATGGAAATTTTAATAAAGAGTCCTGCGGATAATCTCCAGCACAGGTGCAGGGTCATAATCCTCTTTCAGCAGAGCAGAAAGCATCAGGGAAAACAGCACGTCCGCAAACGCTTCCACTGTAAACTGCTCCCTAAAGGCATCCGGCCGAATCCTGGCGTCCTGCCTTAAGACAGCGCAGAGTTCTTCCTGAATATGCCGCCAGGCCCACTGCATCCGCTGCTTTCCTGCAGCCTTATCTCCCTGCAGAAATCCCAGAGAGTGCAGAGTGAAAAAACCCGGATACTGCCTGCAGCCATATGCCATTCTCTCATACATCCATGCCATGCAGGCCTGGGTATCCTGAAATACAGCCCTGTCCTCCGGCCGGTGAAAGATCTCAAACCAGACACTTTCCACTGCGGCTCCCATCAGATCTGCTTTGGATTCAAAATAATTGTATATCGAACCTACCGATACTCCACAGGCCGCCGCCACAGAGCGGATACTGACTGCGGACCACCCCTGCTGCCGGATCAGCTCCCGGCTGGTTTTCAGAATTTCTTCCTTTGATGTCACAACGGTATTCATCTCATCACCTCAATATGAACATTGTTCATTATAATGAAGCCCCGCCGTCCTGTCAAGAGCTTTTTCCGTGCCGCCACCCTGACGCCAAGACAGCAGGAGACACCGTCTTATCAGGCGCTTCCTGGTGTCTTTCCAGCTTTCCGCCGTTCTTCTTTATTTATTCTCTTCCTTTGACTTGGCCAGTCTGGCTTTGGCTTCCTCTACGGATTCCCCTTCCTTTGTAAAAAATTTGTCTATAAAGGTATCTGATACCTTTGTGAAGCTGTCCACAGCTCCTTTCTCGATCTTTTTATAGCCGTTTACCGCTCCATCCTCGATTATCTTGTAGCCGCCCACGACGCCTTCTTCTATTTTCTTATAGCCGTCTACGACTTTCTCCGCGATTTTCTCATTTGTCTCCACAATTTCTGAAGCTGACATTTTTTTCCTCCTTAATACGATGCTGTTTTTCTTTCACTTGACGATGCCAGTATAGGCCCCCTGTGTTGACAAATCGTTTTTGTTTTGTTTCTGAAATATTAATTCGCACAGAAATGAAGCGATAAAAGCTGTAAAACAGCTTCTTACAGGCTGCTTATCAAACCGGCCCCGTTCAGAAGCAGAATGAGGCCTCCCAGAACAATCCGGTACCAGCCGAACACCTGAAAATCATGCTTCCGGATATACCCCAGCAGAGCATGGATGACTGCCAGAGACACCAGAAAAGCAGCCGCCATTCCGGCCAGCAGAATCAGAAGCTCCATCTGCGTAAACTGAAATCCATACTGCAGCATCCTCAAGAAACTTGCGCCAAACATAACCGGCACTGCCAGATAGAAGGTAAACTCCGAAGCCGCCTTCCGGGAGACTCCAAGAATCAGAGCTCCCACGATCGTGGCGCCGGAGCGGGAGGTCCCGGGAAATACCGCTGCCAGAAGCTGAAAACAGCCGATGATCAGCACAGCCGGAACCGTCAGATCATCGATGGTCTTCATCACCGGCTCTCTTCCTCTGTTCCACCTCTCAATCACAATCATGGCGATTCCGAACACGATCAACGCAGCGGCCACCGGAACCGGATGATAAAACAGCGCTTCAAAGACACTGTCAAACAGGACTCCGACTATGGCTGCCGGAATACAGGCCAGGCAGATTTTTCCCCACAGAATCAATATCTTTTTTTCCAGCACAGGCTTTCCGCCCGCTCCGGTCCGTAAGGGAAAAAGCTTTTTCCAGTACAGCACTGCGACCGCCAGGACAGCCACCAGCTGGACAGCCACCAGAAACACACTGACGAAATCCGCAGACTCATTCAGACTGACAAATTCATTCAGAAGAATCATATGTCCGGTGCTGCTGATGGGCAGCCACTCCGTAAGTCCTTCCACAATTCCAAATAATAACGCCTTTAACAGCTCCATATTGCTCTCTCCTTTGACCTCTGATTTTTTCCTGTCTCACTGATAGTACCCGTAAAAGCTAACGGAACCGAATAGAAAGATTAAATTTTTTCGAAACAAATTCTTAACTGCCCGCTTAAAAAAGAGTATCCGCAAATCCTCTTCCGGGCTTTCGGATACTCTTTTTAAAGCTTTCCTGTGTTTTCTTATCTCTTATTTTCTTAATTTCTCATATTAAGTTGGCAAAAGCACCTTCATCAGAATCCAAGGCCGGCAAGCCAGGGCTCAATTTCCTCCTTGTTGTTTGCCGTCAATCCCTCCGCAAGTTCTGCGTCCGGAGCCAGCTCCTCAAAAATATGAAGGCTGTTGTCGATGGAATCGCTGGCGCTGGTACAGAAGGGAACAATGGTCTTCCCACTGAAATCATAAGACTCCAGGAAGGTGTAAAGAGGCATCGGCAAGTCTGCGTTCCAGTTGGGATAGCCCAGGAAAATCGTATCATAATCATCCAGATTTTCTATCTGCGTGGCCAGCTCCGGCCTTGCATTGTCTGCTTTCTCATTGTAGGCAAACTCCAGAAGGGGATCATGGCTTCCTGGATACTCCTGAACAGTCTCAATCGCAAACAGATCGCCGCCTGTCTCCTGCTGAATCAGCTGCGCCACATACTCCGTATTTCCAAACACCTGTCCATCTGCCACCACACGGCTTGCTCCCGATACCGCGTCCGTTCCGTCAGTCTCCGGCACCGTAAAGTACGCAATCAGAATATTGCTTCCTGTCTCGTCTGACACAGCTGTGCTGCCTGAAGCTTCTGTCTCACTTCCGGCCGCATCCGCGGCCCCTGTACCGCTTCCGGCTGTATCTGCCGTATCATCCGCTCCGGCGTCTGCCTGGGTATCTTCCCCGGTATCTGTCTGAGTCTGCGCGTCGGCAGAGGAGTCCGCCTGGCCTGAAGCGCTCTGGCTCCCGCATGCGGCCAGAGATAAGGCCATTGTCATACAGAGAATCATGGATACTGCTTTCTTCTTCATAAATCAATCTGCTCCTTTCAATCACTTTCTTCTTTTTTATTTTCCTGTCCCGGCGCCCTTTCGCAGCGCTGCCGCCGCGCTCTTTTCCGCAGAGCCTTTCCCCGCCCCGGCCTTTGTCTTTCCCCAGAAAGGCAGGCGGATGTGCATGCCACCGTGCACAGAGACCAGAATCGTTCCCCAGGAACCGGCCGCCACATGAAACGGGCGGATGAGATAAGCCTCTCTCATGCCCAAAAGCGGGGCGAAAATATCCTGGGAGAGATAGATTCCCGTGCCCATGGCTGCCAGCATACTGACAAGCGTCAGAAGATTCACCGCCGTCAGCATGCTCCGGTATCCGGCGTATCTTCCTTTCAGAAGCGCCCGATACCATCTGCGGTTCATGATGTTGTGGCCGAGGAACAGCAGTAAAAGCAGTATGCCTGCCAGCTCATGAAACAGATTTCCTGTGGCCTGGTAGCTCATAACCAGGATCATCAGAACAGTCATGCCCAAATCCAGGGTTCTTCGGCTTTTCTTTCCCGTCAGTCTTCCCATGTATTCCGCCCTCCATCTTTATCCACTGCCAGTCTGCCGCGAAACATTTTACTCACCCCGTTCTTTTGTCCGGCAGTTCGCCTCCACAAGATCCTTCAGAGATATATGCTCATTCCGGTATCTTGCGCTGGGGTTTTTCTCCGGTACGGTCAGCCCGATGGCCTTCTGGGGACAGCTGTGAACGCAGGCCAGACAGGTCTCACATGTTCCCGGCACATGCACGGCCCGGCCCTTCTCCATGCGGATAGAACCGGACGGACAGACGCGGACGCAGATGCCGCAGCCCACGCAGCCCTCTCCGACCCGGATCAGATGCTGCCATGCGTCCGCCGGAAGCTTAGTCATTCCCACCAGGAACTGCTGATGTGCCGCGCGATCCGTATCCGTCACTTTTGCAATTCCCCGTTTCCGGCTGTCAATGTCTGCTCTGATGGCCGCCAGCTGCTCCTCCACTTTTTTGTCCAGCTTCATCTGCTCATCCATATCAAAGGACGGCAGCCAGTTATCCACCATCAGAAGCACATTAATATAGGATGGCCAGATTCCGCACTTCTCGCAGAGCTCCGCAGCCAGCTCTGCCGCGCCGCCATGCCTGTTCCCATAGGTCAGCACCATGTAAAAATAGTCCGTATGAAAGGTTTCCTTTTTCAGAAACTCCCGCACCATCGACGGAACCTCATGCCCGTATACCGGGCAGACAATTCCGATTTTATCCGCCTCAAAGGTCATAGGCTCCTTGTCTATGATCTGAGGAATACTGACCAGCTCCTCCTCCAGATATCTTGCCGCGTATAGACTGTTTCCTGTCCCTGTAAAATAAAAAATCATTCTTCGTTCTCTCCTTCCACTGCTTCCAGACGTACGGTTCCGGAGGTGTCTGCCATTCTCTCGGCCCCTTCCACGGCTTTTCCCATGGGAATCACCGGAACGATGGTCTGGTCATAGATATCGTCATAAAAGATTGCCAGGTCCGGCCCCGCCGCCCAATATCCAAAGTCCCCGATTTCATAGTTTCTTGTGGTCGGTTCGTTTGTGGAAAGGGGAGACGGCAGCGTCATACCCTTTGCAAAATTATTTCTTTCTATCAGCTCCATTTCCAAAGGCAGCTTCTGATACAGATCCAGAGCGGCCGCGGAATCATTCAGCGTAATCAGTACCTCCACATCTCCCGCTGTCATCCGGATCTGCTTTCCCTCCGCACTGGTGATGGCATCCGCACTTCCTGCTGCATCCCCAGAGGCCGCGCCTGTATTCCCGGCAGGATCTGCAGAGCCTGTGGAAGCTGTGGTTCTGGCACCCTCCAGGTAATCCAGCATATAGTCGATGGCTTCTTCCGCGTCCGCTCCGGAAAATCCGTGTCCGCCTCCATCTATCACTTTCAGTTCTGCCGAAGGATAGACCTCAAGGGCCCGTTCCGAATAGGAAAGGGGAACGATGCTGTCCGCGTCTCCGTGAATCAGAAGCACATCTCTTCCGTAGTTTCCAATATCCTCATAAATATCATATCCTATCAACGGCTCAAAATAGGCGCGCCCCACATCCATCCACATAAAATGGTATGTGTCCGGTATCTCATCGACGCTCCGGAACAGACGATTGGCCTCGTCCGCCAGCACAAAAGCCGGATACAGCAGAACCATGCCCCGGATCTCCTCCTCATGGGCCGCCCCTGCCAGAGCGGAGACTGCGCCTCCCTGGCTGGTTCCCATCAGAAACAGATTGCTGCTGTCCACAAACGCAAGCCCCTGCATCATCCGGATGACGGCCTCCAGATCCGCCTGTTCCGTAAAGACGGACATCTCAAGGGTGGAGCCATCGCTCCGGCTTCCGGGCGATCCGCCGCAGAAATCAAAGCAGTACACCACATATCCCTTTTCCGCCAGTGCCTGCGCATACTGGGCTCCCACCCGGTAATTGCCGCCGTATCCGTGGGAAAAGATGACCGCCGGCATCTGTTCTCCCGCATCCCGCGGAATGTAAATCACGCCATAGATCCGATTGCCGTCACGCTCCGCCCAGAGCTCCTGCGTCTCATACGCATACACTGTTTCCGTACCTGCAGCGCCTCCTTCTGAAGCGGAGCCTGCTGCTCCGCCATCCCGCGCGCTGTCAGACGGGGAACCGCTATCCTGTGTTCCGCCGCTCTGCACTGCTTCACCATTCTGCGTTCCTTCACTGCTCTGCGTTCCGCCCTGCGGCGCTTCCGCGCCGCCTCTTGCCCTCCCGCAGGCTGCAAGCGAAAGGGAAAGCAGAACCGCCAGCGCAATATTCACTGTTTTTTTCATGTATTCTCCTTTTTATCGGCTGCTTACCAGCTGCGGCGCAGATGCGCACGCTGCTCTTACAGATTCAGGTCCAGCTCTTCCAGCCAGCCTTCTATCTCACCAGTGCTGCTGATGCGGTTTTCCCCGTACACGGCCAGCCCCTCGCAGGACTGCAGGAAAGTCGGCATGGTCTCGCTGATGTCGCTTCCTCCGCTGGTACAGAAGGGAACCACCAGCTTTCCGGCCAGGTCATAGCTTTCCAGAAAGGTATTCACAGGAGCCGGCGTGGCATGAAACCATACCGGATAGCCCACAAATACAATGTCGTAATCCTCCATGTTTTCTACGGTCCCGGCAAGCTCCGGCCGGGAATTCCTGCGAATCTCCATATTGGACTGCATATATACATTGGAATAGGCTTCCTTTGGCGCAATCTCATACAGATCCGCGCCGGTCTGGCTGCTCAAAGCCTCCGCTGCCCTCCGGGTCGTTCCCGAATAGGAGAAATACGCCACCAGAACCCGCTTTCCCTCCTTTGCGGCTATCTCATCTTTCAGCTGTTCCGTTTCCGCTTCGCCCAGAGATCTGTCGGGCAGCCGCCGGAACATGGCCGGATAGCGGAAAATGTTGTATGCTGTCAAAAGCGCAAGAAGAATGATAATCACCATAATCACTGTAATCAGGCCTCTTTTCTGCTTCATGGCGTCTCCCTTACATGCATTCCATCAGGATCTCATAGATTTCGTCCCGAGCAAGCTCACGCGGTCCGCATTTGATGATATTGCTGGTGTCCGCCACCTTCCGGAGAAGCTCCGGCGTGATTTCCACCTTTGTTCTCAGCTCTGTCAGCTTCGTGGGAAGGCCGCATTCCCGGATAAAGGCCGCCAGCGCCTCGACGCCTTCCTCTGCCGTCTCCTCGCCAAAGACCTCCCAGGCAAACCGTGTGAATTTCTCTTCCGCGTCTTTCATAATATGGCGGTAGTAGGCCGGATGAATCACCGCCAGTCCCTGGCCGTGGTTGCAGTCTGTGTACGCGCCAAGCTGATGCTCAATCTGGTGCGCCTGGAAGTCCGTCAGGCGTCCCACCTTCAGGATTCCGTTTTCCGCCATGGCGGAATCCCACATAAGATTTCCTCTCGCCTGCATATCGTCGATATTTTTCAGAAGGCGGTGCATATTGACCACCGTATTGCGCATGATGGCCAGAGCCACATCATCCGATACATTGTCCTGATCGGAATTTCCAAAGTAAGTCTCCATGGCATGGCTTAAGGTGTCGAAAGCGCCGGAAAGCACCTGCATTCTGGGGACAGAGGCCGTGTACGCCGGGTCAAGCACTGCAAACCGGGCTGCTGTTCCCACGATGGGACCCTTCCAGTTCTTATCTTCGCAGGTAATGACTGCGCCTGAATTCATCTCCGCGCCGGTTCCCGAAGCCGTAACCACCACGCCCATGGGAATGCCTGCGGCCGGGAACTGTCCTTTCTGATATTCCATGCTCCAGATGTCCTCCTCCAGCACAGTCTGGGCGGAAACCACTTTACAGCAGTCTGCTACGCTCCCTCCTCCCACAGCCAGAATGAAATCCACGCTCTTCTCTCTTGCCAGGGCCGCGCCCTCCTGCACCTTGGCATAAGTCGGATTGGACATAATTCCTGAAAAGTCCACAATCTCCTTTCCCGCTTCTTTTAAAAGTCCGGTAATCTCATCATAGATGCCGTTGGTTTTCACTGAACCGCCGCCATAGGCCAGCATCACTGTCTTTCCGACATTCCCGAGCTCCGCCTTCAATGCCTTTGCGGCTGCCCCTTCTCCAAAATAGACCTTTGTAGGATAAGTAAATGTAAATTCGTTCATGATAAGTTCCTCCTTCTTCTTTCCTTCTTGTCCGGCATCAATCTGCCGCCTTTGCTTTCCTTTTCCGCCGCTCTTTTTGCGGTTTTTCCTGTAAAACAGGACCTTTTTCTTCTTTACACAGAGATTGTATCAACCGGTTGTAACCACCGATCAGGGGATTTGTCTGAACTGAAATGGAGGGTAAATGATGTACACAATGATGCAGGTATGCAAAGAAACCGATATGACCTACCAGGCCCTGAAGTTTTACTTCAACGAGGGCCTGATTCCCAATGTAAAGAGGGATAAAAATAACCGGAGAGTCTTTGATGAACGGGATGTAAAATGGATCAAAGACCTGGTCTGCCTGAAAAAATGCGGCATGAGCATCCAGGAAATGAAGGACTATCTGGCACTGTGTCTTCAGGGACAGTCTACGATTCCCCAGCGTCAGAAAATGCTTGATAAAAAAAGAGAAGCCCTGCTTACCTCTATGGAGGAGCTGAAGGGCTGTGTGAATTACATTGACTGGAAACAGAATTTTTACAATGATGTGCTGTCCGGAAAGCGCCCCTATGTGAGCAATCTGATTCCCGCGGAGGATCAGTCTGCATAAGCAGTCTTAGTTCCGTAAGGAGCGGAACCGGAGCCTTGAAGAGGCAGCGAGTACGCATGTGGTCGGGTGACTGTGAATAGTAACCTTTTTAGAGCAGTTGTCAATTGTTTTCCAAAAATTAATTGACAATCCTGTATGTATCACTTAAAATAGATGTACAATAAATCCAGTAGTGTCACTACTGAACGGGCTGGTCGAAAGGCCCTGGTCCACCGAGCGGCGGGGAATTTCCCCGCCATTTTTTCTAAACTCCAAAATTTTCCTTGTTAAAATTTTGTATGCTGTCATTTTGCACTCAATGGCCGTAATCGTTTTACGATACCCTGTATCTTCTTTTCCAGATGGTGCGTCAAACCCCCGGCCACGATTCGCAGGCTTTTCTTCACAGCAGCGCCATAGCTGCGGTTCCCACGGTCAGAAGCGCAAGGCCGGCGGCCGCTCTTCTGCTCAGTTTCTCCCCAAACACAAAATAGGAAAATACCACGGTAACCAGCACGCTCAGCTTGTCTACAGGCGCTACCACGCTGGCGGGCCCGTCCTGAAGCGCCCGGTAATAGCACAGCCAGGAGGCTCCTGTGGCCACGCCGGACAGACAGATAAAGCCCAGCTCCCGGCGGGAAATGTTTTGGACCTCGCCGCCCTTTTTCTGAATGGCCACCATGAGCCAGGCCATCACCAGCACCACGCAGGTGCGGATCGCGGTTCCCAGATTGGACTCCACGCCGGAAATTCCTATCTTGCCGAGAATCGAGGTCAGGCTGGCGAAAAAGGCCGAACCGGCCGCATAGAGAAACCAGCTGTATGTTCCGCTCCCTTCCGCCGTCTCTCCTTTGGCATCCTTTTTCTCGATCATCAGAAAAATTCCCGCCGCGATCACGAGAACCGCCGCTGCTTTCGGCAGGGAGATACCCTCTCCGAGAAAAATAAGCGCCAGCAGAATCGTAAGAGCCGTGCTGGACTTATCCACAGGCACCACCTTGTTGATATCGCCGATCTGAAGGGCCCTGAAATAGCACAGCCAGGAAGCTCCTGTGGCCGCACCGGACAAAATCAGAAACAGCAGGGTATATCCGCTGATGGACCCCAGCTGATCCCAGGAGCCCGCCGCCAGAACCATTATCCAGGAAAAAATCAATACTATAACTGTACGCACAGCCGTCGCAACCGTAGAATCCGTGTTTCGTATCCCGCATTTTGCCAGAATCGAGGTGATGCCGGCAAAAAAAGCGGAGCCTGCGGCATAAAGGAGCCACATGTCAAATTCCCTCTTTCTCTCAGTCCAGTTTTATTCCCGCAGTCAGCTCACTGCGGGGTTTTTTATTTCTGCCATCCTGCTTCTGACGGCATTCTGACATTTTCGGAGAAGAACAGAACCCGGATTCTGTCCAGCACCAGCACGGAAAGCAGGCATAAAGCCCCGCCGGACAGACCAAAGAGTCCCATGGACAGCGTGACTGCCTGAAGCTCCAGCAGCGAAGGAAACAGTGCCAGCGCGCAGCCGGTTCCGGCCACCATGATACCGCAGATAAGCATTCTGAGCTTCGTAAACGGGATACAGCTTCGTATCACTGCAGCCATGGAAATCAAAACCAGCAGAAGGTACATCACTGTCTGCCTTTCTGCCTGCGAAAACGGGGCAGTAAGGCTCATCAGGATAATCATGCCGGTCACCGTAAGGCCGTAAGGCAGCGCATGGGAAAGCGCCGTCCTCAGGAAGCTTCCCTGAATCCGCCTGGTATCCGATTCCAGAATCGTGACAAAGGATGGAAACGCTTCAATGCAGGCGTCTACCAGCGTGATTTGAATCGGGATAAACGGAAACGGCTGATTGAACAGCAGGCAGAACGCAGATACCAGCACCGAATAGATGGTCTTGATAAAGAATACGCCCGCCGTCCGGGTCACATTGTGAATGACCTTTCTTCCTTCCATCACCACCTGAGGCAGATTCGTGAAATCCGAATCCAGAAGCACAATCTGGGAAATCTGTCTGCTGGCGTCGCTTCCGTCCGCCACCGCTATCGAGCAGTCCGCTTCCCGGAGCGCCAGAAGATCATTGACGCCATCGCCTGTCATGGCTACCTGACGTCCCTGCCGCTTTAACGCCAGCACAAGCTCCTTTTTCTGTGCCGGCGTGACTCTGGCGAACACCGCGTATTTTGCGCAGAGCCTGTCATAATCCGGATTCTCTCCCTGGACGGACATATCCACAGCTTCCATCCATCTGCGCAGGCCCGCCCGCTTTGCGATCATGGATACAGTCCTTACGTGATCGCCGGAAATGATTTTTACATCCACGCCCTCTGTATGGAAGAATTCCAGCGTCTTTGCTGCGTTTCTTCGTATCGTATCCTCCAGAATCACACTGTAAAGCGGCAGAATCTCCTCCGGCAGCTCTCCGGTATTCTCCCAGCTTCCGCTGTACCAGCCTATCGCAACAGCTCTCCGTCCCTTTTCCAGCTCCTGCTCTATCCTAGGGGAAAGTCCGCCCATCAGCTTCTCCGGCGCCCCCACAAAAATCGTCCCCTTTCCCGCAAAGCTCACAGAGCCCCACTTTCTTTTTGAGGAAAACGGAATTTTATGCACCGGCTCATACACCGCTTCCGGCGAAAAGCTCTGTCTCAGAGCCTGGAAGGTGGCATTATTGTCATCGCTGGCCGCCATATAAGAGCAGATCAGGGCGTCCATTTTTTCTCCTTCAAATGCCTGTACTGGTATTATACCACAAACCTGCAGTTTTCCATCCGTAATAGTTCCGGTTTTATCAAGACAGAGCGTATCCACATGAGCCAGGGTCTCCAGCGAGTAGATATTCTGCACAAGGATCTTCATCCTGGCCAGGCGGATTACGCCTGCCGCCAGGGACACGGAAATCAGCAGCACCAGTCCCTTGGGAAGCATGCCCAGAAGACCCGCCGCCGATGACACGACGGCTTCTTCTACGGAAGCCTGCCGCAGGAGGAATGCCTCGAGAAATAAAAGGATTCCCAGCGGCACGATCAGGAAACTGGTAAAATGCGTAACCTTCCGCATGGAACCCAAAAGCTCCGAGTGAACCCGTTTCTCCTTTTTCACCTCGGCCGCCAGTTTCGCGGCGTAGTTTTCATTTCCCACATGAGTGACTCTTGCGTAAGCCTTTCCGGAAATCACAAAGCTTCCGGACAACAGGCCGCTGCCCTTTTTTTTCACCACAGCGTCGCTTTCTCCAGTCAGAAGTGATTCATTCACCTCAAGCGAACCCTCCACGATCTCCGCGTCGCTGCAGATCTGATCGCCGCTTTCCAGAAGCATCAGATCCCCTCTCACCAGCTCGCCAAGATCTGCTTTCCGATCCTGGCCGTCTCTTCTTATCCGGACCGAAGGCCGGTTCAGGATCGAGAGCTCGTCCACCAGCTTCTTGGCCTTCAGCTCCTAAAAAATTCCAATCACAATATTCAGGATAATAATGCAGATAAAAAGCATATTGGAATACGCTCCCACTGCGGCCAGAAGAGCCGCAATCAGAAAGTTCAGAAAATTGAACAGCGTAAATACATTTTCCCGGATGATCCGGCCCTTTGACTTCGTGATCGGCTCCGCGGCCGTCCCTCCTTCTCCCCGGCTTCTGCGTTCTTCTGCTTCCCGGGAAGACAGCCCCTGTAAGCTTCCTTCTTCCATCATATTCTTCCTTCCTTTCCTGCTTTCGGGAACGCTTCAGGCCGCGCTCTTTTCCCGGCTTTCGGCACTTTCCCCGTTTCTTTTCATCCGTTTCATCTTACCCCGCCGTTCTAAAGATTCTGATACAGAAAGATAAACGATTTCTAAAGAATTCATATGGAATTTTTACAGATGGAAATTCTCATCACAAGAGAAGCTATATTATACTGTTCTGACTGAATAGAGCATCCTGAAGCCGGCGACAAACCGGATTTTGCAGAAAACAAGAGGAACGCACAGGCGTTTTGGGATGGCATTGGAAATGATAATGAACAGACAATCCAATCTCCCATAATCAGATCCGAAACCGGTATCCCACGCCCCATACCGTTTCGATATAATCGGGGCTGCCTGTGTCATCCTCCAGCTTCTCCCGGAGACGGTTCACATGAACTGTGACCGTCGCCGTGTCGCCTACCGCGTCTATTCCCCACACCCGATCAAACAGGGTCTCCTTGGAAAAGGCTATGTTGGGATTCTCCGCAAGGAACAGCAGAAGCTCAAACTCCCGGTTGGTCAGTGTAACCTCCCGTCCCTGGACAAATACTCTCCGGGACTGGGGATCGATCCGGAGATTCCGGACCTCGATGATCTTTTCATAGGCTTCCTTCTCCCGTCCCTTCTTCAGCAGGCGCTCATGAATCCCTATGTGGGCCTTTACTCTCGCCACCAGCTCCGCAGGGCTGAAGGGCTTCACGATATAATCATCCGCGCCCAGGCCCAGCCCCCGGATCTTATCCACGTCTTCCTTCTTCGCAGTCACCAGCAGCACCGGAATATCCTTTGTCTTCCGGATTTCCCGGCAGATTTCAAAGCCTGAGACTCCCGGCAGCATCACATCCAGAATAACCAGATCGTACTCCTGCTCTCTTACGAGCTTCATGCCCGCAAAGCCATCCATGGCCAGCTCCACCTCATACTCGGAAGCCTCCAGATAGTCCCGCTCCAGCTCCGCGATCAGCCTGTCATCCTCCACTATCAATATTTTCTTCATCCTGTTTCCTCCTTACAGCAGGGGCAGACGGATGATAATGGTCAGTCCCTGTCCATTTCCATGATTGCAGGTCCGTCTTTCCTGTCCATCTTTCCTGCTTCCGTCTCCATTCACGGCCCATATGGTTCCTCCATGGGCCTCCACAATTCTTTTCGCCACCGCAAGCCCCAGACCGCTGCCGTTTCCGGCCTGCGTCCGGGAACGGTCTCCCCGGTAAAAGCTTTCAAAAATCTGCGTCAGCTCCTCCTCCGGCACACCGGGCCCGTCGTCAGAGACTCCGATCTCCACAGCGTCTTCCTGCCGCCTGCACCACAGGCGGATCACGCTCTGCGCCGAAGTCCGGTATTTGACACTGTTTTCAAAGAAGTTCTGGAACACCCGCTTCATCTCTGTCTCATCCAGCAGAAGCCGGATTTCCTTTTCCGGCACCTCATTGAGGAACAGAATATTCTTTTTCTCCGCTTCCACGCTGTAATCCTCCAGAAGCCTCTTCACGAACTCTGACAGATCCCATTCCACAGGAGACACCCGCAATTCTTCTGTCTCAAGCCTGGTAAAAGAAGAGAGATTATCCGCCAGAGCCTCCATATCGCCCGCCCGCAGCCGGATGGCGCGGTAATACCGCTGCCGTTTCTCCTCCGTATCCGCGATTCCTTCAATGAGCCCGTCCGTGTAGCCCTTGATGGAAGTCAGCGGCGTGCGCAGATCGTGGGAAATCCCCGCCAGAAGCTCCCTTCTGTAATTCTCATACTGAATTCTGGCAAGGGTAGCTTCCTTCAGGCGTTCCCTCATATTGTCAAAATCCCGGCAGACCTCGCCGATCTCGTTTTTCGGGATGTCGGTAAATTCCGTATCCAGATCTCCTTCCTCAATCCGGCTGGCCCCTTCCTGCAGAAGCTTCAGAGGCTTTAAGATACTGTGAGACACCCAATGGGTCAGAAAGAAATTCGTCACCACAATGATTCCCAGAGTCACTGACCCCAGAATCCCGAAAAGAAGAAGAAAATAGCTGCGAAGATAAGAACCGGAAAAGCCTTCCCCGTCCTCCGAAGCAGGACGCACCGCTATAAGCTTCCAGACTGTACCGTTTATTTCCTGGCTCTGCAGCAGCAGGGATGATCCGCCCGACGTCAGAGTCAGGCTGTCACAGCGCTCCAGGCTCTCCCTGACATCCATCTGCTCCAGGCATTCTTCATCCTCTTCCGTCAGGTTGGAGGAAAAACGTCTGCCATCCTTTTCCACATACACATGAAACCCCATTCCTGCCAGCTCTCCCTGAAGTCCCGCCACAGCCGTCTCCGGATCATCCTCGAAGTCGCCCCAGTAGGAAAAAGTAAGACTCTGGGCGGAATACAGCCCATTGTCGTACTCAAACATATCTTCCAGAGAATCAAAATAGTGGTTTCTCAGAAAAGTAATGCAAAGCATCCCCGTCAGCATAATAATGCAGACCGGGATGACGATCATCAGAATATTTGAAAGATGAAGCTTTCTCCGTATTGTCATGCTCTCCCTCTTCTCTTCTTATCTTCTTCTCTTCTTATCTTCTTCTCTTCTTATCTTCTTCTCTTCTTATCTTCTTCTCTTCTTATCTTCTTCTCTTCTTATCTTCTTCTCTTCTTATTTTTTTCTTTACCGGCTTTTTATCTATTATACTGATATCTGCCCGTAAATACAAAGGTTTTCTGAAGGCCGAAGCTCCAGACGAACAGGATAAGCTCTGTCAGAAGCTTCGCGGCAAACAGGGACATTCCCAGAACGGCCGTAAAGAAATGTAGAATCAGGTAATTAAAAGCCAGCAGCACTCCCGCAAGCAGCGCGTAGCGCCAGGAAGAGCTTCTCATTCCCTGCCTTTCTTCATGGAATACCAGAAAATGATTGCACAGATACTGAGTTCCTGCCGTGCAGACCCTTGTGCCCACCACCGCAAGCAGCAGATTGGAGGTCAGATTGTAAAATACGCCTACCAGAAAAAAATCCAGCACGGCGCAGAACAGGGATACCGCGCTGAACCGCAGGAAGCACATGGCCACCAGAAGGGAATCACGAATCGGATGAAAATGAGTTCCCCGGTTTTCATTTTCATAGACCGTCTCAATAGGAATCTCCCGGATTTCACAACCCTGCCTCCTGCAGTCAAAGAGCATATTCTGCTCATACTCAAAGCGGTCCCCCGGTATGGAAAGCAGCCAGGGAAGGAGGACGGAAGGAAAACCTCTGAGCCCCGTCTGGGTATCCCAGACCTCCACTCCGGTAAACAGGGCAAACATTTTTCTGGAAATCATATTTCCGATGCGGCTCTTTTTCGGCACTTCTCCCTGGAAAGTACGGCTTCCAAGCACCAGCTCCCTGCTGCCCGGCCGGACGCTTTCCGCCACGCACACAATATCCTTTACCGTATGCTGTCCGTCGCAGTCCGCCGTGACAATGACCTCCGTTCCTCTTCTGTTTTCCTGAATCCAGCAAAACCCTGTCTTCAGCGCCGCTCCTTTTCCCCGGTTCTTCTCATGCTTCAGCACAGCGCAGCCTTTCTCCGCGGCTTTCTCAAAAATACCGGCGCACGCCCCGCCGCTTCCGTCATCTACCAGCACAATGCCATAATCTGTCCGCTCCCGCAGCCCGTCAATGAGCAGCAGAAGGCGTTCTCCAGGCTCGTAGGCCGGAATCAGCACCAGAATTCTGCTGTCACTGTTCTCCTGCTTCCACATAAAGGATGTCACTGATATTCCTCTCCTTTCCTACCAGCGGGCAGGGACTGTTGACAATCTCCCCGTCCTGATAAAGCGTCACAGAACCGCCGCCGTCCAGATTGTAGGCCAGCGTACAGCCATGCTCCACAAACACCTTTGCCAGCTCCTCAAAATCCATTCCCCGGCTGTAGCCGGTCTGCCGTCCGTCTACGACCAGAATCAGAAAATGGTTGGGTCCCAGATAACCGATAGCCGTCCTGGGCTCAGGTCCCGAAATACTGACGTTCAGGCCGTCCACCTTATACGCTTCTTTCAGCCCCTCCCGGGCCTTTCCGTCCTCCACAAGGACAGGACCAAAGGAAAGCACATTCCATGCGCCCGCGTCCAGAAGCGTCTGCCCGGATGTGGTGTTTTCCCGGACCGTATCCATGGTGCCGTCCCGGTACAGGACCAGGCACTCCCGGTCCGTCGGCACATCCCGGTACAAAACGCCATTCCGGATCACGATTCCATCTGAGCGGTAACCATAGAAATCACCATTTACCGCCAGGGCCGCATTGTGCTCCCCTGCGATGTCCGACATCGTATCGCTGATGTTCTGCCCGTATTTGTCATGGGCCAGAGCCGCCTTCAGATCCGTCGCGTCCGAAACCTGAATATCTATCTCAAAATACGTGATCTTATTGTCGTCCATCCCCAGCTCCTTCTGCGTGACGGAGATCTGCGGCTCAGCCGCTTCTTTCCCTTCCGTGCCGCCATTTCCGGAGTCTCCCCTGGCCTGTACGGTGATTCCCGGCACCTCTGACACCTCCGCCTGGGTGCTGTCCTGTACCGGTTCTCCATTCAATACCGCAAAATAAGGCGCAAGCCAAAGCTCATATACCACGCAGAGCGCCGCAATCAGAAGCAGGCATAAAAGCATTTTTTTCAGTTTCCGGCTCATCTTCTTTCCCCACCTCCATTTCCGCGCCCATGTCTGTCTCTTCCCGGATGCCCTTCGTCAAAAATATACAGAAAGCCAGAGGCCACCGAGCAGAAACAGAGCAGACTCAGCACGGCGCCTGCATGTCCCAGGAAATCCATATAGGGGTTATACCAGTCCAGAATCTGAAACGTCACAATGACCATACCGCAGATCACGCAGCCATGAGCCAGGATTCTCTGAATCGTTCCTTTTACTGTTCTCCTCATTTACAGTCCCTCCGTAATAAAGATACCATCTGAAATCTCCTTTTCCGGCTGGTAAGGATGATTGGCTGTACTGTCCCCATTGTCATAAAGGAGCAGTGTCCTCCATCCAGGTTATAGGCCGCTTTGCAGCCCAGATTTTCAAACAGAGCCGCCATCTCTTCCAGGAACATTCCTCTGGAATAGCCGGCCTGCCGGCCGTCCACCACCAGCAGACAGTAATGTCCCGGCTCATAATAGCCGATGGCGGTCCGGGGATGAGACTCCCGTATGTAATCCCAGGTCTGAAAGGAGGTCTTTGCTTTTCCGTTTTCATCCAGAAGGCTGGGACCGAAGATCCAGCTCTGATAAGCTCCGCTGTCTATCAGCGTCTGGGTGTCCAGCTCATCCGGCGCGTAAATCTGCATCGTGCCGTCCCAGTTCAGCACACAGGTCTCCATATCTGTCTTCTGCGCCCGGTAAATAATGCCGTTGCGGATAATCGTTCCGTTATCCCTGTGGCGGTCATTGCTGTAAGAATCACCGTTGACTGCCAGAACCGAGCCGATACGCTTTGACATATCCGTAAGCAGCTCCGAATACCCGTTCCCGTAAGTGTCCTGAGCGAAGGCCGTCTGCAGACAGGTGATATCTCCCACATAAATATCCGCCAGTACATAGGAAACTCTGGTTCCATAACCCAGGTGCCTGCCATTCTCCGAGCTGTCCGCCTGCTTTGTCTCAAAACTGTCCCGGGTCAGATGAATCGCCAGATTAGGACTCGTATAGGAATCTTCTGTGGAAACGACCTCCTTCGTAAACTGATCCGCAAATTTTTCATGCCAGTCCACCGGATCTGTCTTCACCGCAGTTCGCTGCCAGGTCCCCTGCGTCAAAGGTATTGACCGGGCCCAGGCGGCCGCCTTTTCCTCTATGCCGGAGGCTTCTGCCGTATCCTCCAAGATCTTCTGTGTCACCGCCAGCGGCGCAGCCTGTACTGCCCCATGCGGTATCATGTAATCATATCCGTAAATGCCTCCTGCTATGGCGGCAGCCGCAAGCACATCCGCCGTCAGCAGGCAGATACCCCTCTTCAGGCTTTTCCTTCTTTTGTCTCTTCTCATACTGTCTGCTCTCCTTATCCTGATTTCCTTTTTTATTTTTACAGGGCCGCAGGTCTTCCAAAGACCTGTGATTTTTGATTATTCTCTGTGGGATATAGAATAGACGATCGGTCTAAAGATTCTGACACGAAAATATAAACGATTTCTAAAATTACGCGGACGGATGCCGGACATGCCGCGCAAAAACAGCCTGACGCACCAAAAGCGCCAGGCTGTACCGCCGTAAAATGCTTTTTTCAGTTTTTGAGTTCAGATAGTTTTGCCAGCTATTCCGCGGCAGACACCTCCGCGTTTTCTGAGCCAGACTGTATTTCGGCTTCCTCTCCTGACACAGCCGCGTCCTCTTTTACCGCCTCCGTTCCGGGGAGATAGTAGCAGATGACCGGGGTGCCTTTTTCCACATAGCCATACAGCTCCTGAGCGACGGAAACGGGAAGATTGATGCATCCGTGGGAGCCGTTTGTCTTGTAGATATCGCCGCCAAAAGAGCTTCTCCAGCTTGCGTCGTGCATACCGATATTTCCGTTGAACGGCATCCAGTAGGATACGGGAGTCTCATAATTTTCTCCCGTCAGCGTCGCATTGCGCTGCTTGTAGGTAATGCTGTATACTCCCGCCGGCGTATCGTAGCCCCGGGAAGCGTTTCCGGACACAAAATCCGACTCCAGAATCAGGGTGCCGTCCTGATAAAAGAAAAGGTGCTGGGCTGTCAGATTAATTTCCACATATGTATTTCCATAGTCAGGCGTTTCATAGGAGGCTGCCGTCTGATAATAAACCGGCGTCCGCTCTCCGCTCTCCCCGTTTTCAATCATTTCCGCCAGCTCTATGGCTTCCTGGGTATAGTTCATCCACCATCCGTAATCCCCGCTGTCAATTGTGATTTCCTGTCCATAGCTGGTCTGGAAGGTCCTGGAGCGGAAAATCGTATCGTATTTCTTCCGGAGCGTGGCCACATAATCCGCCACTTTCTCCTGATCCAATTCCACCTCTAATCCATCGATTTTTACCCATGTACTGATCTCAGCTCCGTCGAGTACTTCTGTATTTTCCCCGAACGTATAGGTGATAGTCACGCTTGTATATTTCTGCGCCTTTTCCAGAGCGGCCAGAAGCTGCTCATTGTCAGCTGTAACCTGCGGTTCTCGGTAGCAGCCTTCCTGCTCCAGGTCTATCTGATCTGTCAGACTGTCTACTGCTGAGCAGATTGTGTCAAAAGTCTGTTCATAATCCAGTTCATTTCCCTGCGTCTCCGCAATGATCTGAAAACCATTATCCGGTGTATATTCTGAAATATGGGCATCTGTCGGAGAAACCGCGAAATCCTCCTGAAATCCCTTAAGCTGCTGAATCTGTTCTTTCAGCGCCTCTTCCTCGTATGTCACCAGTCCTTCCATCTCATAGGTCTCCCCGGATGCAAGAAACCAGAGCCATTTATTCTGCTGGCTTAAAAGCTCTTCCAGCGGTTCTGCCGAACTGTACTGCAATGAAATGTCTTTTCCTGAAAGCGTCTCTTCCAATGTGCTTCCGTCAGACTGGCGTTCTGTAATCCGCAGGGAATAATCCTGTACCTGCTCCAGCAGGTCCTGCACGGTCATATTGGATACGTCTATCCGGTCAATCACAGTTCCTCTCAGGAAATGGCTGTGATAGTAAAACACGCCGCCCACGTAAACCACGGCAGCAGCCAGAAGCAGAATGAATAAGAATTTGCGCGTTACAGTCCCCCTCTTCCGTCTTCTTTTTCTTAACATGTTCCTCTTCTGTCCTTTCTGTATCACTACTTGTTTTCCACTATTATAACTCAGATCTCCGAATAGTTCACATTATATTTTTCTTAATATCAAGCACTATCACAATCCCTGCTGTCTTATCTTTCGATCTCTCGGATCAGATTCACCATCTCGATAGCTCCTTCCGCGCATTCGTACCCTTTGTTTCCGGCTTTGGTGCCGGCCCGCTCGATGGCCTGCTCAATATTTTCTGTGGTCAGCACGCCAAACATGGCCGGAATGCCGCTGGAAAGTGACACAGAGGCGATTCCCTTAGACACCTCATTGCACACATAATCATAATGGCTTGTGCTGCCCCGGATCACAGCTCCCAGACAGATGACCGCATCATATTTCCCGCTGCCTGCCATTTTGGACGCAATCAGCGGAATTTCGAAGGCGCCGGGAACCCAGGCGGTGTGGATATCCTCCTCCAGAACCCCATGCCGCTTCAGACCGTCATAAGCCCCGCTTAAAAGCTTCGAGGTAATAAATTCATTAAACCGTGAGGCCACTATACCGATACGGATATTCTGTGAGACCAGTTTTCCTTCAAATGTTTTCATACTTCCATTCTCCTTTTCCATTTTTTTCGTTTTTACTGTTTTTCATTTTCTACCGGAACAGGTTCTGTCCTGCCCTTCTCCGGCATTTTTACTTCCCTTCTTCTGTCTGCACCTACATTTCATAGTGAAGCAGGTGTCCCATCCTTTTCTGCTTTGTCAAAAGGTATCCTCTGTCATAGGCTGTAGGCTTCATTTCTATGGGAACACGCTCCAGGATCTCGATGCCGAAATCCGAGAGCTGGTACACCTTATCCGGATTGTTCGTGAGAAGCCGCATGGTCCGCACTCCCAGATCCTTCAGAATCTGAGCGCCGATATAATACTCCCGCTCATCTCCCGCAAATCCCAGAGCCAGATTGGCTTCCAGCGTATCCATTCCCTGCTCCTGAAGCTCATAAGCCCGGAGCTTGTTGATGAGACCGATTCCCCGTCCTTCCTGACGCATGTACAGCAGAACGCCGCGCCCTTCCCGCTCAATCTGCGTCAGCGCGGAAGCGAGCTGTTCTCCGCAGTCACAGCGCAGGGAGCCGAAGGTATCCCCGGTCAGGCACTCGGAATGAACCCGGCAGAGAAGATTTTCTCCGTCTCCGATTTCTCCCTTGACCAGGGCGATATGGTGCTCGCCGTTCAGCCGGTTGACATAGCCATAAGCCGTGAACTCGCCGTACTTCGTGGGCATTCTGGTTACCGTAATCCGATCCACCAGCTTTTCGTGCCGCTTCCGGTAATTCTGCAGATCCCGGATGGTGATAAAGGGCATCTTCCATTTTGCGGCCAGCTCTGTGAGTTCCGGTGTACGCATCATGGTTCCGTCTTCCCGCATGATTTCACAGCAGAGCCCGCAGGCCTTCAGGCCCGCCAGACGGCACAGATCCACAGTGGCTTCTGTATGGCCGCTGCGCTCCAGCACGCCGTTTTTTCTGGCCAGCAGCGGAAACATATGCCCCGGTCTTCGGAAATCCTGGGGCTTCGCATCCTCATCCACGCATTTCATGGCCGTCACCGAGCGCTCTGCAGCAGAAATGCCTGTAGTTGTACTCACATGGTCCACAGAAACCGTAAACGCCGTCTCATGATTATCCGTATTGCTGGACACCATCTGGGGAAACTGCAGCTTCCGCGCATATTCCTCTGACATGGGCATACAGATAAGCCCCTTTCCATGAGTCGCCATAAAGTTAATATTTTCTGTGGTGGCAAACTGGGCCGCGCAGATAAAATCCCCCTCATTTTCCCGGTCCGGATCGTCTGTAACCAGAATGATTTTTCCTTTTCTCAGCGCGTCCAGCGCCTCCTCAATCGTGCTGAATGTAAATGTCCTCTCTTTCATTGTCTGTCTTCCCCTTTCAAAATCCGTACTGTGACAGAAATTCCCGTGTTATGCCGCTCTCTGGGGACCGGCTCAAGAACCGCTCCACATATTTTCCGATGATGTCTGTCTCCAGGTTCACCGTATCTCCTGTCCGTCTTTCTCCCAGCGTCGTCTCTGAGGCTGTGTGAGGAATCACGGAGACGGAAAAATCTCTCTCTGTCACCGCCGCCACGGTCAGGCTGATCCCGTCCACCGCGGCAGAGCCCTTTTCCACAACGTACCGGAGAATGGAATCCCCCGCCCGGATTCTGTACCAGACAGCCGTATCATCCTTTCGGATCTCTGCAATGGTTCCGGTCCCGTCCACATGGCCTGCGACAATATGCCCGCCGAACCGCCCGTCCGCACGCATGGCCCGCTCCAGATTTACCCGGCTGCCTCCTGACATGCCTGCCAGGGAAGAGCGGTTCAGAGTCTCATGCATCACATCAGCCAAAAAGCCCTTTCTGTCAAAAGAAGTGACTGTCAGGCATACCCCATTTACAGCGATGCTGTCACCAACGCGCAGGCCTTCCAGCACTATCCGGGCTTCAATCTCCAGCACCGCCGAGCTGCGTCCTTTCTGAACCCGCCGGATCGTACCCACTTCCTCAATGATTCCGGTAAACATTCCCGCACACCTCACTCTCAATCAGAAAATCTTCTCCCAGCCTCACGACCCTGCTGTCTCTCAGAAGCACACCCTCATCCGGCGAAGGAAAGCCCGCTCCAGCCACCGGCGTCTTTGCTCTTTCTCCTCCGAAAAGCTTTGGGGCAATGTAAGCCTGCACTTTACTGACAATGCCTGTCTTCAGCGCCGACCAGTTCAGGGTGCTTCCTCCTTCCAGAAGAATGCTGTCTATCTTTTCCTTTCCCAGCTCTTCCATCAGCCATTCCAGATCCACCCTTCCTTCCCTCTCCGGCCCGGCCAGAATTCGGCAGCCTGCCCTGCGGTAAGGCTCCTGTCTCTCTTCCTGTCCGCAGCAGGTGGCGAAGATGGTGGGAACTTCTCCCGCAGTCCGGACAATCCGGGAAGACAGAGGCGTGCGAAGCCGGCTGTCGCAGATAATCCGCACCGGATTTCTCCCTCCCTCTATCCTGCAGGTGAGAAGCGGATCGTCCTTCAGTACCGTTCCGGCCCCTGCCATGATGGCCCGGTATCTGTGCCGCTGTCTGTGCACATGGGCTCTTGCCTCCCCGCCTGTAATCCATTTGGATGCGCCTGTACAGCACGCCGTCTTCCCATCCATGGTCATGGCATATTTCATCACCACAAAGGGACGCCCGGTCTGGATAAAATGGAAAAATACTTCGTTCAGCCCGCGGCATTCCTCTTCCAGCACATGCTCCTCCACCAGTACGCCATGCTCCCGCAGAATCCTGACTCCCTTTCCCGCCACCAGCGGATTGGGATCTCCCGAACCTATGATCACCCGGCGGATTCCTGCCTCCAGGATTGCATCCGTACAGGGCGGCTGTTTTCCATAGTGGCAGCAGGGCTCCAGCGTCACATACAGATCCGCGCCCCGCGGGTCCTCCCTGCAGGAAGCAAATGCGTTCCTCTCTGCATGTGCCTCCCCATACCGCTCATGAAATCCCTCTCCGATGATACGGCCTTCTTTCACAATCACCGCTCCCACCATGGGATTCGGTGAGGTCCAGCCCATTCCCTGTTCAGCCAGTTCCAATGCCCGCCGCATATAATCCCTTTCTGTCTTTTCTCCTTGTTCTGCTCTGTTCTCTTCCATCTCTTTTACCGCCTTCCTGTCCGCCTCGATACCGGGGCACACAAAAAGGCCCCGGATCGTTCCTCCAGGGCCTGGCTTTTTTCCTTTCTCTGCGTATCTTTGCGTATGGCAGAGCGATACAGTTACGGCTGTATTCACTCCTCCCTGCCAAAGAAAAAAGCTCTGAAACAGTTTCCTATTTCAGAGCATCAATTCTTCCGCAAAGAATGTATGGATTTCTTCTCTTGATCTCTTTTATCGATCTCTTCCATCAATCACTTCTATCCATACGCGTCATCTCTTCTTCCATCCAGACTATACTGTCGGTTTTGGAATCTCACCAAATCCTGCGCTCTCGCGCTCGCGGACTTTACCGCCGATCGGGAATCTCACCCTGCCCTGAAGATTATATTTAATTCTTTTATACGGTATCACATTTCTTATCGGATGTCAAATAAGTTTTATTTGCCAGCCATCTGTTTTGCGACCTTTTATTTTCTCGGATTGTCTCAAATTATTACAAATACTGAATCTCCAATGATTCTACATAATTATTTTCAGCTTATCCCCCATTTTTCTATTTGGAGAATATATGATTCTTTTTCTTCTACAGAGTTGCTTCTTAAAAAATCTATTTGGGGGGATTTCTTTTCCCCCAAATGACTATGACTCTCCAGAACTATCTTTTAATATATTAGATACCAATCGTTCTAAATCTTCTCTGTTTGGTAAATATAACTCATACTTTGAAACAAACAGATTACTATCCATACCATAAGTCGCATATTCAACTAGCAATTCATCTTTATTTCTACTCATAATAATCCCAATCGGGGCGTTATCATCCGGCATATTCTCCTCCGTAGCAAAATACCCCAAATACATATTCATCTGTCCTATATCTTCATGCCTTACAGAATCTTTCTTTAAATCTATAAGAACAAAGCATTTTAAAATTCGATGATAAAATACTAAATCCACATGATAGTGTACATTATTAATGGTAATTTTGTATTGCCTTCCTACAAAAGTAAAACCTTTCCTAATTCCAAAAGAAATTTTTGGAGATTATTAATTAGTCTTTGTTCCAAATCGCTTTCCGTATACTGACTTGATTCCGGTAGATTTAAAAACTCTAATGTATATGTGCTTTTTATAACATCTCCTGGTTTCTGAACCTCTATTCCTCGTTGTGCTAATGATAAAATTCCTTCTTTATCTCTGCTTACTGCCAGACGCAAAAATAAAGCCGAGTCTATCTGTCGCTGAAGTTCTATAACACTCCAATTTTCATTAACAGTCTGCCGCTCAAAAAGCTCCTCTCCAAATCGTCATCAAGTTTAATTAGTTCACAAATATGCGACCAGCTTAATTTGTCAGACACCGTCTGACAAATTCATCATTTACACAATAATTCCTGCCAAATGAAATTTATGTCATCCAAATCATGCTGCATACAATTCTACTCCTTCCTTCTTAACATTGTTATAGAATGGATATGCCCTGATCCATTTATTAAAATGATCCAAATTTTTCACAATGGGCATGATTTGCAAATCGTTATCGAAATTATAATCAACTGTCAGGTCGGAAAGCATATGCCCCCTACTTCTTATCTCATCATCCGATAAATCCACCAGAATCATAATATCAATATCTGAATCCGGTCTGAAATCGCCTCGCGCATAAGAATCATATAAGATTATCGTTCTCAGCTTGTCCCCATAAATTTTGTGTACATCCTCTACATATTTTTTCAGTACTTCAGTTAAAATCTGAGGCATACTCTCCCTCCTTCCTGCTGTTCTTTCTACCTATAGTATATCCATTCCACAGAGCAAAATCAACCAACTATTCCATTATGTATTTCCCTTTATACTATAAAAACCCTTACAAGCGGTGCAAAATCACCACTCATAAGGGTTTTTTTTCAAAATCTCAATGCAAAATTCAAATTATTTGCCAGCCATCTGCTTTGCAACTTCCTCAGCAAAGTTCTCTTCCTTTTTCTCGATTCCCTCGCCGGTCTCAAAACGAACGAAGCCTTTGATGGTGATCTTCGCGTTGTTCTCTTTTGCCACCTGCTCTACGTACTTGCCTACAGACTGCTTTCCATCCTCAGCCTTTACATATACCTGATCAAGCAGACAGATCTCCTTGAGCTCTTTGTTGATGCGGCCCTGGATCATGCCCTGGATAACCTTTTCCGGCTTCTGGGACTCCTTCGGGTCGTTCTGAATCTGAGCCATCAGGATCGCTTTTTCTTTCTCGATGTAATCCGGCTCCACCTCAGCATCGCTGGTGTACAGCGGCTTTAAGGCTGCTGCCTGCATAGCCACATTCTTTGCCATCTCTTTTACAGCATCGTTTACCACGTCTGTCTCAACATCTACCAGAACGCCAATCTTGCCACCCGCATGGATATAAGAAGCGATGAAACCATTCTGCTCCTCCATCTGACGGAAACGACGGATGTTCATATTCTCACCGATAACGGCGATCTGAGAAGCCAGGGCCTCTTTTACTGTCAGAGACGGATCTTTCTCCCACTTCTCCTCCAGGAATCCCTCGATATCGGAAGCGGTAGTCTTCAGTGCCTGTGCAGCCACATCTGCCACATAAGAACGGAACTTCTCGTTCTTTGCAACGAAGTCAGTCTCAGCATTTACCTCTACGGCAACCGCCTTGTGTCCGTCCTCTGTCGCGCAGATATCTACGATACCCTCAGCAGCGATACGGCCTGCCTTCTTCTGAGCGCTGGCAAGTCCTTTTTCTCTCAGCCAGTCTACAGCTGCGTCCATATTTCCTTCGGTAGCGGTCAGGGCTTTCTTGCAGTCCATCATTCCGGCACCGGTCATCTCTCTTAACTCTTTTACCATTCCTGCTGTGATTGCCATTTTTCGTTCCTCCAAATTATTTCTTCGTATTAAACGCTTACTCTTCTACAGCCTCTTCTGTCTCCTCGTAAGCTTCCTCTGCTACTTCCTCAGCTGCTCCCTGGTTTGCCTCAACCACAGCGTCTGCCATTGTGGAAACGATCAGCTTTACAGCACGGATAGCATCATCGTTACCCGGGATCACATAATCCAGCTCTTCCGGATCACAGTTGGTATCAGCAATTCCGATCAGCGGAATGCCCAGTGTATGTGCTTCCTGTACGCAGATTCTCTCCTTCTTCGGATCTACTACAAAGATGGCATCCGGAACTTTCTTCATATCCTTGATTCCGCCCAGGTTCTTCTCAAGCTTCTCCCACTCCTTCTTCAGTGCGATAACTTCCTTCTTGGGCAGTACATCGAAGGTTCCGTCCTCAGACATCTTCTCGATCGCTTTCAGACGGGCGATTCTGCTCTGGATAGTCTTGAAGTTGGTCAGCATACCGCCAAGCCATCTCTCATTTACATAGAACATACCGCAGCGCTCTGCTTCTGTCTTAATAGCGTCCTGAGCCTGCTTCTTGGTTCCTACGAACAGAATGGTTCCGCCCTGTGCGGCAATGTCAAATACAGCCTTATATGCTGTGTCTACCATTCCTACAGACTTCTGCAGGTCGATGATGTAGATGCCGTTACGCTCGGTATAGATGTACGGAGCCATCTTGGGGTTCCAGCGTCTTGTCTGATGTCCGAAATGAACACCTGCTTCCAGTAACTGCTTCATTGAAATTACACTCATGATTCTTTCCTCCATTTGGTTGATCTTCCGCAGGCTTCCGCACCGTGAAATACCAGAGCTCCGCTCCGACACCGTCCCCGGTTCCACCCGCGTGTTTTTTCACTAACTCTGAAAGTATAGCACAGGAAAAGGGCCATTGCAAGCCCCTTTTTGCCTGATTTTGCAGGATTTTATAAGGATTTTTAAGCTCTTACTTTCTGGTTTTGCAGACTGCTTTACTCCTGCATTTCTCTGTGCTGCACTGTGCCGATTTCAGCGGCCCCTGTAATCCTGTACACTCTTTCATATTCCGCTCCTGACACCAGATAACCGCTGATTTCATAATCATATAGTCCCGTGGCAGACAATACCTGTATGATATTCTGTCCGTCTGCCTCATCCACCCAGAGCATCATGGGCCTTCCCCCGCCGCTCCAGACAGCCTCCTTTACAGCTTCCATTCCTTCTGCCTCACATGAGAAATGCAGGCCGTCCTCCGTATAAAAGTTTGGACTCAGCCAGACAGCTTTTTGGTACTGTTCCTCTGTTCCGTCATTATTCAGATCACAAAGGTACGTCTGATTATCGTCTCCGGCTGCCTGCTGTTCTGCGCTGCCCGTCCATTTCCAGCTTTCCCCTAGTCCGGCCGGCTCCTGGTACTCGGAACCAGCAGCCGCAGCCTGTTCTGCCAGCGCCCTCCACTGCTCTCCCTGGCATTCTTCCACATTTACCTGACAGCTCTCCGGAACCATTCTGACAGACGCCTGTTCCACCAGTTCCCCGTTTTCATAGTAATACAAATCTGCGCCGTTATACAGCTTTCTCCCGTAATCCCAGGTGGTAAGCCAGAGATAATTTTCCCCTTCAAAAGAAAGCACGCAAAATTCCTCTCTGACACACTCCATCTGGCTCGTTCTTTCATAGGTTCCGTCTGCCTTACCTTTAAAAAGCACATAGCTGAAAAAGCCGCCGCTTCCGCCCTCGTCTCTTCCCATCAGCAGATCAGAGATGCCGTCATTGTCCAGATCCGCCTCCAGCACAGCGAAACCGCCCTTGAACGGTCCCACATATACGTTCCTCATTTTTGCAAGCTCTGCATGAATCCACGGGTTTGCCTCTCCCAGCTCCAAAGCCTCTTCCTCTGAAAGCTCCCGGTCGGTTCTCAGCCCGACAAGCGTCTCATATTCTGTCCCTTCCTCGAATGCCCTGCCGATCAGATCCAGAAACTCCTGAGGAATCTGATAAGCCCCATCCGCCTCGTCCTCCGGCTCCCGTTCTGCGCTTTCCAGTCCGTATTGTGCTAGCTCTGTGCCTGCAGGCCTGTACCGTTGCTTCTCCCTGTCCCAGATATACAGCTCATTTCTTCCCAGTCTTAAATCAAGACAGCCGTCCGAATCTATGTCTGCAAAGTCTTCCTTTCCTGGAAGCCAATCAAAATCCAGTTCCTGAAAGGGTTCCTCATATTCCCCACAGCGGTACAAAAAGAGAGCGTTATCCCCGTCTTCATTCAAGTCCGAACAAAATAAGAGCCTTCTTCCCTCCTCTGGTTCCGCCAGCATGCAGGAGGCGCCGCTTTCTTCATACCAGATCGCTTCACCTGTATCCGTCCATCGGACACGTTGTTCTTCCACCAGACTGCTGATGCTGAACTCTTCCTCAGCCCGAATCTCCCAGAGCAGATAAACTTCACTCTCCCTCACCAGGATAAGGCACTGCCAGTCCTCTGTTTTCAGCTGGAAACTGTAATCCTCTTCTGACTCCAGCTTCAACAGAGTAGCCATTTCTTCTTCCTGATACTCTTCCAAGAGGGCTGCCGCCAGAGAAAGCTCTTCTTCATACTCCGCCTCATAGCATTCCAGCCGGATAAAGGGCGGCAGCAGAGCATCTTCCGGTTCCAGACCCGAAAGCTCCATTTCCACCCCTGCATCCCCTTCTCTGCCTTCACACAAATCGGCCTCAACGCCTTCCGGCAGTACGATTTCCAGGCTGCCAAAAATCACTTTATTTTCCTGTATGGCAGCCTGCTGCCGTTTTTCCCGAAGAAGCGCAGACTGACGCTCCCAGGTCTTTGTCTCTGACATTTCTGCCGTTTCCGGAAACTTTTCCTCCATATCTCCTGAATCTGCTCCACCCAGGACTTCTCCACCCTGAGCGCATCCCCATAGTCCTGACGCTCCGGCTGCCATCAGCAGTACCAGCAGCATGATATTCCAGTCGTACTTTTTCCTTTTCATCTTTCTCCCCCACACATATACCGGCCTCTTTATATCAAAAGTATCTCATATCACAATCTGGCCTGCAAGCGCTATAGCGCAATATTTTCAAAATAATCCACATTTTATTCAAAATTGTATATTCGATTAAATTATGTTAAAATAAACAGCACAACAACAGTAACTTCTCATTTACAACAGGAGGGAAGCGTATGAATCCAGAATTTTGCATTGTGAGCGATGGTTCCTGCGACATCCCGGAAGCGCTCGCAAAAGAAAATGATATCGATATCGTCCATTTTCTTGTCTCTTTCAACGGTTCTGACTATCAAAAAGAAGGCGTGGAGCTGGAACTGCCGGAGTTCTATCAGCAGATGGTCTCCTATCCGGACGTCTATCCAAAGACAGCGGCTCCCTCGCCGGAAGATTTTTACGCCGTCTTCAAAAAAAGAGCAGAGAAAGGACAGGATATCCTGTGTATCTGTATTTCCACAAAGCTGAGTTCCTCGGTCCAGTCTGCGGAAATTGCCCGGCAGATGCTGGCTGAAAGCTATCCGGATACCCGGGCCGTCGTTGTGGACTCTCTCTGCTGTACGTTGATGCAGAGCGCCTTTGTGCTGGAGCTTTGCCGCATGCGCGACGCTGGCTGTTCTCTCGACGAGGTTCTTGGGGCAGTCGATGCCCTGCGCAAATCCGGCCGCATTCTGTTCACGGTGGGAGACCTGAATTATCTCCAGCATGGCGGCCGAATCGGAAAGGTGGCCGGCATAGCCGGAAATCTGTTGGACTTAAAGCCGCTCATTACACTGGAGGACGGAGAGATCCATTCCTCCGGCATCAGACGCGGCCGCCGGAAATCGCTGGCTGGCGTCGTAGAGCTTCTGGTTTCTTACCTGAAGGAACAGAACTGTACGCCGGATGACTGCAACATTCTGATCGGCTATGGTTATAATCCGAAAGAGGGAATTCTTCTGCAAGAAATGACCAGAAAACGTCTGGCAGAAGAATTCGGCCCTCAGAGCACTCTTCCGGCCTTTCAAATCGGAGCCACTATCGCAGTCCACGCCGGCCCCTATTCCATCGGGTACGGACTGGTGCACAGAAGCGACAGGCTGAAATCAAACATTCCACAGCAAGCTGGCAGGGCATGAAAACAATGAACGCAGTCAAGCTGAGGGAGGCTTTACACCCACAGGGATTTATCCTCACGGCGCTCGCCAAATAGACATACGGGCGCAAGGTTAAAAAGACTGCAGGTTCACGCAGTCTGCTCCCTTCTGCCTGGCAGAGCCTTCAGCGCAGTCAGGGTCGCATCCAGATTTGCACGGTGCCAGTTTGCAGTCTTCAGCGGGCCTGCTCCCCCTATGCCGGAGCCGAAACCGCTCATGCCCACCGACAGCGTGCCGGAAGTGCGGAACTCACTCAGCTCCTTCTGCTGGGCCGAGAGGGCGATGAGCCCATCGTCTGTGTCCAGTTCAATACGCCAATTGAACATGTCTTCCTTTATCTCCACCCTGCGGATGCTGGTATAGGGGATCTCCAGAGCCACGTTCTTCTTCAGCATAAAGGACATCCGTCCAAAAGGCAGCAGTACCAGAGATTTTTCACACATCTGCAGAGCAAAGAACTCATTGGAAAAAAATCTGGCAATCTTCTCGCTCAGGTTGGCGGGAGCGTAGGTAACGATGATGGCGCGGTCGGGAATGGGGTTGTAACCGGCTTCCCTGACGAACTCAGTAACAAATTTTTCAGCAGGCATATCTGACATCTCCTTTTAAGTATCTTAATTACCGTATGGTCTGGTTTGTTTTGATGATTTGAGTATAACAGACAAAAGGAGTCAGGCGTCAAATCTTTCGCCAACGGTTTTTTTCGCTTCGCCAAATGCAAAATCCCCCGCAGCGCTGCCGGTGAGGCCGCGTTGCGGGGGAAAAATCAATCTGCCCGGTATTCACTTTTTGCCTTTCGGGATAAAAGACATGTCTCACCATTATCCAGCTCCACCGTCTGCTCCTTCAGATGTACGGCCCGTATGCGGGAGCGGTTCACAAGAAAGCTGCGGTGGCAGCGCCAGAAGCCATCGCCAAGCTGCTGTGTAAAATGGCCGAGGCTGCTGTTGAATTCCAGCAGCTCGTCATCCAGGTGCATACGCAGCGTATGGCGGATTCCCACGGCTTCAAGATACAGAATGTTTTCCACCGGAATATGACGTACGGTATCCAGAATTTTCACCGTACAATAGCTGCCCTGCCCCGGCTGCTGGGCCTGCATTCTCTCCTGAATACTTTCCAGGCATTTCTGTACCCGTCCTGTCATGGCGCCACGGCTGCCCTTGACGATATAATCAAGAGCTTCCAGCCGCAGACGGAACGTCTCAAAGGCCAGATCGCTGTGAGCGGTGATAAATATAATAAATCCCCGCGGATCATACTGGCGCAGCTTTTGTGCCAGCACCAGGCCGCTCATCTTACCGGGAAAATCAATGTCCAGAAAATAGATGGCAGGCACTGAAGCTTCCCTTTGCGCCCTCAGCAGCTCATCCGGGTCCTCCAAAGCGCGCACCGGCCCCATATCACAGTCCAGAATCAGGATCTGGCTGTCAACGATCTGCGTAAGATTTTCCCGAATGAACGGTTCGTCATCACAAACATAAACCGGAATCATAGTTTCTCCTCCATACTCAGGTTGCCGGAATGTGCAGCTCCTGCACGAACATTCCGTCTTTCAGGTAGGTGCGGGCCGCACAACCGCGGCATCGGGCCACAATGCGCCGGTAGCTGGCAAGCCCCGTGCCATGACCGCTGCCTTTGGTGGTGTAACCCTTTTTCGCCACGGCTGCAAGATCGGGCGCTTTTTCATAATTATTCGCCACAGCCAGATACAATTTCTTTTCCTCCTGCAGCACAACTACCCGCACCTGCCCATTCTGTTCAGGAACCGCCTCGATGGCGTTATCCAGCAGAACGCCCAGGGCCCGCAGCAGATCATCTGTGTCCATGCCTAAATTTCCCTGCACCGGAGCCAGCGCTTCCAACACGCCCTTAATATGCATCTGCCGCATTTTTGCAAGCTTTGCTGTCAGCAGGCTGCGCAGCGGATACAGATGAATATTGTTCAGTCCGTCCATCTGGGCAATCTCTGCTCCCAGCTTTTCATCAAAATAGCTGCTGGTCCGTTTCATGAAGTCCTGAATTCCGTCCAGATCTCCCTCCTGCGCCTGCAGCGTAAGGCCGGAAAAAAGATTAGTGAAATCATGGCGGAAAGCCCGGATCTCCTGCTGCAGCTCTTCCAGCAGCGCCATATGAGCCTGCTGCTGTAAAATGGTCTCCTCCTGCGCCCGGATCTTATCCTGGCCTGCAGTGTACATGGCGGCAAACTGCAGGAAAAACAGCCCCGCCACAATAAGAGCAGAAAAAAAGGTGGCATACCCTGCGTCCGGAGTAACATCTGGCACAATCAGCTGCAATACCGGCATGGTACACATCAGCGCGTAACAGACAAGCAGCGTCAGCACCGCCCGTCCCCTGCTGCGGAACATGGCAGAAAAGTATCTATAAAAGCCGGACTTCTTTAAAATCAGGGCTGTCAGCCATGCCAGCACCACTGTGAGGGTATAGGGCACATACAGCCGCACAAAGGCCAGAACATGCTGCCGATCAAACAGAGGCGCATACTCCTCCACCATCTGCACCATCAGAGAATTGGCCGTATTGGTAATGAAAGTGCTCAGAACAGACGCAGTGAACGTGTGCAGGAACGGGATGTGACAGGCTTTGAACAGCAGAAAGCCCAGAATCAATGCCATAACTGTATAGCAGACGGTATCATACAGGTCAGATGCAGCATTCTCCGTACCTGCCGTGAAAGCATAAATCAGCATGGTAAGCCACTGTGCCGCCTCCCCGCAGAGCAAAAAGATTCCCAGTGATTTCCAATGCGTTTTACGGCCCAGGATGCCTGCGGCCAGAATATACAGCGCCAGGACCATCATCCCCATCGTAAAGGCTACGGTTCCCAGTCGAAATGCCAAACTCATAGCATAATTCCTTTCTCATCTAAACTCGCCAGCGCAGGATGGCTCCCCTTATCTCCCTTTATCTTCCTTTATCATCATTTACATTTTTTATGAAAGAACCGGAGCTCTGCTCTGAAATGAACAGGAAAACGGCGTCATCTCCGCTGCAGCCTCGACTATTATACATCCGGCTGGAAACAGCCGTCAACAATACACTTTTTGCACACGCAAAAAGGACCGGCGCATCCGCATGATCCAAATCGCATGATTCAAATCACAGATGCGCCGGCCCTCTGCGTTTTACCTGCAGGCTTTTCCGGCACAGACCCCAGCGGAACCTGACGCTGCGCTCCTTACAGCGTTCCTTCCGTAAACAATGCCTTTACATGGGCTATCTCCTCTGCCGTTGCCTGGGCAGCCGGAACATAATACTGCTTTGCCCGGGCAATCTGGTAAAGCTCTTCCTGAGACATCTCACACTTGTTGCGGATCTCCTTAAGCGTCTGCTTCAGAGCCGGGTTCTCTGTCTGAGGGATCATGTCTCCAAACATTTTCAGTTCGCCATTGATTCCTGTCAGCGCGTCCGATACCATGGTCTTTTCATCCATCTTCACGACCTCCTAACCTAAAAAGTGCATGAGCTGCTGCTTGTTTTCCTTTGCAGACTGAGCTGCTTTCAGAAAAAACTGTTTGATCTGCTGATCTGAAGCCTGATTTGCGTACTCAGTCATTTTACAGCAGCTGGTGTCATAGCCTCCGAGCAGGTGGCGGAGATTCTGCACGTCCAGTTCCGATAATTGTGGTGTCATAAAAAATCCTCCTTTTCCGGTTTACACTTTTAGTATCCTGGAAAAGAAGGATTTTATACGCCTTCCGGACAAATCCGAAAGGAAAGATATTATTTTTCAGCCGGCTTCCCCGGCAAATGCTCCAGTGGCATTTTCACGCAGCAGTATCCATCCGTCAGCCTGCCAGCCAGTCGTACATCTCCGCATACTTCTTCGCTGAATTATTCCAGGAGAAGTCAGCTGCCATGGCGCGGTCTACAATCTTATTCCACTCGCGCTTTCTGTCATAATAGATACGCTCCGCATAGCGCACTGTATTCATCATTTCATGGGCATTGTAGTTCGTAAAGCTGAAGCCTGTTCCGGTATTTTCATACTCATTATATGGCTGAACCGTATCCTTCAGGCCTCCGGTCTCGCGGACGATCGGAACCGTACCGTAACGGAGGCTCATCAGCTGGCTCAATCCGCAGGGCTCAAACTGAGAAGGCATCAGAAATGCGTCACAGGAGCCGTAAATCTTATGGGACATGGCTTCGGAGTAGAAAATATTGGCCGATACTTTACCCTGGTACTTCCAGGCGAAGTGGCGGAACATATTTTCATAGCGCTCTTCTCCCGTTCCCAGAACCACGATCTGAATCTCATCCTGGCAAAGCTCATCCATTACATAGGCAATCAGATCAAATCCCTTCTGATCGGTCAGACGGGATACAATGCCGATCATCATCTTCTTCGGATCTACAGTAAGGCCCAGCTCCTCCTGAAGAGCTACTTTATTCTTTACTTTTTCCTTACGGAAGTTCACGGCGTTGTAATTGCGTACCAGGAACTTATCTGTCTCAGGGTTATATTCATCATAATCAATTCCGTTCACGATTCCGCGCAGGGAATTGGAGCGGGCGCGCAGCAGGCCGTCCAGATGCTCTCCATAATAGGGCATCTTAATCTCCTCTGCATAAGTATCGCTTACCGTCGTCACCGCGTCCGCGTAAACGATGCCGCCTTTCAGGTAATTGGCGTCCCCATAAGCCTCCAGCTTGTCAGGTGTAAAGTAAGAAGCCGAAAGACCTGTGATATCCTTAACCGTCTTCATATCCCAGATTCCCTGGAATTTCAGATTGTGAATGGTCATAACTGTCTTGATTCCCTGGAAGAACGGATTGTTCTGGAAGGAATCATTGAGAAATACCGGCACAAGACCTGTCTGCCAGTCATGGCAATGGATAATATCCGGACGGAAATTCAAGGAGGGCAGAGCCGAAATGGCAGCTTTGGAGAAAAATGCAAATTTCTCTATGTCCTCATAAATATTTCCATAAGGCTTGGGGCCCGCAAAATAATATTCATTGTCAATGAAATAGAATTTGACTCCGTCATATTCCATTTCCAGGACACCGACATACTGGCTGCGCCAGGCCAGGTTCATGTAAAAATGCGTCACATAATTCATCTTGTCCCGCCACTCCTGCTTAATGCAGAGATATTTGGGAATCATAACGCGAATATCATACTGCTCTTTATCAAAATATTTCGGCAGAGAGCCGACCACGTCTGCCAGTCCTCCGGTTTTGATAAAGGGAACCGCTTCTGAAGCAATAAATAAAATCTTTTTCACTGCATTTCCTCCCTGTTTCGGTAAAATTCTGTATTTATTATACCTCATTTGCAGTGTATTTTAAAGATAAATTTGTGCAGATTCTACATTTTTACTCACCAGTTCAGCCATGCTCCCGGTTTTTCCGGGCTGCATGGCTGAACAGTTCTGCTGCAGTGAAATTCTTTCAGGAAACCTTCGCCTTATACTCCAGACGAATCCGGTCCGCAATCAGAGCGATGAACTCCGAATTGGTGGGCTTTCCTTTTCCGTTGCTCACCGTATAGCCGAAAAGCTCATCAATCGTATCCATCTTTCCGCGGCTCCAGGCTACCTCGATGGCATGACGTATCGCTCTTTCCACCCGGCTGGGCGTCGTCTGATGGTTCTTGGCGATGGTGGGATACAGAATCTTGGTGATGGAATTGAGCATTTCCATGTCCTGTACCGACATCATAATCGCATCTCTCAGATACTGATACCCTTTGATATGAGCCGGGACTCCGATTTCATGAATCATATTGGTGACATCCGTCTCCAAATCCCGCTCCTCACAGGGACGCCGCCGCTCCGCCTGAGCCTCCCGGGCCGGCGCCAGTATCTTTTCTCCCCGGTTCCGGATGCTCCGGAGTCTTCCCAGCAGCATCTCGTTGTTGAATGGTTTCATAATATAATAATTTGCTCCAAGAGCAAACGCGTCCTCTGTCACCGCTTCCTGTCCAATGGCAGAAAGCACGATAAAAGCCGGCATCTTCTTTAAAGATGTATCGTTTTTCAGCTTTTCCAGAACCCCCAGTCCATCCATCTTCGGCATAATCAAATCAAGGAGAACCACATCCGGAGTGCTTTTCTTTATCATTTCCACAGCGTCTTCTCCATTTCCTGCTGTTCCCACAATCTCCATATCATTTTCTGTACGGATCAGCGCGTTCAGCATTTCCACAATTCTTTCATTATCGTCAGCGATTGCCACATTCAGTTTTTCCATTTCTACCTCCCCAGAATTACATTTTTCAACTTTTCAACACACCGGCGCTACCCGTTTATTATACCGAAAAGTCCTTTTTTCCTGCAATTCCCTATCGCTCTCCTTTTTGGGACAGCACAGGACAGCTTTCGACAATTCTCCCTAAATGTCTACGTGCTCCAGCATATTCTCGATGAAAATTCCAAAACCTTTTGCGGAATCCTGGACAAAGACATGCGTTACCGCACCGACGATCTTTCCGTTCTGAATGATGGGGCTTCCGCTCATCCCCTGGACGATGCCCCCTGTCAGCTCCAGCAGCTCCGGGTCTGTAACTTCCAGGACAATTCCTTTATTCACATCCTCTTCATTGCGGTGGACTTCCACGATCTCCACCTGATAATCCTTTACTTCCCCGCTCACTGAGCTTCTGATCCAGGCCTTTCCAGGCTCAATCTCCTGTTTATAACCGGCCTGCAGCATTTCCGTTCCCAGGCTGTCTATGAGCCGGCTGCTGGCGCTGCCGAAGATTCCGGCTTCCGTATTCTCCGCAATGGTTCCGCAGATAAAGCTGTCCCGGTATCGAATCAGCCCCGACAGTTCTCCCGGCGTTCCTGCTTCCCCCTTGTGTATATTGATGATGGTCGTGTCATAAAGCTTTCCCTCAGAGGGCTGAAGAAGGGTTCCTGTATCCACATCGTTGATTCCGTGTCCCAGCGCGCCGAAGCCTCCTCCTTCTGTCAAAAAAGTCAGCGTACCAATTCCCTGGGTATTATCCCGTACCCAGATTCCCAGCTTGTATGCATTCTCCTCCGTCTGCACTGCGTTCAGCTTCACCTGTATTTTCTCTCCATCCCTTTCCAGGTCCAGCACAACCTCTTCTCCGCCGCAGTCATTGACGGCCTCTATCAGCTCTTCTTTTTCCATGATTTCCTGTCCGTTCACTGCCCGGATATAATCGCCGCCCTGGACAATCCGAAGGGCGGGCTCATAATTCAGGCCATCCATTCCGGTCACAGTGCCGGTATCGATAATCAGGACTCCCTTTGTCTCCAGATAGATTCCGATAGGAATCCCTCCCGGTATCACATACACCGGGTCGCGAATCTCCACCTGAGTCTCCTTCATTGGGAAAAGCCCAAGATATTTATAGGAAATGGTATAGCTGTCAGAAGCGAATGCGTTAGCGGAAGCCTCTGCCATATCCGCTTTTACTTCTTCTGTCACCAGAGGACTTACCCGGTCCGGCCTGGCTTCTCCTTCTGTCTGAATATAGGAATCCGGAATGCGGTCCCGTATCTGTATATAATTCAGTACCCCAAGGCCCGCCAGGCACAAAATCAGTATGCCCGACAGAAAAAGGCGGTATTTTTTTCTGAAATCCATTGTTTCACATCCTCTGCGTCCATAATGTCCTTTCCAAAACCAAAAAGGAGGATGCAAAAGCTTTTGCACCCTCTTTTAGTATGTGAAATATGGATTTTGTTACTCTAGCACATTTTGTCACCGGCTCTGCTTTCTCTCCAGCGCCAGCGCGCGCATCTCTTCCGCATTTTTTGTAACCGCGTCCGTAATCTCCGCTCCACCCAGAATTCGGGCCAGCTCCTCAATGCTTTCTTTCTCGCTGAGCCGGCGGATCTGGGTCCGCGTCTCTCCTTCCTCCACCTGCTTCTCAATCCGGTAGTGGCTGTCAGCCATGGCCGCAATCTGAGCCAGATGCGTAATGCAGATGACCTGTCTGGTCCGCCCGATCAGCATCATCTTTTCCGAAACCTTCTGAGCCGTCCTTCCGCTGATGCCCACATCGATCTCGTCAAAAATCACCGTGTCAATCTCATCCCGGTCAGCCAGAACCGTCTTAATCGCCAGCATAATCCGTGACAGCTCGCCGCCGGAGGCAATCTTCATCAGCGGCCGCAGCGGCTCGCCGGGATTGGTGGAAATCAGGAATTCCGCGGAATCTTTTCCCTGCGCTGTATATTCCGGCAGTTCCTCAAAAGCCATTTCAAACTCCACGTTCAGAAAATTCAGATCAATCAGATGTTCTTTGATCTTTTCGCAGAGCATTTTCCCGTAACGCTGCCGTATTCCGGAAGCCTCCGCGCAGAGGTCCTGGAGCTCTTCTTCCGCCTTTTTAAGCTGCGCCTCCAGATCCTGAAGATACCGGTCGTAATCCTGCAGGGCAGCCAGACGCTGTTCCTGCTTTTCCTGATAAGCCAGAATCTCTTCCAGCGTATGTCCATACCGGGATTTCAGATAGTTCAGAAGATTCAGCCTTTCCTCTGTCTCTGAAAATTCCTTTTCGTCAAACTCCAGGGAAGTGAGATAATCCGACATCTCCCGGTTGAAATCATTCAGAAGTCCGTCCACATCTGAAAGCAGAGACGCCAGCCCGGAAAGCTCCTCGTCAAAGGAGGCTGCGCTCTGAAGCTCCCGGACTGCTCTTCCAATGACCGCGCCGGCTCCCGATTCTTCCTCGTAGCCTGTCAGGGCATAAGCGCTGCCTGCCGCTTCCATCAGCTTCCGGGCATTGGTCATCCTGCGGTAGCGCCGCTCCAGCTCTTCATCCTCTCCCGGAACGAGCTCCGCTTTTCCGATTTCATCCGTCTCAAACTCCAGAAGAGAGATTTCCCGCAGCCGGCTCTCCTCGTCCATCTGAGCTTCCTGAAGCTGTTTCTTCAGCTTCTTCCAGTTCTGAAACGCTCCCGCCAGCTTTTCCTTCACCGGCCCCAGCTCTTCCTTCGCAAATTCATCCAGAATTTCCAGATGCTTTTTCTTCTGAAGCAGGGACTGATGCTCGTGCTGTCCGTGCACGTCAATCAAAAGCGAAGCCGTCTCTCTCAGCTGGCTTAAGGTTACTGTCTCGCCATTGATTTTATTTATACTTCTTCCATCCGATATTTTTCTGGAAATAATTACCTGGTCTTCTTCCGGCGTAATGCCCAGTTCCAGAAGCTTTTCTTTCTGTTTTTCCCGGTTCACAAGAAAAACCAGCTCCGCCAGTCCGTAATCCGCTCCGGGGCGTACCATTTCCCTGGATACCTTTCCCCCGAGGGCCAGACTCACAGAGCCAATCACAATGGATTTTCCCGCTCCCGTTTCTCCTGTCAGGATATTGAGTCCTTCTGTAAAATCGATCTCCACCTCTCGAATCAGAGCCAGATTTTTCACATGCAGATGTGTTAACATATCCTCTCCTTACCGGGTTTCATAGTCAACTGTTCCTCTTACCGCCATTCAGCGCCCTGCGCAGCTTTTCCATAACCAGCATGGCATCATCCGCCGTGCGCACCGCGCAGAATACCGTATCGTCTCCGGCAATGCAGCCTGCGATTTCCTGCCAGTTTAAAGCGTCCAGCGCCGCAGCCACAGCCATGGCCATACCGGATACTGTCTTGACCACCAGAATATTCTGGGCCATATCCATAGACAGAAAGCCTTCCCGCAGAATTCCGATGTATTTATCTCCCAGCTGGCTTCCCGGCCCGGGAACGATCACATAGCGCTGCCGCCCGTCCACTGTCATCTTTGTAAGCTTCAGTTCCCGGATATCCCGGGAAACAGTGGCCTGTGTCACGCGGAATCCCGCCTCGTTCAGCCTGCCTGCCAGTTCCTCCTGTGTTTCTATGGCATACTTCCCTATCAGCTCTATGATTTTTGCATGCCTTTCAAGCTTCATCCTCTGCTTCCTCCCACCTGATCTGCCGTTAATTTGCCCGCATCTTATTGCGCAGGACTTCCAGAAAACTGATTTTGCTGATTTTCAGAATATTTACCGTCTTTTCGGATCTCCGGATATCCACACAGTCCCCTGTCTCCACCGGGACCAGCACATCTCCGTCGAAGGTGACGAAGGCCTGCTCTTTATCATTTCTGCGGCCGGACCCGATATGAACCGTTACCCTGTCCCCGCCCGACAGCACAATACTTCTGGCCGTCAGTGTATGCGGACAGACCGGCGTCACCACAATCATGGATGCCATAGGAGAGATAATGGGACCTCCCGCTGACAGACTGTAGCCTGTGGAGCCTGTCGGCGTGGAGACAATGATTCCATCCGCGGAATACCGGTTCAGAAATTCACCGTTTACACTGATCTCATAATCGATAATCCTTAAAGTTCCGGCCCTGTTCACCACAATATCATTGAGCGCGATATTCTGCGCCGGACCTCCGTTTCTCCTGTGGACGCACCCTTCCAGAAGCATCCGCGGCTCAATGGTATAGTTGTCGAGAAGCAGGCTGTCCAGCGCATCCGGAATGCCGGACTTTTCAATCTCCGCAAGAAAACCCAGCGTGCCCAGATTGATGCCCAGAAGCGGTATCTTCCGGTTAACGGTATCTCTGGCCGCCTGAATCATAGTGCCGTCGCCGCCCAGCACCAGAATACATTCCGTCCCTTCGGGAATCCAGGATTCATCCGTGTATTTGAAATGACTGCCATCCGGGGGCTCTCCCTTTCCCTGGTACTCACGGACAATACATTCGCAGCCTCTCGCCTTCAGGTACTCGTAAATCTCCCCGGTAGTCTTCAGTTCCTTATCTTTTTCACTGTTCGTAATGATGTAGAATCGATTCATGCCAAGTCGTCCTCTTCTAAGCCAGCTCCTTATGCGCCTCTTCCACAATCTGCTCCGGGTCCATTCCTTCCGGAAGGGCTGCTCTCACCTCTTCCCAGGCAGGAATCTCCTCCAGCTCCTTCCGCTCTGTCTTCTGAAGCCAGGCCAGATACTCAATATTCCCCTCCGGCCCCTTGATGGGAGAAAACTCCAGCGCCAGGATGTCAAAACCAATGGACCAGGCATAAGCCAGCACCTGGCAGATCACCTCAAGATGCGTGCTCTTTTCCCGGACTACGCCCTTCTTTCCCACCTTTTCTCTGCCTGCCTCGAACTGAGGCTTAATCAGAGCCACCACCTGTCCATCCGCTGTCAGAAGCTCCCTTACCGGCCTCAGTACCTTGGTCAGAGAGATAAAAGCCACATCAATGGACGCAAATGCCGGAGGCTCTTCAATCTGTTCGGGAAGCAGGTAGCGGATATTCGTCTTCTCCATGCAGACTACCCTCGGATCGCTTCGGAGCTTCCAGTCCAGCTGGTTCGTCCCCACGTCCACAGCATAGACCTTCGCGGCCCCGTTCTGAAGCATACAGTCTGTAAAGCCGCCTGTAGAAGAGCCCACGTCCATACAGATCTTTCCTTCCAGCTTCAAGTCAAAATGGGCCACCGCCTTTTCCAGCTTCAGCCCTCCCCGGCTCACATAGCGCAGCTTCTGGCCATGTATCTCTATAGGGGCTGCCTCGTCAAACATGGAACCCGCCTTATCTTCCCTCTGTCCCTTTACAAAGACCTTTCCTTCCATAATCACGGCCTTGGCCTTTTCCCGCGATTCCGCCAGTCCCCGGTTCACGAGAAGCACATCCAGCCTCATCTTCATGTCCTCTTCTCCTTACATCTGACCGATATAATCTGTAATGATCCGCTTGGCAATCAGTTCCGGATCAAGTCCGACTTCTTTATAAAGCAGATCCACATTGCCGTGCTCCACATACTCATCCGGAAGGGCCACGTTCAGCACCTGCAGCGGAAGCTCCCGATCTGACACATATTCCAGCACATGATCGCCAAAGCCGCCGTTTCTCACATTTTCTTCCATGGTTACTGCCAGCCTGTGGTTTTTCGCCAGATCCTCCAGCAGTTCTTCGTCAATGGGCTTCACAAAGCGCACATTGACAAGGGTGCAGCTGTATCCCGTCTCCTTCAGAACATCCCGCACCTTTTCCGCCATCTTTACCATGCTTCCCACAGCAAGCAGGGCGATGTCCGCCTCTTCGTAAATCATCTCGCTGCGGCCGTACTCCACGGGAGCCCGGAATTCCTGCAGTCCGTCATAAGCCTCGCCTCTGGGATACCGGAGCGCAATGGGACCGTCATAATCCACGGCAAATTTCAGCATATCCGAAAGCTCCCATTTATTCTTTGGAGCCATAACAGTCATGTTGGGAATACTTGAAAGATAGGAAAGATCAAAGATTCCCTGATGAGTCTCTCCATCGCTTCCCACCAGTCCAGCCCTGTCAATGGCAAAGACCACGTGCAGGTTCTGAATACAGACATCGTGGAGAATCTGATCATAGGCCCTCTGCAGGAAGGAAGAATAAACCGCCACCACAGGCTTCAGCCCGCCCGCCGCCAGTCCTGCCGCAAAGGTCACCGCATGCTGCTCCGCAATTCCCACGTCAAAAAACCGGTCCGGGAACATATTCCGGAAGCGCTTCAATCCCGTTCCATCCGGCATGGCGGCTGTAATTGCCACCACTTTATCATCCCGGTCGCCGAGTTTGCGCATAACCGTGGAGAAAATATCCGTATAATTCGCCTTTGTCCTCTTATGCTTGGGAAGTCCCGTCTCAATCTCAAAGGGCTCCGCCCCATGAAACCGGGAAGGATGCCGCTCTGCCGGAGCGTAGCCTTTTCCCTTCTTGGTACAGACATGAAGCAGAACCGCGTGGCGGATCTTTTTCGCGTCGTTAAAGGCCCGGATCAGCTGCTCCATATTGTGTCCGTCCACAGGCCCCAGATAGGTGATACCCATATTTTCAAAGAACATGCCCGGAATTACCAGCTGCTTAAGGCCGCTCTTGGTCTTTTTCAGCTGACGGACCAGCCCTTCTCCGTAAACCGGTATCTTTTCCAGCGTATTCTGAAGTCCTTCTTTGAAATTGTTGTAACCTTCCGCGGACCGAAGCCCGTTCAGGTACTGGGAGATGCCGCCCACGTTCTCGGCAATGGACATCTGGTTATCATTCAGCACAATGATAAAATTGCTTTTCAGCTGGGAAGCGTTGTTCAGCGCCTCAAAGGCCATTCCTCCAGTCAGGGCTCCGTCTCCAATCACGGAAATCACGCTGTAATTTCCGCCCAGCAGATCTCTTGCCTTCACCAGTCCGATTCCCGCCGAGATGGAGGTGGAACTGTGTCCTGTATCAAAGCAGTCGCAGTCGCTTTCCTTGCGCTTGGGGAAGCCGCTCATTCCCCCGTATTTCCGCAGCTCGTCAAAGCCGGCCTTCCGACCGGTGAGAAGCTTATGGGTATAGGACTGATGGCCCACATCCCACACCACCTTGTCCTGCGGAAAATCAAAGGCCAGGTGCATGGCCATGGTCAGCTCCACGACGCCGAGATTCGAGGCCAGATGACCGCCGGTTACACTGATTTTCTCAATCAGGAACTCCCGGATCTCCTGTGCCAGGGCATTCCACTCATTTTTATCCAGCTTCTTGATATCATTCACCTGATTGATCTGCTCCAGATACATGATTTCACCTCTGTTTTATTTTTCTCTCGTGATCAGCATGCGAATCAGTTCTTCCAGAAACTCATTCCGGTAATTTAATGACCTCAGCGTCTCCAGCGCCCGCTCTGAGACTGCTTCCACGTCCGCTCTGGCCTTGTCCAGTCCTTCCAGCGTCACGTAGGTAGTCTTATTGTTTTTGTCATCACTGTGAATGGGCTTTCCCAGCACCTCCAGCGTGCTGGTCACATCCAGGATATCGTCCTGAATCTGGAACGCCAGTCCCACGTCGCCCGCCACGCGCTCAACAGCTGCCAGCTCCTCATCGGAAGCTCCCGCCAGCACGGCTCCAATCATCATGGACGCCTCAATCAGCGCGCTGGTCTTCAGCCGGTAGATAAAATTCAGCTTTTCCCTGGAGAGAGGCTGTCCCTCTGATTCCACATCCACCACCTGGCCGCCAATCATGCCGTAAATGCCTGCCTTCCGGGCAAGGATCTGCATGGCTCTGGCCGTGCGGGAACTCACCTCTATAGCAAAAGCTTCCGCAGCTGTCTCGAATGCCAGGTTCAAAAGAGCGTCTCCGGCCAGAATTCCCATGGCTTCCCCGTAGACTGCATGGGTCGTCTTCTTGCCGCGCCGGTACTCATCGTTGTCCATAGCCGGCAGATCATCGTGGACCAGGGAGTAAGTGTGAATCATCTCTATAGCCGCCATAAAGGGCTTTACCAGCTCACCTTCACCGCCGAACATCCGGCAGGTCTCCTGCATCAGCATGGGGCGGAGCCTCTTTCCTCCGGCCAGCACGCTGTAATTGACTGCTTCCAGCACCGTCTTCTGAAATCCCGTCTCTTCCGGAAGATACCCTTTGATAATCTCCTCGATCTCTCCGGTTCTTTTCTGAAGCTCTTCCTTAAAATTCATCCAGTCCGCCCTCCTCGTTCATCACAAGCATTTTTTTCTCTACCTTATCCAGCTTATCGCTGCAGTATTTCAAAAGCTTCGTGCCCTCTGTATAGACCTTGAAGGATTCCTCCAGGGACACGTCCTTATCCGACAGCTTCTCCAGCATCTCGTCCAGCTGGGCAAACGCTTCTTCCAGCGTCTTCTCTTTCTTTCCTGCCATAACTATCCTCTCTTAAGCCTTGTCCGGCTCTCCACCACTGCTGTATACATGCCGTCCGTCACATGGATCTTCAGCTTCTCTCCTTCAGCCGCCTGATCGATCCTAGTCACCGCCCGGCCGTCCTGACCTTCCGTATAGGAATATCCCTGCTGCAGCTTCAGAAGCGGCGAAAGACCGTGCAGCCGTTCCGCCAGCAGCGCAAGACGGTTCTTCCGGTCTGCCAGCTTATCCTTCATGGCCTGGGAAAACCGGTTCTGCAGATCCGCCTGCCGCATTCTCCGCTCAAACAGCTGCTGTCTCGGGCTGGACTGGGCCAGCCTTTTCTGGAGCTCCGCCAGTCTTCTCCTGTACTGCTCGATTCTCCACTCAAAAGCCTGAGAAAGTCTTTTCCGGTAAGTGTCCATCCGTTCGGTAATTTCCCGGATATCCGCCACCGCAAGCTCTGCCGCCGCCGAGGGTGTCGGAGCCCGCAGATCTGCCACAAAATCCGCAATCGTCGTATCTGTCTCATGACCCACCGCCGAAATCACCGGCGTCCGGCATTCAAAAATGGCCCTGGCCACCTTCTCTTCATTGAATGCCCAGAGATCCTCGATGGAGCCTCCTCCTCTTCCCACAATCAAAACATCCAGATTCAGCGCGTCCAGAGCCTCTATGCCCCGGACAATACTGTCTGCCGCCCCCTCGCCCTGCACCTGGGCCGGATAGAGAATCAGCTGTATATAAGGATTCCTGCGCAGGGCAATGTTCCTGATATCCTGCACCGCCGCACCTGTGGGGGCCGTGACGACTCCAAGCTTCCGGACATAAAAAGGAATGGGCTGCTTGTATTCCTGGGCAAACATCCCCATTTCTTCCAGCTCCGCTTTCAGTTTCTCATAGGCTTCGTAAAGACGGCCTGTCCCATCCTGGAGGATTTCCCGCGCGTAGAGCTGATAGCTCCCGGCCCTCTCGTAAACACTGACGCTGCCCAGCACGATCACTCTCTGACCGTCCCGCATAGGAAAAGAAAGCCCTTTTCTCTGCCCGGCAAACATAACGCAGGAAAGCGTACCGCTCTCATCCTTCAGAGAAAAATAAATATGCCCCGAACTGTGATATTTGCAGTTGGATACCTCTCCCTTCACATAAATCCGGCTCAGCATGAAATCCTGGGTGAACATATTCTTGATGTAGGCGTTTACCTGAGCCACTGTATAGACATTTTTCATTCCGCAGCCTCTGTCTCTGCCTTTTCTGTCTCCATCTCCGCTTCAGCGGTTTTCTCTTCTTTTTCTGCCTCTGCTTCAGCGGCTTTCTCTATCTCCGCCTTCTCCATCTTGCCGATTTTCCCGAGAACTCCGTTCACAAACGCCGGTGATCCGTCTCCGCCAAACTTTTTCGACAGTTCTACCGCCTCGTTGACCGCCACGCCCACCGGCACATCCTCGTCAAACTCCATCTCATAGACCGCAAGCCGCAGAATGGCCAGATCGGTCTTTCCCATACGGGATACCTTCCAGCCCTCCGCTGCCTCTCCCAGAAGCCTGTCTATCTCCGGAAGCCTTTCCATGATCCGCTCATACTTCTTCTCCATGTATGCCTGATCCCCTTCGGAAAGCTCCGGAAGGCTTTCGAAAAACAGCCGCATCTGCTCGGGCATCTCTTCCCGTTCATTAAATTCCACCCGGAACAGCAGCTCAAATATATGTTCTCTCAACTCTCGTCTTTTCATTTCTTTCCGTCCTGATTTTCTATAGTCTTACCTGCTGGATAACAGATAGTCAAAGACCCCGATGCAAGCATACAAGGCATCAAACTAGAAGCGATGCAAGCATCGGGGTATTTGACCCTGGCGGCGTTCACCAAATGGACGCGCAAGCGCAAGGTCAAGAAGGCGGCCTGGGCCGCGTCCGCCTGGCGAACTGCCCGCGGGAATAAAGCGGGCAAGCCCACATCAGCTTCCCTGCCCTTTCCGTCTCGAAAGGTCTGCTCTGCAGCCTGCCCGCGCGCAAGGATTGCGCTTCTTTGTGCAATCCTTTTCACCCTAGGTTAATAAGGGCATACACTCTTGTCAACTTAGGGTACTTTATCCATATTGACATTCATAATACGGATATTGACCATGGAAACCTCCAGGCCTGTCATATTCTCAATGGCGCTCTTTACACGATCCTGCACTTTTTCAGACACCTTCATGATGCTGTATCCGTAATCAATATTCAAAGCCAGGTCCACATCCACGTTATTGTCTGTCACCAGAACCTTCACACCCTTGGAAAGATTCTTCACGCCCAGCTTTCCGATGAGCTCCTTCGTCACATTTCCTGCCATGGAAGCCACTCCTTCCACCTCCGTAGCCGCAAGACCTGCAATCGTGGCTACAACCTCATCCGCGATCTGCACCTCTCCCAGCTGTCCGTCGGCATGTATCATATGAACGCCTCTTTTTTCTTCCTTTGACATCTTCCATACCTCCTGCTATTCCGGTAATTATCGATTCATTTTTGCTCTTTCAAAAACAAAAACAGATTTTCTCTATTGTCCCATTCTACCATACTTTCAGAAAAATGGGAATACCCTAACACCACAGACATTACAGTTCCTGTAACCGTTGTTACTATTCACAGCCGATTCAGACAGGGAAACTGATGTGTCGTGCTGGCACGTAAGCATCTGTTTCCATGTCTGAATCAGGACTGTGAAGCAGTCGCCCCGCCCACATAAGCAGTCTTAGCTCCGTAAGGAGCGGAACTGGAGCCTCGAAGAGGCGACGAGTGCGCATGTGGGCTGGTGGCTGTGAATAGTAACAGCCGTTCAGCTTTGCTGAACCGTCACCAGCTCCCACTGCCCGTCATTAACGGCCGAACTCCGAGAGCTCAAGGCCGGGATTCCGCTCCACCGTCATGCCCACGCTCCAGGCATTGACCCAGATAAGAAGCGGTCTTCCTTTCAGGTCCTTAATCTTCTTCATATCCGAGGTGCCCTTCAGCTTATCCATATCGATATCCTCATTTTCAATCCAGCGGATATGCTCATAGGGCAGCGGCTCCAGCTTAATCTCCACATTATACTCGTTCTTCAGACGGTACACCAGAACGTCAAACTGCAGCACTCCCACGACACCCACAATGATTTCTTCCATACCGGTATTGAACTCCTGGAAGATCTGAATGGCGCCTTCCTGGGCGATCTGCTCGATGCCCTTCACAAACTGCTTTCTCTTCATGGTGTCTATCTGGCGCACTCTTGCGAAATGCTCCGGCGCAAAGGTGGGAATTCCTTCGTAACGGATATTTTTCCCCGGCATGCACAACGTATCTCCGATAGAAAAGATGCCCGGATCAAAGACACCGATGATATCGCCGGCATAAGCTTCCTCCACAATCTTCCGGTCCTGAGCCATAATCTGCTGGGGCTGGGACAGGCGCAGCTTCCTGCCGCCCTGTACATGGAAGACTTCCATGCCTGCTGTAAATTTTCCGGAACAGATACGTAAAAACGCGATTCTATCTCTGTGCGCCTTGTTCATATTCGCCTGAATCTTAAACACAAAAGCGGAAAACTCTTCCTCCATAGGATCGATCAGGCCCGTATCTGACTGTCTTGGAAGGGGAGACGTAGTCATCTTCAGAAAATGGCGCAGGAAGGTCTCCACGCCGAAATTCGTCAGCGCCGATCCGAAGAACACCGGAGAGAGTTCTCCCCTGCTCACCAGCTCCTGATCGAACTCCGCGGATGCCCCATCCAGAAGCTCGATATCATCCAGAAGCTTCTCCTTCTGACCCGGAACCAGAATCTTCTCAAGCTCCGGATCGTCGATGGAAAGATCCAGCTCCTCTCCCTCCTTCGTTCCCTTTTCCGTGTCGGAAAACAAAAGGACTTTCTTTTCATTCCGGTCGTAGACTCCTTTAAATTCCTTGCCGGAGCCCAGGGGCCAGTTGATGGGGCAGGTGGCGATGCCAAGCTCATTTTCAATGTCATCCAGCAGCTCAAAAATATCCATGGCGTCCCGGTCCATCTTATTGATAAAGGTAAAGATCGGAATATGGCGCATGGCGCAGACCTTAAACAGTTTTCTGGTCTGGGGCTCTACTCCCTTGCTTCCGTCGATGACCATGACCGCCGAATCGGCCGCCATCAGGGTACGGTAGGTATCCTCCGAGAAATCCTGATGTCCCGGGGTATCCAGAATATTAATACAGTAGTTGTCGTAATTAAACTGCAGCACTGAGGAGGTTACGGAGATACCTCTCTCCTTCTCGATCTCCATCCAGTCGGAGACCGCGTGCCGTGCTGTGGCCTTTCCCTTTACAGAGCCTGCCAGGTTGATAGCTCCTCCGTAAAGCAGGAACTTCTCTGTCAGCGTCGTCTTTCCCGCGTCAGGGTGGGAAATGATCGCAAAGGTTCTTCTTTTTTCAATCTCTTTCACATAGTTCGCCATTTTTTCATTCATCCTCATCTCGTATACAAACTATTATCAGTATACACATTTTTCCGCCGTTTGCAAGGGCTGTCTTTTCTCCTTTACCGCATTTTTGACTGTCTCCGGTACTCTCCCGGAGTCATGCCGCAGAGGCGTCGGAATATTTTTCCGTAATAAGCCGCGCTGGAAAATCCCGCCTGTGCCGCAGCTTCCATCACAGAGAGCCTGGAATTTTTCAACAGCTTTTTGCTCATCTCCACCCTGTACTCCAGCAGATATTCAAAAGGCGTCTTCTGCATACAGTTCCGGAAGCAGCGCAGACATTCCCGCCTGCCCACATGGGCTGAGGCAGCGATCTCATCCAGGGAAAGCTTCCTCTGGTAATTCTGTCCGATAAAGGCCAGCATAGCCTGAAGCCGCTCTTGATGCACTGAATCCACAGCCGGCCTTTCATACTCCAGCACAGCGATCTCATCCAAAAGCAGAAGCCAGATCTCCGAAAACAGATTCCTGGTCTGAAATTCCGTATTCTCTTCATTCTGCAGCCGGGCTGCTTCCCGGAGCCTGGCCAGAAGCTTCTGCTGCCTCTCCGAATCTCCCCGCAGCTCCAGGATCTCCAGATTTCGGTTCTTCAGCACCGGGTCCAGATATTTTGTCTCAAAAATGCTTTTGAAATGACCGCCCAGAAAGGTTTTATGAAGCAGATGAGAATCTACCAGGCATGGCTCTTCGCAGTCCATGCTGCACAGCACATTAGTATTGATAAAAAATCCTTCCCCTTTCCGGAAACTCCAGGCTTTGCCGGCAGTCTGGAGACGCATGCTCCCTTCCCGGACATAGATAAATTCCACCTCTTCATGCCAGTGCCAGGGAATTTTTACCGCTCTCAGATCTACCCGGTGAAGCACATAAGGATATTCTACGGTCAGGCCCTCAATATCCTCCAGGCCGCTGCTGTTCAATCTAATTTCCAAGGTTCTCTCCTTTCCCGTCTTACTGATCTAATCTATCTTTTTTACGATTTTAATTTTTATAAATTCATTTTATAGATTAATTCTATTTTTGTCATTATAGTAATAGTATTTGTCCATAATTATATTTCATTTACGCATTTTATTCCCTATAATTATATCATAAAGAACCGGGAAGTAAAGAAGGAAGGGGGGAAAGCTTTTGTATTCCATATGGTTTCATCAAATCAGAGCTCTGGCCGGCCGGGAGCCGGGAATTCTGGACCTCCTGACGCCGGAGAAGCTGCGCAACTGTAATTTTGTCAAAAAGGAGGGGTACCCGCATGAGTATGCTGATACTTATTGCAGCGCTTATCAGCCCGCTGGGCCTAAGCGCCTTTGAGGAAATGATAAGAACACATTGAATGGCTGAATATGCAAGAAAAATAAATGAAAAGACAGGAAGCCGGAAGATTCTGCCCATATGAATCCCTTAACTTCCTGTCTTTCTATATCTTCAAATTGTCTTCAAATGATATTTAAAAATCTTTCTATTCCAAATTTTTTCTGTTTCAGATTCTTTTTACTCCAGATCTTCTCCGTTACTCTCAAGGACCTTCTGGTACCAGTAGAAGGAATCCTTCCGGATACGCTTCAGGGTCCCGTCTCCCTGATCATCCTGATCCACGTAGATAAATCCGTACCGCTTGCTCATCTCGGAAGTGGAAGCGCTGATGCAGTCAATGCAGCCCCAGTAGGTGTAACCAAAGACCGGAACTCCGTCCTCCAGGGCCAGCGCCATCTGCCGGATATGCTCCCGCACATAGGCGATGCGATAGTCATCATGGACCTTCCCGTCCTCCAGCTTGTCCAGTGTGCCCAGGCCATTCTCCGCCACGAACAGAGGAAGCTTATAGCGGCTGTACATCTGATTGAGGGCATAGCGCAGTCCTACCGGATCAATCTGCCAGCCCCAGGGCGTCTGCTCCAGGTAGGGATTTTTTTCTCCCACCAGAAGGTTGGCCGATACCTTTTCCTTCTTTGCTCCCTCTGCGCTGGTCACCAGGGACGCATAGTAGCTGAAGGATACAAAATCCACCGTGTTTTCTTTCAGAGTCCGGGCGTCCTCCGGCTCCTCCTGAATCCGGATTCCTTTTTTCTTCCACAGATTCCGGACTGTGTAAGAATATTCTCCAAACACCTGTACATCCGTATAAAAGGCGTCCAGCTCCGTCTCCTGCAGGCACTGCAGACAGTCCTCAGGTCTGCAGGTAGCCGGATATTTCAGATTTTTGGTCGTCATGCAGCCAATTCGAAATTCCGGATATTTTTCGTGGGCCAGCTTCGTCACAAGGGCAGAAGCCACAAGCTGGTGATGAAGGGCCTGATAACTGCCCTGTTCCGGATTCTCCGTATGCTCCTTCACAATTCCCGCCCCCGTCAGAGGAATATGGACCGTCGCATCAATCTCATTGAAGGTAATCCAGTACCGGATATCCTCATGAAATTCCGCAAAAAGAGTTTCCGCAAATTTCACAAAAAAGCCGATTACTCTCCGGTCTGTCCAGCCGTTATAGGCCAGCGTCAAATGCAGGGGCATCTCAAAATGGGAAAGAGTCACAATGGGCTCGATTCCATGCCGCTTCAGCTCATCCAGCATGGAACGGTAAAAGGCAAGTCCCTCTCTGTTCGGTTCCGCCTCGTCCCCATTGGGAAAAATTCTGGACCAGGAAATGGAAAACCGCAGGGCCTTAAAACCCATCTCATGAAAGAGGGCAATGTCTTCTTTATAATGATGGTAAAAATCAATGCCTCTCCGCTTGGGATACCGGCTGTCATCCGGGTCTTCTGCCGCTTCCAGGATCTGTTCCCAGCTTCTGTCAAAGCAGCCTCCCTTTTTCCGGTCTCCCAGAGGAAAAATATCGGCGGTGGAGAGGCCTCTGCCTCCTTCTCTTGCTCCGCCTTCCACCTGATTGGCGGCAAACGCGCCGCCCCATAAAAAGTCTTTCGGAAATGCCGCCATTATTTCTGATCCTCCAGCTTCACATCTTCAAACCGCACAAAATGAGTTACAACCATAGCCACGATTACAGAAATGACGATTCCCACCAGATACCAGCCAAACTTTTCACCCAGAAACAGGGCCGCTCCGGCTCCAGGAACAGGGCCAAGCCCCGTACTGTAGATTCTGAGCGCCGCCATGAACGCGCTTCCTGCCGCTCCGCCTGCTGCCGCTCCGATAAAGGGACGTTTCAGAATGCCAAGTACTCCGTACAGAGCCGGCTCTGTAGTTCCAATCAGGGCTGTAATACCGGAAGACAGGGATAGTCCCTTGAACTCTTTGTTTTTGGAATCAATAGCTACCATGAGAGCCGCGCCACCCACAGCCGCGTTGGCCGCCGCGCAGAGGGCAAGCAGGGGATCGTAGCCCAGCTCTGCCAGGCTCTGAAGTTCCACAGGCACCACCGCATGGTGAAGGCCTGTAAATACCAGAAAGGGATAGACCGCGCCAAATACTGCGCCTCCAAAAGCTCCCGTTACATTATACAGTCCAATCACCGCATTTCCAATCAAATCCGACAAAACATTTACCACAGGCCCTACCACGACCAGCATAACCGGAGCTGTAATCACGATACAGATCAGTGGTGTAAACAGGCCGGAAAAACTCTTGGGAATCACCTTATTGCAGCCCTTTTCAATCAGGGACAGAACAAAAACGCCCACGATAATCGGGAATACTGTGGAGGAATAGCTTACCACCGGCACTGTCAGCCCAAAAATGCTTCCCGCCTCTGTCATGGCCGTATAGGTCGGATGGAGCAGAATGCAGGCCAGCACCGCCGCCAGCGTAGGCTTACAGCCAAACACCTTCGCGGAAGAGAAAGCCAGCAGCACAGGCAGGAAATAAAAGACCGCATCCGAAAACATCATCAGCATGGTATAAGTATCTCCCTCCGGATTTACCACCCCGCCGAAATTCAGAGCAAGCAGGATTCCCTTTAAGAGACCGCTGGCTGCCAGAGCCGGGAATACGGGAATGAAGATGCCCGCAATGCCGTTTAAAATCTTATTGGCCAAGGTTTCCTTTTTCTCTCCGCTTTCCTGCTCCTTTTTCTGGGATGTTCCCAGCTTCGAAGTGAAGACCGGGAACAGGTCTTCCACCTCTTTTCCGATGATAACCTGTACCTGTCCGCTGTTTACCACGCAGCCCTTTACTCCCTCTATCTGTTTCATGCCTTCTGTATCGCATTTTCCCAGGTCCGACACATCCAGCCGCAGACGCGTAAAGCAGTGGGACGTTTTTCTGATATTTTCCGGTCCGCCGGCCAGTTTCAAAATTTGATCTGACATCGCTTCATACTGATTCTTTTTCATGATTCCTCTCCTTTTCTCCTTCTGTCTCTTATCTTCCTGTCTTTTCTTTTTCTATCTTCACTTTTTCTGGTTTTTCCTTTTCTGACGTTCCCTTCTTCGTCTTTTCTTTCTCCGCGTCAGGCTTCATCCAGCTCTGTTCCCATACGTTCGGATACCGCTTCCAGGTATCCGGCTCTGGCGGCCGGGGCACCGGACGGCGCACTTCATCCTTTTGATAGGCATAGCGCCCAAATCCCTTACGGTCCTGCTCCGGTGTCAATGGAGGCCGGGTATTTGTGGGAATCATGCTGTCTATCCAGCCTGCGTGATACTCATTTTTTGTGGTTCTCTGCCATACACCCCAGAGAATTTTCCATTCCCCGTCTTCTATGACATGGACGCCCGGCACCATTCCGATAGAAAGAATCGCCATGGGCTTCTCCCGGTGAATGGACAGCCCCTCCAGTCCCAGAGACCACCAGACACCTCTTGCTTTTGTATTTGTTTCATCTACCTCTATTACCGGCGTGGTAAGCGGATGAATCAGCATATTTCCTTCCAGAGAATCCACCACCGGTTTTCTCCTGGCCTCCTGTATACTTTCCATGTCCACACCTGGATATTTCAAAGCATTCAGCTCCCGTCTCTGCTCTCCGATATGCTGATCGTCGTGAAAAATAGCCGCGTTTCCACGCAGGTTCTGTATCTTCCACACTGACAGGAGTCTCTCTGTACGCCGTTCCAGTTCCATGAGCTCTTTTTCACTCAGGTAATCCAGCTCTTCCATGCTCCAGCGCATATCCGTCCTCCTTTTCTTCATCGTTTATCTCGATTCAGCTCCCAGTACCGGTCCGCCGCCGTATAGGTCTCATAGGGCCGGGGCATACAGGGAATTCCATCCCGGATACTTAAGGGCGAGTAAGGATTGTGGTAAGTGGTCGGCAGAGATTCGGGATGCATCGGCGTATTGGGCCGGTTTATCATGCTTAAGTCCTCTACCCAGCCCTTCTCATAGGCACATTTGATCAGGCGGAAATAGTGCAGGTGCCAGACCTTCCATTTCCCCTCCCTGTAAATAAAGTCCACAGCAATCTCTCCCCAGAGCCAGACCGCATGGGCTCCTTCACTGTCTGTATAAGTTCCTGCTCCCGGACACCACCAGACACATTTTGCCGTCTCTGCGTTCTCAGCCACCTCGATCATCGGCGTCGTAAGCTGCATATCTATCATTTCTCCGGGCATGGGCGGAGTCCCGAGCAACTCCTCCAGAATGGCTTTCACCGCTTCTGGCCCCTCAAACCGGCCTTCATCCGCATATTCCAGAGATACATCTTCAAGCTCCAGAGCGAAATGCTCCATTACCTTCTCCTTCTGATGGAAATTGAACGCCGCTGTCAGCCGTCCCATCTCATTCTGAATCTCGTGATAAGCCTCCAGCCGGTTCAGCTTTCCAAGCAGCCTTTTCTGTCTTTCCTGTCTCTCTTGTTCTGTCATAGATCTCCTTTCAGCGCTCTGGCCTTTTCATAAGCCCGCGCAATCAGTCTGCCCGCCTCCGCTCCTCCATAGAAATAATAATGCCCTGGCAGCAGCAGATCAAATTCCAGTTTCTGAAGCCGCCCCAGCGAAGCCTGAAACTCTGTCAGGCTGAAATCCCGGCTTCCCATATACCCAAGCTCCACATCATCCTGATCTCTGGGAGAAAACGGCGTCACAAAAAACATGTCCCCGGTGCAGAGAGCCTTCAGCCCGTCCACTTCTATCAGAAACGACAAAGCTCCTCTGCAGTGTCCCGGCGTCTCCAGCACCCTCAGCCGGACATCTCCCGGAAAGGAGAAACAGTCTCCTTCACGGATTCTCTGATCCACTCTGCCGCAGATCCAGGAAGCGCCGAAAAGCTCTTCCATCTCCGGATTTCCATGCTCGACCTTTTCGGCGTCATCCGCGCTGGCCAGCACTTTTGCCCCAAGCCGGTTCACCCGCCACACATTGCCTGCATGATCGAAGTGGGAATGGGTCAGAAAGACATGCGTAATATCCTGCAGCTTCAGATTCCATCGGTCCATGCACGCCGTCATTCTCTCCCACTGCGCTTTCTGGAAGCCGCAGTCTATCAGGATGATTCCCTTATTATGTTGAATCGCATAAATATTAGAATTTGTTTCGTATTGCACGCCGCTTATCTGAAACAAATGCTCTGAAAGCTTCGTTCTTCTCACCTCTTTCTCCTATTTTCTGGTTCTATATTACCCTGTCTCCTTTCTCTTTTCGATTACGTATTCAGACAATATAGCTTTAAAAAAGTTACCTATTCCACTCTTTTTCAAATTTTCATTTCCCTGTTACATCTTTTCAAGAGGACTGTTTCGTGATATACTGAAAAAAATGAGCCACCGGAGAGGGATGTCATGAAGCTTACAGAAGAGTTTTATCAGATTCCGGTCGCGCCGGAGCGCCATCTGAAAATGACTTACGCGCAGCTGAACGCCTGCGGCATGGACTTCGATTTTACCTCAGTCCTGCAGGATGGAAAGGATTTTCACAAAATCACACAGGATATCTGCGTCTCCTATCAAAAGTTTCATGAGGGACACCTGACGAATCTGTTTTTCTCCCGGAAAACCCCTGTTCTTCTTGATCTGGGAGACGCGGAACTCATCAGCTATTATTCCGATTACATTGAGCTGCGCTACATCATTTCCGGACACCTGGAAGTGGAAATTGAAGGGGAGACAGCCTGTTTCACGGATAACGAGATCTGCTTCATCAGTTCCATGGCCTGCCACCGGGAATCCATAAAAAATTCTGAATGCCTTCTGGTCAATATTTCCATCGACCGGGAGGTTTTCAACGAGGTCTTTCTCGGGAACGTAAGCATGACTCCGCTGCAGCAGTTCCTGCGGAAAAATATTATGAAATACAGCGATTTGCAGCACTATCTGAAATTTACGCCCACCGGGAAGGAACGGCTCACACAGATTCAGGACTACCTGTTTCATATTGTCTCGGAGATCCGCGGCAGGCAGCCCGGCTACATGGACATCAGCAGGGGCTACCTCATCCGGCTGATGGACGAGCTGTCCTCCGGTTATCAGTATAATTTTTCCCGGCAGGAAAGCGCCCTGTACGCAGAAAAGCTTTTCGAGTCTGTCACGGAATTTATGAAAAACAATCTTACCACAGTCCAGATGCCTGCGCTTACGAAAGCTTTTCATTTTCAGCCAAACTATTTCAACAATCTGATCAAGAAACAGACCGGAATGACCTATTCCGAATACCTGGTTTATCTGCGGATAGAACGGGCCAGGCTTCTGCTGGAGTCCTCCGATCTGAATATCGAAGAAATCATGTGGATGGTAGGCTATCACAACAAGGGATTTTTTTACAGGAAATTTACGGAAAGCACTGGCTTAAGCCCCGCCAAATACCGGGCAAGGACAGCCGGACAGAGAAAAAGCTGAGAAGCCGCCGGCTCCTCTGTCTGCAGCTTCATATAAAAACAAGATATTATAAAAAGAAATGGAGAATGATAAATGGAAAACGAATTTCAGAAATCCTTTCTGGAAACCACAAATCTTCCGGATATCCAGACCTACTTTGTCAACCAGGTCTTTGAATTTCAGGAGCTTATGATGCGGTATAACTGCGCCATCCGAGAGGTGCGGACCAAACTGGAGGTCTTAAATGATGAACTAAGCATTCATCACAAACGCAATCCCATCGAATTTATCACCTCCCGTATCAAAAAGCCTGCCAGCATCGTGGAAAAACTGCAGCGCTACGGCGAAACTGTCAGCGTGGAAGCCATCGAGAATTCCCTGAATGACGTAGCCGGCGTGCGGGTGATCTGCTCCTTTATTGACGACATTTACGCAGTGGCTGATATGCTGCTCCGTCAGGATGATGTCACTCTTGTCAAGAAAAAAGACTATATCCAAAATCCCAAAGACAACGGCTACCGAAGCCTCCATCTTATTGTTGAAATTCCAGTCTTCTTCTCCAATCAGAAGAAAGCTATGCGAGTGGAGGTTCAGATTCGCACCATTGCCATGGATTTCTGGGCCAGCGTCGACCACCAGCTCAAATATAAGAAAGATGTGGAAAACCCGGAAGAAGTATCTAAGGAATTAAAAGACTGCGCGGATATCATTGCGCAGATGGATACACGAATGCTGGCCATCAAAGACAAAATCTATTCCGGAAACAGACATACGGAAACAGTGGAGGAAAAGCTGCGAAAACTGAATATCTCCCTGGGCGGGAACAGAGATTATAATTAAGCAAGTCCTGACGGATACATATTTTTACAGAACAGACAGCACGGCAGCCGGAAAATTCCCGGCTGCCGTGCTGCTTTTGATTTTTTATTTTGATAAAATAATTTTATTCTTCCGCTTTCAGAACAGCTTCCTGCTCTTCTACCGGTCCGGTTTTCAGAATCTCCACATGCTCCGGCGCCGATACCAGAACCGCAGTCGTCAGATCGTAGCCGGCTTCCCTGATAGCGTCCATGTCGAATTCCAGCAGTCTGTCGCCCTTCTTCACATGAGTCCCGGCTTCCTTCAGCGCGTGAAAATGCTTTCCTCCAAGCTCTACCGTATTGATTCCCACATGAATCAGCACTTCCACACCCGTGTCACTCTCCAGGCCGATGGCATGACTGGTATCAAAAAACATGGAAATCGTTCCGTCAAAGGGAGCTGTGACTTCTCCCTTCGCGGGGACAATTCCGATTCCCTGTCCAAGCGCTCCGGACGCAAAGGTCGGATCTGCAATCTCTGTATAAGGAATGGCCGTCCCTTCCACTGGCGCATAGACGATGCCTTCCTTCTTCGCAGCCTCCAGCTGCTCCGGGTCCTTATAACCAAAGAGCCAGGTCAGCACGAAGGCGACAGATGCGGAAATCAGGAACATGACAATATAGTTGACCGGGTCATGCAGACAGAGCAGCAGGCCAAAGATACCGGTTACGCCCGTTCCTGTTGCTCCAAGGCCTACAATCGAAGCGTACAGAGCTCCGCAGGCTCCTCCTGCCGCGCCGCAGATAAAGGGTTTGAAATAACGCAGGTTTACGCCGAAGATGGCTGGCTCCGTAATTCCCATAAAGCAGGACATGGCGGAAGGAACTGCCATGGATTTTGTCTTCTGGTTCTTCGTCTTTAAAGCCACGGCCAGAGCAGCGGCGCCCTGAGCGATATTGGCTGCGGAAGCCAGGGGCAGCCAGTAGGTCCTTCCATAGAGGCCAAGCTGTCCCACGTCGATCACCGTATACATATGATGCACGCCCGCCACTACCGTCAGGGAATACAGACCTCCCATAATGAAGCTTCCGATTCCAAAGGGCAGTGTGATAAGCTGCTGTACACCGTTGATAATCGCGTTTTCAATCGTCACAAAGATAGGTCCGATGATTGTAAAGGTCAGATAACCTGTCACAAATACGCTGACCAGCGGTGTTACAAAGAGGTCGAACATAGCCGGCACAATCTTGTGAAGCCGCTTCTCGATCCAACACATCACAAAGACTGCAATGATGACCGGAATCACGTGTCCCTGGTAGCCCACCAGGTCTACCTCATAAAGGCCGAACCATACGGAAAGGGTCTGATGCACGCCTTCCGTAGCCACCGTCCAGGCATTCTGCAGATTCGGATGAATCATCATCATACCGATGACCGCTCCCAGGAACGGATTTCCGCCAAAGACCTTTGCCGCGCTGAAGGCAATCAGAATCGGCAGGAAGGTATAGGCTGTATTCGCAAACAGGTTTGCCAGAGTAAAGAGCGAACCGGAGGTATCAATGTCCAGAAACCCGTTATTTACCATAAAGGTCAGGGCTTCCATAATTCCCATCAGAAAACCGCTGGCTACAATAGCAGGGATAATAGGCACAAAGATATCGCCCAGTGTCTTGATCGCCCGCTTGAACAGAGGCTGCTTCTGAGCCGCGGCCTCCTTGGCCTCCTCCTTGCTCATGCCGCTCATACCGGAAATGGACAGGAACTCATCATACACCTTATTCACAGTTCCGGTACCGAGAATAATCTGGAGCTGGCCGGAAGCGCTGAACACTCCCTTGACGCCGTCGATATCCTCCACGGCCTTGGCGTCACACTTCGCGTCGTCCGCAAGCACCAGGCGGAGGCGGGTTGCGCAGTGAGCCACGGAAACCAGATTTTCGCGTCTGCCCACTTTTTCGTAGATCTCTTCTGCTGTCTTTCTGTAATCCATTACATTACTCCCCTTTTTATATTTTTAACTGCCAAGCCCCATTTCCGCCCTTCTGATGTCTGCCTGCTTCGCAGCTGTGTTCTTTTTGATACGTTTTGATACGCGCCGCAATCCCGGTCTCCTACTTTTTCTCCTTATGAAGACAGAGCCGGCCTCTGCTTCCGGGCGCCTGAAGCCTCGCGCTGATGCCTTCCGTATCCGGATAAAATCTGGTGGAAAATACATCCTTTCCTCCGTTTAGAAATACCTCCACGCAGGATACATCCACAATGACACGCAGATCTGTAAGCTTTTCTGTCCTCCGGCCCCGTCTGGTTCTCCCGGCTCCCAGCTTTTTATCTGTAAACTCCATCCAGAAGATTCCTTCTTCTTTTTTCCAGGAAAGCAGCAGTCCTCCGGCCAGAGTAAGCCGGACGCTTTCTCCGATCTCCGTAAGCTCCAATTCGAAACAGTCTCCCGGCGTTTCTGAATACGTATTCTCGAAAGGCGTAAAAACATTCCACCAGGCATCCAGCTCTCTCACCGGATTCTGGCAGAGAATTCCATCCCGCACAGAAAGCTCTCTCGGAAGGGTCAGGGTATGCTGCCACCCGTCCTCCACTGTGCGGTTTGTATAATATTCCTCCGCGTCCGGCATTCCCATCCAGCCAATCTGAATTCTCCTGCCATCCTCCGCCGCAAAGCTCTGGGGCGCGTAAAAGTCAAAACCTGCGTCCAGCTCCCGGAACTTTCCATTTACCTTTCCCGTCCGGAAGTCCTCCTCCAGAAAAACTGTCACACTCTGATATACATTGTTATATCTCAGTCCGTCTGCTTCCACTCCCTGAGGAGAGATACTGAGCACTGTCCGTCCATCCACCTCATAAAGATCCGGGCACTCCCACATAAAACCGAAGGGTTCTTCTGTCTCCAGACGGCTCCGGTATTTCCAGTCCAGACCATCCTCCGACTCGAAGACAAGGACAACGCCTTTATCCTCCGCCGTTCTGGCTCCCTGCACCATATAATACCTTCCATCCTGCTTCCAGACCTTCGGGTCCCTCACATGACAGGTCAGGTCTTCCGGATAATCCTGATTTGTCATCAGAAGCTTCTTGCCGTCAAAATGAAATCCATCTGCGCCTGCCGCGCAGACTGTATTGGACTCCCTGCCTGTATGGATGTAATCGTAATCGCCTGCCTGCTTTACATTTCCCGTATAATACAGGACCATCTGTCCATTCTCCACAAGAGCGGAACCGGAATACACACCATGACAGTCAAACGGCTCATCCGGAGCAAGGGCCGTTCCTTCAAAGCTCCAGTGAAGCAGATCGCGGCTGGTGCAGTGAGCCCAGAATTTCAGTCCGCCTTTTACATCAAAGGGTGAATACTGGTAAAACGCATGATAGACTCCCTGATACTGGCACAATCCGTTGGGATCATTCAGCCAGCCCACAGGAGGCGCCGCATGAAACTTCGGCCTCCAGCGTCTCTCTGCTGTCTCCCGGCTCTTTTCCAGCTCCCGGGCAGCCAGTTTCTCCCATGTACGGGTAAGTACGTTCATATAGTCTTTTTCCTTTCTTATATTCTTTTTCTATTCTTTTCTATCTTTTTTCTCTGATACTCCGGCGATATGTTCCGGCTGAGCTTCCCCGGACAATCAACCGGGCCTGCATGGGCTCATCCATGATTTTCCTTTCCTCCGGATGCTCAATTTTTTTAAGCAGGCACTGCACCGCTTTCGCGGCCATTTCCTGATTGGGCTGTGACACGCTGGAAAGTCCGGGATACAGAAATTCACAGGTATACGTATTGTCAAAGCCCACGAGACTGGCCCGCTCCGGCATTTCTATGCCAAGCTCCTGCAGAATGCCATGAATCTGAATGGCGCGCCTGTCATTGTAGGCAAATATACCGGTTCTTCCCGCATGCTCTGCAAAATGCTGTTTCAAAATCCTCCGGAGCTCCTCCGAATTCTTTGTCTCAATCCTCGTCAGCCGGCTTTCACAGTCAGGTTCAGTCTCCTTCAACGCTTCCAGAAATCCTTCGTATTTGCCGTCTCTTTTAGTTCCCACAAAAAGATACGACTCGCAGCCAAGCTGCTGAAGGTGATGCGCCACCTGGCCTCCCGCCTCTATATGGTCCACATACACACAGTCCATCCCGCTGGTCTTCCTCGTAATAGCCACCGCCGGCATATCCAGCTTTTTCATTTCCTGCTGAAATCTCTCAGAATTTTCTTCCACAGGTACCAGGATCAGGCCGTCTACCCGGTAGCGCCGCATGACATCCAGACATTCCTTTTCCCGGTTCCAGTCATAATCTGAATTAAACAAAATCACGCTGTAGCCGCTCTTTTTTGCTTCCTGCTCCAGATATTTTTCCAGATCTGCGAAAAAGGAGTTGGATATATCTGTAAATACAAGGCCAATCAACATAGTCCTGCTTCCGGCCAGGCTTCTGGCAATCACATTCGGTTGAAAATTATGCTCCCGCGCGCAGGCCAGCACCCGTTCCCGAATCTCCGGATTCACCGCCTGATTTCCATTCAGCACTCTGGAGACTGTCGGCTGGGATACCCCCGTCAGCTTTGCGATCTCAGTCATTGTAATCACAGCCCTGCCCCCTTCCTCTCTATTGTCATTTTTGTCAGCTGCTGCTATATTCTTCTATTTCATTTTTGTGAAAGCAATGTGTGAATACGTATTCACGATTCGGTATTATAGTAACATTGCCCCATTTTCCTGTCAATCATCATATCAGCCAAAGATCTCCGGAAAATTTTGTGCAACCCGCCGAAATACAATGTGTCTCACTCACAACTCCGAAAGAAAGGCTTCCGCCATCTCTCCCAGCCCCTGAGCCCTCATCGCATCTTCCAAGCCTGATTTAATCTCTTCCCGGCTGAAATCATGGGATTCCAGAAAATCATTGCTCTTTTCATTCAAATGAGAGTAAAAGAGCAGAGCCAGCTCCAGTTCCTGGCCGCCGCCATCCTCCAGAAGCTCTGAAAGGCGGTTTTCTGCCTCATTGATTTCTCCTCTGTCAATCAGATTCAAAAGCTCTTCCAGAGCACAGCGCCTCTGGGAATCCTTCAGCATTTCCACAGACGGCATATCGATGTCTGTGTGAAAAATTACCTTCAGGATAGCCCGTACCAGTTCCTTAATCAGCCGCATGATATAGTCCTGTTCTACCATACTTTTATCCCTGCAGCCCCAGCGCTTCCATTTCCCGCTCTACTGACGCCTCGCAGGAACGCATGGCCAGAATCGTCTGTTCGAACAGTCTGTCCAGCTCCCAGCCAAGACGTTCCGCTCCGGTGCGGATCACGTCTCTGGAACATCCGGCAGCAAATCGCTTATCCTTGAATTTCTTCTTGAGACTGGATACCTCCATATCCATGACGCTCTTAGAAGGACGCATTTTTGCCGCCGCTCCAATAAGTCCTGTCAGCTCGTCAGCCGCAAAAAGCACCTTTTCCATTTCGTGAACAGGCTCCACATCGGAGCAGAGCCCGTATCCATGGCTGCATACCGCGTGAATCAGCTCTTCTTCTGCTCCGCCTTCCTTCAAAAGTTCCGGCGCTTTCACGCAGTGCTGCTCCGGATATTCTTCAAAATCAATGTCATGCAGAAGTCCGGCGATTCCCCAAAAGTCTTCATCCTCTCCATATCCCAGTTCCCTGGCGTACCAGCGCATGACACCTTCTACCGTCAGACCATGCTGGATATGAAAGGGTTCCTTGTTGTGCTTCTGAAGAAGTGAGAGAGCTTCTTCTCTTGTCAATCCTGTTTTCATAATCATTTTTCCTCTTTTTCTGATATTTTTACAGATAGAAGGCAGCCGGCAGCATCTCCTGCTGAAGCGTGCCGCCTGCTGTCTTCCATCTGTATTTTCTGCTTCATGCTGATATCCTGATATCCGGAAGCATAGCATCCGCCGCGCCGATATCCGGAGGTATCGGTATCCGCCAAGCTTATACCCGGAAACATCCGCCTCCGATAAACTCCCTGAGAAGAGAGTTCGCGGGGATCACCGTACTGTCCACGCCCAGGAAATAATCCAGGAACTTCAGAAGTCTTTTCGCCTCCAGATATTCCGGTGCCTCCCGGTCAATGCCGAACAGAATCGGCTCCGCGTACTGTTTCAGCACCGACAGCTCATAAATCAGCGCCGAATTGAACATGATATCCGCGTCCTCCTGATATGGGAAGATATTCTCCTCCTCGCCCCGGCGTACCGACGGCCACATGGAAATGGTCCGGGCCGCGCTGGCTCCTCTCGTCCGGGCATCCCGGACCATGCGGCGGATCAGGCGCCCGTCTGTGGTCGGAATCCGGTTATGCTCATCTACATTCAGCTGGGTCAGCGCGCTGATATAGATTTTAAACTTGCTTTCTTTAGGCAGACTGTGGGAAAGGGCGTCATTCAGGCAGTGAATTCCTTCAATGACCAGAATGTCCTCTCTGCCAAGGGTCAGATAATCGCCGTTGTATTCCTTCTTTCCCGTCTTAAAATTAAAGGTCGGAAGCTCCACCGTCTTACCGGACAGCAGCTCACACATCTGCCGGTTAAACAACTCTATGTCTATGGCTTCCAGGCATTCAAAATTGTAATCTCCATTCTCATCTTTCGGCGTCATTTCCCGTTCCACAAAGTAGTTGTCTACAGCAATGGGATGGGGCTTCAGTCCCGCCGCCGACAGCTGAATGGAAAGCCTGTGGGAAAAGGTGGTCTTTCCCGATGAAGAGGGGCCCGCAATCATAATGAATTTTTTCCCGGGATCTTCCGCAATTCTGCCAGCAATTTCCGCAATCCGGCGCTCCTGCAGCGCCTCCTGCGTCATGATAAGCTGCTGCATCCCGCCTCTGGAAATACAGTCGTTGAGATCGCCTACTGTGGAAATTCCCAGCATATCCCCCCATTTGGTAGCTTCCTTCAATATCTGGAACACCTTGTGCTGAGGCTTAAAAGGCGGCACTACCTCCGGCTCAGCCATTGTGGGAAACTGGAGCACAAAGCCCTCGTCATACAGATAGAGTTCAAAATATTTCAGATACCCCGTGTCCGGAACCATATAACCATAATAATAGTCCTCAAAATCTCCGATGCTGTAGAGATTCACCCGGGATGCCCGGCGGTAGCGGAACAGCCTTTCCTTATCATACATCTGATGCTCATGGAAAATGCGCAGAGCCTTGTCTGTATTGACATTCGTCTTTTTAATCGGAAGTTTCTTTGCCACATATTCCTGCATCTTTGCCTTTACTGCCCCGAGAAACTCCTCATTTATCGCCACGCTTCCCTCTATGGTGCAGTAGTAACCGCTGCTGATGGAATGCTGAACCTGGGCACGGGTCACCGCCTCATGTCCCGCCACTTTATAGACAGCCTTCATCAGAAGCATGGTAAGGCTCCTGCGGTAGGCCTGACAGCCAGCCGCGTCCGCTGTGGTATAAAAACATAGCTCGCAGTCCGCGTTCAGACGCTTCTCCAGCTCCCGAAGCCTTCCGTCCGCAGAGACCAGCACAATGTCATGAGCGTAGTCCTTCTGCACATCGGCCGCTATGGCCGAAAAAGGAGTCCCCGCCGGATATTCATATATCTTACCGTTGATTGCAGCCTTTACGTTCATCCTGTCATCTCCTTTTTGACTTGTCATCCAAGGCATTCTGGTTCTGCCCGTAAAATCCGCCATGCGCGAAACCCTGTCGCTTATATCACCTGAAACGGCTGTCTGACAGGCGCCGTACAGATTTTCAGAGCAGGCAGCTCCTTCTCCAGAAATTTTTTCATATCTTCTATATAAATGTGTTCGATTCCATAATGGCCCGCATCGATCACCGCCATACCGCAGTCTGCCATATCAATTCCCGTATGATGATCGATATCTCCGCTGATCAGCACATCCACGCCAGCTTCAAAGGCCGGACGGGCCATGCTCTTACCGGAACCGGGCGAGATAGCGGCTGTCGCTACCATTTTATTCAGTTCTCCGAAAATCTTGACATTGGGAAGAGAAAAGCGTTCCTTTACAAACTGTCCGCACTCCTCCAGGGTCATTATCTTCGGCAGACGGCCGGTGCGCCCGATTCCCTCACCGTCCAGCACTTCCTCCAAAACCTCAGTTTCTGTCAGATCCAGCATACCGGCCGCCAGATCCGCCATGCCAAGCACATCATAGTTTGTGTGCATCGCATAATAGGAAATACCGTTTTTGATCAGACGAATCAGCCGTTCCCCTGTGTAATCATCCGCCGTGACAGACTTCAGCCCGCCAAAAATCATGGGATGGTGGGTAAGAAGCAGTCCGGCGCCGGAAGATACCGCCGCCTCAATCACTTCATCTGTGGCATCCAGGGCGATATAGACTGTATCCACCTCCTGCTGCCTGTCACCCGCCAGCAGCCCTACATTGTCCCAGCTGCAGGCATATTCCCGCGGAAAACGTCTCTCAATCCGCTCAATAATCTCCTGACACTTCATATTATAATGCCTTCCTTTCTGGCGCCCCGCGATACCGGTCATACCGTCCCATTCCCGGCTCTGTACTCTATCTCATACTCCGGCAGACTCTGTTCCAGGAACCGGATTTCTTCCAAAAGCTCCTCTCTTCGTTTCTGAATCCGAGGCTCCTCCTCCCCTTCTGTCTTCCGGGGAAGCCCTTCCTGAATCTTCCGGGCATGTTCCAGCCGCTTCCGCAGAAATTCCGCCATTACATCCGGAGAGAGCTGAAGGCCGCTTTTCCCATACAGCAGTTCTCTCCGAGAATAAGATTCCGGACAGCCCCGCACTGCCCGGAACATGGGATAATATTTTCCCTCATCATATACGATATTTTCACAGACAATCTTCCAGCCATTTTCCCGCAGCCAGCGGCGCACCTTCCAAATCTCGGACTGAGGCTGAAGCACCAGCTCCTTCACAGTTTCCAGAACTTCTTTTCCTTCTGCCAGTATCCGCTTTGTCAGGTTTCCTCCCATGCCGGCGATCAGCACTGTATCCGCCTCCCCCGGCTGCAGGGCCGCAAGCCCGTCGGACAGCCTCGTTTCTATGTAAGCCTCAACCCCTGCCTCCCGGATATGCTCCTGCGCCCGTTCAAGAGGTCCCCGGTTGATATCCATGGCTATGGCGGCTGGAATCTTTCCCTGCCGGTAAAGACAAAGGGGAACATATCCATGATCTGTCCCCACATCTGCCAGGCGGCTGCCTGCTGTGACCATCTCTGCCAGACAGCTCAGCCGTTTTGATAAATTCATTTTAGTCCAGATAATCCTTCAGTTTTCTGCTGCGGCTCGGGTGGCGCAGCTTTCTGAGGGCTTTTGCTTCAATCTGGCGGATACGCTCACGGGTCACATTAAATTCCTTACCCACTTCTTCCAGCGTACGGGCTCGTCCATCATCCAGTCCAAAGCGCAGGCGGAGCACCTTCTGCTCTCTGTCTGTCAGCGTGCTTAACACCTCCACCAGCTGTTCTTTCAGCAGGGTAAAGGCCGCCGCGTCAGAGGGCACCGGTACATTGTCATCCTGAATGAAGTCACCCAGATGGCTGTCCTCCTCCTCGCCGATAGGCGTCTCCAGAGATACCGGCTCCTGGGAAATCTTCAGAATCTCACGCACACGCTCTACCGGAAGCTTCATCTCTTCCGCAATCTCCTCCGGGGTAGGTTCCCGTCCCAGCTCCTGCAAAAGCTGTCTGGACACCCGGATCAGTTTGTTGATCGTCTCCACCATGTGAACCGGGATACGGATGGTACGGGCCTGATCCGCGATGGCCCGCGTGATCGCCTGACGAATCCACCAGGTCGCATAGGTACTGAACTTGTATCCCTTGCGGTAATCAAATTTTTCCACGGCTTTGATAAGCCCCAGGTTTCCTTCCTGGATCAAATCCAGAAACAGCATTCCGCGGCCCACATACCGCTTCGCAATGCTGACCACCAGACGCAGATTCGCCTCTGCCAGACGCTTTTTCGCGTCCTCGTCGCCCTGCTCCATCTTTTTTGCCAGCTCTATCTCTTCATCCGCGCTTAAGAGAGGCACCTTGCCAATCTCCTTCAGATACATGCGGACCGGGTCTTCAATGCTTACTCCGTCAGGTACGGAAAGATCGATTTGCTCAACATCTACGTCGTCCTCATCTGACAGAAGCAGATCATCGTCCGGCTCCTCCCCATCTCCGGTAATGCGGAGTACGTCAATATTGTTGGCCTCCAGATAGTCCAGGATCTTTTCCATTTTATCCGGGTCCAGCTCCATATCTCCGAAGAAATCGCTGATCTCCTGATATTCCAGAATGTTCTTTTTCTTTTTTGCCATTACCAGAAGCGCTTTGAGTTTTTCTTCAAACTTTACTACGTTCTCGTCCATGTTGTTCCATCCTTCCATAACTTGTTAGTATTTTATCCTTAATCCAGTGAAATATGCAGTTTCTCCAAATCGCGCCTGTCCTTCACAAGCTGCTGCAGCCCTTCCATATCAGAAGGCGCAAGCTCTCTGGCCTTCCGATTCAGAGAATCCTGCTTTACCTTATAAACAGTTTCCTGAAGAGCTTTTTCCATCTCTTCCTTTGTCTCCACTTTCTTCAGCACTGCGTTGAACACTGCCGCCGCTTCCCGCTGTTCCTCCGCATTTTCAAATCTGCTTAAGATGCCCGCCGGGTTCAGCTGTCCTTTTTCCTGCTGCTCCCAGAGCATTTCCGCAATCTGGCGGTAAAGGGGAACCGAAAAATCCTCCGGCTTTATGTAGCGGAGAATCACCCGGAAATATCCGGGGTCCGACACGGCCCAGGTCAGAAGAAGCTTCTGGGAAGCAGCCGTTCCCTCTTCTTTTGGTTTTTTCTGCCCGGAAAGCTCTCTGGGCTTCGGTTTCGGAGCCTGTCCTCCCATTACCATGCCCAGCTGGTTTACTTTTCTCCTCAGCGTCTCATAAGCCACGCCATACCTGGAGGCCACAGCCTCTATGTAATTGTTCCGCTCCAGCTCATCCGAAAAGGCAAGAAGCTTTTTGGCTGTCTCATCAAAAAAGGCTGTCTTCGCTGCCGGGTCCTTCAGGTTGTAGCCACGTTCCAGAACCTCCACCTCAAAGAGGAAGCTGCTCTGGGCCTGGTCAATTCTTTCCTGAAAGGCTTCCGTGCCCAGGGCCTTGATGAACTCATCCGGGTCCTTATAGGGCTTCATATTGATGACGCGCACAGACAGTCCCGCCTCCCGGAGAATGGGAATCGCCCGGAGAGCGGCCTTTGTTCCGGCCTCGTCACTGTCGTAGGTCACCAGCACTTCATTCGTGTACCGCTTCATCAGAAGGGACTGCTGAACTGTCAGCGCCGTTCCAAGGGAAGCCACCGCCTGATTAAAGCCTGCCTGGTGCATGGAAATCACATCCATATAGCCTTCGCAGATGATCAGATTCGGCTTTCTGGAGATTCTCGCAAAGTTCAGCCCGTACAGATTCCGGCTCTTATCAAAAATCTTCGTCTCCGGAGAATTCAGATACTTGGGCTTTGCGTCTCCCATGACGCGGCCTCCGAAGCCGATCACCCGGTTATTCACATCCATAATCGGAAACATGACCCGGTTCCAGAACTTATCATAAAAGCCGCTTCTCTCGTCCATACTGAAAAGGCCCGATTCCTTCAGAAGGGCGTCTGAATATCCCTCATGCTTCAGATACTGGTACATCTCGCGGCTCTGCTGACTGGAATAGCCCAGGCCGAACCGCTTGATCGTCCCATCGCTTAAGGCCCGTCCCTTCAGATATTCATAGGCCGCCCTTCCTTTCTCCTGCCGGAGCTCATAATAATAGTAACGGGCCGCCTTTTTTTGAATTTCCAAAAGCTGGCTTTTCAAATCCGCCTGCCGCCTGGCCTCTTCGGAATATTCCATCTCCGGCAGCTCCACGCCGCAGCGGTCCGCCAGGGTCTTGACCGCTTCCGGAAAAGTATAATTTTCATATTCCATCAAAAAGGTAAATACATTGCCGCCCGCCCCGCAGCCGAAGCAGTAATACATCTGCTTTCCGGGCGACACTGAAAAGGACGGGGATTTTTCATTGTGGAAGGGACAGAGGCCGAAATAGCTGGAGCCTCTTCTCTGAAGCCGTACATAGCCCGAGATCACATCCACAATGTCGTTTCTGGACCGTACCTCCTCAATCAAATCCTCTGAATAATACATCTTTTATCCGTCACACCTTACGCATTCCATGCCTTGGGCACAAAATACTCTTCAAATTTATAAATCGCATACTGATCCGTCATGCCTGATATGTAATCGCAGACCACAATCTCTTTCGGATCGGTCTTGTTCTCCAGCATATCCCGGTATTCCTCCGACATATCCTCCGGATGGTCCATATAGTGGGCAAAGAGTCCCTCCAGCATATTCTGGGCCTTCTTCTCCTCTCCCTTGGCCTTCGGATTCGTATACACACTGTCAAACATAAAGCTGCGAAGCTCCTGCATGGCCCGCTCCACCTCCTCCGACATCCGGATGTCCGGTTCGCCGAGACTGTGGGCGATAATGTCATGGACCATGGTATTGAGCCTTTCTTTCGTATTAAAGCCGAGAACCTCCCGGTATTTCCGGGGAATGTCCTCTTCCTCCAGAATTCCGCCGCGGATCGCGTCGTCGATATCGTGATTGATATAGGCAATCTTATCCGACAGCCGCACAATTCTGCCTTCCAGCGTAGAGGGATGTCCGCTTGTCCGGTGGTTCAGGATTCCATCCCGCACCTCCACCGTCAGATTCAGTCCTTTTCCGCCCTTTTCCAGCTTTTCCACCACGCGCACACTCTGCCTGTAATGGGCGAACCCTCTGCTGCAGAGCTTGTTCAAAGCGCGCTCCCCCGCGTGGCCAAAGGGCGTATGGCCCAAATCGTGTCCCAGGGCAATGGCCTCTGTCAGATCCTCATTGAGGCGCAGGGCCTTCGCTATCGTCCTGGCATTCTGGGAAACCTCAAGCGTATGAGTCAGCCGCGTCCGGTAGTGGTCTCCTCTGGGCGTCAGAAATACCTGAGTCTTATGCTTCAAACGCCGGAATGATTTGCAGTGAAGAATCCGATCCCTGTCTCTCTGGTATACGGGGCGTATATCACAGGGAGGTTCCCAGATATCTCTTCCTTTGGAATCTCTGCTCAAAGAAGCATAGGGGCTCAAATATTCGCTTTCCCATTGTTCCGTCCTTTCCCGAATTGTCATGGCTCCTCCTTTTCAGCCTGCGGGCCGCTTCGGTCCTGAAACAACACTCTTCCCTCTATTATATTAATTCTGCGCAAATCCGCAGATCCCTCTTTTTTCTTTCAGTTTTTACAGGTTTCCTTTTCTCTCAGGCAGTACAGGATATTCCTTTTTCCCCACAATCTCCTTCCGGATATAGGCAAAGGTGGCATCCTCTCCCTGCTCATCCAGCATATGAAGCAGATACTCCAGAAGAGCCCTGGTCTCATCATGAATCATATAACCGTCTTTTCCTTTTTCATAATAAGCCAGCGGCTGATGCTGATCATACTTACTGCCCTCATAGATTTTTGAGGCCGCAATGCGGTCCATCATCATCTCCGCCACATACCGGTTCGGCATCTTCATGCCGGTCATTCCCTTCACCGGGCCCAGGCCATAATCAATCCAGTATTCATAGTGGTGCTTGTTTCTTCCTTTGTGATGCAGCCAGGCGGAAGAGTATCCCTTCGCCTCCCGTTCCGCGTTGTTCGGACTTCTGTACCCCTGGTAATACCGGCAGCCGGGAATGAATTCCGCCGGCGAATATTTGGACATGTCATGCATGAGCCCCTGCCAGTACAATCCGATTCGAAAACAGTGCTTCATGACCAGAATCTTATGATGGGTGATTGTGCAAAAATGTTTCCAGACCTTCATGATTCCTTCTTTGCCGCCTTCTTTGTCTTCTCCATTTTTTCCCTCTCACTTCTGCCTTTCTCCGGCTTTTCTTCCGTGCCCTTTTTTCCCGTCAGAACCAGAATCGTGCGCTCCGGCACCGTTACCGTTCTCTGGCTGGAAAGCAGCGGCTCTTCCCCTTCCGCATAGATTCCCGCCGTTCCTTCCGCTCCTGTGTCAATGGCAATCTTCCACCTGCCCCTGCCCGGCAGATTCGGCAGCGCAAACTCATGGGGAATCCAGTGCATATTATAAGCCACATAAAAAAAGCTGTCCTCTTCTTTTCCCTCTGTGTTGGCCGCTATATAATCGCCCCCATAAAAAATACCCACACTCCTGCTGTAATTCTCGAAATCCCCCAGCCATGCCCGTTTCCCATGGTAGGAAATATCCGGGTGGCCGCAGGACAGGTAATCCGTCATGCGGAGCTCCCTTGCCTGGTGAAACACCGGATGTTTTCTGCGGAAAGCAATAAGCTTCTTTACATACTCCGTCAGAAATCCAAAGGTCTTTCCTGTCTTCCAGTTCACCCAGGACAGTTCGTTGTCCTGACAGTAGACATTGTTATTTCCCGACTGGGAATTTCCTCTCTCGTCCCCTTCATAAATCAGCGGCGTTCCCTGGCTTAAAAGCAGCAGCACAAACGCGTTGCGCAGCTGGCGGGCCCGGAGTCCCAGCGTCTTTTTCTTCCGGCTCGGTCCCTCCTCGCCGCAGTTCCAGCTGTAGTTAAAATCCGTGCCGTCATGATTTTCTTCCCCATTGGCCTCATTGTGCTTTTCATCATAGGATACCGTATCCATCAGCGTGAAGCCGTTGTGGTTTGCCATATAATTAATCACCGCATACTCGGAAGGATTTCTCCTGGCCCGCCAGGTAAAGGGAACCAGCTGTCCCTCGTCTCCCTTCAGAAAGCGGCGGACATCCAGCATAAATCCATCGTTGTATTCCGCCAGATTCCGAAAATTCGGTATGTGCCGTTCCTCATAGATTTCATCCAGCCGGAAGCTCTCCGTCATAATCTTGGTGTGGCTCAGAAGCGGGTCCTGAGCCAGTGCCTCTACCGGCGCGTGATCCCGGTTCACATGGATTCCGTCTATATGATATTCCAGAACCCAGTGGCGGATACAGTCCAGAACAAACGCTGTCCTGGTTCCTTTCGGAAAATGGAATTCCAGAACCAGTTCGATTCCGTTTCTGTGCAGCTCCCGGACCAGATCTTTAAATTCCCGCACCGGATCGCCTGTGGCCGAATAGGATGCCTTCGGCGCGAAATAATAGGCGTCCGCATACCCCCAGTAATTCAAAAGTTCCTTCTGTCCGTTTCCGGGTCTGCGCAGAGGCGGACGCTTCTCATCCCAGGTCTCCACTTCCGCAAACTCATACACAGGCATCAGTTCCAGCTGGTTGATCCCCAGCTCCTTCAGATACGGGATTTTTTCTGCGATTCCCGCAAACGTCCCCTTCGCCTTCACGCCGGAGGACGCATGTCTGGTAAATCCCCTCACATGGGCGGCATAGATCACCACATCCTGCCATGCAAGCTGCAAAGGAGCGTCTCCCTGCCAGTCATACTCGTCAAAGACAGCCCTGCTCCGCAGAGCACTCTCTCCCTTTGGCGCCTTTCCCCAGACCTCTCTGCCGCAGATCGCGGAAGCATACGGGTCTGTCACCACCCTGCCGTCAATCAGATAATTATATTCGTAATTCTCCACCGGAAATTTTTCAATGATCAGAGAACGAAGATCTCCGTACCGGGAAGAGCTGCCCATGGGAATGGAAGCCGCCACCTCCGTCTCTCCCCGTTTGTACAACAAAAGGCTGCACCGTTTTCGGTCTGGCACTGCAATCGTAAAACAAATATCGTCTCCCAGCTTCTGTACTCCAAGTCCGTGATAAGTTCCGTTTTTAACGCTGTACTGAAAACCTTCATTCAGTTTTTTCATCTCTGTGCCTGCCTTTCTGCTCTGTTCAGCCGTAAAATGTCACACTACCCCTATTATGAAATTTGATTCTATTATAACAGAAAATTCCTTTCGTTGGCAAGATTCCTGTTAACTGAATGTCAGGGAAATTCCGGAACCGGGATCTCCAGGGCTGAAGAACCCGGAGGCATCTGCTCCAGGCAGATACCCCCGGGTTCTTCTGTAAACTTTCCCATTTCTTCCACAGTCCGATGAAATGTTTCCGCATTCCTTTCAACGATCTTCTGCAGGCCTGCTCCCATTCTCTTTTCCGGTCTACTCCTTTTTCTGTTCCTCCGGATTATTTTCTATACTTTTCCTCTCCTGTCTCTCCGGATTGTCTTCTGCAGTTTCCTTTTTCTTTCTCCGGAAAAACGGCTTCTTCCATACGATTTTCTGAATCAGCCGCACTCCTGTCCATACTGCCGCGAAGATCAGGATCAGATAGGGCAGGGAGCTGATAAACCAGACACCGAAACCTCTCAGGCCCTGTCCAATCTCATAAAAGTTGTCAGAAAGCCGCAGGCCGATTTCCCGGAAAAATCCGGGATTCTCTTCTGTCACAGTCTCCCGGTCCACTTCATCGATGCTTACAGTCACCGTGCTGTAATCCACCTGATTGTCATAGGTCCTCAGTGTGGATTCATAAGACTGCAGCTCATAACGGATTTCAGAAAGCCTGCTTTCAATTGTAATGATATCCTCCATGCTTTCTGCCTGCTCCATCAGTTCCAGAAGCCGCGTCTGCTCCGTCTCCAGGGCTTCTATGTGGCTTTCCACATCCACATACTGCAGCGTTACGTCCTGCACGGACTCATTTTGGCTGGTTACATTTCCCAGCCCGCTGACCACCGTCACAAATTCATCCAGCCGGTCGGCCGGAATCCGCAGCGTCAGCCATGCGTACCGGGAGCCATCCGTATTATAATAGCTGAGACCGGAAATCTCAGAAGATTCCACATAACCTCCGCATTCCGTCGTCTTCGCCTGAATATTTTCCAGGAGCGTGTCAAATTCCCGGGTTTCCATAGTAAGATTCACAGTCTTTATCAGCTTCTGGCCGGAAGCCTCCACACTGTCTACTCCTGTGGATGAAGATACCTGGCCGTCCTCTGCAGCAGCTTCCGTCATTGCCTGCTCCCCATACCATTCCGCCGGCGCCGCACTACCGGAATCCATCTGCGAAGTGCTGACCGATGCCTCTTCTGTGGCCGCGGCCGTATCTGTAGAAGAAGTATTGCCGGCGCTTCCGCCGCAGCCCGTGGAAAGAACCAGCAGAGCTGCCATCATTGCTGCCAGAATCCCATACCGTTTCATCATTTTCATCCCTCCCCTGCCTTTTGAACACCGGACAAATTCCGGATTCTTCAGAAAGCTACTGACTCATTTCATCCAGGGTGCTGTCCAGGGCCTCCTCCAGCCCTTCCTCCAGGGTTTCAAACCGGAATTCCGAGGCGAAGAGTCTGTCATCTATCCGGCTGACCACACGATACAACTCTGCTTCATAATCCAATTCATATTCAGATAGCAGAATTTTTTCATCCTGAGCCATACCAGATTCCAATTCCACGATTCCATTTCCCGGCTCATTTTCCGGCTGTTCCTGTTCCTCTTCCTGAGCCTGCGGGCCGCTCTGGCTGTCCGAAAGCTTCGGAACCACATACCATACGCCGTCCAGACATACCTGCAGCTCCAGTTCCCGGCTGTAGGTGACAGTCTCTTCTGTCAGATTTCCAAAAGTCACCTTAATATCTTCCGCCTCTCTGTCTACAACCGGGCTGGAAATCAACATTCGGATTCCATTCGACTCCGAAGGCAGAGCCTGCTCTTCTGCCATCAGAAGAGACTGGCCCATGAATTCACCATCTCCGCCTTCCGCGCCGGCTCCTCCATCCGCTGTGGCTTCAGAATTTCCGTTCCCCGCTGCCGTCTCCTCTTCCGGGAGCGCCATGTCTGCCGCCTGCTCCGTAGATTCCTCTGTAGAAGCCGCGCTGTCAGCTCCGCTTCCTCCGGCTCCTCCCTTTGAGATCAGATAGCCTCCCACACAGATGCCTCCTACTGCCAGCATCATCAGAATGCAGGCCGCGATCCTGTTGAATCCGAAGACAAATTCTCTCCGGGTCATCTCCTGCCGCTTCAGCTTTCCGTTGGTTCTGCACAGCTTTTCCATCTTTGATTTGAATTCCTCTGAAAAAATGTGCATCCGGGCTATCTCACGCTCAGGAGGTATAAAGCTCAGCTGTTCTTCCATACACGCATTGAACGCTTCAGACAGCAGCTCTTCCTGCAGGGCTTCTTTTTGTTCTCTCTCCTCCTTCTGTCTGCTGCCGCTTTTATCTCCCCGCATGGCCTGCCACCTCCTTTTCCAGCATCTGCTGCAGTTTCTTTCTCGCGCGGAAATAGCGCACGTTCACCAGCTTGGGGGTAATGTCCAGAAGCTGGGCAATCTCTTTATCAGACAGCTGATGGACGTACTTGTATTCAAAAATAACGCGGTACGCCTCTTCCAGCTCCAGAATACAGGAGATCAAATGATTGTAATTTTCTTTTGTAATGTATGCGCCCAGTACATCCGCTTCCGGATCAGCAGGTTCACGATCCAGCTCGTCCACAGAAATTTCTCCATGCTGCCTGCGCAGAATGTCCACCGCCTTGCTCTTCACAATTGTCAGCAGGAACTTCCTGGTTCTTGGGCTCTCCACGTCTTCTATTTTATCCAGATGTCTGGTCAGCGCAAGAAACGCGTCCTGAACCGCGTCTTCCGCCAGATGCGCGTCTCCAAGAAGCTGATTTGCCACATACCAGCAGAAATGCTGATACTGCTGGTAAATCTCCGTAAATTTATCTTTTTCTTCCTGCGTATCCAGCATGGATAAATACAAGAGCATTGGTAGGGCCCCCTCCCTGTCCGTTTATCGTTTACATTAATAATAACGTATCAGATTTACATTTTACTACACGAAAAACTTAAATTTTTCTTAATCATGATAAAAACCACCGTCATAAAACAAGGCTGCCGCATTCCTCTGCAGCAGCCTGTCGTCTCAAAAATTTGCTTTCGCGCTGTTCCCGATACCGGAACAATGCTTTGTTCTTTTACTCTTCTACCGTATAGTTCGGCGCTTCCTTTGTAATATGAATGTCATGAGGATGGCTTTCCTTCAGGGAAGCAGCGGTAATCTTGATAAATCTTCCCTTCTCCTTCAGTTCCTCAATGGTGGGCGCTCCGCACAGTCCCATACCGGAACGAAGGCCTCCCAGCAGCTGGAATACCGTATCCTCTACGCTTCCCTTGTATGCCACGCGGCCCTCTACGCCTTCCGGAACCAGCTTCTTGGCGCCTTCCTGGAAATACCGGTCCTTGCTTCCATTCTCCATAGCGGCAATGGAACCCATGCCACGGTAAACCTTGTATTTTCTGCCCTGGAAAAGCTCGTACTCTCCCGGAGCCTCGTCACAGCCCGCAAACAGACTTCCCATCATGCAGACATTTGCTCCGGCCGCAATTGCCTTGGTAATGTCTCCGGAGTATTTGATACCACCGTCAGCGATAATCGGAATTCCGTACTCTTTCGCCACCTCGTAGCTGTCCATAATCGCAGATACCTGCGGCACGCCAAAGCCAGTCACCACACGGGTGGTACAGATGGACCCCGGCCCGATACCTACTTTCACCGCATCAGCTCCTGCCTCAATAAGAGCTCTGGTTCCCTCACCCGTGGCCACATTTCCAGCAATCAGCGGCAGATCCGGATAAGCGTCTTTGATCATCTTCAGAGAGCGGATGACATTGGCAGAATGTCCATGGGAGGAATCCAGCACAATCACATCCACGTGGGCATTCACAAGAGCCTCCACACGCTCCAGCACATTGCTGGTAATTCCTACGCCGGCTCCGCACAGCAGACGTCCCTTGGCATCCTTTGCTGAATTGGGGTATTTGATCTGTTTTTCAATATCCTTAATGGTAATCAGGCCCTTCAGATTGAAGTCGTCATCCACGATCGGCAGTTTCTCTTTTCTTGCCTTCGCCAGAATCTTCTTGGCCTCGTCCAGTGTGATTCCCTCTTTGGCTGTAATCAGTCCCTCAGAGGTCATGGACTCCTTGATCTTCTTGGTAAAATCTGTCTCAAACTTCAGGTCACGGTTGGTAATAATGCCTACCAGCTTTCTTCCTTCTGTAATCGGTACGCCGGAAATGCGGAACTTCGCCATAAGTTCGTTGGCGTCCGCCAGCGTATGCTCCGGAGATAAATAAAATGGGTCTGTGATAACTCCGTTTTCCGAACGTTTTACCTTGTCTACCTCTTCTGCCTGAGCTTCGACAGACATATTTTTGTGGATAATTCCGATGCCTCCCTGTCTCGCCATCGCAATCGCCATGCGGTGTTCTGTCACGGTATCCATGCTGGCGCTCATCATGGGAATGTTAAGCTTAATGGTTTTTGTCAGCATTGTAGACAGGTCCACCTGATTCGGAATCACCTCGGAATAAGCCGGTACCAGAAGGACATCGTCAAACGTAATGCTCTCGCCAATAATTTTACCCATTTCATTCTCTCCTCTCTCGTCAAACACAAAATCTTCTTGTTATTAATAACCTATCTTAACGAAAAGAAAAGACCTTGTCAATATGCTTCCGCCGAAATCTGACAGAAAAAGAGCGGCTGAAACACCGCTTTTTTTCTGTGTGCTTTCTGTGCGCACACCTGTCTTTCAAGGACGTTCTTTCCATGATAAGTATCATACCCGGAGGTCAGATGTCTTCCCTGGGAACCGCGCTCATTTCCCAAAAATGTTTTTCATGTTCCGAGCAGGCACGGAAAATACTCAGGCAGCGCCGTTTTCTCTCCTCACTCAGCCCCCCGCAGACCTTCTCTGCAAAATCTGTCCACTCCCGGCATAACCTCTCATAGTCTTTTCCTGCATAATCGCTGACAAAACGGCCATAAACCGTATCCTTCACCTGAGGATCTCTTTTCAGCATTTCTTTGAAAATCCAACCATAGCTCAGCATGCAGGGAAGACTTGCCATCATACACTCCGGAGCCTGCCTGGAGTTCCCGGCTGCCCGGTGCATTTCTTCCACATAGGCCCGGTTCTGGGGACGAAGAGGCAGACGCTGGATGTCCGCATCCTCCAGACCGTACCGTTCCAGATAATATCTCCGGGTTGAATCCTCAGATTCGTTAACAAAAGAAAGCAGGGAATAGTAAGCTCTTATTTCCTCCATATTCTCTGCTCCAAGGATACCCCAGGCAAAAACTCTGGCATACTCCCGCAGATACAGGCTGTCATCCACGATATACCCCTTGAAACATTCTTCCTCAAGGCTTCCATCCGCCATCTTCCTTAAAAACTCTGACTCCAGACACTCTTTCCAGACGGGAAGGCTGTCTTTTACACAGGTTTCCACAAAATTCATGCTGCTGCCTCCTTTCTCACGGCCTGCCGCAGCGTCTTCAGGGGAAGCGCCATCACGACAATACCGGACACAATGCACAGAGGCACGTTCTGAGAAATATTATAACCCAGGCTGTATCCCCACGCTCCCCAGCCCTCCCACGCGTTCTGGGAAAAGAAAAGGACGCCGCTTAACAGATGCCCGCAGAGCTTTAAAACTGAAGCCAGAAGAATTCCGCAGAATACTTTCCACCGTCTGTCTGTTCCAAATACCCCCGCAAACCCCAGACAGGAAAAGCAGACCATATGCTCAATCAGAATCTGCATGGGATGAACAGGCTGCCAGCCGGGAATCAGAAATATAGCCAGAGCCGCGCAGACCCAGCCGGAAAGAATGGCCAGCCGGTCATCCAGAATCACCGCAAGAAGCAGCAGCGGAATCGGGGAGCCAAGAGGCATGGTGGCTCCGGTGGGCAGCGGAATCCGTATCATTTCCAGCGTCAGCGTCATAGCAATCATAATGCCGCAGATGCACAGCTCACGCACCCCCAGCCGGAGTCCTCCCCGCAGAAGCCAGGCAGCTGCGCCAAAATAGAATATCAGAAAAGCTATGGTAATTCCCCATGCGCTCATGCCGTTTCACCTGCTTCCCGGGCATATTCGCTTCTGAGATCAAAAGCATGGTTCATAGGCCCTCTTCCCTTTCCCAGATCCAGCATGGCTGCAAGAGCTCCGGAAATGTAGGCTTTGGCCCGTTCTACAGAATCTTCCATGGAAAATCCTTTCGCCAGGTTGGCAGCGACAGCGCTTGAAAGAGTGCAGCCTGTTCCATGGGTATTAGGGTTGTCGATGCGCTTCCCACAGAACCAGCGGGACTTTCCTTCTGCATACAGAAGATCATCTGCATCGTTGATATCATGGCCGCCTTTTACCAGCACAGCGCAGCCAAAGCTCCTTCCGATCTTTTCGGCAGCCGTCTCCATATCCTCCTTATTTCTGATTTTCATATCCGCCAGGATTTCCGCTTCCGGAATATTCGGCGTAACCAGAGACGCCAGAGGAATCAGTTCTTTTTTCAGAGTCTCCACTGCCTCTTCCGCGATCAGGCGGGAACCGCTGGTCGCCACCATCACTGGATCAAGAACAATACGCTCTGCCTGATAAAAACGCAGCCGCTCTGCGATTTTCTCAATAAGAGCGCCGGAAGATACCATTCCTATTTTTACCGCATCCGGACGGATATCGGTAAATACCGCGTCCATCTGCTGTCCCAGAAATTCCGGGCTCACCTCAAAGATTCCCGTAACGCCGGTGGTATTCTGTGCCGTCAGCGCAGTGACCGCGCTCATGGCAAACACTCCATTCAGGGTCATGGTTTTCAGATCAGCCTGAATGCCGGCGCCTCCGCTGGAATCACTTCCAGCGATTGATAATGCTGTTCTCATATGTGTTTCTCCTCTCTTTTTCCGGCTGCCAGAAATGGGCGCGGCAGGCCGCGCACACTTCCGTCTTCCGGATTCGCATTATTTTTATATAGCGGCAGAAAGTGGTGCCCCCGGTCTGCCGCTTGCGGATCCCTTACAGACCCTTTCTATACTTTCCCACCTTCTGATCGATGGTCAGTACCTCTCCTTGAGGCCGGAATACAGTCTTGATATAAGACGATACCTTTCTGGCTCCGGCCCGTGCCGCCACATGCTGGCACTCTTTTGCCACCTCCAGAAGCTCATCAAGGTTTTCTCCCTCAATGGCTGTCTCAAAAGGACTTACCTCATAATGAAGCCCTGTGGAATCAATATAGGCAATAACCTCATCCACAATCCTGCAGATTTCTTCATCACTGTCTGCCTGAGGCAGAATCTGAATGGCTATGCTCGCGCTCATGATACTTCCATTTCCTCCTTCTCATTCTTCTGTTCTTCCAGAAGGGCCGTCAATCCCTCCATCCATCCGGTCAGGCTTTCGTCTGCCAGAGACCTCAGCTCGTCCCAGACGCTTTCCGCGCTCCTGTCAAAAACGCCTGCCACATAAAAGCCTGCTGCCTTCGCAGTCTGCGCCGCATAAAGGGCATCTTCATACACCGCCGTCTCCTCCGGAGCCGCGCCCAGCCGTCTGGCCGCAGCCAGATACACATCCGGCCTGTTCTTTCCGCCGCCCGCTTCCTCACAGGACAGCAGAAAATCAAAATACTCGAAAAGGCCCAGACGCTTCAGGCAGGCTTCCTGCAGCTCCACCGCAGTGGCCGAGGCCACGCACATACGCACGCCTCTCCGTTTCAGCTCTTTCAGATAAACGGCCGCGCCTTCCTTCGCCGGAATATCCCCCCGGTAATGGCAGTCCATCATGGCATTCATCTGGGCCGCTACCTCCTCCGGCGTGCCGGGAAGAGAAAACTCCCGGATAAAAAGATCTGCTGACTCTGTCATGGTCATGGGTTTTATCCGCTCCAGAATATCCTCCGGAACACGGCTTACTCCTCTGCTCTTCAGATACTCCACCCCCAGCGTCTTCCAGAAACTCATGGAATCCACCAGAGTCCCATCCATATCGAAAATCGCAAATTTCTTATCCATGGCTCACTACTTCCCAGGACAGAGCAAGAAGCTCCTCCGCCGCCTTTCCCGGATCCTCCGCCGCAAAGATAGCCGACACCACAGCCACACCGTCTATGCCGCTGCCTGACAGCTCCCGGATGTTTCCCTTTCCGATACCGCCAATGGCCACTACAGGAATCTTCACAGAATCTGAAATTTCCCGCAGCTTTTCTACCGACAGATTCCTGGCGTCCTTCTTAGTGCTGGTGCCAAACACAGCCCCCACGCCAATGTAATCTGCCCCTGCCGTCTCGGCAGCTCTGGCCTCCTCTACTGTCCCTGCGGAAATACCCAGAATTTTTTCCGGTCCGATAAGCGCCCGGATATCCCGTCCCCGGATATCCGACTGACCTACGTGAACACCGTCCGCGTCAATAGCAAGGGCGATTTCCACGCTGTCATTTACCACAAAGGGCACCTTCAGGGACGCGCAAAGCTTCTTCAGCTCCCCAGCCTCCTGCTCAAAGCTTTTTTCATCCAGATCCTTTTCCCGAATCTGAAGAAAGGTAGCTCCATGCTCCAGCACGCTTCTGCATACATCTGTCAGGCGCTCCCCTTCTTTCAGCCACGCCCGGTCTGTCACCGCGTAAAGCAGCATGGCTTTTCTGATCTCTTCTTTAGAATATTTCATATCGCACTGCCTCCTCAAACTGTTCTTCTGTCAGATTAAATACCGCGTCAATCAGATATGTTCGGAAACTGGCATTTCCGGCTCCCGTCTCTATCCGGCGCTTTTCCGCCAGCCCCCCGCAGACACCCATAACTGCCACAGCTCCGCAGGCTGCCTGAAAGCTGTCTTCCGGCATAGCTCCGCAGAAGGCTCCTGTAAGTGCCGTCAGCATACAACCGCTTCCTGTAATTCTCGCCATGGTGGGGCAGCCATTTCGAAATACTGCCGTCTTTTTTCCATTCGACACCAAATCGATTTCCCCGGAGATCACGATGACGCTGCCTGTCCTTTCTGCAAGATTGTGAGCCATCTCCGCGGCTGAAGACAGATTTGCTTCTGTAACGGCATCGGAAAGGCTTACATCCACACCGCTTCCGCGGGTTCTCCCTTCTGCCAGATACCCGATCTCGGACGCATTTCCGCGGATAACGGAAAAACGCACCTCCTTCAGAAGCCTTCTCGCAGTCTCACGCCGAAGGGTCGTTCCTCCTGCGCCCACCGGATCAAGAACCACCGGTTTCCCCAGACGGTTCGCCGCTTTTCCAGCCAGAATCATGCTCTCTGCGTCTCCGATAGCCCCCATATTACAGACAAGAGCCTGTACATTTTCCACAGCTTCTTCCACCTCTCCGGGGTCATGAGCCATGGAAGGAGAGCCGCCCGCCGCCAGTATGATATTGGCACAGTCATTGACTGTAACGAAATTGGTAATACACTGTACCAGCGGCGCGCTTCTTCTCACGCATCCTGGCAATTCCGTAAAATCATTCATGATATTCTCCTCATCCCACTTCACTCTGCATCCAGCTGAATACTTTTGTCTTTTTCAGAATCAGCACCACAGCCACACCCATGGCTCCGCCTACCAGAGCCGCCGGTGTATAAAAAGGAATATAATAGAAGGGTGACTGAACATCCAGGCCATAGAACAGACGCATCAACGGATAAGAGGCCATCGCCCCGATAAATCCCGTTCCTATCACCTCGCCTGCAAAGACCAGATACACATTTTTCGTCTTCCGGTAAAGCAGTCCTCCAAGAATCGGCCCGAAAATGGCTCCGGTTACCGCCTGAATAGTCCGTCCCGACATCATGCGCATGCAGCCACAGATCAGAGCCGCCGCAAACCCATACCAGGGCCCTACAAACACTGCCGCCAGCACATCCACAAAATGCTGGAAGGGGGCCATAGCCGGAAAATATACAAAAGTATTTAATACATAGGCCAGACAGGCAAAGAGTGCTGTCAGCACCATTTTTTTCGTTTCAGTTCCTGCGTTTATTCTCATAATTTTCACTCCTTTGATTCCGGGAAACGTCATTGACAGCGGCGCTTCCCTTTCCTATGCGGCTTCTTCGTCCGGTTCACAGACAGAACGCAGCAGCCAGGGCTTTTTCAAAGCCCGAAAGAAAGCGGTCGAGACTTACTGGTCTCCTCTCACGCCGGAACACGGCTTCCCATCGCTGTCATACAGAGCACAGGGCGCTCCCCCTCTGCCCGCCGCAGTTTCATGCGGATCAACGTTTCACATCCTTTCTCAAAAAAGCTGGCTGCACAGAAAAAGAGACCCCATAACGGCGTCTCCTCAAAAAATCCTTCGATTTCCTACGGCGGCATTATCCGCATCAGGTTCTTCGGGTCATGGACAGCTTCTATTCCAAATCTCAGCCGGCTTTCTGCGCCAGCACCCCGTCTCTCTGTGCAATTTATAATAGGTATTATAGCACTGGACAGAGAAAGATGCAAGAGAATCCGGATGCTGGAATGACACGGATTTGTCCACAGTCTTTTAAAAAATTTTTTGAAAATCATTTTAATTGGGATTACGATTTGTTCAGACATCGATGTACTTTATAAGATTGGAGAAAACGATTTTGAAATTCTATCTTGGCATCACTCAGGAAAGAATACCGTCCTCTGACGTGATTTATATGAGAAGAACCGGTGAGTATGGCATAGAAAATTATAGGCTGATGGACACTTTTAAGAAATGGATAAAAGAAAATAATCTGTATGGTGAAAATACTGTGATTTATGCAGTCCCTATGGATAATCCGGGCACAACCGAACCCGCCCAGTGCCGCTATGATGTCTGTATCAAACAGCCTCCAGGCCGCGGCCTTGCACAAAATCAGGTCAGGTGCAGAAAGCTGGAGGGCGGCAAATATGTAACTTTTCTGATTCCCCACACAGCAGTCGCCATTCAGACCGCATGGAATATGTGTTTTTCTGAATTGGAGAAATCAGGATATCTGTTGGATAAAAGCAGGCCTGTAATGGAACGTTATAAGAAAACTCTCGTAGACAGGCATTCCTGTGGATTGTGTGTGCCTGTTCTGTGATTTTCCCCGGGTTCTGTCGTTAAGCCCTCGTCCAAAAGTAAATAAGTCCCGGCAGGAAAATCACCTGCCGGGACTTGCTTCCTTTTGTTCCTCTATATACTCCGGAACCCAGCCGCAGCAAACTGCGTCTGCTGATTGCTCCGCAATCACAGCGCTGCGCGCTGAGGTTCCGTCGTTAATACATCAGGTGAAACCAAATGCCGCCTTTGGCGGCGCTTGGTTTCCTGCTGATGTATTACATCATTCCGCCCATTCCGCCTGCGGGTGTTGCGGGTACCGGCTCTTTGATGTTGGCTACGCAGCTCTCGGTGGTCAGGAAAGTAGAAGCTACGCTGGTAGCGTTCTGCAGAGCGCTTCTGGTAACCTTTGCCGGGTCCAGAATGCCTTCCTTCACCATGTCTACATACTCCTCACGCAGAGCGTCGAAGCCGATGCCCGGCTCGCTCTCTTTTACCTTGTTGATGATAACGGAGCCTTCCAGTCCTGCGTTTGCAGCGATGTGGTACAGCGGAGCCTCCAGAGCCTTCAGGATAACCTTTACGCCTGTCTTCTCATCGCCATCTGTGGTATCAAGCAGCTTCGCAACTTCCTTGGTTGCGTGGATATAAGCAGATCCGCCGCCTGCGATGATGCCTTCCTCTACAGCCGCTCTTGTAGCCGCCAGAGCATCTTCCATACGAAGCTTTGCTTCCTTCATCTCGGTCTCGGTAGCAGCGCCTACGCGGATAACTGCCACACCGCCAGCCAGTTTTGCAAGTCTCTCCTGCAGCTTCTCGCGATCGAAGTCAGAAGTGGTCTCCTCGATCTGAGCGCGAATCTGAGCGATTCTCTTGTCGATCTCTTCCTTGGAGCCTGCGCCCTCTGCGATAATTGTGTTCTCCTTCTGAACCTTAACGGATTTTGCGGTTCCCAGCATATCCAGGGTAGCATCCTTAAGCTCCAGTCCAAGCTCCTCGGAAATCACCTGTCCGCCTGTCAGGATAGCGATGTCACGCAGCATTTCTTTTCTTCTGTCGCCGTAGCCCGGAGCCTTTACACCTACTACTACGAAGGTTCCGCGCAGCTTGTTCATTACCAGAGTCGTCAGAGCCTCGCCCTCGATGTCCTCTGCGATAATCAGAAGCTTTCTTCCGCACTGTACGATCTGCTCCAGCAGCGGCAGAATCTCCTGGGTATTGGAAATCTTCTTATCTGTAATCAGGATATACGGATTATCCAGATTTGCTTCCATCTTCTCCATGTCGGTAGCCATGTAAGCGGAAATATATCCGCGGTCGAACTGCATACCTTCTACCAGGTCCAGCTCGGTCTTCATGGTCTTGGACTCCTCAATGGTGATAACGCCGTCGTTGGAAACCTTCTCCATAGCATCTGCTACCATGTTTCCTACTTCCTCATCTCCGGAAGATACGGCTGCAACTCTTGCAATCTGATGCTTTCCGCTTACCTTGCTGCTCATCTTGGCAATCGCCTCAACAGCGGCGTCGGTAGCTTTCTTCATACCCTTTCTCAGAACGATGGGGTTTGCTCCTGCTGCCAGGTTCTTCATTCCTTCATGAATCATAGCCTGAGCAAGAACGGTAGCGGTGGTCGTACCGTCTCCGGCTACGTCGTTCGTCTTGGTCGCTACTTCCTTTACAAGCTGAGCGCCCATGTTCTCAAAAGCATCCTCAAGCTCAATCTCTTTTGCGATGGTCACACCGTCGTTTGTGATAAGGGGTGCGCCGTACTGCTTGTCAAGAACTACGTTTCTTCCTTTGGGTCCAAGTGTTACTCTTACAGTATCAGCCAGCTTGTCAACGCCAGCCTCCAATGCGGTTCTCGCATCTACGCCATACTTAATTTCCTTTGCCATTTTAAGATTCCTCCAGTCTTATTCTCTCTTTATTATTCTACAATCGCAAGGATATCGTTCTGCTTTACAATGATGTATTCCTCATCGCCCATCTTTACTTCATTTCCGGCATATTTGGAATAGATCACCTTGTCACCCGGCTTTACCTGCATGGTAACTTCTTTTCCGTCTACCATTCCGCCAGGTCCTACCGCAATTACTTCTGCCTGCTGCGGCTTCTCCTGAGCCTTGCTTGCCAGGATGATGCCGGACGCTGTGGTCTCCTCTGCCTCAAACTGCTTCAGTACAACTCTGTCACCTAATGGTACTAATTTCATTTCTATTCCTCCTTGGATCTGTTTCGTTCCTTTTATTATTAGCACTCACTCATATCGAGTGCTAACCTACGGATATTATATTAATGCTGTTTATTTTATTTGTCAACAGATTTTTCAGAATTTATTCTTTTTTTATATTTTTTCTGTGTTCTCCTTTTTTACAAATATGGCAAACGGACATGAATCCCCTGTCTGAGAACTCATGCCCGTTTTTACTCTTACATATGAGCTTTTTAAAAATGCCCTTTACACTGCTTTGTACCGTTTACTTTTCAAGACGCATAACCGGATCTCCAGGCTGAACCTCCTCGTATAATAAGTTTGTAAGCAAGAAAAACAGCTTACAGACTTATTCTTTTTTGGTATAGATGGTAAGGACTTCTAAGAGGTACTCCCCTCATCCTGATTCCCATCTAT
>NZ_NFLF01000013.1 GCF_002160765.1 Lachnoclostridium sp. An138
TGCAAAGCGGCGGCGCGGTCTTTCAGTTCCCGCTGTTCCTGCTCATAGTCTGCCGACAGTTCCATGAAACGCTCGTCGCTGATTTTGCCGTTCACATTGTCCTCATACAGCCGCTTGATTATGCGGCTCACTTCAGAAATGCGCTCCTGTGCCTGTTCAAGCTGCTTCGTGGCTGCGGCGGTCTTTCTCTTGCCGCCGATCTCGTTCTGCTGGATAAGCAGCTTCACAAAGCGGCTCTCATGCTTGGCGGCATACTCGGTCACTTGCCGGAGATTGGAGAGGACACCGGCGGTCAACAGGTCGGTGCGGATAAAGTGCGCCGTACAGTCGCGGGTGCGCTTCTTGTAGCTGCCGCAGATGTAACAGTCCTGCTTGCGGTTCTTGTTCTGATACCGCTGCTGGTACATCACATGGCCGCAGTCGGCGCAGAACAGCATACCGGAGAACAGCCCCACTTCATCATAGCGGTTCGGGCGTTTGCGCTGCTTGCGTAACTCCTGCACGCGCTCCCATGTTTCCGTGTCGATAATCGGCTCATGGTGGTTCGGGAAAATGGCCTGCTTCTCGATGGGGTTCTCTACGCTGTGCTTGGTCTTGTAAGAGGGCTTCTCCGTCTTGAAGTTTACCAGACAGCCGGTGTACTCCCGGTTTTCCAACAGGTGGACAACGGTATTTGTCGCCCATTTGCACTCATAGCCGGGGTGATAGCGGCGTGTGCTGCCAGTCCGCTGATATTCCAGCGTCCCCGGCGTGGGGATTTGCTGCTCCGTAAGCATACGGGCAATCTTGGTCGGGCCGTTCCCGGCAAGGCAAAGCTGGTATATCTGCTTGACTACCGGCGCGGTTTCCTCGTCAACGATATAGTTCTCGTCCTCGTCCATGAGGTAGCCATACACCGGCTTGCTGGTAACGGGCTTGCCGCTCATGCCTTTTGCTCGTTTTACTGCCTTGATTTTCTTGCTCGTATCTCTCACCAGCCATTCGTTGAACAGATTTCGCAGAGGGGTAAAATCGTTGTCCATGCCGCCGTTTGCGCTGTCCACATTGTCGTTGACAGCGATAAAACGCACTCCCTTTTGAGGGAACAGCATTTCCGTGTAAAATCCCACCTGCAAGTAGTTACGCCCTAACCGGCTCATGTCCTTGACGATGACCGTACCCACTTTCCCGGCTTCAATGTCTGCAAGCATGGCTTGAAAACCGGGCCTTTGAAAGTTCGCGCCGGAATAGCCGTCGTCGGTGTACCAGCGCAGGTTGGTAAAGCCATTCTGTTTTGCAAAGGTTTCGAGTATCCGTTTTTGGTTCGATATGGAATTACTCTCGCCTTGCAATTCGTCCTCATGGGACAATCTCGGATAAAGGGCGGTAATGAGGTTTTGGGTGGCTTGTCTTAACATAAAATCCTCCGTTTCCGACAGCCAGCCCCACTATTCCGTGGTTTCATTGTACCACGGAACAGGGCTGGTTGTATAGCGGCAAAAGTGTCAAATCTGCTTCTTTACAGCTTGTCAAATCGCCGGTTTTTGTGTAGCAGCGGCTTCCGCTTCCAGTACCCGCGCCATTTTGTCGGCGGCGGTGGTGGTAGTGTCTTTCTTGAAATAGCCGGACACGACAAGGACGGAATTGCCCATGCGGATTTCCGTCACACAGTCGGGGCGGCGGGCGGTGCGGGTGTCGGGCTGCTTGTTATCTGCCATAGGCAATACTCCTTTCACTCGTTCATCAGTTCTTTCAAAAGCCCCAGCTTGTCCTGTGCGGCCTTTTTGCGGAAATTGCCGCCGGTACAGCACACCGGGGGACACATTTCCAGCACCCGGTCATAAATCCGGGAATGGGCGGTGTCTTTTGGGTGCTGCAACTCTGAAAGCGTGAGGTTGGTCGTGACGATCAGCGGCTTGCGGCTGCGGTAACGGCTGTCAATCACATGGAAAACCTGTTCCAGCCCGTATTCTGTCCCGCGCTCCATACCGAAGTCGTCAAGGATTAGCAGCGGATAGCGGCAAAGACGGGAAATATATTCATTCCTGCCCTCAAAGCTGGCGGCAAGGTCATTGAGGATAAGGGCAAAATTCGTCATATAGACGGGGATTTCTTTCTCCATGAGGGCGTTTGCGATACAGCCCGCAAGGTAACTCTTGCCGGTGCCGACGCTCCCCCAGAACAGGCAGCCCACATTCCCGGCGTAAGCCCGTTCCCAGTTCTTCACATAGTTGCGCGCCCGGATTGCCTGCGGGTTCTGGCCGTTGTCGTTCTCAAAAGTCCAGTCCCGCATGGCGGGGTCGGTAAAGCCCCGGCGTTTCAAGTCCTCTACGGTGTCAAGGTGCTTTTGCCGTTTCTCGGCGGCTTCCCGTTCCTCGCGGGCGGCTCTCTGGCAGTCGCACTCTGCCGGGTGGCGGTCACGGCCAAAGATAGCGGCCTTGTCCGGCGCAAAATAGGCTTCTTTCGGCTTATGGCACTTGCCGCAGTACAGTAAACCGTCCTCGCCGGTGTAGTCCTCCTGCTCCGGGGTGGTGGCGGTCAATCTGTCAATCATTTCTGAAAATGTGGTGTTCATAGGCTCTCTCCCTCCTTGAATGAGTAATCGGGGACGCCCTGTTTTGCGGCTCCCTTTCTGTCCCGGTCTGCCCACATACGGACAGCGGCGGCATAGTTGCGGTAATCTTTCCCGGTGGCGGCGATATACTGGCTCAATTCCTCGATGAACCGTTCCAGCCTGTCGGGGTACTCTGCCTGCAACTCGTCGTATTCGGTCTGTGACAGAAAAATATTCTGGTATCTGCCAAAAGCTGCGGGCGGCTCCCCACTCGCTCCCATTGTTTGGTTCTCTGTAAGGTTGTTTATAGTAGTTTGGTTAGGGGACGGTTTTCCGACCATCATAAGGTCGGTTTTCTGACCATCAGTAGGTCGGTTTTCCGGCTCTGTGAGGGTCGGATTTCCGGCCATCAGTTGGTCGGAAAACTGTACCTGTGGCACACGCGGCACTTTCACATATAGCCGGTTCGGTGCGGAGAAGCCGCCCCGTTCCCGTTCCAAAAGCCCCGCCATGTCCAGTTCGTTAAGCGCCCCCTTTATGGTGGTGCTGCCTTTATCCAGTATTTCGGCTATCTCCGCGATGGGATAGATAATATAAATCCTGCCCTCGTCGTCCTGCCACTTGTTCTTCTGGGAGAGGGTGGAGCGGTCTAACAGCAGCGCATAGAGCAGCTTGGCGGTCTGGGAAATCTCCATTTTGAACAGGAAACGGGGATAGGGCAGATAGGCGGGCAGCTTCGTGTCTGCCGTGATATAATCAGCGATAGTATCACCTCCCTGTGTTCGGGTTGATTTTGGCGGTTTGTACGCATTTAGAACGCCGTTTCCGGAGGAAAAGGATAAATGTATCGCACACCCTTTGACACCCACGAAAAAAGCCTTGATTTATGCGGGTTTGAAAGGCTCTAAAGCGTGACATTTATGCCTTTGTTTCCGTTTTCGCTCGGCGGCTTTGATTTTCTTCATGCGTCCGGCGCAGTCGGGGCAGTATTTTCCCCGGTTGGATTTGGGGACAAAGGCCGCGCCGCAGACGGCGCACCGTTTCCGGCTCCCCCGGTACAAGAGGGCTGCGGCCAGTTCCCCGTCAAGGGGCAGGACAGCCACACGGAACCACCGGCACATGAGGGAAAGGGAAATGCTCTGGACGCACACGCAAGGCTCCCCGTCATCTAACAGCAGACAGTTCCCTCCATCGTAGTTACAGCACTCATGCACCAGCCGCCGCGCCCGCCGGTGCTGTCGGTAGTCCATGCGGGGCAGCTTATCGTTCATGGCTCTGCTCCTTTCTGCGGCGGGGTTCCTCCCGGCGCAAAATCTGGTCGATGTTCCGCTTGACGGTCTGCAACTCCGCATACCGCTGTTTCTGTTCGTGGTAGGTGTTATACAGGCCGGATTTCTTGGAAACAAGCTGCTCGATCTCGTCCCGCAACGCTTTCCGGGCGGGCAGCTTGGTAATACCATGCGCCTTGAAATACCGGGCGGCTGCGTCGGCTATGATAAAGTCGCTCTCATGCGCCTGCCGGTATGCGGCGCGGGCTTTCTCGGATTTCTGCGCTTTCAGCCCGTCGCGGGCGGGCTTGGTCTTGGCGTAGGCAAGCACCTGCCGCTGCAATTCCTTTTTCCCTTGCAGCTTCGTTTCCAGTGCTTTCAGTTCGCCGCTGGTCTGGCGCATTTCCTGATAGGCAGTATCAACGGCGGCTTCTAACTGCTCCGGGGAAGTAAAGCCGTATTCCTGATACACATTCAGCGTCGCGGCCATCTGTTTGAGGTTGTGCATGGTCGCCCAGCGTTCATAGCCCCGGCCTTTGCCCTCGGCTTTCTTCTGCTCAATGTCCACAAGCCGCTGCACATTCGGGGCGGTTCGGGCGGCTCTGTCTGCCCGCAGTTGGTCTTTGATAGAGGGCGGCGTACTGGATATAGCTGCGGCCTTTTCTGCGGTTCTGGCGGCGTTCTGTTCCAAAACGGCAAGGACAGCGGCGCGTTCAAAATCGTCGCCCAGCTTGCGGGCGGTAATGGGCTTTGTCCTGTCTGGCGTGAGGTAACTAAGCCGCCCCCGGCTCTCCTTGACGGCCACGCCCTCCCGCAGCAGCAGAGAGGAAAAGTCCTCGAATGAGGCCGCCGCAGACAGCGCGGCGCGTATGGTCTGCCGCAGCTTCTCCTTGTTCGTTTCAAACTTGGTCTGCCGGGGCGTGATACCGCCTGCAATCATGGGGGCGTTCTGCTTATCCAGCGCGGCCTGTCCCTTTTTCTGCGCCCAATACTCTCGGTCTGTGACGCGGTTCTTGCTGCCGTTCAAGAGGTCGATTTGATAAAGCCCCTCCCGGTGGCACATCTCCATGACTTCGGACTTGAAGTAGCGCAAGGCCGCGTCGGTACAGCGGTGCTTGCACCCGGCTTTCGTGTCGGCTGGCCTGTCCATGTAGGGCAGGAACGGCACTTCCTCAATCCGCAGGCTGTTAATGACGATATGCACATGGATATTGCCGCTGTGGTTATGCCCGTCCGGGTGAGTGCATACAAGGGCTTGGTGGCCGGGGAAATGTTCGGCGCAAAACTTCTCGCCCAATGCCTGCGCCCGGTCTACGGTCAAGCCGTTGTCCGGCCCGTCCCGTGGGTCAAAGCTGATGATATAGTGGTGGCTTTTCACATCTTCCCGCCGCTGGTTTTTCTCATAGCGGAGATTTGCCCGCATACACGCAACGGCAAAATCCTCCCCGCCGCAGTTCAGCGTGGACAGCCGGTAGTCCTCGCGGGGGATAAGCCTGCCGGTTTCATCAAGGACGGGCTTCATGGTAAACTCGTCATGCTCAAACAGCAGATACTGTTCGGCGGCTCCGTAGTCGGCGTTTTTAGAGTTGATATGCTTGAGTGTTGCCAACCGCGTCACCTACTTTCTGTAAGACTTCATACTTGAGGGCGGCAAGGTCGGCTATGGCGGCGCGTACCTCGCCGGACAGCGCGTTGTAGGGTGCGCCGTACTCGTTCAGACACCGGGCTATCTGGTTAAGGTTGCCGCCGATTTTGCCGTACTCGGCTGTGAGTTTCCCGACAGCGGAAAGCAGCTCGTCATTGACCGCTGATACATGGATAACGGGGCGTATGGCGGTGCGCCGTATCGCCTGCCGGAGAAATTCGGACTGGCTGATACCATAGGGCGCAAGCCGCGCTGTGAAGTCGGCGTATTCATCTTCGGACAGCCGGGTTTTCACAACGCGGCTGCGGTGGGGTGTGTTGTATCGCTTCGGCATAGGCTGAAAACCTCCTCTCACTATTCCTATTGCTGAATTTTTTCGGATTTTGGGCGGAGAATTTTTCCCCTCACTCCTCCTATTGGGCAACTTTTTTCTACTTTGGGCGGAGAAATCTCTCTACCCCTTTCATTGCTGAACTTTTCGGGAAATAACAAAAATTTTTTTGCGTTTGGGGTAAAAAACTCTCTACTTCTCCCATTGGGCAACTTTTTGGAAAATAACAAAAACTGTTTTCAGTTTTTTCGCCCGCAAGGGCGCAAAGCAGGGTTTGGGGAAGGCACTCCCCAACAAGTTTCCCGCGAGGGGCAAAACCGCAGAATTGCGGATTTTGGCACCGTGGTAGAAACTTGCTCTTAGTAAGCCGCAGACTGCCCCTGTCCGGGCTTTTCCGTACATAGAGCGAACGGGGCGGGGCTTTCAGCCCGCTGTGCGCGGTCTTTTTTTTCTTTCGCCAAAGATACATTCAAAAGGCCGCCAGCTACCCGCTGTCCGGGGATTTTTCAAATTTTCTTTTGCCTTAGTAATCCGGGAAACAGGATTTTGGCAACCTACGGGGCAGAGAATTTTTCCTTTCACTCCCTACAACACTGCGTTTTGAAATTTGCCAAACGGAGCAGGCAGCTTTTTCTGGCTTCACCTACCTACTACGGGTGACTTTGCGATTTTGCCAAATGGACAACAAAAAAAGCAGCAAATCTTTTTCAGACTTACTGCTTTCACTGGCCGCTGGTGGGCGGCTGGTATTCAGTTTTGGGGCTTATCGGTCAAAGCGAAACTTGAATAGTGCGGAGATTAGCTGCTGCTTCACATATTCCTCAACCTCGGCGTTAACCTGACCGTGTACTTTGGAAAAGTAGCGGATATATCCGGCATAGTGGGAAAGGACGGTGTCGATTGCGTCCGGGTCGCCCTCATGGGCTTTGACGATTGTTTCATAGGGGAGAAGTTTACTCATGGTCTTTTCCCTCCATGAGCCGCCGTAGCCGCTGCAAGGCAAGCTGGATATGCCGCCCCGCTGTGCTGCGTGTCCGGCCAATATGTACGCCGATCACTCGCTGCGGCTGGCGCAGGAAATAGTAACGGAAAATCTCTTCCTGTGTCTGCTCCGGCAAGAGGGCAAGGGCGGCGGCAAGTTCCGCATGGTACAGAACGGCGGTCTGGCCGCAGGCGGTAAAAAGATATTCTTCAAGCTGCTCCGGTTCGGCAAGCTGGACAAACTTCTCATTCATCAGATAGTCAAGAGAAACTTCCCGTTCCCACCTCCGGCGCAGCTTTAAGATTATATCTATGGCTGCGTGACGAATGACAATCTTGCAAAAGGCATTGAATGTGTACTGGATATGCACTTTGTAGGCTTCATCTTCGGTCATGGAAATTCCCCCTCTCTGAATAATAGTGCGGGGCGGCAGCACTCCTTGCTGTCGCCCCTTGATTGCCTATCTGCAAAGGCGGGCGGGGCTGTCAACGGCGGCGCATATGCGCCGTTCATCTTGACTGTTGACTGGCTCGGCTGGCTTTGCCATTTGAGTGTAATTGCTTATTCTTTTTTTATTTGCAGACTTTTGAGGTAGAACGCCTGCTCCTCCCTTTTCTCTGGCTCACTCTCAAAAGGGTTATGCTGTCTAATTCATTCGTTGTCTTACTATTTCATACATCATTATAGATGCAGCACAACTGACATTGAAAGAACTGGCATAGGAATCTTCAGCCATAGGAATCGTACATAAAACATCACAATATTCCTTAAATGCCTTATTTAATCCCATGGTTTCATTTCCCATCATTAACATAACCGGGGTTTTCAAGTCCTCATGATAGATAGGCTTTTCGTGGTGGGCTGTTGTGCCTATGATCTTAAAGCCAGGGTATTTTATTCTAAGGCTTTCAACGAATTTATATAAATCCTCATTGTGAATGATTCGAATCACCGGAAGATTGAAAAAAGAACCCATCGCCGAAACAATTACATCAGGCTCATACAAATCAACCGCATGTCCAGTAATTATCAACATATCTACTCCCAACGCATCACATGAACGTATCATCGTACCTAAATTTCCTTTATTAGAGGGCCTGTCAAATAACACAATAAATGGATTGGAAGATAACGCAACATTTTCTAACCTGTCTTCCCTCATTTCAATAATAGCCAATAATTCAGAAGTTTCTTCTTTTCCACTTAATTCCTTTAGCAACTGTGCCGTAAGAGTATAATTGACTTCTGTTTTTACTGTTTCTATCATATGTTTTGCCCAGCCTGACAGATTATTCTTGTCATAAATAAAAGAAATAATCTTCCAGTTATTTTTAACCGCTTCATTTAAACTTCTTACGCCTTCAACAATAAATTGATTATATTTATATCTTTTATTTCGATTATGCTTCAATACTTCAAATCTCTGGTAATCATTATTTTTATTTAATATAGAAACAACTTTCATTTCAATACCTGCCTCATCATACTTTGGTTTTCGAATTTTTCACCCATTGTAAGCCCATTTTTGAAAAAATAAGGGAAAATGATTTCCCGGTTTTTCTGTGGCAGGGATAACAGGACGGCGGCAAGTTTTCCATTGGTGAGGATAACTGCCTGACCGCATATCGTTATAGGGTGTTCTTCATGGGGTGCTTCAAAATATTCGTCTGTTGTGCCTAAAGGGTAAAACTTTTCTTCTGTGAGGTATTCAAGGGATATTTCTTTTTGCCGCCGTCTGCTCCTGTCACGCCATGCGTTGATAGCCGCATAGTGTATGACGGTCTTGCAAAGCCATTGAACGTGTACATGATGTGTTCTTTGTATGCTTCTGTGCAAGGCATAGATGATTCCCCCTTTCTCCCACATAGGGCGTTGTATGGTTGACGGGTTTCATTTATAATATCAGAGGGCGGCAGCACCCCTTGCTGTCGCCCCTTGATTGCCTACCAGCAAAGGCGGGCGGGGCTGTCAACAGCGGCGCATATGCGCCGTTTATCTTGACTGCCCGCTGGCTCGGCTGGCTTTCCTATTTGAGTGTAATTGCTTATTCTTTTTTTGTTACTGGAATCCAAATTTCACTGTATGCGTAGTTGGGCTTTTTGTCGTCCATTTTTGTAAAAGAGAAAGAAAACGGCTCTGCCAGTTCATAATCTGCCGTCATAAACCATTCGGAGTAGATTCTTGCCATTGTATCCTGCAAAGTAAACGGGAAGATTCCTTCATTTGGAAAAACTGCCCACGTATGAGCTTTAACAGGAAATGTGTCCAGATTACTGCTAATGTCATTTTTAGTTGTTAAAACTCCAATTAAATGCGTTAATTCACCAGCTTCTTCAAGAAAGTTCGTATCTGATTCATAGGAAACATTTACAGTTTCATATGGCTCAATGTTTTGCAACCGGTGCATTTCTTCTTTCTGTTCCTGTGTTATGCTTTGTGCCAGTTCCAAAATAGCGTTGTTTACTCCCTCATATTGTAACGGCACTCGTTTACTTACACCTGCAAACGTAAAAGCAGGTTTTTCAACAATTTTATATTCCATTAAAGTTCCTCCCTTCATAGTTACAACAAATTGTAACTTTTGGCATGATTTACATTGTTTCAACTTTGCGACTTGTGACGGTAAGATACCGCTCCATTTTTTAAAGGCACGTGTAAATCCGTCTACGGATTGATACCCATATTGATAAGCGACATCTGTTACCTGCGCCCCCTGCAACAATTCTTTGTTAGCTTCTGAAAGTCGTCTGTTTTTTACATACTCATTCAGCGTCATATTGGTAAGCGCAAAAAATATTTTTCTAAAATGATAATCTGAAACATTTATATGCTCAGAAATCTTCTCAAGTAAAAACTCGTCCTCCAGGTGCGCTTCAATATAGTCCATCGCGTCATTCAATTTCTTTAACACATTGCCCCTCCTTCCGAATAGGAATATCACAATTTAGAAAGATATGCTCGACATTAGCATACAAAATTAGTCGGGTTATAAATAAAGGCCGTTTGCTCAATATAAGTTTACACAAAACCGACTTGAAAACAAAACTAACATAGACTCTCCTTATATTCAAAGATTTTTATCCGTGATAACGCACAAAATATTACGTTATTTTCTGAAACATATGCCGAACCTTATCTAAACGGCTGTTAGGACGGCGTGGCTGCAATACAGGCTCCCCGGAAATTTCTTGGTACCCTTTTAATTCGGTAAGGCAGACGCTTCTCCCATTTGTATAAAAATTTAAATCATTCCTATATTCGCCGATGCAGCGGGCGGGGATTTCTCCCGTAAAAATAACTTCATCATTTTTAAGCAAGGTTGATTCAATCACTGCACAATACTTCGGTGCGTCATTATAAGCCCGTGAAATATATTCCTGCGGTGCAAAAAGGGTAAAGGAAAGGTATGGTTCCAATAATTGTGTTCCTGCTCTTTTCAATGCCTGTTCTAACACGATAGGAGCAAGGGAACGAAAATCTGCGGGGGTACTAACTGGACTGTAATAAACTCCATAGTCAAAACAAATTTCACAATCTGTCACTTCCCAACCGTATAAGCCTTGCTCCATTCCATAACGCACCCCTTCCATAACGGCATTTTGAAAACTTTGGTTTAAATAGCCGAGAGATACTTTGCTTTTAAACCGGGTTCCACTTCCGGCAGGAAGTGGCGTTACAGTTAAGCCAATGGATGCCCAAAACGGATTCGGCGGCACTTCAATATGAATCGTGTAACTGGCTGTTTTTAATGGCCTTTCCAGATAAATGACCGTAGGTTCTTTCACATTTATGTTCACATGGTATCGCTCTACTAACAGAGAGCATACAACCTCTAACTGGACTTTTCCTAAAAAAGAAATGATGATTTCATGCGTTATCGTATCCACATAGTAATGCAACAGCGGATCTGTATCTGCAATTTCCGTCAGGGCATTCAGCAGGAGGTCTCTTTGTTCCTGATTTTGCGGCTCCACCGTCGTCCGAAGCAAAGGAATCGGATTTTTTTCCCATGCCTTGCGCGGCAAAAGTTCTACATTTCCGAGAGTATCATTCAGCTTCAGAGTGTCATTGGTCAAAATAACAATTTCTCCGCAACAGGCTGTGTCCGCCGGTATAATCTCTCCGTTTGACGGAATCCTCATTTCTGTGATTTTTAGTTTTTGATTTTGGGGCAGGAGAATCGTATCCCGTAAATGAAGTGTCCCGCTGTATAACCGCAAATAAACGAGCCGCTTTTTCTGGTCTGTGTACTCGATTTTAAAAACGCTTCCGCATAGCTCGGATTGATCGTTGTCCGCACCAGAAGTAAATGTTTCTGCAATCACTTCAATCAGCTTTTCAGTTCCGATATTGTTCTTTGCACTCCCATGATAAATAGGAAACAGGGAACCGTTTTGCATTCTTCTGCATTTCTCCCTCTGTAAATCTTGTATTTTCAAAGGTTCCCCCGCAATATATTTTTCCAAAAGTTCATCATTTCCAGCAATAATAGAATCCCATTTTTCTATATCCTCAATGTCTGTCAGAGACACTTCCGGAGTGAGCGAAACATCTTGCATAACCATGACATCATCAGAAAGTTTTTCTCTGATATTTTGATAAACGCTCTGTAAGTCAATGCCCTCCTGGTCTATCTTATTTACAAAAATAATCGTTGGGATTTTCATTTTCTGGAGCGCATGGAACAGTACCCGTGTTTGTGCCTGCACGCCGTCCTTTGCGGAAACTACTAAAATTGCTCCGTCAAGAACAGCAAGTGAGCGATATACTTCCGCCAAAAAGTCCATATGGCCGGGGGTATCGACAATATTGATCTTATAATTCTTCCAGCCGAAAGAAGTGACGGCCGTTTGAATGGTAATCCCACGCTGGCGTTCCAACAGCATGGTGTCTGTCCGCGTTGTTCCCTTATCTACACTCCCTAATTCCGGAACGGCTCCGCTGGTATAGAGCAGGCTTTCTGTCAAAGTCGTTTTTCCTGCGTCTACATGAGCAAGAATGCCGATATTGATTATTTTCATGTGTTTGTCCTCCATTCAGCCCCCAAAGGGCATAAAAATCCCCAGCAGCAAAATACTTTTACCGCTGGGGATATAGCGAATAGACATACACATACATACAACGCACTGCAAGCAGCGGTCGCTCTTTTGATATGTCAAATATATAAGGCAAAAGTATTCTTAAAAAGGGTACAAAAAACTAAGCCCCTTGCAAGGGACGGTTACAATTCTTTGTTCCCACTATTTGATTATAGTTAATTAAGAATACCTTGCCGCATATTTTTAACTCCTTACTTGGAATAGAAATATTATAGCATATCGGCATTGAAAAAGAAAGTCCTGAAACAAAATTTACGGAATAGTAGGCTGCTGTCTATCAATCTCTTGTGTGTTTCTTTATGACACATGAGCATTCGCGCCGGGGTTGTCGTTGCCGTAACCTTCCAGCAGGTTGATGACGCCCCAGATGCCCAGACCGGCACCGAGGGCGATAACGAGGGTCTGAAGAACGGTGATAGCCTGATTGAAAAATGCCATATACAAAATTAGCCGGAATCATTTGAAAAGGTTGATTTAGTCATTCATAGGCATACAAAAGCCGGAACAATCTGCCGCCCGGTTTCCGGGGGCTGATTCCGGCTGTCCTCCTTTTTTCATTATTTTTTGGTGATTGTCCGCTTTGTACGCCAATGGCCCCAAAGGGGCGGTTGAGGCGGGTAGATACGATCACTCCTTTCACAGCGGAACAGATTTACGCGCCCTCTGCGTCTACTTCGTACACATCGTAGACCTCGTTGGGCTTGAGTTTGAGCCGGGTGGACAGGAACGCCTCGATGTCAAAGGCATTCTTGGGGTCCGCGTCGGCGGTGTATGGGTAATTGGGGTGCTTGGTGATGTCGTACTTGTCCGAGAGGAAAGGCCGCACACCACGCAGCTGGAGGATACACTTGCCGCCGTCCATGACGGCCAGTTCATCCTGGCTCATAAGCTCTTTGCCGAGCTTCTGGTAGTTGAGAGAGTGGGAGGTTTCCCGCCCACGGTTCTCGCCGGTGTTGTAGGTGTCGATGGTCTCCTTGCCCAGCACGGCGGCCAGCTCCTTGAGGGTGGTCGGCTCCTTGCCGCCCAGGAAGATGGAGGTATCCATGTTGCCGATGATGGTATCGGCGTTGTCCTTGTAAATAGCTTTGAGCTGGGACTGTGCTTGCAGCACCAGGCAGGCGGAAATCTCACGACTGCGGATGGTGGCGACCAGTTTCTCCAGCTTGGGAATCTGGCCGATGTTGGCGCACTCGTCAATGAGACACCGCACATGAACCGGCAGCCGCCCGCCGTACACATCGTCCGCTTTTTCGCAGAGCAGATTGAACAGCTGGGTGTAGCACATGGAGATCAGGAAGTTAAAGCTATCGTCGGTGTCACTCATAATGAGGAACAGGGCGGTTTTTTGGTCTCCCAGGGTGTCCAGCTCCAGCTCGTCGTAGGAAGTGACCTCCCGCAACTCCGCAATGTCGAACACGGCGAGGCGCGCGCCGCAGGAAATCAGAATGGATTTTGCGGTTTTGCCAGCAGCCAGCTTGTACTTCTTGTACTGGCGGACGGCGAAGTGGTTGGGCTTCTCCGCCTCCAGCGCGTCAAACATCAGGTCCACCGGGTTCTTGAACTCCTCGTCATCCTCCCGGACCTCCATCGCGTTGATGAACTCGATGAGGGTGGAGAAATTCTGTTCCTCCACCGGAGCCTCGTAGTGGATATACCCGATAAGGGCGCAGTACAGCAGCGTCTCCGCCTTGACCCAAAAATCGTCCCCGGCCTTGCCCTCTCCCTTGGTATTGGCGATCAGCGTCGTGACCAGCTTCAAAATGTCTTTCTCGCTGTGAATATACGAAAAAGGGTTGTAGTGCATACTTTTTTTGAAGTTGATGGTGTTGAGGACTTTGATCCGGTACGGCTCATAGATGACCTTGCCGCGCTTATCCTTCATGGGCTTGCCGTCCTTGCCCAGCTTGGGGGTGCCGCGCTGAAGCATTTTGCCGCACTCCACCAGGATGGTGCCTTTGGGGTCTGTCACCACATAAGAGCTGTGCATCTGCATCAGGTTCGGCTTCAGCCAAAACCGGGTCTTGCCGGAACCGGAGCCGCCGATCACCAGAACATTTTTGTTTCTGGCGGTCTTAGGGTCCTTGGGGCGGCTGTTCATGGTCAGGCTCTCGGTTTTCGTCAGAATCACATTGTTCTGGAACACCGGGTCGATGTAAGGCGCGATGTCCTCATGGGTTCCCCATCGGGCGGACCCGTACTCCATGCCGTGGCGATACTTCTTGGCGTTCTTGCTTTTAAGATAGACCGCCAGCCGCAGGCCAGCGCCGCAGCACAGGCCCACCAGCAGGTCCAGGGGGTGCAGGCTGGGCCACCAGCTGGCCAGCGCCACCGGCAGCGTGGAGAAGAACGAGAGCATTTTTGCCGAAGCGTCCGCACCCACGGCCATCCGCCACGCCTCCCCGAAGTTGGTAGCAAACAGCCCCATCAGGATATAGGGCAAATTCAGCAAAAGGGGCTTCTTGATGTCCAGCTGCTTTTTCATCGTTCCAGCTCCTTCCGCTTGTTCCGGTCCACGACGGCGTGTTTCACCAGCTCTTTGAACTGGCTCAGCTTTGCCAGCACGGACGGACGCTCTGTTTTTTGCGCCTTTCTGACCTTCTTGCCGGTGTACTCGGTAAAGGCAGCGGTCAGGGCATCCGCATCCCGGCCTTTGAAAAAGATCAGGTACTTGGGCGGGGAGTTGCTGCGGTCCTTCTTCACCGCATAGTCCACGCCGTATTTCCGGGCGATCTTCTCAAACTCCTTGATGGAGGGGTCGGTGATCTCGATGTTGGAAACACCCTGATTCTGGCCGATCAGCTGTTTCACGGTCTGCTTGCCGTGGGGAATTACGGGGGTATCCCGGCTTTTCTGCTTTTGCAGCTTCTTTTCCTTGCGGTAGGCAAGGTACTTGGTGATGGCGGCTTTCAACAGCCGCCCGGTGAACTTCGTTCCGCTGACTGCCAGCGTCAAAGTCCTGTTTTCCACTTCCTCCTGCATTTTTCTCGCCTCCTTTCCACGGATTTTGCAGGGGTGGCGCTTGATACTAAGGCGGGACCACCAGCCGCCGCAGCAGGTGTTTCAGTATGGCAGGCTCCTTTCAGCGCAGCTGGTCGGAGCGGTCATAGTACAGATGGCCCTGGCGCACCTTGGCATGGCTGAGAATCTTGATGTGGCCCTTTTCCTGGTTCTCCAGGCTTTTCTGGTATCCGGCCTCCGTCAGAAACAGGCGGGTTCGTTCGCCTTTCCAGCCCACCGGGGAATCATAGGTCAGCACATCGAAAATAATCATGTGCCGGGTGTCCTCGGCAAACCGCTCCAAATCCATGTAATCATGGCCGTGATAGTTCTGCGCCCCGGCCTTGAGGCGCATTTCCTCCATCAGCTGGCCCACAGTCTTACGCTCAGGCATGGCGTGCGCCTCCTTTCCCGCGCCCCTGGCCATTCACGGTCAAAATGCCGTCCAGGGTGGTGGCGGTGATCCGCAGGCGCTCGGCGGTGGCAATGTCATTCTTCACAGTCTCGTCGATACCGTGGCCGCAGACCACCAGCACATGGGACCGGCGCAGGTAGTCCCGCGCCATATCCAGCCCGTCCTTGTGTTCCTGGGGGATTTCGTCCTTCAGAAAAGTAGGCAGGAACAGCACCGGGCAGATGGGCGAATACCCGGCGTCGTACACCTGGCGGCAGTAGGCCGCAGCGTTCTCGGCGTTCTCATACTGGCTGTTGCTCCAGGGAGCCGTAATGTAAGCAAGGGGTCGTTTCATGGCAAAATCCTTTCTCCCGGTGTGTCCGGGCAGCAGAAAAGCGGCTGTTTACCAGCCGCCTGCGTACATATCGTGGTTGACTTGTGCGGTGTAGTGATTGCTGATCGTGGTCGGCGCATTGAACAGCACCGCAAGCAGATACTGCTTCATGTTGCGGATTTCGGTGGTATTGTTCCGCAGGCACTCCATGACAAACTCGATGTGGGAGCTGTCCAGCTTCAAAAACCGGGAACGGACCACCTCATGGGGGAAGTCGCTGCCAGCGATCCGGGTGGTTTTCCGCTTGGCGCAGACGGTCTCCACCATCAGCTCCACGATCTCGTCCAGGTCCTCCCGGTAGGTGGTAAACTCCCGGCACAGGTGGTCATACTCGATGTTCTCCAAAATCAAATCCCGATAACTTTCCATCTCTGAGACAGACATCGCATCCCTTCCTTTCCGTTCCGGCAGCTGTGCTGCCGCTGGCTCCCGGAAGGGAATGGAATCGGTACTTGATCCCTGAGTAATTAATTTTTGGGTATTTGATTTCTCTATATTTAATTCTGCGGGCTTTTCCGTATCCGGTTTATCCAGATACGGGTTTTCCGTATCTGGTGAAGCCGTATCCGGCTGGGGCGTTTCCGGCTGCTGGGGCTGCTCATAGATGACATACTCGGTGTCGCTGATCCGACCCTGCCGGTCCCGCAGCTGGTGGCGCACGATGTAACCGGCGGTTTCCAGTTCCCGCAGCGCATTACCGATGGCGTCCACACCCTCCTTGCAGATTTTTGCAAGGCCACGGGTGGTATAGTTCCAGTCATCCGGCAGGGACAGCATCATGGAAAGCAACCCCTTGGCCTTCAGCGACAATTCATGGTTCCGCAGGTGATGATTACTCATTACCGTATAGTCGCGGGTTCTTTCAATCCGAAAGACCGCCATTGACTTCACTCCTTCCTGTTCTCAGGGCATGAAAAAAGCCACAATCTTTCGTGAAAAAGACTGTGGCGTTCAGCTGTTCTTGATTTTCGTGTTCTTCCGGGGCCGGTAGGGACGCTTGGGCAGCGGCGGCTGGTCGAACAACGATTCATGCCCCGAAAACGGGAGGGTCTGCAAAACCCGGTCAATGTCGGTGGATTCCATGTCATATTGGGACTGGCAGTTTTCCCGGATAGCATCCTTGATGCTCTGGACAGTACACATATTCATTCCTTTCCTTTCGTAGTGATGATGGGTTTACGGGTGGCGGCGGCGCTTGTCCGGCTTGAAGTCGAGGACATGGCCCTCGATCACACGGGCATACCGCTTGATTTTGATTTCCCGGCGCTTCTGGCTTACGAGGGCGGCCTGATACCCGTCCTCGGTGAGAAACAGCCGCATTTCATCGCCGGGGCTACCGTAGGAACAGGGACGCAGGATGGAAAACTCGATCATCCAGCGGGTGTTATCCTGAAAACGCTCTACGGCCAAAATGTTGTGTCCTTTCAGCTCACGGGCTGAAATATCCCTCATAGGCGGCTCCTTTCATCGTTCCTGGTCTCTCTGGCGCTTCTTCTGCCACCCCTCCAGCAGCTTGATGATGGTCTCCTGCATCCGCTGGGGCGTGTAGCTCTTGGGAAAATACTTCCGCAGGATGTCAGCAGAAAGGGTCACTTTGTCGAGATCGCTTTTCTTTTCCTCGCCCATAATGACGCGCATCATATCGAGGGTCAGATGTCCCTCCTGGCTGTATTTCTTGAGCCGCTGGGCCTGGGAGAGAGAGGGGGTAGCCTGTTCGCTGTCCATCGCGTCCAGCAAGTCCCGCTGTTCCTCTTTTTTGAGGAAAGACAGCTCATAGGCCGGATTGAGGGCGATTTTCTTTTCATCTACCATATTCAGCAGTTCGGGGATCAGCTCCGTCAGACGGATATACCGCTTGATCTGTGATTTGCTATCCGGGCTGTTTTCTGCAATTTTTTCTGCCGCAGTCAACTTCGGCCCAACTTGGGCCGAAGTTAAATCGGTCCTTTCTCCCTGCCGTTTGATAGCTTCCAGCTTCATGCGGTAAGCCCATGCCTTTTCGCTGGGCAAAACATCTTCACGCTGGATATTTGCGTCCACCATCTCAATGACGGCTTCTTCATCGTTCATCTCCCGGATAATGACGGGCATATCTTCCAAACCCGCCAACTCGCTGGCACGGTGCCGCCGATGGCCGGAAATGATCTCATACCCTCCATCCGGGTCGGGGCGCACAAGCCCAGGAGTGCGAACACCGCGCTGCCTGATGCTATCCAGCGTTTCTAACATTTTAGGATCGTCGTCCTTGACACGGTAGGGCTGACCAGCAAAAGGAACTTCTGTCTGCATTGCCGGATAGCCCTTAAAGTAATGGAGCTGTGAAAGCGGGATGCGGACAACGCGCTCCTCACCGGCCTGCTGACGCTCCTGCTCGGTGGTAAACAAATCATCTACCGAGGCCAGCTCTACTTTTTTCGCGCTGCTTTTCAAGTTTTATCACCTCCTGGGTCAGATTTTTGTACCCCTCGGCCACCTTGCCATTGGGGTCATGGGCAAAAATGCTCTTGCCCTCGGCGCTGATTTCCTTTGCCCGGACAGAATGGGGAATTTCGGTGCCGAACACCTTGATTTTGCTGCCGTAGGTCTCTCGCAGCAGAGCGGCGATTTCCTTGGCAAAGTTGGTGCGGTTGTCTACCATCGTCAGCAATATACCGTCGATCTGGAGCTTGGGGTTGATTTGCCGCTTCACCTTATTTACGGTCTGGAGCAGCTGTTCCAGGCCCTTGGCGGGCAGGTACTCCGCCTGGACGGGGATTATGACCCTGTTGGCGGCGGCCAGGGCATTGACCGTGAGCATACCCAGAGAAGGCTGGCAGTCAATCAGGATATGGGAATACTGTCCCTTGAGCGTGTCCAGATACTGCCGCAGGATTGTCTCTCGGCTCATGGCGTTCACCAGGGAGACCTCCATGCCGGAGAGCTGGATGTCGGCGGGCATCAGGTCAACGCCTTCCGGGTGGTGCAGGACACCCTCGCCAGGGCGCAGCGGCTCGTCCATCAGGATACGGCCCATCGCGTCGGACAAGGTAAAGGGTAGCTTGTCCGGCTGAGGGTGGCCCAGGCTGATGGTAAGGCTGCCTTGCGGGTCCCCGTCGATCAGCAGCACTTTCTTCCCGGCCTGGGCCAGCCCGATCCCCAGGTTCGCGCAGGTGGTTGTCTTGCCAACGCCGCCCTTTTGATTGGCGATGGCGATGATTTGCGTGTTCAATGACTTCACCTCATTTCTGAATTGTTCTATGGCTTCTGGAAATAGAAAAAGCCGCCACTTCAAAAATTAAAAGTGACGGCCTTTTCTGATCCCGGAATGAAATGCCCCGGAAACGCAAAAAGCGCCCAGTAAAAAATACTGAGCGCTTGGCGATTAGATTTATTCTGTTGTATTCAAATTAGGTCAGATTATCTCAAACCAATCAGATGAAAATGGCCGATGAAGGAGCAGAAAAAAGCACCTCTCCGAAGGGCAAAAAACGGCCTTCGGTTATCCTATTTGGTAACCACTTTGCCCTCTTTTTACCCTCTTTTTTGCCGGTTATCCACTTGGTAACCACTAAAAATTGGATGAAAATGGGTCTTGTTATATCAAACTTCATCAAACTATATCAAAAGGAAAAGCCCGGAAAACCTTGATTTTCCGGGCTTTTTGAAGCGTTTTGATAAAGTTTAGCGCTTGCTGAACTGGGGAGCGCGACGGGCAGCCTTGAGGCCGTACTTCTTTCTCTCTTTCATTCTCGGGTCACGTGTCAGGTATCCGGCCTTCTTCAGGATCGGACGGTAGTCCGGATCTGCCTGAAGCAGAGCTCTCGCGATGCCGTGACGGATAGCGCCTGCCTGTCCGGTGTAGCCGCCGCCGCGTACATTTACCAGCACGTCAAATTTATCTGCAGTATCGGTCGCTGCCAGGGGCTGGCGAACGATAACCTTCAGGGTCTCAAGACCGAGATACTCGTCGATGTCTCTTTTATTGATCGTAACCTTTCCTGTACCAGGTACCAGGTACACTCTGGCGATAGATTTCTTTCTTCTGCCTGTTCCGTAGAATTTTGAATTAGCCACTGTAGATTTCCTCCTTCAACTTTCTCTCAATTAAAACGTTAATACTTCCGGCTTCTGAGCCTGATGATTGTGCTCCGGACCAGCGTATACATGAAGCTTGGTGTACATCTGTCTTCCCAGCGGTCCCTTCGGAAGCATGCCCTTTACAGCGAGCTCTACGACTTTCTCAGGTTTCTTTGCCATCATCTCACGCAGGGTGGTCTCTTTCATGCCGCCTACGTACTCGGAATGGCGATAGTAAATCTTCTGATCCAGCTTCTTGCCGGTTACTTTGATCTTATCTGCGTTTACAACGATTACATAATCTCCGGTATCAATGTGGGGAGTGAAGACTGCCTTATTCTTTCCTCTGAGCACCTTCGCCACTTCCGAAGCCAAACGTCCTAATGTATATCCTGTAGCGTCAACTACATACCATTTTCTCTCGATTGTTGCCGGGCTGGCCATGTAAGTTTTCATTGGTTTTCCTCCTGAAAAATGAATTGAAACTTCTATGGAAAAATGCCGTTACCGGGGCTATGGCTTAGACATTTTCACACTACGTCACATTGGATTATTATATTATACTTGCCCGTGTGTGTCAACCGTTATTTTGCCAATTTTGCGGACTTTTTCAGGGCTTTTTCGGCCTCTGCCACAATTGCTTTCCAGCTGCGCTTCCGGTCTCATCTCCCCGTCTGCCCGTGCAGGGCCGGATGATCCAGATGCCATTCCGGAATCTCTGCCCGGTCCGCGGGCGCCGCGCCCAAAAGCGCCGCCCGTTTCTCTTTCGTCAGTTCTTCCTCTTCCAGAAAATGAAGTTCCCAGGCGGAAGCCATATCTTTTTCCGGATCTTCCGCCCGGACCTCCAGAAGCTTTTTCAGAAACAGCGGTCCCGCAATATGGCAGCGGTACACTTCCATCCGGTATCCCTGTATTCTGTTCCCGTCATCCAGTATCACACAGACCGGATGGGAAAACCAGAGGGCGTCCAAAAGAGCCCTCCCCGCCTCCGTATGCTCTTCCTCCAGAGCCAGCGCCAGTATCTGGCCGTCCGGGCTGGAAAGGGACGGAAAGAGAACGGTCTTTCCGTCTGCAAAGCGGATATATTTCCGGCAGTCCGGAGCCTTCAGAAGCTCCAGGGCAGAGGGCGGCAGCAGCCGGGGCTGCTTTTTCTGGCACTGCTTTCCCTGGCTCTGTTTTCTCTGTTCTTGTCCTCTCTGTGCCTGCCCTTCGTTTCTCTCTGTCATTGTTCCCGTCATCCTCATCACACATCCAATCGTTCCAGATCACTGTCCGGGTGGTTCCCGCAGTGCTTGTAATCATCGTTGGTAGAAAGCAGCCCGTAGCTTTTCCGAATCTCATGAAGCCCCTTCGCCAGGCGGATATAATAATCCAGAGGCGGCATGGGCTGATATCCCAGGCGGGAGGCCCGGTGAGGCCGCCAGATGGTGCTCAGGAAAATCACGCCGTTCTTCGCAAAGAACTCACAGCCCTCCAGGTTTGATTTCAGGGCCTCGTCCACCGTCTCAAAGCCCCAGGGGCCGGCAAGCTCCGCGCCAGCCACCACCTGGGTGCAGACCTTTCCCCTGCCGAAGACTTCCACGGCGTCCACCGTGCGGCGGACCCACTCGTCATGGCCAATCCACTGCTCCTTTCCGGGACAGAGCTTCTGAAACAGTTTCTTATCCCAGATTTCAATATTGGGACAATAGCTGGTCAGTCCCGTTTCCTTATATATATGCTCCAGTACCTTCCGGGAATAGGCCGGAGCCATCAGCTGGCTGGAAAACCTGCCGGAGAAATTCCGTCCGATGGCCTGAAGCACCCGGATATATCTCTCCACTTCCCGGGAGAAGGGCGGCTCCCCACCAAAATCCGTACCTCCGGAAAGATAGATTTCCGAAAACCGTCCGGGTTCCTTCAGGGCTTCCCGCACTGTTTCGTACACATCTTCACAGTCCACCTCTCCCAGGCTGTGCCCTCCAGTAAAGAAGGCGCAGAAATGGCACTGCTTTCCACCCTCCCAGAGGCGGCATTTCTGATAGGCCGTCAGAATCAGCTTCTGAGCCCTGGCTTCCGCCACCGCCTCCATCGGAGTCCCTCTGCTGGTAGTCTTTCCGAAAAACTGCGGCCGGGGCACAAAATCCACCGTATCGATCACGTCTTCCCCTTCCTTCAGCAGAAATTCTCCGCGTCCGGCGTCCCAGTCTATCTGATAGGGGTCCCGATAGTTTTCTCCATAATTGATATAGACGAAGGTGGCGTCCCGCAGCAGAATGCCTCCGGGCATCACCTTGTCCGCCGGACGGCCTCCAAAGGAAATGCCGAAGGGCTCCAGCTTTCCGAAGCAGTAATCCGGCTCCTGAAGCCGGTCAAGGGCGGCTTCCGTCAGCACGGCTCCGTGCCATACCATACTCATTTTCAGCAGAACGAAGGGAGACAGATCCGGATATTCCCGGCATGCCTTTTCCCACTCCGCGCGTTTTCCCTGCATTCTCTCTCCTCCTGTCTTCTGCTCTTCCTGCCGGGACATAACTCTCTACAGAAACAGCAGGCCTGCGATAATCAGCCCGTTCAATCCCAATAAAAACACAAAATCCACCGGACGCACCCGTGTCCGGAACGCCACGGCTCTGGGAACGTCATTCTGAAAGCCCCGGGATTCCATGGCCATCGCCAGGCTTTCCGAGCGCTCCATGGCCTGCACCAGCATGGGAAACAGCCGCTTCGTGGACAAAGGCCCTGCCTTGACGCCCCGGGCTTTCAGCGCGGCTCCCACGATGCCGTATTCCTCCCGCACCACCGGGAAGAAATGATACGCCGCCAGAATTCCATAGGCGAATTTAGGCGGAAGGCGGAACTGCTGCATCAGACTCATGACCAGTTCAAAAGCATTGGAAGTGAACGCGTACAGCATTCCCAGGCCTCCGTAGGCCAGAATTCTGGAAGAAAGCTGCAGAGCCGTGGTCAGATTGCTGGCAAAGAGGGTCCTCTGTCCGAACATGGTAGTCTCCACACCCTGATTTCCGCCGTCCGCTCCGAAATATAAGCCTGCGGTAAACATGCCCAGAGCCGCCAGAAAAAAAGGAAGCATACCCAGAAGCAGCCTCCTGCGGTTCACACCCGGCGTACAGAAGGTCACCAGCAGGCAGACCGCCGCGATAAGCAGATTCAGGCGGATATGAAAGGTAACCGAAAGAAGAAGAGACGCTAAAATAAGGGATAACAGCTTATATCCCGGATTCAGGCTTTTCATAAATGCGTTCCTCCTTCTCCGTTTTCCTTCTCCTGCGCCAGCGCTTCCACGTAATCCAGCACTTCCCGGGCTTCCACCGGCTTCAGGCTTCCGTCTTTCAGAAGCAGTATCTGGCCGGCCCAGGCAGCAGCCAGCTCCAGATCGTGGGTGGCCATAATCACCGTCAGTCCCTCAGAGATTTTCTTCTCCAGAAGATCCAGGATGAATCTGGTAGAGCGCTCATCCTGCGCATAGGTGGGTTCGTCCAGCAGCAGAACCGGGCAGTCCCCCGCCAGCATGGAGAGCAGGGCCAGACGTCTCTGCTGCCCCTGGCTTAAAGCGTAGGGAGACATCTCCTTCCACTCCAGAAGCCCGAACTCTTCCAGAAGTCCATCCGCTTCCTCCCCAAGAGCCGTTTCCTCCGCCTTCCCTCTCGCTGCCCGCAGCGTCACCAGGATCTCTTCCTTCACAGAAGTGCTTAAGAACTGAAATCTGGGATTCTGGAATACAAGGCCCGCCTTTCCATGCCTTTCCAGCCTTCCTTTGTATTTCCCGACCCCGGCCACTGCCTGCAGCAGCGTCGTCTTTCCGCTTCCGCAGCTTCCTATCAGAGCTGTGACGCTTCCTTTCCGGGCCTGAAAAGACAGATTGGCCAGAAAGGTCTTTCTTTCGTGATAAAGAGAAAGTCCTTCTGCCTCCACCATAATTTCTTCCTGGGAAGAAGCTTTCTGCGGATGCCTTTCTTCCAGCCATCCGCTTCCCAGGAACAGACCCCGGGCGGCAAATTCCTCCCGTCTCTCCTCCAGCTCCCCGCAGGTGATGCTGTTCTCGTCCAGATTTCCCTTATCGCTGTAAAGAATCACTCTGGACAGAAACGGCCGCCACCAGTCCAGGCGGTGGTCCACAACCAGAAGCGTCATTCCCTGCCTGTTCATCTGCTCCAGAAGGGAAGCCAGCGAAGCGCTGGATGCCGGGTCCAGGTTCGCAAAGGGCTCATCCAGTATCAGCATCTGTGCTTCCGTAGCCAGAGCTGTACAGAGAGCCAGCTTCTGCTTCATGCCGCCGGACAGATTATGAATCGGGCTCTCCGCTTCCTGCTCCAGCCCGACCTTTTCCAGAAGCTCCCGCATCCGCTTCTGCAGGTCTCCCTGATAGTTGATGTTTTCCAGGGCAAACAGAACTTCATGATCTACCCGGTCCATGCAGAACTGATTGTCGGGATTCTGGAACAGAATAGATGCGGCCTTTGCTCTTTCGGCTGGACCATATTCTGACAGCGGTCTTCCCATCAGTGTGATCTCCCCGGTCAGTTCACCGGCATATTCCGGATAAAGCCCCGCAAGGCAGTACGCCAGCGTACTCTTTCCGCAGCCTGAAGGACCCATAAGCAGGACGGTTTCTCCGCTTTTTACGGTCAAAGACAGATCCGAGAACACCGGATCTGTCTTTTCACTGTAGCGGAAGCTTAAGTCCCTGCAGGACAGCAGCACCTCCTGCTTACTCATGGCTGCGTCCCAGCTCATAGCCTTTCAGAAGGCCGGTCTTTGCCAGTCCGTCACCAATCAGCTTGCAGATGAAGCCTGCAAAGATCAGGGAGCTGATCAGGCGGATTACAAAGAGAAGGGCCAGGAACGGCACGGAAAACTGTCCGTAGCCGGAGCGCACAAAGCTCCACAGGAAGCTGGTCACGCAGCTGCCGGCCGCCGCCAGATACATCACTCCTCCGTTAAACTTTTTGTATTTGTAAGCGGCAAATACAAGCTCCGCTCCTGCTCCCTGGATAATGCCGGCCACAATGACCATCGGACCGAACCAGTTGCCCAGCAGAACCTCGATCACAGCGGCGATCACTTCAGCGACAACGGCTGCTCCGGGCTTCTGCAGGATATAGCCTGCCAGCGTCGCGGCCATGAACCAGACTCCAAACACAATCTCATTCCCCAGCGGAGAGAGACCTGCAGGAGTCAGCGCCGCCGCGATAAAGGAGGACAGGTAGACACCCGCCAGGTATACGACTCCGAACACAATACAAATCATTGCCACCATGATAATTTCTTTCAGTTTCCAGCTGTTTGTCTTCTTTTCCATTGTTCTTTACCCCTCATTCGTCGGACTGTTCACAGATAATGTAAAATGCAGAATATAATGGGGCACGGACTGTTCCATCAGCCTGCACACCTCTTCCAGATAATCAAAAACCTTCTGCACGTCTCCCTCTATGCGGGTCGCGTAATGGATGGTCTTCGGGTTCAGGCCTTCCGCCTCCGCCATGCGCCACACCTTGGCGATCTCATCAATGTAATCTCCCGTTCCCATAGGGTAGAGAGCCAGCTTGCAGAGCACCGGAAAATGCCGGTCCTGGATTTTTGCCCGGTTCGGCGCCTCTCCTTCCCGGTCCAGAAGGCTGTCTCCATCCGTATCTCCCGGGCACCCCTTGGAAAACTGTCCTTCCAGAGCCATATGTACCTCCGGCTGCCATGCGTTGATAAACAGGGCGCGCACAGCATCCGCCACATAGGGCAGCTTTCCCCGGTAGACGGTGGACAGGGCGTCCGACTGGCTCCAGACCGCAGAAGTGTCTGTCTTCTCCAGAGCGCCCAGAATCACTGATACAAAATTGTCTGTCATAGGATACAGAGAAAAACGGCATCCAGAGATGTCCAGATTCGTCCCTCTTCCTTCCCAGGGCAGATCGTCGCGGCAGCAGCCGCAGTTTGCTGTTTCCATAAAAATTGCTCCTTTCCTCTCAGAGGAATATAGTTCAGAAGCAAAAAAAGATGCTTTTACGAAAAAAAGCACCCTGATTATCACCGCCCGGATCGCAGACGGCTCTGTCCATTAGAATCGCTTCCCTTCGCTGGTCCTAACCAGAGCAGGTTCAAAGAGTCGGACTTATGCAGTCCTCTCAGCTCCAAAGAGTTCCCCTAGAATTCTAAACTATATTCTGTTCTGATTTTTTACACATCTACTATAGCGTGTCATAAAGGCGGTGTCAAGCAGAAATCCCTGTGTCTCATCCAAGCTCCGGATACTCCGGATACCGCATTCCCAAAAGGGTCAGTCCTTTCGCGGGCGCCGTAGGCCCTGCCGCCTGCCGATCACAGGCCTCCAGGATACCGGCCATGTCCTCCGGCGCATACGCGCCAAGTCCGGTCTGGATCAGCGTTCCCGCCAGGATTCTCACCATATTGTAGAGAAAGCCGTTTCCGGTGACACGAATGCAGATCAGCCGTCCCTGTCCGGAAAGTTTCTGCTCTTCCACTTCCAGGCTGTAGATGGTCCGCACTGTGGTCTCCGCCTGGGTATGGATGCTGCAGAAGCTCTTGAAATCGTGTTCTCCGAGGAAATACGGACAGGCAGCCTTCATGCGCTCCACGTCCAGCTTTCTCCGGAAGAAATAAGTATTCATCCGGTATGCGGGCAATTCAAACTCCCGGTTCAGAATCCGGTATTCATAGGTCTTGACGCAGGCGGTCTTCCGGGGGTGGAAATCAGCCGGCACCTCCAGAGAACACTGTACCCGGATATCCTCCGGCAGGCGGCTGTTCAGCGCATAGGAAATCTTCTCCGCCGGCATTCGGGCCGCCGTGTCAAAGACCGCCACGTTTCCCAGCGCATGAACGCCGGAATCCGTCCGGCTGGCGCCGATGATTGTAATCTCCTCCCGAAACAGGGAAGAAAGCTCCCGGTTCAGGACCCCTTCTATGGTCTCCCCGTTCTTTTGCACCTGCCAGCCGCAGTAGTTCGTTCCGTCATAAGCCACTGACAGCAGCACCCTTTTTCGGTTCTGACTCATAACCGTACTCTCAGCGGCGCTCATAATATCACTCTCACCGCAATGATGGCCGCCAGAAACAGCAAAAGGATACCGTAAGCACAGTAATCCCTGCCTGCATAGACAAGCGGCTTCATCTTGGTCCTTCCCTCTCCGCCCCGGTAGCAGCGTGCCTCCATGGCCATGGCCAGATCATTGGCCCTCCGGAACGCCGAGATAAACAGCGGAACCAGCAGGGGCACCAGATTTTTTGCCCTCTGGATTAGATTTCCATGCTCAAAATCCGCTCCTCTGGCCATCTGCGCCTTCATGATCTTATCCGTCTCCTCCAGCAGAATCGGGATAAACCGGAGGGCGATAGACATCATCATGGAGATCTCATGAACCGGCACATGAAGCTTCTTCAGCGGTCCCAGCAGCGTCTCCAGCCCGTCCGTGAGATCATTGGGCGTCGTGGTCAGCGTCATCAGCGAGGAGCCGATAATCAGGTAAATCAGGCGGATCGCCATGAAGATGGCGGTGCGGAGCCCCTGATCAGTGATCCGCAGCTTCCAGATCTGCACCAGCACCCGGTCTCCGGGCGTCAGAAACAGATTAAATACCAGCGTGATCATCAAAATAATGAAAATAGTCTTTAAGCCACGCACAATAAAATGAAAAGGCACCTTGGAAAGGCGGATCATGGCAATCAGAAACACAGTCGCTACCACGTATCCAACCCAGCTGTTAATCAGAAACAGAGCCACCAGAAACCCAATCGTGCCCACCAGCTTTACCCGCGGGTCCAGCTTATGAAGAATGGAATCTGCCGGATAATACTGTCCCAGCGTAATATCTCTTATCATAGTTTCTTTCCCTTCTTCCGGAAGGCCTCCAGAATCTCTTCCCTGGCCTCTTCTATCGTCGTCGCATTTTCGTCTGCGTCAAAGCCCCTGTCCTTCAGCGTGTGCATGATATAAGTCACCTGAGGCGCGGCAAGCCCCACGCTTTCCAGCTCCTTATAGTGGCGGAACACCTCCCGCGGGACATCGTCGTACATGACTTCTCCCTGATTCATCACAATGATGCGTTCCACATATTTTGCCACATCCTCCATGCTGTGGGAGACCAGAATGACCGTGATTCCCCGCTCTTTATGAAGCAGACTGATCTGATCGAGAATCTCGTCCCTGCCCCTGGGGTCCAGACCTGCAGTGGGCTCATCCAGAATCAGCACCTCCGGCTCCATGGCCAGCACGCCCGCGATAGCTACCCGGCGTTTCTGGCCGCCGGACAGATCAAAGGGAGACTGCTTCTCATACTCCTCAGAAATTCCTACCATGCGCAGGGCTTCTCTGGCACGCTTCTCGGCCTCTTCCTGGGAAAGGCCCTGGTTCTTCGGCCCAAAGCACACGTCACTGAGTACATCCACTTCAAAAAGCTGGTGCTCCGGATACTGGAAGACCAGCCCCACCTTGCTGCGGAGACGGCGCATGTCATAATTCTCGGAATAAATGTCTTCTCCATTAAAATAAATATGTCCCGATGTCGCTTTCACCAGCCCGTTCAGATGCTGGACCAGCGTGGATTTTCCGGAACCCGTATGGCCGATCAGGCCGATAAACTGGCCATCCCGGATCTCCAGACTGACCTGTTTCAACGCGTGAATCTCATAGGCCGTATCCGGACTGTAGGTATAACTGACGTTCTCTAATACAATTGACATAACGCTTCCACCAGTTCCTCTCTTGTCAGAATCCCGTCAGGCAGATCAAGCCCTGCTTTTTTCAGTTCCCAGGCAAGCAGTGTGGCCTGGGGCACATCCAGCCGGTAGGATTTCAGCGTCTCCACCTGGGAGAAGATCTCCCGGGGCGTCCCCTGCATGACTACTTTGCCGTCATCCATGACGAGAACCTTATTTGCGTAAATGACTTCTTCCATATAATGTGTGATCAGAATGACCGTAATATCTTCCACCTGATTCAACGCCCGGACCGCGCGGATGACTTCCTTCCGCCCATTAGGGTCCAGCATGGCCGTAGGCTCGTCCAGCACGATACATTTCGGATGCATGGCTACCACACCGGCTATGGCTACCCGCTGCTTCTGGCCGCCGGAAAGCTTGTTCGGAGAATGATGCCTGTATTTCAGCATATTGACCGCTTTCAGGCTCTCCTCCACACGTTCCCAGATTTCCTTTGTGGGCACTCCCATGTTTTCCGGGCCGAATCCCACATCCTCTTCCACAATCGTCCCGATGATCTGGTTGTCCGGATTCTGGAATACCATTCCCGCGCTCTGGCGCACATCCCAGAGATTTTCTTCCTCCCTGGTATCCAGGCCGTTTACCCAAAGAGTCCCTTCGCTGGGAGTCAAAAGGGCATTGATATGCTTGGCGAGTGTAGACTTGCCGGAACCGTTATGTCCCAGGATCGCCACAAAATCGCCCTTCTCCACCTCAAAGCTCACGCCATCCACTGCCCGGATCGTCTCCTTCTCCCGGCCCTCTTCATCGTATTTTCTATAATTATATACCAGCTTATCCGCCTTAATCATTTCCTGTCTTTTTTCCATCCGTGTCTCTTCACTTCTCACTTTCCAACCGGAACGGCTTTTGCGCCGGATTTCCTTTTACTATTTCTTCTTATTATTTCCTTTTTTATCCTTGATTTCCCGTTCGGGCGTCCCGCTCTACGGAATATGTCAGCTTATTTTATCCTATCTGCAGGGCTTTTGCAAGAAAAAACCTGTCCGCGCGCCAGATTTGGATAAACTGTCCGCCTCTCTCGCCTGTCCTGTCAAAACAAAAAGAGGCTGCGTTCTGAAACACAACCTCTATCTATCTCAAGCGGCCCTTCCTCCGCGTCCTCTTCTCTTTGTGAGCTCCTCATATTCTTTCAGCTTCTGTCTCTCTTCCGGCGTCAGCTGGGTGGGAACCTGAATCTGTATCGTCACATACTGGTCGCCGTGCGCCTTACTGTCCTTCATGGAAACGATCCCTTTGCCGCGCAGGCGGATCTTTTTGCCTGACTGAGTACCGGCCGGAACCTTGCACACCACATTACCATAGAGGGTCGGGAAGCTGGCTTCTCCGCCAAATACAGCTGTCGTAAACGGAATATCCGCTGTGGTATAGACGTCCATTCCTTTCCGCTCATAACCTGCTTTCGGCGCGATGTGCACCTTCAGAAGCAGATCGCCGTTCTCTCCGCCGCCGATTCCCGGATGGCCCTTGCCGCGCAGGCGGACGCTCTTGCCGTCGTCGATTCCCGCGGGGATGTGTACGCTCAGGGACTGCACGCTGCCGCTCCCGTCCGCTGCCTGAATGTGGATCATCTTATCGCACCCAAAGGCCGCCTCTTCGAAACCGACTGTAATATCTGCGTGCAGATCCTCTCCTTTATAAGAGCTCTGCCGGTACCCGCTCTGGAAACCGGAGCCTGCCCTGCCGCCAAAGCCGCTCTGGCCGCTGCCATGGAATATATTCCCGAAAATATCCCCGAACATATCGTCCATGTTCATATTGCTGCCGTCAAAATGAAACTCATGATAGGTTCCGTCGCTGGAACGGTAGCTTCCGGTGCCAAAACCGCCGTTTCCAAAGCCTCCGTTTCCAAAACCTCCATAAAAGCCTGAGCCATTGCCTGTGCCTGCACCGGAAGCCCGTGCTCCGCCCGTCTCGTCAAAGGCTGCGAATCCAAACTGATCATACAGCTTCTTCTTTTCCGGATCGCTTAAGACGTTATAAGCCTCTGTTACTTCCTTGAATTTCTGTTCCGCTGCCTTGTCATCCGGATTCATGTCCGGATGATACTTTTTTGCCAGTTTCCGGTATGCTTTCTTAATCTCTTTCTCGTCAGCCTGCTTTCCGATGCCGAGCACCTCGTAGTAATCCCTTTTCATCTGCAATCACCTCCCAGTCCAAGCATTGTCATACTCAGAGGAACGGGGGCGCCAGCCCTCCGGCCGGCGTCCCCGTTCCTCTGTCGTCTATCTGAAAAGGCGTCAGCCTTCAATTGTAATATAGCTGTTATTTTCTACAACAGGCTTTTCTTCCTTCTTCGGAACTGTAATCTTCAGAACACCATCTTCAAACTTCGCCTTGATGTCTTCCTGCTTCATCTCATCGCCTACATAGAAGCTTCTGCTGCAGGTTCCCGCGTAACGTTCTCTGCGGATGTAGGTTCCGTTCTCCTGCTTCTCTTCCTTATTGCTGCCAGTAGAAGCCGTGATGGTCAGATACCCGTTTTTCAGCTCTGCCTTCACGTTCTCTTTCTTTACGCCCGGCAGTTCAATCTCAATCTCATAAGCGGAAGCTGTGTCCTTCACATCGGTGCGCATCAGGTTTGCCGCTTCCTTCCCATAGGTCCTCTTTCCTGTATACGGAAACGCGAAATCACTCATAAAATCATCCAGTAAACTTTCTCCAAAAATACTCGGCATTAACATAACTCATTCCTCCTTATTTGCTGCGGTTTTCCAACCGCTGTACCAGCTTTCTCATCGGAACCTCCGGAAGCTTTATCTGAAAATCTTCAAAACTCTTTATCGATTTTCCCTCTTCCTTCGTTCTGAGTATGTTATACCACCTTTATTAGCACTCGTCAAGCATGAGTGCTAATATTTTATAAATTGTTTATATTCTTAATTTTTGTATAAGAATCATAATTATTTTGAAATATTTACTGTACAATTTCTTTGTTTTCCGGCAGCCAGCCTTCCGGTATCTTCCGCCTCATCCTGTCTCTCCGCTTACAGCCGCTTTACCGCGTCCATGGCCAGATCGGAACGCTCACATTCCTGGGCAGAAAGGCTGATCTGCCAGCAGAGCGGGCTTCCTTTCATATAGTTTGCCGCATAGCTCAGGCCGTTGGTCCGCTCATTTAGAAACGGCCGGTCAATCTGCTGGGGATCACCGAGCAGAATGATCTTTGTACCCCGGCCTGCCCGGGTGATTATTCCTTTGACCTGGTTGGGCGTCATATTCTGCGCCTCATCAATAATCAGGTAGGTTTTCACAATGGAGCGCCCCCGGATAAAATTCAGCGCTTCCGTCTGAATCAGGCCCCGCTCAAAGATTTCGCTGACCTTGTCTCCCAGCAGCATCTCGTTTTCATATCTGCGCCCTTCGTCAGAATCCAGAAGCTGCTCCAGATTATCGATGACAGGGCGCATGAGCGGCGCGATCTTTTCCTGCTCATCTCCGGGCAGGAAGCCAATATCCTCGTCAAACTGGGCGTTGGGACGGCTGATGACAATCCGGCGGTACTCGCCGTTGGGGTTGTTGTAGAGCTTTTCCAGCCCCACCGCCAGCGAATAAAAGGTCTTTGCAGTGCCTGCCATTCCTTTGATAATCACAAGCGGCGCCTTGTCGGCTCCCGTCATCAGGGCCTCCTGGATAAAATACTGTCCCACATTACGGGGCGACACGCCATAGGGCCTGCTTTTCTTATAGACGAGAGGAACGATGCGGTTCCCTTCTACGCGGCCCAGCAGCGTCTTTTTCGAAGACTGGTCCAGCCTCAGCACAAGAAACTCATTTTCTGTAAGCTCCGGTTTCTTCCTCTCCCCGCTTTCATCTGTCTGATAGACCGCCTCTGAGGGAATCCCGCTTTTTTTGAATTCCTTCGCCAGCTCCTCCGGCAGATAGACCTCCGCGCGGCCGGTGTACAATGCGTCGTCAGGGCTTACCTGCTCCGTCGTAAAGTCCTCCGCCTTGATGCCGAGAATATCCGCCTTAATCCGCAGAACCAGATCCTTCGTCACCAGGACGACCTGTTCCTCCGGGTTCTGCTCCTGCAGTCCCCGGCAGACCATCAGAATCCGGTTGTCCGCCTTGTCCTCCGGAAGATCCGGCGGAAGCTCCACATGCACAAAATTCTTCTCAATGCGCAAAAGGCCGCCTTCCGGCAGCCTCGTCCCCTCAAACAAATCTCCGCTCAGGCGCAGTTCCTCCAGCATACGGATTGCTGTGCGCGCATTTGCCCCCCGCTCGCCTTCCGCTTTTTTCAGTCCATCCAGCTCCTCCAGAACTACCAGCGGCAGAACCACCGTGTGCTCCTCAAAGCAGCGCAGCGCGTAAGGCGCCTGAATCAGTACATTGGTATCCAGTACGTAAGTCTTCTTCATAGTACCTCCCCGGATAGTATTCTTATCTTCACTATAACATCCGGGGAGAGCCCTTTCTATCAGCCTTCTTTTAATTTTCCGTAAAATCTCCGTAAACCCTGTACGGAAAGCTCCGGTTTCTGTCTTTCCTGTCTTTATCCTTCCGCCGGCACTCTTTCCCGATCCGGATGCTCTCCGGACCATCCGATCTGCGGAAGCGTCATCAGGCGGTGCATGTCGTCATCCTCAATGGTGAAGCCGAACACGTCCAGGTTCTGGCGCATGCGCTCCGGAGAAGAAGACTTCGGCAGCGGCAGAACCCCGCACTGCAGGGCGAACCGGATACAGATCTGAGCCACGGATACCTGGTATTTGTCCGCCAGCTCCGCAAGCAGCGGCTCCTTCAGAACACGGGCCCGGCCTATGGGACTCCATGCCTCCACCTGGATGCCAAGCCTCTGGGAAAAGTCCACCGCCGCTTTCTGGATATAACCCGGATGGAATTCCAGCTGGTTCACCACAGGAACGATCCCGGTCCGCTCCATCAGGTTATTCAGATGGTGAGGCAGGAAATTGCTGACGCCGATGGCCCGGACCTTTCCGGCCCGGTAAAGCTCCTCCATCGCCTTCCAGGTCTCCACATCCAGCTCTCTCCACTCGGCGCTCAGATCCTCCGGCCGGGGCCAGTGAATCAGATACAGATCCAGATAATCCGTCCCAAGCTTCTTCAGGGATGTCTCAAATTCTTTTCGTGTGGATTCATAGCCAAGCCTGCTCCGCCACACCTTTGAAGTAATAAAAAATTCCTCTCTGGGAATCCCGCTCTCCCGCACAGCCTTTCCCACCGCTTCCTCATTCAGATAGGCGGAAGCCGTGTCAAGGTGCCGGTATCCCTGACGGATAGCCTCGCTGATAACAGCCTCGCCCTGACCGTCCGCCGCCTTGTAAGTACCGAAACCTACAGCCGGAATTTCCACGCCGTTGGCCAATGTAAATGTATGACGCATCCTTGATTCCTCCCCTAAAAAACATTTCCATGTTATATAGTGTAACATGTCCGCTTCTTTGAGAAAAGACTCTTTTCATTCAAAAACGCTGGCAGAAAGGCGAAAGTTCCGGCCGTCCATATTACAGCACCTTGCTTCCGTTGGCGGTCAGCTTGAATCTGGAGCCCAGCACCTCCGCCGCGCGCCTGCACATCAGCATCCGTTCCAGAAAGATTTCAAAATAATCCAGCATGGAGCAGATCTCATCATCCAGATGAATGTCCAGATGAATCACCTTTTTTTCCACATTCACTGTAAGCTCCGTGCTTTTCGCCGCGTAGTTCACCCGGTCATGAATGTCAAAGGTAGACATATCCTTATTGCGCACCCGGTCCCGGCGCACGTCTGTCTTGTCCGCCAGAATGAGAGCCGCCGAAATCGGATCAAAGGCTGTGCCGGTATTTTCATCATGATTTCCTACGGCGCTCACCACGGCCGCCACCTCTGCCGGCTCCATCCCCATGTCCCGCAGGATCTGAAAGACCAGCACGGCTCCGGAATGGGCATGGTCATGGCGGTTCACCGCGTTTCCCACATCGTGCATATAGCCCGCGATCCGGGCCAGTTCAATCTGCCGCTTCGGATAATCCAGCTGCTTCAGGATTCTTCCCGCTGTGGCGGAGACCCGGCCCGCATGGATTTTCGAGTGTTCTGTATATCCCAGCACGCCAAGCATTTCATTGCCCCGCGCAATCAGCTGATCGACATATTCATTTTTTACCACATCTTTTACGGTTACTTTCTCCATTCTTCTCACTCCTGTTCCATCTTTAGCAATATGAAAATTGTACCCGTCTTATGTAAAATCCGTATGAAATTCAGGTTAACTCTTCAAATCCGCCTGAAACTGTCCCGAAACAGGCGCAAAACTTCCGGAAAGGCGCGTAAAACTGGTTCAAAACTTCTACAAAGGTCTTGCAAAATCAATTTTTTCTTGTAAAATAGGAAGAGGTTTCATGTCAATACCCTGGCGCCGGCATACCAGAGGGCAGTAAAGCCAAAATGGCTGCATTTCCTTTTCCGGCCGGAGCAAGGATATACTTTATGAGGAGTTTGAAATGATTAGTGTCAATAACGTAACCTTACGAATCGGAAAAAAAGCCCTGTTCGAAGATGTAAACATTAAATTTACAGAGGGCAACTGCTACGGCCTGATCGGAGCCAACGGCGCCGGAAAATCCACGTTTCTGAAAATTCTCTCCGGAGAACTGGATTCCACAAACGGCGAAGTGGTCATCACCCCGGGCCAGCGTCTCTCTTTCCTGAAGCAGGACCATTTCCAGTATGACGAGTACCCTGTGCTGGATACCGTCATCATGGGAAACGCAAGGCTCTATGAGATTATGAAGGAGAAGGAAGCCATCTATGCCAAGGAAGATTTCTCCGACGAGGACGGCATCCGGGCCAGCGAGCTGGAGGCGGAATTCGCCGACATGAACGGCTGGGAAGCGGAATCTGACGCCGCCACCCTTCTGAACGGCCTTGGCATCGAGACAGAGCTTCATTACAATCTGATGAAGGATCTGCTGGGCGCCCAGAAGGTCAAGGTGCTTCTTGCCCAGGCCCTGTTCGGCAATCCCGACATTCTGCTGCTGGATGAGCCTACGAACCACCTGGATCTGGACGCCATCGCATGGCTGGAGGAGTTCCTGATAGGCTTCCCCAATACCGTCATCGTGGTTTCCCATGACCGTTATTTCTTAAATAAGGTCTGTACCCAGATCGCAGACATCGACTATGGCAAGATTCAGCTTTACGCCGGAAACTATGATTTCTGGTATGAGTCCAGCCAGCTGATGATCCGTCAGATGAAAGAGGCCAACAAGAAGAAGGAAGAGAAGATCAAGGAGCTGCAGGAGTTCATCTCCCGTTTCTCCGCGAACGCTTCCAAATCCCGCCAGGCTACCTCCAGAAAGAAAGCCCTGGAGAAGATTCAGCTGGATGAGCTTCGTCCTTCCAGCAGAAAATACCCGTACATCGATTTCCGTCCCAACCGTGAAATCGGAAACGAGGTGCTGACTGTGGAAGGCATCTCAAAAACCATCGACGGCGTGAAGGTCCTGGACAACATTTCCTTCATTCTCGGACACGACGACAAGGTAGCCTTTGTAGGCGGAAATGAGTTTGCCAAGACCACCCTGTTCCAGATTCTGGCCGGCGAGATGGAGCCGGACGAAGGCTCCTATAAATGGGGCGTTACCACAAGCCAGTCCTATTTCCCGAAGGACAATTCCTCGGAGTTCGACAACGACGATACCATCGTAGACTGGCTGACTCAGTATTCTGAAATCAAGGACGCCACCTATGTGCGAGGTTTCCTGGGACGTATGCTGTTCGCCGGCGAAGACGGCGTCAAGAAGGTCAAGGTTCTGTCCGGAGGCGAGAAGGTGCGCTGTATGCTTTCCAAGCTGATGATTTCCGGCGCCAACGTCCTGATTCTTGACGAGCCCACAGACCATCTGGACATGGAGGCTATCACCGCCCTGAACAATGGACTGATCAAGTTCCCGGGCGTGCTGCTGTTCTCCTCCCGTGACCATCAGATCGTACAGACCACGGCAAACCGCATCATCGAGCTTCTGCCGAACGGTTCCATGATTGACAAGATCACCACTTACGACGAGTATCTGGAAAGCGACGCGATGGCAAGAAAGAGGACCGTCTACACCAAATCTTCCAGCGACGAAGAAGACAACTAAACTCACAATACCAAAGGTGGTATGCGGCGCGCTCCGGTCATGGAGCCGCCCGGCGTACCGCCTGTTTTTCTGCGCGTCCCGAATCCGCGCGCAGCTTCTCCGGCCTGATCCGGACCTGCTGCTGTTTTCTGTTAGAACAGGAGTTGAAACCATGAATCTTCATGAAAGAAAAGAAACCGCAGTCCATCATGCCATGGCCCTGTCCGGCGGCTTTTTCGGCATGTACGCCCTCATGATCCGCAGCGCCACCTTCGGTTCCTCAGAGACCTCGAATCTGATATATCTGGTGGTAGCCGGCCTCTCCGGCTCCCTCCACTCATTTCTGATTCGTCTGGGCGCCCTGGTCTGCTATATTGCGGGAATTGTATTTGCCACGCTGATGCCGAAAATCCTGAAAAAACCGGATTTCCGCTATATTTCCATCGGCATCGACATACTGGCCTGCCTGATGCTGGCCCAGCTTCCGGAAGAGCTGGACCCGGTACTGGCTCTCTATCCGATGTTCTTTGCCACTGCCGTACAGTGGCTGGCCTTTACCGGCGCCGCAGGCTACAACAGCGCGACCATATTTTCCACCAACAATCTGCGCCAGTGCTTCGCTTCCCTGAGCGAGTACCTGTATGAAAAGAAGCCGGAGCAGAAGCACAAATGCGCCTTCTATGCCGGGACACTGCTCTGCTTCCATCTGGGCGTCATCTACTGCTGGGGCAGCCTGCGCTTTTTCGGAGTGCAGAGCATCTACGCCTGCCTGCCGCTGCTGGCTCTGCCTCTGGCAATGCTGGTGCTGAATGAGGAGCGCCACCCGGCTATTTTTAAACTTTTTGCACTCAGCCGCTTTTCTCTGAAAGGAGCACACGCTCCTTCAGCAGAACGGTTCTGATTATTCAAAAGCATTCAAAGGAGGAAACTGTTATGTTATACAAGACAAAAGGAACCTGCTCCGTAGGAATTGTTGTGGAGCTTGAACCGGATCACACGATTCAAAAGGTAGAATTCATCGGAGGCTGCTCCGGAAATACCCAGGGCGTCGCCAGCCTGGTCCAGGGCATGAAGGCGGAAGAGGCCATCTCCCGCCTGAAGGGTATCCGCTGCGGCAGCAAACCTACTTCCTGTCCCGACCAGCTGTCCAAAGCACTGGAAAAGGCCCTGGAAGAGACCGCTTAGGAAATGAAACTGCGGGCGTACCGTACAAATGCCAAAAGAGGACGCTTCCCTTATTTTATGGGCGCGTCCTCTTTTTGTTTCTGTTCTTCTGTTCTTCTTTGCTTCCTGCTACACCCAGGAGGTTTTTCCCGCCTGAGTCCAGCGTTCTTTCTGAGCCTCGTACTGTTCATTCAGCCAGGCAATGGCCCCGTCAAACCCCTCCTGGGTAAACGGAAAATCCCGGTACTCCTTCTGCTCCTCCGCAGTGGACTCGAAACAGAAGGGCTCCGGATAAATCACAGCCTCCAGAAGCTTTTCCTCCCCTTCTTCCTTTTTGCGGAGCCGGTAGCGCATTCCCTGATAACTCCCCGTATAGACTCCTTTATTGATATAAGGCAGGCCTGCCTGCCCGTGCAGATCGATCATAACATCCTCCCCTTAAAGCGGATGCCGCTTTCTTACCACCTCAAAGGCTTCCTCCGCTACGGCAGCGGTCTCCGCGATATCTTCATCCGTCAGAGACGCGTTCAGGAAATGATTGTGATGGTTGGTGAAAAAAACGCCTCTCTTTACGCACTCGGCCACCCACTCCTGATGAAGGCTCAAAGTGGGATCGTCGGCAATCCGCAGGTAGAACAGGGACGGCATTCCCGTCACATGAAGGTCAAAGCCGAACTTCCGCGCGGCCACAGTTAGTCCTTCCTTTACCTTTGTTCCCTTCTCGTTGAGCAGGTTTGCAATATCCAGTTTCTTCATCTTCTCGATGCAGGCAATTCCTGCCGCAAAAGGCACGGCGCTCATCCAGTAACTTCCCGTGTAGGAAAGACCGCTGACTGTATTTTTCAGAAATTCCTTTCCGCAGAGAGCGGACACGTTGTAGCCGTTCGCAAGGGCCTTGCAGAAGCAGATGAGATCCGCCTCAAAGCCGAAATAATGATCGGAACCGGCGATATCCATACGGAAGCCGGCCCGCACATCGTCAATAATCAGGACCGCGTCTTTCTCTGTGCAGAGCTTTCTCACCTTCTGCCAGAAGCCCTCGGCGGGCATCTCATTATCAGCGAAATTTCCGTGCATGTAGGGCTGGGAAATCACTGCCGCGATCTCATCCTTATTTTCCTCAAAAACCCTCTCCAGGGCTTCATAATCGTTCCACTCCACATAAATATTATTGCAGACGTCTTCCTCCAGGATTCCCGGATAGTCTATCTTCTGGGTCCAGGGAGCGACCCCATGGTAATAGCCTTTAAAGAAGACGATTTTCTTTTTATGGGTATACGCTCTGGCCGTCATGACGGCCAGCGTCGTCACATCGTTTCCGTTCTTGGCAAAGAAAGCCCAGTCCGCCGAATGTACGGTATCCACCAGTAGCTCCGCGAAATCAATCATTTTTGTAGAAGGCGAGGTCATGCAGTTCCCCAGCTCCATCTGGGCCCTGGCTGCCGCGTCCACGTCCGGATCACAGTAACCCAGCACGTTGGGGCCGTAAGCGCACATATAGTCAATAAAACGGTTGCCGTCCACGTCCCAGAAATAACTTCCCCTTGCCCGCTCTCCAAACATCGGGTATGCCTCCACCGGAATAAAGCAGCCCTCCGCCGGGCCCAGATGTCCGTATACGCCGGAAGGAATGACCTTCACCGCCCGGGCAAACTCTTCTCTGCTCTTTGTATAGGTATTGATCTTTCTCATCATCCGTTCCTCCTCTATGCCAGGTAAAGACTCACACGGTCCAGAATCCGGTTCATATTGTCTATCATGGAAATCATGCCGCTCATGCGGATATCGCCGGTGCCCACACAGGCCAGCGAATTCACCTTTCCGTCAAACAGGTCTCTGGCCGTCTGAATACTTCCAAACTCCATGCTGGCAGCCGGCGCCTTCGGCGCCTTCTTTACGGTGCGCAGCTGATGATCCTTTACGCAGACGGAAGCCACAGGACCTCCGGCGATGGATACCCGGATGATTCCATCCTGCATGTAGGAAGCGCTGGTCCGGCTCACCTTATCATGGTTTCCAATCTGGCTGATTGCCGACACAATCGTATAGAACATCAGTGCCGTACTCTTTTCAAAAAATTCCGGGTCCTTCAAATCCTCTTCCGACGCTCTGAGATAACGGGTCAGAATGTCCGTAAGCTTCGTAAAATCTTTCAGCAGAAATTTAATCTTCGTAAAGCCCTTGGAAGGGATCGGCGTCACCGTACCGTCAATCATTCCGTTAAACTTCTTCACGCTGGAAAACGGCAGCTTGATGTCGCAGTGCTCCACACCGTTTTTCAGCGTACAGGTTCCGTGATCAAAGCAGAGCGAAGCCGACGGGCCGCCAGACACCGCAAAACCGACGCTGATTTTTCTGTCCGCAATCAGGGCCTTCGCCTCCTCATCCACCTGAACCAGATTCTCCAGGGTGCCAAGCACCGCGTAAAGATTGATATAGGCCATGGTGGTTTCATCCGTATTATGTCTTCCAATCATAAATCTGTTCTTCCTTTCCCTGAATCTCAAAAATGAACGCCCCGTTTCTTTTCTTCTGCGCCATCACACAAAAATGCCGAACGGTCAGGTCCGGCATCTTCGCCAGCGCAGCATGCGCTCTTTTTTCTTTGTGTCCAGTATAAATTTTCAAGGGGAAAATGTCAAACTGAATTTTATATATGGCTGACAACGGAATTTTTCAGATCATGGACAGCGGAATTTCGTAAAGCGGAATACCACAGAAAGGAAGTCCACAAAAATCCCCGCTGTTCGCTCCAGCGGGGATTTTACTAAAGGGGAGGATATAAGTAATTCGTTTCTCTTTTGTCTAATCCTAGTATAGCCCGCTTTCCCCGGTTTATACAGAAATTTTCAAAACTTCTATACTTTTCGGAAAAAATATGCTAATCTCAGAGAGTGGAAAGGATACCTTTGCTGCCAGTTCTGTCCGGAAGAACGAACTGCGCTGCGTCCTTCTGCTTCTTTAACTGCCAAAACACGTTTTTACCGCAAGATATACAGAGATATACAGAAAGGATGTGACTTCCATGTCCCCTAAAATAAAACGCGTCGTTGCCCTGCTGGGCGTAGTAATCCTCGTGGGCCTGTACCTGATTACGCTTATCCTGGCCTTTGTGGACCCCACAGCCTCCAAGGACTGGCTGAAGGCATCGATTATATGCACCATCATTATCCCGGTATTTTTCTACGCCTATCTTCTGGTGTACCGGAATCTGAAAAAATAAAGGGAAGACAGAATATGCAGGCAGACGGTACCCCGCGGCGCTTTCGCGCCGGAATACCGCCTGCTTTTACTGTTTTCATTTACTGTTCTTTACTTGCGGGTAAGCTATTACTATTCAGTCTTTGCCGGGCGTCTTTCAGACCATGCTCCTGTTCCCTCTCATCTATCACAATGTCAAATCGGTAGACGGAGAGAATCATACCGGCAAGAACTGCGCTTCCTGTGATGCTTACGATCCCTTCCGATACAAAAGGAAAATTGCTGAAGGCTCCAAACTGAAAACCAAAATTCTCAATCAGATAAATCACTGTCTGAACGGCAAATACAAGTCCGCCGGAAAAGGCCACGGCTCTTCCCAGACGGTTTTTGATGCGGAACGCGGTGCCAAGCGCCAGGATCGGCAGCGCCAGCACAAGCGCTGTCAGAAACAGGGCCGGAACCCAGCCATACCGCAGTATCCACCAGGAAACGCGGTAATTTCCCAGATAATTTTGCGGGAGAATGTTCCGCAGCGACGGTTCCTCCAGAAACTGCATTTCATATTCTACGTGCCTCTCAAAATCCGCAGTATCTCCCGCAGGTTCTTCTTCCCCGTGCCAGACCCCCTCTCCGTCTTCATAGTACCATTGAGACGTGCCATACCGAAGCATTTCTTCTTCTGTCAGCTGAATCTCCCCGAAAGGTCTTGCATGTGGAAGGAGTTCCCGGATCAGCACATTGTTGTAGGCATCGTCCCACGCATCCGTGACAGAGGCCCGCTCTCCCGGAGCGAGAAATACCTGCCAGCTTTCCTTTACCCGGTTCCACTGCGGGGCAGCCCAGAGAATCAGCAGAATCAAAAAGCCGGCAAAAGCTGCCGCCGCTCCTTTTCCTTTTCCCACATTGGTCCAGCCCTTTTTCAGAAAATACAGGGAAACTCCCAGGCAGCTAAGCAGAAGGACCAGAATCGGAATATAGGTGCGTTCCCCCCAGTAACGCCCTGCCGCCAGCAGAATGCCCGCTGCCTGATAGAGGAACAGCAGAACGATTCCCTTGAAATACTGATTTCTTTTTCTGTAAAAGATAACGGTTCCGACCAGAATCCCTATCTGCACAACGCCCAGGAAGATCGTGGAGCTGGTCAGAGTCCAGATCGTTCCAGACACTGTCCCGGGCAGCTTTTCTGTCTTATATGCATATTCCAGCCATCCTGGAAAAAATGTGAAGGAAAGATACAGTCCCCCCAGACACACACAGACTGCAATAAAAATCACGCACATGCCTCTCGCATGCTTCAACAGAAACGGATACCCGAACCTCATGACCAGAAACAACACCAGCAGGCCCCAGAGATAATGCCGCTTATCCGAAATCTCAAACAGAATCCCTGACAGATTCCACTCCATCCCGTCCCGCAGCAGTTCCCCCGCAGCGCCCACCGCCATCAGAACCAGAATGAGCACCAGAAGGGGCTTTGCAATCCGCAGCCGGTGGCGCTTATTCAGTTCCATTCCGACCACGTCCGGGGCTCCCATATCGCGCACGGACCGCCTGTAGGCTTCTTTTTCCTCCACTCCGTATTCCATATAGAAAGCCGCCTTGTCTTCGATGTGGCCGCGCAGCTCTCTGTTGACCGAATCCAGGCCAATCTTGCAGGATATCTGCTCATCCACATCCTTCAGATAATTTTCCACCCTTTCAAAGCTTTCAGAAGGCACAGACGGCACCTCCCTCCAGAACGGCATGAACGGCTTTCTCGTACTTCTCCCACTCTTCCTTCTTTTTCCCCAGCAGCCTTTCCCCCTTCCTCGTCAGATGATAGTATTTGCGCATCCGTCCGCTCTCGGCAGCTTTTTCATAGCTTTCCACGGCTCCCTGCTCCTCCAGGGCATGAAGCACCGGGTACATCGTCCCTTCCTTCAGGGAAAATACATGATCGCTTCTCTCCTCCAGCTTCCGGATCATCTGATATCCGTACATATCCTCCTCTTCCAGAAGCTTCAGAAGAAGCATGGAGGTGCTGGCTGCCATCATCTTTTTATCCATCTCATCCCTCCTTTATACCTAGATATTCTATGTATATAGAATACCTTGGAAATCTAGGTATGTCAAGCAGAAAAAATGCAGAAACAGCTTCCCTGGTTCGGTTCTCTGTTCCTGCATTCTTTTTACTTCCATATACTATCCAGATACTATACAGAGGGCGGCATGTCCTACCCCTGTAAACAATCTGCCTGTCTTACGCCAAGCTTTCTCAGTTCTTCTTTGGCCTGCTCCAGGGACTGGAAATGAATCCCGTGGATTCCAAGCTTTCCAGCCGCCTCGATATTCACCAGCGTATCATCGATGAAAACAGCCTGTTCGGGCGCAATCTGATAACGCTCCATCAGAAGCTGAAATACCGCCGGGTCGGGTTTAATCACATGCTCCTGCCAGGAAAGGATATAGCCGTCCATCAGTTCAAGAAAATCCAGCTTGTCCTCCCTCTGGTCGTAGATATGCTTCGGCCAGTTGGAGAGGGCAAAGACGCGGATGCCCTGACTTTTGAGCTCCTGCACCCAGGGAACCGCATAGGAAAGCTTCCAGACACACTCGCCCAGATTTTCATATACCTGCCGGATCTCCTTCTCATATTCCGGAGCCGCGGAGACGAAATCGCGGATCTCCTCCTCTTCCGTCTCAAGTCCCTTGTCGTGCTCCACCCAGGCCGGACTCAGGAACACCGCCTGCTCCACAGCCCGATATGCTTTTTCTTCCGGCACAATACTCCGGAGATACTTCTCCCAGCCATAGCCGGCCAGCACTCTGCCGATATCAAAAATCACTGTATCAATCATATGACGGCCCAGCTTATTTTCTGTAAATGATATCGTCACGACCCGGTCCGTTGGAAACCATAGTGATCGGACACTCGATATGCTTCTCCACAAACTCGATGTACTTCCGGCAGTTCTCCGGCAGCTCCTCGTATTTCTTAATGCCGCGGATATCGCATTTCCATCCGGGAAGAACCTCGTATACCGGCTTCGCCTTGGAAAGGTTATGGGTGGTCGGGAAATCTGTGGTCACCTGTCCGTCGATCTCATAGCCTACGCAGACCGGAATCTCATCCAGGTATCCCAGCACGTCCAGCACCGTAAAGGCCACATCTGTAGCGCCCTGAATCCGGCAGCCGTATTTGGAAGCCACACAGTCGAACCATCCCATTCTTCTGGGACGTCCTGTGGTGGCGCCGTACTCTCCTCCGTCTCCGCCGCGGCGTCTCAGCTCATCCGCCTCGTCTCCGAAAATCTCGCTGACAAAAGCGCCTGCTCCCACTGCGCTGGAGTATGCCTTGCAGACTGCGATAATCTGCTTGATCTCATATGGCGGAATTCCGGCGCCGATAGCTCCGTACGCTGCCAGGGTGGAGGAAGAGGTTACCATCGGATAGATACCGTGATCCGGGTCCTTCATGGAACCCAGCTGTCCCTCCAGCAGAATATTCTTTCCCGCGCGGATAGCGTCCCAGAGATATGCGGACACATCGCACACATAGGGAGCCACCATTTCCTTATACTCCATCAGCTCCTCATAGAGCTTGTCCGGATCGAGAGCCGGCTTGTGATACAGATTTTCCAAAAGAATATTTTTCTGCACGCATACATTCGCGATTTTATCACGCAGATAAGTCTCGTCGGCAAACAGCTCGCTTACCTGGAAACCGATCTTTGCGTATTTATCTGAATAAAAAGGCGCAATGCCTGATTTCGTAGAGCCAAAGGACTTTCCTCCCAGACGCTCCTCCTCGCACTGGTCAAACAGGATATGGTAAGACATTACCATCTGAGCCCGGTCAGACACAAGGATCTTCGGCTTCGGAACTCCCTGATCCACGATACTCTGAATCTCACGGAACAAAACCGGAATGTTCAGCGCCACGCCGTTTCCGATGATACTGGTGGTGTGATCATAAAACACACCGGACGGCAGCGTGTGCAGCGCAAATTTTCCATAATTATTTACGATTGTGTGGCCCGCATTGGCTCCGCCCTGAAAACGGACGATGATGTCAGACTCCTGAGCAAGCATGTCTGTAATCTTGCCTTTTCCCTCGTCTCCCCAGTTTGCTCCCACAATTGCTTTTACCATAACCTGTTATCCCTCCATTGGCTTTCGGCACAGGGCGTATATCCGCGCCCCGCGCCTGTATAAATCAATCAAACGCCTTTAGTATACATGTTTTCCCGGCAAAAGTAAATCCATTTCTTTTATTTCTTGCTCTTTCCCAGATATGCGGACTTCACTTCCTCATTCTCCAGAAGCTCTGCTCCGGTGCCCGTCATGGTAATACGCCCTGTCTCCATAACATAGCCGAGATTGGCTGCCTTCAGCGCCATATTCGCATTCTGCTCTACCAGAAGAATCGTCACGCCCTGTCTGTTAATCTCTCGGATAATATCAAATACGCTCTGGACAATCAGGGGCGCCAGGCCCAGGGAAGGCTCATCCATCATAATCAGATCCGGTTTGGACATCAGGGCGCGGCCGATGGCCAGCATCTGCTGTTCTCCTCCGGAGAGGGTTCCGGCCAGCTGCCAGGAACGTTCCTTCAGTCTCGGGAACAGATCGTGCACCCATTTCAGATCCTCTTCCAGGGAATCCTTACGCATATAAGCGCCGATTTTCAGATTTTCCAGCACTGTCATATCCGGGAACACCCGCCGCCCTTCGGGAACCAGCGTGATTCCCCTGGATACGATCTGGTCTGTGGACAGGCCCGCAAGCTCGCTTCCCTCGAAAAGGATGCTGCCGCTTTCCGGCTTTACCAATCCCACGATGGAACGTAAGGTAGAGCTTTTTCCTGCTCCGTTCGCGCCGATCAGGGTCACGACCTCGCCCTTTGGCACTACAAAGCTGATATCCTTTACCGCCTTGATTCCGCCGTAGGATACATTCAAATCCTTGATTTCAAGCATATTACTCATCCTGCGCACCTCCCAGATAAGCTTCGATGACCCGCGGGTTATTGCGGATCTCTTCCGGAACTCCCTCTGCGATGGGCTTTCCGAAGTCCAGCACATAGATACGGTCGGAAATCTCCATAACCAGGTCCATGTGATGCTCAATCATAAAGATGGTAAGGCCAAACTCGTCCCGAATCCGGCCGATAAATTCTGTAAGTTCCAGAGTCTCCTGGGGATTCATGCCCGCGGCCGGCTCATCCAGAAGAAGCAGCTCCGGCTTTGTGGCCAGCGCTCTGGCTATCTCCAGATGGCGCTGTTTTCCATAGGGCAGCGAAGTAGCGAGCTCGTCACGCACATCTGTCAGATCCACGATTTTCAGCAGTTCTTCCGCCTCCGCGCGCATCTGCGCTTCTTCTTTCGCATTCAGGCGGAAGGTAGCCGTAAACACATTGCTGGTCCGCCGCAGGTGCTTTGCAATCAGAATGTTTTCGAACACAGTCTGGCTCTTGAACAGACGGATGTTCTGGAAAGTACGGGCGATTCCCAGGGCTGTGATCTTATCCGGCGTAGGAGCCAGCACCTTATGGCCGGTATACATGACCGGATTCTCTCCCCGGTAAAGCTTTTTCATCTTCCCCTGGGGGTGATTCTGAATGATCTTTTCTCCTTTATAATATACAGCCCCGTTGGTAGGCGCGTACACGCCTGTGATTACGTTAAACGCCGTGGTTTTTCCCGCTCCGTTCGGACCGATCAGAGACACAATCTCTCCCTTGTTAACCTCAAGGTTCATATTATCCACAGCAATCACGCCGCCAAACTGCATGGTTACATTTTCGACTTTTAATACCTTTTCATTACTCATGGGAGGAGCCTCCTTCTACTGCCTGTTTCTTTTTAAACCGTTTTCGGAAAAATTTCCGGATGGCTTCCACAGAAAACTCCCTGTCGCCCATAATACCCTTCCGGTAGAACAGCACCACAACCATAATCAGGATGGAAAATACAACCTTGCGGAATCCGGGGCGCAGAAGCGTCAGATGAATATCTCCGATATAAAGGTTCTCGTTGTCCAGGAAACGCAGCCACCATTCCGAACATGCGATAAACAGGAAGGAACCGATGCAGCTTCCTGTGATGGAGCCGATTCCGCCGATTACCACAATCAGAAGAATCTCATAAGTCATGGCTGACTTGAACATGGACGCCTGAATCGTAGTCTGGTACATGGCCAGCAGTCCGCCTGACACTCCCGCGAAGAAAGAGCTGATCACGAAAGCCAGCCGCTTGTGATGAGCCAGATTGATTCCCATGGCTTCCGCCGCAATCTCATCATCCCGGATAGCTTTAAAAGCGCGTCCGTAGGTGGAATTGATCAGAAGCACAATCAGTCCGATGCAGATACCCGCCACAATAAAGGGGAACAGGACGGACTGGAAGGTCGGAAAGCTTCTCAGAAGGTTGGAGCCGTTTGTCAGGGGGCCCAGCTTATCCCACTGGAATACCGCGCGGATGATTTCCGCGAATCCCAGAGTCGCAATCGCCAGATAGTCGCTCTTCAGGCGGAGAACGGGAAGTCCGATCAGATAGGCGAACACAGCCGCCACAAGACCGCCTGCAATCAGGGCCAGCGGAACCGGAATCGCGAACTGTATGATTCCGCCGTCAAAATACTGATAGACGCTGGCGCGGGATTCCACCGGAATCGTCAGAATCGCATAGGTGTAAGCGCCCAGCAGCATAAAGCCTGCCTGTCCCAGCGAGAACAGGCCCGTAAAACCGTTCAGCAGGTTCATGGACACTGCTACCAGCGCGTAAATCGCTCCCTTTTTCAATACCATAAAGAGCATGGAACTGGAAGGCAGCACCTGCTCCAGGATAAACAGGAGACCCAGGAGAGCGGCGATGAGTCCCACATTCCATATTACTTTTGTCTGTTTCTTCATCTTATGCCGCCTCCTTATACCTTATCGATAGCCTTCTCACCAAAGAGTCCCGTAGGCTTGGCGATCAGAATCACAATCAGAAGGGCAAAGGTGAACGCGTCGGAAAAGGTGGTCCAGCCCAGACCCTTAATGATGTTTTCACAGATACCAATGATAAACGCTCCGATCACGGCGCCCGGTATGGAACCGATTCCGCCGAATACGGCCGCCACAAAGGCCTTCAATCCGGGCATGGCTCCCGCCGTCGGAGTCACGCCTGTGTAGTTTGTAAAGTAAAGCATGCTTCCGATAGCTGCCAGAAAGCTTCCGATTACAAAAGTCATGCTGATGACGGAATTGATTTTGATACCCATCAGCTGTGAGGTCTCAAAATCTCTTGAAGCGGCCCGCATGGCCATGCCGACCTTCGTGTATTTGATCAGAAGCACCAGCACAACTACCAGCAGAACCGTCAGAACCGGCGTCACAAGCGTCACGCGCTTGGTTGTCGCTCCCAGAATCGTAACCGTGTCGCTGAGCCAGGGAATAGCCGGATACTGCTGAGACAGTCCGCCCGTGATGTACAGAGCCAGATTCTGCAGCAGATACGATACGCCGATAGCCGAAATCATAACGGACATACGGGGAGCGCTCCGCAGAGGCTTATAAGCCGCCCGCTCCACCAGAAAGCCCAGCGCCACCGTAGCCGCGATCACCAGCAGAATCGCAAGGGGCATAGGCATAACTGTCACGGCATAGACCATAATCAGTCCTGCCACCATGAAAATATCGCCATGAGCAAAGTTGATCAGTCTCAGGATGCCATAGACCATCGTGTAGCCAATGGCAATCAGGGCATACTGGCCGCCCACTGAGATTCCTGCCATCAGATATGGCAGGTTCTTGCTTATCCAATCCATAAAGAACCTCCGATTTCCGAATCACTTTATCTTCAAGACGCGTCTATGGCGGGAGATTGTTCTGCACTCCCGCCATAGAGCCTCTGTTACCTGTCTTTCATAACCTTAAGCGGCCGGCGTCCTCTTAGTTAACGCTCTGCTCCGCCACGAAATCCCATGCGCCCGTCTCAGTATTCGCATTCTTTACATAAGCCGCGTCACGGTTCGCATCTCCAATTTCATTAAAGGAAATATCTCCGCTCACACCTGTATAAGTCACATCCCAGAGCGCTTCATTGACTGCTGCCGGATCGGTGGAGCCTGCTGCCTTCAGAGCCTCAAGGGCCACATAGTAAGCGTCATATCCCATAACAGTCAGACCGGAAACCGTATCGTCTCCTCCGTTGTTCGCCTTGGCTGTGGAATCGCTGTTGATCCATTCCTTAATGCCTGCGTCAAATTCCGGATCTCCGCCTTCCTGATAGAAGGTAGATACATAGATATCTACATCTTTGCCCTCTGCCGCGTTCAGGATAACATTGGAATCCCAGGTGTCGCCTGCCAGAAGCGGCATTCCCAGTCCCTGGGAAGCGGCCTGCTCAATCAGAAGAGCGGCAACCTCTGTGGAGGACGGAGCGAAGAATACCTCTGCCCCTTCATTCTTTGCAGAAGTGATGTAGGAGGTGAAATCGCTGTTTCCTTCCTGGAAGGTCTCGGAGACAACCTCTCCGCCAAGAGCCTCAAAAGCTTCTGTGAAATAGTATCCAAGTCCTGTAGAATAATCATCCCCCAGCTTTGTCAGCACATAGGCTTTCTCTGCTGAGAAATTATCGCTTGCAAAGTTGGCAAGCACCGTGCCCTGGAACGGGTCCAGGAAGCAGATACGGAAGTAATGGGTATTTCCCTCTGTGATCTGCGGGTTCGTACAGGTCACGCCGATCACCGGAATGCCGGCTTCCTTGAAAGTATCAGAGCCTGCGATGGACACACCGGAACCATAAGAGCCAAGTACCACAGACACGCCGTCGCTTACCAGCGTAGCTGCTGCTGAAGGCGCTTTGTCGTTGGAAGACTCATTGTCTACAATATCCAGCTGAACCGTATACTCCTTGCCGCCAATCTCTACCGTAGGAGTCACATAATTCGCGTACTGGATACCAAGGGTCTCCTGCTTTCCGCCTGCACCATTGTCGCCGGACGCCGGCTCGAACACTCCGATCTTTACCACATCACCGCCGGCAGCCGAAGAGCTGTCCGATGTGGATTCCGGTGTTCTCTCGCATCCTGCAAGCAGTGTGCTCAGCATGGCTGCCGCAAGCAATACTGATAATACTCGTTTTTTCATAACTATTCCCTCCTGTGCTTACGCAGACACTGTCCTGTATGTATGTACGTTCTTCAAAGACATTTGTGCGCGCTATTAATACGCGCTTTAGTATATCACTTTTAGATCCAGATTTCAAGCGTAAATATTTCAATAGAAATAAAAAGACGCCCTGCACCGGAAAATGCAGAACGTCTCTCTTTTTATCTGTATGTTGTATGAATATCCGATTACAGTGCGATCTTTCCGCTCTCCTTGCCGTTGATCACATAGTAAGCCGCCATATCCTCGGGCTTTACATAGAGATCCAGGCTCTTGATGGAAGAGGCACGGTGTCCGAGAGCAACCCACTCCTCAGTTACCTTCGCTGTCAGGTCTGCCGTGGAAATCTCCAGTCCCGCGAACTGAACGTATACGTTCTGTGTCACTGCGGGCTTCTCCGCCTTCACTGTCTTCTTCGCTGTAGTCTTCTTCGCAGTCTCTTTCTTTGCAGTCTCTTTCTTTGCTGCGGTCTTCTTTGCCGGCTCAGCCTTTACGGGCTCTGCCTTGGTCTCTGCGGGTTTCTCTGCCTTTACAGGCTCTGCTGTCTTCACCGGATCGCTTGCCACTGCGGTCTCTGCTGCCTTCTTCGTAGTCGCTGTTGCTTTCTTAGCAGTCATAATAATCCTCCTCAAATTCAAACCTCACCGTCATACGGTCAGGGACAGCAGCAGAGAATCACATATTCATGCTCCTCTGAAGCTGTGCAGTACAATGATACTTTTTGACAGACCTATTATATTGCATTTTTCCAATTAATGCAAGAATGTTCTTGTTTTTAATTAAATACAGACAATTTAAAACAGAGCGTCCTTCAGAGAGTGGATGAAGAGTCCGCTGCGGAGCTTCGGCTCAAACCAGGTGGATTTGGGAGGCATCAAAAGCCCCGCGTCCGCCACGGCAAACAGCTCCCCGATCGAAGTGGGATACATGGCAAAAGCCGCCTTCATATCCGTATGTACCCGGCGCTCCAGCTCGGAAAGGCCCCGGATTCCGCCCACAAAATCGATCCGTTTATCCGTCTTGGGGTCCTGAATACCCAGCACCGGAGCAAGAATCTGCTTCTGCAGCACGGACACGTCCAGTCCTTCCACCGGGTCTGTATTTTCGTAAGCGGGCTTCAGAGTCAGGAGATACCACTGATCCTCCAGGAACAGCGTTACCTCTCCCTTTTTCTCCGGATGAGCCGCCTTTTCCAGCTTCCGCACTTCAAATACTTCCCTTACCCTGTCCAGAAACTGCTCTGGCGTCAGGCCGTTCAGATCCTTTACCACCCGGTTATAATCCATGATCATCAGCTCATCATCCGGGAAAATCACGGAGAGGAAATAGTTAAACTCCTCTTCCCCCGTATAGCCTGGATGTTCTTCTCTTCTCTTTACGCCCACGCGGACCGCTGAAGCCGCCCGGTGATGGCCGTCCGCGATGTACAAGGCGTCCATTCTCTGAAACGCGGAGCGGATCGCGGCGATCTCCTCTGAGCCGGATATCTTCCATCCTCTGTGGCGGATTCCATCCTCTGACACAAAATCAAAGAGCGGCTCCTTCTGCTTTTCCTGAGCCGTCAGTCTTTTCAGCGTCTCTTCCCTGCGGTAAGCCAGGAAAATGGGGCCTGTCTGAGCGTCGCAGACATCCACATGGCGCACCCGGTCCTCTTCCTTTTCCCGCCTTGTATTTTCATGTTTTTTAATACGGTTCTCCAGATAATCGTCCACAGAAGCGCAGGCCACGATACCTGTCTGGCTGCGTCCGTTCATGGTCAGCTCATAGAGATAATAGCAGGGCGCGCCGTCCTGGATAAAATCTCCCTGCTCCACCATGCTCCAGAGAAGCTCTCTGGCTTTCTCATAGACGCGGCCGTCATAGAGATCCACGTCTTCCGGAAGCTGGGTCTCCGCGCGGTCAATGCGCAGAAAGCTTAAGGGCCTGTCCTTTACCGCCTCCCTGGCCTCGGCACGGCTGTACACATCGTAGGGAAGGGCCGCGATCATTTCCTCTTTCCCCTTCGCAGGACGGATTGCGGGAAAGGGCCTGATATCCGCCATCAGCAGATCACCCTGACTTTCAGGACGCCGTCTACAGCCTCCAGCTGCTCTACCAGCTCACGGCTCGCGGGACTTTCCAGGTCAAACATGGAGTAGGCATAGTCCCCCCGGCTCTTGTTTGTCATGTTTCCGATATTATAATTTGCCTGTCCGAGAATCGTCGTAAACTGGCTCAGCATGTTCTTGACATTTCTGTGGCAGATTGCGACTCTGGCCGGGTAGCTGGGGATTCCCATATCGCAGTCCGGATAGTTGACGGAATTCTTGATATTTCCATGCTCCAGATAGCAGCGCACCTCTTTCACAGCCATGCGGGCGCAGTTTTCCTCCGCCTCCTCGGTAGACGCTCCCAGATGGGGAATCACGATGCAGCCCTTCGCTCCCGCTGTGGTGGGGTTCGGGAAATCGCTGACGTACCGTTTTACCTTGCCCTTCTTCAGAGCCAGCACCATGGCGTCCTCGTCTACCAGCAGATCTCTGGCAAAATTCAGGACCACCACTCCATCCTTCATCTTCTCAATGGCCTCTGTGTTGATCATCTTCTTTGTACTTTCCAGAAGAGGCACATGGATGGTGATGTAATCACATTCCCTGTAGATGTCGTCCACATTGGTGATATGGCGGATGCTTCTGGACAGATTCCAGGCCGCGTCCACGGAAATATAGGGATCGTAGCCAAGCACTTCCATGCCCAGATGGACCGCCGCGTTCGCCACCTTTACGCCGATAGCTCCAAGGCCGATGATTCCCAGCTTTTTGCCCTCGATTTCATGGCCGGCAAACTGCTTCTTCTGCTTCTCTGCCAGCTTGGAAATCTCCTCATTCATCCGCTCGGACTGCACCCAGTTCACGCCGCCGATGATGTCTCTGGCCGCCAGCAGAAGGCCGGCCAGAACCAGCTCCTTGACGCCGTTGGCATTGGCTCCCGGCGTATTGAATACCACAATTCCCTGCTCCGCGCATTTTCCCAGGGGAATATTGTTCACGCCTGCGCCTGCCCGGGCAATGGTCTTCAGGTTCTTCGGAAACTCCATATCATGGAGAGCCGCGCTTCTCACCAGGAGGGCGTCTGCTTCCTCTATCTCTTCTACTTCCGCATAATCACGGGTAAAATGATCAAGACCGAATTTCGCTATCTGATTCATGCATTTGTACTGATACATCGCTTAGTTCTCCTCCTCAAACTTCTTCATGAACTCCACAAGAGCCTTTACGCCCTCCAGAGGCATGGCATTGTAGATGCTGGCCCGCATGCCGCCCACGCTTCTGTGGCCCTTCAGGTTCACAAGGCCGGCTTCTTCCGCCTCTTTCACAAATTTCGCGTCCAGCTCCTTGTCGCCGGTCACAAAGGGTACGTTCATCATGGAACGGTCCTCTTTGCGGACTGTTCCCTTAAACAGCCGGCTGCTGTCCAGGAAGTCATAGAGGACGGCTGCCTTTTCTTCGTTTCTGGCCTTCATCACTTCCAGACCGCCCTGCTTCTTCAGCCATTTGAAGACCTTGCCGCACATGTAGATGCAGTAGCAGTTGGGCGTATTGTAAAGAGAATTGGCGTCCGCGTGAATCTTGTATTTCATATAGGTCGGCGTATAGGGCAGCGTATCCTCCGTAATCAGATCTTCACGGATAATCACGATAGCCATACCAGCCGGTCCGATATTTTTCTGAACGCCGCCGTAAATCAGACCATATTTGGATACATCCACCGGCTCAGAGAGAAAACAGGAGGAAACATCGGATACCAGGAGCTTGCCCTTGGTATTGGGAAGCGTATGGAACTTGGTGCCGTAAATGGTATTGTTCTCACAGATATAGACATAATCCGCGTCCGGGCTGATATTCAAATCCGAACAGTCCGGAATATAGGAAAAGGTCTCATCCTCAGAAGAGGCGATGGCGTTGGCCTTTCCGTAGATCTGCGCTTCCTTGAAAGCCTTCTTCGCCCACTGTCCGGTGATGATATAATCTGCCACACGGTTCTTCATCAGATTCATGGGAATCGCCGCGAACTGCAGATGAGCTCCGCCCTGCATGAACAGAATCTTATAGTTGTCCGGAATCTGCATCAGATCCTTCAAATCCTGCTCCGCCTCATTCAGAATGTTCTCAAAGGCCCTGGAACGGTGAGACATCTCCATCACAGACATGCCTGTTCCCTGATAGTCCATCATCTCGGCTGCTGCTTCCCGCAGCACCTCTTCCGGCAGAACCGCAGGACCCGCCGAAAAATTGTACACACGACTCATTTTTCATTTCCTCCTCTTCTTGTAAAGCAGTGTTCTTTTCTGTTATTGTATGCTTTCGTTAATCTTCTGTCAATTCCGTTTCTCAAAAGCCTGCTTTATAAATTCACGGCAGCCCATCTCTGCCGACGAACTGCCGCGGAAAATCTAATAATACAGTACTACCGGCGTACCGGAATCCATATTTTCAAAAATTACCTTCATGGCTGCCGGAGGCGTATTGACACATCCGTGAGAGCCATTGGTGAGATAGACCGTACCGCCGAATTCTCTTCTCCAGCTGGCGTCATGGATTCCATAATTGCCATAAAAGGGCATCCAGTATTTGACCGGAGTGGCGTAATTGTCGCCCCGCAGCACCGCGTTCCGGTCCTTGTACTGAATCGCGGCAACCATGGAAGGCGTACCGTAATTCCGGCTGATATTTCCGGTCACCACGTCTGTGTCTATCAGAAGAGCGCCGTCTTTGTAAGCCCACATATGCTGGGCTCCCATATCCACCTCGATATAGGTATCGCCCACATCATTGTTGTCTCCCCAGGCTTTTCCTTCCCGGGACCAGGCAGGCTGTTTTGCGGCTGTCTCGCCCTTCTCCACCGAAGCCAGCAGGGCTGCGGTTTCCGTCTCCTGATCGATCTGCCAGCCGTAATTTCCTCCGCTGACTGTGATTACACCCCGCAGCGTGCTGTTGAACTGGCGGGATTTCTTGTAGGTATCCCGTCTGTCTGCCAGCCCCGCTACCCATGCTCTGACAGCCTCCTCACTCAGTGACGCCTCACAGCCGTCCAGCTGAATGAAGCCTGCCACCACCGAACTGTCCACCACCTCAGTCTGTGAACCGAACTCATAAGTCACTTCCGTGGCAAACCACTGGTCCAGCTTCGCGGTAAGCTCCGTAATCTCCGGCGAGTCCGCGGTCAGAGAGGGCGCCTCATAGCAGCCGGCTTCCTCCAGATCAACCGTCTCCGTCAGAGTCTCCGCCGCCGCGCGGACCTGTTCCTTTAATACATCTTCTTTTATCCGGGAGCCCTGCTGCTCCGGGTAAAGCTCATAGCCGTCTGCCGTCAGCTCCACCCGGGCGTCTTCCGGCTCCTCCCCCTCCCGCACACAGGACAGGGATGCAAGAGTTTCATCAAATGTCTCTTCGTCAAAGGTGATATCCGGTGCTATCTGGTAAGTATCCTGCTGCCAGAACATCCGCGGCCACAGAAAACCGTTCTGAACCCTTTTGTAGTTCCTCACGTTCTCCGTCTCGGAAAAGCTCATGCCCAGCTGCTGCGCCGTCACGCTTTCTTCCGTACCTCCCCGCTCCAGAAGCGTCAGCCCGTACCCTTCCGCCTGTTCCAGAATCAGGCTGTTTACCTGCTTCACCGTCTGAAACTCCACATTTTCTCCATTTACCGCAGTTCCCAGGAAAAAATGCTCCATAAAGTATACGGAAGCCGCAAGATAGGCCAGGAAGATTCCTGCCAGAATCCAAAGATACCAGCGTATACGTTTCAACATTTTAAGGTTCTCCATTGTCAGTTATTTTTTTATTTCTGTTACGATTCACAGCCGATTCAGACCCGGGAACAGATGTGCCGTGCCGGCACATAAGCATCTGTTTCCACGTCTGAATCAGGACTGTGAATGGCAACTTATTTCTCCAGATCGTCCGCGTCGAAGGTATCCTCCAGCGGCGCGCCTGCCGGCATCATCGGAAATACCTTGTCGTCATTGTCGATGATACAGTCGATCACCACCGGACGGCCCAGAGCGATGGCCTTCTCAAGAGCCGGGGCCACCTCCTCGCGCTTCGTGATGCGCATACCTTCCGCGCCCAGCGCTTCCGCCAGCTTTACGAAATCCACATTGTCATCCAGGATTGTGGCGGAATAGCGCCGGCCGTAAAACAGATTCTGCCACTGGCGCACCATACCCAGCACATGATTGTTCAGCACAAGCTGAATCACCGGAATGTTATAGCGGGCGGCCGTAGCCAGCTCATTCATATTCATGCGGAAACAGCCGTCTCCCGCCACATTTACCACCAGCTTATCCGGGCATCCAAGCTTTGCGCCGAGACTTGCGCCGAGGCCGTAGCCCATGGTTCCGAGGCCGCCGGAGGTCAGGAAGGTTCTCGGCTCCCGGTACTTGTAATACTGAGCCGCCCACATCTGATTCTGGCCTACCTCTGTCACAATCACTGCGTCGCCCTTTGTAATCCGGTAAAGCTCCTGGAGCACGTAAGGACCGGTCAGTCGATCCTCGCTGTATTTCAGCGGATATTTATTCTTCAGGGCATTGATTTCATCCAGCCAGGACTTGTGTTCTTTTTCAGGAAGCCTCGGGTTCAGCACCTGAAGCACCGACTTCACGTCACCGATGATGCTGCTGTCTACAATCACATTCTTGTTGATTTCAGCCGGATCGATATCGATCTGAAGAATCTTCGCCTTCTTCGCGAACCGGGAAGCGTCTCCCGTCACACGCTCACTGAATCTGGCGCCGATGGTGATCAGCAGATCACAGTGCACCACTCCGAAATTGGACGGCTTTGTGCCATGCATGCCCAGCATACCCGTATACAGAGGATCTTCTCCCGGGAACGCTCCCTTGCCCATCAGAGAATCGCACACCGGAGCCTGGATCTTGTGGGCCAGCTCCGCCACCTCCCGGGACGCGTTTGAAATGGACGCTCCGCCGCCCACAAAGATAAACGGCCGCTTTGCCTGAGATATCATCTCAACCGCCCGTTCCACATCCTCCTCACGGATAGTATCCGTCACGCGGACGATCGGTTCCGGTTCCTTCCGCTCGTACTCAGCCTCCGCTCCCGTGACGTTCTTGGTGATGTCCACAAGAACCGGTCCCGGACGGCCGCTGCGCGCGATGTGGAAGGCCCTTCTGAGCACCGGAGCCAGCATTCCCACGTCTTTTACGATAAAATTATGCTTCGTAATCGGCATGGTGATTCCGGCAATATCTACCTCCTGGAAGGAGTCTCTTCCCAGCAGGCTCTTCCCTACATTTGCCGTGATCGCCACCACCGGAACAGAATCCATATAAGCCGTCGCGATTCCTGTCACGAGGTTCGTGGCTCCCGGGCCGGAGGTCGCCATGCAGACGCCTACTTTGCCTGTAGCGCGGGCATAGCCGTCCGCCGCGTGAGACGCTCCCTGCTCGTGGGAGGTGAGAATATGGCGGATCTCATCGCTGTGCTTATACAGCGCATCGTAGATATCCAGAATTGCGCCTCCCGGATATCCGAATACCGTGTCTACTCCCTGCTCTTTCAGACATTCAATTACAATCTCTGCTCCTTTCAGCTGCATGTTTCATCTCCCCATTCTATTTTGATTCTGCGGCTGTCAAAAGACAGCCGCAGCTGTGTCATACCAGATATGTCCCCTGTAACAGAACCTGTACCTGTATCTGTTACAGTTCCAGAACCGCTCCGCGGTTTCCGGAAGTAACCATCTTGGCATAACGGGCCAGGTAGCCTGTGGTCACCTTCGGCTCTCTCGGCTGCCATGCAGCCTTTCTGGCCGCCAGCTCTTCCTCGGATACCAGAAGTTCCAGCTTATTATTCGGAATATCGATGAGAATCCGGTCTCCCTCTTTCACCAGAGCGATAGGACCGCCCACAGCCGCCTCCGGAGACACATGGCCGATAGACGCTCCTCTGGAAGCTCCGCTGAAACGGCCGTCCGTAATCAGAGCCACCGTAGAACCAAGTCCCATACCGGCGATGGCAGAGGTGGGATTCAGCATCTCACGCATACCCGGTCCGCCTTTGGGTCCTTCGTAACGGATCACAACTACATCTCCGGCCACAATCTTTCCGCCTTTGATCGCCTCGATTGCATCCTCCTCGCAGTCGAAGACTCGGGCCGGTCCTTCATGGACCATCATCTCAGGCACTACGGCCGAGCGCTTCACCACTGCCGTATCCGGGGCCAGATTGCCCTTCAGGACGGCGATTCCGCCGATCTCACTGTAAGGATTGTCAATAGGACGGATTACCTCCGGATTTTTGTTTACGCAGCCTGCGATATTCTCTCCCACAGTCTTTCCGGTCACAGTCATCAGATCCGTATACAGAAGCCCCTTCTTGTTCAGCTCGTTCATCACGGCATAGACACCGCCAGCCTCGTTCAGATCCTCGATGTAGGTGGGGCCTGCCGGCGCCAGATGGCACAGATTCGGAGTCTTCGCGCTCATCTCATTGGCAATCTCCATGTTCAGCTCTACTCCCGCCTCATGAGCGATAGCGGGAAGATGCAGCATACTGTTCGTGGAGCAGCCAAGAGCCATATCTACGGTCAATGCGTTCAGAAACGCTTTCTCTGTCATAATATCTCTGGGACGGATGTTCTTCTTCAGAAGCTCCATCACCTGCATGCCTGCGTGCTTTGCCAGCTTGATTCTCTCAGAATATACGGCAGGAATCGTGCCGTTTCCTTTCAGGCCCATGCCGAGTGCTTCCGTCAGGCAGTTCATGCTGTTTGCCGTGTACATTCCCGAGCAGGAACCACAGGTCGGACATACCTTTTCCTCGAACTCACGCACGTCTTCCTCGGTCATGGTACCGGCCGCATAAGCGCCTACGGCCTCAAACATGCTGGAAAGACTTCTCTTCTGTCCTTTTACATGACCTGCCAGCATGGGGCCGCCGCTGACGAAGACCGTGGGTACATTGATGCGGGCCGCCGCCATCAGAAGTCCGGGTACGTTCTTATCGCAGTTGGGAACCATCACAAGGGCATCAAACTGATGCGCCATAGCCATGGCCTCTGTGGAATCCGCAATCAGGTCTCTGGTCACCAGGGAGTACTTCATTCCCACATGGCCCATGGCAATTCCGTCGCAGACTGCGATAGCCGGGAATACAATCGGCGTTCCCCCTGCCATGGCTACGCCCATTTTTACAGCTTCCACAATCTTGTCAAGATTCATGTGTCCGGGAACAATTTCATTATAAGAGCTTACGATGCCGACCAGCGGCCGGTCCATCTCTTCCTGGGTCATGCCCAGAGCGTTAAACAGGCTTCTGTGGGGAGCCTGCTGCATCCCTTTTGTTACTGCGTCACTTCTCATATCTGTATATCCTCCTCTTCCATTTCTGTATCTGCGGGGAGTCCCGGCGGCATCTCCGGCAGTCCCTTTCATTCATAATTCATACTTTCATTCACAACGTCCGCTTACTGTCTTTCAGATTCGCGCAGCGATCAGATCTCCCATTTCGGCCGTACCCACTTTCGTACAGCCCTCCGACATAATGTCTCCGGTGCGGTACCCTTCCGTCAGCACCTGCTGAACGGCCGCTTCAATGGCGTCTGCCTCCCTGTCCAGGTCAAAGCTGTAACGCAGCAGCATTGCCGCAGACAGCACCGTCGCTATGGGATTGGCAATATCCTGGCCCGCGATATCCGGCGCGGAACCGCCGCTGGGCTCATAAAGGCCAAACTTCGTATCATTCAGGCTGGCGCTGGCAAGCATTCCGATGGAACCTGTCACCATGCTGGCCTCATCCGAGAGAATGTCTCCAAACATATTTTCCGTCAGAATCACATCAAACTGGGAGGGAGCCTTTACCAGCTGCATCGCGCAGTTGTCCACCAGCATATGGGACAGCTCGATATCCGGATAATCCTTTGCCACTTCCTCCACTGTTTTTCTCCAGAGACGGGAGGAATCCAGCACATTGGCCTTATCCACGCTGCAGACCTTTCCTCTTCTCTTGCCTGCGATATCAAAGGCTTTCTTCGCAATCCGGCGGATCTCGTTTTCGTTATATACCAGAGTGTCAACGGCCGTCAGCACGCCGTCTATCTCTTCTGTCCTGCGCTCTCCAAAATACAGGCCGCCTGTCAGTTCCCGCATGATCATCATGTCAAAGCCCTTTTCGCTGATTTCCTCCCGCAGCGGGCAGGCGTGTCGCAGTTCTTTATAGAGGATGGCCGGACGCAGATTTGCGAAAAGACCCAGAGATTTGCGAAGCTTCAGAAGCCCCGCTTCGGGACGTCTGTCCGGCGGAAGCTGATACCAGGGTGATGTGGCCGCGTTGCCTCCAATGGAACCCATCAGCACCGCGTCGCTGCTCTTCGCTGCCTGAATTGTCTCGTCCGTCAGCGGCACGCCGTGCACATCGATGGAAGCTCCGCCCATCAGAAGCTCCGTATATTCGATTTCATGGCCAAATTTCTCAGCCGTCTTATCCAGCGCCTTCCTCGCTTCCCGGACAATCTCCGGGCCGATACCGTCGCCGGGTATCACTGCCAGCTTTAATTTCATTCTCTCATCATCCCTTCTTTTTTCATAAAATTACATATTATTAATAATATAGACCAAAAGCTCCTTTTTTTCAACCAGGAGATCAGGCTTTAAAGAGATTTTAACACGGTAAAGGAGAAAAGGAAAGAATTTTATATTTATAAATGGAGTGTGCTGCCTGAAGAGCAGATGCGGCCCAAGGATACGAACAGATGATCCGAAAACAGCCGGAGAGGGGAAAATCTTCTCTCCGGCTGTTTTCCGACTGACATTCCTGCCTGATTCTTTTTTATCCCAGCCGGAATCTCTGGCTGACTTTTCCCTGACCTATGCACAGCACCCGGCCCCGGTAAAATGAATATCTTTTCCCTCATCCCTTCTCATACTGTCCGACCAACTCCCGTACCTCAGCCTCGTTCTGTTCCACATCCGCACTCAGCACTGTAAATGCCTTCCGTTCCGCACATCTTTTTTCTCCTTCACCAGTCAGCTCGTACTCTTCCAGAACGTATCCTGTCATCACCCCATATTCATTCAGGGTATACTCCTCCATCGCTCCGATAATGCCGCTCTCATCGACCACGCCGATTCTCTCCGGTGCCGTCTCATAATCTGCCCCGTACTCTACGGTATACACTGTCTGCCCGTCCCGACGTTCCTTTGTGATACTTTCAATGGCCTCGAGCTGCAGTGACAGGATGCCGGTATAGGGCTGTGTATTTTCGGACAGGCTTCCCCTGTTTTCCTGGTAGTCCCGTTCAGAAATCCATCTCTTCTCCTCAGCAATATGCCATTCCATCTCTGAATCTCTGAAAAACTCCCGGTATATCTCTTCTGTATCTGGTTCCAGCACCATCGTATACAGCATATCCGGCGTAATCCAGTAAAAGGAGTGTGCTATACCGCCATTCTGGAAAACCGCATTCTCTTCTGCATCCGCATCCCTGTAGAAGCATTCCATCTTTACGCTTTCCAGTTTCTCATATCCTTCCCTGCCCCATTCTATCGCATCCGCATATCCTTTTTCTTCTTCTGTCAGGTTTCCGGTATTCTCATGGGTAATCCCTGTTATGGCAAATACTCCGTACCCTGCCAGTGCCAGCACGCAAATCACCACAACCGCGATTCCGAACGTCTTCGCTCTTTTTTCTTTTCCCTCCTCTGTGGACATCGCATAATGAAGATATGCCAGATGACAGAGCAGCCAGAAGACGATGGCTCCCAAAGCAAAGGCAATCCATGTACGGTAATCCTGCAGGCTCCAGAATCCATATGCCCCGGCCAGCGCCCATATCCCGGCCAATATCCCTTGAGACGCAAAACACCACAATCCGCTGGTACGTTCGAAAGACTCCTGCTCCCCATGGAAACAGCTGTACAGGAAACGCGCCATCTCTGTTATGGAGATTCCCAGCAGGGCCATAAACCACAGGCTGTCTGCAGGAACCATTCCGTCGCTGCCATCCGCCACAGCAAAAGCAGGGAAAATCCAAAGCAGGAAACCCAGGATACAGATCACCAAAATAAAAATTCTGTAGCTCCAGCAATATCCGTTTTTCTCTATCTGCTCTATCCGTTCATTCCCTGCACCCCGCTCCGAACTGCAAAGAACATTCCACAAGATCCATTCTCGTTTCATTTTCCTTCCCCCTCCGTATGATACCATCCTCACAGCCTTCCGCTTCAAATTCTTACTTCTGCCCGAAATCCGTCCCGTTCCCTGTCCTATTTTTATAGTATTATAAATACGACATGATATCAAACACATCTTACACCAAATCGGCGGCAATCTGCCAAAGGGCATATAAAACAGTCTGAATTTTCTGTGCTCATCATATATTATCAAAAACGGATTTTTTGCATATGAAACTGCCCTTGAAAAATATCCTGCATACCTCAGGCTCTCTTATTCTCCTGGTCCTCGCTTATTTTATCGGTCAGGGTTTCTCCCGCTTTACCGCAGCGGACGCCATGATCACGGCGAAAAGTACTGCCTCCGCAAACTGGGGCCTGAGCTTTCAGGAGGAAGGAAAGGCCCCCGTGGCCAATGCCTCCGCCTCCTATCTTTCCCAGTACGACGCTTATTATATAGAAGAAACCGAGGAAAAGAAGATTTATCTCACCTTCGACTGTGGCTTTGAGAGCGGCTGCACGCCTGCGATTCTGGACGCCCTGAAAAAGCATGACGCTCCGGCTACCTTTTTTATCGTGGGAAACTATCTGGAAACAAGCCCGGAACTGGTGAAACGAATGGTCGAGGAAGGTCACACCGTCGGAAATCATACCTACCATCATCCGGACATGTCCCAAATCAGTACGGAAACCGACTTTGCCGAAGAGCTCCAGTCGCTGGAAGCCCTCTATGAGGAAACTATCGGGCAGCCCATGGCGAAATACTACCGGCCGCCCCAGGGCATTTACAGTGAAACCAATCTGCAGATGGCCCATGACCTGGGTTACCAGACCTTCTTCTGGAGCCTGGCCTATGTGGACTGGTATCAGGACGACCAGCCCACGAAGGAGGAGGCCTTTGAAAAGCTGATACCCAGAATTCATCCGGGCGCCGTGGTGCTGCTCCACAACACCTCCCAGACCAACGCAGACATTCTCAACGAGCTTCTGACAAAATGGGAAGAAATGGGCTATACCTTCCATCCTTTAAGCGAGCTGTGCAGGGTATAATCCCCTTTTGACTGCTCTGCACTCTGTTCAAAAACGCACCGGTACAAAACGCAGAATTCAGTTCCTCCGTTTTGTACCGGTATTGTTTTATACCCATCTTAAAACTATTGACATAGAAGTGCTTATAGTATATAGTGTGCTTATAAGAACATCACACTGATTTTCTATTTCAGACGTACAGAAAATCATATGCCAGACACATTGACAACACAGCAGGAGAAGGTTATGAAAATACTGATTTCAAATACCTCCGATACCCCGCTCTATCAGCAGATCAAAGACCAGATCACAGATGCCATTCTGAAAGGAGAACTGAAAGAGGGAGACCCTCTCCCTTCCATCCGTTCCTTCGCCAATGATCTGCGGGTGAGTGTTCTTACCATCCGCCGGGTCTATGATGATCTGGAAAAGGAGGGCTATCTTAACAGTCAGGTGGGAATCGGAACCTTTGTATCCATCGGAAATACAGAGCTTCTGATAGAAGCAAAGCGCCGGCTCGTGGAACAGAAAATGCAGGATATGATTCAGACTGCAAAATCTCTGGGAATCAGCAGACAGGAGCTAAACGATATGATGGAGATCTTATATGAGGAGGAACCGGGAAAATGAAAAATATTTTAGAAGTCCGAAATCTCAACAAATCCTATAAACATTTTTCTCTGCAGGACATCTCGTTTTCTCTGCCTGAAGGCTGTATCACCGGTTTCATCGGTGTCAACGGAGCCGGCAAGACTACCACTCTGAAAACCATTCTCGGCCTCACGTCAAAGGACTCGGGAGAAATCCGCTTTTTTGATATGAATATGGACACAGAGGAACGGCACATCAAAGAGCGGCTGGGCGTTGTGTTCGACAGCGGCGGCTTCTATGCCGAGCTCACTCTGCAGGAAATGAAAGCTCTCGCGGCTTCTTCCTACCGTTCCTGGGATGAAAAAGAATTCCGGCGCTATCTTGAACGCTTTTCCCTGAACCCCCGCCAGAAGATCAACACCCTCTCCAAAGGGATGCGTATGAAATATGCTCTTGCGCTGGCTCTCTCTCACCAGGCCGATTTCCTGGTCATGGACGAGCCCACCAGCGGACTGGATCCGCTGATCCGCAGGCAGCTTCTGGATATCTTAAGGGAATATATGGAGCGTGGAGGAAGGGGTGTATTCTTTTCCACTCACATTACCTCTGATCTGGACCAGCTGGCGGATATGCTGGTACTGATAGATCACGGAAAAATCGTGTTTCAGGAGGAAAAGGACTCTTTGCTGGAACGCTACCGGATTGTAAAGGGAGACGTGCAGGATCTTTCCGATGCCGTACTGCCGCTGCTTCACAATCTCTCCCGGACTGCTTTCGGCTTCACAGCTGTCACAGACCAGGCCGGAGAAATCCAAAAAGCCATGCCCGGTGCCTTTCTGGAACGGGCGTCCATTGAAGACATTATGCTCTGCAGAATCGAAGGAGGGGATAAATATGCTGCTTCAGCTGATTAAGAAAGATATCCTGCTTACCTGGAAATACCTGCTCCTCATGGGAGCCCTCTGCTGTTTCTATCCGTTCTTTGTACACCACCAGATATCAGGCGCGGCCGCAGCCTTTGCCGGGACCCTGGCCTTTATCCTGATGACCTTCTTTTCCATTCTCTTTGCGTTGCTTCAGGCCTTCCAGAAAGAAGCCATGTATCCGAAGGCCTCCGCCTACCTCTGCGCCCTGCCTTACCGTCGCCGGGACCTGGTACTGGCAAAATACATCTATTTCCTGGGAGTCTATTTGGGCTGCTGCCTTATTTACTGGCTTGAAACGCTTATCCTCCCTGACCTTGGCGGTTTCGGCCTGTCCGAAGCAGTCCCGATCTTTGCGGCAGTCTCACTCCTTCTGGGGCTCTACCTGCCTGTTCAGTACCGGTTTGGTTATGAATTTACAAAATACTTCTTTATGTTTGCGATTCTGGGAATCTCTTTTCTTCTTCCCATGTTCATCAAATATCTTCCGCCGGAACTGCTCTCTTTCCGGATCGGTCCCGGTTTGCTGGCTGCTCTCTTCCTATCCAGCCTCGGCCTGCTGGCCGCTTCCGCTGCGGCATCTGTCTACTTTTATGAAAAAGCAGAGCTTGCCTGAAATGGAATTTATAACTATACTGCAAAGAGAACCGGGGCGGCAGCCGTACAAAAACCGTGTACGGCTGCCGCCCCGGCATCAGGATATCAACATAATTTTCACCTTTTCTGTCTGCTAGTTCAAATCATGCAAATTCATCTTATCCAGCATTTTTTTCTTCCTTTTCTTCTCCCGGCACACAAAATAAATCGCCAGCAGAACCCATGTGGGAATATTCAGAATCAAAAACGTAATCAGCAGCGCTCCCAACATACTCACGACGTCGCCCACAGACGCCACATTCAGACACATAAACAGCGCCCACAAAAATGTGAAAAGCGGCGGGATCAGACCGGGCCACCAGCGCTCTGCTCTGGCAAGAAACACTTCAAGCACAATGAGCCCTGCCGTGATCCCGATAAACAGCATCCAGACAAACCATATTGACGTCGTCATAAGTTCCATAACCTACTCCTCCTTCCGAAGCTTCCTGTACTCTGTAATTAAAATCTTTGCCGTATCAAAATCCAGCTTGTCATTCACAGCCAGTCTTTTAATCAGCGCCACATATGGATCATTTTCTGTCTCTTCGCTGATTTTTATTTTCTGAATCAGCCGATCCAGGCGCAGACGGACCGTAGGATAAGTAACTTCATACTGATGCGCAATCTCTTTCAGCGAGCCTGACGCGAGAATGAAATTCCGGATAAAGGAGACATCCTCCGGTTCCAAATCAGCCATCCATTCCGGCACGTATTCTATTGCCATATCTTTATCTCCCCAACTATTATTCCAATCCCCAGAATGTCACTAAAAACAGAATTTCTTGTGATAACAGGCATCTGCACCCCTCCTTTAATAAAATTAAGTATATACTTTAATATTATTAAAGTCAATATAAAAATTATCTTTTATTTTATTATATGCACTTTGCACAGTCCAGACGAAAAAACGGTAGAAAAATCCTGTTCCGCGTGTTACAATAAAATGGATTTATTTGATTTCAGAAAGGAGCAGAGTAAACTATGAGAAAAGTAAAATGGGGCGTCCTGGGAACCGCGTATATTTTTGAGCGCGACACCGCGCTGGGCATGCAGCTGGCGGATAACTGTGAGCTGACTGCGATTGCAGGAAGGAATTCCGAAAAGGCCAATGCCTTTAAAGAAAAGTACGGTTTTCAGAAGGCTTATGGAAGCTATGAAGAACTGCTGGAAGATCCGGAAATCGAAGCCGTCTATATCCCTCTTCCCAACACGCTGCACTATGAATGGACCATCAAGGCGCTGCAGCATGGCAAGCATGTTCTGTGTGAAAAACCTCTTGCTCCTACCGCGAAAGAGGCGGAAGAAATGTTCCGCGCGGCAAAGGAAAACCATGTATATCTGATGGAGGCATTTGCTTACCAGCACAGTCCCTTCATCAAAGCAGTAAAAAAAGAAATCGAATCCGGAACCATCGGAGAGCTCCGTTACGCAGAGGCGGCTCTTATCACCTCCGATTATCTGAAATCAAACATCCGCATGCGCAAAGAAAGCCTGGGCGGCTGCACCTATGATCTGGGTGTCTACGCCATCAGCCTGATTCAGCGCATGATGGGCACAGAACCGGAGACAGTGAAAGCCATCAGCACTTTCAACGAAGATCAGATCGATATCTACACGACCGGAATCTTTGAATATGCAAACGGCGCAAAGGCAAGCTTCGACTGCGGTATGGTGCTTGCGACCGAAAAGAACGGCTGTCTGGACCGTTTCCAGATTCACGGCACGGAAGGCTCGATTTCTTCTGTGAATTTCGGTTTTAACTGTCCGGGAAATCTGTCCTACCAGATCAAGACCTTTGACGGCAGAGAGGAACTCAAAGTCGTGGAGGTTCCCCACAACTACCGCCTGGAAGTGGAACAGCTGGGACGCTGCATTACCGAAGGCGAGACGCCTTATGTGACAGAAGAATTCAGTGTTTCCCTCGCCCGCACCATCGACAGGGTATTGAAGGAAATCGGCTATTAAAGAATATTCATGAATCCTGCCGCGGCCGACAGAATCCCTGTTCAGCCGCGGGTACAATGACATACAAAAACGTCTCTCCGACAGGCTTTGCCAGAACGCATGCCTGCCGGAGGGGCGTTTTTTCAGCTGAACTGAATAGAGATATCATTTCCGCAGACGCTGACCTTTCCATGACTGCCTGTAATCAGGGGCATCATGGGAGACAGATGACCAAGGTCCACGTCCATGATGACGGGAACGTTTTTCTCTCCGGCCACCTTCAGCACCGCCTGATACGCGTCCAGCCCCATCAGCTCCTGGCCGAAGCAGAGCGGTCTTCCGATCAGGAAGCCCTTTACGTACCGGAACCATCCGGCCTCCTCCATCTGCCACATGGCGCGGCGGATGGAAAATACATTCAGGTCGCAGGCCTCCAGGAACCAGATGAGCCCTTCCTTCTTATAACGCTCTGTGAACTCTGCCGTCCTGTCGAACCGGGTTCCCAGCAGATTGACCAGACAGTCCATGCATCCGCCAATCAGCCGCCCCTCAAACTGCAGTTTCTTTTCCGCAGGTACGGCAGAATGTCCTACATAGCTCTTCAGGATTTTCTTTTCTGTCAGACGGTAAAGCGCCAGGGGAGTCTCCTCTGCTCTCAGGCTTTCCTTTGCCTCCGCCGGCTCCCACCTGTCATATCCATACACGGCGTCCTTTTTCCCGGTCAGAAGATCAAAGGCATCCTGCAGGGATTCATGCCAGGGCTCCATACCAAAGGAGGACGCGCAGGGACCGTAGATGGACGCCGTATCGCAGAGCGTCGCCAGCAGAAAAGTCATATTGGTGTTGTCAGAAAAGCCCATATACCATTTGGGTTTCGCAGCCTTCAGAGCCTCAAAATCCATATGGCTCAAGACTTCGCACATCAGCTCTCCGCCGCCGCAGGAAATGAGAACGTCATTTTCCTCTTTCCTGTAATATTCCATCAGCTCCGCAGCGCACTTCTCCGGCGTATTGCTGATGCCGATGCCCTCGTCGGCCCGGCAGTTGAGTCCCAGGTCCAGACGGTATCCCAGTTTCTCAAAGGTTCTGCAGGCGTTCTCAAAACAGGTCCGGTAAGGCTCCATGGCGCAGCCAAAGGATGGAGCCACAAAACCGATGGTGCCACCTGCGGACAGATATTCAGGGTATCTCATAAACGTCTTCCTCCTCTTTCTTTTTCATGTGCTACTTCTTCTGAAAAAACTGCCCCCGACCGGCAGCAGGTACAGGTATCCTTGTCAGTCAGGGGCATCCATTGTTTCTTTTATCTTATCTTATATTATCTCATACTCGCCTTCAGCTGTCTTATGGAACAGCGGCAGCTTCTGAAGGAAAATGATATCGTCTCTGGAAGCCGCGTCGCCCTCTGCGAGGATCGCCGCTTTCTTTACCACGGAAGCTCCCGCGTTATCCATCAGCACCTCAAGGGCATGCAGGGACTCTCCGGTGGAAATCACATCGTCCAGAAGGCATACGCGCTTTCCGCGGATTTTGTCAGCGTCCACGCCGTCCAGGTACAGATGCTGCTCACCTGCCGTCGTAATGGAATGCACGGAAGCGGAAACTACGTTTTTCATATAAGTCTTTGTACTCTTTCTGGCTACGATAAACTCTTTCAGGCCCAGCAGACGGCTGATCTCATAGGCCAGAGCGATTCCCTTTGCCTCTGCGGTCACCACCGCGTCCACCTGTCCGATTCTCTTTACCAGCTCGGGCGCGCAGGCGCTCACCAGCTCTGTATCTCCCAGCACCACAAAGCTCGCAAAAGCTGTGGTGTCGTTGATAGGAATAAAGGGAAGCGTTCTCTCCACGCCGCACAGTTCTATCTTATACTCTTTCATGTTCTGTCGTCTCCTTTCTTATGATTCCGGAAGCTTTTACAGTCCCAGAAGCTTCGCAGCCACTCCGGCCACCATGCCCAGGAACGGATTCGTAACGGCTGTCACCACCATAGCTGTGCCGCCTACTGCCGCATTGGTCGCAAAAGCTGTCGGAGCATCCAGAACAACTGTCTTAAAGATGCCCAGCACAAACAGAAAACCTGCGATAGAAGAAGAAGGAACGTATCTTCCAATCTTCGGAAGCAGCTTGAAAATCAGGATCAGGCCGATGACCGCCATCATAATGACGCCTGCCCATACGGGATGAGGCGCGCTTGCTGTAGCGGAAATGATAGACTCTACCGGAGCTCCTCCAAAGAAAGAAGAACACATATCAGCTACAGAAGAAATCACTGTCAGGTGATCCACATTGTAATTTCCGCTGGTCGCCATACCTGCTGTGATTCCGCCAAAGGAAATGTTGGAACCGATATTCAGACACACCATACCCAGAGCGCCCAGAATGACGCTGGAATTAATCGTGAATTTCTGGCGGACAAATTTGTCGTCCTCCACCACGATATTTGATTTCTCCTTTTTGAAAACCGCGCTTGCGATGCAGGAAGCCACCACAGAAATCACAATGGTATATACCAGAGTGTTAGCGCTGTCCTTTGTAAAATAATAGGTAATCAGAGCCGCCGCCAGAGACACGCCTCCGGACAGAGCGTCGCTCTTAATCATATCGATAGCCGCCTTTGTCAGGATAATTCCTACGCCGGCCATCATGCCGTACGCCACATCCTCACCCACAAAGTTTACAATTTTTGTTAAAAGACCGCATACTCCAATAATCGTCATGATCACGCCGCCGATAAAGATCATTGTGCAGCGCTCAGAACGGTTCTTTCCTGCTGTTCCCGCATAAGTGATGGTCTCTGCCTGAAATGAAATCGGCGCCACGCTCTGCGTCAGCGTATTTCCTGCCACGCCCACAAAGAACGCCAGCGCTGTAGGCACAGACGCGAAACCATAGGCGAGAGCCAGAAGTCCCTGAGGCAGTCCATTCAGCACTACGCCAATGATGGCAAGCAGGTCTGTTAAAATGTCATTCATAATACTCCTTCCTCCTGTTGTACAAAGTCAAATACCCCGCTGCCCGCGGGAATAAAAATATCCGCATGCAGAAAAGTATCCGGATATTTCCATTCCGGCCTTTTCTGTCGCCGCGGAGTGTTAAGATTACGTTAAAGAGTTTAGCACTCTCTTATTATAATGTAAAGAAAAAAGCATATAACATCTGCTAATGTCTGTTTATTTGTGCCGCTTATAGACAAATTATTCCTTATTTCAAAAACAGGACTGAATCATGATTTCTCATTTTTTCAGTCCTGTTTTTCACTCTGTCTGTACTTTTTGATTCAGATCAGTCCAGATACGTCATCTTCTCCACACCCTTGATGCCAAGGCCCGGCTCGTCAGATACCGTAATCCGCTGCTCGTCGAATACCGCGCCGCCCAGAATCGGATCTTCGCTGCAGAGTACCGGTCCGTCCAGATCGATCTTGGTAATGATCTTCTTTGCGCAGGCCAGATGAACCGCCGCGTTTACGCTGATCTTGGCCTCCAGCATACAGCCGATCATGCACTCCACGCCGTATACCTCCGCCGCAGAAACGATCTTCAGGGCATTATACAGGCCGCCGCATTTCATCAGCTTGATGTTGACCAGATCCGCCGCCCTTGTCTGCATGATGCGCACAGCGTCTTCCGGAGAGAAGACGCTTTCGTCCGCCAGCACCGGCACATAGGAGCGCTCTGTCACATATTTCAGGCCGTCGATATCGTGGGCCTTGACCGGCTGCTCTACGAATTCGATATCCAGCCCCTTCTCCTGCATCTGGTTCAGCAGACGGACTGCCTGCTTGGGCTCCCAGCCCTGATTGGCGTCGATGCGGATACGGGTATCGTTGCCGATCGCCTGGCGTACCGCAGTCAGTCTCGCCACATCCAGTTCCGGATGGGCGCCCACCTTGATTTTCAGAGTGTCGTAGCCCCGGCGGACAGCGTCCACCGCATCCCGGGCCATTTCATCCGGATCGTTTACGCTGATGGTGATATCGGTGATGATCTCCTTGCGGCTGCCGCCCAGCAGCTTGTAGACCGGAATCTTGTAAAGCTGTCCGTACAGATCCCAGAGAGCCATGTCCATGGCTGCCTTCGCGCTGGTATTTCCTACGATACATTTGTTCAGAGCCAGCATCAGATCTTCAAAATCATCCACATCCCGGCCCACTACCGTTTTGATAATGTGATCCTGGAGAGCTCCCAGAATCGCTCCGGTGGTGTCGCCTGTGATGGCTCCGGTGGGCGGCGCTTCTCCATAGCCTACCGCTCCCGTATCGGTATGTACTTCTACCACAATGTCCTCTACGCTTGATACAGAACGCAGGGCCGTCTTAAACGGCACGCGCAGGGGGACGGAAATCTTCCCCAGTTTTACTTCTGTGATTTTCATCTTCTGTCATCTCTCTTTCTTTTATATTCATTCCAATTCAGGCGCCTTCCCGCCTCTCAGCATCCGGCTCATACACAGCCTAGATCCAGAAACTTCGGAATCAGCGGGCCAGTTCATACATGGCCTGAGCCAGAATCTCCGCATTGTCAATCAGCCGGTCAAGCTCCATATATTCATCGGGCTTGTGCTCCCTCACCTCGTCTCCCGGGAAAATGGGACCGAAAGCCAACGTGTTCGGCATCATCTTGGCATAGGTTCCGCCGCCGATACACTTGGGCGTCGCTTCCTGTCCCGTGCAGCGCGCATATACTTCCAGAAGCCTGCTCACCAAAGGACTGTCCGGTTCCATATACAGACCTGCCTTGTGATTCAGGGAAACGCTCCGGAATCCGGCTTCTTCAAAGGCAGCCTCCACCTTCGGGCCGCAGTCCTCAAAGCTCTTTGTGACAGGGTAACGGTAATTCAGCTTTACATGAATCTCGCATTCCTCTCCCTGCACGCTTCCCTGTACCACGCCCAGATTCATGGTCAGGCCTCCGGACACCTCATCCGCTATGGCAATGCCAAGGGAGGCGCCGTCGCATTCCATTCCAATTTTTTCCGCCAGCAGCCTCACGATTCCTGCCAGCTCCCCGGTAAGAGGCAGACGGTTCAGAAACAGCATCAGCCGCCCGATGGCATTCTCTCCCTCCCAGGGCGTACCGCCATGGGCGCTTACTCCGGCAGCCTCGATCCGGACGCCGTCCTCTGTCAGGGTGCAGGTGATTTTTTCTTCCTGCATGGCTGCGATCTGTTCTGCCAGCTCCCGCGGACAGGAAAGGCGGACGTGAGCTTCTGCCGGAACGATGTTGTGGGCTTCTCCGCCTTCCAGCTCCGCCAGACGAATCTCTCCGCTCTGCCGGAACCTGCAGGCGAAGGTCTCGTTTACCAGACCCTTCTCTCCGTTGATCACCGGATATTCTCCGTCCGGCGTAAATCCCATGACCGGAACCTCCCCGCCGTGCTTCAGGTAATATTTCATATCGGCGCTGCCTGTCTCTTCGTTCAGTCCGAAGATGACGCGCACCCTCCGTTTCAGCTCCGCGCCGGACTCTTTCAGCGCCAGCAGGGCGTACAGAGCCGCCATGGCCGGTCCCTTATCGTCCATCGTTCCCCGGCCATAGATGCGGCCGTCAGCCACCAGCCCTTCATAGGGCGGAACCGTCCAGCCGTCTCCCTCGGGAACCACATCCAGATGGCAGAGCACCGCCGCCATCTCTTCTCCCTCGCCGTACTCGCACCAGCCGAGCTGATTATCCATATTGTATACGGAAAAGCCCAGCTTCCGGGCCGTATCCAGCATATATTCCAGACAGTCCTGAACCGCTTTTCCATAAGGATATCCGCTGTCATCCTGAGCGTATACGCTGGGAATCCGGATGCACCCCTGGAGATCTGCGATCAGATCCTCTCTTTTTTCCTCTATCCGTTTCCGAAAATCCACCAAATCACTCCTTCTTACAGCTCCTGGCAGGCCAGCACCTGCTTGCTGCGCTCAAATTCTTCATATCTCAGGCCCCGTTCTTCCGTCTCCATCTCGCCTACCTGATTGTCGTAGGGGTCAGCTCTCCAGTGCTGCTTTTCCACCGTAAACGGCGCCTGGAACGCCTGATTCGCCGTCATGCGGAAGGGATCGATATTGCCGAAATAAAACTTTCTTCTCTCCTCGTCTCCCGCCCGCACTGCCGCAATCCCGTACGACGTATCCGCGTACAGCCAGCCGTAAGGCGCCACATAGAACTGGACCCAGTCGTGAGCCCCGCAGAAATCCGGCTCTGCGGTAAGGCCGCTCTGCCAGCGGGCAGGAATGCCGGCGCACCGGCACAGCGTCAGAAACAGAAGCGCGAACACTCCGCAGTCTCCGGTAAAACTGCGGGCACAGTTTTCCGCAATATTTTCCAGACTGAAATACGAAGGCATATAAGTATAAGTCATATGCAGCGTGATAAAATCATAAAATCTCCGGGCCTTTTCCAGCGGATCTGTCTCCCTTTCCGTCAGCCGGGCAGCCAGCTCCCGGATATAGGGCGTAAACAGAATATGGGGCGCTTCCTCCTGCGTATAAAAATCAGGCTGGGGCCCTTCTCCTTTCATCTGCTCTGTATCCTGATATGCGGCTCTCCGGACGTAGGAATACCGGACTGTAAACGCATGGTTCTCCTGCATCTCTTCTTCCCAGAAGACCGTCCGCTGAAGCGCGTCTCCCGGCGCAATTCTTCCGCCCGGCGTAAGCTCTTCAAACGTAATCTCCGTCTGCTCCGGACACTCTGCGGGAACCGGCAGATGGGCCCGGATCTTCATGCCGGGAACAAACAGCTCATCCTTTATCCGGAGAGAAGCCTGCACACAGATCCGGCGGCCTGCGCCGCCCTCTCCTTTCATCTTCCGGATACAGCGCTTCAGCTCTCCCGTCTCGTAAGACTCCTTTCCCGCGCTTTCCACACCCCGCATAACCACCCCGGCCCGCTCCGCGAAACCCGGCTCCGTCTTGCAGAGCGTTTCAAAAAAACGGTCAAAAAAGCGCATCTCTCCCTTTTGATAAATCCATCCGATTTTGCCGGAATCCACCCGTTCATCAAACTCTTCTTCTGTAAAATCCGGAATCTTCTCCCGGGCCCGGGCCAGAGCCTGCTCTCTGGTAAAAGGATAGTCTCCCGGCAGCCGGAGAATCATCTCCCGCTCCGCCGTCAGGCAGCGCCGGAGCGCTTCCGGCGTCTCCGGGCTCTGCAGGCGTCTGTCAATCAGCCTTACCGCCCCCTCAAAATCACCACCAAGCTTTCGGCGCAGAATATCTTCCGGAAGTCCCATATGAAGATATCGAAAATTTTCATTGATATTCAAAGCATTTCCTCCCTGTTCTCCGGACGTCTCCCTTCCGGAGCCAAACCGGGATAATCCCGGGCCCCGTCCCGGAAACCGGGGCGGGGCCTGTAAATCTGGACCTTAATTCAAACACGTTTTTCACACAGCAGACATCACAGGAATATCTGCAATAGTCCGCCCATTCCCAATCCACAGAAGTTGCCTATGGCCGCGCCAAGCACTCCCATCAGTACGCCGATGCCGGCAAAGGAAGCGTCATAGGCCGTAGCCACGATCGGAGCGGAAGCGGAACCGCCGATATTGGCCAGGGAAGCCGTGGAAACCATGCACAGATCCCAGTGGAATACCTTGGACAGAACAAACATCAGCACCACATGAATCACCAGAATAAATACGCCGTATACGACCCACATAGGAGCGGATACCAGATCCGTCAGGCTTGCGGTAGACGCCAGCAGAGATACGACTGCATACAGGTAAATATTGGACAGCTCTTCTACTGCCGGAAGCTTTCCAAGAGGCGACAACGCGCAGATCAGTCCGAGGATTGTCACGAAAACAGTCGTACAGGTGCCTGTGTCAAACATGGACAGACCGATGTTGTCCAAACCGGTGGCCATAGCGCCTCCTACCATCTGAGACAGGGCGGAAACCAGAAGGGAAAGACCAATCAGGAAAATCCAGTCGCCGGAAGTAGCTTTCTTTTTCTTATCCTTCTCCACCTCGGCGTTGGCAGCGGCAGCCACTGCGTCCAGCTTGGAGGTATCTGCCTTTACGGCCTTATTCCACTTGGAAGCGTAACGCACTGCAAAGAGCAGGAGGGCAATCCATACGGAATAGCACACCGTATCCAGAGCCAGCGCACAGCTGTAAGCTCCTGAATCCACCGGAAGCGCCTCCATCATGGCAGCCATGTTCGCGGAACCTCCTACCCAGGAAGCATACAGAGCCGCTACTGCCGCCCAGGTCTTCTCTCCGCCGCCCAGCGCGCCCATAAAGAGCGGATATCCAATTAAGAAACCGATGGCCAGCGTCAGGGAGCAGCCCAGGAAAATCGCGATCATACGTCCGCCCAGCTTCGCCAGCTTCCGGAAATCGCAGCGCAGAAGCATGACAAAGATCATGGCGTACAGCAGATTGTTCTTCAGGACACCGTAAGCCGCGGAAACTCCATCGGAGTTATACAGACCCATCGTACAGAACACCATATTCAGCACATAAATCCACACCAGCGGCGGAATCACATTAAAGACTTTCCACTTGGTGTACTTTTCCAGGGCCAGCAGGCCGCCGGCCAGGAACATCAGAAACGCAATGTAGGTAAACCCATTTGTAATAACCATAACATTCTCCTTCGTCTCGCAGCGTAGTAATGATTAGAGCCCCTCTCCAGGGGCTGCGGAAAGCATCATTACCGGGCCGGCCGTCCCCGGTTTATGCTATTATTTTCCATGTGATACAGACATAAAAAAATCACTTAAAGAAAGTCCCTTTCTACTGCCTTTAAGTGATTTTCTTTACGGTATTTTAACGAAAAAACAGCATATCCAACAAACAGAAATTGCTTTCCGGCTTATGTTTTGTGTAAATTTTATAACAATTATATCCATTTCTCTGCTGCTTGTCAATAAAGAACCGCAATAATATTAAAATTTCGTTAAGATTTTTATACTACTGCACCTGCAGGTTCGTGTACCCCATCAGGTCCAGATCCACCGCGCAGGCCGCTTCGCGCCCTTCGCGGATGGCCCACACCACCAGGGACTGGCCCCTGTGCATATCGCCTGCTGTGAATACCCGGTCCACGTTAGTTTTATACTGCCCGGGCTCCGTGTTCACGTTCGTTCTGGCATTGACCTCCACGCCGAAGGCTTTCGTCACGTAGTCCTGGCTTCCCAGGAAGCCTGCCGCGATCAGCACCACGTCAATGTCCATCGTAAACTCGCTTCCTTCGATGGGCATCATCATCATGCGGCCGGTTTTCTCATCCTTTTTGCTCTCCAGCCTGCAGCAGACAACCTTTTTCAGGTTTCCGGACTTGTCGCCGACGAATTCCTTCACCGTCGTGGTATAAATACGCGGATCCTTGCCGAACAGGGCGATGGCTTCCTCCTGGCCGTAATCGGTCTTGCAGACTCTCGGCCATTCGGGCCAGGGATTGTTCTCCGCTCTCGTATCCGGGGCTTTCGGCATCATCTCCAGCTGCACTACAGATTTCGCGCCCAGGCGGATGGCAGTTCCCACACAGTCGTTGCCTGTGTCGCCGCCGCCGATGACCATGACATTCTTCCCTTTCGTAGAGATGAATTTCTTATCGGCAAAGTTGGAATCCAACAGGCTTTTGGTGGTGGCCCGCAGAAAATCCACCGCGAAATAGATGCCGTTCAGCTCCCGGCCCGGGGCCTTGATGTCTCTCGGATTGGAGGCGCCGCAGGCCAGAATCACCCGGTCATACTCTTTCAGGAGATCAGCGGCTTTCTTATCCTTTCCGATATCAGTGTTTACGACAAATTCCACACCTTCCGCCTTCATCATATCGATCTTCCGGTCGATGATGTGTTTTTCCAGCTTCATGTTCGGAATGCCGTAGCGCAGAAGCCCGCCTATCCGGTCAAAACGTTCGAATACCGTAACCGAATGGCCCCTGTGATTCAGCTGATCGGCGGCTGCAAGGCCCGAGGGGCCGCTGCCGACGATGGCGATCTTTTTGCCGGTCCGGTTCTTCGGCGGCTCCGGCACCGCGTAGCCTTCCTTATAGGCATTTTCAATAATGGCCAGCTCATTGCTCCTGGTGCTCACCGGTTCCCCGTTCAGATTGCAGGTACAGGCCTTCTCGCAGAGAGCCGGGCAGACCCTTCCGGTGAATTCCGGAAAGCTGCTGGTCCTCTTGAGACGTTTGTAGGCCTGCTCCCAGTTTCCCATATACAGCAGATCGTTCCACTCCGGAATCAGGTTCCGTAAGGGACAGCCGGAAGCCATCCCTGCAATCATCACGCCTGCCTGACAGAACGGCACGCCGCAGTCCATGCAGCGCGCTCCCTGGCGCTGCTGCTCCTCTTTGGAAAGAGGGGTATGGAATTCATTAAAATGTTTGATTCTCTCTTTCGGAGACTGGGCTTTCTTGTCTACCCGGGCATACTCCATAAATCCAGTCGGTTTTCCCATGTCGTCTCCCCTCCTTACTGATTCTTGTTGGCGTAAAAGGCTTCGATCTGGGCCTGCTCGCTGCTTAAGCCCTTCTCTTCCATCTGAATAATCGCCATCTGCATCCGGTAATAGTCATAGGGAATGATCTTCTTGAACTTCGGCAGGTACTCGGCGAAATTGCTCAGAATCTCCTTTCCCTTTACCGAATTGGTATAGGCCACATGGTTTTCAATCATTTCCTTGAGCTCCTGCACGTCGTACTTGTCTGTCAGCTCTGTTATCATAACCATATCTTTATTCAGTCTTGTGTACAGGTCGCGGTCTTCATCCAGCACATAGGCGATGCCGCCGCTCATGCCTGCCGCGAAGTTCTTTCCGGTCTTTCCAAGGACCGCCACCCGGCCGCCGGTCATGTACTCGCAGCCGTGGTCGCCCACGCCCTCTACGACGGCGATGGCTCCGGAATTTCTCACGCAGAAACGCTCTCCGGCCACGCCGTTGATATAGGCCTTGCCGCTGGTAGCTCCATAGAGCGCCACGTTTCCTATTATAATATTTTCATCCTGTTTAAAGTGCACGCCTCTGGGCGGATAGACGATCAGCTTTCCGCCGGACAGTCCCTTGCCGAAGTAATCGTTGCTGTCCCCTTCCAGCTCCAGGGTCAGTCCCTTGGGGATGAAGGCTCCGAAGCTCTGTCCTCCGGCGCCCTTGCACTTCACGGTAAAGGTGTCCTCTTCCAGGCCTTCCGGATACCGCTTCGTGATCTCGGAACCGAACATGGTACCGAAGGCACGGTCTGTATTGCTCACATCCAGCTCGATGCTCCGCCTGCTTCCGCTCTCCAGCGCGGGAAGCAGCTTCTTGAACAGCACCTTCTGATCCAGAGTCTTCTCCAGCTCAAAATTGTATACCTGCTTCGGATCGAAGGTCACCTTCTGGCCCCTGCCCGCATAGGGATTGTTCAGAATCGCGGACAGGTCGATGGACGCCGCGCGGCCCTTCAGATCCTCTTTCATCTTCAGCAGATCGGTACGGCCTACCAGCTCATCCACGGTGCGCACACCGAGACGGGCCATGTATTCCCGCAGATCCTGGGCAATGAATTTCATAAAGTTCATGACGTATTCCGGTTTTCCGCGGAATCGTTTGCGAAGCTCCGGATTCTGGGTCGCCACGCCCACCGGGCAGGTGTCCAGATTGCAGACACGCATCATTACGCAGCCCATGGTTACCAGCGGCGCTGTGGCAAAACCGAACTCCTCGGCGCCCAGCATGGCCGCAATGGCCACATCCTCGCCAGTCATCAGCTTTCCGTCGGTCTCGATGCGGACGCGTCCCCGGAGACCATTCTGAATCAGGGTCTGGTGAGTTTCCGCCAGTCCCAGCTCCCAGGGCATTCCCGCATGGTGGATGGAGCTTCGGGGAGCCGCGCCTGTTCCTCCGTCGTAGCCGGAAATCAGGATAACCTGGGCCCCGGCCTTTGCCACGCCGGCCGCTACGGTTCCTACGCCTGCCTCTGACACCAGCTTTACGGAAATCCGCGCGTCCCGGTTGGAATTCTTCAGATCGTAGATGAGCTGGGCCAGATCCTCGATGGAATAAATATCGTGGTGCGGCGGCGGTGAAATCAGGGATACGCCCGGTGTGGAATGTCTCGTCTTCGCAATCCAGGGGTATACCTTGCCGCCCGGCAGATGGCCGCCCTCTCCGGGCTTCGCGCCCTGGGCCATCTTGATCTGCAGCTCTTTGGCGCTGACCAGGTAGCGGCTCGTCACGCCGAAACGTCCGGAAGCCACCTGCTTGATGGCGGAACATTTATTCAGTCCGTCCGGACCGATTTCCAGACGCTCCAGACTCTCGCCGCCCTCTCCGGAATTGGATTTTCCATGAAGGGTATTCATGGCAATGGCCAGACATTCGTGAGCCTCCTGGGAAATGGATCCATAGGACATGGCGCCTGTCTTGAATCGGGTTACGATGGATTCTACGCTCTCCACTTCCTCGATGGGTACGCCCTTCTTCGGATAATTAAAGTCCAGAAGCCTTCTTAAATATCCCCGGTTCGTCTCTCCATTAATAAGCTCTGTATATTCCTTGAACATCTGATAATCGCCGCGCTTTGTGGACTCCTGTAAAAGATGAATGGTCTGGGGATTATACAGGTGCTTCTCCCCGCCGCTTCTGCTCTTATGGCGTCCCACACTTTCCAGCGTCAGGTCCACATTCAGGCCCAGCGGGTCAAAGGCTGCGGAGTGAAGCTCATCCGCCTGCTTTGCGATATCGTCCAGCGTAATGCCGCCCACCCGGCTGACCGTTCCGGTAAAGTATTCGTCCACAACCTTACTGTCAATGCCGATGGCCTCGAATATCTTGGAGCCCTGGTAGGACTGAATCGTGGAAATGCCCATCTTGGAGGCAATCTTTACGATTCCATGGAGAATCGCGCTGTTGTAATCATCCACCGCCGCGTAATAATCCTTGTCAAGCAGATGGGAAGCCACCAGCTCCCGGATAGTCTCCTGGGCCAGATAGGGATTGATGGCGCAGGCGCCGTAGCCGAGCAGGGTCGCGAACTGGTGCACCTCTCTGGGCTCGCCGCTCTCCAGAATCAGGGCCACGCCGGTCCGCTTCTTGGTAGTAACCAGATGCTGGTTCAGACCCGCCACAGCCAGCAGGGAGGGAATCGCCACATGGTTCTCATCCACGCCCCGGTCAGAGATAATCAGGATATTGACGCCCTCCCGGTACGCCCGGTCCGCATCCATGTACAGGCGGTCCATAGCCTTCTTCAGACTTGTGTTCTTATAATAGGTAATCGGAAGCACCTCGACCTTGAAGCCCGGCACTTTCATATTTTTAATTTTCAAAATGTCCGTATTCGTCAGAATCGGATGATTGATGCGCAGGAGACGACAGTTCTCCGGCTTCTCCTCCAGCACATTTCCATTCTTGCCCACATAGATCGTCGTGGAGGTCACAATCTCCTCACGGATCGCGTCGATGGGCGGGTTCGTTACCTGGGCGAAGCGCTGCTTGAAATAATTGAACAGCGGCTGATGCTTGTCGGACAGGGCCGCGATGGGCGTATCGATACCCATGGAGGCGATGCCCTCGCTGCCGTTCTTCGCCATATCCAGAATGGAATTGCGGTATTCCTCATAGTTGTACCCGAAGGATTTCTGAAGCCTTCTTCTCTCGTCCGCTGTAAACTCCGGCACCCGCTCGTTGGGGATCTTCAGATCTTTGAGCTGCACCAGGTTGCGGTCCAGCCACTCGCCGTAGGGCTGAGCGGAAGCGTATCTTTCCTTCAGCGCCTCGTCGTCCACGACCTCGCCTTTTACCGTATCCACCAGAAGCATTTTTCCGGGATGCAGGCGCTCTTTCACGAGAATCTTCGTGGGATCGATATCCAGCACGCCCACCTCAGAGGACAGGATCAGCGTATCATCTGTGGTGATGTAATAACGGGAAGGCCGAAGACCGTTGCGGTCCAGAACGGCTCCCATCACATCTCCGTCGCTGAACAGAATGGAGGCCGGGCCGTCCCAGGGCTCCATCATGGTGGCGTAATACTGGTAGAAATCCCGTTTCTTCTGAGACATGGCTCTGTTATTGTCCCAGGGCTCCGGAATCGTAATCATCACGGCCAGAGGCAGGTCCATGCCGCTCATCACCAGGAATTCCAGTGTGTTGTCCAGCATGGCCGAGTCGGAACCGGAGGCGTTCACCACCGGAAGCACCTTGTTCAGGTCCTTTTTCAGATAAGGCGACTCCATGGTCTCCTCCCGGGCCAGCATCTTATCCGCATTTCCCTGAATCGTGTTGATCTCGCCGTTGTGCACGATGAAACGGTTCGGGTGGGCCCGCTCCCAGCTTGGGTTCGTGTTGGTGCTGAAACGGGAATGTACGATGGCGATAGCCGACTCGTAATTCTCATCCTGCAGATCCGCAAAGAAGGATCTGAGCTGGTGCACCAGGAACATGCCCTTGTATACAATCGTCCGGCTGGAAAGGGATACCACATAGGTATCATCATTGGACTGCTCGAAGACACGGCGGGCCACATAGAGCTTCCGGTCAAAATCCAGTCCCTTTTCCACATCCGCGGGCCGTTTTACGAAGCCCTGCATGATGCACGGCATCTTCTCCAGAGCCTTGCTTCCCAGCACCGCCGGAACGGTGGGCACCTCTCTCCAGCCCAGGAACTCCATGCCTTCCTTTTCCACAATGATCTCGAACATCTTGCGGGCCTGATTCCGCTTCAGCTCGTCCTGGGGGAAGAAAAACATACCGATTCCGTAATCTCTTTCTCCACCTAAAAAGACGCCGAGAGGTTTGACTGCTTCGGAGAAAAACTTGTGGGAAATCTGTAATAAGATTCCTACTCCGTCGCCCGTCTTACCTTCGGCGTCTTTGCCGGCCCTGTGTTCCAGGTTCTCTACAATTTTCAATGCGTCCGCCACTGTTCCGTGGCTCTTTTTACCCTTGATATTGACTACCGCACCGATACCGCAGTTATCGTGCTCAAATCTCGGGTCGTATAATCCACTGCTTCGCTGGCTCATACCATCCCTCCAGATTTCTTTGCTTTGTGTGCTACTATACACCTATTTTTTTTGCATGTAAAGTGTGACTTTTGATTGTTTTGTCAGATAATCAGACAATTTCTCTATTATTCCCTTAATTGTTTCTGAATTTTCGTGGTTTTCTTTTCACAACTTCTTTTCAAGCACAATTTCTTCCACTCTTCCCAGAAAATTTCTCCCGTATTCTATCGGATTTTTCGGGCTCTGCTCCAGCAGAAGGCTCCTGCGCCGAGACAGAGCGCAGTCGTCAGAAAATACAGGGGAAGATCCGCGTAAAGTCCGTCCAGCCATCCTGTCTGCTCCAGCAGAACCGATGAGGCATTCGCTGCCGCATGAGCCAGTACCGGAAGCACCAGCGAATGATACGCCTCATAGAGCCACACAAAATACAGGCCAATGAGAAACGCATAAACTCCCTGCACCACATTTCCGTGAAACAGCGCAAACACAAGGGCTCCCGCCAGAACTGCCGGCCTTACATCCGAAAAAAACGAGCGCAGGCGGCTGTAAATCAGGCCGCGCATCAGAAGTTCCTCCAGAACCGGAGCCGTCACTACGCTGGCCATCACCTGGGAAAGAAGGCTTCCTCCATAGACAGCATCCGTCACAGACTGGTATCCCGAAAACAGATGGGGCAGAGGCGTCAGACCAATCAGACCGTTAAAGCCTCTTGCAAGAAAAAATCCGCCCAGAACTGCCAGCAGAAGATCCCCCGGCCCAAAACTCTTTTTCCAGGCCGCCCTGCTTCCGCCTGTTTTCCAGAATCCCGCCCTCTCCGGCAAGGGTTCTCCGGCTCTCACAGCCTCTCTGATTCTCTGCCTTCTGTATATCCACAGAAACACCGGGATCTGAAATGCATTCACAAGCGTCAGAAGCCACATGGCATTCTCAGGCTCCGCCAGCGGATAGACCGCCATTTCCAGAATTCCTGTCAGAATCATCGTCAAAAGTACATACAGGAGAATAGGAGACACCAGCTCCCACAGCATATTCCAGACTGATTTTCCCCTCATTGCCTCTCTGCCGTCCTTTCTCTCTCAACTTTCTCTGCTTCCGAGACTTCTCCTCCGTCTTCCGGCAGATTTCTATTCCGTCCCTTCTGCTTCCTGAGAAAGCGAAGCCACATAGGCTCCCGCATTTTTTCCGGCATCCTCTCCGATCAGATTCAGCGCTTTCTGGGTAAAATGGATACCGCCTTCATCCTTCATGCCTTCTCCGGTCAGAGACGCCGGAAGCTCCGATACCAGAATAATGTCATCTTCCTCGTCACAGATCTCCAGCTGGGCCTGCATAATCTCCTGATGCTTCGCAGGGTCTGTGAGATCCGGCCCCAGCTGAATCAGGAAGCAGGCCTCCACGCCCTGTTCCTCCATATAGGACACCAGCTGTCTCAGCATTCCCTTATATTCCTCTCCGGTCGTCTTCAGATTTGCGTCTGCCTCCCCCTGAAACCAGAGCATATAAGTATGCCGGATATGTATCTTTTCTTTTCGCAGGCATTCCTTTGCCTCCTCCAGCCGGGCAGCCGCCTCTTCTTTTCGTCCGCTGTTCAGCCAGCCGTTCAGGGAAGAACTTCCCACCGACGCGGATATGGCCACTACAGGCGTCCCCGTCTCTTCATAGTAGGCATTGACGAAAGCCGTTGCCATCGTCCCTTTCCGCTCCAGAATCTCCGTATCATCCAGAGCTCCTCTGTTCTCGTTTTCTCCAAAAGGTTCCTCCAGCACATGGAGATGATCCGGATCTGTCACCGCCCGGAACTCATACCCGGCGCCTTCAATAAGCTCCGGAGCCTGGGAAGCGTCGCCGCCCGCCCCGCTCACATTGCTCTGTCCCATGAACAGAATCACATCCATGGTACGCCAGGATCGCTGATGCCAGCTTAACAAAAGAATCAGAAGGCAGCAGACCGCGCTGCCGATGATAATGATTTTTTTATTCTGAGGTGTTGTTTTCATACCGTCTGCTCCGTTTCCTGTTCCGGCTGCCGGGGAAAGCCGTCATAACTTTCTCTGGCTGCCGGGCGTGTATTTCTCCTGCTATGTTACCATGAAACTGTTCTGTTTTCAATGAGGCGGCTTTAAGAAATCCCATGTGGGGCAGCTTTAAGAAATCCCATGTCTGTCCCTTCACGGACAGGTCTGCCCGGATTCGGACTGAAAAGTCCGCCCCGGATCAGACCTGTCCGCGAAGAGGCCAGTACATCGGGATTTTCTTAAAGCCTCCGGTTTGTCTCAGACGAAAGACTAGCGTCGGTATACAAGGGGCAATACGCCTCAGCCCTGTAAATTCACCTGTTTTCTGCGTTATCCTCAGTTAGCGTACGTTCAGTACGCCGCCATTGTCTGCCTTGAAAACAGGCGAATTTCCGAGGGCTGAGGTCGCAGAGTCAAAAATAAGCTGATTTGCGTCCCTGCAAGGCACTTGAACGACGCGTACAGGGCGTACACGGAGTGAAAGTAACGCAGCAGGGGCGCAAATTCAGCCATTTTTGAACGTATTGTCCCTTGGTACACCGACGCTATCTCAGGCGCGTAGATATTCTTCTGCCTCTGCTGGACTTGACATCTATCTTCTGCTGGAGTATACTCCAGTTAATCACATAGCGCAATGCTAGGGGAGCCTAAGGCTGAGAAAACACAGATGTGTTGACCCTCATTACTTGAACCGGTTAGTACCGGCGTAAGGAAGCAGCTTTTCGTATCCCCTCCTGTGATATTTTTATCTACAAAGGAGGATTTTTTTATGTCACTTTTCGTCAATCAGGTTACCGATGAATGGGGAACCTCGTACTCTCTGACCGGTCTGGGCTACGGTGTCCTGGTCATTCTGATGCTGGCGCTTCTGGTTCTCGCCTGCTTCCTTGGAGGAGAGAAAAAGATCAAAACCAAGCATCTCGTTTTTTCGGCTGTCGCCATGGCTCTGGGTATGATCACTTCATTTTTGAAGATTTTTGAAGCTCCCATGGGCGGCTCTGTCACCCTGTTCTCCATGCTGTTCATCTGCTGCATCGGATATTGGTACGGACTGCGCACCGGTCTTATGACAGGCATCGCCTACGGACTTCTGCAGCTGATTTCCGACCCCTACATCATCAGCCTTCCCCAGATGATTACCGATTATCTGCTGGCTTTTGGCGCTCTGGGCCTGTCCGGCCTGTTCTGCAATAAAAAGAACGGCCTGATCAAGGGCTATATCGCCGGTGTTCTGGGCCGTTATTTCTTCGCTTTCCTGTCTGGACTCATCTTCTTCGCGTCTTACGCGGATGGAACCGGCATGAGCGCGCCGGTGTACTCGCTGGCCTACAATGGCGCCTACCTCGGATGTGAAGCGCTGATTACCCTGATTGTGCTTGCAATTCCGGCTGTGAATCAGGCGTTTGTGAAGGTGAAGGAGATGGCCACGGCTTCTTAAATCCCATGTCTGTCCCTTCACGGACAGGGTCCGCCCGGATTCGGACTTGAAAGTCCGCCCCGGATCAGACCCTGTCCGCGAAGAGGCCAGAACATCGGGATTATAAGAAGCCTTCGGTTTGTCTCAGGAGCAAAAGCTTTCTCCCGCCGTTTCAGGCTGAACACAGATACCTTTACCCCTCAAAGAGCATCCACAGGCCAAATATTGCAACAAGCACCCCTATAACTCTTCCAAGGCGGTTCGTCTTCACGTATCCAAACATCGCATATGTTTCCGGGGTACAGTAGGGAAACAGGACAACAGTAAGCCCTAGCAAAAGCATCCCGCAGCCCCCTGTAATTTTTCCGCTTTCCTTTCCTCCAGCGCTCAGAAACGCACTGGAGAGCATCAGCAGAACAGAAACGGCGATGCCTGCTGCAAACCACTTCATATTCTTTCTGACTTTTTCAAGTGCCATTCTGTGCTTTTCCAGGCATTCAACGGAACAATATATTTCCTTCGTTTTCCCATCCCCACAACCATAACAGAACTTTCCTTCCAGTTTCTTTCCACAGTAGCTGCATATGTTTCTTCCTGCCATGCTGCCTCTCGCCCTCCATAAATCCAACTTATTATTATCATTGAATTCTCACATCGACATTCTCCGCCGTGATACATAGAATAATCTCTTCTTCCGTGGGGTTCTGCATCCAGACAGCAAGACTGCAGATATCAGCGTTAGTATCCAATAAGTACCCTTTTTCATGCTTCCCACCCCCACATGACTGTTCATTATTACTTCCGCCCGGGCTTGTCCGGCAGGCTGATGTACTGCGGCAAACAACTAGTTCTACTCGAATATCACTACTTGATCTTCTGATTCAAGAGTTCTATACTGAGAACCGGAAAATACATAGGAAAAGAGGAATCGACATTGAGTACCCAAACCAGCCAGCGTCAGCTGGACATGCTTCATGGTCCTATCTGGAATAAAATACCGCAGTTTGCCCTGCCGGTGGCTGCCACTGCCATTCTGGAGCAGCTGTTTAACGCCTCGGATGTGGCTGTCGTCGGAAATTTCACCGGCGCGGAAAGCACCCTTGCCGTGGCAGCCGTTGGATCAAACAGTTCCATCATCAGCCTGATTGTAAATCTGTTCATCGGAATCGCCCTGGGCAGCAATGTGGTCATCGCCCATGCTATCGGCCACGGAGACAAAGCTTCCGTACACAAGGCTGTTCATACCTCGATTGTGGCAGCCGTGCTTGGAGGCGCCGCCGTCACCATTATCGGCGAGCTGATTGCCGCTCCGCTGCTTGGCCTGCTCCATGTGCCGGATGAGGTCTTCCCTCTGGCTCTTCTGTATCTGCGGATTTATCTCCTGGGAATGCCCGTAATCCTGCTGTATAACTTCGAAGCAGCCATTTTCCGCAGTGTGGGCGAGACGAAGATCCCTCTGCTTGCTCTGGCGGCATCCGGCGTCCTGAATGTCATACTGAATCTGTTTTTCGTCATTGTACTGCACATGACTGTAAATGGCGTAGCCACTGCTACTGTAATCTCAAACGCGGTCAGCTCTCTGATTCTGTACAAAAGACTCCGGACCACAACGCTGGAAATCCGTGTGGAACCCCGAAGCCTGCGGATCGATCCCACAAGCCTGCGCCGCATTCTCCAGATCGGCCTGCCCGCCGGAATCCAAAGCGCGGTATTCTCCGTGGCAAATATCGTGATTCAGTCTGCCATCAACAGTCTGGGAACCATAGTCATGGCAGCGTCCAGCGCAGCCTACAACATAGAAGTCTTCACCTACGACATTCTCAACTCCTTCAGCCAGGCCTGCACCACCTTCGTCGGCCAGAACTTCGGAGCCGGCAACCCTCAGCGGTGCAAAAAAACACTGCTGCTCTGTCTGGGAGAAGGCATCTGCATCCTGGGAGTGGCAATCGCGGCCATTCTTTTCTGGGGAAAACCACTGCTCTCCATCTTCGACAGCAATCCGGAGGTAATTGAGACAGGCTATATCCGTCTGATGCTGGTAGTATCGGCCCACTCTTTCAGCCTTCTCTATGAGGTTATGGCCGGATATCTCCGGGGCTTTGGAATCTCTCTTGCGCCTGCCGTCATTACAACCATATGCGTATGCGGAATCCGGTTTGGATGGATTCAGCTCATCTTCCCGCAGAATCCTACCTTCTGGACCATTATGACCGTCTATCCGGTCAGCCTTGCAGCCACTGCGCTGGCTATCTTCTTTGCCCTGGTCTATTACCGGCCGGCACGAAGATTCACCGCGATCCAGAAAACTATTTTTTACAAGGGCATAATGCCAAGTGAAAAGGTTTTAGATTTTCCAGTGGATTGTAACACTCTCACTGGTAGCGTCAATTTGTGATATGAGTATATCAACCACCTTGCGCTTATCTTCAAAGCTCACGGACTCCCAGTCATCGAGATAGCCCGTAATGCTATCAATCTGTGAAGCGGAAACAGAATTAGCGGTGAGGTCTGCGACCAGCCGGAGCTGTTTCTGCCGTTCCGCATCCAGTTCCTCAATGCGGGTGTTTGCGTATTGCAGGAGAAGCGGATTAGCGCCGGACAAAGTGTCCAGAAGTTTTTCGATCTCACTTTCCGTCTTTGCCAGGGCAACGCGGGCGGCGGTCAGCTTCGGATTGTAGCTTTGTTCCTTACCGCCTTTCAGCGTGTGGAATTTCCGCATCTTCTTAACCATCTCGCCGTAGACAAACGCCTCCATGTTTTGCGCGGTCAGTGTACCGGCACCCTCGCAGCTCCCATTGTCCGCCCGCTGTTTGCATCGTAGGTAAACAACGCCGTTTTGAGCTCTCAAGGCAGTTAGCGCATAACTACAGCGCCCACACTTGATTTTCCCGGCCAGCCATGTGTTATGGCATTTCCGGCCATTCTGGAATGTGGTGTTTTGTGAGAGCTTGCGCTGAACAGTCAGCCAGAGCTGAGAGGGGATGCGCCCCTGGTGGGGAGCAATCACAAGGATCGGCTCCTCGCCCTCGCGCCCCTGATAGAGATAACAGCTATTGTCCCCTGTGAACATTTCCGGGGGACTTTCGATTTTTACGCCCTGGGCCTTGAAGTATTCGTAGATGTCCATATCGGCCTGGACGTAGACGGGGTTTCTCAGCAGTTTGGAGATAAAAGCCCGTTGTAAAGCCTTGCCGTAGACCATGATGGAGTTCTTCACAAAGTACCGGGTTATATCGCCGTAGGAATTGCCCGGCTCCGCATACATTTGATACATCAGTTCGGCAAAATCCATTTCCGCATTTTCCACCAGCTTCTTTGTCTTGATCCCGTCCATGACGATGGGCTCAGTATCAAAACCGTATGGCGTCCGGCCCCGCATATAGTAGCCTTTGGTACACCGGGAATAGAAAGCGTCCTGCACACGCATCTGGATGCTTTCGCGTTCAAGCTGGGCAAAGACAATGCAGATATTGAGCATCGCCCGGCCCATCGGTGTGGAAGTGTCAAACTTTTCTGTGCAGGACACAAACTCCACATCGTACTGCTTGAACAGTTCCATGAGCTTTGCGAAGTCCACGATGGAACGGCTAATCCGATCCAGCTTATAGACGATCACCCGCTTAATCAAGCCCAGCTTGATGTCCTGCAGAAGCCGCTGGAAGTCGGGGCGCTCAATGTTCTTGCCAGAGTAGCCCTTGTCTTTGTATTCCTTACCCTCACCACCTTTAAGCTCATAACGGCAAAACTCAAATTGACTTTCAATGCTGATACTGTCCTTTTTGTCAATCGACTGCCGCCCGTAAATTGCATCTATTCTACTATCCATAATTAGCTCCCTTCCGTTAAACGGGAGCCAACCTACAATTATATTGTACCTCTGCCGCCCCCTTACCACAAGGATGACTCTGGCCTACCCCCGCCCGGCATATTTGCGGAACACGTCAAACAGCCGCTGTTCAATCTCGCGGTTGCGCTTATCCTGTTCCTGCGGGGAAAGAACGGGGGTGAGATTTTTGACGGTGATCGTGCGATCTCCGAGAACAGCAGTTTTGACTTCACTTTCGTATTTGACCTGTGCCTGCATAAAATCCCTCCCATACAATCAAAGAATGTTTTGAAACATGGCAAAGGCCAGCACCGCGAAAGTGCTGGCCTTTGGCCGGATATGTACCTCTGGACAAAGTGTCCAGAAGTCAATAGGGACTCCGCTCGTAATGCTGCTGGGCCTCTTCCAGTCCACGGATGTCAAAGACCTCATAGAGCTCAGCCACCACACGCCGGATGTCCTGGGGCGAAAAACCGCAGTTCTCCATCGCGTAGATCACATAGCCGCGACAGGCATTGTTACTCCACGGCTGGGAGAGCAGGGCCGCCAGTTCTGGATCATAGTTCATAGAGCGTTTCCCTCTTTCTTGATAAATTAGGGGGTGCCGCGCCCATTTCCTTGACCTGTCCAAAGACAACCATACTCAGCGCGGCATCCCCACGCAACGGAGGAACGGCGGCCCGGAGGGACAGGCGGCCAGCCTGTCCAATGGCGGATCGTGGCCGTGGGTTGGCCCGGCCCACCTGCGGCGCTGGTGTTTGTCGCTCGTTCTCCGTGGAGAGAAGTCACAGCGCACCCGCCGCCCGGCTCCCCGCGCTATGCTCAGGGCCGCCGCCGTTCCGTTGCGGAGAGGTTTATATTTCCCTCTCTAATAACCAAGACATTTTTGCATCAATTCCAAGTGGGGAAACAGCAAAAATCAAAAAGTTTTTTTCATGCGTTCCAGACCGCGCTTGATGGACTGCCGGACGGACTCCTCATGCACACCATCGGCCTCGGCAATTTCTTTGATGCTTATGCCAAGAATGATATGAGCGTCGATCCGTCGGCCCTGGATCTCCGGCAGGGAGTTGAGGGCGTTCCAGAGCCGGATAAACAGCTCCATGCGTTCCAGAAGCTCCTGGGGCGTGGGCTCATGCAGGCAGGCCGAGTATTCGATCCCGTCCTCACAGTCCAAGGAATACTGCGCTTTGTGCCGGGTGAGCCGCCGCTGGTAGGCCGCTTCATAGCGGACGCTGGCCCGGAGCGCCTCGGCCACTTCCTCGGTGACTTCGATAAACTGATCCTGCGTGTACCAATAATAAAAATCTTTCAGATTGATGGTAGTCATTATAAACCTCCGTTTCGGTGTTGGGTGAACGAGTGACCGAAACGGGGACTGGCGGAGAGCGGCACCCAGGGGAGCCGCTCCGCACCTCTGGACAAAGTGTCCAGAAGTCGGACAAACAAAATGCGCCTGCGCGACACAAGGCCACGCAAGCGCACGAAATGACAAATTCATTTATGTACTGCCAAATTGCACATCCACCGCCGGACTGATCCTGTTCGGGGGATGAGCTTTTTTTGACAGGTTAGGGGGATGGAAAAGAGAAAAGGACACGGCGATACCTCCCGGACACCGCCGTATCCTTAAAAAAGGGCGACTTTAACACACCCCCCGTATTCTAATTTTTCAAAAAGAAAACGGCGGCTTGAAATTTGTTATTTCAAAACCGCCGTAAGGCTACTGTATTTTGTTTTGGCGCGTGATGATCCAGCCGCCGAAACAACGGTTTTTTTATTATCCCGTTGGGCGGTAAATCTTGTATGAGGTTTAGAAAAGTCAGAAAACTTCTATCTGTCCAGGATAATTCATTCCCTTTTCAATAAGAGGCCCTTTAGCTCCCATTGTAAAAGCGATGTCGCTACTACGAATGGACATTAACCGATCACCGGCTTTAAGATTAAGAAATTTCAGCGTTTTTTGGGGTAGCTGCACTGTTCCTTCTTTGGATAATGGAAGCCATGCATAGCTTCTTCCCTTATATGGAATAAACTGACCCGCACTACTTGAATGTTCCCCTGTCAATCCCGGCAAATCATCTATGATGTGCTTTAATTTTGAAGATGCTAACATCCTTTGATTTGTGACGCAAAAACCGCCAGTTATTTTACTACCAGTGAAAATAATGATTTCCGGTTCACTGGTCAAATTGTATTCAGATAGCGCCATTGTCGGAAAATGTATTGTCCCTTCTGCTCCTATTACCGACCATCCAAATACATATTTCCCGCCTTTGTTTAATTGCGGCATAGTTTTCCTCCTTTACATTCCTTGCTTTTGCTGATATACTAAAGTTAATATGTAATTGTAGTACTCTATATATAGAGTACTACAATTCAAGACTAATGTCAAGGGAGTAAAACTATGCTTACGAAAACGGCAACTATTATTTTAGGGATAATCCAAAAACATCCAGTTAATGCGTATGAACTTATCAAAATGCTATCGCGCTTTCAATTAAAAGATTGGTATGATATTGCAGACTCCACAGTTTATGCAACACTTAAATCCTTAGAAAAAAAACAATATATCACTGGCAGAGTACAAAAAGATGGAAATATGCCTGATAAAACAGTCTATTCGCTAACCGATGCTGGCACGAAAGAATGGAATACAGCTATTAAATTTTTTCTTACTCATTTTGATTACGATCTTATTCCATTTATGATTGCGAGCTTTTTTGCCGAAAGTATTGGAGTAGACGAAGCTATAAAGTGTTTGGAAGAACGCCTTGATTATTTGAAAAAAAATAGCAAAGGGCTTACAAGGCAAATAGAAGAATTGGAGGTGGAAAAGGATATTCCGTATTATGTCATCGGAAATGTGCAGCACAATGCGCTTATTGTTGAAACTGAAATCACAGTTACACAACAAATGATCGCCAAATATAAAAGCAGGCTTTTCGATCAATAATATGAAATAAAATACTACTTCAAGTCAAATTGCATTTCGTTCTCATAGGCTCACCCGAAATGTAGAATAATATAGGGTGATATGAGAATGTACCAATACGACAAACATCTTGATTTTCACGCCCTGGGCCGTGAGATCAAACGAAAACGGGAGGCAAAGGGCTGGACGCAGGAGTACCTGGCTCAGCTTGTGGATCGCACCCCGCGCTCCATCATGTATATGGAAAACCGGGGCCAGAAACCAAGCCTCAATGTTTTTTACCAGCTTGTCACCCTGCTGGAGATTTCCGTGGATCAATTCTTTTTCCCGGACAAGCTCAACGGAGAGAGCACCTGCCGGAAACAGATAGATGTCATGCTTAATTCAATGGACGAAAAAGAGCTGACCGTAATGAAATACACAGCAGAGGGACTGCAAAAAGCCCGCGAAACGGAGGATGCGTAAGAAAAGCGTGTACCTCCGTTTTTTTGCGCCATTTTCGGGGCTTGCACAAAACGGCAAGCAATTCGAGTGTGGGCACACTCGAAATTTTTGCAGGGCCGAGGGCCCCGCAAAAATGCTTGTTGGGGAGCTCCCCAAACCCGCCGGACTTCTGGACAATTTGTCCAGAAGTCCCTGGTTGTCTGCGTCCCGGAGCTATCGCTCCTGGGCCTTATTTTCTCGCCCGTCCGTATGGCCGAGCAGATGGTCAATGTTCGCCTTGACCGCAACAGCCTGCCGCATATCCGCCTGGGCCTTGCGGTATTCAGCATAGAGGGCCTTTTTCTTTTCGGAGAGCGCCCGCCGCTCCTTTTTCAGCGTGTCCATTTTCGGGAGCTTTGCGCCGCCCAGGAGATCGCTCATAGTAGCTTTGGCCGCCCGGTAGTCCGCCAGCTCCGCCTCGTGCTGGGCAAGATATTTTTTACTGTACCGGGCCGCCTTGTAACCATCGAACACGGGCCGTGTCTTTGCGTACTGTACCACCGCACCCATGAGCTCGGAAGTTTTGGCAAGGGCGGCCTCCGTGTCACGCAGCTCCCTGGCCAGCTTGTGGGCGCGATCTACCGCCGCCTCGGTGCTGGCCGCCAGCGCGTCATAATCCATCAGATCATGCTCCCGGAGATACTGGAGCGCGGCGGCCATCTGTTTGAGGTTGTAAACTTTGGCCCACCGTTCATAGGCCGGGCCCTTGCCCTGGGCCATGCGCTCTTGAATGTCGATGATCAGATTGACGCGCCGGGGCGGAGCTGGGCTGTCCTTCGGGAGCTCCGGGATCGGACGCTCCCCGGCAATCACTGCCCGGATGTCATCGGGATCAAAGCCGGGGCCCAGGACAGAAGCCCGCAGGCGGGTGTACTTATCCTGCCCAGGAGCCAGGAACGAGATCACGCCGCCCCGCCCATGCTTCACCGCAAAGCCGGACTCCTCCATAAACCGCAGGAACGCCGGGAAGTCGGCGGGCTTTTTCCCCAGGGCCTCCACGATGGCCAGACGCACCCTCTGTTGTGCGGTGGGCGGCTTTTCTCCAATCCACTGGCCATAATGGAGAAAGCGGCCCTTGCTGTGCTGTTTGGGATTTTGGATAACAGACAGCTCGTGCTCAATGCACACCCGGTCAGAGAGCCGCCGCACCGCAAAGCTGGAGCCGATGAAGTTGTGAAACTTCCGGGAGCAGTCCTGGGCCGTGGAGTTGTAATAAATGTGATTATGAATGTGCCCCTTGTCGATGTGGGTACAGACGAAAAACTGGTACTTGCCCTTTGTCCAGCGCATGGCCGTTTCATAGCCGATTTTGTTGGCCTCCTCCGGCGTGACCTCACCGGGAGGGAACGCCTGCCGGATCTGAAAGAACAGGGCCCCGCGCTCCACGGCCCGGCCCGTTTCCGCCTGGTACTGGCTTTTTGTCAGGAGAAACTCAGCGGGGGCCGATGCCGGATCGCAGAGGTAGGCAGACACAGCCCCCAGCTTTTTCGGATTGAGCCCGTAGGCAAACCGATCCTCCATCGTCTGGACAGCCGTTTTCCCCGCCGCTACCTTGTAGGGCCGGATGTAAGTTGTAGCGATAGCCGCACCTCCTTTCCCAGCAGAAAAAGCGGGCGGCGGTCTGTTTCACCCGCCGCCCGGAACTTCTGGACACTTTCTCCATAAGTATCAGCTCGCCATAAAGTCCATCGCCGCATACTTCACACCATGCAGACGCTCCACCAGCCAGCCGCCCAGGGCCGGGAGCCCAAAGGGGGAAACCAGGAACGCCAGCACAAACATGGCGATGCAGCCTACTGTCTGCCCGGCCAGCAGGCAGAGGATCGCCAGCAGGGACAGGCCCACACAAGCCACAATGCACACCGCCCCCGCCACGCAGGACAGGAACGTAAGCACCACCACAATGAGGATCAGGGCCAGGACAAAGGGAGCCGCGATGATTTTTAAGATTGTCCGCATGGTTCATACCTCCTACAAAAGTTCGTTGTTCGCCTCTATATGTATATTATAACTCTGCGGGAGGGGGCCAACAAGGATGCCTCGGCTATCCCCACCTCTGGACAAAATGTCCAGAAGTCGAGATAGCCGGGGAACGGCAAAACCGCTCCCCGGCAGGTCAGAGCCGCACGATGGCGGAGAGCTTTTCCAGCAGATCGGAAAGGGGCCGCCACAGCTTTTCATAGTCCCGCTGGAGGGCTGTGATCTCCTCCGGGTAAATGCCGCCGTAGGTGTTCGCCTGGATCGCCACCTGGTTTAGATTGTTGGAGCACCGCCGCTGAAGCGACACCAGCTCCTGGACGGGCGACAGGTCAACATGGAGCACATATCCATTGAGGGCCATTTTCCGCATATAGGCCCCCATATTGCGGATGCCCGCCTCGGCCATGCGCTCCCGGATCAGCGCCAGCTCCTCCTCGGACACCATCACATGGAGATGGATGGGGCGGCGGCGTTTCTTTGTCACCGCTCCTCCCGTTCCAGGCTCCGGCAGACGCGGGGCGGTTCCTTTACCTTGTCCAGCGCCTTTTCCCGTTCCGGGGGCTGGGCGGGGATCGGCGTATTGAATACCCCGGAGAGCCGCAGGGCCTCCTGGTTGGCAAAATCCTGTTCACGCTTTTTGTCCATAATCTTCCTCCTATCTGTCGCCCCGGTCAGGGGCTTTCTTTTTGGGGCCGTCCGGGGCCCGGTGCTCCTGGGCCTCCCGCTGGGCCGCTTTCAGTTGCTCCGCAATCGGGGGCTGGCGTTTGGCTTCCTTGTGGGCCCGCGCCGCCTCCTGGCGTTCAATGCTGCGGACGCGGACGGCCAGTTGATCCGGGGTAATGTATTCTTTCACCACATAACTGCCGAAGTCCGGGTAGAACCACGTCAGCCGCTTTTGATCCGGGACGCGGTGAGCGTCCTCCCATTTTCCCACCACCTGGGCCTGAGCATCCATCTGCCGCCGAATATCCAGGTTATTGCGGGAGGGCCGGAGCTCATAGTCCTGCATTTCCCGTTCCGTCAGGGGATGGGCATAGGTGATGGCTCCCCACGCCTGGAACGCCTCGCCCGTCACTTGCTGGCGGGCAAAGTATAAATCCATGTGGACGGGGCGGTTAAAGTAGCTGTTCGGGTAGGTGCCGATGTCGATAGGCCGCTGGGTGGAGTAATACAGATAGGTTTCCTTGTCCGGGGCCTGTTCCACCTCCTGCACATGGTAGCGCCGCTGGTAGTCCCCGGCCCGGTTGAGTAAGTCCCGTTCTGCCTTATCCGGCTCATTCATATAGTGGCCCCAAAAGTAATCCCGGTGTCCGTCCTGCTCGTTAAACTGCCATGTCACAAAGGGGTTAGGGGCCCTACTGTTTTCCCCCAGGGCAAAGCCGCATTGATTGTCAAACAGGATTGTGCGGCGGATCACATAGCCTTGATTTTCCTCCAGAATAACACCTCCTTAAATGTCCCGCACCTCTGGACAAAGTGTCCAGAAGTGGCGGGGATAGATGTGGAAAGCATTTGAGCAAACCAGAGGTAAGCCATAGAAAGATACGGCCCACCCCAAAAGTGGCCCCGGAAAGCCTTGATACAAGCGGGTTTTCCGGGGCCTAATTTTCCACACATCACCTCCGCTTTTTCCGCATATAGTCCCGCTTTTGCCGCCGCAGGGCAATCCGGGCGCAGGACTCGGAACAGTAGGCCATGCGCCCATCAGCGGGGACAGCCCCGCCGCAGATGGGACAGGGCTTAAACTCCGGCCTGGGCCCCTCGGTCAAGAGGGCCGCCTCCAGCGCCGGATCAAGGGGCAGGACGGCCTCCCGGAAGTAGCGGCAGTAAGCGCCCGTCCAGCATTTCCCCAGCATATAGCACTCACAGTCCAGGGGCAGACACCCGCACTCCCGGTCATAGTTGGCGCACCACTTTGTTACCAGGGCGCGGATCGCCCTTTTTTCCTCGCGTGTCAGTTCACGGGCCAAGCCGTCACCTCCCGCCAGCCGGGGCCCGCATGAGCTCCCGGTAGCAGGACACACAGCCGATGCCCCGCCAGTAGGGACACCCGGAGCACCGGGAGCCCCTGGGCGGCTTTGCCGGGGCAGGAGCCTGGGGACGGGGCTTCTGCTTCATCATTTTTTCAAAGGGGCTGTCGGTAAACCTCATTTTTCAGCCTCCTCTCCGTCATCGTCCTCCTCGTCCCAGGGCGGGCCGTCATCGTCCTCGTCCCCGTAGCCGTCCGGCCCGTCATAGTCATCCAGCTCCCCGCCGTAGTCCTCCTGGGGCTCGGCGGCTTTCTGCTGTTTGGGACGCAGTACCTTGAAATAGAACGCCGCGCCGCCGCCCACTAAGGCCACGGCCAGCACTGCCAGGAGCATCCCCATGTTGCCGCCCGTTTCCGGCTCGGCCTCCTCCGGGGCGGGTTCCTCGGTTTCCGTGGGTTCCGGCTCCGGCTCAGCGCCCGCGCATTTATTCATATTGACCGAGCAGACGGCGCACTCCGTATTCACGGCACCCGCCGCGCATTTTTCAGAGCAGGAGCAGACCGCCTGCTCCACCCCGGCGGCCTCGGCTGCGGCCAGCAGATCGGCCTCGTCTACCACGCTGAAGAAGTAGGTTTCATACTGCTCGCCCTCCTCGTCCACGGGCTTGTCGTAGTCAATGACGATGTAAAAGGTATTCCCGCCCGCCGTCTGCACCGTAATAAACTGCTTGTTGGTGTGCTCGTCATAGAGCAGATCGCGGGTTACAAGGTTGCCCTCCTCCGAAAAGCCCTCGCCCGGTTCGATGGTGGGCTCCGGCTCCGGGGCCTGGGTTTCCTCGGTCATGGTGGGATCACCATAGTCCGCGCCCTCGCCGCCGTCCGCATAGGCATAGGCCGGGACGCTAAATCCGCATAAAAGAACGGCGGCACACAGCGCCGCCGCCATCACCCGAAAGCGTTTCATCTTCAATTTTCCTCCTTTCCGCCATCCTCGGACTTCTGGACACTTTGTCCAGAAGTGCCGTCCCGGAGCCGCTGGAGCACCAGGGGGAGCTCCTCCAGGGAAATGCTCATGCCCCGCACGATGTCCACGATCTCGCTGTTTTCGGCCTCCTGCTTGTTCTTTTCCAGCTCCTTGAGCCGGGCCTGCTGTTCGCTGATTTTGGCCTTGACCTTATCAATCTCGGCCTGGATTTTCTGGCTTTTGCTTACCGCCATAGATACCTCCTTATCAGGGTAAACGCCCGTAGGCGTAAAAATGAGATTGCCAGTAACTTGTATTCAAATTTGCATATTGGATGGGATCGCCACAGTGGATCATCATCCCGTCCCCCACATAGATGCCACAGTGGGACACGCCCGCCGTGTCATAGGTGCCGACAAAGAACACCAGATCGCCGGGCTTTGGATTGCTGGTAGGGGTACAGATGTTATAGAGCCCCTGAGCCCCCAGGCGGCCCACATTCCAGCCGGAGTGATTGATCACCCAAGACACGAAGCCGGAGCAATCAAAGGACGTGGCCGGACTGGAGCCTCCCCACACATAGGGATAGCCCAGGTATTTCTCCGCCTCGGTGAGCATGGCCGCAAAGGTTTCATCGTCCAGATATTCCCCCGGCACGTCATATCCGGCGGGCGGGTTGGTAACGTATTTCCCCACATAGGCCGACTCCGGGAACAGGTCAGGCCGGTTTCCCAGGGTGGACATATAGAGGGAGTACCGGGACATCTGCTCCTCGTTCATCATTTCCAGGGGCAGATGGGACAGGTTGCGGTTTTCCAGCGTGACATAACAGATATAGTAATTGTAGGGCACCTCTACCGTGTAGGAGTTGCCCTCGCTGTCCGTTCGGCTTTCCGTCCGATAGCGCACCTCAACCACCACATCCTCGGTGAGAATGTACTGGCGGTCAAAGAGGGTTTCCCGCGTCCCCTGCACCTGATCCAGCGTCCATGCCCCCTCATGAAGCACAGACAGAATGGAGATCAGCACATAGGGATCGTGCTCAATGCTGTCCAAGTCGAAGTGATACTCGTCATAGTCATGGGTGCTTTCGTAGCTGTCCAGGTAGTCCTGGAGCTCCGCCTCCATGCCGCAGTAGGCCGCCTCCGCCGCCAGCATTTCCTCGTCCTGGGATGGGTAAGTAGTCGCGCCCACCGCGCCCGCCCCGGCGTTGCCAAGCGTCACCAGGGAGGACGAACAGGACTGCATCATAAAGAGCAGGAGTACACAGGCCAGGGCCAGCACTACCCCTACGGGATGCCGCTTCACAAAGCCCACCGCCTTTGCCCCGGCCTTTTCCGTGGCGGCGGCTGTCTTTTTCGCCGCGCCTGCCGCCCCGGTCTTGACCGCCTGCCGCGCCCGCTTCTGGTACTGCTTTTTCAAGCGGTGCCTGCGCCACATCCGGGAAACGGGGTTGCCGGACATCTCCGGGTGTTCCTGGGCGGCCATGCGGAAGTGATAGTCCGCCGTGGCCTTGACATATTTTGACTCAGCCCGCTGGACGGCCTTTGCCGGGTGTTCCCGGACTTTCCGCTTCACAAACCGGGAGCCATGCCGCAGGGCGGCCTCGCCCACCAGCTCGGAGCGGTGGGCCCCCTCGATGCCCACGTTTTCCTGCTCGTTCTCATAAATCTTCCCATGTACAAAACCGTGAGCGGCCCCGCCAGCGGCGCGGCCCACCCGCCGGATGGGGCCTGGCTTTTTCGGGGGCTTCTGTTTTGCCAGCTTGTCTTTGGCCGCCTCCAGCTTTTCCCCGCGCTTTTCCATGCGGAGCTTAGAAGCGGCGGCCTGTTCCTGTTTGCTTTTCTGCCGGAACTTTGACTTGTGGACACTTTGTCCAGAAGTGCCCTCTGTCCCGGCACCGCCTGGAGAGCCGTCCCCAGCGGCCCCGGAAGAAGCGCCGCCGGGATCGGCGGGCTCCTCCCAGGAGCCGGGGCGCTCCCTGGGCTCTTGTTCGGGTTTATTCGGTTTTCGCTTCATTCTTCAAGTCCTCCGGGCGCGTGGTCAGCAGGTTATAGATCTCCCCACGGGGGAACCTATCCACAAAGGGGATGGTCACATCGCCATAAAACAGCAGGCCCTCGCCGGAATTGGAGTGGGTGATATAGGAGAGCTGATGCTCGGAAATGCCGAGCTGTTTCGCCAAAATCGCCCGGTCACTTTGAGCCTGGGACAACAGGATCATAAAGTCGGTGTTGTCCAGAATGGCCTCGATTTCCCGGCTGGCCAAAAGGTCTTTCACGTTCTGCGTTAAAGCTGAGGGGACGCAGCCCTTTTTGCGGAGCATCTTCCACACGGCCACAAAGTAGCTGGCGGTAAGCGCGTCCCGGAGCAGGATGTGGAACTCGTCAAAGTAGCACCAGGTAGAAACGCCGTTGTGGAAATTCACATTGACCGCCGAAGTTACAAAGTCGTTGGTAACGTGCATAGCGATTTTGCGGAGGTTTTCTCCCAGCCCTTTGAGGACGATGCAGACAATATGCGCCGTCAGTTTTACGTTAGTCTGATGGTTGAACAGGTTAAGGGAGCCCGTACAGTAGAGCTCCAGGGCGGTTGCCACCCGGCGTGCCTCCGGCTCCGGCTGTTTGAGAAGCTCCTCGTACAAGTCCTGGAGCAAGGGCGGCTTGCCGTCCCCCAGGCCCAGGGCCATGTCCCGGTAAATGAGCCGCACACAGCGGTCAATCACCGTCTTTTCGATGGGTTGCAAACCGTCCTTGCCGCCCACCACCAGCTCGCACAGGGACAACAAAAAATCCGCTTTCATGGAAAGCGGGCTTTCGTCATCGTCCAGATCAAGCTGGATGTCCATCGGGTTGATATGGTTGGGGGAGCCGGGCGCGATCTCCACCACCTGGCCGCCCAGCCTACGCACCAGCGGGGCATATTCCCCCATCGGATCGACAATGATGATCCTGTCTTTTGGGATAGCCAGAAACACGTTGATGATCTCGCGTTTTGCGGCGAAGCTCTTGCCGGAGCCCGTGGAGCCGAGATACAGGCCGTTGGCCGATTTCAGCTTTTTCCGATCCGCCATAATGACGTTGTGGGAAAGAGCGTTCATGCCGTAGTAGAGGGACGGCCCGGCCATCCGCAGCTCCCTGGTCATAAAGGGAATGAAGATCGCCGTGGAGCTGGTAGTCATGCCGCGCTGGATTTCCACCTCGTTATAGCCCAGGGCCAGCGAGGACACAAAGCCCTGTTCCTGTTGCCAGTCCAGCCGCTTCAAAGCGCAGTTGTATTTCTGTGCGATACCGCCCACCGTGAACACGTCATTCTCCAGCCGCTGGCGGGTGGGGGCAAGGTTTACCACCGTGAACGTGAGCAGGAACATCCGCTCGTTTCGGGACTGCAGGTCAGCCAAAAGCTCCGCCGCATCCTTTGAAAACGTGATGAGGTCAGGGGGCAGGATGTCGGGATCGTACCCGGCCCGCACCGCCTTGCGCTGTTCCTCCACCTTCATTTTGCCGATGTCGGAGATTTTGCCCTTGATGGTCTTAATGGCCTTGAGCTGATCCACCGTCTGGATGTGCATGGTTACGGTCATTTCCGCATCCAACTCCAGGATCTCCGCCAGGAGCTTGTCAGAAAGCTCGGACGCCAAAATCTGCAAGTAGGACGCCGCACCCCAGTATTGGCCGATGCGGAACGTCCGGGCCTGCCGGAAGTCGAAGCTGTCCGGCGCGATGTAGTCCTTTGTGCCAAGCCCGGTTTTGGGGATGTCCTGCCAGGAGAAGCGGAACGGCTCCCGGTTGCCGGGGTGCATCTGGCCGTGGAGCAGGGCCAGCCGCGCCTGCCCGTCCATCGGGACGGAGGGAACGCCCAGCCGTTTGAGGTTGCCTGTCACATCGGCCTCCACCCGTTCCAGGCGGGGGCGGGCCTCCGCGATCCCCTCGGCGGGCAGGCCAAAGGTGATATATTTTGACCGCTCGATGCCGTTGTTGCTTTTGGCAATCTGGTTTTTCAGCATCCCCGTGAACTCCGCCCGGATGCTGTCATAGTCATCCTGGGCCGGGGGAATGTTTACCTTGTAGCGGCTCCTGGAACGGGAGCGGCGGTTGATAAAGGAGAGCTGGAATGGCAGGGAGCTGTCGAAGTAGTTGAGGAACGAGCTCCACCCGCTGAAAATCGCCGTCTGATCCTCCGTAGACGCAACCGAATAGTTGATGTCCTCATATTCCACCGTCTTTGTGTAGAGCCCGCCGGGGAGCTGGCACACGCCGTCCGGGTGCATCACCAAGTAGGGAATAGTCTGCTGGGCGGACAAAACAGCTTTCCGGTTAGCGGCCTTTCCGGGGCCGCGCTTTGGGCTTTTTGCTTTCTGCAATCGCATCCTCCTTTCGCACAGCGCCCCGCTGGGTGAACGGGGCATAGATATTTTCCGTCTGGTAGGGCCTCACCCCAGGCCGCAGGAACTTCGCCCGCAGGACGTTCCGCACCACCTTTTCAAAGGGGAGCCCGTCTTTCTCATACATCGCCAGCAGGAACGCCGGGAGCGCCACCCCCATCATCAGGAACATGGCCCCGGTGTTGCCGATGGCGCTCCGGGCCAGCAGGTAGGACGGGATGCCCACCGCCGCCGCGATCCCGAAGCACACAAGCTGGCGTTTCGTCAGGTTAAAGGCAAGTTTGGTCTTGATTTTGGATAAGTCGTTGGGAACATTTACATAGGGAATTTCAATCACTCCTTTCTGTCCCCGGCCACCTCTGGACACTTTGTCCAGAAGTCCGGGAGGGTGCTTTCCACCTCGTTCCCCCACACGTCCCAGCCGGGCGGGGACTGCCGGGCGAACAGCTCCACCCTGGGCACGTCGCCCATAAGGGCCACGATCTTTTCACGGGCCTCCTCCGGCTTGCGGCTGTGCTCCTGGATGGGGGAAATGATAAACTGGTGGACGTTTGCCGCCTGCCGTTTCGGGTGTCCCCGTGTTGCCAGCAGGCAGACCTCCGCGTTGCCCCGCGTCCAGAAGCCCAGGCCATAGAACCAGCCCTCGGACTTGCGGTTTTTCTTCAACCAGACGAAAGCAACGCTCTTGTAGGTGAAGCCCCACGCCTTGATGAGCCGCAGGGCCTCCGGGAGCTGCGGGAACGTAGCCCACAAAAAAAGCACGCTGTCCGGGGCGGCCAAATCCGCCACCGGGAGCGTGCATAACTCGTCAATCCCCATTGTGGGGTAGTGTTTTTCCGCCGCCCCCTGCAAGCCCTTTTGAGCATACCGCCAGGGGGGATCGGCGTAGATCACAGAATATTTCCTGATAGTTACACTCCTTTCTCCCCAGCCTCCACCGCCGCGCCTGCCACACGGATGCGCTCGCTGGCGGCAGCATAGTAGGCCGGGACGGTTTCAAAACTGATGAAGCGGCGGCCCGTATTGAGGGCGGCCACCGCCGTTGTGCCAGAGCCCGCGCAGATGTCCGCCACCAGCTCGCCGGGCCGCGTATAGGTCTTGATGAAATACTCACACAGGGACACCGGCTTCTGCGTGGGGTGGACGGTGCGCTGGACGGTGGGGAACGTGAGCACATTCCCCGGAAAGCGCAGGCCGTCCTCCGAGCCGCCCGTGGTACGGACGAATTTTCCATAGTTCGGGCTGTCCCCGTTGTTGGTCAGACTCCGCTTGTAGGGCTTGCCCTGTTCAAACTGCGGGTTGTAAAGAGGGAGCTTCTGGTAGAATACCAGGATGTTCTCCGTCTTTTTCAGCGGGGCGCGGCGGGCATTGAGAAAGCCCGTAGAGCGGCTTTTGTACCACACCCACTCATAGCGGAGCATGGACAGGTTGGATGCCCCCAGCACCTTGTCATAGGGGCACTGCGCGAAAAACAGGATCGCGCCGTCCGGCTTGACCGCCCATTTCACCGCCTCCCACAGCTCCGGGAGCGGCAGGGGAGCATCCCAAAAGTTCCGGGTTGTGCCGTAGGGCGGATCGGTCAAGAGCATATCCACAGAATGGCGGGGCAGGGAGCGCAGGCCCTCGATGCCATCCATGAGGAACAGCCCCTCCGGGGGTTCCGGGGACTTCTGGACACTTTGTCCAGAGGTGCCCTTATCGGTCATCCCTGGCCTCCTTGCCCTTTGCCGGGGCGGGCCGGGCGGCATTTTCACGGGCGGCCTCCTTCGCCGCGTTTGCCATCTGCTCCCGGATAGGCTTCGGGCGCAGGGCCTCGGCGCGGGCAATCAGCTTTTCCACAGCCACGTTATAGCCGTCTGCCGCCGCCGCGCTCAGCCGCTCCTGCAAGGCCCGGTTTGTCACCCGCGCTGTGGAGCGGTAGCCTGTCCGGGTTGTGGGATCGGGCTTGCTGGGTTCCCCCAGGAAAATCCCGTTTTTCCCGTTGACTACCTTAAAATCGTCAATCACGATGCCGCCGATATTCACGCTGGCAAAGCCAATCAGCTTGCCCTGGGGCTCAATGGGCCGCACCGACACCTCGATGGGCACCTCGGCGGCCTCCAGGTTTTTCTCCACCCGGAGCTGTACGGCCTCGTCAATGGAAATGCCCTGGGCATCCGCCAGCTCCTGGATGGGCGCGTCGAAAATCAGGCGGCGCATTTCCGCCATCGCCGCCTCGTCCATAACGGGGGCCCCTTGTGCCGCCGTCTGCATATTTGCCATAAAATCAAACCTCCTTAGTGCGCGCTAAAGATACTGCGCGCTATCGTCCCGGTTTTGAACAGCATGAAGCAGAGCAAAACCGTATAGCCCACGGTGCCCCAGATCGCCCCGATGGGATCTCCGCCCGTGGCAATTCCCTGGATCAGCACCGCATAGATTGCAACACACACCAGAATGAGCAACCCCTGGAAGCCCACGGCAAACAGGGAGCGCAGATAGTTCTGCCCGATCTGTCCCATCTCCCGATGGGAGATCGTTGCCATAGGGATGGGGGCCAAACTGGTGAGTAAATAGATTTCCAACATTCTGCCATATACCAACACAAAAATGACGATGCCCAGCGCCCACATGGTAACGCCGATAATCGAGGACTGGAGCCATAGGCCGAGAAGTGGTCCTAAGTCCATCCCCTCCAGGGTGGTTTGAAGCTCTGTCATCATATCCGGCGTGATGTCCGTGGAGCCCTGAATTAGACCGCCCGCCTGGGCGATCACCGTCTGCGACACGTCAAAGACGGCCATCACAATGTCAAAGGTATTTGAGAGAATGAAGATGGCACAAGCCGTTTTGAACATCCATTTGTAGATATTCGCCACGTCAAACTCGTGCATATTGTTCTTTTCCAAAAGCATCTGAATGAGCTCATAGGTGGCAACAAAGGTCAGTACCAGCCCGGCAATCGGCAAGATCACCGTTTCGGAAAGCTGGCGGATGAGGGAAAATACCCCGGCGTTCCACGCCGCCGGGGTAGTCCCCACCTGTACCGCGATCTCTCCGACTTGGGTATTGACGTAATCAAAGAGCCCCTCCAGGTTCCCCATGATCCCGCCAATCAACAGCTCTTTGAGCCAGTCCGTGAGCCAGTCGGTGAGAAAATCCATAGGCCGTTACCTTAGAACAGGCCGCTCAGCAGAGGGATCAGGGTGGTGCCCAGCAGAATGATGCCGCCGCCCGCCATGAGCTGCTTCATACCCTGGCTTTTTGCTTATGTGTGATAAAGAAGTAATAGAAGTGTAAAAAATTTTGCCGTTCCTATCCGGCACTTGGCCATTGTGTCGGATAGGTCGGGCGTTAGGCTTCGGGCAAGTCAATCTTGCCGACAAAGCTGTAATAAATCTCAATGTCCTGCCTGCGGGTGCCGTTCTCGTCATAGCTACACTCATGCACGACGATTTTCTCAATCATTTCCCGCAAGAGGGTGGGGGTAAGTTCCTCAAAGGCAAGGTGCTTTCGGACGATACCCATAAACTTTTCCGCGTTGACGGTGGCGGCCTGCGACTTGTCCAGTTCGGCCTGCAAAGCGGCGGCGCGGTCTTTCAGTTCCCGCTGTTCCTGCTCATAGTCTGCCGACAGTTCCATGAAACGCTCGTCGCTGATTTTGCCGTTCACATTGTCCTCATACAGCCGCTTGATAATGCGGCTCACTTCGGCAATGCGCTCCTGCGCCTGTTCAAGCTGCTTGGTGGCTGCGGCGGTCTTTCTCTTGCCGCCGATCTCGTTCTGCTGGATAAGCAGCTTCACAAAGCGGCTCTCGTGCTTGGCGGCGTATTCGGTCACTTGCCGGAGATTGGAGAGGACACCGGCGGTCAACAGGTCGGTGCGGATAAAGTGCGCCGTACAGTCGCGGGTGCGCTTCTTGTAGCTGCCGCAGATGTAACAGTCCTGCTTGCGGTTCTTGTTCTGATACCGCTGCTGGTACATCACATGACCGCAGTCGGCGCAGAACAGCATACCGGAGAACAGCCCCACTTCATCATAGCGGTTCGGGCGTTTGCGCTGCTTGCGTAACTCCTGCACGCGCTCCCATGTTTCCCGGTCTATGATAGGCTCATGGTGGTTCTCAAAAATGGCCTGCTTCTCTACGGGGTTCTCTACACTGTGCTTGACCTTGTAAGAGGGCTTCTCCGTCTTGAAGTTTACCAGACAGCCGGTGTACTCCCGGTTTTCGAGGATATGAACAACGGTGTTCGTCGCCCATTTGCACTCATAGCCGGGGTGGTAGCGGCGGGTGCTGCCCGTCCTGCGGTATTCCAGCGTTCCCGGCGTAGGGATTTGCTGCTCCGTAAGCATACGGGCAATCTTGGTCGGGCCATTCCCGGCAAGGCAAAGCTGGTATATCTGCTGGACAACCGGCGCGGTTTCCTCGTCAACGAGATAGTTCTCGTCCTCGTCCATGAGATAGCCATAGACCGGCTTGCTGGTAACGGGCTTGCCGCTCATGCCTTTTGCTCGTTTTACTGCTTTGATTTTCTTGCTCGTATCTCTCACCAGCCATTCGTTGAACAGATTTCGCAGAGGGGTAAAATCGTTGTCCATGCCGCCGTTTGCGCTGTCCACATTGTCGTTGACAGCGATAAAACGCACTCCCTTTTGAGGGAACAGCATTTCCGTGTAAAACCCTACCTGCAAGTAGTTTCGCCCTAACCGGCTCATGTCCTTGACGATGACCGTACCCACTTTCCCGGCTTCAATGTCTGCAAGCATGGCTTGAAAACCGGGGCGCTGGAAGTTCGCGCCGGAAAAGCCGTCGTCGGTGTACCAGCGCAGGTTGGTAAAGCCATTCTGTTTTGCAAAGGCTTCGAGTATCCTTTTTTGGTTCGATATGGAATTACTCTCACCTTGCAATTCGTCCTCATGGGACAATCTCGGATAAAGGGCGGTAATGAGGTTTTGGGTGGCTTGTCTTAACATAAAATCCTCCGTTTCCGACAGCCAGCCCCACTATTCCGTAGCTTTATTGTACCACGGAATAGCGGGGGCTGTATAGCGGCAAAAGTGTAAAATCTGCTTCTTTATGGTTTGTCAAATTGCCGGTTTTTGTGTAGCAGCGGCTTCCGCTTCCAGTACCCGCGCCATTTTGTCGGCGGCGGTGGTGGTAGTGTCTTTCTTGAAATAGCCGGACACGACAAGGACGGAATTGCCCATGCGGATTTCCGTCACGCAGTCGGGGCGGCGGGCGGTGCGGGTGTCGTGCTGCTTGTTATCTGTCATAGGCAATACTCCTTTCAGTCGGTAATCAGTTTCTTCATGCTCTCCATTTTCCGCTGCGCGGCTTCCTGCCGGAAGTTGTCGCCGGTAAAGCGTACCGGGACGCACATGGAAAGCAGGCGGTCATAAATCCGGGAATGGGCGGTGTCCTCCGGGTTCCGCAGGTCGTCCAGCGTGAGGTTGGTCGTGACGATCAGCGGCTTGCCGCTGCGGTAACGGCTGTCAATCACATTGAAAACCTGTTCCAGCCCGTACTCGGTGCCGCGCTCCATGCCGAAGTCGTCAATGATAAGCAGCGGATAGCGGCAAAGGCGGGAAATGTACTCGTTGCGGTTCTCAAAGCTGGCGGCAAGGTCGTTGAGGATAAGGGCAAAATTCGTCATGTGGACGGGGATTTCTTTCTCCATAAGGGCGTTTGCGATACAGCCCGCAAGGTAGCTTTTCCCGGTTCCCACGCCGCCCCAGAACAGGCAGCCGATATTGTCGGCTCGCATATCCTCCCAGTGTTCCACATACCGGCGGGCAATCCCGGCCTGCGGGTTCCTGCCGTTGTCGTTCTCAAAAGTCCAGTCCCGCATGGTGGGGTCGGTAAAGCCCCGGCGTTTCAGTTCCTCCACGGTGTCAAAGTGCCTGCGCCGCTTCTCGGCGGCCTCCCGTTCCTCGCGGGCGGCTCTCTGGCAGTCGCACTCTGCCGGGTGGCGGTCGCGGCCAAAGATAGCGGCCTTATCCGGCGCAAAATAGGCTTCTTTCGGCTTGCGGCACCTGCCGCAGTACAGTAAACCGTCCTCGCCGGTGTAGTCCTCCGGCTCCGGGGTGGCAGTCGTCATATTCTCCAAAACAGCGTTGATTTCGTTCTTCATAAACTCTCGCCCTCCTTGCATGAGTAGTCAGGGATGCCCTTTTTCGGGGCGCCCTTTTTGTCGTTCCCCGCCCATATCCGAAGGGCGGCGGCATAGTTCTGGTAGCTTTTCCCGCTGGCGGCAAGGTAGCGGCTCATTTCCTCGATGAACCGTTCCAGCCTGTCGGGGTACTCTGCCTGCAACTCGTCGTATTCGGTCTGTGACAGAAAAATATTCTGGTATCGGCCATAGGGCGCGGGCGGCTCCCCACTCACTCCCTTTGTTTGGTTCTCTGTAAGGTTGTTTATAGTAGTTTGGTTAGGGGACGGTTTTCCGACCATCATAAGGTCGGTTTTCTGACCATCAGTTGGTCGGTTTTCCGGCTCTATGAGGGTCGGTTTTCCGGCCATCAGTTGGTCGGAAAACTGTACCTGTGGCACACGCGGCACTTTCACATACAGTCGGTTCGGTGCGGAGAAGCCGCCCCGTTCCCGTTCCAGCAGCCCCGCCATGTCCAGTTCATTCAGCGCCCCCTTTATGGTGGTGCTGCCTTTATCCAGTATTTCGGCTATCTCCGCGATGGGATAGATAATATAAATCCTGCCCTCGCCGTCCTGCCACTTGTTCTTCTGGGAGAGGGTGGAGCGGTCTAACAGCAGCGCATAGAGCAGCTTGGCGGTCTGGGAAATCTCCATTTTCAGCAGGAAACGGGGATAGGGCAGATAGGCGGGCAGCTTCGTGTCTGCCATGATATAATCAGCGATAGGATCACCTCCCTGTGTTCGGGTTGATTTTGACGGTTTGTACGCATTTAGAACGCTGTTTCCGGGGGAAAAGGATAAATGTATCGCGTACCCTTTGACACCCACGAAAAAAGCCTTGATTTATGCGGGTTTGAAAGGCTCTAAAGCGTGACATTTCTGCCTTTGTTTCTGCTTTCGCTCGGCGGCTTTGATTTTCTTCATGCGTCCGGCGCAGCCGGGGCAGTATTTTCCCCGGTTGGATTTGGGGACAAAGGCCGCGCCGCAGACGGCGCACCGTTTCCGGCTCCCCCGGTACAAGAGGGCTGCGGCCAGCTCCCCGTCAAGGGGCAGGACAGCCACACGGAACCAGCGGCACATGAGGGAAAAGGAAATGCTCTGGACGCATACGCAAGGCTCCCCGTCGTCCAACAGCAGGCAGTTCCCCTCGTCGTAGTTACAGCACTCATGCACCAGCCGCCGCGCCCGCCGGTGCTGGCGGTAGTCCATGCGGGGCAGGTTATCGCTCATGGCTCTGCTCCTTTCTGCGGCGGGGTTCCTCCCGGCGCAAAATCTGGTCGATGTTCCGCTTGACGGTCTGCAACTCCTTAAACCGCTGTTTCTGTGCGTGATAGGTGTTATACAGGCCGGATTTCTTGGAAACAAGCTGCTCGATCTCGTCCTGCAACGCTTTCCGGGCGGGCAGCCTGGTAATGCCATGTGCCTTGAAATACCGGGCGGCTGCGTCGGCTATGATAAAATCGCTCTCATGCGCCTGCCGGTATGCTTCGCGGGCTTTGGGGGATTTCTGCGCTTTCAGGCCGTCGCGGACGGGTTTGGTCTTGGCGTAGGCCAGCACCTGTCGCTGCAATTCCTTTTTCCCTTGCAGCTTCGTTTCCAGTGCTTTCAGTTCGCCGCTGGTCTGGCGCATTTCCTGATAGGCGGTATCAACGGCGGCTTCTAACTGCTCCGGGGAAGTGAAGCCGTATTCCTGATACACATTCAGCGTCGCGGCCATCTGTTTGAGGTTGTGCATGGTCGCCCAGCGTTCATAGCCCCGGCCTTTCCCCTCGGCTTTCTTCTGCTCAATGTCCACAAGCCGCTGCACATTCGGGGCGGTTCGGGCGGCTCTGTCTGCCCGCAGTTGGTCTTGGATAGAGGGCGGGGTGCTGGATATAGCCGCGGCCTTTTCTGCGGCTCTGGCGGCGTTCTGCTCCAAAACGGCAAGGACAGCGGCGCGGTCAAAATCGTCGCCCAGCTTGCGGGCGGAAATGGGCTTTGTCCTGTCCGGCGTGAGGTAACTAAGCCGCCCCCGGCTCTCCTTGACGGTCACGCCCTCCCGCAGCAGCAGAGAGGAAAAATCCTCGAATGAGGCCGCCGCAGACAGCGCGGCGCGTATGGTCTGCCGCAGCTTCTCTTTGTTCGTTTCAAACTTGGTCTGCCGGGGCGTGATACCGCCTGCAATCATGGGGGCGTTCTGCTTGTCCAGCGCGGCCTGTCCCTTTTTCTGCGCCCAATACTCCCGGTCTGTGACGCGGTTCTTGCTGCCGTTCAAGAGGTCGATTTGGTAAAGCCCCTCCCGGTGGCACATCTCCATGACTTCGGACTTGAAGTAGCGCAAGGCCGCGTCGGTACAGCGGTGCTTGCACCCGGCTTTCGTGTCGGCTGGCCTGTCCATGTAGGGCAG
>NZ_NFLF01000014.1 GCF_002160765.1 Lachnoclostridium sp. An138
TAAAAAAGTGATTACCGGACGATGGAAAAAACTCCTTACCCTGTCATGTAAAAAAGTCGTTACCGCGTGATGTAAAAAACTCCTTACCCTGTGGCTGTAAAATCACCTTACCACGCACAGGCAGAAAACATTCACGAAGGCGGTGGCCGTACAAGAAGATTATGCGGCATCTCTGGAGGATTCAGCCAGTGGAGCAAAAGACGCAGAGAAGGCGATGGAGGGTTACCTGTCGCCGCTGGATGAAATCAATAAGCTGGAGACGAAAGACAATTCAGATTCAGGCGGATATACAGGCCCCTCACCGAGCGAAATGTTTGAGGAAGTCCCGGTTGAACCACTCAGCTTCGATTCATGGGGCGAGGCTTTCAGCGCATTCCTGGATTATCTGCTCAATACGGGTATTCCTGCTTTGAGAAATGCACTCTCTGGCATAGCGAACACAGCCAATACGTTCTCCTCCAATTTATATCAAGCGTTCTCATTTCCGGGCGTGGTGGATAAGGTTCGGCTGCTGGGACAGGAGATCTCAAACGCATTCAATGATTTCGTAAACTGGATAGACTGGGAAGTGATAGGCGCGGCTCTCGGCTCTGGGCTGAATCTGGCGTTTCAATTCCTTGTGAATCTCATTTATACGTTTGACTGGAAGAATCTCGGCGCTTCTCTGGCCGCAATGCTCAATCGTGCTCTTTCAGAGGTTGACTGGCGTGCGTTTGGACAGCTTCTGTGGTCAAGATTCAAAATTGCTATTGAGACGCTGGCAGGATTCCTGACTAATCTTGATATGAGCCAGGTGGCAAATGCACTGTCTCAAACGCTCATCGGTGTACTCGATTCCATAACAGGAACCTTGAATAGTGTTAATTGGCAGAAGCTGGGCAATCAGATTGCAACGTTTATCGCAGAAATTGATTATTCAGGGATTGCAGAGAGCCTGTTCCGGGGGCTTGGAGCTGCGCTGGCATCGTTGGCAGAGTTTTTATGGGGACTGATAGAGCTGGCGTGGGACAGTGTTGTTGCATGGTGGCATGATGTTGCCTATGAAGACGGCCGGTTTACGATGCAGGGGCTGTTAGAGGGAATTCTGGAGATATTTAAAAATATCGGTTCATGGATTAAAGAGCACATCTTTCAGCCGTTCATTGACGGATTTAAGTCAGCGTTTGGCATCAATTCTCCTTCGACAGTAATGAAGCAGATGGGAATTTATCTCATCGAGGGCCTGTTTAATGGAGTAGAAAGCCTGAAGGAGAAGCTGATCAATGCATTCGTCAATATCAAGGACAGGATTATAAATGTCTGGGAGGCGCTGAAAAGCGGGACAGAGGCTATCTGGAACGGCATCAAAAACTTTATACGGCCTGCAGTTAATGGAATCATTGGGTTTATCAATGGATTAATTGATGGCATTGTATCAGGTGTGAATACAGTGATTCGGGCATTGAACCGTATTCGCTTTGATGTGGATATCCCGCTTTTTGGAAACTTTAAATTTGATGGATTTAATCTGTCAACGCTCACGGCCCCGTCCATTCCCTACCTTGCGTCCGGCGCAGTCATTCCGCCAAACGCGCCGTTTATGGCGGTTCTGGGGGACCAAAGGAACGGAAATAACCTTGAGATGCCGGAAAGCCTGCTCAGGCGCATTATCCGGGAAGAATCTGGAAAGAGCGGCGGAAATGAGACTATCAAGATTCCGGTTATATTGGACGGCCGGCAGGTATTTGAGGCTGTTATCAATCGCGGGAAAAGAGCTCAGTCTGCCAATGGAAGAAATCCTTTTGAGCTGGCATAGAAAGCACATAATAGTGGCGATAGTTGTATGATAGACATTTCACAGCGGAATTTTCCCTATTGGTCTGGTCCTTTATGCAGCAGAACCCAGGCAATTCAAGCCGGGAAGGGTAGAAACCTATCAAGGTGAGATTGTGGCGAAGCGGTACACATTCCCTAAAAGGCTTATCTCTATCAGGTCAAAGGAAAGGCGATTGACGGATGAACAGCGGGCAGAACTGGTGGCAAGGTTCAACAGAGAGCAGCAGGGCGGCGTTTAAGCTGAAAACTCCCCAGAGGAATAGGGAGCGGAGGCATTGAAATTGTCCGAAGGTATATTTTATAGGGCAGAGGGATAAAAGCGGCATTTTGCCAGCACAGACAGGGAAAATAGAATAATGTGATTGCAGATACAGGGGGCGGCATGGTAGAATAAGAGCAAGGAAAACAACCGTGTTGCAGGGTGGCTGACCTCTATTCTTACATAGAATGGGGGTGGTGCTGATGAAACATTTTGATTTTAAAGACCTTATGGCCTTTGGAATGTTCATCCTGGCATTACTGACATTCGTATTTACGTTTATCAAGTAGTGTTTTAAGCATAGAAAAACCACCCCGAAACTTTGACCGAGCCGAAGGGTGGTAATTCTATTTACTCTTTGAGAGGTCAACCCCTTGTGGGCGGTTGTTTTCCCCTTTTCTATTATCAATATAGCACATCTGGCGGCGGGGTGCAAGCGAAAAACTCAATTTTGAGTAAAACACCCTTATGACATTTCGGACAATTTGGTCCCGGCCTCTGCCCTCATACCTGATAAGGGAATACCCGGCAGCAGGACTAAACGGCGGCTTCTGGGAGCAGGCCATACCCCACAAGTGGGGAATATATGACGCTTTTCCGGAGTGCTATTCCTTATTAGGTTATCTCTTGGTTACGGTTTGGTTCTCGTTTGGTTATCCTTTGGTTTCCAGAAAAAAGCAATAGGTTATTCGAGAAAGCAAAAAAAGCAAATGGTTTTCGCCTGTCGTTTCCCTGTCGCCTGATAGAGAGGTAAGGACAAGGTAGCCGCTAAGCTGCTGGCATTATACTGTGTCGCTTCTATGTCGATTGAGTGTCAGGGGCTATTTCTTGTCAGGTACATACTCCATTAAGTCTCCCGGCTGGCAGTTTAGATATTCGCACAAATTACTGATTGTACGTGTGTCAATAATTCCATAGCCTTGTTGCAACTTTTTTATGGTTTCAGTGCCTACAATTTTATCTTTTCGCAGACTATAAAAAGTTTTTCCCCGTTCTGTGAGCAGATTTTCTAATTTATGGAAACTAATTCCCATTTACACACCTTCTTTCTTTTGGATAATGGGGGCGGCTCAATAAAGAGTCTCCTTCTCCACCTTACACTGATATTATAGCATTTGTCACGTACTAAGTCTAGTGTAATTATGCACAAAGATAGTGCGTCACATACGTACTAACTTTAGTGAAATAGTCAATAGACACGTACTAGAGTTAGTGCTATAATATAATCACAAGGTAAGGGAAAACAAAATAAAATCCGCAGCGAAGGTGGACGGGAGTACCGAAAGGGAAAGCAAGAGTACCACATAACACAGGGAAACAGGATAAGAGAGATTGAGATGCCGCAGAAGCCGCTAGATGTTTAAAGCCTGCCTGGGCTGCCGGAACCCTTTACCGGGAAAGGAGTTTAAGAAGCATGAAGTACGATTTAAGAAAAATCATGTTGAGAGCATGGAGGCTTTACCGGGAGAACAAAGAACTTTCTTTCGGGGAGTGCTTACATCGGGCATGGCTTTCCGCAAAGGCAGAGGAAGTCAACGCAAAGAGGATTGAGGCGGCAAAGGCCACGGCAGGAGTTGAGGAAGAAACCAATACATGGAGCGGCTGGAAGAAGCTGGGGTATGAAGTCATTCACGGGAGCAAGGCCCTGTTCGGTGCTGATCTGATATGGGGCAGCAGGGGAGACGGCAAGGTGTATAAAGCCCGGTTCTTTGGACGGTCACAGGTTCAGGAGTTGGCAACAGCATAGGAGGGCTTGGCATGGAGTTATTGAGAGTAACCGAACAGGGAATACAGTTTCCGGCGATATTTCTCACATATTCCGAAGTAGAGGAAATGGAGACAGTAAGAGAAATCTGCCAGACAGTGTATAGGAGATATAAAAAAGCCTCTGCCAGAACCGACATTCTGACAAAGGCAAGTAACCCGGCAATCCAGTAAAATCACGGGGTATGAGGCTAGTATAACATGGCCTCTGCCCCCTTGTAAAGAAAGAGGTAAACAAAATGTACGATGAAATGAGATTCCCTGTAACGGCGGAAATGGTTATGTTACCAGCATACCGCAATGATGAGGCTTGCTACAAACTGTCCGGCTTTTACGCTTTTCTTCTGAATGTTCTGCATGAATGTGGACGTAAGAGCAGGGATGAAGATTTTCATATAACGGCCAATTTTATGGCGAAACTGATTGAAGGTTATTTCGGGGTTGCTGTCAATCATGACCCGCTCTTTATGAGGTTTCTGGAGCTTTCAGAAAGCGGATTTAATGCGGCGTGGCAACAGGGAGTCAAGGAGGCAGGGGAAGTATTTGACATAGATATAAATAGAATCAATATTCTGCCATGCTTTTCAACACACCCGCCGAAGCAGAAGAAAATGGAGAGCAAGGAGCAGTATTTCAGGGAAACGGGATGTTTACAGTCTGAAATCATTCTGGACGGGGCCGGGAACCTGATAGACGGATATACAAGCTATTTACTGGCAAAGGCCCACGGACTGTTTTCTGTTCCTGTCAGGTATGGCCGCAGGCAGATTATAAGGGCCTCACATAAGAAAGGCGGTAAGGTGTACGCCTGGGAGCTGCCGGGGCTTTTGGTGGGCCGTGTGAGTGTCGGGGAAAAGCTGATTGTCAGGACTTCCAGAGGGCTTAGAACGGTCGCGGTGGCAGAGGTGGAGGAATATGCCGGACAGGAGCCGGAACCGCTTAGAATGGCGATTAGAAAGCCCAGAGCCAGAAGGGAAGCGGCATAATGGCAGCAGGGGAAAGACACGGGAGCTTGCAAGGGACTGTATAGCAGAGGCCGGACGGGAAATAAGGCAACTTAGGAAGCTGTTATTCCTGTCGCTGATGGCAAATGTGGCTCTGTCCGGGGCGATAATCATAGCAATCGTTTTGAAGTAGAACAAAGACGGCGGCGGCCCTTATGGGCCTGCTGCCTGCTCCCATACATGGAAAAGGCGGTAAAGATGATTGATAAGAGCGGCTTTATAATATGCCCTATATGTAAGGGCAAAACGAGGCAGAAGGCCACAAAGGAAACGTATCTGAAGAATTTCCCGCTGTTCTGCCCGAAGTGCAAGTGTCAGAGCATAATAGACCTGATAGAAGGAGAAGTCACGGTCAGAGAAGCAGTATATAGGCAGGAGAAGGAATAGAAAGGCGTGATTTTATGGCGATAGATAAGCGAGGGAGAAAACTTCCCAAAGGAATACAACAGCGGTATGATAAGTTTGAGGGGCGCTTTCAGTACCAGGGGAAACGGTATCTTGTACACGGCGATACGGTCACGGAAACCCAAAAGGCCATGAATGAGCTGCGGTACAAACTGGAACACGGCGCATTTGTGGAGAAGAAAAAGGTGGTTCTGTCCGAATGGTTCATAACTTGGATGGAGCAATACAAGAAAAACCGGGTAAAGGCCGGGACATACTACAATTACAAGAAGTATTTCGACAGCATGATAAAGGGCCGGCTGGGGGATAAAAAAGTTTCGGATATACGGGGCGAACATATTCAGCGGTTTTACAATGATATGGAGAAGGAAGGATATGCACTTTCCAGTATTAAAATTGTATCTGCTATCCTTAATGGGTGTATGCAGCAGGCGGTGAGAAATGGGCTGATTGAACGGAACCCGGTCAAGCTGGCGGAATTGCCGCGGCAGAAAGAGAAAGGAGCAAGGCAGGCTATGACGAAAGAACAGCAGGCGCTTTTTATGGAATATGCAAAGGACAGCTACTTATACAATCTGTTTGCCGTTATGCTGCGAACCGGCATGAGAAACGGAGAAATAAGGGGCTTGAAGTATTCGGACGTGGACAAGAAAAAGAATGTAATCCACGTACAGCGTACACTGAAATACATAGAGGGACAGGGATATTTTGAGGATACACCTAAAACCCGGACTTCTAAAAGAGACATACCCTTAACTGCTGACCTGGTGGCGCTACTGGACGCACAGCGCAATTACTGGGGCTTTAAAGTGGAACGGCTAGACCGTTACCTATTTTGTAACGAAAAGGGGGAACCATTAAGCCGGGACAGACTACAGGCAGAAATAGACCGGATTGTGAAGCGCATTCAGGCAGAGGGACACGACTTCCCACGGATTACGCCCCACATCTTCCGGCACACATTCGCCACACGGGCCATAGAGGCAGGAATGCCGCCCCAGGTATTAAAAACCATCCTGGGCCACAGCTCCCTTGCTATGACGATGGATTTATACAGTCATGTACTGCCGGACACGAAAGCGGCAGAAATGGAGAAGATTGCAGGAGCATTTTAAGAGGGGCGGCGGCCTCTCTTTTTGCGTTCTGATACCTGATAAACGGCAAAGTGGTACTTTTCTGGTACTTACTTGACAATTTACCCTCCCCATGCTATTCTATACCACGTTGAAAAGCCCGTAAATGCAAGGCTTTTTGATAAATATGCCGAGTGTTCGAGACCTTCCACTCGTAAAACAAAACTAAAGGAGAACTGAATATGAAGACGAACAAGGTACTGTTTATGACCCGGGCGGCCATGATTGCCGCCATCTATGTGGTGCTCTGCGTGGTGTTCCAGCCTATCAGTTACGGAGCGATCCAGACACGTATTGCGGAAGCGCTGACGATTCTGCCGTTTTTCACGCCGGCCGCCATACCGGGCCTGTTTATCGGCTGTCTGATTGCGAATCTGCTGGGCGGAGGAATCCTCGTAGATGTCATCTGCGGAAGCGCGGCTACGCTGATCGGGGCGGTGGGAACCTATATGCTGCGGAATAAGAGCAGATATCTCGCCCCTCTGCCTCCGATTGCGGCAAATGTGCTGATTGTGCCCTGGGTATTGAGATACGGTTATGGCGAACCTTTCAGCATCCCGTTCCTGATGGGAACCGTGGGGCTTGGAGAGCTTCTTACCTGCGGAATCATGGGAATGATTCTGGTAACGGTGCTGGATAGGTACCGCAGTGTGATTTTTAAGGCAGCCTGAAAAAACCCGGCCGGATGGCCGGGCTTTTTGTTGCACAAATGCATGTAAACATTGTATTTTTCCGCACTTCTTCAAATTTGTCTTGGCTTATCTCAGGGAATGGTTTACAATAGAAATAGAGACCGTCCGGCAGAGCGCCGGCCGGAAATAAAAAGAAAATGAGGATACGCACATGAAAACAACGAAGGAATTAAAAGAGCTTTTTGTAAGCGGAGAAAAGGATGAACTGCTGAGAGATATTTATATTGATGAGGCGCTGCTGGACTACCAGAGACAGCGTTACGCGGATGCCATTTCCCGCTATGAAGAGCTTTACGGGTGTGGAGAGGCAGAGATCTACAGCGCGCCCGGCCGCAGTGAGATCGGAGGAAACCACACGGACCATCAGAATGGAGAAGTGCTGGCCGCTTCCATCAATCTGGACGCCATCGGAATCGTAGGAAAGTTGGAAGGGGTGGTAAAAGTAGTATCCGGAACCGCGCCGCAGATCGAGATTTCCCTGGATGATCTGGATGTGAAGGAAGAGGAGAAGGAGACTACGAAATCCCTGATCAAAGGCGTTTTGGCGGGAATTCGCGAGCATGGCGGCCAGATAGGCGGATTTCAGGCTTATATTACCAGTGATGTGCTGATTGGAGCGGGACTTTCCTCATCAGCCGCTTTTGAGACCATTATCGGAACGATTATCTCCGGTCTTTATAATGATATGAAGATTTCACCGGTAGATATTGCGATTATCGGCCAGTATGCGGAGAACGTGTATTTCGGAAAACCCTGCGGCCTGATGGATCAGACGGCAAGCTCTGTGGGAAACCTGGTACATATTGATTTCGCGGACAAGAAGAATCCGAAGATCGAAAGCGTTGCCTGTGACCTGGAGGAGTACGGCTACAGCCTGTGCATCACAGATACCAAAGGATCGCATGCGGATCTGACGGATGATTATGCGGCTGTTCCCAGAGAGATGAGGGCCGCAGCTGCCGTATTCGGAAAAGAAGTGCTTCATGACGTGACTCTTCCGGAGCTGCTTGAGAAAGCGGCTGAAGTGAGGGAAAAAGCCGGAGACCGCGCTCTGCTGCGCGCCATTCATTTTGTGACGGAGAATCCGAGAGTGCGGGAGGAGGTAGCGGCTCTGCGCGCCGGAGATTTCCAGGCGTTCCTGCGTGCCGTTAAGGCTTCGGGCGATTCCTCTTTCAAATATCTGCAGAATGTATATACGAATCATGATGTGCAGCATCAGAATGTTTCCATCGCTTTGGCGGTCAGCGAGGCAGTTCTGGGAGACAGGGGCGTCTGCCGTGTGCATGGAGGCGGCTTTGCCGGAACGATCCAGGCCTTTGTAAAGGATGAGGCTGTGGCGGAATATAAGGATAGAATGGATCAGCTCTTCGGCGAGGGAGCCTGCAGCGTGCTGCAGATCCGTAAATATGGCGGAATGAAGGTATTATAAAGAGAGAGTGAGACAAAATGGAAGAGAAGAAAGACATTAACGCCCTGATCGGGGAACTGGTTTCCTATGGTATGGAGAACAGTCTGGTGGAGCCTGCGGATGAGGTGTATGTGACCAACCAGCTGCTTTCCCTGTTCGGGCTGAATGAATATGAGAAGAAAGGGATTCCTGCCCAGAAGCGGCCTGTTCATGAGATTCTGGATGATATGCTGGATTACGCGGTGGAGCATAAGATCCTGGAGGACGATACCGTGACGGCCAGAGATCTGTTTGACACAAAGATTATGGGGCTTCTGACGCCCCTGCCTTCCCAGGTGCAGAGAAGATTCTGGGAGAAATATGAGGAATCTCCGAAAGCGGCTTCAGACGATTACTATGCTTTCAGCCAGGCTACCAACTATATCCGCAGGGACCGGATCGCAAAGGATGAAAAATGGGTGGCGGAGACGGAATACGGCCCCATTGACATTACCATCAATCTTTCCAAGCCGGAAAAGGACCCGCGGGACATCGCGAAGGCCGGACAGGCGAAGAAGAGCGGCTATCCCAGCTGTCTGCTTTGCCGGGAAAATGAGGGATATGCGGGACATTTTGGCCATCCGGCCAGACAGAACCACCGGATTATTCCGCTCCGGCTGAATGGAGAGGAATATTTCCTCCAGTATTCGCCCTATGTATACTATAATGAGCACTGCATTATCTTTAATAAAGAACATATTCCCATGAAGATTGACCGGGCGGCTTTCGTAAAGCTTCTTGACTTTGTCCGGCAGTTTCCTCATTATACGGCGGGGTCCAACGCGGATCTGCCGATTGTGGGAGGCTCCATCTTAAGCCACGACCATTTTCAGGGTGGAAATTATGTGTTTGCCATGGCAAAAGCGCCGTATGAGAAGTATTTTGCCATGTCCGGATATCCGGATGTGACGGCCGGCATCATCCGCTGGCCCATGTCGGTAATCCGCCTGCAGGGGAAGGACGCGGTTCAGATAGCGGACGCTGCCGATCATATTCTGAAAGCATGGAGAGCCTATACGGACGAAGCGGCCTTTATCTACAGTGAGACGGAAGGAGTTCCCCACAATACGATTACGCCCATTGCCCGGATGCGGGACGGCCTGTTTGAACTGGACCTGGTGCTCCGGAACAATATCACGACGGAAGAACATCCCATGGGAGTATACCATCCTCATGCGGAGTATCATCATATTAAGAAGGAAAATATCGGCCTGATCGAAGTCATGGGACTGGCTGTGCTTCCTGCCAGACTGAAAAAGGAAATGGCTCTGCTGGAGGACGCTGTGCTGAAGGGAGAGGATCTGCGTCAGAACGAGGTCCTGGAAAAGCATGCGGACTGGGCGGAGGACTGGATGAAACGGTATGAGGTGGGTCCTGAGAACATCCACTCCATCGTGCAGGCGGAGATCGGAAAGGTGTTCGCCAAAGTGCTGGAATGTGCCGGCGTGTACAAACGGACGGAAGAAGGCCAGGCGGCTTTTGAGCGTTTTATCAGAGTGATTGAGTAATATCCGGAAGTTTTCATTCCGAAAGCGGCCGCGGATGCGGCGCGGGCAGTCCCCGGTCTGCGGGACTGCCCGTTTTTTTACGGAATGCCGGAAAGATGCCCGCGTCTGCCGTGCCTGCACGGACGGATATCCGGAAGAGAGGATGGGATATTATTCAAAATATCCAAAAAACCATTAAAATTTCAATGAAAAGTGAAAAATATTCTATATCTTATTTTCCAGATATCGTCTATACTGTCCATATCAACGAAACATCGTTAGATAAAAGGAGGAAACAGATTTATGAAAAGGAAATTACTTTCACTGACTCTGGCAGCAGTGCTGGCACTTTCCCTGACCGCATGCGGCGGTGGCGGAAGCGACACTACGACGACAGACAGCACTGACGCAGCCACAACAGAAGAGAGCACAGATGCTGCTGAAACTACTGAGACTGCTGACAGCGGAGAAGTAGCGAATGCGGACAAGCCGCTGGTATGGTTCAACCGTCAGCCGTCCAACAGCTCCACTGGAGAACTGGACATGACAGCTCTGAATTTCAATGAGAATACATATTATGTAGGATTCGACGCAAATCAGGGTGCTGAGCTGCAGGGAACCATGATCAGAGACTACATCGAGGCTAATATCGATACTATCGACCGCAACGGCGACGGCGTTATCGGATACGTTCTGGCTGTCGGCGATATCGGACACAACGATTCCATCGCACGTACCAGAGGCGTTCGTTCCGCTCTTGGAACAGCTGTAGAGGTAGATGGAGCTATCGACAGCACTCCGGTTGGAGCAAATACAGATGGATCTTCCACTCATGTACAGGACGGAACCCTTGAGATCAACGGAACCACCTACACGGTTCGTGAGCTGGCTTCTCAGGAAATGAAGAACTCCGCAGGAGCTACCTGGGACGCAGCTACCGCTGGAAACGCTATCAGCACATGGTCCGCATCCTTTGGCGATCAGATCGACATCGTAGCATCCAACAATGATGGTATGGGAATGGCTATGTTCAACGGCTGGTCCAAGGCAGAAGGCGTACCGACTTTCGGATATGACGCTAACAGCGACGCTGTAGCAGCTATCGCAGAGGGCTACGGCGGAACCATCAGCCAGCACGCAGACGTACAGGCTTACCTGACCCTTCGTGTTCTTCGTAACGCACTGGACGGCGTAGACATTGACACAGGTATCGGCACTGCTGACGAGGCAGGCAACGTACTGACTCCGGATGTATTTACCTACAATGAGGAGCAGCGTTCCTACTACGCACTGAACGTAGCTGTTACCGCTGAGAACTATGAAGACTTCCTGGATTCCACCGTTGTATACGCACCGGTATCCAACCAGCTTGATGCAGAGACCCATCCGACAAAGAACGTATGGCTGAACATCTACAACGCAGCTGATAACTTCCTGAGCGCTACTTATCAGCCGCTGCTGCAGAACTATGATGACCTTCTGAACCTGAACGTTGAGTACATCGGCGGAGACGGACAGACAGAGTCCAACATCACAAACCGTCTCGGAAATCCGAGCCAGTATGATGCATTCGCAATCAACATGGTTAAGACAGACAATGCAGCTTCCTACACATCTCTGCTTAGCCAGTAAAATCCAGAAAGATTATTTAGTGAAATAAATAATTTATAACGGACTAGATTATTGGGGAGAAGAGATTCTCCCTAATAATCTTTCAGAGGGAATCTGCGGCCGCCGGAGCGTGCGTGGCTCCTGCCTGCCGCGGGGAAAAGAGTGTTTTCAACCAATCTATAGATACAGGAGTAAAGAGAATGGCAGATAAGAGGGATGACGTTGTCTTATCGATACGCGGAATGTGCAAGTCCTTCGGCCGCAACCGGGTTCTCGATCATATCAATCTGGATGTGAAGCGCGGAACGGTTATGGGACTGATGGGCGAGAACGGTGCCGGCAAGTCAACGATGATGAAATGTCTTTTTGGTACCTATCAGAAGGACGAAGGGACGATCTTCCTTGACGGAAAGGAAGTAAGTTTTTCCGGACCGAAGGATGCCCTTGAGAACGGCATCGCGATGGTTCATCAGGAGCTGAACCAGTGTCTGGAAAGAAACGTGATTGATAATCTGTTCCTTGGACGCTACCCGAAGAATTCCATGGGAATCGTGGACGAGGGCAGAATGAAAAAAGAGGCTTCCGAGCTTTTCAGAAGACTTGGCATGACGGTCGATCTGACACAGCCCATGCGGAAAATGTCTGTGTCACAGCGGCAGATGTGCGAGATCGCCAAGGCTATCTCCTACAATTCCAAGGTGATTGTACTTGACGAGCCGACTTCTTCCCTGACCGTCCAGGAGGTAAATAAGCTTTTTGAGATGATGCGGATGCTGAAAGAGCAGGGAATTGCTCTGATTTACATTTCTCATAAGATGGATGAGATCTTTGAGATCTGTGATGAGATTTCCGTACTCCGGGATGGCAACCTGGTTATGACAAAGAGCTCAGAGGATACGAATATGAACGAGCTGATCTCCGCCATGGTAGGACGTTCTCTCGAGAACCGCTTCCCGCCGGTGGATAATACGCCGGGTGACGTGATTCTGTCCGTTCAGCACCTGTCCACAAAGTTCGAGCCTCATTTGCAGGATGTAACCTTTGATGTCAGAGAAGGAGAGATCTTCGGACTCTACGGTCTGGTTGGAGCGGGACGTACGGAGCTTCTGGAGACTATCTTTGGAGTGCGCACCAGAGCGGCCGGCCGTGTATATTTCAATAACCGCCTGATGAACTTCAACAGTGCCAAGGAAGCCATGGAACATGGATTTGCCATGATCACTGAGGAACGAAAGGCCAACGGACTGTTCCTGAAGGGCAACCTTACGTTCAATACCACGATTGCCAACTTAAACCAGTACAAGACAGGACCGGCTCTTTCCGACACGAAGATGACGAAGGCTACAACGAAAGAGATCAAGGTCATGCATACCAAATGTATGGGACCGGAAGATATGATCACAAGCCTTTCCGGAGGAAACCAGCAGAAAGTTATCTTTGGAAAATGGCTGGAGCGTGAGCCTCTGGTGTTCATGATGGATGAGCCGACGCGAGGAATCGATGTAGGAGCCAAATACGAGATATACGAGCTGATTATCCAGATGGCAAAACAGGGAAAGACGATTATCGTGGTATCCTCCGAGATGCCGGAGATTCTGGGTATCACGAACCGGATCGGCGTCATGTCGAACGGACATCTTTCCGGAATCGTAAATACGAAAGAGACCAATCAGGAAGAGCTGTTAAGACTCAGTGCAAAATACCTATAACGAGGGAGAACGATAGATATGGCAACAGGAAATGAAAAGATTCTTACGGCCGAGCGGGAAATGGAACTGCGCAAGCCGATTGACGATTATGTGGGCGGCATACAGGAAAAGATCAATGCCCTGAGAGTGGACGGCACAGACAGGGTAGTGTCCCTTCAGAACAGAATCGATTCTCTGAAGAGAGACAAGAGCCGCAGCAAGGCAGAAAACGAGGCTTCCATAGCAAAGCTTCAGGGAGAGCTTTCCAAGGCAAAAGAGATCGAGTCCAAGAATAAGGATGAGATCGCGAAGCTGATTGCAGACGCTGAAAACTACATCAAAGAGCATTTTGACAAAGAATACTATGAGCCGGTATGCGAGAGCGCGAAGTATGAGAAGGAAGCCGCGAAGGCAGCTTACGACGCGAAGCTGGCAGAGCTCCAGAAGGAGCATCAGGCTGCGATGTCCAAGCTCTCCGACCATCAGGAAATCAAGGACGAGAATTATGTATATAAGAATCGTCAGTTTGACGCGAAGATGGATTACCAGAAAGCTCTGCAGGAGATCAAGGACAGAAGACATGCCGCTTTTGCTCATAAGTATCATCTGATCGATATGCTGCGCATGTCGAAATTCACTTTCGGCCAGACCATGAGCCAGAAGTGGGAAAATTACAAGTATACCTTCAACCGCAGAACCTTCCTTCTGCAGAACGGTCTGTACATAGCGATTATCCTGATCTTCATCGTGCTTTGCATAATCACGCCGGTCATCAAGGGTACGCCTCTTCTGACCTACAACAACGTGCTGAACATTCTGCAGCAGGCGTCTCCGAGAATGTTCCTGGCGCTGGGCGTGGCAGGTCTGATCCTGCTGGCTGGTACCGACCTTTCCATCGGACGTATGGTAGGTATGGGTATGACGACGGCTACCATTATCATGCACCAGGGTGTGAACACCGGCGGCGTCTTCGGACATATCTTCGATTTTACCGGCTGGCCGATTCCGCTGCGAATGATTTTCGCGCTGATTATGTGTATTCTGCTGTGTACCTGCTTCACCACACTGGCGGGCTTCTTTACCGCAAAGTTTAAGATGCATCCCTTCATCTCTACGATGGCGAACATGCTGATGATCTTCGGTCTTATCACTTACGCGACAAAGGGTGTGTCCTTTGGTGCGATTGAGTCCTCCATTCCGACCATGATCATTCCGAGAGTAAACGGCTTCCCGACCATCATTCTCTGGGCGGTGGCAGCAGTGGCAATTGTATGGTTTATCTGGAATAAGACCACATTCGGAAAGAATCTGTACGCGGTAGGCGGAAACGCAGAGGCGGCAGCAGTATCCGGTATTTCCGTATTCGCTGTAACGGTAGGCGCCTTCATTCTGGCAGGTATCCTGTACGGCTTCGGTTCCTGGCTTGAGTGCGCGAGAATGGTTGGTTCCGGTTCTGCCGCTTATGGACAGGGCTGGGAGACAGACGCAATCGCTGCCTGCGTAGTCGGCGGCGTATCCTTTACCGGTGGTATTGGTAAGATTTCAGGCGTTGTAGTTGGTGTGCTGATTTTCACGGCTCTGACTTACTCCCTTACCATTCTTGGTATCGATACGAACCTGCAGTTCGTATTCTCCGGTATCATCATTCTGGTAGCGGTAACTCTTGACTGTCTGAAGTACGTTCAGAAGAAATAAATCCGTAAAGAAATCCACTCCAGTTCTGCCGAAGGGCAGACAGAGTGGATTTTTTTTGTTATAATGATAAAACTATAAAAAAGACGCATCATGACGGACGGAGAGGAATCATGGATATTTATACAGTGCTTTTGGTTGACGATGAAGAGGAAGTCATTCAGGTCATTCAGAAAAAGATAAACTGGGAAGGGCTTGGCTTTTCCGTGATAGGATACGCGAACAATGGAGTGAAGGCCCTGGAAATGGTGGAAGAATATCAGCCGGATGTGGTTATGACGGATATCAAAATGCCGTATATGGACGGGATGGAGCTGTCGAAACGCATCAGGACGGAGTATCCTGCAACGAAGGTGCTGATCTTTACCGGCTTTGATGAATTTGAATATGCGAAAGAGGCGGTCCATCTGGAGGTGGAGGAATATATTTTGAAGCCGGTGAATTCCATAGAGCTGACGAATGTGTTCACATCGCTGAAGATCAAGCTGGACCAGGAGATCAGCGAAAAGAGGAACGCGGAGACGCTGAAGAAATATTATATGGAGTCTCTGCCGCTGTTGAAAGCTAACTTTTATACTACGCTGATTGAAGGGCAGATTCGCGAAAATGAGGTAGAGAAGTTTCTGAAAGATTATCAGGTTACTTTTGAAGGGCCTTATTTCTGCTGCCTGGTCGTGCATACTTCTTCCACCCAGGTTTCCAGAGGAATGAACCCGGTACTTCTGGCCATGTCTGTCCAGAAGCAGGCCAAAGAGTATCTGGGAGAGAAATGGAAGGCAAAGACTTTTTCCTATCTGGGGAATACCGTGATGCTTGCTCAGCTTGCGGATGAAAATGATGTGTCTGAGCTGACGGACGAATGTGACCGGTTCTGCCGGTACGCCCGCAGGATCATCGGAGCCGTAGTCACTGTAGGAGTCGGGCAGGTGTGCTCAAGCATCCTGGAACTGTCACAGTCCTATACCGGCGCCCGGGAGGCGGTTTCTTACAGGGCTCTTTACGGGACCTCAAGAGCAATCAATATCAAGGAGATCGCGCCCCAGGAAGCGGGCGGAGATGAGATGGTAAGCGACGCGGAAATCGCCAGTCTTTTTAAGAGAATACGGCTTAATTCCCGGGAAGATGTCATTGAGGAGGCGGGCAGGTATATGGACCATATTTTCCTGCCGGCAAAATCCCTGCAGTATCATCATATCGCGGTGATGGAGCTGGTGAGCGTGCTGTACCGGTTCGCGGTCAATAACGATATTCAGACGGAAGTCTTTTCGGGAGATATGGGAGAGCTTTACGGGCGGCTGATTGAGATGGCGCCGGACGCGCTGCGGAAATGGTTTGTGGACCTCTGCCTTGCTTTTCAGGAAAGTCTGGCGAACACCAGAAACAGATCGACAAAGTCTTTCGTGCTACGGGCGCAGGAGTATGTGCGGGACAATTACGCAGACGCGGGGCTTTCCCTGGACAGCATCTGCGAGGTCCTGGGAGTGTCGAATTCCTATTTTTCCACCATCTTTAAAAAAGAGACGGGGAATTCCTTTATCAGCTATCTGACGGATTACCGCATGGATCAGGCGGCCCGCCGTCTGATTGAAACCAGTGAGAAAAGTTATATTATTGCGAAGGAAGTAGGCTACACGGACCCGAATTATTTCAGCTACGTGTTCAAGAGAAGATTTGGCGTATCGCCTTCCAAGTACAGAACGGAGCATGCGGAAAGTGAAAAGTAGATTTCTGAAATATGTAAAAGGACTGGAACCCCGGGGAATTCAGACTACGATCATGTTCAGCTTCTCCGTGATTTCCATTTCTATTATGCTGATTCTTGGAATTGTACTCTATCTGCGTTTTTCCAACGCCGCCAGGCAGGAGACGATACAGAGCACCCGGAGGCTGCTGGAACAGACCGGAGAGAATCTGGAGGAGTATCTGATCAGTATGCGGCAGATATCGGATACGGCGTACTATTACCTGATCAAAGAGAATGACTTTTCCACCAGCGGAGAGGACATTCAGAGCCGGATCAATCTGCTTTACGAGGCAAACCGGGATAATCTGCAGAGCATTGTGGTTTACAACAGCTACGGAGGGCTTCTGGCCGCTGAACCGGTGGCCACCCAGAAGGAAAACCTGAATGTAACGGAGCAGGGATGGTTTCAGCAGGCGCTGGATGAGGTGGAGAACATGCATTTTTCCACGCCTCATATCCAGAATCTGTTTGATGACAGCACCTTCCGCTATTACTGGGTGATTTCTCTGAGCCGGGCTGTGGAAATCACAAACGAAGGGCGGTCAGAACTGGGCGTTCTGCTTGTGGACATGGACTATTCCGTGATGTCCCGGATGCTGGATCAGATCAATACTTCGGAGAACGGGCAGTATTATTACCTGTGTGACAGCAGCGGCGAGATTATCTATCATCCGAGGCGGATACAGATCAGCGATGGAATCAGCAGCGAAAACAGCAGGATGGCGGCCGGTTACAAGGACGGTGTCTATGACGAGACCTTTGAGGGGGAGCGGAGGAAAGTGGTGGTAAATACCATCAGCTACACCGGCTGGAAGCTGGTCGGTGTGATCCCTTATTCTGCTTTTACCTACGGCATGGTCAATATGCGGTATTTTATCGTTCTGCTGATGCTTCTGATGGCCATGATGCTGGCCGTCGTGAACCGTATCGTCTCACAGGGCATTTCCAGGCCGGTGCTGAGACTGAATGATTCGGTCAGAGAATATGAAGCGGGAGAAAAACCGGAAATTTACATCGGAGGCCCTCAGGAGATCCGGCACCTGGGACATTCCATACAAAAATCCTATGAACAGATTGAGGATCTGATGAAGAAGATTGTGCTGGAGCAGAATGAGAGAAGAAAGAGCGAACTGGACGCGCTTCAGAGCCAGATCAATCCGCATTTTCTTTATAATACGCTGGAATCCATCACCTGGATGGTGGAAGGAGAACGGAACGACGAAGCGGTCTTTATGATCTCCCAGCTGGCCAGGCTGTTCCGGATCAGTCTTTCAAAGGGACGCACAATCATCAGCATCAAGGATGAGATCCAGCATGCTCAGAGCTATATGAATATTCAGAAGGTCCGGTATAAAAATACTTTTTCTGTAAGCTTTGACATAGATCCGGATATCTGCTCCTACAGCACGGTCAAGCTGATTCTGCAGCCGATTCTGGAAAACGCCATTAATTACGGAGTAAGCGGTATGGATGAGTCCGGAGAAATCTGTGTGGAGGGCAGACGGGATGGAGACAACATTCTGCTCTCTGTGACAGACAACGGAATCGGAATGTCAGAAGAGGAAGTGGGTCTTGTGCTTACAGACAGTACCCGCATTCATAAGCGGGGTTCCGGCGTGGGTCTTGTGAATGTGAACAGGCGTATTCAGATTTATTTCGGAAATGAGTATGGACTGGTCATCGAAAGCGAGCCGGATGAGGGCACCAGAGTCACTGTCCGCATACCGGCGGTACCATATACGGAAGAAGGCACAAAGCTTCTGGAAGAAGGAAGGTCAGAATGAAAGTCAGCAAAAAATCTTTTATTATAACAGAAGCGGTTCTGGGTATCCTGGTTCTTATCCTGGCGGTAATGATGCTGCGGGAAAACAATGGAGAACCTCTGGGAAGAGTGTCGGTGATTGTCCGGGATTCCGATAACGCCCAGTGGGCGGCATTTAAATACGGGATACGCATGGCGGCCCAGGACAGGGGGGTGGAGGCTGTGATCGTAGGAACCGAGAGCGTGATGACCACGGAGGAAGAGCGGGAGCTGATCGAGAGCGAGATCGGCAAGGGAGCCGACGCGGTAATTGTCCAGCCGGTTCCGGGAGAGGGCGTGGAAGAAATGCTTCAGAAGGTGAAGAAGAAGGTTCCGGTGATGTTGGTGGAAGCACTGGATTCCGGAAACGGAAAGGCCTCGGAATTCCCTGTCACGGCGGCGGATGATTACGCTATGGGACAGGCCCTGGCCCGGGAGGTTTTGGAGGATTACAGTGGAAATCTGGAAGGGAAGACGCTGGGAATTGTGTCCCGGACTACCGATTCAGAGGTAACAGCCAGACGGACGGAGGGATTCTGCGACGCTCTGGAGGGAACCGGAGCAGAAGTGAGCTGGCGGGTAGCCGGAAACTTTGACAATGGGGAGGAAGATTATCTGGGGGGCCAGGAAAAAGTGGATTTTGTGGCGGCGCTGGATGACAGCAGCCTGACGGCGGCGGGCGCCTATTCCGCTTCAGACGGCCTGAACGGAGCTCTGCTTTACGGAATCGCCCATTCTACCCAGGCGGCTTACTATCTGGATACGGGAAGCGTGGAATGCCTGGTGGTGCCGGATGGATTTCATGTGGGATATCAGAGCATGAGTGAGATTGCTGATGGGATGGAACAGCTTTTCTATAAAGAGAAGGATCAGGTGGTTTCTTATACGGTACTGCGCAGAGAGACTATGTTTTCCAAAGAAAACCAGGAGCTTCTTTTTACCATGAGCCAGTAGGAGAAAAAGCGGTATGAGGATAAAAATAAGAAAAACAGCGGCGGCGGTTCTGTTCTGCGTGGGAATGCTGGTTCTGTGCTCCTGCGGAAAGGGAGAGGACGAGACAGGGGGAAAAAAGTATATCGGGGTGGCCTATTATAATCAGAGCGACACCTTTCTGAATGAGCTGCTGGACAGCTTTCGGGAACAGCTGAAAGAGCTGCAGGGACAGGATATGGAGACGGTGGTGATGATTCGGGATGCGGCCGGCTCCCAGCGTACACAGGATGATCAGGTAAAAGAACTGATTGATGCCGGCTGCGATGTGCTCTGCGTCAACCTGGTGGACCGGGCGGACCCGTCAGAAATCATCGATCTGGCCAGAGAGCAGAATGTGCCGATCATATTTTTTAACAGAGAGCCGGTGGCTGAAGATTTGATGCAGTGGGACGGTCTTTATTATGTGGGAGCGGAGGCGGAGGAATCCGGCCGTATGCAGGGAGAGCTGGCGGCAGATATGATACGCGCCGACAGTGAGATTGACAAGAATCATGACGGAAAGATCCAGTACGTAGTGCTGGAAGGGGAAGTCGGACATCAGGATGCCATTATCCGTACGGAGACTGTGGTGGAGACACTGATCGGCCAGGGAATTGAACTGGAGAAGCTGAGCAATCAGATTGCCAACTGGAACCGCGCCCAGGCAGAGAACCGGATGGAGCAGCTTCTCGGGCAGTATCACAGTCAGATTGAGCTGGTTCTGGCAAATAATGATGACATGGCGCTGGGCGCCCTTGACGCGTACAGAAAGCTGAACTATACAGAGTCGGCGCTTCCGGCCTTTTTCGGAATCGACGGCACGGACGAAGGGCTGGAAGCAGTTATGGACTCGGAGATTGCCGGAACCGTTTACAATGATAAGGAAGGGCAGGCGGGAGCCATGGCCCGGCTCAGCCTGGCGCTCCTTACAGGGAAAGGCATGGATGAGATAGAGTTCCAAAAGGAAAGATGTATCTATCTGCCTTATGAAAAAGTTACAGAGGGAAACGTCAGCGAGTTTTTGCTGCGGAGCAGATAAGCCGCCGGTTCGGAGAGCCGGCGGGTGGAAAAAGAGGGTATTTTCCGGAGGCCTGGAGCCAGGAAAAGCCCTCTTTTTTATTCCCGCGGACAGCAAAAAACCTGTTGACTTGAATGTTATGAAATGTTATAATCTGTTACAGAAAACGGGAACAATATAACAAAATATAACAAGGGGATATAAATTATGAACCAGCTTCGGCGGGAAAAGATAGGGAAGTATATTCAGGAAAAAGGTGCTGTGACAGTGAAAGAGCTCAGCGCTCTTTTTCCTGATGTCAGTTTAATGACGATACACCGGGATTTGGAGAAGCTGGAACAGGAAGGGGTCATCAACCGTACCAGAGGCGGAGCCGTGTCGGCGGTTCAGGGAAGCAGCATCACGGAGGCCAAGCTGGAAGCCCGCATGCATACGAATATGAAGGCCAAGCGGGAAATGGCTGCCAAAGCGCTGAAACTGATTGAACAGGGCAGCGCGGTGTTCCTGGACGCGGGGACCTCAAGCATGGCGCTGGCTCAGGCCATGCCGGATATGGATATCAACATTTTTACGACCGGTCCCAATATCGCGCTGGAGCTGGGAAGGCTCGCCGTTCCCACGATTCATATGTGCGGCGGCACCCTGAACCGGTTCAACCAGGCGGTGTCAGGGCAGAGCACGCTCCAGATGCTGGAGCAGATCAATATTGCCACGGCGTTTCTGGGAGTATCCGGCTATACGGATGAGGGCGGTTTCACCTGCGGGAAGGAAGATGAAATGCTGGTAAAGCGGCTGATGCTTCAGAAGGCGGGACAGACGGTGATCCTGATGGACAGCTCCAAATGTGGAAAGATTCTGCCTTATACTTTTGGAAATGTGGAAGATGTAGATTATATCATCAGCGACGGCGGACTTCCGGAAGAGCTGGTCAGAAGAGCGGAAGCGGCCGGGACAAAGATTCTCTGACGGTGTGGGTAATAAAAAGAAATATAAATGAAACAAAAATGATGGAGGTAAGAAAAAATGGCGGTAGGCGTATTGATGCCAAAGGCGGGGATCACAGTAGAGGAGTGTGTGATTACCGAATGGCTGAAAAAGAAAGGCGACCATGTAAATGTGGGCGACATTCTTTTCACTTATGAGACGGATAAGGCGTCTTTTGAGTGCGAATCTACAGCAGAAGGAGAACTGCTGGAAATCTTTTACCAGGATGGGGACGAGGTTCCGGTACTGGTAAATGTATGTGCAATCGGCCAGCCGGGAGACGATATTTCCGGCCTGCGCGGAGGCGGAGCGGAAGCAGCGCCCGCGGCAGCTCCCGCAGCCCAGGCTGCACCCGCGGCAGCACCTGCGGCTTCTGCGGCACCTGCGCCGGCGGCAGGAGCTCATATGGCTCAGGGAGTTCTGATGCCGAAGGCAGGAATCACCGTAGAGGAATGTGTGATTACAGAATGGCAGAAGAAAAAGGGAGATCATGTCAATATCGGAGATGTGCTCTTTACATACGAGACGGACAAGGCGTCTTTTGAATGCGAGTCCACAGCAGAAGGAGAACTGCTGGAGATCTTCTATCAGGATGGAGACGAGGTTCCGGTGCTGGTAAATGTCTGCGCTATCGGCCAGCCGGGAGACAGTATCGAGGGATTGAAGGAAGGGACTGCCCCGGCGGCAGGAACGGCTCCGGCAGCTCCTGCGGCAGCCCCCGAAGCGCAGGCAGCGCCGGCAGCTCCTGCGGCAGCGCCATCAGGAGCGCATATGGCCCAGACGGTTATCATGCCGAAAGCGGGAATCACCGTAGAAGAATGTATGATCAGCGAGTGGCAGAAGAAAAAGGGAGATCACGTCAATATCGGAGATGTGCTCTTTACCTATGAGACAGATAAGGCGTCCTTTGAGTGCGAATCCACAGCGGAAGGAGAGCTTCTGGAAATCTTTTATCAGGATGGCGATGAGGTTCCGGTACTGGCTCCTGTATGTGCCATCGGCCAGCCCGGCGACAGCACAGAAGGCCTGAAGGACGGCAGCGCGCCCGCCGCTCCGGCAGCGGCCCAGCCCGCGGCAGCGCCTGCCCCGGCAGCGGCACCTGCGGCAGCTCAGCCAGCGGCGGCTTCCGGCCCGGCCAATCCCGACGCCAAAGTCTCTCCGAGAGCCAGAAAGACGGCGAAGGAGCTTGGCGTGGACGCTACGGCGGCGGCAGGCACCGGACCGCACGGACGGATTATTGAAGCGGATGTGAAGGCGTACGCGGCCAGCGCGCCTGCGGCGGCTCCGGCCCCTGCGGCAGCAGTCTCCGCAGCGCCGGTTCAGACAGCAGCGCCTGCCCCGGCAGCGGCAGCAGCGGCTCCGGCAGCAGCACCGGAAGCGGAATATGTGGATGTGAAGTTCTCCGGCGTGAGAAAAGCTACGGCAAAGGGCATGATGAAGTCCTTAAGCACCATGGCGCAGCTCACCCACTATCACACCTTCGACGCCACGGCCCTTCTTGCCTTAAGAAAGCAGATCAAGGCCAACGGCGAGGCGATGGGTATGCCGAATATTACACTGAACGATATGGTGCTCTTTGCGGTGTCACGGATTATTCTGCATCACCCGGATCTGAACGCGATTATGCCGGAAGAGAATGTACTCCGCAAATACAGCCACGTACATCTCGGAATGGCGGTAGATACACCGAAGGGACTCTTCGTACCGACCATTTTCAACGCAGATCAGATGAGTCTGGCGGAGATCAGCGTGGAAGCGAAGCGGCTGGCAAAGATCTGTCAGGAAGGCAAGGCGACGCCCGATATGCTGGCAGGAGCCACCTTCACAGTTTCCAATGTGGGTTCCCTGGGCGTGGAGATGTTTACGCCGATTGTAAACCCGCCTCAGGTGGGAATTCTGGGTGTGTGCGGCACTACGACACGCATTAAGGAAGTGAACGGAGAGATTAAGCCATACCAGGCGATGGGTCTCTGCCTGACCTATGACCACAGGGCGGTCGACGGATCTCCGGCTTCCCGCTTTGTGAAAGAGCTCTGCAATGCTCTTGAAAACCTCCCGCTTCTGATGATGCAGTAACCAATCTGCGGCGGAAGCCGGAATATGGAAGATGCCAACTGACTTTCGGGCCGGGGACGGTTACGTCCGGTCCCTGGCCCCTGCCATAATAGAACTGTCAACCGCACAGGCGTGAAGCCTGTGAAATGAGAATATAAAAAAGGAGAACAAGAACATGCCAAAGTCAATATTTGTCGATCCGGACAAAATGCGCGCGGAAGGAAAAATCACATTTAAAGATATTCCCATCAACGTATATAAAAAGTCCGTACAAGAGGAGCTGGATGAAGGAAACTACACGAAAGAGGATCTGATCCGTATCTTCCGCGACATGACTATCTGCCGTGAATTCGAGGATATGCTGAATCAGATTAAGACACAGGCAAGATACGCCGATGTGGAGACTACATATCCCGGTCCGGCCCATCTGTCTCTGGGACAGGAGGCGGCAGCCGTGGGCGAGGCTTATCTGCTTGGAAAGGAAGATTTCACCTTCGGAAGCCACAGAAGCCACAGCGAGATCCTGGCAAAGGGACTTTCCTGTATTCAGAAGCTGGGCGATAAGGAGCTTCTTGATATCATGGAGAATTTCTTTGACGGCAAGACCCTGAAAGCGATCAAGACCGTCAGCAAGGCAGAGGGAGATGTCAAGGAGCTGGCCATTGAATTTCTGGTATACGGCGCTCTGGCAGAGCTGTTTGCCCGTGAGAACGGCTTCCATAAGGGACTTGGCGGTTCCATGCACGCGTTTTTCCTGCCCTTCGGCGTATATCCGAACAATGCTCTGGTAGGCGGTTCCGCAACCATTGCCACCGGCGCTTCCCTGTTCAAGAAATGCAACGACAAAGAGGGCGTAGTGGTAGCGAACCTGGGCGACGGCTCCATGGGACGCGGACCTGTATGGGAGGCTCTTTCCTTTGCAACCATGGATCAGTACCGCACTCTGTGGGAGGACGGAAGAAAGGGAGGACTCCCGCTGATCTTCAATATCAATAACAACTCTTACGGAATGGGCGGCCAGACCTGCGGAGAGACCATGGGCTACGGAGAGCTGGCGCGTATGGGCGCAGGCGTAACGGAGAGCCAGCTTCACGCGGAGCGTGTAGATGGTTACAATCCGCTGGCAGTAATTGACGCTTACCGCCGTAAGCTCCCGCTGGTAAAGAGCGGCGAGGGTCCGGTATTCCTGGATGTGGTAACCTACCGTCTGCTGGGACATTCCACTTCCGATCAGAATGCGTACCGCACCAAGGAAGAGATCGAGGCATGGAGAGCCCAGGACCCGCTGGTAACCTACCGCAAGGCTCTGGTAGAGGCCGGCGTGGCAGAGGACAGCGTATTTGAGGAGATCTGGGCGAAGACAAAAGAAAGAATGGCACGTATCTGCCGTCTGGCCGCAGATAAGGAAGCGTCCCCGTATCTTGACTTCGACAAAGATCCGGCTATCATTGAGCGTGTGATGTTTAATAACGGCAAACAGCGTAATATGGACCCGACCAGAGAGCCCTCTGTCATGGGACCGAAGGAGAACTGCAAGCGTTACATGGATATCCAGAAGAAGATCCACACACATTATGTGGATGGACAGGAAGTAAGTTCCATGAAGCGGTACAACATCCGTGACGCTGTATTTGAGCCCATGCTCAACAAATATTACGAAGATCCGACTCTGATCGCCTATGGCGAGGATGTGCGTGACTGGGGCGGCGCCTTTGCTGTATATCGTGGATTTACGGATGTAATTCCCTACTCCAGACTGTTCAATTCCCCGATTTCCGAGTCCGCTATCGTAGGTACCGGCGTAGGCTATACCATGTGCGGCGGCCGCGCGGTGATCGAGCTGATGTACGGCGACTTCATCGGATGCTGCGGTGACGAGATTTTCAACCAGATGGCGAAATGGCAGGCCATGAGCGCCGGAATTCTGAAGATGCCTCTGATCCTGCGTGTATCCGTAGGCTCCAAGTACGGCGCGCAGCACTCTCAGGACTGGACGTCCATGTGCGCCCATGTACCGGGACTGAAGGTCTGCTTCCCGGCTACGCCTTATGAGGCGAAGGGCCTGATGCAGGCAGCCCTGAATGGAACCGATCCGGTAGTATTCTTTGAGAGCCAGAGAATTTACGATGTGGGAGAAAAATTCCATGAAGGCGGCGTTCCGAAGGAAGAATACGAGCTGACCTTTGGTGATGTGGATGTGATTACAAAGGGATCTGATGTAACGATTCTGACCATTGGAGCAACTCTGTACAGAGCATACGACGCAGTGAAGGAACTGAAGGAGAAATATGGTCTGTCCGCGGAGCTTATCAACCTGCACAGTCTGGTTCCGCTGGATTACACGAAGATTCTGGAGTCTGTAAAGAAGACCGGAAAAGTGGTTCTGGCTTCCGACGCCTGCGCAAGAGGAAGCTTCCTGGACGAAGTGGCAAAGAATATCACAGAGCTTGCCTTTGATTACCTGGATGCTCCGCCCGCAGTAGTAGGCGCGCAGAACTGGATCACACCGCCCTTCGAGTACGACAAGTATTTCTTCCCGCAGAAGGAGTGGATACTGGACGCTATCAACGAGAAGCTCGTACCGCTTAAGGGCTATACTCCGACGACGAATGTGACGGCTGAGGAGCAGCTGAGAAAGCTGAAGCTGGGAGTATAGGCAGCGGGGAACGTCTGAATAAGAATTGCCATAGAGCTCATTATAAAAATATCATAGAAAACCGCATGGCAAGAAATTAGAAAGGAAATAAAAGCCAGTGCGGAGTCTAAAAAAACAAGGCCCTGGATGCCGGCAGGCATCCGGGGCTTTCTAAAAGTATGAGATACAGGAGGTGCATATGAGAGAAGAGGATAACAGAACCTACTGGGTAGAAATATATGTACCGGGCAAGGGGCTGGCGTTCCGGGAGGAGGCCGTCATGGCCAGGGATCTGGCCACAGGCAGAATCACGGCTCTGGGAACGGCAGCAAGGGAACAGCAGGCTGCAGGAATGGAGGATGCCATGTTCTATGCAGGCGCGAAGAAAGTGAAGCTGACAGAAGAACCGGCAGGCCATGTGCTGTATCAGGAGGAACCGGGAGGATTTGACCTGATATTGGCGATCCGGTCGGAAGAATGGTAGAAGAAGGAGACAAAAAGCATGCAGCACAACTATTTCATACAGACTTACACATGGAACCCCTGGCGGAATCTGGCCGCGGAAAAGTATCTGGCAGATCGAATCGGAGAGGGAGATGTGGTTCTCTATCTCTGGCAGAATGAGCAGACGGTCGTGATAGGAAGAAACCAGAACGCAATCCGCGAATGCCGGGCGCAGCTTCTGGAAGAAGAGGGAGGCTTTCTGGCAAGGCGTACCACCGGGGGAGGGGCGGTTTATCAGGATCTGGGAAATCTCTGCTTTACTTTTCTGGCCTCTCCGGAGCGCTATGATCTGGAGAAGCAGCTTCAGGTTATCCAGAGGGCCTGCCGGAAGTTCGGAATCGAGACGAAATTTTCCGGCCGCAATGATGTGATTACCGAAGATGGTTTTAAGTTTTCCGGAAATGCGTTTTCCAAAACCTCCAGGTGCAGCATCCAGCACGGAACGCTGATGGTCGATGTGGATGTGTCGAAAATGGAGCGCTATCTGACCCCTTCTAAGGAAAAAATGAAAGCCAAGGGCGTAAAGTCTGTTCAGTCCAGGGTCTGCAATCTGAAGGCTCTGAATCCGGAGATTACGGTGGAGGCTGTGCGTCAGGCGCTGAAGGAAAGCTTCCTGGAGATTTATGGGGACTTTACGGAGCTTGATCCGGCGCAGCTGGACAATCCGGAAGTGCAGGAGACGTATGAGCTTTACTCCTCATGGGAATGGAAATACGGTAAGTCCCCGGAGTGCGAGACTTCGTATGAAAAGCGCTTCGACTGGGGCGAGGTGGAGGTATGGCTGAAGCTTCATGCCATGCGGATCAGCGAGATCAAAATCTATTCCGACGCGCTGGATACGGAGCTGCCCGGGAAACTGGAGCACATTCTTCTGGGAAAACGGTATGACATGGCGGATCTGGATCTGGAAAAGGAGGCCGCAGACAGTACACCGGAGCAGAAGGAGAAAATACGGGAGACCGCGGACTGGCTGGCCGGCCTGCGCTGATAAGAGCGGAAGACAGGAAGCAGCAGATATATACAGTGATAAGAACCGGAACGGGAAGCCGGAGATTCTGCCTTGGGCAGAGCCTCCGGCTTCCCGTGTCTTATGCGCCGCTTTTGCTTGACCCGGATGCGCGGAGCCAAAAAGTACTGCCACAAAAAATGCCACGGATTGACCCTCCCAAAAGGCCCATAGTATCATGAAAAGGATGAGAAATAAGCAGGAAAAAGAAGAAAAAGAAGCAGAAGAAGCCGGCGCGCGGTACGCAGACAGAGCCGGCATGCCGGAGCGGTCTGGCAGCAGAAAATGACACAGGAGGAGAAAAAGATGTATTGTTCAAAATGCGGAAAAGAAGCTGTGAATCCCGGAGAATACTGCGCGTACTGCGGAGCTCCGCTCAAGCGCACGCCGGAGCCGGGACAGCCTCTGGAAGGGACGGAAGAGGGCAGAACTGAGCCGGGGATGGAAGAAGAGCCGGGACAGGGCGGAGCTGAGCGGAAGAAGGAAGAAAAGCCGGAAGGCGGCGGTCCGGGAATGCCCGCGGCGGGACTTAAGATAGCGGCTCTTGTTCTTGCGGCTTTGTATGCAATTTCCATATTGTCGGATATTCCCGGAGTATTCGGAGCGCTCTTTACGGTTCTGGGAGGCTATCCTGTCTATGGAATTCTGTATCTGCTTTCCGCGGCTCTGCTGGTGATTGCTCATGCGGTCATGGCTGCGGCGCTGGCGCTCTTCGGCCTGTGCCGGGATGATCAGAGGGGCAATACGGAATCGCTGCTGCTGGCTGTGATTTCCGCGGGCATCCTGCATATGGCGGCTGCGGTTGTTTCTCCGGTGATTGGCGGAATCGCCGTATATTTCCGGTTTCATGCGTTTTACTATGATATTGGAGCGGTGGGCCTCTCTCTGCTCGGGACAGTGATTGCGGTGGGAATCCTGGCAGGCCTGACTTTCCTGGCGGGAATGAAACCCTTTGCCGGAAAGACCCGGGAGGAACTGATGGACGAGGCAAAGACTCTTCCTGATGTCCTCAGTGAGGAGATCGAGAGATTCCGCTCGGAGCATCAGAAAGGACAGAGCGCGGCGGGAAATATGGCAGGAAATATGACGGGGAATACGGCGGAAAATGCGGCGGGAGAAAGCGCGGCGGGCAGACCTGCTCCGAATGCCCAGCCGGGGCCGAGACGCATGAAGGAAAACAGGGGACTTCTGAAATACATCCTCATTGGAGCCGTCACCTGCGGCGTCTACATGCTGTATACGCTGCATATGCTTGCGAAGGACACCAATGAGATGTGCGACGGCGACGGGGAGACGACGGCAGGTCTTCTGAAGCTGATTGTATTTACGCTGATCACCTGCACGGTTTACAACTATATATGGCATTATAAGCTGATGAACCGGATTCAGAACAATGCGGAGAGGTACGGAGTAAAGGTGAAAACGGTGGGCAGCATGGATCTGGGCGCCTGCTGGGTGGTACTGTCTCTGGTCGGCCTGCTTATCTCCTGGTGCGGCATCGGCCTGATTCTGTCCCTTTACGCAGATTATCTGATGTTCCAGAATATGAATCTGCTTTCAAAGGCGTATAATGCGGCGGTTGTGGATACATATCAGGCATAGCGTCTCTTCTGTGGACAGAAGCCTGGTTCCTGCGGCCGCCGGAACGGTTTTGTTTTATGTGGTTTTAGCGAGAGCGGGGATTGGCTGTCCGATTCGGTTCCTTTCCGGAATCTCCTGCGCGGGCTGTGGAATGAGCAGAGCCTGGCTTTCTCTGCTGAGAGGTGATTTTGCCGCTGCTGCCTTTTATCACCCGCTGTTCTGGCTTCCGCCGCTGGCGGTTCTTGTCTGGCTTCTGCGCGGACTGCTGCCCCGGAAGCTTGCGGCCTGCCTGGCATGGACAGCCTGCGCGCTGTTTCTGGCGGTATATGCCTGGCGCATGGCAGACCCGGAAGATTCCATTGTGGTTTTTCATCCGGAGAGCAGACTGCTGTTCCGGAGCTGGAGAACTGTCCTGAGATTTTTGAAAAAATAAGACTGGCATGGACGGAGGTGCCGGGATACAGAAGGCGGCGCGTCTTTTGTGTTCCGGCGTCTCTGTTTTGAGGAAAAGAAGATTATGAATATATTACTGAAAACAATACTGGAGAAACTGTCGGGGAGCAGCAGTATAGAGAAGATTGCCGCCAAGAAATTTCTGGGAAAACTGTTCTGGTTCGGTTTCTATGTGATACTGGTCCTCCTTATCTTTGTGGCTGCCCAGAGAACGGTTCAGTCAGAAGTCGGAAAAGAGCTCGTGGGAAGTATCATCGGAGAGATTCCCTTTGGAGAGCAGCTGAATTCCATTCTGGAGACGGTGGTGGATTATGGGGAGGAGGTAAAGGAAACGACGGAGCAGTTCGCGGCGGACACCATGCTGGTCAGCCTGTGCAAGACGCTGTTTATGGTGTGGATCACTCCACTGTTCGAACTGCTGACGAAAAAGGTACCGGACATTATAGTGCTGCCGATAGACAGTAAGACAGCGTCCCGCGGGCTTGCCAGGATGTTTAAGCTGGCGCTGAAATGTCTGGAATTTGTGGTCCGGCTGGTGCTGACCGTTCTCATTTTCGATCCGATTAAAGAGGGACTGGATGCCTTTGACCCCACTGTGGCTATGGTAGTGGCTCTTACGTTTTTTACGCTGCTGTTTCTGCTGGTGGGCTTCTGCAGAGCCGTATTGAATGGAACCACTGCGGAATCAGGCGTCATCCGGAGTTATGTTGCGGACATTCTCCCGGGCCTTTTCGAGATTTTTGTTTCCAACAGCCTCTGCCTCTGGCTGTATGTCATGATGATTCAGCATCCTTACGGATGGCAGCCGCTGGTTATTTTCCTTGCCCTGCTGTTCTGGTTCATGAAGGTTCAGGAGCCGGTCAAGAAAGGGTTTAAGAAAATTGCGGAGAAACTGTTGCGGTGCAGATGGCGTTCCTCTTCCGTGTCTGTGGGGCAGTTTGTACTGTGGGTGCTGTGCAGCTTTTCCACCATGGTGCTGCTGTATGCCATGATTCTGCTGAACGTGAAGGACGATTCGGTGGACCGTCTGTTTTCCTTTTCTTCCTTTCCCTTTGTGTCAGCGCTGCTGCAGGACCGGCTGATTGGGGATCTGTTTCTGTCGTTCGATCCGGATTTCTGGACGGGCTTTTTCCTCCTTGTCATTGTCTGCGCGGTCACGGCCCTTCTTCTGAAAAAACCGCTGGGAAAAAACCTTGGCGGCGCGGCCGGCTACTTCGCTGCGGCCGGCGCCGTGTCCGCAGCAGGAGTTCTGGCAAACATGGCCCTGCAGTGGCTTCTGGCCGTGGATTCCGAGCTTGAGACAAACCGGTATAACGGGACAGCAGGAATTTTCTTTTTCCTTATTTTTATCGCGCTGCTGCTCTATCGTTATCAGCTTATTATCGCGGCGGCCGTGACGGCGGCGCTGCTGATGTGCGCGATGCAGGGGATTGTCCTGGCCGGAGGCTCCTTTGGCGTCTTTCTGGAGAAAGCTCCCGGGGGACAGTTCTGGATTGCATCTATGGTGGTAATCCTGGCGTCTGCCGCTGTGGGAGCCCTTACTTATGCGCTCCGAAAGAAATAAGAACGTCCGCTGCAGGTACGCTGCCGGCGTATCAATACGCCCAGAACCTTAAGAACCCCTTAATTTTGGCTTCTTCGAAAAAAAGTGCTTTTCTTTTTGGCAACTATTGTATATAATATAGATTGGCGTAAATAGGAGTGCTTTCTGCGCCCAAAATAGCAGCTGGAAGGGATTCCCGGAAAGCGGCTGTCTGCATTTGATATAGACAGTTTCCGCCCGGTTCCAGGGATTTTCCTGATTTCATATGGAACAGGCTGGAAAACTGAATAACTGCTGATAAATGTGAAAGAATGTAATCATAGGAAGAAACCGAGAGAAAAGCGAGAAAGGGGATTGTGAACATGGCAGGGACTGATATCGGAATTGATCTGGGTACTGCGAGTATTCTGGTGTATATAAATGGAAAAGGCGTTGTTCTCAAAGAGCCGTCCGTAGTGGCATTTGACAGAGATACCAATAAGATTCGGGCGATTGGTGAGGAGGCCCGGCTGATGCTGGGAAGAACTCCGGGAAATATTATCGCCGTGCGTCCGCTGCGCCAGGGTGTAATTTCTGATTACACCGTGACGGAGAAGATGCTGCGTTACTTTATTCAGAAGGCCACAGGCAAGAAGACCTTCCGCAAACCGCGTATCGCAGTCTGCGTACCCAGCGGCGTGACGGAAGTGGAGAAGAAGGCTGTAGAAGACGCTACCTATCAGGCGGGAGCCAGAGAGGTTCTGATTATTGAGGAGCCTATCGCGGCTGCCATCGGAGCAGGCATCGATATCTCCAGACCCTGTGGAAACATGATCGTGGATATCGGAGGAGGTACCAGCGACATCGCCGTGATTTCCCTGGGAGGCACGGTAGTCAGCACTTCCGTAAAGGTGGCCGGAGACGATTTTGACGAGGCGATTGTGCGCTATATGCGGAAAAAGCATAATCTTCTGATTGGTGAGCGGACTGCCGAGGATATCAAGATCAAGGTGGGAACCTGTTATCCGAGAGCGGAGGTGGACCGCATGAATGTGAGAGGCCGGAACCTGGTGACAGGTCTGCCCAAGACTGTGGAAGTGACTTCCGAGGACTGCGAGGAGGCTCTGCGCGAGACGACCATGCAGATTGTGGAAGCGGTTCACAGCGTTCTGGAGAAGACTCCGCCCGAGCTGGCAGCGGATATCGCGGACCGGGGCATTGTGCTGACCGGAGGCGGCGCTCTCCTGCGGGGCCTGGAAGAGCTTCTGGAGGAGAAGACGGGAATCAATACCATGACGGCGGAGGATTCCATGAAGTGCGTGGCGATCGGAACCGGCAAGTTTGTGGAGTTTATGGCAGGCAACCGGGAAGACCTGCACGCGTAAATAAAAAGGATACAAAAGAGGGGCATGACAGAGGAGTATCTGTCATGCCGTTTTTATAGGTGTACGATGAAACTGGAAGGCTATGTGGAGCATATTATTTATCGAAATACGGACAATGGCTATTCTGTGCTGAATCTGGTATCGGATGAAGAGGAGATTACCGTGGTGGGAATCTTCCATTACATAAGCGAAGGAGAATTCCTGGAGCTGGAAGGGGAGTATACGGAACATCCTCTGTACGGACAGCAGTTTCATATGGAACGGTTTGAGGAGAAGACTCCGAAGGACGCCATGGCCATAGAGCGCTATCTGGGGAGTGGAGCCATTAAGGGGATCGGGGCCGCTCTGGCAGCCCGCATCGTCCGCCGGTTCGGGGCCCGGACCCTTGACATTATGGAACGGGAGCCGGAGCGCCTTGCGGAGATCAAGGGGATCAGCGAGCGGAAGGCCCGGGAGATCGCGGAGCAGATGGAGGAAAAGAGAGATCTGCGCCAGGCCATGATGTTTCTTCAGGAATATGGAATTTCCATGAATCTGGCGGTGAAGATCTACCAGCAGTACGGTCAGGAAATCTACCATACTATAAAAGAAAATCCTTACCGGCTGGCGGACGACATTGCCGGCGTAGGCTTCCGGACTGCGGATGAGATCGCGAAAAAAGCGGGAATCCGTGAGGATTCTGATTTCCGGATTCGGAGCGGGATTCTCTATACGCTGCTTGCCGCTTCCGGGGAGGGGCATACCTGCCTGCCGGAGGATCTGCTGCTGTCGCGGACCGTTCAGCTTCTGGGAGTCCCTTCCGGGCCGGTGGAGAGGCATCTGTCGGACCTGAGTATGGACCGGAAGCTGGTGCGGAAGCTGCTTCCGGACGGAAACGGAGAAGAGAAACCCTTTGTGTACGGGGCGGCTGCCTATTACGCGGAGCTCAGCGTGGCTGTGATGCTCTGCCGGCTGAACCTTTCCCTGGAGACATCGGACACGGAGATTGACACCAGACTGCACCGGATTTCGCGGCAGTCAGAGATTGAACTGGACGAGCATCAGAAGGAAGCGGTATCCGAGGCTGTAAAAAACGGCGTCATGATTCTGACGGGAGGCCCCGGAACGGGAAAGACCACCACCATCAATGCGATCATCCGGTATTTCGAGGCGGAGGATCTGGAAATCCTTCTGGCGGCGCCTACCGGCAGGGCCGCAAAGCGTATGACGGAGGCCACAGGCTGCCAGGCGCGGACCATCCACCGGATGCTGGAACTGTCAGGCGGACCGGACAGCCTGGCCGGAAAGGCTGTCTTTGCGAAGAATGAGGACAATCCGCTGGAAGCGGACGTGATCATCATCGATGAGATGTCCATGGTAGATCTTTATCTGATGCAGGCGCTGCTGAAAGCGGTTGTGCCGGGAACCAGACTGATTCTGGTGGGAGACGTGAACCAGCTTCCCAGCGTGGGACCGGGCAGTGTGCTTCAGGATCTGATCCGATCCGGGGCTTTTCCGGTGGTGCGTCTGACCAGAATCTTCCGCCAGGCGGCGGAGAGCGATATCATTGTAAACGCACATAAGATAAACCGGGGAGAGCGGGTGCTTTTGGACAATAAGAGCCGTGATTTCTTCTTCCTGGAGCGGCAGGACCCGAATGTGATTCTGAGAGTGGTTCTGGCGCTGGTGCAGGAGAAGATGCCCCGTTATGTACATGCTCAGATTTCAGATATTCAGGTACTGACGCCTATGCGCAAGGGAGCGCTGGGGGTGGAAAATCTGAACCGGGTGCTGCAGCGCTATCTGAATCCTGAAGCGCCGGATAAGCCGGAGATTCCTTTTGGGCATGGTTCTTCCGAAAAGGAAAGTCCGGAGAATGGAAAAGGCGTTCTGCGGCTGGGTGACAAGGTCATGCAGATCCGCAACAATTATCAGCTGGAATGGGAGGTCCGTAACCGCTTTGGAATCGCGGTGGACAGAGGACTTGGCGTATTCAACGGCGATATGGGGATCGTCCGGGCTATCAATGCCTTTGCGGAAGAAGTTACCGTGGAATTTGACGAGGGCCGTATGGTCTCCTACTCCTTTAAACAGCTCGACGAGCTGGAGCTGGCCTATGCGATCACGGTACACAAATCCCAGGGAAGCGAATACCCGGCGGTGGTCATTCCGCTGCTGTCGGGGCCGCGCCCTCTGATGAACCGGAATCTTCTATATACGGCCGTGACACGGGCCAGATCCTGTGTGACGCTGGTGGGAAGCGCGGGAACCTTCCAGGCAATGGTGGACAATGGAACAGAACAGAAAAGGTATACAGGCCTCTGCGAGGCTGTCAAATCTTATCTTTCCTCGCAGGTGCCCGATTTGTGACGGCCTGACCGGTTCCCACAGGATACTGATCTGCGGGGACTGCGGGAAAAGGCTGAAGACGGTGGCGGAGCCGGCCTGCAAGAAGTGTGGGAAGCCTTTGGAAGCGGAGGAGATCGAATACTGCGGCGACTGCAGCCGGAGAAAGCACGCGTACATAAGGGGAAAGGCTGTCTTTCCCTACGACGGCCTGATGCGCGCCTCCATCGCCCGGTTTAAATACAGGAACCGGCGGGAATACGCGGATTTTTACGCGGCGGAGCTGGTAAAAAGCTGCGGGGACGCGGCGCGCGCATGGGAGGCCGACGCTCTGATTCCCATTCCGCTCCACAGGAGCAGAAGGAGAAAAAGGGGCTTCAACCAGGCGGAGCTGGTGGCCCGGAAGGCCGGGAAAATGCTGGGAATTCCGGTGGAGACCGGTGTGCTTTTGAGGACGAAAAAGACCAGTCCCCAGAAGGAACTGAACGATACCCAGAGAAGGGCAAATCTCAAAAATGCTTTTCAAGTCCGTCAAAATGATGTAAGATTAAGAAAGGTGATTCTGGTAGATGACATATATACGACAGGCAGCACCATAGACGCTGCCGCTGCCGCGCTGCTGGAACACGGAGTGGAAAAAGTGTATTTTTTGGCCATTTGCATTGGAAGAGGCTTTTAAATATGCCCGAGACATGTTATACTGAAATTTGAAAGATCAAATCTTCCGCGGTTCGCCGGGGAAAATACAAGTGAGGTACACATGGTAAACGAAGAAAAGGTCAGACTTATGGCGAAAGCCGCTTCTTTTGAAGCAGGAGAAGGGAAGCAGGCCCTGTCCATGAACCGGTTTTTCCGGGGAGACTATATCAGTCTCCGGCTGATTGGGGCATGGATATCTTTCACGGCAGCCTTCTGCCTGTGCGTGGGGCTGTGGGCTTTCTATAGAATGGAATACCTGATGAGCAATATCAACAGGCTGGATCTTCCGGCCATGGGCAGAGGACTGGCTGTCCTCTACTTAAGCCTGCTGGGAATCTTTCTGGTGATTCATTATGCGGTTTATTACAACCGTTATCAGCAGAACCGCAGGAGACTGGCGGCTTACAATCATATTCTGAAGCAGCTGTCGCATATTTATCAGACAGAGTCCAGAAGCGGCGGCAGCGGACTTACATCAGAAGGAGCGGAAGAAGATGAAGACTTTACTGGAATATAGAGAAAAGATGAAACTGTTTCTGGGGAAATATGATATTTATATTTTCCCGGTTCTGAAATTTGCCCTTGCGCTGATTGTCTTCCTTGTCATCAATGCAAATGTAGGCTTTATGAGCAGACTGACAAACCCGGGAATCGCGCTGGTGCTTGCGCTGATTTGTTCCTTCCTGCCGCTGAATATAACGGTGGTGTTCGGAGCGATCCTGATTCTGATACACATGTACGCGCTTTCGCTGGAGGCTTTTGCGATTACCTTCGTACTGTTCGCGCTGATGTTTCTGCTGTTTTTCCGGACAGCGCCCAGATACGGATATCTTCTGATTGTGACGCCTCTGGCTTTTTGCCTGGGGATTCCCTATCTGATTCCTCTCGCCATGGGGCTTGCGGCTACGCCGGTGGCGGCTGTTCCCGCGGCCTGCGGCACGATTATCTATTATCTGCTGCATTATGTGCATCTGAACACAACCATTCTGGGAAATACGGATGCCAGCTCCATGACAGAGCGGATCACCTCTCTGCTGGATAACGCGGTAAATAATAAAGAGATGCTTCTGACCGTCGCGGCCTTTACGCTGACGCTGATCATCGTCTATGTGATCCGCAGAATGTCGGTGGACTATGCCTGGACGATTGCGATTGTGGCAGGTACGGTGGCGGATATTGTGGTGCTGCTCTTTGGCAGCCTGGCGCTCGACATCTCCGCCCGGATTGCGGCGGTCCTTGTGGGCAGCCTGATATCTGCGGCGCTGGCCCTCCTGCTTCAGATAACCGTGTTTAATCTGGATTATTCGCGGACGGAGTATGTGCAGTTTGAGGATGATGAATATTATTACTATGTAAAAGCAGTTCCCAAGATTACGATTGCAGTTCCTGAGAAGACCGTGAAAAAGATCAACCCTCAGAGAAAGACGGCTGCGGTCCGGAAGAAAGAAAAACAGGGGAAAAGACCGGCCGGAAGACCGGCGTCAGGGAAATCGGCTGACAGACAGGCAAGATAGAACGTCGCGGCGCAGACAAGAACGGACGGAAAGGAAGGGGCATAATGACAAATTCCATTTCTGAAGTGATAACTGAATTACTTGACACTTACCGTATGGTGAACATCCGTGTTACAGATGTGGTGGAGATCATTATCCTGGCCTTTCTGATATACGAGATCATGGTATGGATTAAGAAGACACGCGCGTGGGTGCTTCTGAAAGGCTTCGGCGTGCTTCTGGTCTTCATTTTTATCGCCATTCTCTTTGATATGAACACCATCCTCTGGCTGGCCAGAAATGTATTCAGTCTGGGTATTACGGCGCTGGTGATTGTGTTCCAGCCGGAGCTCCGAAAGGCGCTGGAGCAGCTGGGACAGCAGAACATTATCAGTTCTATTTTCAGCTTTGACAGCTCAAAGGAAGGAGAAGCCCGGTTCAGCGATAAGACGGTCAACGAGATCGTGAAGGCCGTGTTTGAAATGGCCAAGGTCAAGACGGGCGCCCTGATCGTCATAGAGAAAAAGACGCCGCTCAATGAGTACGAGCGGACTGGAATTACACTGGATTCTGTATTGACAAGCCAGCTTATCATCAATATATTTGAGAAAAACACACCGCTGCACGACGGCGCTGTCATCGTCCGGGGAGACCGGATTGTCTCGGCCACCTGTTATCTCCCCCTGTCGGATAACCTGTTCCTGAGCAAGGAGCTGGGGACCCGGCACAGAGCGGCTGTGGGAATCAGCGAGGTGACGGATTCCCTGACGATAGTGGTGTCCGAGGAGACAGGCGCCGTGTCTACAGCCTCCCAGGGAGAGCTGAAAAGGAATCTGACGCAGGAGGAGCTGAGAGCGCAGCTGACAGAGGCGCAGGATAAGACAAAGGATACAGGAAGATTCAGGCTCTGGAAAGGACGGGTGAAGAAGCATGAAAAAGCTGCTGACAAATAACCTGGGACTGAAGCTTCTGTCTATTGTCGCTGCGGCAATGCTTTGGCTTGTTGTTCTGTATATTGAAGATCCTGTCATGTACGCGGATTTTTCTCCGATACAGGTAACCATATTGAATGAGAACGTGATTACCGATCAGGGAAAGGTCTATCAGATCGAGGACAACAGTGATGTGATCAGTGTCCGGGTAAGAGCGCACAGATCCGTTCTGGAGAAGCTTTCGACGGATGACTTTACGGCTACGGCCGATATGGAAAAGAATCTGAAATACGGCAATCTGGTGGGAATTGAAGTGACCTGCCGTAATACAAAGATCGAGTCCACGAATATTACCAAGAGCCGGGAAAATGTGGTGCTCAATGTAGAGGACGCTTCTACGGAGCAGTTTAACGTGGTGGTAGTGGAAGAGTCCAGTCCGCCTGACGGCTATATGGTGGGTACGACTGTTCCGGAACAGAGCATGATTGAGATCAGCGGTCCCTCATCTGTGGTATCGAAGATCCGGCGGGTGGAAGCGGTTCTGAATGCGTCGGGACTTACCACGGACGGCACGGTGCACTGTGAGCTGAGAGTCGTAGACGGAAACAATGATATCATAAGCGGCACGGATCTGGCGACGCTGGAGTTTACCGGAAAGACGGAAGGAATCAATGTGTCTGTCACCATGCTCCGGACCAAGACAGTTCCGCTGCGGGTGGAATATTCGGGTACGCCTGATGCGGGCTACAGTTTCAGTTCCATCTCCTATAAGCCGGAGAATATCGAGATAGCGGGTACCGCAGAGAGTATCGCGGATGTAACGGAGATTGTGATACCGGGTGAAGCGGTGAATATAGACGGCATCACGGAGAATCTTCAGACGACGGTGGATATTACCCCGTATCTGCCGGAGGGAATCCGGCTCAAAGACAGTACGGAGGCTTCTATCGCGGTCGTTGTGGAGATCGAAAGAAAACAGGGAATGACGGTAGAGATACCCGTTTCCGATATCGGCCTCCAGAATGTCCCCAGGGGCTATGAGGTTGATTTTGGAGATCTGGAGAGCGTCGAGCTGATTGTGATGGGAACCAGTGAGGACTTGAACAATCTGAACGTTGACGAAATAGCCGTCTCACTGGATTTGGATCAATATTCCAGAGCCGGAACCTACACAGCTACGCTGCAGGTGACGCTTCCGGATGATGTATACAGTCTGATGGAAGATGTGCAGGTAGACTTTGAGCTTGTGCGGGGCACGGGAAATAGCAATGCCAATAATAGCACAAATGAAGATACGGCCGGCGGCAGCACGGGAGGACAGACAGATACTTCCGGCTCCGCTTCCGATGAGGAAGAAGAGGAGACAGGAACCGGCAGCGGAACAGGAACCGGAACCGGAGGAAGCTCCTCCGGATCTGAAAGTTCCGGAAGCGGCACAGGCGGGAACAGTTCTTCCGACAGTACAGAGGGAGGAAGTTCTTCCGGCGGTACAGGCGGAAGCTCATCTTCAGGAAGCGGGAGTTCAGGGAACACCGCGTCCGGAGAAGCACGATAATACAGGAACAGAATGAGAAAACGGAGGTATGCGGCATGGTAAGTCAGAAAGTAGTCATTCAAAATCCAACGGGGCTGCATTTGAGGCCGGCAGGTATTCTCTGCAAGACGGCGATGCAGTTCAAATCATCCATTACCTTTACCTTTGACAGAACAACGGCGAATGCCAAGAGCGTATTGAGCGTCCTTGGAGCCTGCGTCAAGTCGGGTGATGAGATCGAGATAAAATGCGACGGCGTGGATGAGCAGGAGGCACTGACCGCTATGGTAGATGCCGTGGAGAATGGACTTGGTGAATAAGAAAAAATGGGCGATAGGGTATGCGGTACTCTGCATACTCTATTTCGTCGTGTCTGTGGCGGTTCCCCATGACCGGCTTGAGTCCCGGGGATTGGAAGGAATCGGAAAACCGACCTTAAAACTGAAGACAGAAGAGATAACTGACGGAACGGAACTGCGATTTGAGTATCTTTCAGAGGAACAGGCGCTCAGCCAGCTTTCTTTTTATTTTACGGCAGATGAGGAAATCCTGAGTCAGGGAGAAATTCTGATTGAGGCCTATGATACGCAGACAGAGGAGCTTCTGGGCTCTGAAACTTACGATGTGGCAGATCTGGGCGCGGAAGCGTTCTGGGGCGTCACGTTCACAGAGGAACCGGTAAACCGGGAGATTACGGTGGTGATCACCGGGAAAGACGTGGAAAAGGGTCCGTATGTCTGGCTGAATACGGAGGCGCAGACCAGCGGAAGTTCATATGAGAACGGTGAGAAGCTGGAGCAGAACCTGATTTATAACGCTGTGTACCGGATGCAGGTACATTATATCAGACAGCCGCTGCTGACCACGGCCATGCTTGCGGTACTTGGCGGCATGTTTTTTCTGCTGGCAGGCAGAAAAGCTGAGAATACAGGCGGGACAGAAATCCGGGACAGGGAAACAGGGGATTTTGTCCGCGCGAAAGGAGCGGCGGGAAGATTCCGGAATCTCGGTATCTGGCTTCAGAGCTTTTATAAGAAATACCGGAAGCTTCTGGGACTGGGATTGCTCATGCTGATAGTGGCTCTTATATTTTACTATGTATATGACGTACAGATTCGGGAAGCCATGAACAGCACTCATCGGGAAGTGGTTATGAGAGACAACGGAGAACTGCTTCCGGTGACGGCGGACAGCCGGGAAATGGTTCAGTATTATACCACGGAAGAGGACGAGCTGGTCGGCCTCGGAATCCGTATGGATCTGAGCGAAGATTTTGCCGGACAGGGCACTGTGCACGCGGAGGTCCGGGACGTGACGGACGCGGAAGAAGGCGTGCTGCTCTGCGCGGCGGATGTGGATGCTTCCACGCTGCTGGACGGCCAGTATATGGGGCTGATTTTTGACAGTTCCCAAAGCGGCATCAAAGGGCACACCTATGAGATCCGCCTGGAATTTTCGGATGAGCTTCTGGATTCCGGCCTGTCGGTGATCGTGACGCCGGCCGGCTATTACGGGGAGAATCCCCTGTATGTGAATGGGGAAGAGAGTGAAAACAGGCTGAGCATGAATGCGCACACCTATTTTAACCTTTTCCTGAAGCGGTACTTTTTTGCCATGTTCCTGTTTGCGGAATTTATGGCGGCGGGCTTTTATTACCTGGCATTCCTGCGCCGCTGCAGAATCGAGAAGGTCTTTGTTTTTACGATTCTGTGCCTGGGTGTGATCTATAATTTTGTGCTGACGCCTTACATGACGCCGGATGAGTCCTATCACATTGATATGTCGTACCGGCATTCCAATACACTCCTGGGAATTGAGTCTGCGGGAGAAAATAAGTGTTACAAGCGGCAGGACGATACGGAGCTGGAATTTACCTCTTCTCCCAGCCTGGAAAATTATAAAATCATCTACGATGGCCTGTTCTCCATGGCAGAGAATGACACATTAGTGGAAGCAGAGGCCACCTCTACTACAGAGGCGCCAATGATTATTTACCTGCCTGCGGTCCTGGGCATGACGCTTGCCAGACTGCTGCATCTGGGGACAGTGCCCATGCTGCTTCTGGGCCGGTGGTTCAGCCTGCTGGGCTTTACGATATTGACTTATTTCGGAATGAAGAAGCTTCCCTTTGGGAAGACAGCGCTGTTTCTGCTGGCGGTTCTGCCGATGAACCTTCAGCAGTGTACTTCTTTTTCCTATGACGCGGTGATTACAGGAGTAAGTTTCCTGTATATCTGCTGGTGTGTGTCGCTGGCCTTTGGGGAAAAGCAGGTAAAAGCGACGGATATGCTGGGGCTTGGTATTCTCGGCATCATTCTGGTTTATGGAAAAAGCGGCGTGTATCTGCCACTGGCCCTTTTAATCTTCCTGATACCGGCGGCACGGTTTGGAGGAAAGCGGGTGAGAAATCTCTGCGTGCTGGGGCTTTTCCTTCTGCCTGTGCTGTGTTTCCTGAATCAGAACACAGCTACGGTAAGTTATATTGCCACTACCACGGAAGCTACGGCCACGGTGGGGTCGTCTACGACGGCGGGATATACCATCGGCTATTTCCTCTCCCAGCCTCTGGAGCTTGTCCGGATGCTGGCCAATACCCTCAGCGATAAGATTGCTTTTTACCTGGAATCACTGGTGGGGCAGAAGATGGGATGGGTTGAGATCGATATTTCCGAGGTCATTTCCATGCTGTTCTGGCTGCTTCTGATCCTGGCCTCTCTGAAGACAAAAGAGGAGCCCATGTATATCAGGACAGGGCAGAAATGGTGGATTGTCTTTGTGTGCGCAGTCTGCGCCGGGCTTATTCTGGCGGGAATGCTGCTGACCTGGACGCCCCGGGGCTATGTGTCCATCGAAGGCGTGCAGGGACGGTATTTTATTCCGCTTATGCCGGCTCTTCTGCTGGTCCTGCGCAATCCGCGCCTTACCTGGGATCGATGCGCCCAGCGGGGGCTTATATACGCCGGTTTTATCGGCCAGATTCTTACGGTAATGTACCTGATCAAGGGCGTGCTGGTGCTGTAGAAAAAGCCGGACAGGAGAAAGAGCCAGGTCTCTCTGAGAACGGAGAGTATCCGGAAAGAATGAATACTGACATTCGTATCAGGAGAAAATTATGAATAAAAAACGAGTCGCAATCAATATGACGGCCCAGCTTATGGCGTTTGCGGTGAGCATGATTCTGGGCTTTGTGCTGGTGCCTGTCATAGAGGCCATGATCCCTAACGCCTATGGGTTTACGGATATCGCAAACCGGTTCGTCTCGGCAGCCCAGATTGTGGTGTCTGCGCTGAATACCATGGCAAGCCGGTTTATTACCATCCGGATTCACCGAAATGAAAAGGAAGAAGCAGGACAGTATTTTTCCTCAGTCTTTTTTGCAAATGTGATTATGGCAGCGGTTTTTATGATTCCGGCGCTGTTTGTGATTGTATATCTGGGGCGGATCTTCCAGATACCGGCGGGCGCGAGCCTTCCGGATATTCAGATGCTGTTCTTTTTCATCTTCCTTAACTTTACGATCAGCATCATTACCTCGGTCTTCAGTGTTGCCTGCTACAGTAAGGACAGGCTGGAACTGAGTTCTGTTTCCACGATTCTGGGCGAAGTTGTCCGGCTGACGGTTTTGGCTGTCTGCTATATCTGCTTCCGTCCGTATCTGTTTTACGTAGGCTGCGCTTCTGTGGCTTCCACGGTGGTGCAGGCGGCTGCAAATATGATTTTTACCAGAAAGCTGCTGCCTGAAATGAAGCTGAAGATCCGGGATTTCCGATGGAAAAAAGTAGGTGAGCTGGTATCTCTGGGAGCCTGGAATTCCGTAACGCGGCTGGGACAGCTTCTGCTGGACGGGCTGAACACTTCCATTGCGAATATTATGATCAGTGCGGCTGCCATGACGACGGTATCCATTTCCAACCAGGTGCCTACCGTAATTTCCAATCTGATGGGCACGATTGCAGGCGTCTTCAATCCGCAGATGACCATTGCCTACGCCAGGGAAGATAAAAATCAGCTGCTGGATATCATTGCCAGCGCTGATCGGATTATGATTTTTATTATCAGCATTCCGATTGCTTTTATGACGGTTTTTGGGAAAAGCTTTTTTGCGCTCTGGGTTCCCACCCAGGACGCGGATGCCGTGTATATCCTGGCTATGCTGAATGTGGGTACCCTTTTTGTCAGCGCCAGTATTCAGGTTCTGTATCATGTGTTTCTGATCACCAAGCGGGTCAAGCTGAATTCTGTGGTGATTGTGCTCAGCGGAGCTCTGACGGTAGCTACGGTGTTCGTGCTGCTGAAAACCACGAACCTGGGAATGTACGCAATCGTGGGAGCCAGCACCGTCTACGGCGTGCTGCGGAATCTGATTTTTACGCCGTTATACGCGGCGAAGTGCCTGAAAGTGAAATGGCATACCTTTTATGGAGATATTGTGCTGGGCCTGGTGTCCATCGGCGTAATCTGCCTTGTGGCGCTTCCTTTTGAGCTGCTGGTTGACATTAACAGCTGGGTCCGGTTGTTTGCCGTGGGAATTGCCGCAGGAATTCTCGCGCTGCTGGTAAACTTTTTTGTGGTGCTGCGAAAGACGGAACGCCAGATGGTGCTTGAGATGGTGAAGAAAAAAATCGCCCGGCGTCAGGATACGTGAAAGGAGCAGGGGCATGATAAGCGTGATAGTACCAGTATATAACAGGAAAGAGACTCTTGGCCGCTGTGTGCAGAGTCTCCGGAGCCAGACCTATGAGGAGCTGGAAATTATTCTGGTGGACGATGGCTCTACGGATGGTTCCGGAGCCTTGTGTACAGAGCTGTCCAAAGAAGACGTCCGGATTCGGGTCATACGCAAGGAGAATGGAGGCGTGTCTTCCGCGCGCAACGCAGGGATTGAAGCGGCAAAGGGAGACTATCTCATGTTCGCGGACAGCGACGACTATGTGGAACCTGATATGGCGGAAAAGATGCTGAAAGGCATCGGGGACGATGATATTGCCATCTGCGGTTTTCATCATCATTATCAGGGAAGAGATATCATCCGGATACCGGATGTGCCTGGACACAGCGGGGAAGAGAATTTCCTTGCTCTTTACGGACAGGGATTTCTGAATATGCCCTGGAACAAGCTGTACCGGCGTAAACTGGCAGGAAAATTCAATGAAGACTTAAGCCTGGGAGAGGATTTGCTGTTTAATCTGGACTATCTGCAGCGGGTGGATGGGATCTCGGTTGTAAAGGAAGCCCTCTGCCACTATATGCAGGATGACACCGGAGTAAGCCTTTCGTCACAGAAGCGGGCGGACCGCCTGGATCTGGCAAAACGGATCTGGAAAGAAACGCATTCTTTTTACCGGGAGCTGTCCGGCCACGAGGATGAGAGCGGCATTATCAATGCCAGGCTGATTCAGGATGTGCTGGACGCGGTGGAGGCCCTGCCTTTTGATCGGGAAAAGACGAAGCGGGAAAAGCTGGATGTGATTGACGGCTACTGCCGTGACACTGAGCTTTCCAGAGCGGCAGAAAGCGTCGCGCTGAAAGCTGCCGATTATAAGGTGATCCATTTCTGTATGCGCAAAGGGTGGAAACGGCTGGCCTATGATCTCTGCGCTCTGAGGGCTGCTCTGGTACGCGGCAGACAGGCGGCAGCGGAGAAAAAGCAGGAAGAAACGGAGCCGGAGAAGACTCGCGGAGAGGAAAAGCCGGAAGCAATGGAGCCGGAGGAGACTCGCGGAGAGAAAAAAACGGAAGCAATGGAGCCGGGGGAGAACCGGGAAAACGGTCGGATTCAGGAGCAGGGAGAGCAGTAAAAGGGTTATGGATAAGAACAGGGAAGATCTGATTTCCGTTATTATACCGGTTTACCGGGTAGAGGAATATCTGCGGCGCTGTGTGGATTCCGTGCTGGCCCAGAGCTATTCCCATATGGAAGTGATTCTGGTGGACGACGGATCGCCGGACGGCTGTCCGGCAATCTGCGACGCCTATGGGGAAGCAGACAGCCGGGTGAAGGTCATACATCAGGAGAACGCAGGTCTGTCAGGAGCCCGCAATACAGGCATAGAGGCGGCGGAGGGAAGCTATCTGGCCTTTGTGGACTCGGATGATTATCTGGCCCCGGAGTTTCTGGAGCGGCTGCACCGAGCCTGTGTGGAGACGGACAGTGATTTGAGCATGTGCCGCTGGGAATATGTGAAAGGAGAGGCGGTGCCGGAACGGGGAAGCGGAAGAACAGAGACCTATACAGGCCGGGAGATGCTGGCCAATCTGTATGTTCCGGACGGCGCCTACTTTGTAGTGGCTTGGAACAAACTGTACCGGCGGGAGCTATTTGAAAAGATCCGGTACCCGCTGGGACGGATACATGAAGATGAGGCCACTACCTATCGCATTTTTGATCAGGTAAAGCGGGCAGCTTTTGTCGATTCCTCTCTTTATGGATATTTTGTCACCCCTGTCAGTATCACGAGAGGGTTTAATCCAAAGCGCATGGACTGGGTGACATCAGTGGCAGAGCGCATGGACTTTTTTGAAAAAAAGGGATACCGGGAGCTGATGGTGCCCGGACTGAAGAGCTTTGCGGACGGAGCCATCGATATCTATTTCGGCCTCCGAGATTTCCTTCCGGAAAGCAGAGAGCAGCAGGAGAGAATACGCTCTTATGTACGGCAGGGGCTGAAACGGGTGCGTTCTTACGGAAGATTTCCCCTGCGCACAGAGATTGGCTACCGCCTTTTTCTGGCATGTCCGGGAATCTACCGAAAGCTTTTGAATCGGGTGAAGAGTGAGAATGGAAAACAGTAATCAGGAAAGTACAGAAGAAAAGAAGACAGGCAGGAAAGAGGAAAACTGCAGGCTCAGCGTCATTGTTCCTGTCTATAATGTGGAGCAGTATCTGGAACGCTGTGTGGACAGTATTCTGGCGCAGACAGAGAAAGATATGGAAATTATTCTGGTGGACGACGGTTCCACAGACAGCTCCGGCGCCCTCTGTGATGCTTACGCGTCCCGATATGAGCAGATTCAGGTGCGCCATAAGGAGAACGGAGGACTGACTTCCGCCTGGAAGGCGGGACTGGAGCTGGCGTCCGGAAAGTACACAGGTTTTGTGGACAGTGACGACTGGATTGATCCGGATATGTATGGGCGGATGATTGCCCTGGCGGAGCGGGAGCAGGCGGACGTGACGGTCTGCGGCCTGGTGTTTGATTTTGAGGACCCCCAGATTCCCAAACGGGAAGAAATTTCGAATTTCAGAAAGGAGGTCTATAACCGGAGAGAGCTGGAGAACCTCTTTCCTACGCTTATCAACGACGGCTATTTCTTTGGAAGAACTCTGCAGCCGGCCCGCGTGACAAAGCTGTTCCGCACGGAGCTTCTTCGGGCAAATGTAAAATACTGTGATGACAGAGTGGCTGTGGGAGAGGATATGCAGCTCACTTTTCCGGTGATTCTGGATACCAGGAAACTCTGTGTGGTGCAGAATTTCTATCCCTATCACTATTGGATTAATAACAAATCCATAACTGGAAAATATGACAGCGGATATATGGATAAGGTACGTCTGCTGAACAGCCGTCTTCTGGAAATCAGCCGGGAGAAGAATGTCTATGACTTCGGGCCCCAGCTTCGCAACGATTTCCTGAGCATGGCAGTTCTGGCAGTGAAGAATGAGATCTATCGGAATTATAAGGCGGGCCGCAGGACAGTAACGGCTCATGTGCGGGCGATCTGCGAAGATCCCCAGGTTCAGGAGGCAATAGAGCATCATACCATGGATAAGCTGTCCACGTCCATCCAGCTGTATATCTGGCTGATGAAGCATGGACATTATACACTCTGCTACTGGCTGGTACTGATATTCTTCAAGGTAAATTATTATCTGGGAAGAGAGTATAAAAGACAGTGAGCCGGTGAGGCGCCCGCCGGGAAAGCGGGCATGAAAAACAGAGCGGCTGACAAAAGAAAACCGCTGTGGCGGAAGGAAACAGATTGTGAAAATCTGATTTTCCATCCGCCCAGCGGTTTTTTGACTGATTCAGGACAAAAGAATCCGGTCGTTGTCCAGCGCGTGTCCGGCGCCTTCCTTAAAACGGGCAAGCAGGTGCTCCACAGACATGGAACGGCGTTCTTCTCCGCCCACATCCAGCACGATGTTTCCATCTGCCATCATCAGCGTCCGGTTGCCCAGCTCCAGAGCCTGCTTCATATTGTGGGTAATCATGAGGCAGGTGATATTCTTTTTGGCGACGATATCTTTGGTCAGCTCCAGCACCTTTTCCGCTGTGGCCGGGTCCAGGGCAGCCGTATGCTCGTCAAGCAGCAGAAGCTTTGGCGGCACCAGTGTGGCCATCAGAAGAGTCAGAGCCTGCCGCTGGCCTCCGGAGAGAAGGCCCACCGGCTGCTTCATGCGGTCCTCCAGGCCCATATGGAGCAGGGAGAGGCGTTCCCGGAAAAGCGCCTTGTCTTTTCTGGAAATTCGGGCAAAGGGAGCGCTTCCCTTGGTAGAGCGAAGATACGCCAGGGCAAGATTTTCCTCAATGGTCATGCCGGGAGCGGTTCCCTTTAAGGGGTCTTGAAACAGGCGGCCGATCATGCGGCTGCGCTGGTACTCCGGAAGGAAGGTCAGATTCGTTCCGTCCAGCAGGATGGAGCCTTCATCCACGTAAAACACGCCTGCGACAGCGTTGAACAGTGTGGATTTGCCGGCCCCGTTGGAACCGATAATGGTTACGAAATCACCCGGGTCCAGATGAAGAGAGAGGCCGGAAAGCGCTTTTTTCGCATTGACCGTTCCTGGGTTAAAGGTTTTGGAGATAGAACGAATATCCAGCACGGTTATCTCCCTCCTTTCTGGCGGGCTGCCATTTTCCGTTTCTGAAAAGCGGCCCAGCTTTTGATAGTCGGAAACGCGATGGCCAGAGCTACGATAACGGCAGTGGCCAGACGCAGTCCCTGTACCGGCATGATTTTGGTATAAAGCACAATCGCGTAGATAAAGCGGTAAATGATGGAACCGATGACAGCGGCGATGGCCCCTTTAAGCACGCTGCGCCTTCCAAGGACAGTCTCACCGATGATCAGGCAGGCCAGGCCGATAACCACGATACCTGTACCGCCATTGATGTCGGCTGTGTTCTGGTATTGTCCCACCATGGCTCCGGAAAGAGCGGTGAGAGCATTGGAGATACACAGTCCCACAGTAATGGTGAATGTAGGGTTGATGGAGGAAGCCCGCACCATATCAATATTATCTCCCGTAGCGCGGATAGACAGGCCCAGCCTGGTGCCCAGAAAGAGTACCAGCAGCGCGCCTGCCAGAATCGTGACGAAACCGGCAAGCAGGGCTTCATGCCACTGGCCGCCAAGCCCGGTGTCCTCGAACAGGGAGAAGATGGTGTCCACCCGCAGGAGGCTTACATTTGCGCTCCAGCCCATTACCATCAGGTTAATGGTGTAGAGGCCCATGTTGGTTACGATGCCGGCCAGGATGGAGGGCACGCCCAGACGGGTCTGCAGAAATGCCGTTACGAAACCGGCGCACATCCCCGCAAGCATGGCTGCGGGGATGGCGAGAAACGGATGGCCGGCTGCCGCCAGCGTTACGGAGACGGCAGTGCCCAGGACGAAGCATCCATCCGTGGTCATATCGGCGATGTTCAGGATTCGGAAGCTCAGGAACAGGGCCATGGGAATCAGCGCGTACAGGAATCCCAGTTCCAGAGCAGTCTGTAAAATGTATAACACGGGAACATTACCTCCGGAAATTCATTGTAGGTCAGAGTTTTACTCTTCTGTAGTCTGTACCTCGACGACTTCACCCATATCGGAGAATACAGAGTAATCAATTCCGAGCGTCTCAGCCGTCTCTGTATTTACGGTGATGATGCCGCCATCTGACAGATAGTAGTCATCGAGACCATCCATGCCTTCCGTGATGGCTGTATAAGCCAGGTCGGCGGTGTCGGTTCCGAGAGTCGTATAGTTTACGCCGCAGGTGGCAAAAGCGCCATTGCGGACAAAGGAATCAGCGCCGGTATAATGGGGAATTCCAGCCTCGGCCAGATCCTGGTAGATGGCAAGTTCTGCGGCCATGATCACATTGTCGGTAGGAGTGAAGATGGCGTCTACGCCGTCCGCGATCAGGATAGAAGCGGCGGAAATGACCTCGTCATTGGTGTTCGCTGTCTGCTCGGTGTAGGAGATCCCCTTTTCATCCAGGTATGCCTTTGCGTCCGCGATGGGCTTTGCGGAGTTGGTCTCTGACAGGGAGTAGAGAAGTCCCACATTCTGCACCTCCGGGTCCGCGGCAAGCATCATATCCAGGATGAGCTCTGTATTCAGGGCATCGCTGGTTCCGGTTACATTGTCGATGCCGGTCATCTCAGCGGCTTCCGGATCAGAGATGGCTGCGTATACCACAGGAGTCTGGGTATCTTCCGCGCACACAGTCATGACCTGCGCGGCAAGTGTAGCTACCGGGATGATGGCGTCCACGCCGTCTGCGATGGCCTGATCGCCGAGCTGCTTCAGCGTCGTCTGGTCATTCTGGCCGGAGTATATCTCATAATTGATAGTTACGTTATTTTCTGCTGCGATGGCATCCAGTTCCGCGGCAACGGCGTTTGCGATCTCATCCAGAGACGCGTGGTCCATCTGCTTTACGATAGCGATATTGTATTCTGCGGCATCGCCGGAGGCGGTATCTGCGGTCTCTGCTTCAGAAGCGCTGTCGGCGTCTTCTGCCGCTTCGGTGGCAGTATCATCAGAAGAGGATGTTCCTCCGGAGCAGCCGATCAGGGAAAGGGAAAGCGCAGCCGCCAAGCCAAGTGCCATCAGTTTCTTCAGGTTTTTCATTTTCATAACGTCATTCTCCATTCTTTTAGATTTAGGCGGCAGATGTGGCCGGCTGTCTTGCCGGGACAGCGGCGGATAGGGAAGCCTTCGAGGCGTTTCCTTTCCGGTTTCTTTCCCCGCCATGCAGGTAATTCCGGAAATAAAAAAACGCTCCTGTCCCTTCCATGGGACAAAAGCGAAAGCTTCTGCGATACCACCCAAATTGACATTTCCAGCAGGAAAATGTCCACTCGCTACACGTACCATCATACGTGCCCCGATGGATAACGGGTGGGGTCCCGTCAGCCCCTACTTGGAAACTTTCCGTTCAAAGCCGCCCTCCGAAGCCCATTCACTGACTGTCTCACATCCCGATTCCACCATCCGGGACTCTCTGAAGTCTGACATCCGCCAGCTACTATTCTTCTTCACAGGTTTTTCTTGTATAACGTTACTGGTATTATATGCGCTGAGAGGCGGATTTGTCAACAGTTTTTTGACAGAAACTGTTGACAATTACTCAGTACAATTACTCAGCCCGTTTTCTCCGGCGGGCGGAAGAGACGGAGCCGCAGAGGCAGGCAGCTGCCCATCCAGCCGCGCCGCACAGGCTTAAGAGGATTCCGGCGCGTTTCCCGGGCGCCTGAAAGCAGAGGCGGATTTCGTGGTCTCCGGCGCTCAGGGGCGTCCCGGCGAAGGCCGTATTGACTGCCGCCGGCCGGACTTTTCTGCCGTCCACGATAAAGCTCATGCCGTTCTGGAGAGGAATGGAGGTGACAAGCCAGCCGTCGCTGCCGGCCTTTACCCGGCAGGCAAAGATTTCTCCGGGGCCGGCCTCAAGGGGCGCGGCAGGCGTCCAGCTTTTTTCAGCAAAGACGGAGACGTCCAGCAGAAAGAAGCGGACATTCTTAAGAGTATAGCGGCCTTTGGACAGGGAAAGCTCCAGAGCGCGCAGTTCTTTGTCTTCCGAAGAAAAAGCGTAATAAAAATGGCTGTTCCCGTTGGGATAGGGAGCGCTGGAAGCGGAAAGCTTGTTTTTGACCCCGTTTATGGTGATAATGACCGGCTTCCCGGTATGGTTTTCCACTTGGAAATCCAGAAGCAGCAGCTTATCTTTCAGAGGTTTCTGAAAGATAAGCTCTACCTGGGAATCCTTTGAAGCGGTGATTTCCAGGTTTCCGGTGTCCCTGGAAAGAGTGCTTTGGGAATCAGCGTTTCTGGTGAACTGGACAGAGGCGGGAATTCTTTTAGCGATCCAGGAAGGAGAAAAGGTCTGAAGGCGTGAGAGCCATTCCGTCTCCTGCCCATCCGGGATAACGCTGTACCTTGTCAGAGCCTCTGCCTGTTCCCAGCCTGCCAGGCTTTCAAACTGAGCCTGGGGCATCGTCCGGTCTGTAAAATAGACCATGGGAAGCACCTGATCGTTTTCAGACACGGCAAGGTTCTCATTTTTCCAGAGAAGCCGGTATCCGTCCGGAATCCGGGAGGCTTTTGTCTCCACGTACCGGATTCCCATAAAATGCAGGAAAAACGGATTATCAGCGGCCAGGATGGCAAGCCGGTTGTTGATCTGGATGGGTGTCTTTAAAAGATCATAGTACACCCGGGAATAGGCATTGTTGTAGACGGAAGAGTACATGGTGCTCTTATTCTGTCCTCCGGTGATGTCCGTATTGCTCCTGTTCATGGGATTGATGAGGGAATCCTGCCGGTAAAAGGGCGTGGATACGGGAGTATATGCCGGGTCTTCCATAGCGGACGCCAGTTCCTCTCTGGTCACGAAATGCTCCGTGGAGGCGGCATGAAGGAAAGAGAGAAAGGGCATCACGAACAGAAGGGGGAGGGCTGCTCTGAAACAGAATCCCCGCAGACCGGATTTTTCTTTCTCCTTCAGGAACCTGAATACCAGCACCGCGGCGGCCAGAACCAGGATGTCTGCCAGAACCAGGCTCCGGAGGCTGCGCCTCAGATAGAGAGAACCCACCGCAAGTACAGGAAGAAAGGGCCAGAGCTTCCATCCGGCCTTTCCGGCGCGCAGATCTGCAAGCAGCCTTGTTCCGTGGAGCAGAAGCAGGGGCAGAAAAGGCATCAGAATTTTGGCTCTTGCGTAGAGAGTGGCGTTCAGCAGATAGGAGGCGCCGCCCCAGAACAGCAGAAGGAGAAAAATCAGGCTGTCTCTCCGATACTGCTTATATCCCAGGCCAAGCAGCAGAAGGTAGAGGGCCAGCATGGTAAGGCCCAGGCCGTAGGGACTGTACAGCAGGGAACTGAAGTTTCCAAAAAAAGTTAAAAGACCGCTGCCTGCGGAAGCGGAAGGCCTGTGGTGTTCCAGGATGGCCAGTCCGGTGGGGAGCAGCAGGGCGGCTGACATGCAGGCCGCCAGCGCCGAGGCGGCGAACCAGGGGAGGAAGAAAGACCTGCCGGATTTCTGCAGCCAGTACCAGCCCGCAGCCAGAAAGCAGGCGGGAGCGTAATAAAAGCTGTTCAGACAGATGAGTAGCAGAAAAACAGGCAGCATGGCAGGCATGCGCCTGGGACGCTTCTGAATGGACAGAAGCGCCAGCAGCAGAAACGGCATATAGTTTACGAACATGATCTGCCTGTGGGTATGAAAAAAGCAGGAAGCGGTCAGAAAGAGCAGGCTTCCCAAAAACGCGTTCGTCTCCGAAAGCTGTTCCCGGCGCAGCCACAGGTAAAACAAAAGCACGCCTGCCAGGTATCCGGCAAGCGAATAAAGAATCACGATCTGATACATGGGCACGGCCGGAAGCAGGCAGCCCAGGAGAATATCCGGCCGCAGATACCCGTAGTAGGAAAACTGAAAGCCGCTGCTCCCTCCGCCCAGAGCAAGAAAATCGGGCAGCAGCGTCTTCTGTTCCAGACAGGCGTCCCGAATCGTCTCGGCGAGGGCAGCGTGCTGGCTGAGCCAGTCGGTAGCAGAGCCGTACACGCAGCCGGAGGGCACGGACAGAAGGATAAGCAGGAAAAACAGCCCGGTCAGCAGCAGAGGGCAGATAAATTTTTTCATGACGCAGTCTCTCCCGCAATCACTTTTTCGATACCCCGCATATCCGCAGCGATGTCCGTGAAGGAGCTCCAGTAGCTGCCGATCAGCTTATCGGTGGCAGCCAGACAGTACAGATCCAGAAGGGCGTCGTGCATGCCTTCCACGGAATTCCGGTCGATGGTCCGGCTCTGGTTGCTGATGATTTTGCCGGGAAATTCCCGGCGCAGCAGGTCTTCCTCCGACTGATCGTCAGTGGCCAGGAAGAAGCGGCTTTCCGGATGCTCCGCCAGCTCTTTTTTCATCTCGGCGATGAACTGCTCCGTGGTGCTCTTTCCCATGGAGACAGCATTGTCCGTGCGCCGGATGTGGACGCCTACGCAGCGGGGCGCAAACTCCTTCGTAAAGGAGTCGATGCGTTTCTGCAGGGCAGGGGCAGGCACATAGAGGCTGTAATCGTGGGAGGGATAAAAGTGTTCCCAGGTAAAGATATAAACCTGTTTTTTCAGAGAACGGTAAAAGTCCTCGTGAAGGACGCCGTCCGTTTTGTGGCTGATGATATCCTCATTTCCGAAACGCTGCCCGGAAGTGAGCTGGTACCAGAGTTTTCTGGGATCTTTCAGGGAGCGGATGTTGATGATTTGAATGTCCGGTTCTGTGACCGGGAGGAAGAGATCCTCGAAAGTGCAGTTCAGCTCCGGACACAGGTACCAGAGCACCACCAGCTTTTCTTTCCTGCGCTTCGCAAGTTCCCGCCCGGAATTTATTACTCTTATTCTATTGCATAAACCGCCCGAAGGTTGTATTATTACCATAGTGTACCTTGCCGTAGCCGCGCACGAAAGCCGGCGCGGCTGCGGATTACCTTTCCTTTCTATACTATATATTTGATTTTTGAAGCCGCCATGTCCTTGACAGAGAAATACAATTACATGACATTGACGTATTTGGCGACATTATAGCATTTCATAAAAACACAGACAAGGGAGAAGTTATGAAACCGCAGAAAATTAAGAATCTGTTTCTGAGACAGAGCTATCAGGATGCCTGGGAGGAGTATGAAAAGTCTCTCACAAAGAAATACTTTATTCAGTGGGATTACGTGATTCTGACGGCGTCCAATGAGGAGCAGGCGGCGGCTTATCAGGCCCAGATCGACGCACGCCTGAGAGCGGGACGATTGCCTTCGGAGACTGTATATCAGGTGCTTCCGGACCCGGATGGAAAACGGGTGGGTTCAGGCGGCGCCACCTTCCATGTGATGAAATACCTGAGCGAATGCGGAGAGGAAGAGCATTTCTTCCGGGGAAAACGGATTCTGGTGATTCACTCCGGCGGAGATTCCAAGAGAGTGCCCCAGTATTCGGCCTGCGGAAAGCTGTTTTCCCCGGTGCCCAGGGAACTGCCGGACGGACGGCGTTCCACGCTGTTTGATGAGTTTATGATTGGAATGGCAGGGATGCCGGCCCGTTTTAAGGAAGGCATGCTGGTGCTGTCCGGAGACGTGCTTCTTTTGTTCAATCCCCTGCAGATCGATTTTACATTCCGGGGGGCCGCCGCCATCTCCATCAAGGAAGACGTGGAGACTGGAAAGGATCATGGCGTATTCCTGGGAGACGGGGAAGGCTACGTGGCGAATTTCCTTCACAAGCAGAGCGAAGAACGGCTCCGTGCCCTGGGGGCGGTCAATGAGCATGGAGCGGTGGACCTGGACACAGGAGCTATCATGCTGGACTGCGATCTGCTGGAGAGCCTGTTTTCCCTGATTGGAGAAAAGGGAAGAATCGTGCCGGAGAAGTATGAGCGCTTTGTCAATGAGAAAGCCCGGGTCAGCTTCTATGGAGATTTTCTGTACCCGCTGGCGTCCCGGTCTACACTGGAGCAGTACCTGAAGGAAAAGCCGGAGGGAGAATTCTGTGCGGAACTGGAGAAATGCCGCCGCAAGCTCTGGGAGGCGCTGCATCCTTATTCCCTGAAACTTCTGTGCCTGTCCCCGGCTCAGTTCATTCATTTTGGCACCACCAGAGAGCTTCTGCATCTGGTGACCGAGGACATTGATAATTATGAGTTTCTGGACTGGAAGCGCCAGGTGCTGGGCGTGGAGGAGGAAGAAGGTTCCTGCGCCTGCAGCAGCAGTTATATTGAGCGGGCTGCGAAGGTGGCGGCTTCTTCCTATATAGAAGACAGTTATATTTACAGCGGGACTGTGGTGGAGGATCACTGCGTGATTTCGGCTGTGACTCTGCGGGGACAGCGGATTCCGGACCATACGGTGCTTCACGGACTGAAGCAGAAGGATGGAAGTTTTGTGGTCCGGGTCTATGGGGTAAATGACAATCCCAAAGGAACTCTGGAGGATGGAGCCTCCTTCCTGAAAGGCAGCCTTGCGGGCTTTCTGGAAGCGGCCGGCCTGGCGCCGGAGGAGGTCTGGGACGGGGAAGGCCATTATCTGTGGACGGCAAAGCTTTACCCGGTCTGCGCCTCCATTGAGGAAGCTGTACAGGCGTCCATGGAGCTCCTGCAGCTGGCAGAAGGAAAGGAAGGGCAGGCGGCGGCCTACCGTGCCAGAAAGCGTCTGAGCCTGCAGGAAAGTTTTGAACATGCGGATGTAAAGGAAATCGTGGCCTGGCAGGCGAAGCTTGGCACCCAGGTACGGATTGCCCGCTTCCTTCTGGCTCTGGAACAGAGAAAGAGCGTGGAAGAGGCAGGCGCGGTCTTCGGAAGCCAGGGCGTGACACCCGCCCAGGTGGAAAAGCTGCGGAAAATCGCGGAGGCCTCTGAGTTCGGAATCCGCATGCGGATTTATTATTATCTGTCCAGGCTTACGAAGGGAGCGGTCAGTGAGGAGCTGGAAAACCAGTGCTTCCGCTATATCTGTGACAGCCTGTATGAGGCCAGCATCGGGGACGCTCCAGAGGATGAAGAGTATCATATTACCAGTCCGGAGGTCACGGTGGAGCTTCCGATCCGGGTGAATTTCGGCGGAGGCTGGTCGGATACGCCGCCCTACTGCAACGAGCACGGCGGCACGGTGCTGAACGCGGCGGCAAAGTTGAATGGAATCTGCCCGGTGGTGGTGACTGTGAAGCGGATAGACAAGCCCTGTATCGCTCTGGCCAGCACCGATTCCGGGGCCTATGATGAATTTACGGAGACCGGCAGGCTGCAGAATTGCCGGGACCCCTTTGACACTTACGCTCTCCACAAGGCGGCCCTTCTGGCCTGCGGCATTGTGCCGCTGTCCGGAGAAGTGCCTCTGGAGAAAATTCTGGAAAAGCTGGGAGGCGGTCTCTATCTGTCCACGGCGGTAATGGGGATTCCCAGGGGCTCCGGTCTTGGCACCAGCAGCATCCTTGCCGGGGCCTGCGTGAAGGCCATCTTCCAGTATATCGGAAAAGAAGTGACGGAAAATGAGCTGTATTCCTATGTGCTCTGCATGGAGCAGCTGATGAGTACAGGGGGCGGCTGGCAGGATCAGGTAGGAGGCCTGACAGACGGCGTCAAGCTGATCACCACCAAGCCGGGCCTGAAGCAGGATATCCGGGTGCAGCATCTGAATATTCCGGAAGAGGCCATAGAAGAGCTGAAAGAGCGGTTCGTGCTGATCTATACGGGGCAGAGGCGTCTGGCACGGAATCTTCTCCGGGAGGTGGTGGGCGGCTACATCGGTTCCAGCCCCAATTCTCTGGAAGTGCTCTATGAGATTCAGCGGGTGGCCGTCCTGATGAAATTTGAGCTGGAAAAGGGAAATATCGACGGCTTTGCCCGGCTTCTCGACCGCCACTGGGAGCTTTCAAGGCAGCTGGACGCAGGCAGCACCAATACCTGTATCGACCAGATTTTCCTGGCCTGCGAGGATCTGCTCTCGGCGCGGATGATCTGCGGCGCCGGCGGCGGCGGTTTCCTTCAGGCGGTTTTGAAAAAAGGATGCACGAAGGAAGAACTGCGGGAGAGAATCCGCAGCGTATTCCAGGAAAGCGGCGTGGACGTCTGGGACTGCGAGCTGGTATTTTAGGGAAACGCGGATGAAAGTGTTTCCTGCGCCGGACAGGAGGACGAAAAGATTTGAAAGTATTGCAGATTAATACGGTCTGCGGAAGCGGAAGCGTGGGGCGCATTACGGTGGACATCGTTCATGCCCTGGAAGCGGCCGGAGATGAGGGAATGGTGGCGTTCGGCAGAAAGCAGGCGCCCGGAGATGTGAAGACATATAAGTTCGGCACGAATCTGGATATGGGCATCCATGTGCTCCACACCTTTTTTAAGGGCGAGCATGGATTCGCCTCCTCAAAACAGACCGGAAGACTGATTGAGAAAATAAAGGAATACAATCCGGATATCATCCACCTCCACAATATCCATGGCTTTTATCTGGATGTGGAGGAGCTGTTCCGGTATCTGAAAGGCTCCGGGAAGCCGGTGGTCTGGACCCTTCATGACTGCTGGAGTTTCACCGGGCACTGCGCCCATTTTGATTATATCGGCTGTATGAAGTGGAAGACAGGCTGCGGGGACTGCCCCCAGTATAAAAGCGTCTATCCCTATGCCCTGTTTAAGGACAATTCAGCCGGAAATTATAAAAGAAAGAAAAGGTCATTTACAGGCGTGCCGGATCTCACGGTGGTGACGCCATCCCGGTGGCTGGCCGGCTATGTGCGGGAATCTTATCTGGGAGAATATCCCGTGCAGGTGATTCCGAACGGAATCGCTCTGGATAAGTTCCGCCCGGTGGACAAAGGGCTGAAGAAAAAGCTGGGTTTTGAGGAGAAATATATTCTTCTGGGCGTGGCAAGCATGTGGGAGGAGAGGAAGGGCTGCGCCTATTTTGAGCAGCTGGCGGACAGGCTGGATGATTCGTATCAGATTATCCTGATCGGCCTTTCGAAGCGGAAGATGAAGACCCTTCATCCGAAGATTCACGGGGTTATGAGGACGAACAGCATGGAAGAGCTGGCGGAGTATTATTCCATGGCGGACGCCTATGTGAATACAACCCTGGAAGATACCTTCCCCACGACCAACCTGGAGGCGCTGGCCTGCGGGACGCCGGTGATTACCTTTGCGACGGGCGGCAGCGTGGAATCGGTAGACGCCTCCTGTGGAAAAATTGTGCCCAAGGGAGACACGGAAGCCCTGATAAAGGCCATAGAAGAGCTGCGCGGAGAGCCGGATAAAAAGGAGGACTGTCTCCGCAGGGCGGCCGGGTACGATAAGAATGACAGATTTCAGGATTATCTGAAGCTTTACCGAAGCCTTCTGGAGAAGCAGAAGCTGCCGGAAGCATAGAAAGAAATGGACGAAAGCAATGGAAAACAGAAAACCAAAGGTCTCGGTTATTACCGCGACCTATAATGACAAAGAGAACCTGCGGCGGATTATCCGCCAGGTAAGCTCCCAGAGCTATGAAAATATCGAGTATATCATTGTGGACGGGGGTTCTTCAGACGGGACTCTGGAGGTGATTCGGGAAGCGGAAGAGCTGTTCGGGGAACGGCTGAAATGGATTTCCGAGCCGGATAAGGGCATTTACGACGCCCTGAATAAGGGAATCCGCATGGCCTCCGGAGACATTCTGGGCTGCTGCTTTGATGAGTACGCGGGACCGGATGTGCTTGCCAGGATGGTGGACATTATGGAGCGGGAACAGACCGACGGCGTCCACGGAGATCTGTACTACATGGACGGGGAGCGGATCGTGCGCCGCTGGCATCAGGGCCAGGGAAAGATCCGGTTCGGCTGGATGCCGGGACACCCCACCCTGTATCTGAGAAAAAGCGTCTATGATACCTTTGGGCTTTACAAGACGGATTACCGGATTTCGGCCGATTATGAGTTTATGATCCGGATTCTGAAGGATGGGAAGGTGCGTCTTTCCTATCTGCCGGAGGTGCTGATCTACATGTCTCACGGAGGCACCAGCACGAACAGCCTGGGCGCGTACCTGGCAGGCATGAAGGAAGGACACAGGGCTCTGCAGGAAAACGGCGTGTCCTTTGCCTGGTTCACAGATCTTTGCCGGACCTTAAGGGTACTTGCGCAGTTTGTGAAAAAGAAGTAAGATAAAAAGAACACGAAAGTAAGGAGAACACAGATGAAGTGTCTGGTGATTATCCCGGCGTACAATGAAGAGGAAAATATTGTGCGCGTGGTAGAGAACCTGAAGAATAATTATCCCATGTATGATTATGTGGTGATCAATGACGGCTCCTCAGACGACACAGCCCGGCTCTGCAGAAGAAAGGGCTATGAGCTTGTGGATCTTCCCGTGAATCTGGGACTTGCGGGCGCTTTTCAGACCGGGCTCAAATACGCCTGGAGAAAGGGCTATGACTATGCCATCCAGTTCGACGCGGATGGACAGCACAGGGCGGAGTATATCGCCCCAATGCTGGAAAAGATACAGGAAGGATACGATATTGTCATCGGCTCCCGCTTTGTGACGGAGAAAAAGCCCCATTCCCTGCGGATGATCGGCAGCAGGCTGATTGCCGTGGCCACACGGCTTACCACGGGCAAGAAGGTGAAGGACCCTACCTCCGGCATGAGAATGTTCAATAAAAAAATGATCGCGGAGTTTGCCCTGAACCTGAATTACGGGCCTGAGCCGGATACGATCTCCTATCTTCTGAAGCAGGGAGCCACCATCGCGGAGGTTCAGGTGGAGATGGATGAGCGTATCGCGGGAGAGAGCTATCTGAATATCACCAAATCCATCATGTATATGCTGAGAATGCTGATGTCGATTCTGCTGATACAGAACTTCCGGAAACGCAGGGAGGTGAAGGTTCGATGACGCCGGTATTTCGGATTATTCTGATTGTAGTGTCCCTTTTGACCACATTTTATATTCTGAAAAAAATCCGCCAGTCCAAGCTTCAGATCGAGTACGCGATTTTCTGGATTCTGTTTGCGGGCGTGCTGATAGTGTTCAGTCTGTTCCCCTGGCTGGTGTCCATGTTTACGAGGCTGATTGGAATGCAGCTTCCCGTAAACTTTATCTTTCTGTTCTTTATCTTTGTGCTGCTGGTTAAAATGTTCCTGATGACCATTGAGCTGTCAGCGCTGGAAAACAAGGTAAAGGATCTGACTCAGGAGCTGGCTCTGGAGGAAAAGGAGCGGGTGGACGAGCAGAAAGAAAAGACAGGAACAAAGGAAAAATAAGAATACGACAGGAATAGGAACAGGAGTAAAGCAGGAGCAGGAGTAAAGGTAAGAGTAAGGAGGACGTTTTGGAAACCATTTATCGAATTACCGGACAGCTCTGGGGGAGATTCATAAGCTGGATGAAGGAAGAGAAAAACCAGCTGCGTTTTATTCTGGTATGTTTTGTCATCAGTCTGATCCCGCTGCTGGTTTTGAGTTTTTTCAACCATCCGGCTATGGACGATTTTAACTATGGAATTCTGACACGGCACGCGCTGCTGGAGAATGAGGGACTGGCAGTAATTCCCGCCGTGCTGAAGGCTGCCGTGCAGCGGGCCGTGAATCTGTGGCACAGCTGGCAGGGAACCTATACGTTTGCCATCATCGCGGCTCTGCGTCCCTCGATTATCACAGAGCGGATTACGTTTATACAGACCTTTATTCTGCTGGGAATATTTACAGTCGGATTCTGGTATTTCTGCCAGGTGATGCTGCACCGTCTGCTGGGACTGTCCAAAGCGGTGGCAGCGGTGACATCCTGTGTGGTTATGACGCTCTGCATCCAGTATGTGCCTTTCGGAGCAGAAGCCTTTTACTGGTGGAATGGAAGCGTGGGCTATACGGGGCTGTTCTCGGTCATGCTGATTCTGTTTGGCATGCTGGCAGATTCCCTGCGCAGGGGAAAGATTTCTGTCAGGAGAATGACAGCCCTTCTGGCGCTGGAGCTTCTGCTGGCGGGAGGCATGTATCCCACGGCGCTTCTCACGGCAGTGGTGCTGTTCCTGGTTATGGTGGACGGGCTGGCCGGAAAGAAGTACGGCAGGAATTTGAAGATCCAGCTGACGGTGCTCTTCCTGCTTTATCTGCCTGAATTCGGACTGAGTATTATCGCTCCCGGAAATGCCAGGCGCCAGGCCCTGTTCCAGCATCGGACTCCCTTTGAGGCTATCTACAAGTCTTATACGAAATCTCTGGAATATATGTTCACGGAAGCAACCAATGCGGTGATGATTCTGGTTATCATAGCTCTGTTCCTGTACATGTTCTGGAAGCTGAAGGATTCCAGGTTCCAGTTCCGCTGTCCGTTCATGTTCACCCTGGTCAGCTACAGCATGGTTGTAGTGATGTGGGTGCCGGGCATCTATGCGGTGCGCTATATTTCAGGAGGACGCTATTATAATATTCTTCTCTACGGCGTGGTTCTCTTTTACGCGGCCAACGCGGTTTACTATGCGGGCTGGCTGCGGCGCCAGTATGAAAAATGCGGCGCGGAAGCGATGGAGGTCCTTCAGAAGGCTGTTCCTGTAATTCTGGGAACGGCAGGAATTCTCTGTGCCGTGATCGGAGTCTGGAAAGTGGATATTGTGACGGATCTGGAAGAGATTACGACGGCATCGGCCCTGAAATCCCTGGTATATGGGGAGGCGCAGGTGTATGACCAGGAGATTCGTGCGAGGGAAGCCCTTTACAACGATCCGAACGTGAAGGAAGTCTATGTGGAAGAGGTGACTTACCGCCCAGAGCTTCTGTATTACGGAACGCTGACTGAGGACCCGGAGGACGGAAGAAATCTTGCCATGTGCGAATACTATGACAAGGACTTTATGGTAAAAATTGTAGAAGACACAGAAGAAAATACAGAAGAAAATACAGAGGAAGATACCGGTGAAGCCGGCGCGGAAGAGACGCCGGAGACCGGAGAAAATACCGGAGAGAATACTTCGGAGGAAATGGAAACTTCAGAGTAAAGGAGAAGAAAAATGAAAAAGATTATTGTGACAGGATGCAACGGCCAGCTGGGACGCGCGGTAAATCAGCAGTATGCGGGAAGCACAGAATATGAACTGGTAAACACAGACGTGGCAGAGCTGGATATCACGAAAGTGGACGAGGTTCTGAAGCTGGCCAGAGAGGTAAAGCCTTACGCTGTCATCAACTGTGCCGCTTATACAAATGTGGACAAATGCGAGACAGAGCCGGATCTGGCTTATAAAATCAATGCGGTCGGCGCGCGCAATCTGGCTATCGCGGCCTCTGATGTGGGAGCGAAGCTCATGCACATCTCCACGGACTATGTATTTCCGGGCGATGTGGCGGAACGGCCTCTGACAGAGTTTGATACGCCCAGTCCCAAGAGCATGTATGGAGCCACCAAGCTGGCGGGAGAGAATTTTGTGCGCGATTTCGCGGACCGTTATTTTATCATCCGGACGGCCTGGCTTTACGGAGACGGACATAATTTCGCCAAGACCATGCTGAAGCTTTCCGAGACCAACGATACCATCGGCGTGGTTATGGATCAGGTGGGAACGCCTACCAGCGCTGTGGAGCTGGCGAAGGCCATCAAGTACCTGCTTCCCACGGATAATTACGGACTCTTCCACGGCACCTGCGAGGGAGATACCAACTGGGCGGAGTTCGCCGCCACAGTTCTCCGCCTGGCAGGAAAGAAGACGGTAATCGAGCCCATTACCTCACAGGAGTACAAGCGGCGGTTTCCGGCTTCCGCGGATCGTCCGGCCTATTCCATTCTGGAAAATTATATGCTGAAGCTGACCACAGACTTTTCCTTTGCCTCCTGGCAGGACGCCATTGAGGTATATATGAAAGAGCTGCTGGGATAAATCCCGCAGGGATGAAGACTGCCGGGAGAAAGACTGCCGGCACGGAAAAAGGTGCCGGGAGCAGTTCCCCGCCCGTACGAAAGGAGAAGCACCTGATGACTGGAAATGATATTTTATATCTGGTAATCCCCTGCTACAATGAAGAGGCTGTTCTGCATGAGACTGCGAAGCAGCTTCTGGAGAAAATGAATTCCATGTTTGAGCGGGGCATGATATCCAGAGAGAGCAAAATCATGTTTGTCAATGACGGCTCCAAGGATAAGACCTGGGAGATCATTGAGGAGCTTCACGCTTCCAATCCCATCTACTCCGGCGTAAAGCTGTCCCGGAACAAAGGACACCAGAACGCGCTGCTGGCCGGCCTGATGACGGCGAAGGAGAAGGCGGATATGACCATTTCTCTGGACGCGGACCTGCAGGATGATGTGGACGTCATTGATCAGATGGTGGAAAAGTATTATCAGGGAAACGATGTGGTCTACGGTGTGCGCAGCGCCCGCAAGACAGATACCTTTTTCAAGAAATTTACGGCTCAGGGTTTTTATAAGCTGATGCAGGCCATGGGAGTGGAGATTGTCTACAATCACGCGGACTACCGGCTTATGAGTAAACGGGCCATGGAAGGGCTTTCGCAGTTTAAGGAAGTCAATCTGTTTCTGAGAGGAATCGTTCCGTTGATCGGCTACAAGTCAGACGTGGTGACCTATGAACGCCATGAGAGATTCGCGGGAGAATCCAAGTATCCGCTGAAGAAAATGCTGGCCTTCGCCACAGATGGAATCACTTCCTTCAGCATTAAGCCCATCCGCCTGATTACCACTTGCGGAATCCTGATCTTTGCCATCAGCCTCGTGATGCTTTTGTATTTTCTGATAGTCCATTTTATGGGACGGACTGTAGCGGGCTGGACCAGCATGATTGTCTCGATCTGGGCCATCGGCGGCCTGCAGCTTCTGGCCATCGGAATTGTGGGCGAGTATATCGGAAAGATCTATCTGGAGACGAAGGAACGGCCCAAATATATTATCGAAACTGTACTGGATGAGTAGGAGAGTTTTATGAATAAATTAACAGAAAAGCGGGAAGCCATAAAATTTGACCGGGCGGACATCCTGTATCTGGCGGCCATCACGGTCATCGGGCTGGCGATCCGCCTGATTCTGCGCGTGGTGACGACGGATGACTGGGTGATGTACTGGGACCCGTGGATTTCAGACCTGAAGGAGATGGGATTTTCCTATCTGGCCACGGACCGCTACGACTATACCCCCACCTTTGTCTATATTCTGTGGGCGATCAGCAAGCTTCCCATCAATCCCATGACAGCCTACAAAGGGCTTCACATTGCCCTTGACTTCGTGGCGGCCGTGATCATGGGTAAGATTGCGTGGAAGGTCACAGGAAGTAAGATAAAAAGTATCGCCGCTTATGGTCTGATGCTGCTGGTGCCTACGATCTGGGCCAACAGCGCTCTCTGGGCTCAGTGTGATATTATTTTCATGACCTTTCTTTTACTGTGCTTTTACTATTTCTTTGAGGACAGGCCCAACCTTGCCATGTTCTTTTACGGAATGGCCTTTGTGTTCAAGCTTCAGTCCCTGTTTATTTTCCCGTTTCTTGTGATTCTCTGGGTGAATAAAAAGGTGCAGCTTAAAGCTTTCCTGTGGATTCCGGTCCTGTATTTTCTGAGCATTGTGCCGGCCTGGATCGCGGGACGGCCGCTGATGGATCTGATCAATATCTACATGGCCCAGGGCGCTCAGGATGTGTGGTCCCTGTCCATCAAATGGCCGAATATCTATCAGATCATCGGAAATCAGTATTTCCTGCTGGAGTATGCGTCCTCGGGAACCTGGCTGATCCTTGGCATCCTGATGATCCTCATGTATGCCATGGCCCGGAAGAGATACCGGATTACCAATGAATTTATCGTGCAGATGGCGCTGTTTTTCGCGATTCTGACGCCCTATTTCCTGCCTCATATGCATGAGCGCTACGGCTGTGTGGCGGACATTCTGGCGATCATCTATGCGCTGATGAACATAAAGAAATTTTATTTCCCGCTGGCTCATATTCTGATTTCCTTTAACTGCTATATGGCCTATCTCAGCCATCTGGGCTCGGACGAGCCGGCGATTTACTATGGCGTGTGGGCCTTTGCGGAGCTGGGGCTTCTGATTCTTGTGGGTCTTGACGTCTGGAATTACCTGAAAAATCCAGACAATCAGCTTCCGGACAGCCAGCTTTCGGTCAAAGAAAAGGAGGCGGCGTAATGGACGATTTTTTAAGAGATTTTATCGTGAAAAAATGGAAAATCGGCAGCTTCACCTTTACCTTCCTGGACGCGCTTCTGGCAGTCTGCATCACGGGTACGGGAATCTTTCTGAGGCTTCCGGTGATGGACTATACTGCCACCGGGCCTGAGAAAATCGGAGCCATCGTGCTGGAATATCTGCTGGCTGTCCTGTGCGGGGCCATTGTGCACCGCTGTACGGGGAGCAGAAACCGCGCGTTTCTGACCTATACGATTCTTGTGATTTATCCCACGATCGCAGCAAATGGCGCGCTCTGGAATGTCAATGCCGTGTATTATGTGATTCTGTTTTTTGCAGGCTTTTATCTGTATATCCGCGGCTTCCGTGTTCTGGGATGGATAAGCGGGCTGGCCGGTACGGCGATTGCCCTGTACCGGATCTGGCAGTGGCAGATGGCTTTAAGTGTGGCTTATCCGGTAAGCCTGAGCCGGGGATGGCCGAATTTCTATGAAATCATCGGAAAGACAGCCTTTGTAGACCTGTTTGACAAGGTCTCTCTGCTGGTTCTGGCAGGGCTTCTTCTGACGCTTGCCTACTGTTTTGCGAAGAAAAAAGTCCGGATCACACCGGATCTGGCGCTGCAGCTGTTTCTCTTTCTGGCGGTGCTGATTCCGTATTTTGCGCCTTATATGCCTGCCTGGGCAGGATATACGGCGGACATCGCGGCCCTTCTGTACTTCATGCGCCGGAAAGACCGGTTTTATCTGCCTATGCTGCACCTGATTGTTTCCTACAGCGCCTATGCGTATATGACTAACGGAGAGACGAAGCTTCCGATGGTGGTGTTCTCTGTGATTCTGCTGGGAATTCTGGTCAATGTGGGCGTGGATCTCTACCGGGAGGCGGCCGCCCAGACTGCGCCGGCGGCAGCGGGCCTGACGGGAACGGAGCAGGCGGATGAGGCTTCTGTCCGGGAGACAGAGGCTCAGGGAGCAAAATCATGACTTCAAATATTATGCTGACTCTGGCTTTTCTGGCCGGCGTGCTGGCAGTCTACTATCTGACGCCGAAGGCGGGCAGACAGTGGATTCTGCTGGCCGCCAGCCTGCTTTTTTATCTGAGCGCGGACCCGCGCATGCTTCTCCTTTCGGGCGGAAGTGCGCTCTGGTCCTTCGCGGCAGGCATCGGCACGGAACGGGCCGGGACAAAGGGACAGAAGAAGGCCTGGCTGCTGGCGGCAGTCCTTCCGGCGCTTCTGGTTCTGTTTGTATTTAAATATTTTAATTTCTTTGTGGGTTCCGTGTGGTCTCTTGTGGGAGCCGCAGGCCTTTCCGGGAGCGCGCCCGTGCTGTCGCTGGCGCTCCCTCTGGGTATTTCCTATTATACGTTTAAGATGATCAGCTATAATGCGGATGTCTTTCTGGGGAAGCGGGAGGCCGAAAAAGGAATCTCCGGCTGCGGCGCTTACCTGACCTATGTGCTGTTCTTTCCGCAGATTGTGTCGGGACCCATTGAGCGTTCGGAGGGTTTTCTTGCGCAGCTTCATGAGGGCCCGTGCTATGACGCGGCCCTGTTTGCGGAAGGAATGCAGCGGATCGTACTGGGACTGTTCAAAAAGCTTGTGATAGCAAACCGGCTGAGCGCTTATGTGGATACGGTCTTTGGGGCTCCGGAGAGCTATCCGGGTCTGGCCTGCGTGATGGCTGCCTTTTTCTATTCCTTCCAGCTTTACTGTGATTTTTCCGGGTATTCGGATATCGCTGTGGGAATGGGGAATCTGCTGGGCATCCGCAGCAGGAAGAACTTTGACTGTCCTTATTTCTCCAGAGGGATCAAGGAGTTCTGGAGCCGCTGGCATATTTCCCTTTCCAGCTGGCTTAAAAGTTATGTCTATATTCCGCTGGGGGGAAACCGGGTATCGGCGGTCCGCCGCTGTGTCAATGTGCTGGCGGTCTTTCTGATCAGCGGCCTCTGGCATGGAGCCGGATGGACATTTCTCATCTGGGGCGCCATCCACGGCGTCTGGAATATGTTTGCGCGGAAGAAAGAGCCTGACTGCGGTCCGGTCAGAAAGATCTGGCAGACGCTGGTGACTTTTCTGGGCGTGACGCTCGGCTGGGTCTTTTTCCGGGCGGAAAGCTTTGGAGCCGCGCTGACGTTTCTGAAGCGCGCCGTGACAGGCTTTTCCCTGTCCTATCTGGATATCCAGAATTCCATCCTGCCCTTTACGGGAGACAATACCTGCGCGGCCTATTTCCTGACGGCCTGCGGTTTTCTCTTCCTGCTGTTCCTGTATGAGAGAGGAAGAGTCTACGGGAAGACCCGTGAAAAGGGAGAGGCTTACCTGTCTGTATTCTGGCTTGTACTTATGACCTTAAGCGTCGTGCTGTTCGGCGTGTTCGGCGTGTCGGGCTTCCTGTATGCGAATTTTTAACCGGACGGGAATGAAAGGAGTACCGAAAACCTTATGAAACGAATCCTGACTGCAGTGGGAAGCGCCCTGCTGGCGGCCCTTCTTCTGATTTTCGTGAAAAATGAATATGCGCGTCTCCTTCCGGTCTCTACTTATGGTATGCAGGCGGCTGTCGCGCAGGGGGAGACGGAAAACCTGTTTATCGGTTCCTCCATGTTTCGCCAGGGACTTTCCATCGACGTGCTGGAAGAGGAGCTTCCGGGAACCTCCTATATTCTCTCCTATAACGGCAATCAGCCGGCTCTGATGGCCATGGAGCTTGCGTATATGCTGGAGCAGGGCTTACAGGTGACCAACATTTATATTGATCTGTACCCCTATACGGCAGCGGCGGCCCCCTGGATCAGTGACACGAAGATTCTTCTTGATACGGATCTGGATTTCAAGATCCGGGCCTGGAGGCTGATGGCAGAGAACAGCGGCGCGGATTTTTCGGATTTTTTTGAGTTTTTTGTGACGGCCAATAACGAGCAGCTTCTGACCTATCCGATCAACAACCGCCTGGTGTCCTCCCAGTTCCGCAACGGGGGAACCCTGCTCGCCCAGGAGGGCAGTACAAGGGAGGAGCTCTATGCTCTTGGCATGCTGGGAAGCCGGGACGGGCTGAATGAGGCGCAGGTGGAGGGCTACCGCCAGCTGGCGGCTCTGGCTCAGGAATACGGCCTGAATCTGTATTTCCTGGAGACGCCCAAGTATGAACGGATGTATGCGGACGAGGATTATATGGAGCTCTATGAGCTCTGCCTGGCGGAAATCGGGGATATCGAAGAGAACTGGGAGGGGAAAGGAAGTTTTACCCTCATCTGTGCGGAGGACCTGGACTTTGACTCCTCCGACCCGGGAAATTTTCAGGATCTGATTCATCTGTCGGCGGCTGGCCGGACAGAATATACGCGGCTGCTCTGCGGCGCGGTGAAATCTGAGAGATAACGGAGGCAGAAATATGAAAAAATTAGCTTATATCGATGGTCTGAAGGGAATCGGAGCCCTGATGGTGTATTTCTGTCATTTTGTGTTCGCCTTTTATTATGCGGCCTACAGCCTGACACCGGAGTCGTCCCATACGGCTTCCCAGATTGAAATTGCCATCGGGAAGACTCCGCTGAATCTGCTGTACAGCGGAAATGCGGCGGTCTGCCTCTTTCTCGTATTCAGCGGTTTCGTGCTCTGCCTGTCCTATTTCCGGTCAGGCAGGGATAAAAAAAGGCTTGGAACCAGCGCCTGGAAGCGGTATTTCCGGCTGATGCCCATGATTCTGGCTGCCAATCTTCTGATTTTTGTGCTGATGTCTCTGGGACTTTACCGGAATGCGGAGACAGCGGCCATCACAAAATCCGAGGCCTGGTTCGCGGGCTTTAACCAGTTTGCGCCGGATTTCCTGCAGATGCTTTACGAGAGCCTGATAGGCTGTTTCCTTCAGGGCAGCAACGATTATAACGGCGTGCTCTGGACGATTCCCTATCTGTTTCTGGGAGCGCTGGTGGTGTACCTGGCGGCTTATCTGGTGGGGAAAAATCCTCTGCGCTATATCGCCTACGGGGTGATGATTCTGGTGTCTGCAGTGACGGATATCTACTTTACAGGTATATTTATGGGCTTTATCGTCTGTGATTTCTTCTGTACGCAGAAGAAGGGCATGGAGCTCTGGAGAAAATACTGGATTCTGCCGCTCCTGTCCTTTGCCGCCGGCGTATATCTGCTGTCCTATCCGTCCATTGGCGTGGATATGGCGGGAACGATCTATGCGCCTCTGCCGCCCGCCTATACGGTGATTTATCATATGGCGGGAGCTGTGGGGCTTCTGGCGGGCGTAGTGGGACTTTCCGGGCTTCAGAGATTTTTCGGCGCGAAAATTTTCTGTTTTCTCGGAGATATTTCCTACTCCCTGTACCTGCTGCATTTCCCGGTAATAGCCACCTTTTCCTGCTGGTTCTTTCTGGGGCTTCATGAGAGGCTTGGCTACCATCTGACGGTGGGGCTGGATTTTCTCTGTACGACAGCGCTGGTGCTGGGAATCGCGTACCTGAGCCGGAGATATGTGGAGCCGGTGAGCGGCCTTCTGGAGCGGGGAATTCAGAAAGCGGCTGCGGGGCGTAAGGCAGAAAGGAGTTAGAGATGGAAAAGAAGCGGGTGCTCTGGCTGGATATCGCCAAGGCTCTGGGAATTCTGGTGGTGCTTCTGGTGCATACGGGAAAGTCCTTCGGGCCGGTGAGCTTTTTCGGCGGCATGTTTTATATGCCCATTTTCTTCATACTGGCGGGAATGACTTTCCGCTATAAACCGGAAGAACGCTTCGGGAGCTTCGTAAAAAAGAAGGCGAAGCGGCTGCTTGTGCCCTATTTCGGGTATAATCTGTTCCTCTTTCTGTTTTTCTTCCTGAAAAACGATCTGCTGGCAGGGCAGGTGAGCGCGGAATCCTTTTTTCCGCTGCTGGGTATCCTCTATTCCAGAAACTGCCTGTTTCCGATGGATTCGCCGGCAAACGTGTATTTCATGCAGATCCTGAATGCGCCCACCTGGTTTCTGACAGGCATGTTCGTAAGCTATCTTCTTTTCTGGCTTATGATGAAGGCGGCGGAAGGAAAGCTGAGAACGGCGGTCTACCTGAATTTTGGAGTGCTTCTCGCAGCGGTGCTGGTCCATTATCTCTGCCCGGTGCTTCTGCCCTGGAGTCTGGACTGCGCCCTTTATGCGGTCTCCTTCCTTCTGTTCGGAAAGGCCCTGTCTGAGAAGGGGATTGTGGAAAGGCTGTACCGGAAGCCAGGGGCGGTTCTTTTGCTGGCGGCGGTCTTTGCGGTCCTGTCCTGGCTCAACGGAAGCGTGAACATGTCGGTGGCCGATTACGGACATTCCATGATTCTGAACCTGATTGTGGGCTGCGCAGGCTCCCTGCTTGTGATGGTGCTTTCCCTGTTTCTGGAGAAGCATATGGGCCTTCTGGGGAAATCTTTTGGCTTTCTGGGACGCCATACGCTGCCGGTGCTCTGCCTGCACCTGTTTGTCTATTCGCTGATCGGAACGGCGCTGCGGCTGCTGGGTCTGTAATTTCCGGTTGAGAATTCCGGAAAGCTGCGGTATGATGAAGGGAAAGATTACGTTTGATACCGCTTGGTGATGGAGGTAACGAAGATGAAATATTATGTAGATGAACATATAAAAAATACGGTCCGCGTTTTTCCGGAACAGGGAAGATACGGATACCATCGTTATGATATGAATGAAAATCCGGAAGGCCTGCCGAAGGAATTTGTGGACGAGGTGCTCAAAGAGATCACGCCGGAATTTCTTGCCATCTATCCTGAGCCGGACCGGTTCCTTCATAAGTATGCGGATTTCATCGGGGCCGCGTACGAGAATGTGCTGACCACGAACGGTTCCGATATGGCGATCCGCTATCTTCTGGAGACTTTTGGAGAGAAGGGGAAGGAAGTGGTGACAGTCTCTCCCTCCTTTGAGATGTACTGGGTGAACTGCAGCATTCTTGGCCTGAAGCACGTTCCGGTGGCCTATGAGCCGGACCTGACCATCAAAATAGAGAAGATTCTGGAGGCCATCAGCGGGGATACGAGAGTGGTGGTGCTTCTGAATCCCAATAACCCGGTGGGAAATGTGTATACAGAGGAAGAGCTGGAACGCGTGATTGAACGGGCGAAGGAAGTGGGAGCCGTGGTCATTGTGGACGAGGCTTACCATTATTTCTACGACAGAACGTTCCTTCCCTATGCGCTGAACGGGGAAAATGTGATTGTGCTGCGAACCTTCTCCAAGCTCTTTTCCCTGGCGGCCTGCCGTCTGGGAGTGATCATCAGCAATCCGGAAATCATTCATTATGTGAAGAATGCCCGGCTGACCTTTGATGTAAATGCCATAGCTCTTCTGTTCGGAGAGCGGATTCTGGACCGGCCTGAGCTGATCAGAGAGCTGATCCGGATCGAAAAAGAAGGAAAGGCCTGGATTCTGCAGGCTCTGGAGAAGGAAGGTTATGAGTGCCGGGACTGCCGCGGAAACTTTATCTTTGTAAAGCCGAAACACTCTGCCCGTGAGGTGGCAAATCGGCTGGAGACAGAGAAAAAGGTTCTCGTCCATCCTTACGGTAATGAGCTTCTGAAGGACTGTCTGCGTGTGTCTGTGGGCTCAAAGGAAGCCATGGAGCTGTTCCTCGAGGCATTTCTGGAGGTGGACAGACAGTAAAAGCCGCAGCGGCTCCGAGGAGAGGAAAAGGCTGCGCAAACGGAAAAAGGAGAGATGCCGGATGGTAAGAGTCATCACATACGGAACCTATGATTTGCTGCATTACGGCCATATCCGGCTGCTGGAGCGGGCCAAAGCGCTGGGAGATTATCTGATCGTCGGTGTGACGGGGGATGATTACGACAAATCCCGGGGAAAGATCAACGTTCAGCAGTCCCTGATGGAACGGGTGGAAGCCGTCAGGGCCACGGGACTGGCGGATGAGATTATCATTGAAGAGTATGAAGGACAGAAGATAGACGATATCAGACGCTATCATATCGATATTTTTACGGTGGGCTCCGACTGGAAGGGAAAGTTTGACTACCTGAACAAATACTGCAAGGTGGTCTATCTGGACCGGACAGAAGGCATCTCAAGCTCGGAGCTCCGTTCCCAGCGCCGGGAGATCCGCCTGGGTCTTGTGGGAACCTCTGCAGACCTTTTGAAATTCCAGAAGGAAAGCAGCTTTGTGAACGGAGTGGCGGTGGAGGGAATCTGTACGGATGAGCCGCAGAATGAGATAGAGGAACCCCTCAGACAGCTTCCCTGCGTCACAGCTTCCTACCAGGAGCTTCTGGAGCATACGGACGCCCTGTACATCCTTTCCCATCCCTCGCTGCATTATGAGCAGGTGAAAACCGCTCTGGAGGCAGGAAAGCATGTGCTCTGCGAGGCGCCTGCGGCCCTGTCCGCGGCACAGTGCAGGGAGCTTTTCGCGCTGGCAGAGGAAAAGGGGTGCGTGCTGATGGAAGGGATCAAGACAGCCTATTCCACAGCCTACTACCGCCTGCTGCTTCTGGCTAAAAGCGGCCGGATTGGAAAAATTGTGTCGGTGGACGCCACCTGTACCCGGCTGGCAGAGGAGAGCACAGGCCGTTCCGAGCAGTTTAACCGCAGCTGGAACAGCATCTGTGACTGGGGGCCCACAGCTATGCTCCCTGTCTTTCAGCTTTTGGGTACGAATTACAGGGAAAAGCAGATCATCAGCCACTTTTCAAAGGAAGATAAGACGTATGACGTATTCTCACGGATCAATTTCGTCTACCCGGAGGCGACTGCCTCCGTAAAGGTGGGAAAGGGCGCGAAGGCAGAAGGCGATCTGATTGTCTCCGGCACGAAAGGATATATCTATGTGCCGGCTCCCTGGTGGAAGACGGATTATTTTGAAATCCGCTATGAAAATCCGGCGGAAAACAAACGCTACTTCTATCAGCTGGACGGAGAAGGGCTCCGCTATGAGCTTGTAGCTTTTCTGAAATCCATCGAAAGGGGCGAAAGCAGCGCGTACTCCTACATTGAAGAAGAAGTATCCGGAGCCGTCGCCGGTGTGGTAGAGGATTTTTACAGACGGAAAGATACGACAGAAATATAGATATTGTGAAACCGGTCCGCGGGAAGCGGCCGGTCAAAAGAAAAGGAATGACTCGTGAGAATCATTCCTTTTCCTGCATTTTTTCCATAATGATGTCTGCCACAGCTTCTGAGGCGTGTCCGTCGTCGTAGAAGCCCAGCATATCGCAGAAATCCTTGCATTTCCGCCGGTAGTCCTCTTCGTCAAAGGTCCCGATCTGTTCCATCAGTTCCTCGTTGGTCAGAGCCAGAGTGAAGGGAAGATCCTTCAGATCAAAATAATAATCCTTTGTCCGCTTCATTTCCTCGTAATCTTCCGCGTACAGGAAACCGGGTTTCCCGATCATCGGAAAATCAAAGGCACAGCCGGAATAGTCGCTGATGATGACATCGCTGGCCACCAGAAGCTCCTGCATGTTTTCGTAGGGGCTGGCATTCAGAATCCGGTCCGTATAGGTCAGCGGGTAATCCTTGTAGCTCACATTGGGGTGCATGCGGACAAGCACGGCCCAGCTTCCGCCGAAGCGCTTTTCCAGAGCGGCAAGGAGCTGCTCATAATTCAGGTTATACATGTCTGTCTTACGGCTGTCCCGGTAGGTGGGAGCGTAGAGGGCAAGCTTTGTTCCCTCCGGCAGTCCGAAATGAGTGAGAACCTTCTGAATATAGGGGGCGGGGTCCTCAAAATAGATGTCGTTTTTCGGGATTCCCTTTTCCAGAATCGGCCCGTCGTACCAGAAAGCCTCCCGGTAAGATTCGCTTTCCCAGCGGCAGCAGGCCAGCAGAAGGTCCATATTCTGGGAATCGATTTTGGCGTATGCCACATATTCGGGAGAAAGGGCGGATTCGCAGTCCTTCTCCACCTTTTTCAGACCCAGGCCGCCGTGCCAGGTCTGAATGTAGAACTGCTCCGGCCTTTTTTTGAAATAGTAAAGCTTCCGGGTATCGTCCACCCAGGTGCCGGCCGTCGCCATATGCCAGGCAAAGGCGACGGTATTCGGACGGACGGGACGGATGCCTTCCGGCAGATCGTAGTCGCCCGCCGCCGTCCAGTACAGCTTCCAGCCGGCCTTCCGGCGCAGAAATTCCCGGGCGATAAAGCTTGGGTTGTCCCCGAAACCGCCGCCGTTGAAATTGCTGAAGACGATCTTTTTCCGGTCAAGGGGAAAATGGATGAACAGGTTCCAGCATATTTTCATCAGAAGCCTGTGGCTCTGAAGGTAAATCGGAAGAATGAGTTTTTTTAACACGGTAAAAACCTCCGGAAAATTTTGAGTCCGGCAGCCTTTTTTCATAAAAGCAGAGAGATCCAGCCGGCTCTCCTTATTTTAACATCAGTTTCAGCGGATGTGAAGCAATTTCAGTTTGCACAATACAGGAAAATGCGCTATAATGCAGACATAATCATTCAATCCGCCGAATCTGTCTGGCGGAATTCCCAAAAGAAAAAGAAACATACTGCCCTGTGGTTTTATGAACACGGCAGATATCAATATGAGAATCGTGAGGAGGATATGGAATGACAAGAGAACAGTATGAGTCCCTGCCGCTGGCTGAGCTGAAAGAGATCGCGAAAGCCAGGGAGCTGAAAAAGACCTCAGGGATGAAAAAAGGGGATCTCATTGATCTGATGCTGGAAAAAGACGAGGAAATGAGAATTCAGAAAGAACGGGAAGCAGCCGGGAAGAAGGAACGGACAGAATATCGGGAAAAGAGCGAGAGAGCGGAGAGATCAGAGAGATCAGAAAAAACGGAGCGGAACGAGAGATCGGAAAGAGCAGAAAGAGCAGAGTATTCAGAGCACCATGTGAAAACGGAGCGGGCAGACAGGCAGGAACGCAGAGAACGAGCGGAGAGGGCAGAGCGCCAGCCCCTTCCCGCCCAGGACGCGTCTAATCTGGACAGCGGGCAGGTGGTTACGGGAATCCTGGAAGTGCTGGGAGATGGCTACGGTTTTATCCGGAGCGACAATTATCTGCCGGGAGAAAATGACATTTACATCAATCCTGCCATGATCCGCAGATACAATCTGAAGACCGGAGATATTCTCTGCGGAAATGTGAAGGTAAAAGCCCAGACAGAAAAGTTCGCGGCCCTTCTCTATCTGAAATCCATCAACGGCTGCCGGCCGGAAGAGGCAGCCAAGAGAAGAAACTTTGAGGACCTGACGCCCATTTTCCCCAATGAGAGAATTCATCTGGAGCGGCCGGGCGGAAGCACAGCCATGCGGATCGTGGATCTGATTTCCCCTATCGGAAAGGGACAGAGAGGTATGATCGTTTCCCCGCCGAAAGCAGGAAAGACCACTCTTCTGAAGGACGTGGCAAAATCCGTCACCCGCAACCACCCGGAGATGCAGCTTCTGATCCTTCTGATCGATGAGCGGCCCGAGGAGGTTACAGATATCAAGGAAGCCATCGAGGGACCGAATGTGGAAGTGATTCATTCTACTTTCGACGAGCTGCCGGAGCATCACAAGAGAGTGTCCGAGATGGTGATTGAGCGGGCAAAGCGTCTGGTGGAGCATAAAAAGGATGTCATTATTCTTCTGGACAGCATCACCCGTCTGGCCCGGGCCTACAACCTGACGGTTCCGCCCAGCGGCCGTACTCTGTCCGGGGGTCTTGATCCGGCGGCCCTGCATATGCCGAAGCGGTTTTTCGGAGCGGCCCGGAACATGCGGGAGGGAGGCAGCCTGACGATTCTGGCCACAGCTCTCGTGGAGACCGGAAGCAAGATGGATGATGTGATTTACGAGGAGTTCAAGGGAACCGGAAACATGGAGCTGGTATTGAACCGGAAGCTCCAGGAGAAAAGAGTATTCCCGGCCATCGATATTCCAAAGTCAGGTACGCGGCGGGAGGATCTGCTGCTTACCCAGGAAGAGATGGAGGCCATGGAGATTATCCGCAAGGGCCTGAACGGCCTGAAGCCGGAGGACGCGGTGGAGAATGTGCTGAATATGTTTGACCGCACCCGGAATAATACGGAATTTGTTCAGATGGTGAAAAAGACCAGATTTATCTAAAAACACAAGTTTGGGTTGAAATTCCGATTCTTCTGTGCTATAATCTAAAAGCTGTCGTACAGGCAGCTTAACTGCAGGGACTTGCAGGGATAGCCCGGGATATCTTGCCGTGGAAACATCGGAGCGGCATTGGCCGGGAATTATAGTAACAGAAGTTCACAAAATATGAATGAAGAGGTGAAAATCATGAAGGAAGGAATCCATCCGGAGTATTATCAGGCAACCGTAACCTGCAACTGCGGCAACACATTTGTGACAGGTTCCACAAAGAAGGACATCCACGTTGAAATCTGCTCCAAATGTCACTCATTCTACACAGGACAGCAGAAGGCTGCGGCAGCTCGCGGACGTATTGATAAATTCAATCGTAAATATGGCATCACGAAATAAGAAGTGTGAGCAAGGGGTGAGGTTGGACAATCTCACCCTTTTTGTTTCACAGAAAAATCTGTGAAGGGCCGCACGGTTTTGTATCTATGCATGGAGGAAAAATATTGATGAGTACAGCGGGAAAATCTTCAGGAATCGGAGGGCAGGCCGTTCTGGAAGGCATCATGATGAAAAATCAGGATGTGTATTCCGTAGGCGTCCGCAAGCCTGACGGAGAGATAGAGGTACACTTGAGCACCTATGAGGGAATCGGAAGCAGAAAACTGAAAAAGATTCCGATTGTCCGGGGTGTGGTAAGCTTTGTGGATTCTCTGGTTCTGGGTATGAAATGCCTGACTTTTTCCGCCAGCTTCTATGACGAGGAGGAGGCGCAGCCTTCCAAGGCGGATGTGGCGGTCCAGAAGCTGTTCGGAGAGCGGGCTGAAAAGGTAGTTATGGGAATAACGGTCGCCTTTTCCATAGTGATGGCAGTGGCGATCTTTATGATACTTCCTTATTTTGCGGCGGCTCTCCTGCGCAATGTGATCGTGTCAGATACGGTGCTGGCGGTCATTGAAGGCGCGATCCGTCTGCTCTTGTTTATCGGATATGTACTCCTGATTTCTCTGATGAAGGATATCCAGAGGGTGTTTCAGTATCATGGCGCTGAACATAAATGCATCAACTGTGTGGAGAACGGCCTGGAGCTGAATGTGGAAAATGTGCGGAAAAGCTCCAAGCACCACAAGCGCTGCGGAACCAGCTTTATGCTGATTGTCATGGTAGTCAGCATTATTTTCTTTATTTTCATCCGTGTAGATTCTCCGATTCTCCGGGTGGTATTTCGTGTGGCCCTGGTGCCGGTGATTGCGGGAGTCTCCTATGAATTTATCCGGCTGGCCGGAAATACGGACAACAAGCTTGTGGGAATCTTAAGCCGTCCCGGTATGTGGCTGCAGGCTCTGACCACCAAAGAGCCGGACGACAGTATGATAGAAGTGGCGATCGCGGCTGTGGAAGCAGTTTTTGACTGGAGAGCCTGGCAGGGAAGAGAGATAGAAGAGGCACCGGAGCAGGAAAAAGAAGCTCAGAAGACAGAAGAGGAGCCGGAGCAGGAAAAAGAAGCTCAGAAGACAGAAGAGGAGCCGGAGCAGAAAAAAGAAGTTCAGGAGACAGAAGAGGCGCCAGAGCAGAAAGAAGAGCCCCGGGAGATTGGGGAGATACTGGAGCAGAAAGAAGAGCCCCGGGAGATCGAAGAGGTACTGGAGGAAAAGGCTTGACTCTCCGGGAAGCCTGCAGGGAAGGAGCGGTCCGGCTCCGGAAGGCGGGCGTGCCGGAGGCAGAGCTGGACGCCTGGTATCTTCTGGAATGGGCTTCCGGTGTGAGCAGGAGCCATTATCTGGCATATCCGGAAGAAAAGCTGGGGGAAGAGCAGGAGAGACGCTTTTCCGAAGGGCTTGCGAAGCGGGAGAAGAGAATTCCTCTGCAGTATATCACAGGAGAGCAGGAGTTTATGGGCCTGTCTTTCCTGGTGAATGATCAGGTGCTGATTCCGCGGCAGGATACGGAGATTCTGGTGGAGGAGGCTCTGAAATATCTGAAGCCGGGAATGCGTGTGCTGGATCTGTGTACCGGATCGGGGTGTATTCTGCTGAGCCTTCTGCATTTCTGTCCGGAAGCGGAAGGAACCGGGGCCGATCTGTCCCGGGGAGCCCTTGAGACGGCCGGACGGAACTGTGAGCGTCTGGGGATTCAGGCGGAGCTTGTGCAGGGAGACCTGTTTGAAAATATAGAGGGAACTTTTGATTTGATTGTGTCCAATCCTCCCTACATCAGACGGGCTGAGATTCAGGAACTGATGGAGGAGGTGCGCTGCCGGGAACCGTATATGGCTCTGGACGGCCATGAGGACGGCCTTTACTTTTACAGGCGGATAGCCGAAGAAGCGCCCCGGTATCTGAAACCCGGCGGCCTGCTCTGCCTGGAAATCGGTTTTGACCAGGCGGAGAGCGTATCCGGTCTTTTGCGGGACCGGGGATTTGACGAAATTGAGACGGTCCGGGATCTGGCCGGACTGGACCGGGTAGTCCGAGGCCGCAGAGGACCCGGAGAAACAGAAGAAAAAGAAAACTGATGCGGATATTTCCGCTTTGACTGAAATATATGATGGAGGGAAAGATATGTTTGACAAGCTGGACGATCTGCTTCTGCGCTATGAGGATCTGATGAACGAGCTGAACGAGCCTTCCGTGGTGAACGATCAGGAACGGTTCCGCAGGCTGATGAAGGAGCAGAGTGATCTGCAGCCCATTGTGGATGCGTATAAGGAATATAAAAAATGTAAGGAAACGGTGGAAGAAAGCCTTCAGATGCTGGAGGAGGAGAACGACGAGGAGATGCGTGAGATGCTGAAGGAAGAGCTTTCCGGAGCAAAGGCGCGTATCGAGGAACTGGAGCATACCCTGAAGGTGCTGCTTCTGCCGAAAGACCCCAATGACGATAAGAACGTAATCGTGGAGATCCGGGCAGGAGCGGGCGGAGACGAGGCTGCGCTCTTTGCCGCAGAAATCTACCGGATGTATGTGCATTATGCGGAAAGCCGCCGCTGGAAGGTAGAAGTGATGGAAGCGGATGAGATCGGAATCGGCGGAATGAAGAGCGTGACCTTTATGATCCAGGGACAGGGCGCGTATTCCGTAATGAAATACGAATCCGGGGTACACCGGGTTCAGCGTGTGCCTGAGACAGAGTCCGGCGGAAGAATCCACACTTCCACGGTTACAGTGGCAGTGATGCCTGAAGCGGAAGAGGTGGATGTGCAGATTGATGAGAAGGATATCCGAATCGATGTCATGCGTGCTTCCGGAAACGGCGGACAGTGCGTCAACACCACAGACTCCGCCGTCCGTCTGACCCATTATCCTACGGGAATCGTGGTATACAGCCAGACGGAGAAATCTCAGCTTCAGAACAAAGCAAAAGCCTTCGCTCTTCTGCGGGCGAAGCTGTACGATATTAAGTGCCAGAAGGCCCATGACGCTGAGGCGGAGGCCCGAAGGAGCCAGATCGGAACAGGAGACCGTTCCGAGAAGATCCGTACCTATAACTTCCCCCAGGGCCGTGTGACAGATCACAGAATCGGTTTAACCCTGTATAAACTGGATAAAATTCTGAATGGAGACATTCAGGAAATTATTGATGCCTGCATAGCTGCTGATCAGGCCGCCAAGCTTGCGAAGATGAATGAGGAGTAACCTCGCACAAAAGCGGGTGAAAAGAAGCCTATGAGTGAAAAGACAGGAGCGCGCGGGAAGCCGCGCAGCCAGACCATCGACGCCATCAAGGGCGCAGCTATTCTGCTGGTCATGGCAGGACATGTTCTGGTCTGGAACCACATGGAAGATCCGTATGTATATGATGTGATTAAAGTAGTGCAGATGCCGCTGTTCATTATGGTCAGCGGCTATTTGTGCGGAATCGGGAGACATGTGGAGAGTCTCCGGGATTATGGGAACATTCTGAAGAAAAGAGCCCTGGCCTATCTGACGCCTTTTTTCTTCTGGCTCATTCTGCTGCATCCGCGGCACCCTCTTTCCAGCGTCCGGGATACGCTGTTTGACCTGGATAACGGGCTCTGGTTTCTGATGACCCTCTTTATCCTGACAGTCATGATTTACACGGCGCAGCTGGCGGAAGGGACGGTCTCAAAATGGAAGGACGGGGCGTACAGAAAACACGCAAAGGCGGCCTTCTGGCTGGTGTATCTGGCCCTTGCGGCCTTTGTGGTTCTGGAGACCCTGCTTGGATGGGAATTTTTAAGCCCCGGCCTGACAAGGCTGTATCTGCCTTTTTACCTGGCAGGCTATCTGGCGGGAGAATACAGGGAATGGATTCGGCGGATACCGGAGAGCATGAAAAAACTGGTGTGCGCGGCTTCCCTGCTGGCGCTGATTCTAATGGCGGCCGTCTGGGATCTGCAGGATGTAAGCACTCTCTTTCTGCTGGGACGCCAGATTCTGGCCTCCTTCACTGGCTGCCTGGCGGCCGGCCTTCTGATTCGGTTCCTGAAGGAGGGGCGGTTCAAGAGGTTTCTGGCTTTCCTGGGCGGATATACGCTGGAGATCTATGTGCTGCATTTCCATTTTGCCACCGTGCTGAATCAGGGCAGGACTTATTATCTTTACACCTGGGAGGGGCTGGGATTTGCCTTTGCCTCCTTTGCGGTGATGAGTCTTATTACGGCGGCGATCATTGTGGTTACCAAGAAATTCTGGCTGCTTGATTTTCTCCTTTACGGAAAACTGAGAAAAAAAGCGGACAGATAAGCGGAGAAAATTATGGGATTTACTTCACTGGCCTTTCTGGCCTTCTTTCCAATCTTATGGCTGATATATCTGGCGCTGCCGGGCAGAGCCCGGGCAGCCTGGCTTCTTGCGGCCAGCTACGTGTTCTGCTTAAGCTTTGGAATTGAATATCTGCTGGTGCTTCTGGGTTCTACGCTTGTGACCTGGCTGGGAGCGCTGGGTCTGGAGAAGCGCAGAAACATTTCGGAAGCGCAGGGGCGGCTTCTGTTTGGAGCAGTGATTGTCTTTCATGTGGCTGCCTTAAGCTTTTTCAAATACAACCGTCTGGGGCTGCTGCTTCCTGTGGGAATTTCCTTTTACACTTTTCAGGCCATCGGTTATCTGGCGGACGTATGGAAGGGCAGGGCGGAAGCAGAGAAAAATCTGCTGAGGTTTGCTCTGTTTCAAGCTTTCTTCCCCAAGCTGGTGCAGGGACCTATCGAGCGGAGCGGTAATCTGCTGGCTCAGATTCGGGAGCTTCCGGGGAAAAATGTGCGTGATATCCAGCGTATCCGGAACGGCGGCCTCCTGATTCTCTGGGGACTCTGCGAGAAGCTTCTGATCGCGGACCGGATCGCGGTTCCGGTGAATGCGGTCTACAGTCAGTTCGGCGCCTTCGGCGGCGTGGAGATTGTTCTGACTACGGTATTGTATGCGTTTCAGATCTACTGCGATTTCGCGGGATATACGGACATTGCCAGAGGAACGGCCCAGATCCTGGGCTTCGATCTGCTGGCCAATTTCCAGCGCCCGTATCTGGCGGATTCTGTGCAGGATTTCTGGCGCCGGTGGCATCAGTCCTTAAGCTCCTGGCTGCGGGATTACCTCTATATCCCGCTGGGAGGAAGCAGAAAAGGGAAACTGCGCCGGGCTGTCAATATTATGATTACGTTTCTGGTAAGTGGGATCTGGCATGGGACGGGAACACACTTCCTTGTCTGGGGCGGTCTGCACGGCGTGGGCCAGATCATTGATATCAAGAACTGGAAGCTTCCCCGCCCGGTGAAGCAGGTTCTGGTATTTCTGTTTGTAGATCTGACCTGGATGGTGTTCCGGGTGAATTCCCTTGGAGATCTGCGGGGCATGCTTCAGATTCTTGTGACGGATTTCCGGCTCCGGGATTTCGCGGGGATGCAGCTGACAGGCTTTGAGTGGATTCTGATTCTTCTGGGAATTCTGGCGGTGATGATAAAGGATATCGCAAACGAGAAAGGAATCGGATTCCGCCAGTGGATTCTGGGACGGAACGCAGTTCTGCGCTGCCTGATTTATACGGGGCTTATTGCTGCTGTGGTGATTCTGGGTGTCTATGGCGCCGCCTATGATACGAGCCAGTTTCTGTATACACAGTTCTGATGGAAAAAGCAGTAAACCATGATGGAAAACGGAAATAGCAAAGGAACAGAGAACAGACATTCCGGGAAAGGAGAGGGGTGCCTTGAAAGAAAAAAGCGGGAAAAGCAGGAGAAGCAGAAAAAGCAGGCTTGCCGGTTTTCTGATTATGGGAGCGGCAGTCCTGGCGCTTACGGCTCTGCTTATGAAAGCCTGCAATTATCTGCTGGTGGACGACACTTCCAGCTATACGCGGCTTACGATGCATGAGCTGTATGAGACAGCGGACAGTGGAGAGAATATAGATACCCTGTTTCTTGGGAGCTCTCACTGCTTCCGGGCCTATGATCCGCAGCTTTTTACAGAGCTTACGGGGAAAAACTCCTTTAATCTCGGTTCTTCTTCCCAGAACTATGATACTTCCTATTATCTCCTGCGGGAGGCTGCCCGGTACAATGACCTGAAGACGGTGTATCTGGACATGCACTACAAGTTTCTGTTTATAGAGAAACAGGACCGGGATCTGGTGCAGGCAAATATCATCTCGGATTATATGCGCTTTTCTTTGAATAAACTGCAATTTCTGCTGACCACCTCAGAGACGGACGAGTACACCAACCGTTTTCTGCCCTTCCGCCGGAACTGGCAGCAGCTGGGCGACCTGTCCTATATCCGGAGCGTCTGGGAGAAAAAACAGGCAGAAAGCTACCGGAATTATGAGCCGGTGGCGCTGGAGGATGAATACTACGCGGGCCGGGGCTTTGTCTGGTCGGACGCGGAGCTGAATGCGGATGAGATTACCTGGTGGGATAATTTTACGGATGTGCCGGAGGATATGGCAAATGACAGCGGCGTAACCTATACGCTGGACTATATTGAGAGAATCGTGGAGTTCTGCCGGGAGGAAGGAATCCGTCTCGTCTTCGTGACAGCGCCCAGCTTTGACAGATATCTGGAGGAGATTGGTCCCTATGATCTGGCACACCAGTATATTCAGGAGCTGGCAGACAGCTACGGGATTCCATATCTGGATTTCAACCTCTGCCGGGATGAATATCTGAATCTCGGACAGGAGAGCTACATTGATGTGGATCATCTGAACGGAAAAGGGGCCGCAGCGCTTACGACGCTCCTGTCGGAACTGGATGGTTCTCTTGCGGAAGAGGGCCAGGAGCTGATTGACGAATATTTCAGCGCATGTTATGATAAAGAATAATGGCCGGATTCCTGAAATTGGAACAGAAAAGGGAATCAGCGGCGCAGGAAGTGAGGATTTCACGATGAAGATTATGGCAAACCGGATGGACCGCGGTTTTTTCCGGTATCAGCAGGAGTTTGAGTCAAAAGCTCTTGAGGTGCTTCGTTCCGGCTGGTATGTGCTGGGGAATGAAGTCAAGAGCTTTGAAGAGGAATTTGCGGCTTATACAGGAGGTAATTACTGCGTGGGTCTTGCCAGCGGGCTGGACGCTCTCTGGATCGCTTTCCGGCTTCTGGGAATCGGAAAAGGGGACGAGGTTATCGTCCAGGGCAATACTTATATTGCCAGCGTAATGGGCATTACGATCAACGGCGCCACACCGGTCTTTGTGGAACCGAACGAATACTATAATATTGACGTGTCTAAGATTGAGGAAAAGATTACGGAGCGCACAAAGGCGGTTCTGGTGGTACATCTCTACGGACAGGCTTCCAATATGGCCGCTGTAAAGGCGCTGACAGATAAATACCATCTGAAGCTGGTGGAGGACTGCGCTCAGTCTCATGGCGCCTGCTTTGACGGACAGATGACAGGCACCTTCGGAGATGTGGGCTGCTTTTCTTTCTATCCGTCGAAAAATATCGGAGCCTTCGGAGACGGGGGCGGCGTAGTTGTCAGGGACGCGGGGCTGGCGGAGGATTTCCGCGTGTTCCGGAATTATGGAAGCGAGAAACGGTATTATAATAAGGTAGTAGGCGCCAATTCCAGACTGGATGAGCTGCAGGCAGGTCTTCTCCGCGTCCGTCTGCGCCATGTACAGGAGTGTGAGGAAGAGCGCTGCCGGATAGCGGACAGGTATCTGAAGGAGATTCAGAACCCGAAGCTTCTGCTGCCGGGCATTCAGGAAGGAGCCACGGCCGTGTGGCATCAGTTTGTAGTGCGCTGTGAGCAGAGAGATGAGCTGAAGGAATATCTGGAGAAAAAAGAGATAGGAACGATCATCCACTATCCGATTCCGCCGCATCTGTCGGAGGCTTATCAGTATCTGGGCTACAGGGAAGGGGCTTTTCCGATCACGGAAAGGTACGCCCGTGAGGTTCTCTCCCTGCCCATGTATAACGGCATGACAGAGGAAGAGCAGACTTATGTAATAGATGCGCTGAATGCGTTTTAAAATTAATTCTGGCCGCCGGTTTCCCGGGAAATAGGGGAAAGCCGGAGGACAATACAGATACAGGGAGAGACAGTATGAGTATCAAAGATCAGTATAAAATCCTGGAGTTTGGCGATCTGGGAGATGAACGGGGCAAGCTGGTAGTGGTGGAAGGAGCCATGGACATACCCTTTGAAATCAAGAGAGTGTTCTATATCTATGGTTCCGACAGCAGCATCATCCGCGGGCAGCATGCCAACCGCAATTCGGAATTTGTCCTTATCAATGTGAGCGGTTCCAGCAAGGTCCGCGTGGATAACGGCTTTGAAGAGGAGATTATCGAGCTGAACAGGCCGAGAATGGGACTTTATATTCCTACCATGGTATGGAAGGACATGTATGATTTCAGCGCGGACTCGGTACTGCTGGTACTGACCAATACGCATTATGACGGAGGCGAGTATATCCGCGATTATGACGAATATCTGAAGGAAGTAGGAGGAAGCCGCAGGCGATGAGCAAGCTTTCAATTATTGTTCCCGTATACTGGAACTCAGACACTCTGATGCTGCTTTACCAGGATATGAAAGAGAAGATTCTTCATAAGCTGGAGGCGTATGAAATTGTATTTGTAGACGACGGTTCAGGAGATAATTCCTGGGAGATTATGAACCAGATCCGGGATATAGATGAAAATGTCCGGCTGGTAAAGCTGTCCCGGAATTTCGGGGAACATGCCGCGATCCTGGCGGGACTTTCCGTATGTACGGGAGACTGCGCAGTGACAAAGCAGGCGGATCTCCAGGAGGATTCCGAGCTGATTCTGCAGCTTTATGATAAATGGAAGGAAGGCAACAAGGTTGTGCTGGCAGTCCGGGCAGACCGGGATGAAGGGGCGGTGCAGAAATTCTTTGCCAACCTTTACTATACGATGATGCGCAAGCTGGTCATCAAGGACATGCCAAAGGGAGGCTTCGACTGTTATCTGCTGGACCGGCAGGTGATCGAAGTGCTTCTGATGCTGGATGAAAAGAATTCCGCTCTGACGCTCCAGGTGCTCTGGGTGGGCTTCAAGAGCGACAAGGTGTATTTCCACCGGAAGGCCCGGGAAATCGGAAAATCCCGCTGGACCCTTTCCAAGAAGATAAAACTGGTTGTGGATTCCATGATGAGTTTTTCCTACTTTCCGGTGCGGTTCATGTCCTTTCTGGGTTCGGCCTATGCGGTGGTGGCAGTGATCATGGCGGTCGTTCTGGTGGCCCAGAGGGTTTCGGGCGTAGAGGACATGCCGGGCTGGACATCCCTGATGGTCGTCATGCTCTTTTCCTTCGGCGTGATTATGGTAATGCTGGGACTGCTGGGCGAATACATCTGGAGAGCGCTGGATGCTTCCAGAAACAGGCCTCCGTTCCTGATTGATGAGACAAAGGGATTTGACGAGAAGAAGAAAGCACAGTAAAGAGTAATAGGAGCTGCGTATGGACAGGATCTCAGTGATCGTTCCCTGCTATAACGAGCAGGAAGCAATTCCGATCTTTTATAATGAAATCTCAAAGACGGCGGACAGCTTACGTCAGAAGGCGGAGATTCAGATTCTCTTCGTCAATGACGGTTCCAAAGATGCCAGTCTGGCGGAAATGAAAAAGCTGGCAGAGCAGGATTCGAGAGTAAAATATGTGAGCTTTTCCCGGAATTTCGGAAAGGAAGCAGCCATGTATGCCGGTCTTTCCTATGCGGATGGGGATTATGTGGCTATTATGGATGTGGATCTTCAGGACCCGCCTTCCCTGCTGCCCGAGATGTACCGGATCATTACAGAAGAGCCCTATGACAGTGTGGCGACGCGGAGGGTGACCCGTAAAGGAGAGCCCCCGATCCGCTCCTTTTTTGCCAGGCGCTTTTATGCTATGATGCACCGGCTTTCCAAGACGGATATCGTGGATGGAGCCAGAGATTACCGCCTGATGACCCGGCAGTTTGTGAACGAGCTTCTGCGTCTGGGAGAGTACAACCGGTTCTCCAAGGGGCTTTTCGGGTGGGTAGGCTTTGAGACGAAATGGCTGGAGTATGAGAACGTGGAGCGCAGCGCGGGAGAGACCAAATGGTCCTTCTGGAAGCTGCTGTTATACAGTGTGGAAGGAATCGTGGGATTTACTACAGCCCCCCTGGCTATGGCGGCTTTTTTGGGAATCTTTTTCTGCCTTGTGGCCTTCCTGGCGCTCTGCTTTATCATTGTACGGACGCTGATGTTCGGAGATCCGGTGTCAGGCTGGCCTTCTATGACCTGTATTATCATATTTATCGGAGGGATTCAGCTGTTTTGTATCGGAATTCTGGGCGAGTATCTGGCGAAAACCTACATGGAGACCAAGCACCGTCCCATTTTTATCTGCAAGGAGACAAATGTGGAACAGGCCGGGGAGGAGAAGAAATGATAAAAAAATACAGAAAGCTTCTTCTGGCTGTGGTGGTTCTTCTTTTCGCGGGACTGCTCGGGTGGAATATCTATCTGCAGCGAGAGCTGTACAAATATAAACCTCAGGTGGAGGCCTATCTGCCGGAGGACATCTATGTGGCGGTAGGCAGCACCATAGAGCTGTACAACGATCAGGTGGTCTGGTCTGGTCTCCGGGATGGTTATTCCTGCAACTGGGACTGCCAGATAGGAGAGAATCTGGAAGACCGTTTTTCGGTCACGGGAAAGGAAGAACAGGTGGGAGATTACCCGCTGACGCTTACGGTCTACGACTACAATGTCAATGAGACGATAACGCTTTCCAGCACGCTCCATGTGGTGGAGCAGCTGGAAGGCGAGTATTCCATTATGAATATGGGGGACAGTCTGTCCGACGGAAAAGAGTGGTACCGCACCATCTACCATCTGTCCGGCGATCAGATTACCTTTACAGGAACAAGGGGCTGGACCCGTTACAGCCACGAGGGAAGAAGCGGTTTTTCGGCGAAAGATTATCTGGAGCCGACGGAGTTTTTTTCTGATGGTGTAAGCGAGGGGATTCAGCCTTTTTATGATCCGGTTCAGGAAATGTTCGACTGGAATTACTATAAGCTGTATACCGGAAAAGACCCGGATGTGATCCAGATTTTTCTGGGTACAAACGGTCTCAGCGACGATCCTTCCGGCACGGTGGACGCCATCGCGCAGATGGTGGACAATATCCGCCGTCATGACAAAGACATCCCCATATACATTGTGAATACGATCTACTGGGGAGATCAGGAGAAAATCGGAACCATGGTGCGCCAGGACGGCACAGCCTTCCTTCAGGGAGAGTTCAAGAACCGTTCTGACAAGCGGATCATGGATCTGATGCAGGCCATGGCGAAGAAGTTCGAAGGAAAAAGAAATGTGGAGCTGATTCCCCTGGCCCTGATGCACAACAGCGCGGAGAATTTTGAGGACGGCGACGCTCTGCACCCGGGCGCGGCGGGTTACGACCAGTTTGCGGCTGTGATGTACAGCGTATACTGCGGCACGCTGCCCTCCATGATGGAAAATGGCGGCTGATTCCGGTCAGAAGCGGCGGGAAAAGAAACGTGTTCCCATAAGCTCATCTGCGGAGACAAACACCGGGAGGAAAAACAAGATGCCAAAAGCAGAAAAATTTGCGGAGGCTCCTGTACGGCTTTACAGGGGGCTTCTGCGTCTGTTTGAAAAATATTACTGGGTATTTTTTGCGGCGGCCTGTCTGACGCTGGCCTTTTTCTGTTTCCGCTGTCTGGATGTACAGTATGTGGATTCCTGGGATGAGGCGCGCCACGGGGTCAATGCCTATGAAATGATTCAGAATGGCGACTATATCCGCCATACCTATAATTATCAGACGGATGACTGGAACCTGAAACCTTCCATCAGTTACTGGGGAATTATTCTGGGCTTCCGCCTGTTTGGTTACAGCGTGCTGGGGCTCCGCTTTGCCTCCGCACTGGCCTATCTGCTCACAGGAATTGCCTGCGCCTTATTCGCGAAGCGGTACAGCAGAGAGGCCTCGATCCTGGTCCTGGGCTTTTTCTGTGCCAACGAGCGCCCGCTTTCCGCCCATCTTGCCCGGGCAGGTGACGCGGACGCCCTTTATATGCTGTTTTTCACCCTGGCAGTCCTTGCGGTGCTGCGGGTCCGGGAAAACCATAAAAGGCTGTACCTCTGCGGCCTGCTGTTCTCCCTGGCTTTTCTGACGAAAAGCTGGCATGCGGGAATGATAGCGGCTGTCTGCGGCCTGTATCTGCTGGGAACGGGAGAACTGTTCCGGCTCAAGGCAAAGGAGTGGGGGCTTTTTCTGCTTTCTGTCTTTGCGCCCCTTCTGCTGTGGTTCGGCTGGCGTTATACGAAAGACGGCTTTTCCTTTTTGAGGCAGATGGTGGAAGTGGATCTTCTGGCCCGGACCGGAAGTTCCAATTTCGAAGGTCATGAGTTTCCGTTTTCCTTTTACTATGATACCGTGTTCGGAGCGGAAGGCTTTATCTACAGATGGCTCCTTCTGATCTGCATCGCGGGTCTTGCGGCGGGAGCTTTCTGGTTCTGGAGAAAACGCGGCTGGAAGGACGCCTGGGAAAACGGAAGCCTCAAGGACGCGTTTGGATATCTGTTCTGGTTCCTGATTCCGTTCCTTGGTTTTTCCCTGATTGGAACCAAGCTCATCTGGTACTGTTATCCCTGCACGATTCCGCTGGCCATGGGCGCGGCTGTTCTGCTGGGAAAAGCGCTGAGAGCGCCTCTGGCGGCAGGCGGACAGAGCCGGGAGAGAGGTTCCAAAACCGCCGCAGGAAAAGCGGCTGCCGGACTGGGCGTCTGGATTCTGGCGGCGGCCTGCCTTGTCATGACCGGTTATTATATGTGGAACTGTTATCTCCATGTGATTCGGGAAGCCCACGGAGATCCGTTCCAGCTGTTTATTCAGGAAAGCGCGGACCGGGATTCGGATTACGCAGGGGAAAAGGCTTATGTCTTTGTGCCCGGGGAAGATCCGGCGGATATCGGACAGTGGGATCAGAACATGCTGTTTCTGGCGGAAATCAGCGGGGACTTCCACTGTGAGGATGGAGGCGTGGAAGCCTTTCTGAATGAAAAAGAGCCGGCAGTCCTGTATATCGACGCGGCTCATTATGAAGAATATGAGCAGGAGCTGGCGGGCGCCAGCCTGCTCTATGAAAATGGAAGCTATCTGCTGCTGGAAAACTGAAGCAGGGGTATATCCTCACATACTGCATCCGGAGCTGCGCGAAAGCTAAATCTGTGTTCGTGATACGCTTCGCGGTCCCCGGAACATCTGCCGCGTGCCAACGGTGAGGGCGGCTGCGAGCAGAAGCATGCCTGCACAGAGAACTGCATACTGTTTGAGACTGAAATAGGTGGTGACCTCGTATTCGTAGACCGCGAATGCCAGGTCGCCTTTTTCTTCTTCCTGTCCGGCTGAGGTCAGGGAGCCGTCCGTGTACAGATCCCAGTTTCCTGTGTTGTAGGAGAGAAATTCCAGGCTGTTCTCTCCCTCAATGTATCCGGGAGTAATCTCCAGAGTGTAGGTCGTGGAACCGTCCGGAACGATCTCGTCCAGTACGAACTCATAGCTGTTTTCAAGCTGATCCACCAGGCCGGAGAGGAAACGGTCGTTGTCATAGATGACATTGCCGTTCTCATCGGTAATGCGGACGGTAAAGGCGGACTGATTGTAGGGCCCCACAGGATTAATGACCTGGATGGAAACCCGGTTAAAGGGCTTGTCTGTGGTAAATGTTTGTACGTAAGTCTGATCGTAGGAAGTCACATAGCCGTCATACCCGCCTGCGTACTGATACTGGTTGACAGAGTAGTCCCAGGCTTCGATGGGCGTATCTACCAGTTCCTTTTTCCCCAGAGACAGAAGCGCGGCCAGAAGGACAAAGCCTGCGGCACAGCCGATCCAGCTCTTCTTCAGCACCAGGATCATTGCCGGGCTTTCGCACAGGGAAGAAATTCCGTCCGCCAGCAGTATCAGGCAGAGAAAAGTGAAGCTGATACTGTAGAGAGGGTTCGTCTCCCAGATAAGATGAAAGGCCATGCAGCCCAGCACTGTAAGCTGAATCAGGAACAGGGGAGGGTATTCTTTATGCCGCTTCAGGCGGACAAATGCCAGAAGGGCGCAAAGCCCCATGGCAAGCATATTCAGGGCGCGGAACGCCTGGGAATACAGAGTCAGGAAACCGCTCTTGTCCCCGATAAGATAATCGTAGACCTTGCTGTAGCGGGCATAGCTGTTTTCTGCCAGATAGCTGTCCGTACCGTCCACCCAGGTATTCAGAAGCTTCCGGCCGGCCAGAGAGACAAGGCCCAGAGGACCTGCTTCTGCGATCCGCTCCTTCAGGACTTTCAGATCCGCGGCTGTTTTCTCTTCCTTTGTCTCAAAGCTGGAGGTATAGAGCTCGTCATTCTGATCAAAGGAGCCGTCCCAGCGGGCTCCCATCATGACCCAGTGAACTGTGGGGAAGCCGGTATTTTTATAATCAAAATCCACATACCGGTTTACGGCTGCGGAGAAAAGGCCGAGGGTCAGAGCGGCCGTCACCAGAAAGGCGGCGCCGGGCAGAAGCCAGGTTTTTGCTTTCAGGACCAGGGCGGAGAAAAGAGAGCATCCATTCTGCTTCTTTTGTCCCCAGAAGCGGAGCAGGGCGTCCAGAGCCACAGCGATCAGAGCGATAGCTGCTGTGGCACGCAGCTTAAAGCCCAGAATCGAGACGACGCCAAGCAGGGCGCAGAGAAAGATCCGCCGTCTGCCGGCCGGCTTTTCACTGCCGGCAGATTCTTTGCTGTCTGCGCTGCTTTTGCCTGTCCGGCATTTCCCCAGACGGAGATAGAGATACAGAATCCCCATCAGGCAGGGCATGGAGCAGGTGGCCGTATAGAAATACCCGGCCCACACATAGGAAAGGGGGCAGAGTACGCAGATTACCAGATAAAAGACAGCGAAAAGCCGCCCTTTCAGTTCCTTTGCGATCAGGTATCCCAGCCAGATGGAAAGCGTAATGCAGCCCACATTCACCAACTGGACCGCGGGCAGAAACCAGGCTTCCGCCACTCCAAGCTTTGAGAGGAGAAGCAGGAACCAGTAAGTCAGAATCGTCAGCGGATAATTGTTTGTATAGCGGGCAAAATAGCCTGTCTCATAGGTGCCGGATATTGTATGGGTGCGGAGCATCTCCACAGCCATGTCAAAGACCTTCAGCGGGTCGTAGCGAAGCTGAGGCTGAATCAGTCCCAGAAAGAGAAGCTGTCCCGCCGCCAGCAGAAAGATGCACAGAAGAGCCGTTCTCTTCAGATGCTTTTCTGAAAGCCGGGCCAGCAGACGCCGGATCAGAAGAAGGGCCGCGCATAGAAACAGGGCGAAGACCAGAACAAACAGAAGTTTTGCGGGAACCGCGTCAAGCTCTCGGAGCCAGGACGCGTCCCAGCGCCAGAAAGCGAAAATACCGATATAGAGGCTGAACAGGGCCAGCAGAAGAAGCGAAAGTGTGTACATGAAAACCTCCGAAAAATGATAGCATATTTCTTATAGAATAGCGCAAAACCGGAAGACGGTCAACCGAAGAGAAGAAGAGAAAACGGTCTTTTCTGCTTTCCATTGTGGCAGGGATCTGGTACAATACGGATAAATGCAGATTTTTGAAAATGAAAATATCCCGGAGATGGAATTTGAATATTTTTCATATAAAAAAACAAAGAGGTCAGTGGCGTAAATTAGATAATTTATTGAAAAACATAGAGCAGATTGCGCCGTTTCAGAATACACTTTCTCCCTATGAACATTTTCATGTACCTAGTGATGAGTTTATTCAGCATCCACAAACGGGAGCAAATGTAAAAACAGTTTTCTGCAGAAGATGGATTGAAAAAACAGAGCAAATTATAAGAACTAAACCATCACAGCTACCCTTTTGCAAGATAGTAGCATTGCTCTCTGTTCCGCAGTTTTGGAGTTCCCAAATTATCATTTTTTACAGCAGGAGCTATTATGATTCTTTTTGGATAAGAAATGGCCTGGAACAGTTCTGGAAGCCGATTGATAATGAAAAAGTTTCTTTTATGAAAAATAGAAACATCATAACTTTTCTGAATGAGCAGGGATTCCGTGAATGGATTTTGGGGGATGATGGCTCTGTCAGCATGTCCACTCTTTGGTTTTACGGAGATGTGCCATCCCGGTTTTAAGGAGAAAAAGAACAAAAAGGAGAACATCAGACATGAAGCCCGTACATGCACAGATTTACCTGGCGCCCATGGAGGGAATCACCACTTACATTTACCGCAATGCCCAGGCGGCCGTATACGGCCGCCTGGATAAGTACTTTACCCCGTTTCTGGAGCCGCACGAGAAGCGGAGCTTTAAGAAACGGGAACTGCAGGAGATTCTGCAGGAGAACAACAAAGGCCTCTTTGTGGTGCCTCAGATTCTGACGAACCGGGCGGAAGGCTTTCTGGAGCTTTCGGCTTCTCTTTACGATATGGGATACCGGGAAGTGAACCTGAATCTGGGCTGCCCGTCCCGGACTGTGGTGAGCAAGGGGAAGGGTTCCGGCTTTCTGGCCTTCCCGGAGGAACTGGACCGCTTTCTGGATACAGTTTTTCAGGGACTTGCAGGGAATATGCCGGGAATGCGGCTGTCGGTGAAGACGCGGCTTGGCATGGAAAGTCCGGAAGAATTTCCGGAGCTTCTGAAGATATTCGGGAAATATCCCCTGGAAGAGCTGATTGTGCATCCCCGGGTGCAGAAGGATTACTATAACCACAGACCGGACCGGGAAATGTTCCGGTATGCGCGGAAAGAGAGCCCGGCGCCGCTCTGCTATAATGGAGATCTGTTTACCGGGGAGGATGTGGAAGCCTTTCTGACAGAATTTCCGGAGACGGACAGGATGATGCTTGGGCGGGGACTGATCCGGAATCCGGGTCTGGCAGCGGGAGAGCTGACAGAAGAGGAGAGAAAGGAGCGCTTCCGGCGCTTTCACGGGCTGGTACTGAACGGGTACCGGGAATGGGATATGGGCGACCGGAATGTGCTTTTTAAGATGAAGGAGCTGTGGTTCTACCAGATCCGGCAGTTTGCGGATGCGGAGAAACTTGGAAAGAAGATCAAAAAAGCACAGACACTGGCGGAATATGAGGAGACTGCGGAACAGCTCATTTATGAGAAACATATGGTTCCGGCTTAAAGAAGTCCCGCGGGACAGTCTTATTTTACGTCCTGGACGGAAAATATGTCCGTTTTCCCGGGAAAATAGAACTTGAGTATTTTTTGCTTTTTGGTATAATAAGTCTGTAAATAGAAAGACCTTTCCGGAAAAAGAATATAAGGAATTGGGAAAGGTTTTTACTGCTGTCTGTTCTTGGGCGGCAGGATACTGGAAACAGGAAAAGAAAAGCAAGGAGTAAGAGATGGGAAAATATTTCGGAACGGATGGTTTCCGCGGTGAGGCGAATGTAAAGCTGACTGTGGAACATGCTTTCAAGGTGGGAAGATATCTGGGCTGGTATTACGGAAGAGATCACAAGGCCAAGATTGTAATCGGAAAAGACACAAGAAGAAGCAGCTATATGTTTGAGTATGCGCTTGCTGCCGGCATTACAGCTTCCGGAGCGGATGCCTACCTGCTTCACGTCACGACCACTCCCAGTGTTTCCTATGTGGTGCGTACCGAAGGGTTTGACTGCGGAATCATGATTTCAGCCAGCCACAATCCGTTTCATGATAATGGAATCAAGGTGATCAATGGACTGGGCCATAAGCTGGAAGCAGAAGTGGAAGAGAAGATTGAGGCCTATATTGACGGACTTACGGAGGAAAGACCGCTGGCGACGGGAGAGGATATCGGGCGTACCGTAGACTTTGCGGCAGGCCGGAACCGTTATATCGGTTATCTGATTTCCCTGCCTACGCGTTCCTTTAAGAATATGCGGGTGGGTCTGGACTGTGCCAACGGCAGCGCCTCTGCTATCGCAAAAAGCGTCTTTGACGCCCTGGGCGCAAAGACCTATGTGATCAACAACGAGCCGGACGGAACGAATATCAATACAAACTGTGGTTCCACACATATTGAAGTCCTTCAGAAATTTGTAAAGGAAAACGGACTGGATGTGGGCTTTGCCTATGACGGAGACGCGGACCGCTGTATCGCTGTGGATGAACACGGCGAGGTCGTGGATGGAGACCGGATCATGTATATCTGCGGAAAATACATGAAGGAGCAGGGCGTGCTCAAGGACGACACCATCGTTACCACCGTTATGTCCAACCTGGGCCTTTACAAGGCCTGCGATCAGGCGGGAATCCGTTACGAAAAGACGGCGGTAGGCGATAAATATGTGTACGAGAACATGACGAAGAACGGCTTCCAGCTGGGAGGAGAGCAGTCGGGCCACATTATTTTCAGCAAGCATGCCACCACGGGAGACGGTATCCTGACTTCTCTGAAAGTCATGGAAGTAATCCTGGAAAAGAAATCCACGCTGGGCACGCTGGCTTCTGAAGTGAAGATTTATCCCCAGCTGCTGCAGAATCTGCGGGTGCAGGATATGGATACCGTGCTGAATGCCCCTGCGGTAAAGAAAGCCATTGCGGATATCGAAGAGCGTCTGGGGTCAGAAGGCCGGGTCCTCGTGAGAAAGAGCGGCACAGAGCCTCTGCTGCGCGTCATGGTAGAGGCGCAGACCGACGAGCTCTGCGAAGAGTGCGTACTGCATATTATCAATGCAATGAAAGGCGTATCAGCCTGAAAATATAAGGAGAGAGATCATGAAAAAGACGACACTGGTAGTGATGGCCGCAGGAATCGGAAGCAGATTCGGCGGAGGGATCAAACAGCTGGAGCCGGTAGGACCGAACGGCGAAATCATCATGGATTATTCCATTCATGATGCCATGGAGGCCGGATTTAATAAGGTGGTATTCATCATCCGGAAGGATCTGGAAAAGGATTTCAGGGAAATCATCGGCAACCGGATCGAGAAGCTGATTGAGGTCGAGTACGCGTTCCAGGAGCTTGACAATCTTCCGGAGGGCTTCCGGAAGCCGGAAGGCCGGACGAAGCCCTGGGGTACAGGCCAGGCGGTCTTAAGCTGCAAGGGAATTGTAAAAGAGCCCTTCGCGGTGATCAACGCGGACGACTATTACGGTAAGGAAGCCTTTGTGAGAGTACATGATTATCTGGTGGAAGACCATGAAGACACTGGAAAATTTGACTTCTGCATGGCAGGCTTTATCCTGGGAAATACCTTAAGCGACAATGGAGCGGTGACCCGCGGCGTCTGCAAGGTAGAGAACGGCTATCTGACCGATGTGGTGGAGACCGGCGGTATTGAAAAGCTTCCGGACGGCGGCGCAGGCGTGCCGGGGCCGGATGGAAAACTGGTTCCCATCGACGCGAAGGGCTATGTGTCCATGAATATGTGGGGACTGACCCCGGATTTCCTGGATGAGGTGGAAAAGGGCTTTAAAGAATTTCTGCAGGGCCTGAAGCCGGGAGATATCAAGGCAGAGTACCTGCTTCCGTCTATCATCGGAGGACTTCTGAAAGAGGGGCGCGCCACAGTCAAGGTGCTGGAGACCCATGACAGATGGTTTGGCGTGACCTATAAAGAAGATAAGCAGTCCGTAGTAGATTCCTTTAAGAAACTGATCGCGGACGGCGTATATAAGGAGAAGCTGTTCTCCTGAAAGCAGCAAAATTTGAATTGAATCAAAAACAGTAAAAGGGAAGGGCGTCCTGAGCCCGGACGGAAAGTCCGGGGGAGAGACGTCCTTTCAAACGGGTGAAATATGAGTGAAACAAAGGTAAAGAAAACGACGATATTTTCCTATTACAAGCCCTACAAGGGACTTCTGGCGCTGGATCTGCTGTTTGCCACAGTGGGAGCCGGCACCACTCTGGTAATTCCGCTGATCGTCCGGTATATTACCAATCATGTGATTTATGAAGAAAGCCAGGCGGCCTGGCATACGATTGTGAACCTAAGCGTCCTGATGCTGGGACTGCTGGTTCTGGAGCTGGTCTGCAATTTCTATATTACCTACTGGGGCCATATGATGGGCGCCAGGATGGAATACGGCATGCGCAACGATATTTTTGAGCATTATCAGAAACTCTCCTTTACCTTTTACGACAATCAGAAGGTGGGACAGCTCATGTCCCGGGTGACAAACGATCTCTTTGATATCACGGAGCTTCTGCACCACGGGCCGGAGGACATTCTGATTTCTCTGATAAAAATTGTGGGAGCGCTGATTATCCTAAGCCGGATCAACGGACCGCTGACCCTGACTGTGACCTGTTTCCTGCCCTTTATTTTCTGCTTCGCGCTTTTCCTGAACCGGAAAATGAAGCACGCGTACCGCCAGAACCGGGTAAAGATGGCAGACATCAACGGCCAGATCGAGGACAATCTCTCCGGAATCCGTGTGGTCAAGTCTTTTGCCAATGAAGAGATAGAAATGGAAAAATTCCGAAAAGGAAATGACCGTTTTCTGGCAACGAAACGCAACAGCTATCTCTATATGGGCACCTACAATTCTGTGCTGAACGCCATGCTGACAGGTGTGACCATTGCCGTGGTGCTGGTGGGCGCGCGGCTGATTACCACAGATTCCATGGAGATTACCGACCTGATTACCTTTCTTCTGTATGTGGCCAACTTCACAGAGCCGGTGAAGAAGCTGATCAATTTCACGGAGCAGTTCCAGAATGGATATTCCGGCTACAGCCGGTTCCGGGAAATCATGGATATAGAGCCGGATATCGCGGATCGGAAAGACGCAGTACCTTTGACAGATGTGAAGGGTGAGGTGGAGTTTCGGGACGTGTCCTTCTGCTACGAGGCGAATACGGATAAGGTGCTGGATCATGTCAGCCTCCGCGTTCCGGCGGGCAGCTATGTGGCCCTTGCGGGATCATCAGGGGGCGGAAAGACCACGCTGTGCAGCCTGATTCCCCGTTTCTATGATGTGACCTCGGGCAGCGTCTGCATCGACGGAAAGGACGTCAGGGACGTGACGCTGAAGAGCCTGCGCGGCAATATCGGCATCGTGCAGCAGGACGTCTATCTCTTTGCGGGCACTGTCATGGATAATATTCTTTACGGCAGGCCGGACGCGTCCAGAGAGGAAGTGATTGAGGCGGCCAAAAAAGCCAATGCCCATGATTTCATCATGGAGCTTCCGGACGGCTACGACACGGACATCGGCCAGCGGGGCGTGAAGCTGTCCGGCGGCCAGAAGCAGCGCCTGTCCATTGCCCGGGTATTCTTAAAAGACCCGAGGATATTAATCTTTGATGAGGCTACCAGCGCTTTGGATAACGAAAGCGAGCGTATCGTACAGGAATCCCTGGAAAGCCTCGCGAAAGAGAGGACAACCTTTGTGATTGCACACCGCCTGTCCACCATCCGCAACGCGGAACGAATTCTGGTGCTGACAGAAAAGGGCATCGAGGAGCAGGGAACCCACGAGGAATTGATGGCGATGCACGGGGTCTATGAGAGACTGTATAAGATGCGGTAAGGCTGCCAGGCTTCTTTTTGCTGAAAATTTCACAGGAAAGCAGCTTTTGACCGATCATATTTGAAAAACAATAATGGTGAAAAAATGTCCGGTTTCAGCCCGTCTGGGATGAAGTATGAGAAAAATAATAATGGGAGTTTTGCTTTTCATAATTTGTGGACTATTTCTTAGCGGTGGATATAATAAAAAGATATTTTTGAAGTGCTGGATGAAACATGTACAGAAAGAGGGGGCGCTGGGAATGGTTGATAAATTCGGGAGAATACCAGGATGTTATGATATTGGACGAAAATTTTATTGGCGTGAAGAATGAATCTGGACAATATGGTTTTATTAACAGTAATAAAGAGCTAGTGGCTGATTTCCGGGGAAAGTTATGATGAGGCTCATAGTTTTAGAGAAGGACGGAAACCAGACCGCTGGAGGCGAGTATGCCTTTGTCGATTAAGGGCAGCAGTAAAAAAGGAAAATCAATCGGCAAGCCCACTTACAAGGTGCGCGTCCATTTCAGCTAGACCAGCACCGAAACCATGAGCGATAAAATTGAGCGTATGCTCAAAAACGAGGAGATACAGCAGATGTAAAACACAGCGGGCCGGAAACCTTCAAACAGGCTTCCGACCCTTTCCATGCCAGGAGAAAAGGCGCAGAGGTTAATCCTCCACGCCTTCACTTTCGAGAAATTGTGCGACGGTCATGCACTTTGGATGTTCCATATCCAGACTTAAAAAGTCTTTATCGCCGGTGAGGATAATATCCACATCCGACACAATGGCCGCATTTAAGATTGGCTGGTCTTTTGCGTCGCGTATCAGCTTTTCCGCATGGTCTACCGCAGGAATTAACTCATAGGACATCTCTGCCAGCAGCACTTCGGCATCCGGGAGATACTTTGGCGCTTTCCGTCCGAGATATCCCGCAGCTCCGCGATGTTGCGGTCACACAGGACAATTTCGTGATTGTCTGCGATGTAGAGCAAAGCCCGCGACGGTTTGGAACGGGGAAAGACCAATGCGGAAAACAGAATGTTTGTGTCTACCAATATCCGCATTTTACCGTTCCTTTCCATAACGCACTTCGTCTATAAGCGCCTGAATATCATTCTCGCTGGATACGCCCAGTGCCTCAGCGGCCCCGGCAAAGGCGGCCTGCGCTTTTTGGATGGCCGCAGCGGAGGCGTTGCTAACAACAATCTCTCCATTCTGCTTTTGAAGGAACAGGATTTTATCGCCGGATTTCAGTCCAAGCTGCCGCCTGATTTCTACCGGCACAGTGATTTGACCGTTTGCAGAGATCTTCGCCAAATTCATACAAGTCACCCTTTCTATTCTTTAGAACTCAAGTTTTCTTTATTTCTGCTTATATTATATCCCATGCGCCGAGGGAAGTAAACTCGTCCAGGCAAAAAAGAGGCGCTCATTTGTGGCTTTTTCGTGAATTTGATTAAAAAATCCTTCACAACTCGTTTCGGGGAGTGTGAAAAATAAATGATTTTAGAAACAGAACGTCTATTTCTAAGAGAGATGCGACTAAATGATTTTCAGGATTTGGCTGAAATTTTACAAAATCCAAATGTAATGTATGCCTACGAACATGATTTTTCAGAAAAGGATAAAGTATATTCAATCATCAAAGCTGGTAATTTTGCGTCTATAAAAGTAGCTGAAAGCGTATCAGAGCCAGCGACAAGAACCTTGTGTACCGCTTCTGTACAGGTACGCTCCTGCGCCTGTTCGTGACGGTTCTCCTGCTACTGAACATAGGACAGCTCATGCGTACCGATTGGGAGCATTTCAGTTTACTAGATAATGGGTTGACGCTTTCTCCTTACAACTTTATAATCATATAGGCGTTTGCGAAACGCCAGAACCCGCATAAATACGGGATTCTTTTTCAAACAAAAGATAGCAATTCCGAAAGAGAATACAGACCTGCCACACTGGTCATTACATCCGATGATAGATTTTATTTATTGCTGGATGGGGCTTTTTATTCTTTGAAGCCATCTGACTATCCTTATGATAAGCCGCTGATTATTGATGATGATGCAGGAGCTGCCGGATAGACTGACAGAAATGATTGCGCCGATACATTAATCAGGGAAATCACACATCCCAAACTTGACATTCTGATGCCTTATGGTATGTTTATACTAAAAGACCGAAGAATGGAAAGGGGAAAAAGATGAAACTTGATATCAAGACCTGCCTGCGGGCGGGTATTACCATATTTCTGCTGTATTTGTGTATCCATTACTGGCCCGCGGTGGCCGGAGCGGCGGGGACGGTTCTGGGCGCGGCCATGCCGCTGATTCTGGGCGCGGGCATGGCATATTTTGTGAATATCCTGATGACCTTTTATGAACGCCGCATGTTCGGAGGCTCCGGGGGCGGGATCGGGAAGAAGGCAGGAAGACCTGTGTGCATGGTTCTGGCGTTTGCGACTCTGGTTATTATCGTGGTTCTACTGATGGTACTGGTGATTCCGGAGCTGGTTTCCTGTATCCGGGTGATTGTCTCGGGGGTTCCGGGCGTGATTTCGGAATTTACGGCCTGGTGCGAGAAGCAGGGAATCCTGCCGGAGACCATTGCGGATTCCCTGGCCCAGATCGACTGGAAGAGCCGCATGACGGATATTGTAAAGGTGCTGACTGCCGGAGTGGGAAGTACGGTAAATGTGATTGTCAATACGGTTACTTCGGTGGCGTCCGGATTCGTTACTTTCTTTATGGCGCTTATTTTCTCCATCTATCTGCTGCTGGGAAAAGAAAAGCTGGGCGGACAGCTGGAAAAGATTATGGGGCGTTACCTGAAAAAGGAAATCAACCGGAAAATCCGGTATGTGGTGGGTGTCATCAATGACTGTTTCCACCGGTATATTGTGGGACAGTGCACAGAGGCCGTGATACTTGGCGTCCTTTGTATGCTGGGCATGATGATTATCCGTCTGCCTTATGCGACTATGATTGGAGCTCTGATTGGCTTTACAGCTCTGATTCCCGTGGCAGGCGCTTATATCGGCGCTTTCGTGGGAGCGTTTATGATTTTGACGGTAGCTCCGGTCAAAGCGTTGATTTTCCTGGTCTTTATCGTGGTTCTTCAGCAGCTGGAAGGAAATCTGATATATCCCAGGGTGGTCGGTTCCTCTCTTGGGCTTCCGGCCATCTGGGTGCTGGCTGCGGTGACTGTAGGCGGCGGTGTGCTGGGAGTTCCGGGAATGCTGCTTGGCGTGCCGCTTACAGCGGCCGTGTACAGACTGGTCCGCAATGATGTGTACGGGATTACAGAGAATAGTGAAAAGAAAGAATCAAAAGAACAAAAGCCGATAGAACAGTGAAATGTGAAATGGTGAAACGGCAAAGCGGCAAAACGGCAGGAAGCCGGTCCGGATTTTCGGATCGGCTTCCGCCGTTTTTAGGCGCAAAATTTCAGAAAAAAGCGGACGGATATTTTGCGGAAAAAGGAAGAATATCTGTAATCTGAAGGAAAAAAAGCGTAGTACACCTATGAGGGGGTGTCTGTTTGGAAGACTGGATGATCGTCAGACTCTTATTCCAGCGGTCGGAAGAAGCTGTGGCAGAGCTGGACCGCAAATACGGAAAAATCTGCAGTGCCATTGCCTATCGTATTCTGCAGAACAGGGAAGACGCCGAGGAATGCGTAAATGACGCTTTTCTGGCAGTGTGGAATACGGTTCCTCCGGAGAAACCGGAACCGCTGCTGGCTTATGTCTGCAGGATCGTGAGAAATCTGTCTCTGAAAAAATACCATTATAATACAGCGGAAAAGCGGAACAGCCATTACCATGTGGTTCTGGAAGAGCTTTCGGACTGCCTGGAAAGCGGCAGGAATGTGGAAGATGGTATGCTGGTAAGAGAACTGGCGGAGGAGGTGAACGCGTTTCTGCGTACACTGAAAAAGAGGGAACGGGCGGAATATTCTGTGTGGGGCTGTTTTCAAAGCGGAAGCCAGCTGGTGAAAGGAAGCTGGAAGGTTGCATTTTTTCTTAATCCATGATAATCTGAATGTACGAAACAGGAAAGAAAAATCTGACTGAGAGGGGAAAATAATGAACAGAAGAAAAAAGATGACGGCAGCCTTTGCGGCTGTTCTGGCATGCGCCTGTCTGACAGGCTGCGGCATGTTCGGACAGGGAAACAGCACGGCGGAGGGAAGAATCGGTGATCCGATAGAGACAGATTTCTTTGAGTTTACGGTAAACAGCGGATATCTGTGCGACGAGTTCGAGGGAAGAGCGGCGTCCGAAGGAACCGAGCTTCTGGTAGTGGATGTGACGGTAAAGAATACCTTTAACGCGACGATTCCCATGTCCGACTGGGATTTCCAGGCGCAGTGGGGGGAGGATGACGACGACGAGGCATATGCGTTCCCGATTACCTCTGACCCGGAAACCGGCGATGAGATACCGGCAGTCAGCGAAGAGCAGCTTCCCTATGAGTATGAGCTGGGAATCGACGAGAGGCGGGAAGGGCTTCTTGTGTATGAGGTTCCGGCAGGTTATGAGGATTTTTCCATATCTACGCAGGACACATACTCGGACGGAACGATGGGAGATACTTATTTTGTATACTTTACGCCTGAGAAGCAGTAATGCCTGATACAGGAAAGCCGGACACAATAAAAACCGCTCAGTCATTTGCAGTTTAATGGCTGGGCGGTTTTTGGATTTATGCCTGGCGGAGATTCGTGGAGCAGGGATTCCCGAAGCTTTGCCGAAACTGTTTGTACAGAAAGAAGCCTGTGGAGAAGAAACGGCCTAATTTACTTTTACCTCTCCAGCCAGAATCTTTTTGTAGTCCTCATAGTTTTTGGCCAGGAGCTCCGGAGTGTTGAGCTCGTAGGGACATTTTTCCATGCACTGGCCGCAGTGCAGGCAGTCTTCGATTTTTTTCATGTTTTCCTGCCAGTATTCGTTCAGCCACTGTCCGGAGGGCGCTCTTCTTACCATCAGGGACATGCGGGCGCAGTTGTTGATCAGGATACCGGCCGGACAGGGCATGCAGTAGCCGCAGCCCCGGCAGAAGTCTCCGGTCAGTTCGGCTTTCTCTTTTTCGATGAAGCGTGAAACCTCCTCATCCAAAGCCGGAGCCTCCTTCATATAGGAAAGCCATTCCTCCAGCTCGGACATTTTCTGTATTCCCCAGATGGGAAGGACGTTGTCAAACTGAGACATGAAGGCGAAGGCAGCCCTGGAGTTGTTGATCAGGCCGCCAGCCAGGCCTTTCATGGCGATAAAGCCCATATTGTGGTCCCTGCAGAGAGTCACCAGTTCCACTTCCTTTTCAGAGGAAAGATAGCTCAGAGGATACTGAAGCGTCTCATAAAGCCCGGACTCGATGGCTTCTCTGGCGATGTGGAGCTTGTGTGAGGTGATTCCGATGTGACGGATTTTTCCGGCCTCTTTTGCTTCCAGCATACATTCATACATTCCGGTTCCGTCTCCCGGACGCCAGCAGGTATCTGCGCAGTGGAACTGGTAGATATCTATGTAATCGGTTTTCAGAAGCTTCAGCGAGGTATCCAGCTGCTCCCGGAAGGCTTCCGGCGTTTTTGCCTGGGTTTTGGTGGCGATGTAGATATTGCCGCGTTCTTCCTGAAATATTTTCTCAAATGCGTTTCCGAGCTTTTCTTCGCTGTCGCTGTAGGCGCGCGCCGTGTCGAAAAAGCGCATACCTCCCGTCCAGGCCCGCCGCAGAATCTCCACAGCAGTCTCCATATTGACCCGCTGCACGGGCAGAGCGCCGAAAGCGTTCTGGGGAACTGTGATTCCCGTGCTTCCCAGAGTTATCATTTTCATGAAGTTTTCATCTCCTTTGTATTTTTTACATGACAGATACCCCGGCAGACGCAGCCGGTATCTGATAATATTTCTGCATTTATTTTAGTTCCTCCCCCTGTCCGCCGTCAATCCCTCTTTTCCGCCGGAGCAGTAAATGAGCGCAAAACGGGCCGGTGCCGGCCTCAGAAGAAGCTGGAATTGAAAACGGGGAAATTAAGTGATAGAATGACACTACAAAATGTGTTATAAAGCTGTATTTCAGAAAGATGAGGATCATGTTATGGGATGTCTGGGAAATTTTTTATGGTTTATTTTTGGAGGAGCGGTCAGCGGCCTGAGCTGGTGCCTGGCGGGCTGCCTGTGGTGTATTACGATTGTGGGAATTCCGGTGGGAACCCAGTGTTTTAAGCTGGCGGCTCTGAGCTTTTTTCCTTTTGGAAAAGAAGTCCGCTACGGAGGCGGAGCCGGTTCGTTCCTGCTGAATATTTTATGGCTGATTTTCTCAGGGCTGGCGCTGGCCCTGGAACACGCGGCTTTGGGAGCGCTGCTATGCGTCACGATCATCGGAATTCCCTTTGGCCTGCAGCACTTCAAGCTGGCAAAGCTGGCGCTGATGCCCTTTGGAGCGGAGGTTTATTAAAGCATGATAAAGATTGATCTGATCACGGGCTTTCTGGGCTCCGGCAAGACCACTTTTCTGAAAAAATACGCGGCCTGGCTTGTGAGCAGGGGAGAGAAGATCGGGATTCTGGAAAATGACATGGGTCCCGTCAATGTGGACATGATGCTCCTGAAAAGCCTGGAAGGGGAGAACTGCGAGCTGGAGATGATCTCCGGCGGCTGCGACCGGGAGACTCACCGGAGGAGATTCCGGACCAAGCTGATCGCCATGGGGATGAGCGGTTACGACCGGGTTCTGGTGGAGCCCTCAGGAATCTATGACACGGATGAATTTTTTGACGCTCTCCACGAGGAGCCCCTGGACAGGTGGTATGAGACGGGGAGCGTGATTGCGGTGGTGGACGCGAAGCTGGAACCGGATCTGTCGGAGGCGGCGGACTACATCCTGGCTTCGGAAGCAGCGTGTGCAGGCTGTATTCTCATAAGCAGGACCCAGGAAGCCCTGGAAGGGGAGACTGCGGAGACGATCGCGCATCTGAACCGGGCGCTGGAAAAGGTACAGTGCGGCAGAAGGCTCCGGGCCGGAGAGGAGATTCTCTGCAGGAACTGGGATGATTTTACGGATGCGGATTTTGAACGGATAGCATCCTGCGGTTTTGTGCCTGCAGACTATGTGAAGAGAGGGCTGCGGGACAAGGAGCCTTTTGATTCTCTTTTTTTCATGAATAGTTCTGTGACGGAGGAGGGGCTTCGGACAGCCGCCGCACGGATTTTCGGGGACCCGGGCTGCGGCAGGGTATTCCGGATCAAAGGCTTTTTCAAAAAGGAAGGGATGGACGGCAGAGAGGACTGGAGCGAGCTGAACGCCACGCGGCATGAGACGGTGATCAGTCCCATAGAGGAAGGCCAGGAGATTCTGATCGCCATAGGAGAAGGGCTGAACAAAGAAAAGATAGAAAGGTATCTGCAAGGAGGAACGGAAGGGTGAAAAAGTATATTATGGCATTGGATGCGGGGACGACCAGCAACCGCTGCATCCTGTTTAATGAAAAGGGGGAAATGTGCAGCGTGGCTCAGAGGGAATTTCATCAGCATTTCCCGAAGCCGGGCTGGGTGGAGCACGACGCGGACGAGATCTGGGCCAGTATGCTGGGCGTGGCGGTGGAAGCCATGAGCATGATAGGGGCGGCAGCGGAGAACATAGCCGCCATCGGCATCACAAATCAGCGTGAGACTGCCATCGTTTGGGATAAGAATACAGGAGAACCGGTGTACCATGCCATTGTCTGGCAGTGCCGCCGGACGGCGCGGTATTGCGATCTGCTGAAGGAGAGAGGGCTTACAGACAGCTTCCGGAAGAAGACAGGGCTTGTGATTGACGCTTATTTCTCCGCTACGAAGATCCGCTGGATTCTGGATCATGTGCCCGGAGCCAGGGAGCGCGCCGAACGGGGAGAGCTGCTTTTCGGAACTGTGGAGACCTGGCTGATCTGGAAGCTGACGAAGGGAGCCGTTCATGTGACGGATTATTCCAATGCCTCCCGTACCATGCTGTTCAATATCAATACGCTGGAATGGGACCGGGACATTCTGGAGGTCCTGAATATTCCGGAAAGCATGCTGCCGGAGGTAAAGCCTTCCAGCTGTGTTTACGGCTGTACCGATCCTTCCTTTTTCGGCGGGCCCATTCCCATCGCTGGCGCCGCGGGCGATCAGCAGTCAGCCCTGTTCGGACAGACCTGTTTCCATCCCGGCGAGGCGAAAAATACATATGGGACAGGCTGCTTCCTGTTGATGAATACGGGAGAACGGCCTGTGTTTTCCGAGAACGGCCTGGTGACGACCATTGCCTGGGGAATCGACGGGAAAGTAACCTACGCGCTGGAGGGCTCCATTTTTGTGGCAGGAGCCGCGATTCAGTGGCTCCGGGACGAGATGAGACTGATTGATTCCTCGGAGGATTCCGAGTATATGGCGAAAAAGGTCAGCGATACCAATGGCTGCTATGTGGTGCCGGCCTTTACCGGCCTGGGAGCGCCCTACTGGGACCAGTATGCCCGGGGAACGATCGTGGGGATCACCAGAGGCGTGAACAAGTATCATATTATCCGGGCGACCCTGGAGTCCATTGCTTATCAGGTAAATGATGTCCTGGTGGCCATGGAAGCGGATTCGGGCATCCGTCTGGAAGCGTTGAAAGCGGACGGCGGCGCCAGCGCCAATGACTTTCTGATGCAGACCCAGGCAGACATTATAGGCGCTCCGGTGAATCGTCCCCGCTGTGTGGAGACCACAGCCATGGGAGCAGCTTACCTGGCTGGTCTGGCAGTGGGCTACTGGTCCGGGCCGGAGGATATACGGAAGAACTGGGCGGTTGACAGGACCTTTGAGCCGGCCATCAGCGGCGAGGAGAGAGCGGGAAAGCTCAAGGGCTGGAAGAAGGCTGTAAAATATGCCTACGGCTGGGCAAAAGAAGATTGATATAAAATTGACAATTCCTCCGATAAAAAGTATAATCAAATGGTATTTGTAACGTGAAAAAATCAGAAAGAGGAGGAAATTGGAAATGCAGGAGTTTGATGTAATCGTCGTAGGCGGCGGTCCGGCCGGATATAACTGTGCGGAATATGCGGCTCACCATGGAAAAAGCGTGCTTCTGGTGGAGAAAAAGAACCTTGGCGGCACCTGCCTGAATGTGGGCTGCATTCCCACCAAGACCTTTTTGTACGCTTCCAAGATGTACCATTACGCAGACGGAGCCGGAGCAGACTATGGCGTGACGGTAGACGGAGACGTGAGGATCGATCAGGCGGCAGTGGTCAGAAAGAAGGACGAGGTCGTAAAGACGCTGGTGCAGGGAGTGGCTGCCGGTCTGCGCCGGGCGAAGGTCAAAGTGGTGAATGGAACGGGAAAGGTCGGCCGGAAGGACGGCAGGCTGTTGGTGACGGTAGACGGAGAAGAGTACACAGCGGCGGATCTGATTCTGGCGACAGGTTCATCCCCGGTCATTCCGCCGATTGAGGGCGTAAAGGAAGGCCTGGCCGACGGTACGGTGATGACGAGCGATGAGATTCTGGATATGACAGAGGTTCCGGCCAAGCTGCTTATCGTGGGCGGCGGCGTGATTGGCTTTGAGATGGCTGCCTATTTTCAGGAGATCGGCTCCAGGGTGACTGTGATCGAAATGCTGGACAAGGTGCTGGGCCCCAATGACCGTGAAGTCAGCGCTCTGCTGCAGCAGGAGATGGAGAAAAAGGGCGTGACCTTTTATCTGTCCAGCAGTGTGAAAAAGGTGTCGGAAGGCGTAGTGACCTTTGAGAAGGACGGCAGAATTGATGTGGCTGCCTACGACAAGGCCCTCATGTGCGTGGGACGCCGGGCAAACAGCGATATCGAGGGTCTGGAAGAGCTGGGCGTGCAGGTGGAGCGAGGGGCCATCGTGACAAATGAGCATATGCAGACGAACGTTCCCCATGTCTACGCCATCGGAGATGTGAATGGAAAGGTGATGCTGGCTCATGTGGGCTACCGGGAAGGAGAGGCGGCTGTCAACCATATCCTCGGCCGGGAGGACGCCATGAGCTACGACGCCATCTGCGGAGTGGTTTATACAAATCCGGAAGCTGCTTTCGTAGGTATGTCTGAGGAACAGGCGAAGGCCTCCGGCAAACCTTATAAGGTAAAGAAGGTATCTATCAACTTCAGCGGCCGCCATGTGGCGGAAAACGGAATGAGTAACGGCCTGTGCAAGCTGATTCTTGATGCGGAGAAAAACACGCTGATTGGAGCGGCGCTGATGTCCTCCTACGCTTCGGAATATATCTATTCCCTGACGTTGATGATTGATCTGCAGGTTCCGGTGGATCGCATTCTGCGGACGGTATTTCCTCATCCGACGGTATGCGAGGTGATCCGTGAGGCGCTGCTGAGTTCATAGTTTATTTGTAGCGTCGGTGTACAAATTCAGCCATTTTTGACCGGATTGTCCCTTGGTACACCGACGCTACCCTCAGTTGACAAGAGCACACACGGTCAGGACAGGGCTGTTTCAGTGTCCTGCCGCGTTGCTTTTCTCTCCGCGTACGTCCAGTACGCGTCGTTCAAGCGCCTTGCAGGGCACTGAAACAGCCGCTGCCTGACTCTTCGA
>NZ_NFLF01000015.1 GCF_002160765.1 Lachnoclostridium sp. An138
AAATCGCTTCTGGCAATCTCTTTCCCGTTTACTGTTATAAATAGGTTTTGTTCTTTGAACAATTCTCTTAAGAATTTTCAAGGATTCTTTAGCACTGTTCAGTTATCAAGGTTCGCTGTGCATCTCTCAGACGCAACTTTGACATTTTATCATGTCCGTTCCTGTTTGTCAACAACTTTTTTAACTTTTTTTGAAGTTTTTGTTGTTTCCTTTTCAAGAACTTTCCACCGCTCTCGCAGTGGAATTATATTATATCACCTCTCCACCAGCTTGTCAACAGCTTTTTGGAGCAAAAAAAATATCTTTTGAAAAGAAAACGGAGAAAGAGGGATTTGAACCCTCGCGCCGGTATTCCCGACCTACACCCTTAGCAGGGGCGCCTCTTCAGCCTCTTGAGTATTTCTCCTGAAGTTCGTTTTCCAAACGATATTCTTTTTTACGTCATCTTTGACGCATACGTTATTATACTAAACGCATTTTTGTTTGTCAACAATTTTTTCGTATAGATTTTACATTTTTACTTTTTCGTTCCGCTTCCCTGCTGCTGTTCCATACGGCGATGAATTTCCCGTATCTTCTCAGCGAAACCTTCTGCCAGTCTGCGGTGATTTTCTGCATCCAGATGAATGGCGTCTGTCTCTGAAGCCTCCGCATAATCGGATGCGTTGAGGAAATCCACCCCGTATTCCCTGCAGATCTTTTCCAGCGCAGCCGGCAGGAGCCTGGACTGCTCGAGACTGTAGTCATCAAAGTTTCCGCCAGGTCCTTCTTTTTCCGCAATACTCTCCCGAAATACCACAGGGGCGGCAATCAGTATTTCCGGAACGCTGTATTTTTCCCACTGAAAGGGATTCTTAATGATCTTGATATATTCCTTAATTCCCGAAGCAATATGTTTGGCATTTGTATGAAATACCGTTTTCAGGTCATTGGTACCCAGCATGATGATTACCAGATCCACAGGCTTGTGAGTCATGAGAATCGGTTTCAGGCTGTCAATGCCGCAGCGTTCCCGTTTTGCAAAATCCATAGATACGGCGGTCCGCCCGCAAAGACCTTCCTCAATAATCTCATCCTCCGGAAACCAGTCTTTCAACAGTCTCGTCCATCTTTTTTCATGACGGAGTCCCACTCCAGGATGATACCCCCAGGTATTGCTGTCGCCGATGCACAAAATACGCATTCTTTTCCTCCAGAATTTCAAAGTTTTCTCAGTTATTTTATTATACTATATCTTCCTTTTCCCGGACAGTGGTTTCCAAAAAAATCTGATCTTCCGCAGAGATTCTCTTCCGTATTTCTTCTATATATACGATACGCAGAAGCAGTATCGGAAGTTTTCCTTATAAGCAAAACCGGATGGCAGACGAGACTTTTCTCCCTGCCATCCGATGCCGGATTCTGAAATCAATATTAATTATTAGTGATGGAACAGACGGATTCCCGTAAAGGCCATTACCATTCCGTATTTGTCACAGGTCTCGATAACCAGATCGTCACGGACAGATCCGCCCGGCTCCGCAATATACTTCACGCCGCTCTTCTTTGCGCGCTCAATATTGTCGCTGAAAGGAAAGAACGCGTCGGAACCGAGGGTAACTCCCTCCATCTTATCGAGCCAGGCACGTTTTTCTTCCTCTGTAAAGACTTCTGGCTTCACTTTGAAGACCTTCTGCCAGGCACCGTCCGCCAGAACATCCATATATTCATTTCCAATGTAGACGTCAATGGCGTTGTCTCTGTCGGCGCGGCCGATTCCGTCCACAAACTGAAGACCGAGTACCTGGGGACTCTGACGAAGGAACCAGTTGTCAGCTTTCTGGCCCGCCAGACGGGTACAGTGTACACGGGACTGCTGTCCGGCGCCTACGCCGATAGCCTGTCCATCCTTTACAAAGCATACGGAATTGGACTGAGTATATTTCAATGTAATCAGCGCAATCTTCATATCACGCTTCGCGGATTCCGGGAGCTCCTTATTTTTTGTCACAATCCTGGAAATCAGCTCGTCATTGATGGGAAGCTCCTGACGGCCCTGCTCAAAAGTCACGCCGTATACTTCCTTGTGCTCCAGGGGCGCGGGACGGTAAGATTCATCAATCTGAATCACCACATAGTTTCCTTTTTTCTTCTGCTTCAGAATCTCCAGAGCTTCCTCTGTGAATCCGGGTGCGATCACTCCGTCGGAAACCTCTCTCTTAATAATAGAAGCGGTATCTTTGTCGCAGACATCAGAAAGAGCGATGAAGTCTCCGAAAGAAGACATTCTGTCCGCGCCTCTTGCTCTTGCATAGGCGCAGGCCAGCGGTGAGAGTTCTCCCATGTCATCCACCCAGTAAATTTTCTTCAGCGTGTCGTCCAGGGGAAGTCCCACTGCGGCGCCGGCCGGAGATACATGCTTAAAGGAAGTGGCCGCCGGAAGCCCTGTAGCCTCTTTCAGCTCTTTTACCAGCTGCCAGCCATTGAACGCATCCAGAAAATTGATATAGCCGGGTTTGCCGCTGAGAACCGTGATCGGCAGATCCGAGCCATCCGCCACGTAGATTCTGGAAGGCTTCTGGTTGGGGTTGCATCCGTATTTCAGTTCCAGTTCTTTCATTTTCTTACTCCTCCTGACCGTTTTTGTTTTTTATGATTGTATGGGTAATTCCTGTGGCAATATCGATATAGCGGACGAAAAGGGATACCTTGTTGTCCTCATTCAGATTGTTCCAAAGCATGTTTGTAAACTTCTCCATGTCGTTCGGAACCGCCACCAGCTTCGGCTCTCCTTCAAAGCTGGGGAGGGGATTACCGTCTCCCTTGTAGGTGTGAATGAAATGGCCTTCTCCAGCAGCACAATCATTGTATGCAAAGGTAAATCTGAGACAGGAGGAAGGATCTCCGTTGTTGCTCTTTAAGATGGACATCGCGTAACTGTATTTTCCGTTTTCAATGTGCATGATGCCGGAAATACGAGGCGTATAATTGGGCGCGTCCGGCTCAAACTCACGGGAACGTAAGGATTGTTCAAAGGTCAGCTGCTTATCCATGCCTTCATAGATGGTATCTGTCTGATCCCCATTGGTGACAATCGTCTTATTGCCCAGCACGCGTACCGGAGCGTAGATGATCAGACTCGGATCGGTAAGCTTTGAGGGATCATAGGCCTGCGTCCGGATTCCCTGCCCGTCTTCCACAAAAATTCTGTTTCTGCTGTTTTCACTTCTGCCCATGATAAAATAGGCGGCAACTGCCTTTGTTCCATCCTCCGAGCGTCCCAGAATAATGCCTCTGCCCGGATAGGAATTCTCTCTGAGCTCCTGTGCCAGTGAAATCATTTCCATACGTTCTCCTCCTTGTTTAAAAGCTGTGTCTTTGTTTTCTGCGGCTGTAATTTTGAGCCGTCGCGCCGGCTCATTTTTAAAATAAAATAAGCCTGGCCTCCAAGCGTACTCATGCCCAGACGGTCGGCTCCTCATTCCTTATACTCCCTGTGGTTACTTCCACTTCCGTCAGTCGTATAATTAATTTTAAAATAGCATTTCAGGCGGGGCTTGTCAAGTCCTGCCGCCGGCGTTTATACTGTTTTTATATATATTTCTGATTATGAGAAACTGAGAAAGGGGAATTTTCATGTACCAGCCAGCACCAACCCGTTATGATTCCATGAAATACCGCAGCTGCGGAAGAAGCGGCCTGAAGCTTCCGGCCATCTCTCTGGGCCTGTGGCACAATTTCGGGGATACGGGCAATTTTGATAATATGAAACAGCTTTTGTTCACGGCTTTTGACCAGGGCATCACCCATTTTGATCTGGCCAATAATTACGGTCCGGCGCCCGGCAGCGCGGAACGCAATTTCGGCCGGATTCTGAAAGAGGATCTGGCTTCTTACCGGGACGAGCTTCTCATCAGCACCAAGGCCGGATATGATATGTGGCCCGGTCCCTACGGAAACTGGGGCAGCCGCAAGTATCTGCTCTCCAGTCTGGACCAGAGTCTGAAACGGATGAATCTGGATTACGTGGACATTTTCTACCACCACCGGATGGACCCGGAGACTCCCCTGGAAGAAAGCATGGGCGCTCTCGACCAGGCTGTCAAAAGCGGAAAGGCTCTTTATGCCGGACTTTCCAATTACGACGGAGAGACCATGATAAAAGCATGCCGGATTCTTGAGGATCTGCGCTGCCCCTTCGTTCTGAACCAGAATGCCTATAATATCTTTAACCGGACAATCGAAAAGAACGGCCTGAAACAGGCTGCCGCTGAATACGGCAAAGGAATCATCGCCTTTAAGCCGCTGGAACAAGGCGTCCTGACAGACCGTTATCTGAATGGTATCCCGGAGGACAGCCGTATCCGGACAGACGGCCGTTTTCTCCATGAGGATTCCCTGACGGAAGAGAGACTTACCGCCGTCCGGAAACTAAACGATATGGCTGGAGAACGCGGCGAATCACTGGCTTCCATGGCAATCAAATGGGTCATGAAGGATGACGCCGTCACCGGCGTTCTGATCGGAGCTTCCCGGCCGGAACAGATTCTGGAAAACCTGAAGGCCCTGGAGGGCGCACCACTGTCTGCGGAGGAGCTTCAGAAGATTGATGAAATCGTCAATCCTCTGCCATCTTAAGTTTTCCTCCTGAATTTTCTTCATACAGAACTTCCATTCTGAGAATTTCTTCAAAAGTATGGAGTGCCGCCCTCTGTTCAACGCTCAGAGACGGCTGGCACTCCATGAAAATCCGACCGTCTTCCACTTTGTAATAAGGCTGCCCGTTAAAATATCCTCCATTCATTTTCCAGATATTTTCTCTCAGTTCTTCTGTATACACGATCTCCTACAGTTCCTGCCAGAATACAAAGTACAGCATACTTTCTTTTCATTTATCTCCCCCGTTTTTTATCAGGGAAGGGGATACATCTGAGCGCCGTGATAGAAATATTCCTCATCCACCTGATTGATCCTATAGGCTTCTGTCTCCATCAATGCTTCTCCCTCGACTATGGTTTCGACAGAACCATCAGACAAAGATATCTTCACAATCTGGGCTGCATCATCTTCACTTCCATAATTAAAAAAATAAAGCGCTTCCTGATCCCAGGTTATATAAGAAGATGGATTCATCATTCGGTTGTCTCCCTGCCAGAATTCAGGCAAGGGAAGTTCCCGATTCGTTCCGTCTGCAAAAGAATAATACATCAATGATTCTTCCGCCCCTGTGGATGGAAAGTAATAAATCCCATCTTTCATTACTGTCAGGATGTCACTGGCATCAAAAAGAAGTTCGTCCTCTCCTGTAGTCAGATCCCGTAGAAAATAATTGCTGCCGCCTTCGCCTTTCTGCTGACGCAGAACCACTTTCCCGTCCAGCATCGCCGCGCAGGCCGGAGTGGAAATCACTTCCTCTTTCAGTTCATCAATACTCGTGCCGCTGCTTCTTCTGCCCGATACCGGACCATGCATCAGTTCATATTCTGCTATACTGTATTCATTCTGCTCCCGGCACAAAAAATCTTCCGCTTCCGAATCCAGCTGTTCCAGAATTTCTCCTTCCTCATTCAGACGGTAGCCATCGTATACCATATACCCGCCATCCAGAGCAAAACTCTGAACATAAAGACAGCCGTCATATACATTCAGCGCCCCGGTCAGTGTTCCTACGTTCAGCAGATTCCCTGATTCGCCCGTGTCCAAATCATAGTAGAAGACAGCATTATTCCAGCCGCTTCCCTCTGTATCCGCTTCTTCCTCGTATCCGGTGAAATACAGCCTGTCCCCATAACAGGTAAGCCCGGGACCATAATTTGTCGTAATCTCGCAGAGAAGCTCCCAGCTGTCCGTTCCAGCCTGGCGCCTGTAAAGCCCATCTGCAAACTGGCGGTAGGTATAACCGTCTTTAAAATAAATTCCACGGTTATAATAATGATTTACCCAGCTTTCTTCGGGAACCGCATCTGTGCCGCCTTCCGTATTGTCCGGCTCCTCCTTTGTGCCTTTTCCCGTACCTTCTTCTGCAATTACTTCATCTTCCGTGTGAAATTCTGATACGCTTTCTGTGTTCTCCTCTTCTATCTGCTCTTCTCTCTTTTTCCCACAGGCGCTCACGGACAGAATCAGCAGAAAAATCAGGCCGAACATAAAATACTTTGTTTTCGTTTTTCTCATTTGACTCTCCCTCTTTTGTTATTTTTGTTTCTACTCTATATACCTCCCCTTAATTGACAAAGGCATACCTATTACATGAGATTTTCCACAGCTACTCCATGTATAAGGTTCCGTTATCCACAAAACAGCACCAGGGAATCTCCTGGAACTGATATTCCTCCAGATATTCTATTTCTCCGCCGTCTCTGGAAATACGCAGCACCTTCCATTCCATATCATATCCATACAGGTATTCTTCGTCATAAGTCAGCGGTTCCAGAGAAGTCCATTCATCCAGTACTGCAAATGACTTCTCTGTCTGGTCAGAAAAGGAATAGTAATTGATTTTCACCCCTTCTTTTATGTAATAGATTCCATCTTCTGTAACCATAAAAATATCTGCTGTCGTAAAAAGGGATTCCTTCCTGCTGCCGTCCGCAGAATAAAGGAAAATTTCCCGGCCTGCTTCGTCGTATGGCTCAGAAAACAACATATTTCCATCCAGCAGAAGGGCACAGTCCGGCGACGCAATCACTTCATTTGGCAGCTTGGGAATCCAGTTCACATTTTCGCTGTTTTCTTCCTCTTCCTTCTGATATTCATTTGCCATGCGGCAGACAAACTCCGGCGAACTTTCTTCCAGTTCTGTCTCCGGCACTCCTGACTCATTCAGTTTCCACCCTTCATAACGACAGGAGGAGGATAGACCGGCAATTTTAAGATACAAAACGGAATTATAAATGGTAATGTCTACTGTTTCTTTTGTCAGCTCCATCAGATTCTCGAGCGTCTGATTTTCCAAATCGTACCGGCACAGTATTTTAGGCGCGCGGATATCTTCTGCATCGGATTCATCCGCAGGAATCATGAAGTAAAGCCAGTGCTCATAAATCTCCATGCTTTTCTGCGGTGTCAGCGAAAGCTCACACAAAAGCTCCCATTCCTCTTCATTATCTGCGCGTCTGTAAAGACCGCCTTTCCGCAGGCCATACACAGAGCCGTTCCAGTAGCACAGCTCTTTGTTGTAATAGTTTCTGTTTAAAAGTTCTCCTTCGGTCAGCACAAGCTTCTGGACAGCCAGTTCTTCTTCTGATTCCGCAGTTTCATCCGGAGCCGGAAGTTCCTCCACGGCTTCTTCTGTCTCTTCTGCTTTCTCCGGCTGAGACTCCTGCACGTTTTCTTTTTGTCCGCAGGCGGCTGCAAAGACAAAAAGAAAAAGGACCATAACAGAAATCATGTGTTTTCTCTTCATTTGAATTTTCCCCTCGTATATGATGTTTTGCCGGCAAATTGTTTCAAGGCAGCAAAATCATTCACTGTCTGTAATCAATCCGCATCAGTCATAAAATGACAAAGTGCCATAATACCTGCTGATCATAGACTTGTCCTGCACATATGAGCCCACATCGTCCGGCCCATATCTGAGCAGAAAATAATCCATGTCATGCACCAGCTTGTAAATATTATTCGCATACTCCATTTCATGAGTTTCCGCTGCCAGTTTTGTATTGTCTATAATCTGCTGCAGATCATTTTGCAGATTTTCGTTATTTACGGTACTTTTCATATCTGCAAGCAGTTCTGCAAATGCCTCTGCGTCATAGTGATTTTCTGCTACGACAGGTGAACCGTACTTCGAATAGAAATCTTCTTCCGTCAGGTTTTCTTCTTCCATAACTTCTTTCTTAACGATATCGCCTTCATAAGCCCATCCTATCTGAATTTCACCTGTCTGATCGAAGTAATTCCAATAAAGACTGTCCTTATCCTCCAGTTTTCCGAAGATGTTATCATACATATACGCCTGTTCCAGCACCAGGTTCGCTGTTTTTATGTTTTCTGTTAAACGCTCTGCCTCTTCTTCAGATATGCCTTCCAGCGCCAGCTCACGGGCAGCAAGCACTTCTTCTCTTTCCGGAGGTTCTGGTTCTGAATCTTCTTCCTCTGTCTTTTCGTCATTGCTTTCTGTCTCTGTGCTTATCTCCGTCTCAGCAGATGTATTTTTTTCATCTGTCGTACACCCGGATAAAGCAATGATTGAAAGCAACAGTACGATGGTTACTGTTTTTTTCATTTTGGTTCACTCCGTTCTTTTTATTTTTCCTGCTGTATAATACATCCTGCAATATCCGGAAAAAGTAACATCCTATTTCATATTTTCTACAATTTTTATTAATTCTTCTGAATCCAGATTGGAATCAATAGAATACATCACCCCTTGCTCCTCAAAAATAACTGATTTATTCTCTCCATCCGTAAAATATACTTCCCTCTCTCCTATTTTCTTCTTTTCTGTATCTCCGTCTGTTCCTATCGTACCTGTTCCTGCTGCATCTCCATATTGAGCTGATACATTTACATATAGTTCCCCGTCGGTAAAATATGCCGAGATCCTGCACAAAGATCCGAAATCATATATTTCTCCCTGCTCCAGCGTAAAGTTTTCCGGCATATATTCAAAGTCAAGGAGTGAACATGACACCTGCTCTTTTGCTTCTTTCCATGAAGAAAAGGCAACCGGTTCACCGGTAAACTCTTCTATCTGAGTATCTGATTCCTGAGCTCCATATGCCATATACCTTAAACTGTGGGCTGTCTCCTGAAAAATCTCAAATAAGGATTTATCTACCGCTGACACAGATATGGCATTTCCCGCTAAAAAGAGAATACAGAGAACTGCACAGGCTGCCACGGCCTTTTTTACGAATTGCAGTTTTCTACGGGAAAATGTAATTGTATACTTTTCTTCCTTTTCAGGACTGTAACCGTATTTACGATCAAATTCTTTAAAGAATTTTGATTTTTCCAAGCTTTCCGGAAGCTTTGTCTGCCCCTCCAGCCTCGCAATGATCTTGTTTATTTCACGTATTTTTTCTGTGTCTATCTGAGCTGGTTCTTTCTCCAGTTCCGCTTCCAGCTCTTTATTCAATTCATCAATTAAAGCCTGATTCTTTTTCATTATCTGTTTCCTTCGGAAAATTTTTTATCTTTTCCCGTATTCTTTTCAGCTGCATTTTGACCGCGCCGATTGTCTTTCCCTTCTCTTCTGCGATATCTTCAATCGTTTTTCCTGTATAATAATAATCTTTCAGCAGCTCAATTTTTTCTGAGCTCAATATGTGGCTGTATTCGTTAAAAACAAGAAAATCATGCTCATCTTCCGATGAGAACTCCATATTTTCAATATCTTCCAAAGGTATCTAGCGCTTTTTCTGTTCAGAATCCAGCGCTTTCATTTTCATCAGTTTATATTTTGCTGTTTTGTATACCCATCCGCGATAACATTCATGAACCGCCAGTTTTTCCGCATTTCTGCACACCTCCAGAAAAATTTCCTGCAGAATATCTTTTGCCATTTCTTCGTCGTGGCAATGATTCCATATGTACCAGGCAATTTCCTCGTACATTTCATCACGTATTTTTAAAATCAGTCTGTTTGCTTCCTTTTTTGTCATTTTTTATTTCCTGCTCCCCATCAGCAGATATGCCGTATACTCTTCTCCCCTGTGATATCCCAGCTTTTCCGCGAGCTCCGCGGAAATCTCCGTGTGTGCGTCCCAGCTTGGATACAGTCCTCTGTCCAGACATTCCAGGATCAGACGGGCCGCGCAGGCCCGGGCCAGTCCTCTTCTCCGGCAGTCTTCTCTCGTATCTATCTCAATCTCTATGCCTTCCAGATAGCGGGAATAGGAAGAAGCCCCGCAGACCAGACGTTTTCCATGAAGCGCGGCGGTTCCCAGTCCCCATTTCTGATATGTTTCATAATCCGGAAACTGTGAAACCAGATCGCGGCTCCACTCCTGCTGCCTGCACTGATCGTAAAGCTCCTGATCGATCAGACGAAGCTCATACCCTTCCGGAAGCGCCGAAGCCATTTTCTTCAGCCTTTCTCTTCCTTGCCCATCCCAGACATCCGGCTCTTTTTGGATCGCATAGCGTGTGATTCTTTCCGCCCGGGATCCATAGACTTTTTCGATCAGATTTTCCCAGTCTGCGTCCCGGGGAACGAGAATCTGAGATTCTACTTTTTTCCCGGCTCTGCAGGGCGGCTGGTACGAAAGCAATTCTTCCGATGGCTTTCCCGCAAGAAAGACAAAATCCCCAAGTATGGCCTTTGCGGCTTCCGGTCCGGAAATTTGGTAAGAGTCTGCAGCGTCTCCGGAATAATCCGCGTACAAATCTCCCATGACGCCCTGCAGGCAGGACCAGATCATGGTCTCTTCCCAGCCGTCGAAGAGAGGTTTTACCTGCTTTGTATCTGTCACTTTCCGTATCATATGACTTTTCTGTTTCCCTCTTTATTTCTTTTCTTTCTTCTGTTTTAGCTCTTTCAGTTCTCCTGTTTTATTCCTTTCGGATTCTTGCGTACATGTTCATATCCTGAACGCGGCCATTTTTCACTGCGTTGCTGCGCAGCACCCCTTCCAGCTGAAAACCTGCTTTTTCCAACACGCGGCAGGAAGCTGCATTATAAGCAAAGGGTTCCGCAAATATCCGGATGATGTCTGTCTTCTGAAAGACATATTCGCAGATCTGGCGGACCGCTTCTGTGGCAAAGCCTTTTCCCCAATAGGGCTCTCCAAGATAATAACCAAGCTCGGCTGTCCGGAAATGAATGTTTCCGCAGCGGACAGCTGATATGCTTCCGATCAGCTTTCCATCTGCCTCAATGGCAAAGGCAATGTTCTGATCGGGATCGGAGGCGAGCATCTCTGACAGAAATACCTTCGCGTCTTCTTCCCCATAAGGGAACGGAATACCATCCCGCAGATTATCCTGTACTTTTTTGTTATTGATGAGCTCTGCCAGCACAGGCGCGTCTGCCAGTGTCCATGCTCTTAGTCTGACTGCCATTTTCCACTTCCTCCTGTTATTTTTTTAAAGTTATCCACATTGTTTTCCGCTTTTATCAACCTGGCGTGAGTTTAACGTGATTTTTGCTCCAATCCGGACGGCTTTTGCGTCCTTCCCGTGTCCGATTTCCCATGTTTTCGCTATGGGAAGCTTTCCGCCGGTATATTGTTTTACCAGCTCTTCCACAGAAGGAGAGTACCCGTTTTTCTCCATCTCCGTAAAAGTTCCCAAAAGGATGCCGCCAATCTGATCGAAGACATGCAGCTGATTCAGCTGGCTTAGGTACGTGGCCATCTTGGGGACATCTCCGCCCAGAGCTTCCAGAAGAAGAATTTTTCCGTCCATATCCGGCCAGTATTCTGTTCCGGCGAGCTTTAGCAGACAGCGGATATTTCCGCCGATTAAAATTCCTTCCAGGCAATCCTGCTGGAGAAACTCATATGAGATATCAAATAACTCGTCTGTCCCTTCAAAAAGCGTGTTTTCAAAAGCCTCCGCGCGTATTTTTCCCTGATCGGAAATCAGGTTTCTTACTTGATAGAGCACGGAACTTCTGCCTGTTTTTGCGTAAATGGCATTGATCACCGTGGTCAGATCACTGTAGCCCCAGAATTCTTTTCCGCTTTCCGCGATTCTGTCAAAATCCAGAAACGGCAGAATCTCATTTGCCAGATCGCCGCCCGATACATCAAAAATCACGCGAATTTCCGGATCGCGGTAAAAATTCATCAGATTTTCCGCCCGCTCTCTTCCTGTTCCGCTGAAAACGGAATGTTTCTGATAAAGAAAACTGCCAGGTACAGGCGTCAGGCCGGCCCCGCGCAGATAAGCTGACAGCTTTTCCATTGTCTCTTTTCTTTCCGGCGGCAGTCCATTGGAACAGCAGACGATTCCTGCTTTGCTTCCCACAGGGATTCCCTGCCTTTTCTTCTTTTCCCAGACCATCCGGTATTCCGGTTTTCCTGTATCTTCAGCGATCTGCCGCTCCTGAATCCGGAAGCCTTCCCGTTTATAAAAACGGACAGCCCTTTGATTCTCCGCAAATACATGCAGCTCCAGGCTGTCCTTCCGTCTCTTCACATAATCTGTCAGTTCTTTTCCAATCCCGTGGGACTGCCATGCTTCCGCCACAAAAAGACCGGCAATGTAGCCGCCGCTTAAGCCTAAGAAACCAAGAATTTCTTCCTGCCCGTTTTCCTCAGAGTGAGCCACATAAACCTCCGCTTCCGGAAGGGCTTTTTCCACTTCTTCATAATGACTCTTCCAGTAATCCGCAGGCACAAAGCTGTGGGCAGTCTGATTCGTGTGGAGCCAGATCTCCATCACCCGCTCCAAATCTTTTTCTTCCAGTCTGTCTATCTTTACGCTACTCTTTTTCATTGTTCAATTCCAACCTCATCTGATACCAGACTGCGCCTCCATGCACAGACTCTGATACTCCTTCGTTTACAAACCCAAACTTTGCATAATAGGGAATCAGCGCTTCCTTACAGGTAAGCACCAGACCCTTCCTCCCGGTGCATGGCGGGCCGCTCATACATCTCATCTGTCAGATCTTTTTCCTCTGTAACCATTCCATCCACAAAAGATACGATTCTTCCCTGGTCGGATAAAAGCCAGAAATGATCGGGAAAACAGGACAGCCGCTCCCGGATACTGTCCCCGGAAGCCGCTTCTTCTGCTGGAAAACAGACTCTTTCTATCTCTGCCAGGGCTTTCCAGTCAGAAAACACCGCGTTTCGAATCTCCATTGTTACTTTCTTCCCTTCCGCGCCGCGTATTCTGCCGCTTCCTTCATCCATCCCATTAGCTCGCCGTCGATCTCTTCCAGACTGGAGACTACCACATGATGGGTCCATCTTCTGGGATAAGGCTCTGTAGCTACCGCGATCCGCGGCGATTCCACCTTGTGTTCCAGTCCGAAGGTCACAACGATATACACCTCCGGAAGCTCGCTTTTCTTCCGGACACGAAGCTGGGAGACGCAGCCGAACACCTTCGGATTCGTAAAGGTGATCTGGGTCTTCTGCACCCTTATCTGCACATTTTCGATTTCAGATAATATGTGCTCTTCCAGGGCTTCATAAAGAGGAACCGCGTCAGGCATTTTTTCAAAGAAAAACAGAACCTCCTGATTCATACATTTACATCTCCTTCTCCGCTGCTTCGATCCGTTCTACGATACGCGCGCGCACGACTTTGGCAATCTCTGTAGATTTCATATCCTTATAATCTTCGTAGTAAAGGGGCTCCAGAAAATGCACCTGTACTGTCACCGGATGAATGCTGTTCGTGTCAAAGGCCTGATAGGAATTCAGCATCGCCACCGGAACAATGGGACAGCGGGCATTCATGGCGCATTTAAAGCTTCCTCCCTTGAAATCGCCGGGGTGGTTTCCGTTCTTGGACCGGGTTCCTTCGGGAAAGATCAGAAAGTTTCGTCCCGCCTTCACCTCATCTGTCACGGAAAGAATGACCTTCAGAGACTGGCGCACATCATCCCGATCCATAAACTTGGCCTTCATAATCGCAAAGACCTGTTTCAGGAAAAAGATGTTTTTCACTTCAATCTTTGCCACTACAGAGAACGGTCTGTCACTGGCCTCAATAATGGAAAGCACGTCAAACAGTCCCTGATGGTTGGGAAAGAACACAAAGTTTTCTTCCCGGGGGATGTTCTCCTGCCCGTGCACGTCGATTTTCACACGGCCTCCCTTATTGGCATGAACCGTGATCTTTTTCAAAAGAGCATATTTCTTATCCTCGGGAATTTCATCCGTATGTTTCGCGTAATGGCAGAGCTGATACCACCACCAGGGAGCAAACGGAAGATTGTAAAGCACCATTAAAATGATCCGCCACATAGTTTATCCTTCACTTTCTCTTAATGTCTCAAACTCAAGCTGCATCGATATCTGTTTTCCGGGAAGGCTGCTGCTGATAAAATCAATCATGATGCTTTGAATTTCATCTGAGTAGCTCCAGTATGGACTGGTGGTCAGAGGAATCAGATAGGTTCCCTCTCCGCCGTCAAAGATAAACCGGTGGCTCTCCTTGACGCCCTTTCCTTCATCCATAAAGTATACGACTCCTTCAAACCGCAGCTCTTCCTCAGAGCCGCTCTGATCCTCTACCGTAATCCGCAGGAAGGGGATCTCCATTCCGGACTGATTTTCGTCAAAACCATACAGAAAATAGTTTTCCTCTGCGGACAGAAGATAGAAATCTCCTTCCAGCTGTTCTGCGTTAGTATCCACCAGATTCATCTCCAGATCCAGATCTTCCGTCTCCTGCTCTTCCAGATATTCATTTCCCCACAGCAGAGGAAGCTTACCCAGACGTTCAATATGCATGATCTGGCCCAGTTCTTCATAGGCAGAATCAAACTGTCTTCTCACCTCGTCGCTGTTGGTCAGGAAAATGATATTTTTATACTTACAGGGCGTGTAATTGGCCGCCAGATACTGATACAGATAGTAATTCCGGGTGCTTAAAGAGCCGGAATCATGAATCCACTCGGGAGATACCACGATAATCTCCGGCTGCAGCTCTTTCAGAACCTCGATGCCCCGCGTCTGCATCACCTTGTTATTGGTATTGTAGGTGCTGCTGAAAGGCATTAAATTTTCTTTGTTCAGAATATTATAATGCGAGAGCTGGTTGGTCATATCCACGAATTTCAGATCCGCGCAGAGATCATTTGCCAGCTCGTTGAGATTCATCAGCTCTTCCTTTTGATCTTCGGTAATATAAATATCACCAAGTCCTCCTATTCCTGTCTCCTCTGTATCCGCGTACACATATTCCTCTGAAATCTCTCCCACTTCAAACACATTCGCGGGCATAGCCAGAAGATTTGATCCTTTGGACAGGACCGTGCAGACAAAGAGAAAGGCCGTCATAACTGCCGTCGTGATTGAAGGACGCCGGCGCAGATAAGGCAGAAAGATCATCAGGAGCAAAAACAGGCTGCAGATCGTGGTCACGATCACGCCTCTCTCTCCGAACTGAGTCCGGACAAAGGTATAACGGACGATGATCAGATTAAAAATCACCAGGAAAACACAAGCGTATACCGCAGGCTTCTTTTCCTCCCCCTTCTTTCCGGCCAGATAGATCAGAGCTGCCAGCAGGGAAAATACAAAGCCAAAGGTGGCGTACCAGACATAAGGACTGGTGAGCTCTTCCATCAGCATATCTCCCGTGGTTTCCAGAATTGCCTGGGAATTTTCCACGATATAACGCAGAATCGCGATAAACATGGGGATAAAGCAGATTCCCAGGATCAAAAGGGGAAGATACCAGGGCAGAATCTTTTTTCTGACCTCCTTTTCATTCAGGCGCAGGAAAATCTTCCATCCCTTCTCATGGATGCCTTCCCAGAGCACCATGGGAAGGGCCGCCAGGGCGCAGGCTCCTCCGATGGAGGAATTCCAGGCAATGGAGAGAATGGAGATAAAGGTCCAGCACCAGAGCAGCATCGGAAAATTCTTTCGTATTTTCTTTGAAAATACGATCAGAATAAAGGGCAGGGCAAAGGCCCAGCGCACATAATAGTATTTGTCGCCAAACAGGGAAAACAGCAGGATACAGAGAAGGCCCGCCAGCCTGTTTTCCACAAAACAGTAATACACTGCTGCCATAATCACGGCAATGATCACACAGCCTATAATCATGGCCGGTTCAAAGGCCGCATAGGTTCCGTCAAACAGTCCATACCATACCGCCGCCTGAAAATAATCGCAGACGCCGTGGATCGGCATCGTATCCAGATAGGGAACAATTCCAAAATTCAGAAGCTGATGCAGGGGCTCCGAAAGTTCTCCATAATGGTACATTTCCAGAGGCGTGCCGGAAATGGTGCCGCTGGGAAGCGTATAGGACGCAAACACAGCCAGAGAAAGAAAGCTGCTCAGCAAAATCACCGGCTTTTCTTTTTCTCTGTTTCTGGTAAACAGCTTCCAGACATTATAGACGATCAGAATCCCGGCAAAGACAGCCGCCGCCGTCTTCATTTTCCAGGAATCATAGAGCTGAATGATTTCTCCGTCCCGCAGATATTCATAGCGGGCAATCCACAGAAAACACAGCGGAAGAAAGAACTGGCTCCACTCCACCGCCCGTTTCATAAGACCTGTCTTTCCATGTTTCACATACTGAACAGAACAGATGCCTGCAGGAATCAAAAGAAGAATCTGAAGCACAGGAAATATCTGTTCCAGCCAGGAAATTCCCGCCGCCATCTGAATCATCTTACAGAGGACGGCCAGTGAAAATTCCGCAAAGATCAGCAGAAATACCACATATTCGAACTTCTCATATTTTTCATGAAAGCCTGCCCCATACTCTGTCCTTCGATCAATATTTCCCGAAAGCCATGTCACTTTTCTGGAAAGAAGGCTTAAAAGAACAGCAAACAATACAAAAAAGATCAAAATGCCGCCGATCACAAGATATGCCAGATTCATATCGCCCTGCTTATAATATCCCGTCCAGGTCGTATAGCCCGTGACAAATTCTTCATATTCCGGCGTCCGCTGATACTGGACCCGCATAATCAGCCAGGAAGTCAGGGCTGTGGCCAGAAGAGACAGAATCGCTGCGCATACACAGATTTTCTGTGAAAAATATTTCTTCATAATCTTACCGTTCCTCCGCATTTTTTCTGATACGTTCTTTTTTTGATCGTATCTTTTCTGCTGTCCGCTTTTTCAGAATGTCCGAGGCCTCTGCAAGTCCTGCAGCCGCACAGGGAAGCAGACACACAAAATAAGGAAAGATATACTGAGATTTTGCTTCCCATAAGGTATGGAAAAAGAATCCGCCCAGAATCACCAGAGGCAGGAAAAGCTGCTCCATGCTCCAGCTTTTCTTTCGTTTCCACAGAAGAAACAGCACGGCCCCGTAGACCAGACTCTGAAAAAGATTCATGTATTCTTCCAATACCGTATAAAGCTTTCCGTCATAGATGCTCTGCACAATCCGGGAAAATTCCCCGCTGTGAAACTGATTGACCCAGAGAGCCTCGCAGGTGGGCTCGTTCCACTGGGACACTGTCTTTTTATAATAAAAATTCAGAGCATAAGCCGGGTCATTTTTAAATTTTTCCAGAGAATCCGCGATAGAAGCCTTTGCGATGGCATCGCTTTCTTCCGCGTCGCAGCCGGTCTCCAGAAAGGTATTGTAATTAAATTCGTTATACCAGCCCTCTGCCCGTTCTCCTTCCTGCATTCCCATGGCAACCCAGAGCGTCTTCGGCATGCCGCTTCCAATCTCCATGCCGGAACGGTATTCGTAAAACGCGGTCAGTCCCCGGTTCAGTCCTGCAAAGGCCAGAACCAGGATCACAGCGGCCAGGACAGCCTTCCAGCTTTTCTTCTCCAGAGCCTGATACAGCAGAAGAATCACCATGGCCACAAGAAAAATGCTGTAATTATTTTTTACCAGAATTGAAATTCCTATCAGAATACCGGAAAGAACAGCATAGCCGATCCTTCCCTTTTCCAGAAAAACAAGCAGAACATAAAAGGCCGCCAGAGCAAAGGCCAATCCCAGCATAATCCCATACAGAAACGTGGTATAAAGAATGATCTGAACACAGCACGCAGAGCCGATCAGCACCAGACAGTCCGCTTTCCGGCTGTGGAACTGCCGGTCCGTAATCTTATACAGCAGATACACCACAGCTCCGTTTGCCGCCGCCGTCAGATAACGAAAGGCATCCCAGTTCTCTCCGCCCGTAATCCGGTAAAGAGCTTCCAGAATCGCCGCAAGCCCCAGCTGATTGGGATAAATCTGCATGTATTTTTCCGGCTCAAAAAACAGAAAGTTGTTCTGGGTCATCAGATACGACACCCAGGAAACCGCCTTCTGATCGGCTTCCGGATAGGTGTGGCTCACTCTCACCCAGAGAATGCTGACAGCGATCACAAACAGCACCGCCGCTGCCGCCAGCCCTTTGACCGGTATCTTTTCCAGAATTCCTTTTGCATTCAGAAAGACCAGAACAGCCAGAACAAGAAAAATAAATACCAGATTTATCAGTATATTGTCCATGCGGTATCTGGGGTGTTCCCCATAAAAATCCGCCTGATTAAAATATGCGGTGCTTACAAGGCTTACGGCCGTCAGAAAAAGCATAAAAATCAGAGACAGCCAGAATACGGTGCCCTTCGCTCCCCGCAGAATCAGATTTTTCATTGAGATCTCCACAACTTTGCATATTCAAAATAATTATAGTATAAAGTCAGCTTTTTGTCACCTGTGCATTTCCAGCTTTCCCGGGAATGGCCTCTCATAAACCGCATGGGAAAGCCCGGGAACGCTGCTATTACAGTGTCCCCGGGCTTTATGTCTCTCTGTTATTCTTCCGCAGTCAATGCTTCGTATCTCTCTGCCGCCTGCACGCCAAGATAACGGGACAGGTTGAATTTTCGAACTCCCAGATCCTCATAGCCTCGGATCTTCTCAAAATAATCCTGCAGCATCTCATCTGCCAGCTCTGTCCTCTCCACATTTTCGGAGACCGCATCTGCGTAGACGCCTGCGGCGTCGGCAGAAAGCGTCATCAGATAGGAATTCTCATAAGTGATATCCAGCCCGCGCTGCGCGATATTATATTTCGCGATCAGAGCGTCCATATGACTCAGAGAAAGCAGCACATATACGACTGTAATGACCGCTATGCTGAACCGGAACAGCGGAAATTCCTTTTTATAGATATTCCGTATCATTCCGCCCAGGATCACAGCGATGGCCAAAAGAGCTGCCAGCACAAGCACCCGGAGTCTGGTGAGGCCGTAAGCCTCAATGTACAGATACATTCTGCAGGCCGATGAAATCATCATAATATAAGTGCAGCCTGAGATAAAAGTCAGAAGGATCTTCAGAGCTTTACTGTTCCGGAAAAGCTCCAGGCTGAGCAGCACAAGCGCCAGATTCAGCATGCTCACAAACAGAAGCTGGAAAAATCCTTCTCTTGCAAAGCCGCTGTAGGTATAGTCTGAAGGAAGCGTAAGTCCTCCGGTAAAAAGATAGGAGATCTGAATCAGGCAGAAAAGCAGATAGACAGCTCCTATCACAGAGAGCGCCGTAACTGCGGTCACCGGCTCCAGACAGCGCAGCTCCTTCTGTTCTTCTCTTATCTTTCTCTGCTGTACCGCAGAGATAAGGGCAAAGAAAAAGAGCACTCCCCAGCAGAACATCAGAAGAATTGAAATCAGATTTTCCGGTACCGCAATCTGAATGAAAATCAGATTGAAGATGCGGTCGATCAAATCACCGAATACCGGGTCCGCCGAGGCAAGAAGAGGCAGGATAAAACATAGAAGCAGAAGCGCAATCAGAAGCCCCAGTACTACATAAAGAACCTTTGATTCTTTTTTCTCTGCGCTTCCGTCCTTCTTCTTTCCGACAGACAGACGGCCCGCCGTTTTGAATACAGCCGGAACATTTTCCGCCACGGAAAGGGCAAATTCCAGAAGAGCCGCCACATATTTCAGAAAACTCCATTTCTTATCGCTGTAAGAATTGTGGACAAAAAGTACGGCGTACAACAGAAAGCCCGCTGCATTGTTAAAAAATACGATCATTTCGTTATCCGTAAGAAAACTCGACAGCCCCAGCAGAAAAATCGCAGCCATATAAAAGATCGAACTTTTCTTCAGTTCCCTGTTTTCCTTTTTCAAAAAATACAGATACAGTCCCAGAAGTCCTGCCGTGTAAAGCGGATACGTGATACCCATGATATTATCATACAGACAGAACACATAAAATGCTGAAAATAAAACGATGATTTTCAGAAAAAAGGGTGCATTTTCCCAGACCGCAGGTTTTTCTCCAGTCTCTTCCGTCTTCGTTATTCTGTTTTCTTCCATCTTCCAATCTCCTCCTTTTCTTCCCGCTGTTCAGCCGGGAAGCTTCTATTTTTTGTCTTCCGTCTCTTCTTCGTCCTCTACGTACTCCAGAATATCTCCGGGCTGGCAGTTCAGCGCTTTGCAGATGGCGTTCAGCGTAGAAAAACGCACTGCCTTGGCCTTATTATTTTTCAGAATGGACAAATTCGCCATGGTGATATCCACCTCTTTGGAAAGCTCCGTCAGGCCGATTTTTCTTTTTGCCATCATCACATCCAGATTAATCACAATTGACATCCGCGTTCCTCCTATATGGTCAGATCATTTTCCAGCTTGTAACTGACCGCCTGATCAAAAACTCCCGCAAGGACCTTGCTGAAAAGTCCCGCAATCAGAAATACCAGAATAATTACAAGCGTCGCAGGCGTAATGATTATAAAAAGCCGGATGATGCTGATTCCCATAATGCAGAAACTGCAGGTTCCCATCTTTCTTAAGCTTTTTACGTTTTCCTCCACAAAGCAGTCTTCCTTCAGAACCGTAACAAACATTCTGCGCAGCTCCCGGACAATCAGCACCGCAAAGATTCCTGAGATAAAAAACAGCGCCAGCATCGGGTAATAAAAGATCTGATAATGGGGAAAATAATTTCCGATAAATTTCAGCGAGAGGGGCAGCGTCAGACAGGCCGCGATCCCCGCGTAAAACATAAAATCAAGAATTCCTTTGGTCAGCTTTGCAAGCTTCATATCTCTCATAAGCCCTCCTGTCAAAAACCTTCTTTTTCTGAAAATCAAGCGATCCGCAGGCGGAACTCTCTTGTCTTATATAAACAAAAGAATGCAGTTACCCCCTGTTTCCAGTTGATAACTGCATCATAGCACATTATTTATTGAAATTCAATATATTTTTATTGTTTTTCAATAAATAATTTGATTTTTACGAATCGGAGACTGCCGGTTCTGTTTCTTTGAGGTTTATTTCTCAGAACTTACTTCTGATCGGAATCCTCAGAAGCGCTGTCTTCACCCCTCTGCTCTTCTTCCTCAGACTCCACGTCCTCATCATCCTTGTTGCTCTGCTCCCGTACCTTCGCTATGCCGGCAATGCTTACATTCTCAGAATCCACATTCATCAGCTTCACGCCGGAGGCGATACGTCCTACCACAGAGATTCCGCTGCAGGGAATCCGGATAATGATTCCTTCGGTAGTGATGAGCATGACTTCATTGTCTTCGTTAACCGCCTTGGCTCCTACCACGTTTCCGGTTTTCTCCGTGATCTTATAGCATTTTACGCCTTTGCCGCCGCGGTTCTGAGCCGTAAACTCTTCCATTTTTGTAAGTTTTCCAAGTCCGTTTTCCGACACGACCAGAAGATACTCTCCCTGGGTGTGTACCTGCATGGCCACAACTTCATCCTGATCTGTCAGATTCATGCCGATTACGCCCATGGACGCCCGGCCGGTAGCTCTTACATCTGTCTCATGGAAGCGGATGCACATTCCAAACTTGGTAATCAGGAAGACATCCTGATGGTTGTCCGTATATTTGACTTCGATCAGTTCGTCATTTTCCCGCAGATTGATAGCCAGAAGACCTGTCTTCTTCACATTGGCATATTCCTGAATGGAGGTCTTTTTCACCAGCCCGTTCCGGGTAGCCATAAAGAGATACTTGCCGTCGTTGTAATCCCGGATGGGGATGACGGCCGTAATCTTCTCGCCGGGCTGCAGAGACAGAAGGTTGATGATTGCCGTTCCTCTTGAGGTTCTGCTGGCTTCGGGAATTTCATAGGCCTTCAGCCGGTATACCTTTCCGGTATTCGTAAAGAACATCAGATAATTATGGGTGGATGTCATCATCAGATCCTCGATATAATCATCGCTGATGGTCTGCATGCCCTTGATGCCCTTGCCGCCGCGGTTCTGGCTGCGGAAATTATCCATAGTCATCCGCTTGATGTAGCCCAGATTCGTCATGGTAATCACCACATCTTCCTCGGGGATCAGGTCTTCCATGGAGATGTCGAACTCATCATATCCGATATGAGTCCGGCGCTCGTCTCCGTATTTGTCGGAGATTACCTGAATCTCCTCCTTGATGACTCCAAGAAGCTTTTTCTCGTCTGCAAGGATTCCCTTTAAGTAATTAATCTGCTCCATGAGATCCTTATATTCTGCTTCCAGCTTTTCGCGTTCCAGACCTGTCAGCGTGCGCAGACGCATGTCTACGATAGCCTGTGCCTGCACATCATCCAGGGCAAAACGCTCCATCAGTCCCTGCTTTGCCTCCTGGGTGGAACGGGAGCCCCGGATAATCCGAATTACTTCGTCAATATTGTCAAGGGCAATCAGCAGACCCTGTAAAATATGGGCCCGCTCTTCGGCCTTGTTCAGCTCGTATTTTGTACGGCGCGTCACTACATCTTCCTGGTGAAGCAGATAATATTTCAGCATATCAAGAAGATTGAGGACCTTCGGCTCGTTGTTCACGAGGGCCAGCATGATCACGCCATAGGTATCCTGAAGCTGGGTATGCTTGTAAAGCTGATTCAGAATCACATTGGCATTCACGTCTTTTCTCAGCTCAATATTGATCCGCATACCTTCCCGGCTGGACTCGTCTCCGATATAGGTGATGCCGTCGATCCGCTTTTCCTTTACCAGATCAGCGATTTTTTCGATCAGACGCGCCTTATTTACCATGTAGGGAAGCTCCGTCACCACAATACGGCTCTTTCCATTGCTCATGGTCTCTATATTCGTCACCGCGCGCACCCGGATCTTTCCCCGTCCGGTGCGGTAAGCCTCTTCAATTCCTCTTGTCCCCAGAATCTCCGCTCCTGTGGGAAAATCAGGTCCCTTCACGATTTTCAGAAGCTCTTCTATGGTGGTATCCCGATCTTCCTCAATCCGGTTATCGATCAGTTTGACTACCGCCTTAATGACCTCTCGCAGATTATGAGGCGGAATATTGGTAGCCATTCCCACGGCGATACCCGTCGTTCCATTCACAAGAAGATTCGGATAACGGGAAGGAAGCACAGAAGGCTCCTTCTCTGTCTCATCAAAGTTCGGCACAAAGTCTACGGTATTCTTATTGATGTCCGCCAGCATCTCCATGGAGATCTTGCTTAAGCGGGCCTCTGTATAACGCATGGCCGCCGCACCGTCTCCATCCTCGGAACCGAAATTTCCATGGCCGTCCACCAGCGGATAGCGGGTAGACCACTCCTGGGCCATATTAACCAGAGCCCCATATATGGAACTGTCTCCGTGGGGATGGTATTTACCCATGGTATCACCGACGATACGGGCGCATTTTCTGTGCGGCTTATCCGGACCGTTGTTCAGTTCAATCATGGAATAAAGAACTCTTCTCTGTACGGGCTTTAAGCCGTCCCGGACATCCGGAAGGGCACGGGCCGCGATTACGCTCATGGCATAATCGATATAAGAATCCTCCATGGTCTTTTTCAGATCCACGTCATGGACTTTATCAAAAATATTGTCTTCCATTCCTTTTCCTCTCCCCTGCTTAGATGTCCAGGTTCTTTACAAATTTGGCGTTTGTCTCAATGAATTCCCGTCTCGGCTCTACCTTGTCTCCCATCAGAGTGGTAAAGGTCAGATCGATTTCCGCGGAATACGTATCATCCATAGTCACACGCTTCAGAATCCGGCGTTCCGGGTCCATGGTAGTCTCCCAGAGCTGATCGGCGTCCATCTCGCCCAGTCCCTTATAACGCTGGATCTTATTATTCTGATCTCTTCCCACCTCATCCAGGATAGAAGCAAGTTCCTGATCGCTGTAGGCATACCAGACTTTCTTGTTCTTTTCCAGCTTGTAAAGGGGCGGCTGGGCCAGATACACATACCCTTCCCGGATCAGATCCGGCATAAACCGGTAGATAAAGGTCAGAAGCAGCGTACTGATATGAGCTCCGTCCACGTCGGCATCCGTCATCAGAATGATCTTGTGGTAACGCAGCTTTGATATATCAAAATCATCATGGATTCCCGTTCCGAAGGCTGTGATCATGGCTTTAATCTCTGCATTCCCATAGATTCTGTCCAGTCTTGCCTTTTCCACGTTCAGAATCTTTCCCCTTAAGGGAAGGATCGCCTGCGTGGCTCTGGAACGTGCCTTCTTCGCGGAGCCTCCCGCGGAATCTCCCTCCACGATATAGATCTCACAGTTTTCCGGATTCTTGTCAGAGCAGTCCGCCAGCTTTCCCGGAAGAGCCATACCGTCCAGGGCTGTCTTTCTTCTCGTCAGATCCCGGGCCTTTCTCGCGGCCTCCCTGGCCCTCTGAGCCAGGATGGATTTGTCCAGGATCACCTTTGCCACAGCAGGATTCTGCTCCAGGAAAATCATCAGCTGCTCAGAAACCACATTGTCTACAGCTCCCCTGGCCTCGCTGTTCCCCAGCTTCTGCTTGGTCTGACCCTCAAACTGGGGTTCGCCGATTTTGATGCTGATGATCGCCGTCAGACCTTCCCGGATATCATCTCCGTTCAGGCTGGGATCACTGTCCTTCAAAAGCTTGTTCTTTTTTGCGTAATCATTAAAGGTCTTTGTGAGGGCGTTTTTAAAACCGGTCATATGAGTTCCGCCCTCAGGCGTATTGATATTATTTACAAAGCTGTAGCAGTTCTCCGTATAGGAATCGTTATGCTGCATGGCCACTTCCACATAGACGTCATTGACCATGCCCTCGCAGTAAATAATCTGATCATAGAGAGCTGTCTTGGACCGGTTCAGATACTCTACAAACTCTTTGATTCCGCCTTCATAGCAGAATTCTTTCTTATGCTGCGGTTCCACCCGGTCATCCCGCAGAATAATATTCAGTCCTCTGGTAAGGAATGCCATCTCACGCAGACGGACTTTCAGCGTATCGTAATCAAATACAGTTTCCTCAAAAATCTCCTTATCCGGCAGAAAGGTCACCATAGTTCCTGTCTCTTCCAGATCACAGTCTCCGATCACCTTCAGCTTATCAACCACATGGCCTCTCTCATAGCGCTGGAAATACACTTTTCCCTCGCTGCGAATCTTTACCTCCAGCCACTCGGAAAGGGCATTTACCACAGAAGCGCCCACGCCATGCAGGCCTCCGGATACCTTGTATCCCCCGCCGCCGAATTTTCCCCCGGCATGAAGAACCGTAAAGACTACCTCCACAGCCGGAATTCCGGCCTTGTGGTTGATGCCTACCGGAATTCCCCGTCCATCGTCTACGACTGTGATGGAATTGTCCGGATTGATCGTGACATCGATATTTTTGCAGTAGCCTGCCAGTGCCTCATCTACAGAATTATCTACAATCTCATATACCAGATGATGAAGTCCGCGGGCGGAGGTACTTCCAATGTACATACCAGGTCTTTTGCGGACAGCTTCCAGTCCTTCCAGGATCTGAATTTGATCTGCTCCATATTCTGCACTCATTTTCGTTCCTCCCAGCAACTAATTTTAATCATATTCCTGCGGCCTCATCAGCAGGTGATTCGGCCTGTAATACATAATTACCTAATTCTCACAGATAACAGATCCTTCAACCACCTTAAATATCTTATTGATCGAAAATCTGTGACCTACAAACTCATCCAGACCCGTGCAGGTAATCAGAGTCTGGATATCATGAATACTGTTCAGCAAATAGTTTTGCCTGTTCTGATCCAGTTCAGACAATACATCGTCAAGAAGCAGCACAGGAGTATCCCGTATCACCTGCTTCACCAGCTCTATCTCAGACAATTTCAGGGAAAGGGCAGCCGTGCGCTGCTGTCCCTGGGAACCGAATTTCCGGATATCCACGCCGTCCGCCTCAAACAGCAGATCGTCCCGGTGGGGGCCCGCGTTTGTAGTCTTGAGCCTGATATCCTTTTCCCGGTTCTGCCTGATCACTTCATAAAGTTCTTCTCTGGAAACATTTTTTTCATAGGAAATCCGGAGGTTTTCTCTTCCTCCTGACAGATTCCGGTGAATTCTCTGAACGATTTCACCAAGAGACCTGATAAAATCTTCCCGCCCCTCTATGACTTTCTTTCCGTACTCCGCAAGCTGCAGATCCCATACGTCCAGCGTATCGATCAGTTCCGGTCGGAACGAAAGATCCTTTAACAGTCTGTTTCTCTGAACAAGAATGCGGTTATAACCGGAAAGCTGATGCAGATAGACTTTATCCAGCTGACAGAGTTCCATATCCAGAAACCTTCTGCGCTCAGCCGGGCCCTGCTTGATGATGCTTAAATCCTCCGGAGAAAAAAATACAAAATTTGCGATTCCGAAAAGCTCGCTGGCTTTCCGGATGGGCACCCCGTTGATGGCGATTCCCTTCGCCTTGTTCTTTTTCAGATGAATATCAATCTGATATTCCAGTTCTCTCTTTTTTACGAAGGTACGCAGGTGCGCCTCTTCCTCGCCGAAATAAATCATATCCCGATCACGGCTGCCCTTATGGGATTTTGTAGTCCCGCTTAAATATACGGCCTCCAGGATATTCGTCTTTCCCTGAGCGTTATCTCCGTAAAAAATATTCGTTTTTTCGTCAAATAAAAGCTTCAGTTCCCTGTAATTGCGGAAATTCTTCAGCTCCACAGACTCCACAATCATACGATCTTATAATCCTGTCCGGCATAACGGAAGACATCGCCCTTATGAAGCTTGCGGCCCCGCCGCTCTTCGACCTCTCCGTTAACCTCCACATTTCCGTCCAGGATCTCATATTTGATATCTGAACCACTGTCCAGAATCCCGGCCAGCTTCATGGCCTGGCCAAGCCGGATAAATTCATCCCGGATCGCAACCTCAATATATTCCATGAATCTTTCTCCTTACACGGAAGCGCTGTTAAAGTTCACCGGCAGGATCAGATAGATGTAGGTCTGATTCTCGTCCCGGATAAAGCAGGGCGCTTTCGGATTTACAAGATACAGAGTCACCATTTCATCGTCGATAACCCGGAGCGCGTCGATCAGGAATTTGGGATTGAAACCGATCAGAATATCCTTTCCTTCCTTTTCGATTACGATCTCTTCGTTCATGGTGCCAAGTCCTGACGTGAGCTTCAGGCGCATCTCTCCGTCAGTGATCTGAATGATGATCGGTTTTTTGTCATTTTCCCGGATCAGCAGCGTAGCGCGGTCGATACAGCTTAACAGCTCTTTCTTATTGACCTTTACCTTCGTCTCATAATCTGTGGAAAGCATCTGCTCAATCCGGAAATACTCTCCTTCGATCAGACGGGATACCACGGTCGTCTCATCAAACTCAAATACAATATGGTTCTTTGTGAAAAACAGATTTACCAGAGCATCCATCTCTCCGGACAGAATCTTGCTCACTTCGATCAGAGTCTTTCCCGGAACGATCACTTTTCTGGGCTGGTATTCCTCTTTCAGCTCCAGGTTTCGGATGGATACCCGGTGGCCGTCCAGGGAAACCACTTTCAGACGATTTCCATCGATCTCAAAAAGTTCGCCGGTCATCATCTTATTATTCTCATTATCAGAAATAGAAAAAATGGTCTGTTTAATCACTTCCCGCAGAGAAAACTGGGATACCACCACAGGCTCTGCTTTTTCTATATAGGGAAGGTAGGAAAAATCCTCTCCTGATTTGCCGGCAATGCTGAATCTGGCTTTTTCACAGGTAATCTGCATCTGGAATCCGGCGTCTGTCTCAATGGTAACATCATTATCCGGAAGCTTTCTCACGATCTCGGAAAAGATCTTGGCGTCAATGGCAATGATTCCCTTTTCCTGAATATCTCCTTCGATGACAGTCTCAATACCAAGTTCCATATCATTGGCTGTCATTTTGATCTGTCCGGTGGAAGCATCGATCAAAATACATTCCAGAATAGACATGGTTGTCTTGGATGGAACTGCTTTCAGGACAATGTTAACACCTTTTAATAAATCTGATTTTTTACAGATAAACTTCATGATGTGTATAACTCCTTTCCTCCGCCTTCCGGGGGCGCGTATGTATATATAAATAATTAAATCCGTCGTATTCGTAGTAGGGGCTGTGAATATGTTGAAAACTGGTCTCAGGCCCTGTAAATACCGAAGATCCGGCAAGGATAACTGTGTGAAAAACCGCTGTATAACCGGCCGTAAACCCCCGGGGTTTTACACATGCCTGAAACGGCGGATCAGTTTTCCCCACAGGATCAACACCCTGTCCACATGAGAATGTTGATAAATCCTGTAAGGCTGAAATTCTTTCTCAGTTGGGATTCAGTTTCTTTTTGATCGTACTGATCAGACGGCTGGTGGAATCATTGGACTGAAGCTCATGCTCGATTTTCTCCGCTCCATGCATGATGGTCGTATGATCCCGGCCTCCCAGAATCTCACCGATCTTTTTATAGGTAGTTCCGTTTTCCTTGCAGAGATACATAACGATCTGCCGCGGATAGACGATGCTTGCAGTACGCTTATTTCCGCGGATGTCGTCAGGACTGATATGAAAATGCTCCGCAACCACTTCAATAATCAGATCCGGCGTGATCTTCCGGTTTTCTCCCGGTGAAATAATATCCTTGATGGCCTCTTCCGCCAGAAGCATGTCGATAGGCCGCTTTTCCAGGGTGGAAAGAGCGATCAGACGGTTGAAGGCGCCTTCCAGTTCACGGATATTGGATTTGATATTGGTGGCAATATAGGTAATGATATTATCGTCGATTTGGTAGCCTTCCAGTTCTTCTTTTTTGCGCAGAATGGCCATCCTGGTCTCAAAATCCGGAGAAGATACGTCTGCGATCAGTCCGCATTCAAAACGGGTGCGGAGACGCTCCTCCAGGGTCTCGATATCCTTCGGAGGACGGTCGCTGGAGATGATAATCTGCTTATTCGCGCTGTGAAGGGCGTTGAAGGTATGGAAGAATTCTTCCTGAGTACTTTCTTTTCCTATAATAAACTGTACGTCGTCGATCAAAAGCACGTCAATATTCCGGTATTTCTCGCGGAAACGGGTCATACCGGAGGGATCGCCGATTCGAAGGGTCTCGATCAGTTCATTGGTGAAATACTCACTGGTAACATAGAGAACCTTCATGGATGGATTTTCTTTTAATATGTAATTTGCGATGGCGTGCATCAGGTGGGTCTTACCCAGTCCTACGCCTCCGTGCAGGAACAGCGGGTTGTACACATTGCCGGGCGTCTCGGCTACAGCCAGGGAGGCGGCGTGGGCAAATTTGTTGTTGCTTCCGACTACGAAGGTGTCAAAGGTATACTTCGGATTGATATTTGATTTTTCGTAATCGATGGCTCCTGAACTCTGGCTGCTTTCGCTGTCTTTCCGCTGCTTTTCCGCGCCGCTGCTCTGTTCTGCCGCTTCTTTTTCTGTAATAAACTCCACCTCGTATTTTTCGCCGGTAAACTCTGCGATGGCTACAAAGATAGGAGTCTTGAATTTGGAATTCAGATAAGTGATCATCTGTTCGCCCATGGGAACAATGATTTTTACCACATGATTTTCGGCGCTGTGCACCTTCAGAGGAAGAAGCCAGGTTTCAAAAGACACGTCTGACAGCTCATGCTCTTTCCGGACATGCTCCAGAATCTCGTTCCAGTTTTTTTCTATCAAGTTCATTCTTATATCTCCTCAATGCCCGTAAAAGAGCAATTTATCCTATGATTTATAATATACCAAATTACGGGTGTGATCAAGTAATGAATTAAATTTCCAACGAAAAGACACAAGGTTGTCCACTTGTTATCCACATCTTATCCACATCTTGTGGATAAATATTTTGGTCCTACAAGATATGACGGAGGGAAGAAGAAAAAGAAAAATACTGCCAAATTGCTTGACTTTGCGGGATTTTATGAATATAATTGAAATGATGTTTTTTAGATAGGAGGTGCCAGAGACGATGAAAATGACATTTCAGCCGAAGAAAAGATCCAGATCTAAGGTTCACGGATTCAGAGCCAGAATGAGTACAGCTGGTGGAAGAAAAGTATTAGCAGCCAGAAGATTAAAAGGAAGAAAGAAGTTATCCGCGTAGGCCGCATATATGTGGCCTATTTTCCTATGTACTTTGTAACTGTTCAGTATCTTCACAGTTACATGGCGGCAGAAGTCCGGAGGATACATGAAATATCCGCATTCAGAGTCTTTAAAAAAGAACCGGGATTTTCAGCTTTTATATAAGGAAGGAAAATCCCGCGCAAATCGTTATCTCGTGCTCTATGTGAAAGAAAACGGGATGGAGAAGAATCGTTTTGGTGTTTCTGTCAGTAAAAAAGTGGGGAACAGCGTAGTCCGTCACAGAATCACCAGATTGATTCGGGAGAGTTACCGGCTGCATGAAGACATGTTCAATAGTGGTTTGGATATGGCAGTCATCGCAAGGGTCAGCGCAAAGGGAAAAAGCATGGATGAAATCAGCAGCGCGCTGCTTCACTTGGGAAAGCTTCAGGGAGTCATCAAAAAATGAAAATTGTATTGATCAAATTGATTCAATTTTATCAAAGATATCTATCGCCGTTGAAACGTACGAAATGTCCTTATTTTCCCAGCTGTTCTCAGTATGGTCTGGAAGCCATCCAGAAGTACGGAGCCCTGAAAGGCGGTCTTCTGGCTGCCTGGAGAATTCTAAGGTGCAATCCGTTTTCCAGTGGTGGATATGATCCCGTACCATAAGGAGAATTGAAGGAGGATTTTTTCATTGACAGGTTTGTTTTTGACAAAAAATGCGACGCCTATCCTGGGGCAGTTTGCGTCTATTTTGGGCTGGCTGATTAACGCGATATTTAATCTGCTGGATTCTATCGGAATTCCGAATGTAGGACTTGCAGTTGTTCTTTTTACGATCATCATTTATACCCTGATGCTGCCGCTTACCTATAAGCAGCAGAAGTTTTCACGGATGTCTGTCCGGATGAATCCGGAGCTGCAGGCGATTCAGAAAAAATATAAGGGTAAGCAGGATCAGGTATCCATGCTGAAGATGCAGGACGAGATGAAGGCCGTATACGCGAAATATGGCACATCTCAGACAGGAAGCTGCCTGCCTCTTCTGATTCAGCTGCCTTTCCTGCTGGCTGTATACCGGGTGGTATACGCAATTCCGGCTTACGTGGATAAGGTAAGAGCCGCTTATTATCCGCTGGTTACAGAGCTTCTGAACAGCGCCGGCGCGCAGGATTTTCTGACTAATCTTACGAGCGCGGCTCAGTTTTCCAGACAGGAATTCAACGAAAATACGATTATTGATATTTTGAATAAAGCATCCACCGCGGAGTGGGACTCCCTTGCGTCCAATTTTCCGGATTTGAGTGGAGTAATCGATCAGGCAAGAAATGTTCTGGAAGGATTTAATAATTTCATTGGACTGAATATTTCCAATTCTCCCTGGTTCAGCATCCAGCAGTTCTGGTCTGAGGGAGCTTATCTGTTAATGATCGTAGCTCTTCTGATTCCGATTCTGGCAGGTCTGACTCAGTGGATCAGCGTTCGTCTGATGCCTCAGGCTGCGGCGAATGTGAGCACGGCTGATGGAAACGGCGAGGATATGATGAAATCCATGCGTATGATGAATAATTTCATGCCGCTGATTTCCGTATGGTTCTGCTTTACGCTTCCCGTCGGCGTGGGTATTTACTGGGTAATGAGTGCTGTGGTCCGTACAGTCCAGCAGCTTGTGATCAATAAGTATCTGGAAAAGATGGACATTGATGAAGAGATTAAGAAGAATATCGAAAAATATAACAGAAAACGTGAGAAGGACGGACTCCCGCCGGAAAGATTGAATAATGTGGCGCGGACAAGTACAAGATCGGTAGAACCGAATTATACAAAGAAACGTGAGATTACTTCGGAAGAACGTCAGAAACAGATTAAGGATTCTACGGAGTATTATAAGAGGGGCGAGGCAAAACCCGGAAGCCTTGCCGCAAAAGCGAGAATGGTGGAGCAGTATAACGAAAAAACGAAGAAAAAATAGGGAACGGGGGGTTTTCAGATAATGGAAGAAAGTATTCAGGTTTCAGCGAAGACAGTGGAAGACGCAGTTCTGGAAGCTGCGATACAGCTTGGAACCACAAGAGATAAAGTAGATTATGAAGTAGTTACCCCGGGCAGTTCAGGATTTCTGGGAATTGGAAGTAAAAAAGCAGTTATCAGAGCCCGTAAAAAGACGGATGCAGAGATAGAAGCCGGCTATAAGGCTGAGCAGGAGATGGAAGCTCTTCTTGAGAGGGTAAAAGAGAAAGAGAAAAATCCTGTGAAGTCTGAGGAAAAGAAAGAAGAAAAGACGGAGAGCAGGGATAAAGAGCAGCCTTCGCGGAAAGAAAAACCGCAGGCGGAAAAGCCGAAGAAGGCTCCTGTCAAAGAGCAGAAAAATGTGGAGAAGAAGCCTGCGCCTGTGAAAGAAGAAAAGAAGGAAGAGAAGGCAGAAACTTCTCAGAATCCTCAGAAGCCGGAAAAAGCCGTGACAGAGGTAAAAGCGGCTCCTGCCAAGCCGGTAAATACAGAGGAAGTAAAAGCTTTTCTCGAGAAAGTATTTGCGGCTATGGATATGAAGGTTCAGATTACTATCACCCAGAAGCCGGAAGAGCATGAAGTAAATATCGATCTGGAAGGCGACGATATGGGCGTTCTGATCGGAAAGAGAGGACAGACTCTGGATTCCCTTCAGTATCTGACCAGTCTTGTGGTCAATAAGGGCAGTGACGATTATATCAGAGTAAAGGTGGATACGGAAAATTATCGTGAGCGTAGAAAAGCGACTCTTGAAAATCTGGCGAGAAATATCGCTCAGAAGGTAAAGAGAACGAGAAAGCCTGTATCTCTGGAGCCTATGAATCCCTACGAGCGCAGAGTGATTCATTCCGCGCTTCAGAATGACAAATATGTCTGCACCCACAGCGAAGGAGAAGAACCCTACCGCCGTGTGGTAGTTTCATTGAAGGAAGGCGTCCGCCTGGATAATTACAACGGACGGGGAAGAAATCGTTATAACCGTAATTATAAGAAAAAGGAACGCTGATGCGTTCCTTTTTCTGCATGGGGCGATGTTTCCTGTAAGCGCCTGTCCGGATTGAAAAAGAAGACGTTCGCAGAGTAGTAGATAAGGAAGAAAAGATGAAAGAGTTTGAGACGATAGCGGCTGCGGCCACAGCCATGTCAAGTTCCGGGATTGGAATTATCCGCATCAGTGGAGAAGATGCGTTTTCTGTGATGGAAAAAATTTTCAGGCCTCATAACAGAAATAAGAATATGGCAGGGCAGCCTTCTTATACCGTACATTATGGTACGATTGTGGATGGAGAGGAAGTTCTGGATGAAGTGCTTGTTCTTCTAATGAGAGGGCCCCACAGCTATACGGCAGAGGATACGGTGGAGATAGACTGCCATGGGGGAAGGCTTGTGATGCAGCGGATTCTGGATCTGGTAATGAGAAGCGGGGCCAGGCCGGCAGAACCCGGTGAATTTACAAAGAGGGCCTTTTTGAATGGAAGAATCGATTTGTCTCAGGCGGAGGCAGTCATGGATCTGATACAGTCCAGAAACAAAATGGCTCTGAAGTCCTCTGTATCTCAGCTTCAGGGATCTGTTCGCCAGCAGATCGAAAAGCTCCGTTCCCGGATTCTCTATGAGACGGCCTTTCTGGAAGCGGCGCTGGACGATCCGGAGCATATCAGTCTGGACGGATATGCGGAAAAGCTGTACAAAACAGTGGAAGAGATAGGGGGCGAAATAGAGAAGCTTTTGAAATCTTCAGAAAACGGACGAATACTGAGAGAGGGAATCAAAACGGTTATTCTGGGAAAGCCCAATGCGGGAAAATCGTCGCTTCTGAATGTGCTTCTGGGAGAGGAACGGGCTATCGTGACAGAGATAGAGGGTACAACCCGTGATGTGCTGGAAGAGCAGCTTCAGCTCGGCGATCTTTCTCTTTCACTTCTGGATACGGCTGGAATCCGTTCTACGGAAGATATTGTGGAGCAGATTGGAGTAGAGAGAGCGAAGAAGCAGGCTGAGGACGCGGACCTGATTTTGTATGTGGCAGACAGTTCTCGGCCTCTGGATGAAAGCGATGAAGAGATTCTTGATCTTTTGAAGGGCAAAAAGGCGCTGGTGCTTCTGAATAAGTCAGATCTGGAGTCTGCCATAACCCCTCAGATGATGGAAAAAAGGACGAATCATAAGGTCCTTTTAATTTCAGCAAAGGAGGAACAGGGAATCCGTGAGCTGGAGGAAGAGATTCGTTCCCTTTTCTTCCAGGGAGAACTGGATTTTAATGATGAGGTTCTTATCACAAATGTGCGTCATAAGACCGCTCTGCAGAGAGCGAAGGAAAGCCTGTCCATGGTGATGGACAGTATTCAGAACGGGATGCCGGAAGATTTTTACACTATTGATTTGACAGACGCCTATCAGGCTCTGGGAACAATTCTTGGAGAAGAGATGGGAGAAGATTTGATCAATGAAATATTTGGAAAATTCTGTATGGGCAAATAAGTGACCGATAACAGACAGGTAATGGATAGATAACAGGAGATATTATGAATACAGTATACAAAGAGACGTGCCAGGCAGTTGTAGTCGGAGCAGGACATGCGGGCTGTGAAGCGGCCCTTGCCTGTGCCAGACTGGGGATAGAGACAGTAATGTTTACAGTGAGTGTGGACAGTATTGCTTTGATGCCCTGCAATCCCAATATTGGAGGAACCTCCAAGGGACATCTGGTCCGTGAAATCGATGCCCTTGGCGGCGAGATGGGAAAAAATATCGATAAGACCTTTATTCAGTCGAAAATGCTGAATGTATCCAAGGGGCCGGCAGTGCATTCTCTCCGGGCCCAGGCAGATAAATCAGAATACAGCCGCAGTATGCGCAGAGTTCTGGAAAATACCGATCACCTGTCTATCGTTCAGGCTGAGGTGGCGGAGATTCTGACAGAAGGCTCCGGAGAAAATCGGATCGTAAAAGGAGTAAAGACTGCTTCCGGAGCGATCTATGAGGCTCAGGCTGTAATTCTATGCACAGGCACTTATCTGAGAGCCCGCTGTATCTACGGGGATGTGAGTACCTATACGGGACCGAACGGTCTTCAGGCGGCGAATCATCTGACAGATTCTCTGAAAAAGCTTGGGATCGAAATGTATCGGTTTAAGACAGGAACGCCTGCCAGAATCGACAGACGTTCGATTGATTTCAGTAAAATGGAAGAGCAGTTTGGAGATGAAAAGGTTGTACCATTTTCTTTTACGACTGATCCGGATACGGTACAGATTCCTCAGGTTTCCTGCTGGCTGACTTATACGAATGAAAAGACCCATGAAATTATCAGAAATAATCTGGATCGTTCCCCGTTGTATTCTGGAATGATAGAGGGAACCGGCCCCCGGTATTGTCCTTCTATAGAAGATAAAGTGGTCCGTTTTGCCGATAAGAACCGGCATCAGGTATTTATAGAGCCGGAAGGTCTCTATACCAATGAGATGTATGTGGGCGGCATGTCCAGTTCCCTTCCTGAAGATGTGCAGCACGCCATGTATTCTTCTGTGGCCGGTTTGGAGCATGTGAAAATCGTGAGAAATGCCTATGCGATTGAATATGACTGTATCGATGCGCGGCAGCTCTATGCGAGTCTGGAATTTAAAAAGATTCATGGTCTGTTCAGCGGCGGCCAGTTTAACGGAAGCTCTGGGTATGAGGAGGCGGCGGCTCAGGGATTGATTGCTGGAATCAACGCGGCGCGGATGATTCAGAAAAAGGACCCTCTGATTCTGGATCGGTCCCAGGCATATATCGGTGTATTGATTGACGATCTGGTTACAAAGGAAAACAGAGAGCCTTACCGGATGATGACATCCCGTTCAGAATACCGTCTGCTTTTACGGCAGGATAACGCGGATCTCCGCCTTACAAAGATTGGATACGAAATGGGTCTGATTTCAGAAGAACGGTATCAGGAGCTTCTGGAGAAAGAGCGTCAGATTGAGAAAGAAATTAAGCGGGTAGAAAAGGTATTTGTGGGAACTTCCGAAGAAGTTCAGGAGCTCCTGGAAAAGTATGAGAGTACCCCTCTTCATTCCGGTATTTCTCTGGCGGAACTGATCCGCAGGCCGGAACTTAATTATGAGATTCTGGAGCCGCTTGATCCGGACAGACCCCGGCTTCTGAGAGGAGTGGCGGAGCAGGTAAATATTCATATTAAATATGACGGATATATCCGCCGTCAGCAGAAGCAGGTGGAACAGTTTCAGAAGCTTGAGTATAAAAAGCTGCCGGAAAATCTGGATTATGATGAAATTCCCAGTCTTCGGACAGAAGCACGGCAGAAACTGAAAATGGTAAAGCCTCTGTCTGTGGGACAGGCATCACGGATTTCCGGCGTTTCCCCGGCGGACATTTCGGTTCTTCTGGTATGGCTGGAACAGAGAAAGGGCAGGAAAAACTGAATGGAAAAAGAAAGACAGAATTATATAAGAAAAGCTTTTGGAGAAATCCAAATCTTTTTAAATGAAGAGCAGATTCAGCAATTTGCGTGTTATTACGAGATTTTGATTCAGAAAAATGAAGTGATGAATCTGACAGCGATTACAGAATTTGAGGATGTGGTCCGAAAACATTTCGTAGACAGCCTGACAATAAAAAATATTCTGGAACCAAAGGCCGGAGAATATTGGCTCGACCTGGGAACAGGAGCAGGTTTTCCGGGAATTCCTCTGAAAATTGTATATCCGGAACTGAAGCTTGTACTCCTGGATTCGCTGAATAAGCGGGTTAAGTTTCTTCAGGAAGTTATAGAAAAACTGGATTTGAAGAAAATTGATGCTGTCCACGGCCGTGCGGAAGAGCTTGCCAGAAAAGCAGAGTACAGAGAACAGTTTGACTGCTGTGTGTCCAGAGCAGTGGCCAATCTGGCTTCACTTTCGGAATATTGTCTTCCTTTTGTAAAGTCAGGAGGATGTTTTGTGCCGTATAAATCGGAAAAAATTCAGGAAGAAATCAAAGGAGCGGAAAAGGCAGTCCGTATTCTCGGAGGAAAGATGGAAGAGCAGAAAGAGTTTCTTTTGCCGGGATCGGATATTTACAGATGTCTGCTCTGCATTCGAAAGATTCAGGAAACACCAAAGAAGTATCCGAGAAAAGCAGGGACACCGACAAAGGAGCCAATCCGGTAAAAAAGAACAAATGAATTAACCTTAGTGAGCAAGCTCCCACGGTTAATTCATTTATTCTTTTTCGCATGGCTGAAGAATCAAGAAATCCGGAGAAAGTCAGCCATGAAGCTCGAATATGCGGGGAAGTATCTGAGCCTTCGGCCTTAAAGGAGGAGAAGCATCTTCTCGCTTATAGGGCGTCCGCCCTATGAAAAAGAACAAATGAATTAATCTTAGTGAGCGAGCTCCCCCGGTTAATTCATTTATTCTTTTTCGCATGGCTGACTTGTGAATAAAAATGTTTCACGTGAAACATTCGTTCTCTTGTAGATGGATTAAATTCTATGCTATAATATCTAGGCAAAGAGTTATATTTTCGCAGTATGCTTTTAAAAATGAAAACAGGCTGCAGTGGCAGGACAACGGCAGAACTTTGACGGTTTATAATATTTACACCTATGGCTGTTTCTATCAGCTGGCTGCATGAGAGCATACAACTGAATCTCAGCTATGCGGGCAGATTATGAAGAGTGTCAGTAATCCAATTGCAGGAAGTCTGCTTTGTTACGTGCTTGAGTTAGAAGCTGCGAGAATTAACAGTTTATACTTATAAATGTTTCACGTGAAACATTGAGGAGAATAATTATGGGAAGAGTTATAGCGGTAGCAAATCAAAAGGGTGGCGTTGGTAAAACAACGACGGCAATTAATCTGTCGGCAGCATTAGCAGAAAAGGGAAAAAAGGTTCTTTTGATCGATATTGATCCTCAGGGTAATGCTACCAGTGGAGTAGGTGTAGAAAAGAATGAAGTGGAAAACACAATATATGATTTGATCCTTGGAGAAACAACGATTCAGTCATGTATTGAATATACAGAGTTTGAAAATCTTCATTTAATTCCTTCCAATGTAGATTTAGCTGCGGCGGAGATTGAGTTAATTGGAATACCGGATAAGGAATTTATCATCAGAAAAGAAGTGGAAAAGATCAAAAACGTATATGATTTTATTTTGATCGATTGTCCGCCTTCATTGAATCTTCTTACTATAAACGCAATGACTACAGCCGACACGGTGCTTGTGCCGATTCAATGTGAATATTATGCTCTGGAAGGATTGAGCCAGCTGATACATACAATCAATCTTGTAAAAGAGCGTCTGAATCCCTATCTGGATATTGAAGGAATTGTATTTACCATGTTTGATGCCCGGACAAATCTTTCTCTTCAGGTAGTAGAAAATGTACGCGCAAATGTAAAGCAGAAGGTGTACAGTACCATCATACCGAGAAATGTACGTCTTGCGGAAGCTCCCAGCCATGGATATCCGATTACCATCTATGATCCCAAGTCGGCAGGAGCGGAGAGCTACAGAGCTCTCGCAGAGGAAGTAATTAGCAGGGAGGACGAATAAAATGGCAGCAAGAAGAGGAGGACTCGGAAAAGGACTGGACAGTCTGATTCCCGAGACGATTAAAACTACAGCGCCCGACAAAACAAAGGTTGTGGAGAAGGTAGTAGAAAAAGTTGTCGAAAAACCGGTAGAACTGAAAGTGAAAATATCAAAGGTGGGTCCCAACAAGGACCAGCCCAGAAAACAGTTTGATGAAGACGCGCTGGTAGAGCTGGCAGATTCGATCAAACAGTTTGGTATTATCCAGCCTCTGATTGTACAGGAAAAAAACGGTTTTTATGAGATTATTGCCGGAGAACGCCGTTGGCGTGCCGCAAAGCTGGCGGGATTGAAAGAGGTTCCTGTCATTGTAAAAGATTATTCGGATCTGGAAGTGGTGGAAATCTCTCTGATCGAAAATATTCAGAGAGAGAACCTGAATCCCATTGAAGAGGCACTGGCTTATAAACGTCTCTTGAATGAATTTAATCTGAAACAGGATGAAGTGGCGGAGCGTGTATCGAAGAGCCGGACAGCCGTGACAAACTCTATGCGGCTTCTGAAGCTGGATGAGAGAGTCCAGCAGATGGTCATTGACGATATGCTTTCCACAGGACATGCGAGAGCTCTCTTGGGAATCGAAGATCCGGAGCTTCAGTATACTACAGCGGCAAAAGTATTCGATGAAAAACTCAGTGTCCGGGAAGTGGAAAAGCTGGTAAAGAAGATTCAGCAGGGAAAGGCAGAAAAGAAGAAAGAAGAAACCATACATGATTTCATCTACACTGACCTGGAAGAGAAGATGAAAGAAGCGGTAGGTACGAAAGTTTCGATTCGTCAGAACGCGAAGGGGAAAGGAAAGATTGAAATAGAATATTACTCCAGAGAAGATCTGGAGCGAATCATTGACATCATTACACACGCAGAGAATCGTTAGCGGCAGGAGGAAACAAAAGATGAGTCCAATGTTAGATTATGTATATCAGATGACAGGAATTGACGCGGCATACATTCTGATCGGGATGCTTGTGCTGATTCTGATTCTTTTCATTCTGGTAATTGTGGCGTTATGTAAACTAAAAAAACTGCACCGCAGATATGACCGTTTTATGAGAGGAAAAGATGCGGAAAGTATGGAAGATACGATTCTTTCCTGTATCGAAAAGAATGAAAAGCTTGACCAGATGAATCAGATACTGCGGGAAGATATCATTGGTCTTCGAAAAAATCAGCGTATTACTTATCAGAAAATGGGAATGGTAAAATATAACGCTTTTCGTGAGATGAGCGGGGATCTGAGTTATGCCCTTGCTCTTCTGGATCAGCAGAATAACGGTTTTCTCATGAATTCTGTATATGCGAAGGAAGGCGGGTATTCCTATATCAAAGAGATCGTAAACGGAGAAAGCGTTATTCAGCTTTCTGAGGAAGAGCAGGCTGCTCTTGACAAAGCAAAAAGCCAGTCTTGAAAAAGAGTACAGACTGGTATATGATAAAAAATAAGTCTGACGCTGAAATACAGTTTTAAAATATAGCGCAGGAATGAAAAAGGAGAAAAAAGATGTTAGACATTAAGTTTTTACGGGAAAATCCGGAAATTGTAAAGCAGAATATCAGAAATAAATTTCAGGACCAGAAGCTTGGACTGGTGGACGAAGTAATCGAGCTTGACGCGCAGAAGCGTGCCGCTCAGCAGGAGGCGGACGGCCTGCGGGCAGACAGAAATAAGCTTTCCAAGCAGATTGGCGCTCTGATGGGGCAGGGCAAAAAGGATGAGGCAGAAGAAGTAAAGAAACAGGTGGCTGCACAGGCAGACCGTCTGGCAGAGCTGTCGGAAAAGGAAAAAGAACTGGATGAGAAGATCCTGAAAATTATGATGGTGATCCCCAATATCATCAATCCAAGCGTTCCCATTGGAAAAGATGACAGCGAGAATGTGGAGAGAGAACGTTTCGGAGAACCGGTGGTTCCTGATTTTGAGATTCCCTACCACACTGAAATTATGGAAAAATTTCATGGAATCGATCTGGACAGCGCAAGAAAGGTAGCCGGAAACGGATTTTATTATCTGATGGGAGATATTGCAAGACTGCATTCCGCGGTACTGGCCTATGCCCGTGATTTTATGATCGACAGAGGCTTTACCTATTGCGTGCCGCCCTTTATGATCCGCAGCAATGTAGTTACAGGCGTTATGAGCTTCGCGGAAATGGATGCCATGATGTATAAGATTGAGGGAGAGGATCTCTATCTGATCGGAACCAGCGAACATTCCATGATCGGAAAATTTATTGACACGATTCTTCAGAAAGATGAGCTGCCGAAGACTCTGACCAGCTATTCTCCCTGCTTCCGTAAGGAAAAAGGAGCCCACGGTCTGGAGGAGCGCGGCGTATACCGTATCCATCAGTTTGAAAAGCAGGAAATGATCGTGGTCTGCGAGCCGGAGGAGAGCCCCATGTGGTTTGATCGTCTGTGGCAGAATACCGTGGATTTATTCCGCTCTCTGGATATTCCTGTAAGAACTCTGGAGTGCTGTTCCGGAGATCTGGCAGATCTGAAGGTGAAGTCTGTGGATGTGGAAGCCTGGTCTCCCCGCCAGAAGAAGTATTTTGAGGTGGGAAGCTGTTCCAATCTGGGAGACGCTCAGGCGCGCCGCCTGAAAATCCGTATTAACGGGGAGAAGGGCAAGTATTTTGCGCATACATTAAATAATACCGTAGTTGCTCCGCCCAGAATGCTGATTGCGTTCCTGGAGAATAATCTTCAGGCGGACGGCACAGTGAAGATACCGAAGGTTCTTCAGCCCTATATGGGAGGAAAGACCATTATCAAATAGTAAGCTTTATCCACATTTGTGGAAAAGCACGTGGAAATGTGGATAACCTGATCCTGAGGAGGTGAATACAGTGCACGAATACCTGAGAGCTGTAGGCTTCAGCAGTATAGAAAATAAGGAACAGCTGAAGCATCTTCTGGAAATGACAGAGGATTCTTATCAAAGTGAAAAGACCGCGTTTTCCGGGAACGGAAATGATTTCTCCGAGAGAAAAAAAGAATTCGCTCCGCGGATGGGGATTATTCTCCGGGGAGAATATGATGAGAAAGGCGATTATCAGAGAGATTATTATTTTCCTTATTTTGAGGGAACGCAGGAAAAATTTTATGATAATATCAGCATAGAGCGTCATGCGGAGAAGGAATCTTATGCAGGTGTCTGTGAAGATCTGTCCATGGGAGTAACCATCATTTTCTATGTGCAGAATATTGTGGATTATCTGAGTGAGCGCCACCTGAATCATCTGTCATCCTGCACCGCGCGGATTCGTTTTTCCGGTCTTTCCATTGACGGACGGATTCTTCTTCCTGTGGCAAAACGCATGACAGAAGAGGAAAATTCGGAAGCGATTCTGCAGAGAACCCGTCTTCTCAAAGCAGCCAGAGAGGGAGATGAGGAAGCCATTGAAAACCTGACACTGGAGGATATGGACACTTATTCCATGATTTCCAGGCGGATTGCGGATGAAGATGTGTTTTCCATTGTGTCCACCTACTTTATGCCTTATGGCGTAGAGTGTGATCATTATAATGTACTTGGCGAAATTCTGAATATCGAGATGGTAGAAAACAGCCTGACCAGAGAGAGAGTATATATACTCACAATTGAAAGTCATGATCTGATTTTTGAGGTTTGTATCAATCAGAAGGATTTGCTGGGAGAGCCGGCAGTGGGCAGAAGATTTAAAGGAATTGTGTGGCTTCAGGGAAACGTAAGCTTCCAGAATTAGAAAATAAAAAAAGTTTTATCAGGATATCCCTGGCTGACAGAGAAAGAGATGAAAAAGATACTTCCTTTGCAGCCGGGGGTATTTTCGTAAAGAATAAAAAATAGAATGAACGCGGTCAGTTTGTACAATTGGCAGCGTCAATAGCAATGGCAAGCATCAGTCCCATCAGTTCATCTTCCGGATTCGCAATGTCGATGACATAAGTATCTCCCCAGTGCAGAACCTCTTTGGTAATATGAATAATGGGACAGCACTGGGAGTAGACGTCGTAATCCCAGCCCAGAAAGTCGCCTTCCACGCGCCAGCCGTTGAAATCTATCTCGTACTTTGGCGTCAGGAATGAAAATTTCTTCTGAATCGTTCCCTGCTTTACCCCATTTACTTCTATTTCAAAAGCGGGCAGAAAAGTCAGAAGCTCCTGACTGATCCGGCCGACTTCATTGTTCCAGGCATCATATACATGAAGCTGGTGGCCCAGTGCAAAAACCTCTGCTTTTACAAAATAGCGTATGTTTTCATTTTCATCATAAATATCATAGGTGTCTGACCAGGAAAAGACACGCTGTTTGATCAGCAGACGCATGGAAATCCCCCTTATCTCATAGTAATCTATTATTATTTGCTTCGTTCACAGTAATCTGCTTTCTATATCATAAGTTTGCATAGGTATATACTCTCGTAAACTTATGGCATCTGTCTTCAGTATATCAGTCGAGAACAGTTTCCTCAAGAAAAAACAGATGTTATAATTGGAAAAAAGTATCTCTGACTGACAGGGAGGAAATGTCTTCGCCAATTAAGAATAAAGAAGGTCAAAAAGTTTATGTTGTTTAGAAAAAAAGTAAAAAAGAAAGCCAGGCATATTGAGCTTACGGTAGACCGGGAAAGCGTATGTATGGGGGACGACGTAACGGCTCCAAATGAAAAGATTTTTCCGGTGGCAGAAAATGAAACGCTGTCGGATGTGATTGAAAAAATCTGCGCTTATCTCCCCAAAATGAACGATGTAGTCTGGTCTGTAGATACAGGAATAAAGACAGAAGCCTATATCGTGATGGAAACGAAAAACAGATACTGGTATGAGCTTTGTGAACAGGATAAGCGTTTTGCTGAGACAGAAATCCATTATCTGCACTGCAGGTATTTTCATACAGGCCGCTTTTTATACAGAGACCAGATGAGCGGAGAACGGATCGAAAAATATCCGGAGTGCGGAGAACTTCTGGACAAGGTAAAATGCTTCATGGGAGAGTACTTTAAGGAAGAACTGAAAATAAAGGGTGGGAGCGTCTGTATCTGGGGAGAATGGTTTGGAAGGCCCGGTGATAATTTTCATCAGGTGAAGACCGTCAAATGGACAGAAGACAGCATTTCCATTCATTTTAAGGGCGGCGAGTCTCTGTATATCACGGACCCTGAGGTGGTGGAAAATAAAGCAGACAGATTTGTGGTCAGGGATGCTTCCAGGGTCCTGTGGACCTGGTATCTATATGGAGAAAAGCAGATTTACAGAAATCTGTGCGTGCGCCAGTATAGAAAGAATGAAGAGGGATTGATCCTGCGTGCGGAAGGAAAGCGCAGAGATGTGAAGGAAGACAGCGGAGTTTTGTTTCCGGCAGGGAAAAGCTGCGCGGTTTTGATCGGATAAAGGACAGAAAATATAATCTATCAAAAGAAAATTGAGAAACATATGGAGAACGACAGAAATGAATACTTCTAACATCATCGAAATCACAGACTTTCAGGCGCCGGAGCTGGACGTGTATGCCCGCCTGTCGGAGAATCAGCTCCTGAACCGCTGCGAGCCGGAAAAGGGAATGTTCATCGCGGAGAGTCCGCGGGTGATCGAGCGGGCGCTGGACGCGGGATACCGGCCCGTCTCTTGCCTTGTGGAGAAGAGGCATATCGAAGGGGAAGCAAAAGAAATCATCCGAAGATGCGGAGAAATCGGTAACGTTCCCGTCTATACGGCGGAATTTGATGTGCTGACGCAGCTCACCGGTTTCAAGCTGACCAGAGGGATGCTCTGTGCCATGCGCCGGCCGCCGCTTCCGGAGGTACGGCAGATCTGCGAAGGAAGCCGCCGGATTGCCATTCTGGAAAACGTGGTAAATCCCACGAATGTAGGGGCGATTTTCCGCTCGGCGGCGGCTCTGGGAATCGACGCGGTTCTTCTGACTTATGATTCCAGCGATCCCCTGTACCGCCGGGCGGTCCGTGTCAGCATGGGAACGGTTTTTCAGATTCCCTGGACTTTTTTTGAGAAGGATGCCTGGCCGGAAAAGGGAATCCGTCTTCTGAGAGAGCTGGGATTCCGGACGGCAGCCATGGCGCTCCGTGATGACTCGGTCAGTATTGATAACCCTCAGCTTCTGGCAGAAGAGAAGCTGGCCGTCATTCTGGGGGCAGAAGGTGACGGCCTGGCATTCTCTACGATCGCTGACTGCGACTATACGGTCCGGATTCCCATGTCCCGCGGCGTGGACTCGCTGAATGTGGCAGCGGCCAGCGCGGTGGCGTTCTGGGAGCTGGGGCGGAAACATTAAACCATATGTTTTACAAGAAGCTGTTTCAGGGACTTGATAAGAGTATCGCCTATCTGCTCCCATGAAAAGCAGCTGTTTCCGAAATGTCCGTAATTGGTGGTGGATGCATAAATGGGATTGCGCAGCTGCAGCCGATTGATGATAGCTGCGGGGTACAGATCCAGATTATTTTCAATCCATTTTTCAAGAATTTTGTCAGAAATACGGCCTGTTCCAAAGGTGTTTACATTGATAGAAAGAGGCCAGGAGACGCCGATGGCATCTCTACAGGAGGGAGCCCTGAGAGCATTTCAGGGCTCAAATCTGCCGTGGCGTCTGTAAAAATCTGATAATCAGCCATTGCTTATGCTCCTTTTTGCTTCTTTGACTTTCCGTCTGCCTCCCAGAGTTCTTCTGCCTTCGGCGTCCATTTCTCCGCGTATTTTGAGGTTCTGTCACAGAGACTGTCCACAGCTTCGGGACTCTGGTAGTCGGTGCTGACAGCTCCCGTCTCTTTTACCATGGCCCGCAGCTTTTCCGGATTCTCCAGCATGGGGCAGGGACGGAGCATATTTTCATGAAAGGGCTGTCCGTCGTGGTAGGCCATAAAGAGCGGGCTTTTGAGCGCGTCCAGAAGAGAGGTCTCGTGGATGTTGCAGTTGGAATAGTGGATGAATACGCAGGGTTCCACGTCTCCCTTTGCGTTGATGTGCAGGTAGTTCCGTCCGCCGGCGATGCAGCCGCCTACATACTCGGCGTCGTTCTGGAAGTCCATGGTAAAGATCGGCTTCGTCTTACGGAATTCCCGGATACGGCGGTAAACAGTCTCTCTCTGTTCCGGTGTGGGAAGAAGCTCTACAGCGGCGTCGTTTCCAACGGGCATATAATGGAAGAACCAGCAGAACAGCGCGCCGGAATCAATGATGTAATCAAAGAATTTCTCGCTGCTGATATCCTGGTAATTCCGGCTGGTATAGCAGGTAGAGATTCCAAAGGGAAGCCTGGAGTTTTTCAGAAGATCCATGGCGTGCTTTACCTTTGCGTAGCTTCCGTCTCCCCGCCGTCCGTCGTTGGCATCCTCGAAGCCTTCCAGGGAAATAGCCGGAACAAAGTTCTTCACGCGCAGCATTTCTTGGCAGAAATTATCGTCTATCAGCGTGCCGTTTGTGAATGACAGAAACTCGCAGTCCGGGTGCATCTCACAGATTTTGATCAAGTCGGCTTTGCGGACCAAAGGCTCCCCGCCGGTGTAGATGTACATGTAGACGCCCAGCTCTTTGCCCTGGCGGATGATGGAGTCGATGGTTTCCAGGCTCAGGTTCAGCCGGTTTCCGTATTCTGCCGCCCAGCAGCCGGTACAGTGCATATTGCAGGCGGAGGTGGGATCAAGCAGGATTGCCCAGGGAATATTGCAGCCGTAAGTTTCTTTCATCTCGTTCTGGCGGGAGGTGCCGCTTAAGCTGGCATTGAACAGAAAGTTCTGGAAAAAGGCTTTTCTTACGCCGGGGTCCAGATCATAAATTTTCAGAATCAGCTGATACCAGTTGTCTTTCCTTTCAATGACGCCGCGGATCGCGTCGCGCTGTCCCTTGTACCAGTTTTCCGGAGAGTATTTATCAACCAGAGCCATCAGCTTTGGAATGTTGGTCTCCGGATCGCCTTCTATGTATTTAAGCGCCTGATTGATTGCAAAGTTCTGCATGGAGGTTTTCATGCCAGTCATAATAAATCGTTCCTTTCTTTTGCGTTTTTTGCATTTGTCTTCCAGGCAAATGCTTTAAATTTTTAAATTTTAAGCAGATTATAAAAAAAGAAAAAATAAATGTCATGGGACAGAAATCTGGCAGTGTCAAAAATTACGACAAAAGAAGAGAGTGTTACATTTTTGGACAAATCTGCGGGTTTGTCCGTTGAGAAACAGAGGAGAACCGAATAAGGTATTTTTAATGGGAATCATGACAGTCTGCTGTCCAAAGAGATGGCAGAAATATAGAAATAAGGAATATGGAAACATGAGAAAGAAGGTTTTTTCGTATGAGCGCTGTATTTCCTCAGATTCTGATAGAGACAATCGTAAGAAAGGCGATCCGGGATATCCGGGATTCTCCGAAAAGAAACACCCGGAACCTGATTGATATGGCATTGAATTTTTCGGAGGGGCGGTTCCAGAGCCGTTTTTTTGAGACAGCCCAGTCCATGCTCCGGGATGAGAACAGCGCTTATTACAGGCTGATCCCGGATATGGCCGTCCATGTAGATACGGAAAAAATTATCAATTTCGGAATTAATCTGGGCTATAACAGCTGTACGGCCGGAGCAAAAAAGATCCGCGCGCTGGAAAAAAAGGAGCAATTTAATATTCCCTGGTCCATCAGCCTGATTATTTCCGGAAAAGAATATGAAAAGAATGAAAAAGAGTATCTCCGTGTGCTGGAACAGGGGAAAAGGCTGGGAATCTATACATGGATGCTGTATGCTCCCGGAGGCACGGATAAAATACTTGCGCTTGCCAGAAAATATCCGGAATGTGCTTTTGTCATATCCCATAGTTCCGTATGCAGATTTGTTCCGCGCGGAAAGCCTTCATCGGCACAAAAATAATGCCACAAAATCTGCCACAGATTGACAGTATAAAAAAATATATAATATCATAGAAACGGTATTTTACGAAGGCTGAAAAGGAATGGTGGAAAATGTCGGTTTTGTCAGAAAAGCTGAAGTATTTTATTGATCAGAAAGGATTGAGCATAGCTGATTTGGCCAGAAGCAGCGGAATCGAAAGATCAACCCTTTATCAATATATAAAAGACAGGCGGCCGCTGCAGAACCGGGTTCAGCTGGAGTCGATTATGGCAGATCTGCATCTGACGCCGGATGAAAGGACGGACGTGCTGGAAGCCTATGAAATCACCCGGATAGGAATGAAAAACTATAACCGGCGCCGGAAGGTCCGGGAGATTCTGGAATCGCTTCTGACTCTGGAGGAAGGGAAAACAGAGACGGTGAAGACAGTACAGGAGAAGATTCCGGCGGAGGTGGAAAACCAGGGTCTGATCCGGGGAGAACTGGAGGTAAACCGGATTGTCCATCAGGTGATTTACGAAACCGCAGAGCGGGGCGGAGAACTGAAGCTTCTGGTTCAGCCTGATTATGATCTGATGATGGAATCTCTGATGCTGGTGAAAGGCGGTCTGGAGAACACAAAGGTGACCCAGCTTATCTGTCTGGAACCGGACAGCGGCCAGGATGGCTGCAGCAACCTGGAAATTATCCGGAGAATTCTGCGCTACAGCGTGGGGATTTGCCATTATGAGCCGCGCTATTATTATGGAAAACCAAGGGAACATTATGGGACCATGAATGTGATGCCCTATCTGGCCGTCACAGAGAAGTATGGCATTCAGATATCCTCAGACAGGAAGACGGCAATTTTACATAATGACCCAAGGACAGTGGAGTATCTGAATGAGTTTTTTGATAAAATGTGTCAGCAGAGCCATCCGCTGGTATCAAGTATGGACAGTTTTGGAGGCGAACAGGCCAAATGGGGACTGGTATATCTGAACAGGACAGATTTTTCCAACACCATACCAGAGAAAGAAACAGGGGCAGGCGGTGGAGCTGATGAACTGCTCTTTTGTAGAGGAGTTCATCAAAACAGGCGTGTTCCGGGAATATCCGGCTGTTTTCTTTGCGGAGCCGGTGAGCAGAGAGGATCGGAGAGAACTGGTAGATCGGGTTTTAAAAGCGGTGGATGAGGGCTGGTATCACATCCGCATGGTACCGGCGGAAGAGTTTCCGCTGAGTTATCACTGGGAAATTCTTGCCCACAGGGGAAGCAGCATGCTGTTCCAGTATGTTTATCAGAATCAGTTTCAGGTATTTTGGTTTGAAGAGAGGGATATCCTGGAGGCAACCTACGATTTTCTGCAGAGTTTTGCGGACGGAGAAAATGTGCTGGACGAAAGCCAGTCAGCGGAGCTGCTTCGAAAGTGGGAAAAGAAGTATCTCACATAGATTACGTGGGCGCAAAAGTTTATTGAGCGAAGAGGAGCAGAAAATATGGGAAATTGTCCGTATGTAAATCAGGCCAAAAGCGGGCCGTCCAAGGGATGGTACTGCAATCAGGAAGGAATGTATGTAGACTCGTCTTACTGGAAAAATTACTGCAGCGGAAGCACCAGCTACAGGCACTGCCCTTATCTGGACGGGGATGACAGTTTTCGTAATTCCGGCAGCTCCGGCGGAAGCTCAGATGGCGGTCAGACAAAAAAAGAAGATGGATATTCCGGAAGCGGCTATTCTTCTCAGCCGGAATATGGAAGGGCTTCTGCGGAAAGCGGTTATGATTCCGGGTACTCCGGCGGATACGCAGGCGGCGGCTATACGGGAGGAAGTTCTGGAGGCTGCTCCGGTTCCGGAGGAGGACTGATCGGCGGGATATTCGGCTTTTTTGAGGGAATTCTGGACGCCGGCTTTAAGCTGCTGATTGGAGGCGGGGCAGTTCTTTTCGTCATTGTTCTGATTGTCTTTCTCTGCTGGAATGGAATCCGCTTTCTGGGAGCGCAGATCGGACTTGTCAAATCTCCGCTTACAATCAATCTGTCACTGCCGGAAGACAGTTCTATTCAGGCTGAAGACATTTCCTTCCAGCTGATCGGAGAAAGCGGAACCGGCAAGGCGGTGGAGGAGGCGCTCGATGAGGATGGCACCTGCAGTATCCATGTGAAAAAAGATACCTATGAATTTGTTCAGAAATATGACGGGTTATCTATTTGTCTGGGCGTGGGAACTGTTGACGGAACATCGGAATATGATCTGGCAGCGGACACTCATCTGATGGAGAACTGGATTGTGAGATTCAGCTTTTGTGACACAGAAGGGAATGAAATTTTTCCGGAGGAGGTAAGCGTCACGGATTCATCAGGCAGCCAGCTGGAGCTGGTGAAGCTGGAAGAAAACCGCTATGTATGTCCCATGGTGAATCTGGAAGAGACAGGGATGCTTTCTGTCCGGGCGGAAGGGTATGAAGAGGTTCAGGTGGAGCCAGAGACCGGCAGCAGGATTATGAACTGTACAGTAGTTTTGAGGCAGGAAAGATGAAAAAGAAAGAAAAAGACAACAGAAAACTGGCATCCAAAGTCAAAAACTCCGCTGCGGGCAACGGACATCAGACTGGCAGCGCATCAAGAGGCGGAGGATTTGACCCCCGCGGCGTTCGCAAAATGGACGCGCAGGCGCGTCCGCTTGGCTCACTGCCCGCAGGAATAAAGAAAACAGCGGCTGTAGCAGCTGCGGCGGTTATCGTAATGACAGCGGCTGCAGGGCTGACCGGTATCATAAGACAGAAAAGCGCAGAAAGAAAATATATGGACAGCCTTCTGGAACAGGGGTATCTGTGGGAGACAGAAAGCACGGAAAAATATATCGTGGTGCATGTGGGCTTTCCCGAGACTGTGTCAGAAACTCCGACTGTGACAGTGACGAGCCAGAAAGATGAGGAGCAGGTTCTGGAGGGGACAGTCACTGTATCCGGAAATTCTCTGAGCTATACGGCGGTGATTACAGAAGGAGACTGGAAGGTGACATCCTCCTGTTCAGGATGTGTTACTGTGGTAAATAATCTGCGGGTAGAAGAAGACGATGAACTTATCTATATGGGGCAGACTTTGCCGCTGCAGGAGGAGCAGGAGAAAGGCGTTCTGGATGGGTTCGTGGATGGAATCAGGGGGCTGTTTGAATAAGACAGCCCCCTGATACATGTTCTGACGTTTTGTTATGATTCTGTTCTGATACTGCTGTGAGAATTCCAGGGAACCACTGCGCTGTCTGCCGCTCAGAAACAGGTATACCGGCACGATGAGAAGCAGAATTCCCAGAATTCCTGCCGCGAGCAGAAGCCATTTTCTGCCCGGAGATTCCGCAGCAGTGTTTTCCTGAATCCTGTTGTCTGGACTATATGTTTTTTCTTCCTTTGGCGGAGATTCCAGCGGCGTACCGCATTTTTTGCAGTAACGCGCCCGGCCTTCGTTGAGTGTTCCGCAGTGTGTACAATACATGGATCTCACCTGTCCTTATACGGTTTTTATCTGGATTTAAAAAGTCAGCGCTTCAGTCTGTATCCGCAGGAGATGCAGAAAGCCATATCATCATCCACCGGCTCGCCGCAGCTGGGACATACGGCAGGGCCGGCCGGGACTTCCGGCTCAAAAGAGGTGTTTTCCGTGCTTTCTTCCGGTTCCTCAGATAAAGGACAGCCGCATTTTACGCAGAATCTCTGGCCTGCCGCCGCCGCGGTTCCGCATCTTGGACAGGAGGCGTTGTCTTCTTCGGAATGATTTCGAAGGATTCTGTTTCCGCAGCCGGGACAGAACCTGTCTCCCTCACTGAGCTCTGCTCCACAGCTGGAGCAAATCAGGCCGTCCTTCAGCTTTTTCAGCTGGCTTTCGAGCTGCCGGAGTTCCGTTTCTGCGGCGTCTGCCGCCTCCACAGCTGACTGCATTGCAGGCTCCGCGTCATTACGGTGGAACTCATAATATTTTTGACCAAGAGACAGGTATAACTCGGAGAGCTGTGTTCTTTTTTCGGAAATCTGTTCCTGAAGTGCCGTTTCCTTTATACTGAGATCTGTTGTTTCCATGGCGACAGGCTCCTTTCCTGCAGAAAATGAATTAGGTTTCATTGAATTTATGATACTATGAAATTTTTGACAGCGTCAATCTGTGGCAGATTCTGTGGCACAGATTTTCTGCTGTGCTGAAAATACTTTTGAAAATAAGGAAAACCGCAAAAAATTCGGAAAGAGATGAAAAAGAAACAAAATATTTTCTTGACACTGTCAAAATTTAATTTATAATAAATCTAAATTGTAAAACGACAAAGCTAAGAACAGGACACGGCTTCCGAAAGAAGCGCTTTCAGAGAGTTTCCGGCTGGTGAAAGGAAACAGCGCGAGAGGAAAGTCATCACCTGCGAGCAGTCAGGGCGAAAGTTTCAAAAGTAGTTCTGATCGGAATTCCACCGTTAGAAGGAAACCTGTTAATCCGGGATCACCTGCGCGCCGTATGCCATATATGCCAGGGCACGATGGGAAATACCGGCCGACGGGATAGAGAGACCTTAAAGGTAACAGAAGTGGTACCGCGGAGGAAAGATACTTCGTCTTCTTGCAGAGAGATCTGCAGGAGGGCGTTTTTTTTGTCCTTTTTACAATGAAGCCCGGGCTGGCGGAAAAAGCCGGAGCCCGGATTTATAATTAAAAGGAGGGTGAAATGTATGAACACACTGGTAATTGTACTGATCGCGGCAGTGTGCCTTTTTGCGGCATATGTGCTGTATGGACGCTGGCTGGCAAAAAAATGGGGTATTGATCCCAAGGCGGAGACACCCGCAGTCCTTCACAATGACGGACAGGATTATGTGCCCACAGACGGATGGACGGTATTTGCTCATCAGTTTTCCTCTATCGCCGGAGCGGGCCCTGTGACCGGAGCAATTCAGGCGGCGGCTTTTGGATGGCTGCCGGTGCTGCTGTGGATTCTTCTGGGCGGAATATTCTTTGGTGCGGTGACGGATTTCGGAGCTCTGTATGCTTCCGTGAAGAATGATGGAAAGTCTATGGGGCTTCTGATCGAAAAATACATCGGCAAGGCGGGACGGAAACTGTTCCTCGGATTCTGCTGGCTGTTTACGCTGATCGTAATAGCTGCTTTCGCAGACATGGTTGCGGATACCTTTAACGCATATGTGGTGACAGACGGTGTGGCGGCGCTTTCTGAAAATGCCACAGTAAACGGGGCTGCGGGAAGCATTTCTCTGTTCTTCATTCTGTTCGCGGCTGTGTTTGGACTGATTCAGAAGAAAGTGAAATTCACAGGCTGGAAAGAGATTGTGCTTGGACTGGTCTGCACGATTCTCGCCTTCGTATTTGGTATGTCGTTTCCGGTAATTCTGGGAAAAGACATGTGGATTTACATAGCGTTTGCTTTTATCTTCCTGGCGGCTGTTCTGCCTATGTGGTTCCTGATGCAGCCCAGAGATTATATGTCCACCTTTATGTTCGCAGGAATGATTGCGGGAGCAGTTCTGGGTCTTGTGTTTGCGCATCCCACGATGAATCTTCCCGCATATACAGGCTTCCACAATGAGAGCCTGGGAAATCTGTTTCCGATTCTGTTTGTAACGGTGGCCTGCGGAGCGGTATCCGGTTTCCACAGCCTGGTATCCTCCGGTACCTCTTCCAAGACGGTTTCCAATGAAAAGGATATGCTGAAGGTGGGCTATGGGGCCATGGTCCTGGAAAGCCTTCTGGCTGTCATTGCCCTCTGCGTGGCAGGAGCCGCAGCCGGCGCGGATGGCACCGCGGCGGTGGGAACGCCGTTTCAGATTTTCTCCTCCGGCGTGGCAGGCTTCCTGGAGATGTTCGGCATCCCGGTTTATGTGGCCCAGTGCTTCATGACCATGTGCGTGTCTGCTCTGGCATTTACGACGCTGGATTCCGTGGCCCGTATCGGACGTATGTCCTTCCAGGAGCTTTTCAGCGTAGATGATATGGAACATGCGGAGAGCTGGAGAAAGGTTCTCTGCAATAAGTATTTTGCGACGCTGATTACCTTGATTTTCGGTTATATTCTGACGCAGGTGGGCTACTCCAATATCTGGCCCCTGTTCGGAAGCGCCAATCAGCTTCTGAGCGCGCTGGTTCTGATTACTCTGTGTGTATTCCTGAAGATTACGGGAAGGGAGCTGAGAACTCTGATACCGCCCTTTGTGATTATGCTCTGCGTGACCTTCACGGCGCTGGTGCAGCGCACCATTTCTCTGGTACAGGCATTCTCCGCCGGAACGGGTGTGTTCATGGTAGAAGGTCTGCAGCTGATCGTGGCGGTACTGCTGATGATCCTGGGAGTGACAATCGTGGTCACTTCGGGGAAAGAACTGGTGAGGAAGAAAGCGGCCGGCTGACGGAGAAACCGGTCAAACTCGGCGAAGCATCCCGCAGCAGGCACTCCGGAATTCCGGTTCAGACAGAGAGACTCAAATATTAACAAAACCTTAATTGCCGGAACGGACAAAACATTTCCCATGCCGAGTGCCTTATGATATAATAAAAAGAAATAATGCCTGTAAGGATGTGCCGTTATGGACAAAGTCCCCGGACAGCAGCCGGTTATTTTAAAAAACAGCAGAACTATTTTAGCAGCCGAAGAAACTGCATCAGCTGGCAGATGCGGTTCTTCCCTTGCGGCTTTTTCACGCCCCAGCGGTATCTTGTCAAAATGACAGGATGCCGCTGGGGCGTTTTTCTGTTTTGTAAAAGGAATCAGAGATAGAGATGAGGAAGCATAAAGATGAGGAGGGTATCATGGAATCAAAGGAATCTTCAAAAAAACGTTTTTATTTCAAATGGCCCTGGAATGTGGTGGTCTACATAGTTTTGGCAGTTAGTCTGCGCATCTTTGCCATACCGGTAATTTTACTCATTATGCGGTGGAATAAAAAGCAGCAGCCGGATGGGCCGGAGGAGGGGTACTGTCTCCATCGGACCCGGGGGCGGCTGAGCGGACTGATCCTGGCCGGGATCTTTTTCCTGGCAGGAGGAGTCTTTCTGTGCTTCTTTTTCATGGGGCTGTCGCTTCCGGAGGAGACAGCCCGGCTGGATGAGGAGATGCGCCTTGTTTATCGGCTCAGTCCGTTTTTGGGAGGAGGCGCAGCGGCGGTGGGGATCTTTCTGGCTTACCGGAGTCTGCGGGACGCTCTGGTTCCGGAGAAGAGCTCTCTGGCCCAGTCTATCCGCAGACAGCTTCCATATCCTGACGAAGCACCGCCGGTGAAAGAGCTTTTTGCTATGGTGGATCAGGACCTGAAACAAAATGGTCAGTGGTGTGGAAAGATGGGGATTGGAAAGGAATGGGTTCTGGGGGATGAAGTTTCTTTCATTCCCCGTATCCGGGGTGTGTTCAGCCGGGAAGAACGGCACACGTCCCATAGTGGAGGCCGGACCCGTGTGACCTATATCTACGAGGTCTGGATCGTAGATGACCGCAGGCAGAGACAGGTCACTTCCCTGAAGTCGAGGCAGGAGCTGGAAGAAGCCATAGACTGCCTGCGCAGACAGGCTCCCGCAGCTGTATTTGGGCTCTATGATTCTAAAGAGTACAGGGATCTGGTTTATGCCGAAGATGATATGGAGCAGTATGCTCAGGAGCGGGCTTATCAGCAGAGAAAAGCCGAGTATGAGGAGCGGGAAACGTCGTACCGGGTACTTTGAAGAAAAGCCTGAACTCTGTTATTCAGGTTTTGGTGGCTTTTGCCGTTATGACAGCGCCGGGATTCCGTCCCAGATTAGCGGGGCCGCTAAGGGGGCGCTGAAAAAACTAATTGAAAAAGGAGAAACTTACATGAGCAGTGAAAATGAACTGAACCAGACTGGTTTTGATGCCATTGCAGAGGCTGTGCAGAAACTTTACCCTGATCAGGAGGGGCTCTATTACGGTACCGTTATCCCATACGTCCTGGGTGGAAACGATCCGCTGGACGGTGTGGAGATCTGGAAAAGCGGTCATGGCATCCCTCACTGGCATTATATTACATACGGTTTTACCGAGCTTTACGAAAAAGAGAGCGAAGATCCGGAGATGAGCGGCTATGGTTTTGAGCTGACTTTCCGCCTGAAGCGCGGGAATGAAGAACAGCCTCCCGTCTGGCCTGTCAGCTTGCTGCAGAATCTTGCCCGGTATGTGTTTTCCAGCGGAAATGTTTTCGGTCCCGGGCACCACATCGATGCCAACGGCCCGATTGCACTGGAAACAGATACCCGTCTTACCGCTCTGGGATTCCATATCGACCCGGAACTGGGAGAGCTGGATACTCCTAACGGCCGTTTTATGTTTTTGCAGGCGGTGGGCCTGACAAGAGATGAAATGGAAGCCATGATGTGCTGGAACGGAGAGAGATTTCTGTCAGAACTGGAGAAAGAAATTCCTCTGTGTGTCACCGATTTATCCCGGCATTCTATGATGGAGATTCCTGCCTTCCGTACAGCCTGGCAGGATGGGATGGAGCGGGACGGCTCCTTCACCAGTTTTCTCTATATGGATGAGCTGGGCGCGAAGCTGGAAAACGGCCATGCCGCCCTCCGTCTGGGCACAGGACACATACAGACCCTGGTTCGTATGCTGCGGGCCAGAGTAGGAAAGGGCCGCATCCTGTTCCTTCAGAGCGCCAGCCAGGCTGTATTGTTCCGTCCAGGAGAGCAGGCCGCTGCCAGTGAGGAAGACGGCAGGCTTGTCCTGACTCTGCCGGAGGATGCCCTGGAGGAGTTATCCGGCGTAGTGGGGGCCCATGCAGGTATCTATATGCTGTCCAACCTTCCTTTGACTGTGGAACTGGTACCCACAACCATCACAGATCAGGAGGGGAAGGTGCTGGAAGTAATCGAATAGGGAATCAGCCTGGAGCCCCCTCAGCCGGATAAGCTGCCCTTTACTCTCTCTGATGCTGTGAGCCGTGAGACTATCTTGCCTGATCACATCCGGGAAAATCTTGACCTGTTCTGCTTTGAGCTGACGGACGAGGAAATACCGCCATTCTGATTAACCGGGTATTTGAGGAATTGAACAAAGAAGGTATCGAAACCGAGATGATTCAGCTTGCCGGTCAGGTCATAGAGCCCTGTAAGTATTGTGAGTGTCTCTTTTTCAAAATACTTGTAAACTCAAGGGGATTGGCGGCAAAATTATGGTTAATATGATGGATACCGGACATTCATCTATGGCTGAATGGGGATTTACGCATATAGAAATTAGCATGATTTTGGCCTGAAGTTCAAAACTGTCCGGGTATAAGAAAAGCCCGAAATCCTTGATTTACAAGGGTTTCGGGCGTTGTGCGCTGGCGTTCCCGAGGTGACTCGAACACCCGACCTACCGCTTAGGAGATGGCCCCAAGCGACATAAGCACTATCAAGCGAGTATAAAAAAACCAAGAGAAATCAAGGCTTTTCTCCAAGTCAGGTGTAAATCTGGTACAAGCAAAATCAAGCCAAAATAAAGGGGTTTTACCCCCTCTTGTTGGCAGGATGTTAGCAAAATCAAGGCTTAATAGCGTGTGCTTTGAGTTCGATTTCTCTCGGAGCAAACTCAAATTATGCTGCGTGAGTATCTACTTGGTCTGTCACTTATTGAGTATACTATCATACATAGTGCCCCATTACAAGAAATGTGTGGGGCAAGAAAAGTGCCTGTTTTATCTCTCAGTCGAGAGGTAAAGCAGGCGCTTTTTTTCATATCTAAAACTCAGAGTGAAACGAGGTGAAAATGATGAATACGCAAATCATCGCCATCGCCAATCAGAAAGGCGGTGTGGGCAAAACAACGACCTGTGCGAATCTGGGCATTGGGCTTGCACAGGCCGGAAGAAAAGTGCTGCTGATCGACGGAGATCCGCAAGGCAGCTTGACCATCAGCCTGGGCCACCCTCAGCCGGATAAGCTGCCCTTTACTCTCTCTGATGCTATGGGCCGTATCCTGATGGACGAACCGCTGCGCCCCGGCGAGGGTATCCTGCATCACCCGGAAGGCGTTGACCTGATGCCCGCTGACATCCAGCTTTCCGGCATGGAGGTTTCTCTGGTGAACGCTATGAGCCGAAGACCCGCGAGATCTATGTAGCTTATCGACAGGCTGGTTACTCTAAGAAATTTCGCCAGGAACATGAAGCAGAAATCCTGCTCCACCAGGCAGCAAAAAATGCTTTCGACGATATGGGGGTTAAGAAGCTGCCCAAGGTCAAAGAATTGCAAACTGACTATGCCAAACTCCTGGAGGAAAAGAAAAAAATCTATGCTGAATACCGGCGTTCCCGCGAAGAAATGAGGGAACTTTTGACGGCCAAAGCGAATGTGGATCGGCTGCTGAAAATGGACGAGGAGCAGAAACAGGAGAAAGAAAAAGACCACGACCAGCGGTGAGCTGATCGCAGTCAAAAGCGTTCGCAGAACGCGTGGCCACAGGATAAAATCCTGTGTTCAAAGGGGCTTGGGGGCAGCGCCCTCAACAAGCGTTTGTGGCGAAATGGATAGCCACAAGCATTGCTTGCCGCTATTTAGTTCATAAAAAATTTTCAAAATATAGTTGTATATTTTTTTCTGTGCAGTTATTATATAAATACCGTTTTATGATTCTGTTCTTTATAGGGGGATGGGAAGATATGGCACGAAAAGCCTATTCTGAAGAAGATAGAGTGCAAGTGCGGAATGCCCTAATGACCACCATGATTCAGTGTATCGCGGATCGGGGATTGATTCACAGCAGTATTGATGTTTTGTGCAGAAAAGTAGAGATCTCCAAGACCTTCTTCTACAGTTTTTTCTCATCCAAGGAAGAACTGGTGCTTTACGCCCTGCGATACCAACAGCCCAAGCTGCTGGATTATGCCAGATCCCTAATGGAGGACCCCGGACTCAGTTGGCGGGCGGGAGTGGAAACCTTTCTGAAAAACTGCTGTTATGGAGCTAAAAGCGGAGTTGCCGTTTTGTCCATTGAGGAGGAGCAGCAAGTACGCCACTGCCTTTCCGAGGAGAATTTCCAGGCGTTCCGGCGGGATCAGATTATTTTTTATGGAAAGCTGCTTTCCATCTTTGGCCTCCCTGTGGACAGTATTGATCCCCGGCTGTTTGGCAATCTGGCCCTCAGCATGATGATGGTACACAAAGCCATTCCAGACACCATGCCATTTCTATTCCCAGAGGTGGCGGAGGATATGGTGGACTTCCAGGTCAGGGCTCTGGTGGACGAGATGGAGCGGGTAAAAGAGCATGTGCGGTAGGTGAAAGCAAATGGATAGAGATGAGTACCCATGTCCAAACGGACGGGAAAGACAGCAGAATATCGTCAGACACAGAGCCTTGGGATACAGGTTTTGGTTCTGTGCGGCCTTTTCGCGCCCTGCGTCAGCCTGTCCAAATGACAGGGTGTCGCAGGGCATTTTTTATTGTTCGGAAAGAGGTGGCCTGATATGAGTTTACCAAAACGAAATAGTGCGGACGGGCGCTGTTACTGGATGAAGCCCGAGGTGCAGGAGGAACTGCAACCGCTCTTTGACCAGTGTATCCAGGATGCCATTGACGGGAGAATCACGCGGCTTGATTCCCTCTGGCCGCCGGTAGTGGTCAGCAGCGAAGGCGCGCCCTTTGAGGTGTGGCAACTGCTTCGGACATGGACCGAAGCGCAGCGGGCTGAGACCCTTGACGCGGAAAAGGCCATCGCCTTCAGCGAAAACCTGCGCCGCCAGAGCCGGTGGGGTGAAATTGACCACCATTTACTTGATATGCTGAAACGGGAGCTGCAGGAGAAGTATTTTGTCGTGACAGGCAATGAAGATGACCACTTCTGGGATCGGGAGTATTCCTTGAAACCAGGCATCCGTGCAGAGCAGGTCCCGGAGCCGCTGCTGCGTTTTGCCTGCTATGTGGCGGTGAGCTATAAAGTGTATGGCTTGGACTTTCAGTATCTGGACGCCAATTACCTCTTTGGATTGGTGGAGAAAGTCCGTCCGGATATGGTGAAAAAGCTCCGGGAACACGGGACCGGCAGGCTGCCGCTCTCTCTGCAAAAGAGGAAAACAGAGCACTTCACCGCATCGGCCAACGATGCCTTTGCCGTGATCCGTATTACTGCCAGGGACAATACGGAGGAATGCTGCCATGAAGTGCTGGACTATCTGTGTGAGGTTCTTTCGCAGGAGGATTTTCCCCACAGCTATGCGGTGGAGTTCAAAGGGCCGGAAAGGAGTTATCTTCCCATCACAGGACTGCCCAAAAAGGGAATAAACCAGCTCTTTGCCTGTGCCGTGCAGTACCCCGGCCTCCACCTCCTGATGGAACGGTACGCCCGGCTTGCCATGCGGCAGTATGAGCAGTACACCAATCTCAGCGATGAGCAGTGCGCTCTCCCCGGAAGTTTTGCCGTGTTCGCCCTGGGAATGCTGGGGCAAGAGTGGCGGCAGCTGGTATGGGATTATCTCGATCTCTGCGATGATGAGCACTCCCACTTACAGGAAAAATTCCTCCGGGAGTATGTGAAACAGTTCGGATTTACCGCCGATACCGTCCCTGTATTTGTCCGTGGGGTGCTGTCCATGCAGAACATGAAGTATTCCAAGGACTATGCCGCGTGGATGGCAAACGCAGAAAGCCTGGACGCTCTGCTGGAGGCAAAAATCCACCTGTCCGAGATCGTTCCAAGCGGTTTTTCCTCCGACGAGGATGACGATGATGACGAGGACGAGGAACCCGCCGAGGAAACAGAAGCCAGCCCGGAGGAAGTGCTGCAATACGCATGGGAAACGGTCTGCTATGTGATCTGGGGCAAAGCCAGCGCCAAGGGTGGTCAGAAAGTGGTGGAAGCCGCTCCGGAGGAACTGAAGGAACTTTACCGACAGATTTTTATTCCGATAACGAAGAACCAGGAAGGAAGTGGTGGCCTGCTATGAGTTTGCCGAAACGCGACGGCGTACAAGGCCGTTACTATTTGATCCAGAAACCAGATACGAACCCCGAAGTGCTGGAACACGCCGATCAGTGCATCCAGGATGTGTTTGATGGAACTGCAAAAGAAAACCATTCCGGCTATCCGGTGGTCGTTCGGAACCAAAGCGGAACGCCCTTTCTTCCCAGCCAACTCCTGGAGCGGTATCTGTCCAAACTGCCTTTGAAGGGATTCCCCTACGAGGAAGCTGTTATATTCTGCGATGCCCTGCGGCGGCTGGTGGGCTGGAGAGAGATTGGCCACACCTTGGGAAAATACATCAAACATCAGGTGCAGGAGAGGTTTTTTGAGATTAGAGAGAATGAGGACTACTTTTCGCCTTTCCCACTCTGTACCGCATGGCCGGAGCTACGGCCGGAGGATGTGGACGAGAACCTGCTGCGCTTTACCTGCTATGTGGCGGTCTGCTATACGGTGTATGGAGCCAGCGATAATACGGTTATAACCGAACACTACCTTGATCTGGTTTCCCAGCTTCGCCCGGATATGGTGAAGCAGCTGAAAACAGCTGGCAGCGGCAAATTGCCAAAGGACATCCAGCGGCGTAAGACGGAGCATTTCACCGCATCGGCCAATGATGTGTTTGCTACCATCCGCATCACCGCCAGGGACTCCACGGAGGAGTGCTATGCTGAAATCCTGGGCTACCTGTGTGCGGTGTTGGAGCAGGAGGGATTTCCCCGCAGTTACTCGGTGGAGTTCCGTGGGAAGGAAAAACTCTATCTGCCTATTCCCGGCCTGCCCAAAAAGGGAGTCAATCAGCTCTTTGCCTGTGCTGTGCAGCACCCCAATCTTCATCCGGCTATGGAGCGATACGCTCGTCTGGCTATGCGGGAGTTTGAGTGGTACCAAAACCTCGCAGATGAAGCCTGTGCGATGCCCGGCACCTTCGCCGTGTTTGCCCTGGGGCTGGAGGGAGAACCGTGGGCACCGCTGGTGACGGAGTATCTGGATCTCTGCGACGACGAGCACTCCTCCCTGCAAGGAAAATTCCTTCATGCCTTGATCCGGAAGTTTGGGTTTCAACCATGGACACTGGGGGTATTGGTGCGGGGCGCATTATCTATGCAGTGGCTGGAGCCTGCCAAAGAATTCCGCAGCCTGATCGCCAATGGGGAAAGCCTGGATGCACTGCTGGCAGTCAAGCGCCGCTTTTCCGCTTATCTCCTGCCGGAAGAAAACGAAGACCCGAAATTCCGGGCCATCGCTTGGCAGAGCCTGCTCTGGGCCATCTGGGGGCAAGCCTCTGAAAACGGCGGCAGCAAGGTCATTAAGACGGCTCCGAAGGAACTGAGAGAAAGGTATCAGGAAATTTTTCAATAGACTATAAGGAGGACTCGGATGAGTGAAGTAAGCTATTCAAATGTACCTCCCATGATGGCTGCCATCAAAAGTGGTGACATAGAGGCGATTCGTTCCCTGCTTCACGCAGGGCATTCTCCCAATGAGCCACAATGCTATCATGTAATGATTGGAGATTGGCCGCGGGATGACGAAGCCTCTCCGCTGGAATTGGCTGTACTGGAAAATCGGATGGACATGGTACAGCTCCTGATCGAATGCGGAGCAGATTTGACCCATAACCCGGAAGAATTGCTTTGTGGTTCCCTGCGCAGTCAAGACCTGACCCTGTTTTCCTTTTTGGTAGATGTGGGAGTCAGAATCCCCGCAACGCAAAGGGATATATGCAGGCTGTTTCTCCACTTGGTGGATCGGGATGAGCCTAATGTACTCCCCATTTTGAAAAGGATGGGCATGGATTTGAAACAATACGGCGGTGAAGCCCTGCGCAGTATGGCGAGCCATGGAAATCAGCTGCTGGTGGAGTATCTGATTCAAAACGGGGCGGACATCAACTATCACAAGCCAGATATGGTGTTTCCCTACGCTTCGACTCCTGTCACTGAAGCTGCACGGCACAACGATTTTTCTATGGTGCGCTGGCTTGTGGAACAGGGTGCAGACATCACCATCCCGGATAAATACGGTGACCGGCCCTACACCGTGGCAGTACAGAACAAAAATCAGGAAATGTCCGCCTACTTAAAAGCGCTGGAGCCGGAGGAATGGCATAACGAACAGGAAAAGATCCGGCAGCTCATGCCCTACAAGCTGCCCGCCAAGCTGGTGGAATACTTGAAGACCGGCCCCCTGCGGCTGGAGTTCCCGGATCAGGAATGGGTGAAGTGGGCGGAGCTCTACTCTTTCATGGATGTGCAGGAGATGACCTGGAAACGGAAGAAGCTGCTCTCCCTCATGGTGCAGATGGACAACTACAGCGACTATCTGCTGCTGTGGAGCCCCAGGGACAAGAAGCTATGGTATCTGGATATTGAGCATGAGGAATTCCACCCTCTGGCCAAATGGGATGACTTCATCGCAGATCCCGGCCGATATCTGAACGGGATGATTGAGGGCGAGTTTGAGGAATAAGGAGAGAACACAAATGACAAAAGAGCAACTCTTATCTTTATGGAATGCGGACAACTGGGAGGTAATGAGCTGCGGGGTCTACCTTACGGCGCACCGGGCGGGGAAGGAACTGCATATCAACTGCAGTGATTATACCGAGGCAGAGGTTCTGGCAATGCCCTTCTGGGAGCGGTTGATTCAGGAACTGGATGAGCTGGACCGGCAGGCCCATGAGATCTTACAGAAAGAATTCCCCGATGATGAGGACATCCCCGGTCTGGCCCTGACCGACATTACGATAGACAAGTCCGGCTGCTACGGGACATTTTCCCTCTGCTATGATACTGGGGACTCTCCGGCTGGGGAACTCTATCTCAATGTGTCCTTTGACGAGCAGTTCGTGCCAAGTCCGAAGGTTGGCTACGACACCTTTTAATACAGGGAGGCTCCCCTATGGCATTAAAATTGAACTTTCATGAAGTCACCCCGGAAGATACCGAAATTCTTCGTATGATAGCGTTGAGAAACGGGAAAGCAGAAGATTACCTCTGCTGCGATGTTACCAATGAGGATGGTGTAACGCAGACTACCTGGTATAGTAAGGCGGATGTGGCCCTCTGGGGGGAGGATTATATCCGGGCACACACCACAATGAAGTACAGCGATTATAGCGGATGGATCATCAGCTTGGATATGGAGCCGTGGAACGATGCACAGGCATCACCACGAAAAAAGAAGAAACGGGATTCCTTTCCCCTAATCCCTACCTGGCTGGAGGGCCATGTCAAAGAACGGGAACAAAAGCGCCTGCCCACCGTGACCCTCTGCTCCTCTGCCGGAAATGAACTGCTGGAAGTGTGGTATTACGGAGATTTGCTCACAGTGAAAGGGGAGTCCCAATCCTATATCATAGATAGAGGCGAGGCCCCCGGACTGGTGGCAGCCCGCGACCCAAAGAGCGGCGAGAAGTTCGTCATCTTCGACGGTGGGCAGCATGGTTATGATAATATGTTCTGCGATGAACACAATCCAGCCCAGCTGGCGCATCGCCCCCTCCAGCGGTATGAGATCCCTGCCTCTAAGTTGGTGCTGGAACTGGGCTACAATATCGACTATGAGGATGAAAAAGAGGACTTCGAGGTAGATGAGGCTGATACCGTGGAACTGGTTAACGGTGAGCGGATGCCCTGGGAGCAGGTCAAACGGGACGGTATTGACTACATTGCACTTTACTATGTGAATGATAAAGGAAAACAGGTGCAGATTCTGGATGCGGAACTGGCATGAGTACAATAGGACTGTTTTGGTAAGAATTTGACGATTATTGGTGTTGATAATGTAAGCCGAGAAAAGAAGTAAGGTGTGTGATCAATGATTACTGGAAAGTATTTGGAGAATCCTGCGTTATATAGTCCCGATGAACTTGAACGATTGGACAACCATATCGAAAAATATTTTGGAAAAGCCACAACAGTGGTTCATGAGTTTTTCAGCGAAGATATTCATGTTGATGTCTCCATCATTCCGCCCCATGAGGAACACAACTATTATACTTTGGTAACCACAGGCATGGGTGCGTTTTCGATGAAGATCCCAAGTGAATACCAAGAGGATGGCCTTCCCTCTCGGATAGAACTGATGATGTGCCTTCCGCCTGAGTGGAACCCTGAAAGTAAGGAAAGCCAAGAAAATTGGCCAGTAGAGTTGCTTCGCTATTTAGCAAGGTTTCCAATCATAGAAAGCACTTGGCTGGGCTATGGGCATTCTATTCAAAACGGAACACCATACGCAGATAATACATTACTGGCAGGGTGTGTTCTTTTAGGCGTACAGGATGCGCCGGAGGGTGCTGCCGTCTGTAAGCTCTCAGATGGAAGTTGGGTCGGTTTTTATCAGGTGATTCCTCTGACAGAGAACGAACTGGAATACAAGATTCAACATAGTACAGATGAAATGCTGGAATACATGGAAGATGTAGACCATGTTGTATATTTCCAAAGACCGGATACTAATTTTGAATCACATTAGCAGAATAAGGAGAGAAGCAAAATGGAACAGGCATACTGCACCGCAGTTTTCTGGCGCGGCGGAGAAAAGATTGATCTGAATGGACTAAAACCAGATGCGGTGCGGTGTCTGTCTGTGACGGGAGAGCGGAGGGTGAATCTGTCCTTCCTGCGAGATTATCCCAATCTGGAGGAACTAACCCTAATGGAAAAGTGTGAGGGTGTAGAAGTTCTCTCCGAGCTAAAGCAGCTTCATACACTGTCCCTATGGCTGTCGGCCCCTGTTTCCTGGGACAATGTTTCTCTCCCCGGTCTGCGTGTTCTCCACCTGCGTGGGGAAAAGAATGGCGACATCACCCCACTTCTCACCAGCATTACCTATCTCCATTTGGAGGAAATGCGGAAAACGGAAGATCTCACCCCTTTCCTGACTCCGGCGACCCGGCTTCAGAAACTCTATCTCCAGTCACTCCCAGCTGTGCAGGAACTACCGGCTCTGGATGGGCTTCCTTCCCTTTATGCCCTGAAACTCTATGAGCTGCATAAACTAAACGATTTGTCCGCCCTCTCTCACAGCCATTTGCGCTACTTTGCCGCCTCTCTGATCGGGGATAAACTCTCCGCCCAGGCGCTGGCAGATGCTGTGATGGCGATTCCCAATCTGGAGGCAGCCGCGCTCCAGCTGGCGGATCGCTCCGAGCGGCGCTATGGCGGTGTCCAAAAAGCCTTTGCCGCCGCTGGGAAATCCGCATTGCTGCGGGAGGAAATTAGTGCTTTGACCACATGGCTGTCGCTGTAACCTGGGGATTGGGGGAAGAATGATATGGAACAGTTTTTTGAACATTCCGATTTGGGATTGGGAACACTGACCTTTCAGAAAGGACCAGGGACCATCCACTGCTGGACTGGAAGAATCGCAGACACAGAGATCCTGTTTTCCATTATTTTGAACACATCTGAACTCCGGTCGGCAAACCTGGATTTTATCCGTTCTGTGCTTCAAAACTGGCGGGAGTATCTTTCAAAAGCGGAGCATGAGATTCAGGCGCAGATTGGTAAAAGCCCTGAGAAGTTTGGATTGCAGCGCGCTCCATTCCCTGAAACGGAGATTCCCGCCGAGCAGCCGCAATTTCTGTTTTATGATGAGACAGAATGGGGCCTGCACTTTGAGATTTGTACCCTTCCTGTGGGGGAGCCATTTGGACTTATGGTTGAGTTTTCAGGGGATACGCCAACGGATGTATATGGCTTGTCGGAAGCGGAAGAAATAGAAGCGGACATGGAATAATATAAAGGAGCCGATCAGATTGTGTGAGAATGCGAAAATTCTTTGTCCTTACTGTTTGACGAGAGAAATTGACCCGGCACAGGCGATATGCTCTGCTTGTTATTCAAAAGAGGATAAATGGGAGCGAGGCAGTTGGGATGACCTGCGCAAGCGCAAGAATGCCGATGAAATCCAGATGTTTACCATAGCCAAGAAAGTAGATGAAGCGTTCCAGGTACCAGAAAATAAAGCCTATGCCTGTAGAGAGAAACACGAAATGATTCAGGCTGAGGCCTTGGAACGGGAAATGGAGGCTTTTCACCGGCGGCGCATCCTCTGTATGGTGGAGATATTTTCCAAGATTGATTGCGGCATCATCTTTTCTGGCTATGTAGAACTGGATACCTATTTTAAGAATGTGTGGGATTATGCCCATCAGCGCATTGCCGCAGAACAGCTCAGAGAGGTTCAGGAGTATCTGCGGTCACAGATTCCATGGAAATCCCTATCCAGTCAGCGGATGGATCTGGGGGCAGAACTTCTCAACTTTTGGTGCGGAGAAGATGAGTTGGATTGGGGCTATTCTCAATATTTTGAGATTGCAGCAGGTAATCTCAAGCCGTTTCTTGCAATGACCTTATTCACAGAGATTCTGTGTAAGCATTTTTCAGATGTAATGTCTGCGCCAGTCAAGCGGCTGAGCAGCAAACTTTGAGGCACTAAAAAGGGGGTACTTTCATGCCAGACTGGGCACAAATCATATCCGATGCGCTGGACATTCTAAAATTTGACGGAGCCGTACAGGACACTCTGGCGGAACTTCGAGGGAAATGGGGCGCACAGGTCCCGGCGCTGCTGGATGAACGCTTTGACGCCATCGGCATCCAATATATGAAATTGCCCCATGAAAAAGGAGCGGCGGCCTTGGGGCAGGAACTCTCTGCCTTCGGCTGGGCGTTGTATAACCTGGACGATGAGGACGAGTATCTGTTTGCCTTGATCCCAGAAGAAGAACGCAACGAATGGGAACGCTACTGCAAAAAGCAGGGGCAATATTGCCACCTGATGAAACAGCAAGGGCGAAAATGGGGCGACCATGCCAAGGCGCAGGACCCTGGAAAGCTGATGCCCTGCGAGGAATACATACTTCAGGATGAGTACGATTATTTCTTCAACTCTCTGGCGGGTGATTTTGCGGCGGGCGAATGGAAAAACCAGGATGCAGAAGAATGGAAAAACGGCTGTGTGGCCGATCTGCGCCAGCGTCCGCCCCAGGTGACCCGCGCCCACAGTTTGCCGCACCTTGGGTGCCTCACTTATTCCGCAGAAAATGGACTCTATGCCGCGTCCAGAGCCGCTGGCAGCGGGACTATTGGGCGGGCATTACTGAGCAAGAATCCGGCTACCCTCAACTGGTTCGAGCCGTCCCCCATTGGATATGACGGTCCGCCCCGGACCCTGTGCTGGGCTGACCATTCCCTCTGGGTGGGCGATCCCACCAACGCCACACGGATCGAACTGACAGACCGGGGCACCTGTCAGGATGTGAAAAACTGGCCCCTGCCGGAAGATGGATGGAGCACCAAATACCATTGCGGCATCGTGACAGACGGGCTGGGCCGGGTCTACTTTTCCAACGAGTGGTACAAGGGGCAGATTTACCGCTGGGAAAACGGCAAGGTAACAAAACACACCTTCTCTCTGGATGGATACGACCATCTCTCCGAGGCCGTTTCCGTTCCCGGCACAGGCCGCATTACCATGATCCACGCAGTCAGTGGCAAGGGGCGGATGGAAGAATGCCTGCTGGAACTGGACATGGACACCGGGCGGTGCCGCATTGCCCCGCTGCCCGGAATGGGCGAGGGGCTGAAACTTCGCTGGTTTACCGGAGACTGGCTGCTGGTGCAGGGGAACGGTGAGATCCTCTCCGATGACTTTGCCCAGCTCATCAATAGGAACACCCGTGAAGTGCTGCGTATCCGTCCGGAAATGTTCGGTGGGGAGAAAATGCAGCACATTGGAATACTCACCGATGGCACGGTGGTCATCGTCACCCGGCGGGATAGGGTTGGGCCGGTATTTCGTTATCCCATCGACCTCTGGGGCTTCCTTCGGACGGCAAACAAGCCCAAAAAGCTGGAATGGCGGGAGTACAAAGAAGTGTACCCGAATCTGCCCATCTTTCTACCGTCCAAGGCCACGGAGCGAAAAATCATTCTCAAAAAAGACAGCCTGACCATCCTGGGGTCGGTATTTACGCCGCCGTTTACCCTGTCGCAGCTGGCGGAAAAGTTGGGGCCTGCCCACATTGTCCTGCAAAATGGAACACGAAAAAGCCCCATTACAGGCCGAGAGAGTCCCTATACCCAGGCCCTTGCTCTGTGGGACGAGCTTGGACTCCAGGGCTGGTTAGATGAAGATGAACAGACCATTAAAACCCTTGGTGTCCGGGTAGCGGCACAGGGAGAGTATGCGGTCCGGCAGACATTTGACGGAGTGGTTTGGATCGGGTCCAAGGACTACCGGGAGGCCAGCTGGAAGGATTTCGCCGGATTTGCCCATACCCTCAAATTAGGCGGCTTTACCGTTTATACCCGCTTGCCGGGGCCTGTTCCAGAGGAGCAGTCCGCGCAAAAAGCAAAGCTGGAGGCCCTCTCCGCCATGGTGCAGATCAGCTGGAAAGAGCCAGAGCAAAAGGCAGCGAAAGCGCAGAAATACAAGTTATCCAAGCCGACTGAACCAGTGCTCACCTTTACCAGCTTCAACTTCAAGCTGGCGGTCATGGAAGTCCTGATGTACGAGAAAGGCTTACTGGCTCCTAAACTGGATGCCCATGAGTTTGCCAGAGAGTATAGCCGACGCAAGATCGACATTGACGCGGAAGGGTATGAACCCATCCCAGAGATTCGGAAGTGGCTGGAGAAATACCCGGTCCCGGAGCGGTTGGCCCCGGAGGTCACAGAAATCGAGATGGATGGCGGCAGCGAGATTTATACCCAGCTCTGTCCGTTCTGGGATGGCGAGGATGGAGCCTTTGATCTTAATACCATTACTGAGGCGGAACTGCGCCAGTTCCCCAATCTCAAACATATTACCCTCATGTCCTCCAAGCCGGAACAGGTACTGCCGGTTCTGGAACGGTGCGGTATCAAGGTAGACTTGCTGTGAGGTGAAAGTATGAAAGCGAAACTAAATGTGATAAAGAACTGGGAGTTCGAGGAATTTGAACTGACGGGAACTTCCTTCAAATACAGCCCGACTGGATGCAAAGGTATGGTAGCCCGCAGCGAAGATGAAATTGTGTTTTGGACCTATCATTTCGCGCAAAAGTGCAGCGGCGTTTTGTGGGTCAAAGACGAAGTTTCCAGGTGGATTCCCAGCCCGGAGCCGAAAGAGCAGCAAGATGTTTGGGAAGATCCTGTCTTGCTTTCATGCGACAGAGGAATACTGTTGGTTTGCCCGGCCAGTAAATCCCTTTGGTGGATGCCGCAGATGGATGGAGAGTGGATTCCGATCCCCATGGATAACTGGTGTGCCCAGGGTATTCCCAAGCCGGTGGCAGTCACCGGAAGCCAGGGCGTTTTCCCTATTGTGTGCCGAGTGGACAACTCCGCTGATGCGACCAACAGTTTTACCAGCCTGACGGTAGACTTTGAAACCATGACTGCACACTGGGCAGAAAGCGGCTCTTGCGTATACAGCAAAGCAGGAACCCGACAGACCCATTTGGCGGCTGTAGAGCGTGCTGGCGGAAATTTTGCCCAGGCAGACTTTCACTACAACTATCCTATGATTGGCTCCATACTGGAACAGAATGGACAGTTTTATGCCTTTTTGGAAAGCAGCACCATCAATCCGGCGGGTCTTTCTCTCATGGGCTACTATTGGTATCTGGAACTGGAGGAAAACGGACTATTCAAAAAGAAACTGTGGGGCAAAGATAATTTAAGCCGCCTGCCCGGAAAACACGGGATGCGCGGAAAATTCTCCGGTGACAGGACTTGCCTGATCCTATCTCCCATTTTTAAGAATGATGACTGGAAGGGTAAACAAAAGGTGCTGCGCCTTTCGGATCTGGTGCTGATCGACCTTGCCATGCCCCATGGATACGCTTCCTTCCATGTGTTGGATGTATGGGGAAATCGGGCATTTCTCAGCGATGAGAAAGATAAGCTGGTTCTTTGTGAAATGACCTTGGAGTAGTTATGAGGGCTGAGTGTGTTTTTCAAAAAAAGTAGGAAAAGAAGAATTTAATTGCTGTGAGACGAGGGAAAATGATATGGCATTACAGGAAAAGAAAATAATGCCTCCCCCTTGGCTGGCCCACCGGGAGATCGAGCGATACTCTATTGGCTGGCGCATGGGCTACGGGGAGGATTACATATACCGATTTGGCGATTGGCTGGACACCCTCTCCCCGGATGAGCGGACAGAATACCGCACCCTCTTTCCCGAGCCGGTGACCTGGAAGGGCTGGTGGGATGATGAAGATAGCAGCGAAGTGCTGGAACATGGGGACTTCTGGGTGAATGCGTGGCAGCCGGAAGGAATCCCTAAATACACCCGGCAGTGGCTCCAGCAGGAGTTTGCCGCTGGGAGAAAGCGGGAATTTTGCTTATTCTGGGGCCATCAGCCTTCCGAGGACGGCCAGCTGACAAAAAGCTGCCTCAGCCAGTGGTGGATGGAGGATTTCTGGTCCATTGCCAATACCTATCTTTGTATGGAGCAGTATATGATGGCGGCCAAGGCGGAGCTCTTTGGCGATAGTGAAATCCAGGAGCAGATATTGAAGTGTAGTGACCCTAAACAGATCAAGGCCCTGGGCCGCAAGGTGCGGGGTTTTGATCAGAAGGTATGGGACAAGTTCAAATACGCCATTGTATTGAATGGCAACTGGTGCAAATTCAGCCAGAACCGCGACCTGCGTGAATTTCTTCTCTCCACCGGAGATGGTGTGCTGGTGGAGGCCAGTCCCTATGATAACATCTGGGGTATTCGTCTCGCAGCCAGCTCCCCCGAGGCGCAGGACCCGATGAAGTGGCGGGGGCAAAACCTGCTGGGTTTTGCTCTAATGGAGGTACGGGACGAACTGCGCCGGGTCACGCAGAATGAAATGTTGTGCGACTGGAACGCAGTCTGAGGTAAAATGATGGAATTATTTGCAAAAAGAATGACTTGGGAGCTGGACAATGAGGAAGGGCTGTCCTGCCTGTTCTTTGAACTGGAGGATTCATAACTTCGATTGGGCGAATCCAGTCCAGCAGTATGAAACGACAGAAACAAATCAGCTTCCCAAGCTGTTGACGGAGGCGGTTCGCCTTGTGGAAAAGGAATCACAGTCTGCCGGAGCAAATTGAAAGAGGTCTTGTTATGAACGAGAATTTATTTCGCCCACAATTTGATACATTAAAACTGTCAGATAAGCTCTGGCTGATGCAGACGCTGGCGACTCGTTATAATTTGACATTCAAAGAACTATACGCCTTTTCCCGCTGGGGACAAAGCTGCACCACCGGCCTGTTTGAAAAAGGTGGCCGGGAGTTTGTCTTTGTCCCAGGTGATACCGTGATTCTTGGCTGGGAGAGCTTTGCCCAAGGGATGGACAAGGCCAACCAAGAGGAACTGGCGGGTATTTTTGCGGAAATCGAATATGAGGGCTCTGTGGAGGAATTTCTCCGGCAGGGCATGACCCCAGTACGCCAGGTGACCATCGGCCCCATGTTCGTAGGCAGAAAACTGGAGGAGATCGGCTGGGAAAGCGTACCCATGAACGACCCTCGCATCACCGCCCACCCCGACTGGCTGGAGAACTTGCAGAAGTGGGCGGGCCAGAACAGCCAGAGTTTTGAGATACATGAAACTGTCCGCTTTGAACGCAATGGTGATAGCTGGCGAGCGTGGCTGTGCCATCCCATGACCTACGCAGAGTTTCAGCGATTCCTGTTGTGGGAGGTGGCAGCCAGCCTTCCCACGCCGGATGAGTGGGCCTATCTGTGCGGGGGCGGATGCCGCACCCTGTTTCCCTGGGGGGATGGACTGGACTACTCCATGCATCTGCACCACTTTGAAAGCGAGGAAGATCAGGGTAAGCCATACGACATGGAGCAGGCTAACTTCTTTGGCCTGTCTATTGCCTACGACCCCTATAAGCGAGAGTTGGTAGACGGGAAAACATTGACCACCTGCGGCGGTGACGGTGGCTGCAATGTCTGCGGTGGCATGGGTCCTTTGCTTGGATATTTACCCTGTTCCCCTCACTGTAAACCGGAGGTTCGGGAAGATAACGAGATTCACAATGACTATGACTTTTTCCGTCCCGTTATCCGGGTGCAGACATCCGGGTGGAGAATGGTATCACCCGAAAATGAGAGGTGATATTGATGAAAAGCCGATTGGAGCAATTATTGGACGAGCTATTAAGGCAAATTGATATACCTGCGATGGAGCAAGCCGTGTCCGAGCAGTATAAGAGCCAGATCCGCAGACGCTGGGAACTTCCGGCAGACTATTGGATGCTGTTGGAGCGCTGCTGTGGACTGCGAACCGTGTGGAGCAATGATACCTATGAGGCCCTGGAACTGTGGGGACTGGATACCCTTGTGAAGGGCCAGGAGGGATACGCCTATAATCCTGTGGAACAAAAGGTAATTAAAGATTGGGACGAGCATCTTGTGGTGATTGCGTCTGATGCTGGTGATCCATACTGCCTGGACCTGCGACGGAACGATACAGCCGTGTTCTGGGCAGAACATGGCGCCGGAACTTGGGACTTTCAGCCTGCCTTTGATTGTTTGGAAGATTTTCTCGAAAGCGTTTTGGATGTACCCAAAACGCAGGAATATGAAACAGCATATCCCTATCACTACATCCGCCTGATTGTAACCGGGATTTCCGACACCAAAAAGGCTCTGGTGTTTCTAAAACAGCATTTTGGCGACAGCAGCTTTCAGCAGACAAAAGACAGGCTGAAAGAACTGCCGCTCTTGATCTATTCCGGTCTTGATACCGGAACCGCCCCGCTGGAAAACTCTCTTGACCGCTGGGGATTGATGTACGAAAAGCAGCAGATTTCGTTGGAAAAGTTTCTGGAAGATCAAGCATATATCCGCAATCTGTAAGGTCGAAGCTGCGTTGTGCAGGTGCGATTCATCGGCATTGGAGCCCGCTAAAGACAATCCAAATAAGCAAAGTACACAATGATGTGATTTTGGGAGGAAGTCATGATCAAAGCAATTATGAAAATCCATACCACTTCTTCTACGGTTACATTTGTATGTGGCGATGTTGCCATTATTGGAAACGGTGAGTTTCGGGCTTCATCAGGAAAAGTGGATGGCTTTATCCTGTATGCCGACACTTTACAGTATGAAAACGGGGCGAAGCTCTCACGGGATGAACAAGAAAATTTGAAGTGCCTGTATCAGCACTTTGTATTGAACCGTGAAGATTTCATAGACTGGGATATTTGAAAAGAGATTTCCCCATGAAATGTTAGCAGATTGAGCACAGGAGTAAGGAGGAAAGCTATGGAATGGCCAAAACGGGCGCGGACAGCGGATTGGGAAAACGGTGTCCTGGCCTTAGATAGAGAGAAACAATTTGAAGTCCCGAAGCTGACCGCAGAGATCATGGAGCGGTTGGCCGGTTACACCCTGGTAGGCTTCCATGTGAAAGGGTATCCGGTGACGGATGAACTGCTTGCCCCCTTTGCCGGGCATAAAAGTATGGTCAACTTCGGCGTGGAGAACGGCGCCCTCACCGACGCCTGTTTCCCCTTTTTTTCCGCCATGCCCAAGCTGCGCTATCTGCTGCTGACCGGGAATTCCGGGATCGACGGAAGCGGCTTGTCCGCCCTGCAAAGCTGTAAGCTGGATTTACTGGCCCTTGACCACACCAGGCTGGAGGATGCCGGTCTGCTTCGAGCAGCCTCCATCCCCAAACTCTCCCACATCTGGATCGACCACACTGCTGTTACTTATGATGGACTACTGGCTGTCGCCGGCAACAACTACATCCATCCGGTGGCCCATGTGCAGTTTACCAAAGAGCAGATGGAACACTTCTCTCAGCTTCAGCGGGAGAAGGCGAAAAAGCCCGCCCAGCTGGATGAACAGGCGGCGGAGGAATGCCGCAGGGTGTTGTCCGCTTTCTTTGCCGAAATGACTGAATGGGAGCGGTACATGGAGCAGGCCGGGTTTGAGGATGCCGAGGCTGTACCCCGCCTGCTGGCGATCTGGGAGAAGTATGTGAGTGAAAAGCCCCGTCCGGGCTATCGGCCCCTGGGCCTTTCGTACAGCGCCCAGGGCACCTACAACGGGGAAGAATTCCTTGACGCGGAACAGATCACTAAGAACAAGCTCTACATCTACACCAGAGAGAAAAATACCAGCTTTGACCGCCGCTTTCTCATGAAGCGCGTGGGCGAGGGTTGGATGATTGACGCGGTGCAGGAGCGGCTGGACGGCTGGCAACGGACAGGATTGTAAGGGAGGCATAACGGATGATATATAGGTTTACGGAAGTATTAAACGATCTTGTTAATTATTTTCTCCTTGGTGACATTTTGTTGCTGGAGGACTGGAAGCAGGCAAATCATCTTTCAGATGATTTAGCGATGGAGTTTACCACAAACGAAAGCGGCGACAGGATATTTGCCGAAGGAATTGTAATCCCAATGACCGGTATTGAAAACTATCCCTATACCATATTGTTCAATCTCTCTGGTGATAGACCGGAGCTGTGCAAAGAAAGAAACCGATTGCAGCTTAGAAAAAGTGGCTATTCCCTCAAAGTAGCTCATAATATGCTGATGCTTTTTACATGGCCAATATTGGAACAGTTTACGCCTGAAAAGGTGAAAGATCTGATTTCTTACTATAGAGTGCATAAGAAGCCGATGATTGAGCTTGCAAATGGCTGGTATCATATCGAGATTTTGGGTGGAGAAACCTTGCAGGACGGGGACTATGAACCTACATTTGAGTTTGTGATACAACCAGCCACAAATGAAGAAGCCACCATAAATGCAGATATGAATTTTAGCTTTGAAATTACAAGCTCTGCTTATTAGTAAAACCTATCCCTACCGAAGATGGAAAAGGAGATCATGATATGGATTTATTGAAACAATGCCAGCAATGGTTTGAACAGGATGAAGCGCAGAAGGTAATCGACACCCTGGAAGCGATTCCTGCCGAGGAGCGCACCCCGGAACTGGACAGCGAATTGGCCAAGGCATATATTGCCGTTGCACATATAGGAGAACGGGAGCCTTTTGAAAAGGCGCTGGAACTTCTGGCTCCCCATGAGGAGTATTTTGCCGAAGATCACTGCTGGAATTATCGAATCGCTTTGGCCTATTACTGTCTGGATGAGGAAGGCCCCGCCCTGCGTTACTTTGAAAAGGCCCTGAAAGCCCGCCCCGGAGACAAAGATACTCAGGAGTACATAAACGATTGCCGCCGTCGTTTGTCCCTGCCCCGCTTTGAAAAGAACTTCCGTGAAAGGACGCAGGAAGCATGGGCAGCCTTTTCTCAGATTGAGGCAGAACTGCGTCAAATCATAGATACGGACGAAACACACCAGCGCGGCGAAGAACTGGTTGAAAAATGCGGGAATGCACTCAAGACGGCCCTGCGTGATACTTCCTTCGAGCTGGGCTTCAATGGCGAAAAGCATGAATTGATCCTCAGTCCAGAGGGGCTTCGCTCCCGCCTGTTCCCGTTGGTGTACTTCCAGAAGCAGGCCCCAGAATCGGTGCTTGAGCATTGGAATATCTGGGTAGGCCGCCAGCCCTGTGAGGGGTTCGAGCTGCGAGCTGGAGAGATTGAAGTTCGGGCTGAGGATGTGCAGATGTGGGCAGAGGAAACAGAGGATCATCAGGTAAGTCTGGTCCTTTACTGTGAAAAGCTGACCCCGATCTTGAAAGAGGACACAGACAAGGTCTGGTGGGCACTCTCTATGCTGGTGGATCAAACCATCGGAGAAGTTTCCGCTATCGCCTTTGTTGCTGGGTTTGATGTTTATGCTCAACCGAAAGACGAACCGGCCAAGCTGCTTTCCGAACTGCCGGAGTTGCTGCAAAGCATGGGGCTTTCTCTCTGGCGGGATGGCAGCGACTACTTGGAAAACAGTTATCTTGCCTATGAACTGGAACCGGTGGAGGACCCGGAGGCTGACTGGCGGCTGGATGTTTATACTGGAAGCTGCCGCCTGCCGGTGCTCATCAACGACTACCTGACTGCCCGCAGTGATATGGTGGATGAGTACCACAAGGATGGCATTGCCGCTGGATTCCTCCTGTACCCGCTGTCCGGTTTTACCGGTGAGGAACGAGTGAAAGCTATTCTGGATTTCCGGGATAACCTGCGGGATGCCATCCTACGGGATGCAGGAGAGGAAGCCGTGACCTTCCTGGGTGGGGCCACTGGTCTGTATTGTGGGTATCTGGATTTTATCGCCTGGGATCTGCCCGCTGTACTAACAGCGGCACAGGCATTCTTTGAGGGAAGCGACCTGCCCTATGCTCACTTCCACGCATTTCGGCGGGATGTGGGCGGTGTGCCGCTACTGGACGAGAAAGAACCGGAGCCTGATATTCATGAGGAAACTGGCTCCCTGCTCTCGACAGAGGATATTGAAATACTGGAGTCCTTTGACGAAGGAACTGCCGCTTACTTTGGGAAAATGCTCGACTGGCTGGAGAATTTTATCAAAAGCGGCGTAGAAGAAGGACGATTCAGCGAAAAACAGGCTCACCAGGATTTACAGATTGCCCTCTGGTATGCCTTTGCCTGCCTTAACCTGGACGATTACATCCACTACTACCGCGCTGCGGAATGGATGAAGGATTCGGAGAAAAACGCCACGGGCTGCGCTACCTGGTACTACCGGTATTCTGTGGCGTTGATGTATTGCGGCAGGCTGGAAGAAGCACTGGAATATGCGGAGCGGGGCGCTCTGGAGGAGCCGGACTACCCCTGGATCTGGCTCCATCTGGGCAAGCTACGGGCGCATTTTGGCGATAAATCCGGTGCGCTGGATGCCGTCAAGCAAGGATTAAAACTGGAACCGGGAGATTATGAGTTCCTGACCTTAAAAAAAGAGATCAAAGCCGGAGCCACCCTGGAACAGATGGAATATCATTGGATCAATCCCGATGCTGACCAAACGCTCCAGCGGGGACTGGACGAGAATGCGGATGATAAACAATGCGCCATAGCCTGCATTCGGGTGGACGAAGCGGGACTTGCCGAATTTTATGAACTGTTCCACCCAGAGCGGTATAGCTATAAGAAAAATTCCCCCTGCTGTGAATTTCAATACCCGGTAAAGGAACATCTTGTGGAGCTTTCCTTCCGTATGAACGAAGCTGGACTCTCCAAGATGGGAACCGACTGGCTGCGGCAGCTCAAGGAACGGCTGGACAGCGGTGAATGGCTGACCCACATCCCTGAAGGAGAACCAGAGGGCATTCTAACAGGTGTGTTTGTGGACCAGACCCGCCGCATTGGTCTTGTCTATCAACAGCCGGGAGACGATCAGTATTTTCAGATTTTCCTGAACCCGGACGGCACGAAGGCGGATGCCTTCTGGTCCTCAAGAAAAAACAGCGAGCCGGAGGTTTATTCGGAGGATGAGATGTCTGCGATAGAGCAGCACATCAAAAACACCTTTGGCGAGTTTGAGAATGTGTTCCATGAGCTGGTTTCCCCTGACATCCATGTGGACATCTGCGTTGTTCCTCCCTCTGATGAGCGGGACTATTACACACTGGTAACGATGGGCATGGGTGCTCACCGGATGAATGTGCCGGAGGAACTGGCGGAATACAAGCTGGAGCGAGCAGAGCTGGCCATCGCTCTGCCACCGGATTGGAAACTGGATGAGGAATCCCTGAAGGATGAGCGGTGGTACTGGCCTATTGGTCTCTTGAAAGTGTTGGCACGCCTGCCTATTTCCAACGATACCTGGCTGGGCTTTGGCCACACAATGGATAAGCAATCGCCGTTTGCAGAGGATACGGAACTCTGCGCCGCACTTCTGGTAGGTCCGCAGGATGTTGTCTGGAACGGAGGCGAAGTCTGCACTTTGCCGAGCGGCGAGGAGGTCAACTTCTATCAGGTGATCCCGCTCTATCGGAATGAGATGGAGTATAAGATGGAGCATGATGCGGACGCTCTGCTTAAAAAAATGGCAGGCATCAGTTTTGTGGTTAATCCCACCCGCCAGAATGCCATCACCAGAGGAACGCTTGCAGAGGAAGAATTCACCGGCGATATGGACGATGCCGCATGTCACCTGGAATCCATTCAGGAAAAGGGCTTGCCGGTGGACGAGATGAATGCCTACAACCACATGGCAATCTATCTACGCTGGTGCATGGAGCATGATCTGATGAGCGCGGAATTCATGGAGCGGTACTGGGAGCAGGTGCAGCCGTTTATGGCAGATCTGAGCCGCGCCGATCTGCGTGGTTTTATCCGGGACCAGCTGAAAGGACAGCTCTTTGGGGCGCTGTTCAACAAGGAGGGCGCAGCCTTTGCTGGATATTACTATGGCGAGGCGGACAGCCCGTACTTCCCCAGCGACATTGATAACTATGCTTTGGAATATTTCGGTTCAGAGCAATATTATTCCGATAAGTTCCAGGATGAAGCCTATCTATTCATCCCATTTGATGAAAACTATTATCAGGCTATGGCAAAAGTCATGGAAAAGCGGTTCGTCAACTGGCAGGGACAGAGTTTCGATGAGGCCACTCTGGAGCCTTCAGACCTTGCGAAAGCCATGATGGAATATCTGGACTGTGAATGTACCTATTTCCCCTCAATGACGGATGATGACCCCATCATGTCGGCATACAACTATGCCAAACGAGAAAGTGTCAAAGAGGGCTTTGTGCCGGTTCTGATTAAGGCGGATGCCGAAATCCTGTGGGAATGCCTGATTATGAATTCTGACCCGGACAGCGATGGCGAGGACGACTATGCTTTCGACCCGGACAAAGTTGCCGCATACCGGAAGGAAATGCTCTCCGCCCCCATCAAGAACAGTAAAGCAGTTCTGGAGGAAATGATTGGGCAGCGCAAGGAAGAAGCCGAGGATGACGATATGGACTGGGATGAGGAGATCCTTGGCGAGATGGAGGGCGGATATGATAACCGTCGTTTTTCAAGCTACTGGAACTCCGATAATAATATGACCTATCCTCTCATTCTGGCTAAAATCCCCGTGAAGAACCCTTGGGAGATTTTTGCCTATCTGCCCTTTGGTGGCTGGAATGAATGTCCTAACACGCCGGAGTTAATGGCAGTTGCAAAATACTGGTTTGAACAGTATGGCGCTGTACCCGCAGTTATGACTCATGATGAGCTGGAGTTCTTGCTTCCGGTTCCTGTCTCCGAGAAAGAGGCTGTAGATGTGGCGGTGGAGCTGTACGGCTTCTGCCCTGATGTGATTGACCAGGGTCCGGAGGAAGCCACCGTTGGTGCTTTGGCCGATGTACTGCGGCAGTCCACTGTTTGGTACTTCTGGTGGGATTGAGCAGGAGGATGTGTCTATGAACGAATACCTAAAGCAATATATTGAACTCCAAAAACAGTTTCGAGAGACAAAAGGGAAAGCGGATAGTGTTCGTGCGCTTTATGCGTTCAAACTGCCGAAAGTGATACGGCAAAAATCCTTGAACTCCTCAAAAACCCTGAGACCGCTGCGCTCTTAAAGCAAATTGTCAGTGCTCTGTAAGAGCAGGCCCAGCAAAGAAAGCCTCTCATTTTATGAGGGGCTTTCTTCTTTTGAACGGGATTGTATTATGACCAATCACTTTTTTTGTTAGCAGGTTTTTTTGCAGGTTTTGAGGTCGTGTTTGCAAAGCACCTCGATTTGTTTGCAAATCTACACGATCCTTGCTAACAAAATTAGCAGACATGAAAAGAAGGCTTTGAACACAGAGCAGCCGCCTTTCTTTGCAATCCTCGGAAATCGCGTTAGCAAGGCCGTTAGCAAGGGCCTTATCTTTCGGATGTTCAGGCAATCGGAGAAAATAAGAAAAGCCGAAAACCCTGATAAATCAATGGTTTTCGGCGTTTAATCTGGCGTTCCCGAGGTGACTCGAACACCCGACCTACCGCTTAGGAGGCGGTCGCTCTATCCAACTGAGCTACGGAAACAACAAGAAGCCGCTCTTGACGAACTTCCAGTAAAGAGTGTACCATAAAATAAAAAATCCCACAAGGGAAATTTTTAAAGCGTCAGTGAAAGCATCCGTTAAGACGGGTAATTTTCAAAACATCAGGAAAACTGCGGCGGAAAACGTATCAGAAATGTATAAGCAGCAGGAAAATGGGAGGAGCGCAGGATATGGAACGTGATATTGATATGAAAGAGGTGTCCGACGGCCGGCTTTATGGCCTGCGGGATATGGTGAAAGCAGACTGCGGCGGCTGCCAGGGCTGCTCAGACTGCTGCGAGAGCATGGGAAGCACGATCATTTTGGACCCTTACGATGTCTGGAGGCTGACGACAGGACTGAAGGTATCCTTTGACACGCTCCTGCTGGATAAGCTGGAGCTGAATGTGCAGGAGGGAATCATTCTTCCGAATATGAAGACGGAGGGAGAGAGTGAGCGCTGCGGTTTTCTGAATGAGGAGGGGCGCTGCAGCATTCACAGTCTGCGGCCGGGGCTTTGCCGGATCTTTCCGCTGGGACGTTATTATGAAAACGGCAGCTTTCAGTATTTTCTCCAGGTGCATGAATGTAAGAAAGAGCCGAAGCTGAAGGTGAAGGTGCAGAAGTGGATCGATACGCCGGATATCAGAAGAAATGAGAAATTTATCATTGACTGGCACTACTTTTTAAAAGACCTCACCGCCCGGCTGGAAGCGTCGGACAGCGAGGAGTACCGGAAAACGGTCAGTCTGTATATTCTGAAAAGTTTTTATCAGAAGCCCTGGGATACGGACCGGGATTTTTATGAACAGTTTTACGCAAGATTTGAGGAGGCAAAAAGCATTCTGAAGATCTGAGCCGAAACCGTTCAAAGCCGGAATCATTTTGAGCCACGAAAACTGCTCTTGTCTGGGAGCAGTTTTTGCGGCTCAAAATTTCGCGGAAACCCCGTCCTGCCGGGGGTTAAAGATCAAAATCATCTAAAGAGGAAGAGCCTCTTTTCTTTGGAGTCCTGTGGTACCTGCCGCCGGGGCTCCTGTTCTTTTTCTGCCAGAAAAAGTTTCTGTGCCGCCGCGCGCGCGTATGCCGGTAACGGCTGCGTCTGGAGGAAAAGCCCAGAGAGAACCGGAAGCTTTTCATCAGGTGACGAATCAGACGGTAGATCAGGAAGAGAACGACGATGACAGCGGCGAAAATCAGAATCAGACGCACATTGATTTTGATAAAACGCTTTTGCTGTACGCCTGTGCTCAGCGCTGTGATGGCGTCGGCTTCTTCATCCGAATCGATCTCCCGGTCAAAGGTAAAGTCCTGAACATTGGTTTCTCCACGCATAATGGAGGCTGTTCCCACAGGCTGTCCACTGTACGTATAAGACAAGGTTGCGATGACATCAGATTCTCCGCTGTCATCCACAAAGGTCAGTTCCGGAGAAGCGTCTGTAAAGGAGACGCCATTGGGAAGGATGATCCCATCGTCCGGATTGATGGTGATAAGCGGCATGGTCTGGCCGAAAATGGAGCTTCCCGCAAAGAAATTATTTGATTTTGATACCGCAAAATTCGTCTCATTGTCGGCCACATTGACTCTGCTGAAATTTTCAGACGCGTAATCCAGCAGCAGAGCCGTATCTGTGTACATGGGAATTCCGGACTCTGCGGTAGAGGCTGTCTTCATAGTGACTACGATCAGGGTCATGCCGTTCCGTTCTGCCGCTGTCACGAGGGTATTTTTTGCAGCGGAGGTATAGCCTGTCTTTCCGGCAATGACGGTATCATCCAGAAAACGATCGTCGCCTCTGTAGGAAGCGATCATTTTATGGTGATTCGTCATATAAGTAATTTCTTCGTCCTTATTGGTGGCCCGCATCTGGTAGCGGTCTGATCCGGAGATGCGCACGAAATCCTCATTCTGCAGGGCGGCCTGGGTAATCAGCGCCATGTCGTGAGCCGATGTATAATGATTTTCATCGGGCAGACCGTGGGGATTGGTAAAATGGGTATTCGTACAGCCAAGCTCCGCGGCTTTTTCGTTCATCATTTCTACAAAAGCGTCGATAGAGCCGGCCACATGTTCTGCCAGACCGTTTCCGCACTCGTTGGCTGATTCCAGCAGCAGGGCGTAAAGAGATTCTTCTACCGTCAGCTCTTCTCCTTCTGTCGTACCGATAGTGCTGCTGTCTGCCTCGATGGAATGAGTCGCGTAATAGGAATAGGTTACGATCTCGTCCAGGGAGCAGTTCTCCAGCGTGACGAGAGCTGTCATGATCTTGGTGATGCTGGCCGGATAATTGACCATATCCATATCCTTATTATATAGGATAGTTCCTGTATCCGCTTCCATGACAATGGCGGATTCCGCGTAGATCTGGGGGCCCTGGGGCCAGTTTTCGATGGAATTGGAATCGATGGTTTTATCATAGGCGGCCTGGCGCTCAGCTTCCGCCGCTTCTGCCGCGGCCTGTTCCGCAGCGGTCATTCTGGCGGCATCTGCGGTAAGAGGATGAAGACAAAGAGAACCAAGGACAGAGAGCGCAAGAGCCCCTGCCCAGAATTTATGTGAAAATTTCATTTGAATTAGCTCCTTTGGAAACGAAAATGAAACATATTTGTAATATTTATAAATTCAAGTATATGCCATTTCTATTTCGCGCGCAAGGGCAAATCAAAAAAGTTCACATTTCCTTAAGAAAAAAACTGCGGAAGGTTGACAAATCCCGCAAAAACAGGGTATACTATGAACGTTCAGCAGACGAAACAAAGTGTGTTTGACACAGTGAAAAGGCTGAGACGAAGAGAGTAGGAAGACGCCAAAAGGCACAGAGAGCCGGAGAGGGTGGAAATCCGGCGCGAGTAGGGTTTTTCGAAGATCACTTCCGAGCTGCGGACTGAAAGAAGAAAGGCTTCTTAGGCACCGACGGGTTTCCCCCGTTACAGGGAGACGCATGTGATGGCATGTTGTAATAAGGTGGTATAACGAAAGTCTATGGCTTCCGTCCTTTTACAGGACGGAAGCTTTTTATTATGCGGCAGGAAATCCCTGCAGGCACAATGCTTTCAGACGAAAAGACAGATGAATACGAGGAGGTTATTATGTACGACAAAGTATCAACGAATCTGAATTTCGTAGAACGCGAAAAGAATGTGGAAGAATTCTGGAAAGAAAACCACATTTTCGAGAAAAGTATGGAACACCGCAAGGAGGGTCCCACCTATACTTTCTATGACGGACCGCCCACGGCCAACGGAAAGCCTCATATCGGCCATGTGCTGACCCGGGTTATCAAGGATATGATTCCCCGTTACCGGACCATGAAGGGATATTATGTGCCGAGAAAGGCAGGCTGGGATACTCATGGACTTCCGGTAGAGCTGGAGGTGGAGAAGGAGCTTGGTCTGGACGGCAAGGAGCAGATTGAGGAATATGGCCTTGATCCCTTTATCCGCAAATGTAAGGAAAGCGTGTGGAAATACAAGGGCATGTGGGAGGATTTCTCCAGCACTGTGGGATTCTGGGCAGATATGGACAATCCCTATGTCACCTATCATGACGATTACATCGAGTCTGAGTGGTGGGCTCTGAAGGAGATCTGGAAAAAGGGACTGCTCTATAAAGGCTTCAAGATCGTTCCCTACTGCCCCCGCTGCGGAACGCCTCTCTCCAGCCATGAGGTGGCTCAGGGCTACAAAGCTGTAAAGGAGCGTTCTGCCATCGTCCGCTTTAAAGTGAAGGACGAGGATGCCTATTTCCTGGCATGGACCACCACACCCTGGACCCTGCCTTCCAACGTGGCTCTCTGCGTAAATCCGTCTGATACCTATGTGAAGGTAAAAGCCGCGGACGGTTACGTATATTATATGGCGGAAGCGCTGCTTGACAAGGTACTGGGCGGACTGGCCGAGGAAGGAAAACCGGCTTACGAGATCCTGGAAAAGTATGTGGGGAAGGATCTGGAGCATAAGGAATATGTGCCGCTCTTTACCTGCGCCGGAGAGGCTGCCGCAAAGCAGAGGAAGAAAGGCCACTTTGTGACCTGTGACAATTACGTATCCATGTCCGATGGTACCGGAATCGTTCATATCGCTCCGGCCTTCGGTGAGGATGACGCCCGTATCGGAAGAAATTATGACCTGCCCTTCGTGCAGTTTGTAGACGGCAAAGGAGACATGACAGAGGAGACGCCTTACGCGGGCCTCTTTGTAAAGAAGGCGGACCCGGAGATCTTAAAGGATCTGGATAAGGAAGGAAAGCTGTTCTCCGCGCCGAAATTTGAGCATGATTATCCTTTCTGCTGGCGCTGCGACACGCCGCTGATCTATTACGCGCGGGAATCCTGGTTTATCCGGATGACGGCGGTAAAGGAGGATCTGATCCGGAATAACAATACGGTAAACTGGATTCCGGAGAGCATCGGAAAGGGACGTTTCGGAGACTGGCTGGAGAATATTCAGGACTGGGGCATCAGCCGGAACCGTTACTGGGGAACTCCCTTAAATATCTGGGAGTGTAAGGAATGCGGACATCAGCATTCCATCGGCAGCCGTGAAGAGCTCTATGAGATGAGCGGAAATGAGAAGGCGAAGACCGTGGAGCTTCACCGTCCCTACATTGATGAGATCACGATGAAGTGTCCCGAGTGCGGCGGTGAGATGCGCCGTGTGCCGGAGGTCATTGACTGCTGGTTTGATTCCGGAGCCATGCCCTTCGCGCAGCATCATTATCCCTTTGAAAACCAGGATCTGTTCGAGCAGCAGTTCCCGGCGCAGTTCATTTCCGAGGCGGTGGACCAGACAAGAGGCTGGTTCTATTCTCTGATTGCAGAGTCCACGCTTCTGTTTAACCGCTCTCCTTACGAAAATGTCATCGTTCTCGGACATGTGCAGGATGAGAACGGACAGAAGATGAGTAAGTCCAAGGGCAACGCGGTGGACCCCTTTGAAGCTCTCGACACCTATGGCGCGGACGCCATCCGCTGGTATTTCTATATCAACAGCGCTCCCTGGCTGCCCAACCGTTTCCACGGAAAGGCCGTGACGGAAGGGCAGCGCAAGTTCATGGGAACCCTGTGGAATACCTATGCGTTCTTCGTGCTGTACGCGAACATTGATAACTTTGACGCCACAAAGTATGAGTTGAAATATGATACCTTAAGCGTAATGGATAAATGGCTGCTCTCCAAGCTGAACACAGTAGTGGGCGAGGTAGACAGCGATCTGGAAAATTACAGGATTCCGGAAGCGGCGAGAGCCCTGCAGGAGTTCGTGGATGACATGAGCAACTGGTATGTGCGCCGCAGCCGCGAGCGTTTCTGGGCGAAGGGTATGGAGCAGGATAAGATCAATGCCTACATGACCCTGTACACAGCCCTTGTGACCATCAGCAAGGCAGCAGCTCCCATGATTCCATTCATGACAGAGGATATTTACCAGAACCTGGTACGCAGCATTGACAAGGACGCTCCCGAGAGTATCCATCTCTGCGACTTCCCCGAGGTGAAGAAGGAATGGATCGACCTGGAGCTGGAAAAGAATATGGATGAGGTTCTCCGCATCGTCGTGATGGGACGCGCCTGCCGGAACGCGGCCAATATTAAGAACCGCCAGCCCATTGCGCAGATGTATGTGAAGGCTCCTTATGAGCTTGCGGAGTATTACCGTGATATTATCCGGGATGAGCTGAATGTAAAGGCAGTAGAGTTCACAGACGACGTGCGCGCGTTTACCACCTACAGCTTCAAGCCGCAGCTTAAGACAGTAGGACCCAAATATGGAAAATTCCTGAACGGTATCCGCGAATACCTTTCTTCTGTGGACGGCAACAGCGCCATGGATGAATTGAAAGAAAATGGAAACCTTACATTTGACGTAAACGGCACCGCTGTGGTATTATCAGAAGAGGATCTGCTGATCGACATGGCTCAGACAGAGGGCTATGTATCCGATGGGGACAATGAGATCACGGTTGTTCTGGATACGAAGCTGACGCCGGAGCTGATTGAGGAAGGCTTCGTCCGCGAGATCATCAGCAAGGTACAGACCATGCGGAAAGAGGCAGATTTCCAGGTAACCGACAAGATCGTCCTCTCCTGCAAAGGCAATGAGAAGATTGAAAAGATTCTTGAGGATCATAAAGAAGAGATTCAGTCGGAAGTCCTGGCTCTCCGGATTCAGACAGGAGAGACGACTGGCTACGTAAAAGACTGGAATATTAACGGGGAAGAGGTAACCCTGGGTGTGGAACGCGCTTAAAAGCGCGTCCGCGCCTTACACGCAAAATGGCAGATGAGGAGGAAACCAATATGAGCAAGAGGCCTTTTAATAAGGAGCTCTTTAAGAGAAGTGTGGTTTACAATGTAAAGACCCTGTACAGACAGACCATTGAAGAAGCATCACCCCGCCACATCTTCAACGCGGTGGCTCTGGCGACCAAGGATGCGATTATTGACGCATGGCTGGCCACTCAGGAGCAGATGAAGAAGCAGGACCCGAAGATTGTGTACTATATGTCCATGGAATTCCTGATGGGACGCGCCCTGGGCAATAACCTGATTAACCTGACTTATTATGATGAAGTAAAGGAAGCTCTGCAGGAGCTGGGCTGCGACCTGAACCTGATCGAAGATCAGGAGCCCGACGCAGCTCTTGGAAACGGCGGTCTGGGAAGACTGGCAGCCTGTTTCCTGGATTCTCTGGCTACCCTGGGCTATGCGGCCTACGGCTGCGGAATCCGCTACCATTACGGTATGTTCAAGCAGAAGATTGAGGAGGGCTATCAGATCGAGATTCCCGACGACTGGCTGAAAGACGGCAATCCCTTTGAGCTGCGCCGCTCCGAGTACGCGAAGATCGTCAAATTCGGCGGATATGTGGACGTAGAGGTGGATGAAAAGGGCAAGACTCATTTCGTGCAGAAGGGATACCAGAGCGTGCGCGCGATCCCCTATGACCTGCCCATCGTAGGCTATGGAAATAATGTGGTAGACACCCTGCGTATCTGGGATGCCGAGGCGATGAATACCTTCCGTCTGGACGCCTTCGATAAGGGAGACTATGAGAAAGCTGTAGAGGAAGAGAACCTGGCCAAGCTGCTGGTAGACGTGCTTTACCCCAACGACAACCACATGGCAGGCAAGGAGCTGCGCTTAAAGCAGCAGTATTTCTTCATTTCCGCCAGCGTGCAGGCTGCCATCGACCGCTATAAGAGAGCGCACAGCGACATCCGCAAGTTCTATGAGAAGGCCACCTTCCAGCTGAACGATACCCACCCGACGGTGGCAGTGGCAGAGCTGATGCGTATCCTGATCGACGAGGAAGGCCTGGAATGGGATGAGGCATGGGAGGTCACCACAAAGACCTGCGCTTACACAAACCATACCATCATGGCCGAGGCTCTGGAAAAATGGCCTATCGAGCTGTTCTCCCGCCTGCTTCCCCGTGTATATCAGATCATCGAAGAGATCAACCGCCGCTTTGTGATCGAGATCCAGAAGAAATACCCGGGCGATCAGGAAAAAATCCGCAAGATGGCGATTATCTATGACGGCCAGGTAAAGATGGCTCATCTGGCTATCGCTGCAGGCTATTCCGTAAACGGCGTGGCAAGACTGCATACCGAGATTCTCAAGCATCAGGAGCTGAAGGATTTCTATCAGATGATGCCGGAAAAATTCAACAACAAGACCAATGGAATTACACAGCGCCGTTTCCTGCTTCATGGCAATCCGCTGCTGGCTGACTGGGTGACAGCCCATATCGGAGATGAGTGGATCACAGATCTGTCTCAGATTTCCAAACTGAAAATCTACGCGGACGATGAGAAGGCTCAGCAGGAATTCATGAATATCAAGTACCAGAACAAGGTACGCCTGGCAAAATATATCCAGGAGCATAACGGAATCACCGTGGACCCGAGATCTATCTTTGACGTACAGGTAAAGCGTCTCCACGAGTATAAGCGCCAGCTGCTGAATATTCTCCATGTCATGTATCTGTATAACAAGATCAAGGAGCATCCGGAGATGCCGTTCTATCCCAGAACCTTTATCTTCGGCGCAAAGGCGGCGGCAGGCTACCGCAGAGCGAAGCTGACCATCAAGCTGATCAATTCCGTAGCGGATGTGATCAACAACGACGCTTCTATCAATGGCAAGCTGAAGGTAGTCTTCATTGAGGATTATCGTGTATCCAACGCAGAACTGATCTTTGCGGCGGCGGATGTATCCGAGCAGATCTCCACGGCCAGCAAGGAGGCTTCCGGTACCGGAAACATGAAGTTCATGCTGAACGGAGCCCTGACCATCGGAACCATGGACGGAGCTACCGTGGAAATGGTAGAAGAGATGGGCGAGGAGAACGCTTTCATCTTTGGCCTGAGCTCTGACGAAGTCATTAATTATGAGCAGAACGGCGGCTACAATCCCATGGATATCTTCAACAGCGATCAGGATATCCGCCACGTACTGATGCAGCTGATCAACGGCTACTACGCGCCTCAGGACCCGGAGATGTTCCGCGACATCTATGATTCCCTGCTGAACACCAAGAGCAGCGACCGGGCGGATACCTACTTTATTCTGAAGGATTTCCGTTCCTACGCGGAGGCTCACGAGCGTGTGGAAGCAGCTTACAGAGACGAGAAGGGCTGGGCAAAGAAGGCGATCTGGAATACCGCCTGCAGCGGCAAGTTCTCTTCTGACCGCACGATCCAGGAGTATGTGGATGATATCTGGCATCTTGACAAGATGAAGGTAACTCTGCCTCAGGAATAAAAGAAAAAGACAGAAAAGAGTAAGAGATAGACGTGAATTCTCATGTCTATCTCTTTTTTCATGCTCATAGATTGTAGAATGAAGGAAAAAATAAAGACAGGAATATCTGTACTGATTATTTTAATTTTACTGCCTTATGTGGCAGCCGTTTTTCGGACCGGGAGCATGAGCGGAACGGAAGAACCGGCACGTCAGGCAGGGGTGGAAGACCTGGTCGCGGAAATCCTGCCCGCCCAGATGCCGGTCAGCTATGAGGAAGAGGCGCTGAAAGCACAGGCGGTCATTGTGCGCACCAACCTTCTGCGGCAGGCCATGAGTTTCTACGGGAACGGAACAGCGGCAGAGGCTGCGTCAGCAGTCCGGGAAAGCGATCTGGAGGCACTGGGATTCACCTTCTATCCCCGGGAAGAGCAGATTCGGCTCTGGGGATATGACAGCTGGGAACAGTACGCAGAGAAGTGCGGGAAAGCCGCAGAGAGTACGGCAGGCCAGGTGTTGGTGACAGAAGCGGCGGAAGAGGAGGGAACGCTTCCGGATCTGCCCTATCACGCGGTAAGCGCGGGACGGACCCGTGGAGGCAGCCTCCTGGGCGAAGACTATTCCTGGCTGGAGTCTGCCGAATGCCCGGATGACCTGCAGTCATCCGATTATCTGAAAATAGAAACGCTTGATTTGGATGAGGTTCCTCGGATTCTGTCACGGGACGAAGCCGGTTATGTAACGGAGGTAAGCGTTCAGGGAGAAACCCTGGGAGGAGAAGAGTTCCGCAGTCTGTACGGCCTGAATTCCAGCTGCTTTACGGCAGAGCAGACAGAGACGGGGGTGCGGATCACCACAAAGGGACTGGGACACGGGCTGGGGATGAGCATGTATCAGGCCAATCTTCTGGCCCTGGAAGGCATGCAATATCAGGAAATTCTGCATTATTTTTATAAAAACACCCAGTGTATAAGCTTCTCTTAAACTGGCTATCCTAGAGATAGCGGCAGGTGACTGTTCGGAAAGGCTGGGCAGTGACGGCAGCACATAAAAAGTGTGGAAAACAGTATAGAGGTGAAGCTTATGACAGTGAAAAGAAAGAAAAAAGGCGGCTTTTCCGGAGGAAGGACCGTCACAGTTGCGTTCAGCCTGTGTCTTCTGGCGGTGGTGACCATGATCGGCATGTATACCGTCGGAAGGACAGACCAGCAGCAAAAAGAACTGGAGCAGCAGGTAGCCGAAGCAGAAGAGGAGGCCAGAGCCAGGGAACAGGCTCAGGCGGAAGCAGAGAAGGCTGCAAAAGAGGCGGAAAAGTCTGAAGAAACGGAAGAGCTGGCGGACGCGGAAAAGACACAGGAAGCGGCGTCCGGCTCCGCGTCCCGTGACAAGGCAGGAGAAGCGGCTGCAGACGCAGCAGGAGAAACGGCAGGCACAGAGGGGACAGGCATGGCAGACGGCGCAGAGCTGGAAAGCGAATTCGCGGAGATAGATCCGGAGGGAACCGGCGAAACCGTAATTTTGGACGGAACGGAGAAAGCGTCCTCGGCAGACGCGGTTTCAGAGCAGATGGATCTTTCCTTTTCTCCGGAAACGGATCAGCTGCTCTGGCCTGTAGCCGGAAATGTCATTATGGACTACAGTATGGACAAGACCGTCTATTTTGCCACTTTGGATCAGTACAAATATAATCCTGCTGTGATCATTCAGGGAACGCTTGATGAAAACGTGATGAGCGCGGCTCCGGGACAGGTTACGAAGATAGAGACGCTGGAGGAAACCGGCATGACCGTAACCATGGACATCGGAGACGGATATGAACTGGTTTACGGCCAGCTGAAAGAGCTTCCGGTAAAGGAAGGAGATTATCTGAAGGCGGGCGAAACCGTGGGATATGTAAGTGAACCTACACGTTATTATACAAAAGAAGGCTGCAACGTATATTTCGAAGTCCGCAAGGACGGAGAAAGCGTCGATCCTATGAGCCTTCTCCAGTAGCGATAAGCCGTTCCTTTTGGGGGCGGCTTAATTTTTTGATAGCTGCCTCCCGCCGCATGGCTTCTTCTTTGGTATCAAAGCATTCGTAGTACGCGAGTACGACCGGCAGATGAGCTCTGGTATATTTCGCGCCCCGTCCCTGATTGTGCTCCTCCAGACGTTTTTCCAGATTATTGGTCCAGCCGGTGTAGAGAGAACCGTCCCCGCACCGGAGAATATAAGTGTAATTCATAAAAATCTCCATTCCGCCGCCTTTCAGTTGGCGGCACAAATAGTAATGAAAGTTTCGACTTTCTCCACGTTTTGCCTTATACTAAAAGCGAGAAGCTATACTACAAAGCACGAG
>NZ_NFLF01000016.1 GCF_002160765.1 Lachnoclostridium sp. An138
GTGATCCAGACGGAGAAACCAGCCTGTTCCTGAGTTCTTCGCCGTCGATAAGGCACTCAGAGCATTGCTTTTGTGTGCTGTCAAGGGTGGCGTAAGCTGCCATCAAACATCATATCTGCGATTTTCAAGGTTCAATCTGAGCCTATTTCTTAGACTTCATTTTTTCATAACTCATTTGACACTACCTTTTTCTTTCCTCTGAGGCTCATGCCTGAGCCATATTCCAATATAGCTACCCTCATTATAATATATTTTCTGCGGAATACAACTCCCGATGCTCCTGATTGTCCCTGACGTTTTTTATAACAGCACTATGACGCTTTTTATGGCGCTTTTTTACGCCGTTTCCGGAAATATCCGTATCTTATCTTTCCTATTCGGTCTCTTTTTTTCTCAGTTCTGCCATTGCTCCATAATGCAGAACCGTAAATTCTTCCGGCGCAATCTCAGACAGAAGCTTTCTGTGCTCCCGTTCCCATAACTCAATTTCCTTATCCGTAAGGGATGCTCCGATTCCCCGGCAGGCTTTCATCCTTCCGTTCCAGCTTTCTCGGGTAAACGGAACTCTTATAGGATATTCCTCATGGTAAACCAGGTCAAAGCTCTCCAAATAGCAGTCCGGTATGGCTATCGGATGCATGGTCTCCCCTGCTCCGCTCCATTTGGGGCTGTATTTCAGTACCAGCTCTTCACTGGCTCCCGCAATTCTGTCCTCAAAAGGCAGCCAGGCCATATAAAGGACCAATATTCTTCCTCCCGGCTTCAGTATGCGCCTGAATACCGGCATAACCTTCTCATGCTGAAAATACCAGAAACACTGACAGGCTGTGATCACATCAAAGGAAGCTTCGGGAAAATCAAGCTCTTCCGCGGGAACCGTTCTATATTCAATCTCCATGCCTTCCGAAAGAAGCCTGGCCTGGGCAATCTGATTTTCCGAAAGGTCGGTTCCCGTCCACCGGGCGCCATAACGGTACATATTCCTCGGAAGCACACCCGTTCCGGTCCCCACATCCAGCACCCTCTGCCCGGCCGCGCACAGATTCCGCCCGGTAATCCGGTCATAAAATTCCTGCGGATAGATATCCCTGTATCTGGCGTAATCCAAAGAAGTCCTTCCCCAGTCAAAGGGCTTTCCTCCGTCAATGTTTATGTCGGAACGTTCCATTTTCCAGCCCTCCTTCCATAGCTTCTCATTTTCAAAAACCGCTATTTTCCTTTTCTCTCCGCGCGAAAAGCTTTCAGGTCATACCAGGCAAAAATCAGCGCCAGAACCTCAAAGGCAATCATCACCGGATATCCACCCGACAGGTACCAGTAGAGAATCGCATTCCATCCGGAAATCTCCGAATAAGAAATACCTCCCAGAAGCACCAGATAGCTGGCAAGAAGAGAGGTCACAACCAGCCAGCGTGCCAGACTGTCTTCATCCTTTTCCTTCTTTACCAGACAGCGTATCCGGCGGACGCTGAGAAGAAGCCAGGAGACAAAGCCCAGCGCAGCCAGAACCGGTCCCGTCCAGCGGTATACCTGAAGAATACCGTTCAGAATCCCACCCTTATAGTTGATGGATGCCAGAAAGCCATGCCGCTCCGGCACATCCCAGTACCAGTCCAGATTCAGCCGGGAGTTCTCCCGCTCCACCTGAGCCACGTCCTCTGACAGTTCATATTCATCCAGAAGTTCCCCGTTCCGATATGCGCGTAAATATACTGTCTGCGGTTTGTCCTCCACGGAAAGCTTCAGCGAGAACCGGCATTTTTCACTGCCGGACGCATCGATCCCCTGCTGGGCCAGATAGGAAGCCACATCCTCGCTCTCTGTAAACTCCGCCGTTCCGAGAACGGTTCCATCTGAGAGCTCTGCCTGCAGGGTCACGCCCTCCATGCCCTCATAGGACACATACCAGCCTGCCATTTCCACCAGATCTGACTCATACCAGACCGCCTTATCCCCGGTAATCCGCTCAAACAACGGAATTCCACCGTTTTCGTCCGGCTCACTGTAGAGGTAGACAAGAGTCTCCATCTCGTCATAGGTGGTCGTGTAGGCAATCGCTTTTCCCATCGCTCCGAACAGATCGCCCAGATATCCCTTTCGCCAGGGCGACATATAAGTGGAAGGCATCGTGGCCTGCCGCTCCAGAAGACCTGCGTCCAGAGCCGCCTCGATCTCATCCCGTATCTGAAGACAGACGGCATTGGCTGCAGCTCCGTCCGTGTAATATCCTGCTTCCTCCAGAGCTGTCCGGAAGATCCAGAACACCCAGCCGTCCCGTACCTCCCAGTTTTCCGCGTCACCTTCTTCTCCGGCCCAGTATTCCTTGCTGCTCTGGATATAGGGCTCCAGCTCCTTCAGGGTCGGACAGACCTCGCACATGCGGGCAATTTTCTCATTGGTCATGGTGACGCCCGGAATATCCTCTTCGGGCTTGACCGACATCATGCTCTTGTACATTTCGGCGAAACCGCCGGACTGCAGCTCGTTCGTGACTTCAATTCCGTAATGGTTCAGATTCTGGCGGGCAATCCATTTTCCCGCTCCCCAGAGACTTAAGAACGGTACCAGCACCAGCAGGACTTTCAGCATATAGGGTCTGGCTGTCCCCAGAGTCTTTTTCCCGGCCGTTCCTGCTGCAGAAACAGGCATCTCTGTCTTCCGCTCTCTTCTCCACATCCCAAACAGACTTCCCAGATACACCAGGACAAACACCACGAGAAAGGGAACAATCCAGATCGCGTCCTCCCGCGTGTAAAAGAAGCTGACAGTTCCGGCCGCAGCCGCGATCATCCAGGAAATATGTTTCTTCACAGGCTCCCGTCTCCGCAGATAGACCGCCAGGAAACCTGCGAAAATGAACAGTACCTGAATGTAGGAAATGCTGTTCCGGTACACCCTCTGAAAGGCCTGCAGGGAATAGGACACCGGATTCCAGAGCAGGGCCAGATAAAGCGCCAGCCGCGGCAGAGGCTTTTTCACCAGAGGCCGCAGCGCATAGACAAAGACCATGCAGCTTACCGTATACAAAAATGCCGTCACATTCAGATAAGACAGATGAAAGAAATTGATGACTGCCAGGTAGAGCGGGAAAAACATGCCTTTGGTCAGAGTCAGGCTGTTGTATTCCCCCAGCCACTGGCCGCTTCTTAAGGTATCCGCCAGATGCACCATGATCCAGTCGTCATGAATTCCCTTCGGCACTGCCATGATCGGAAGATTATATACCAGAAACTGCTTCACAAGACCGAAGCCCGCCATAATCAGAAGCAGAAATATTTCCTTTTTTACAGGCGAAAGCCTCTTCCACATATTCATGGAATTTCGTCCTCCTTTTCCACCGCCGTCTTTCCAAGATTCTCCGGGCCAAAGCTTAAAGGAAGAAGCTCCTTCAGCAGATACGTGCGCAGATCCTCTTCTCCGGTTCCCAGTATGATCCGGAAGCTTTCCGGATCACAGAATTCCCTCATGACCTGGCGGCAGACGCCGCAGGGGGCTGTCAGGGCCAGCGCTCCCCCTCTCCCGGTTTCTTTCTTTTCCGTGCTTTCTTTTTCACTTTCCTCTCTTCCGGTTCCGCCGGCTTGGATGCCCCCGGCCGGGCCTCCTGCGATGGCGATCGCCAGAAAGTCTCTTTTTCCCTCGCTGACCGCCTTGTAAATGGCCGTGCGCTCCGCGCAGATGCCCGGCGTATAAGCCGCGTTTTCCATATTGCAGCCTGTATAAACGCTGCCGTCCGCACAAAGCAAAGCTGCCCCTACCCGAAAATTCGAATAGGGGCTGTAAGAATATTCTCTTGCCTGTATCGCTGTCCGCATTAATGCCTTATCATCCATATTCACTGCCTCCGCCAAGAGCTCCTTTCAGGCTCTCCCATTGATAGCCAGAATTCCCGCCGTCACCAGTTTCTGGAACTGCTCCGCTGTCCGGTCCGCCGTCTCCTGGACCTCCTCATGGGAAAGCTTTTCTCCTGTAACGCCTGCCGCCATATTGGTAATGCAGGAAATCCCACAGACACGCATTCCCGCATGGTGAGCGGCGATTGCTTCACAAGCCGTACTCATGCCGGCCGCATCCGCTCCCAGCGTCCTTGCCATCCGTATCTCAGCCGGAGTCTCATACTGGGGGCCGGAAAACTGAATATACACGCCTTCCTGAAGGGGGATGCCGGCTTTTCCGGCAGTCTCTCTCAGAATGGCCCGGTACTCCGCGTCATAGGTATCCGTCATGTCACAGAACCGCGGGCCCAGGCTGTCCAGATTCGGGCCAATCAGCGGAGAAGGCACCATCTGGGCGATATGATCCCGGATCAGCATCAGGTCTCCCGGCCTGTAATCCGTATTGATACCGCCCGCCGCGTTGGTCAGGAACAGCGTCTCTGCTCCCATCAGACGCATCAGGCGGATGGGCAGCACCACATCACTCATGGCATATCCTTCATAATAATGAACCCGTCCCTGCATACAGACTACCGGCACCTCGCCCACATATCCGAACACAAAACGGCCTTTATGACCTTCCACTGTGGAGCGCGGGAAGCCTTCCATATCCCGGTAATCCAGAGTTCCTGCTATTCGGATATTGTCCGTATCCGCATATCCTCCAAGTCCGGAACCCAGCACCAGCGCTGTCTTCGGGACAAGGGGAATCTTTTCCCTGATGCTTTCATAACAGCCAGCCAGTTTCTCATATATGGGATTCATCGGTACCCCTCCTGTTCTTCATCGATCCAGCGCCATCTGATCATAGTCCAGAAATTCGAAGCCCAGCCGTCTGTAGAGACGGACAGCCTTCTCATTGCTTCCCGTTACCTCAAGACGGAAACGCCGGATTTCCGGTCTTTCCTTCATCACAGCCTCGAAAAAACGGCTTCCATATCCTTTGCCCCGGGCTTCCTCCTTCAGGTACAGCTCTTCAAACATCAGGCAGCGTCCGCCCACCTCACAGGCATAATAGACTGTCACATAGGCAAACCCGATGATTCTGCCGTCCTCTTTCAGTACATAGCCTTCCAGAACCGGGTCCCCGCTGACCGCGTCTTCGAAAGTCTTCTCCCGTTTCTCCTGCTCCACCGGATGGCTGACCGCATCACTCTGGTAAAAAGCGTCCACCATGGGAAGCACCTCGGAGCGCATCTCTTCCGTCATCTTCTCCACTGCAAACATAGAAGTCTCCTTCTTACATCTTTTTCTCCAGTTTACCCTGAATCAGCGTAGCCGTCAACAGGATCACGATGGTTCCGAGAATCATAAGAGTAGACAGCGCATTTACATCGGGGGAAACGCCTTTGCGCACCATGCCAAGAATCTTCAGAGGCAGCGTCTGGCTCTCCGGGCCTGCGGTGAAAAAGCTTACCACCACGTCGTCAAGAGACATGGTCAGAGCCAGCATCCCGCCGGAAATCACGCCCGGCGAAATCATCGGAAGCGTCACGCGGAAAAAGGTACGGAACTCATTGGCTCCCAGGTCTCTGGCTGCTTCTTCTATAGACTTATCGAAGCCTGCCAGTCTTGCCCGCACAGTAATCACCACAAAGGGCATGGAAAAGGTCACGTGCGCAATGATCAGCGTAACCATATTCATATTGACATTGATGGAAGAAAAGAAAATCAGCAGAGCAATCGCGAATACCAGCTCCGGGATCACGATCGGAATATACAGAGAGCTGCTGATCAGATTCTTCAGCTTAAATTCAAATTTATACATTCCCAGCGCGCAGAGCGTTCCGATCACAACAGACAGGATTGTACTCCAGAAAGCCACAATCACGGTATTGAAAAAGGACTGCATCAGCTGCCGGTTTTCAAACATCCGCCCATACCATTCAAAAGTAAAACCCTGAAAAGTAATATTCATCTCTGAAGTGTTGAACGAAAACGCAATCACCACAAAAATAGGCAGATATAAAAACAGATAGACCAAACAGGCATAAAATACGCTGCCCGGCTTAAATTCTCTGACTTTTCTACGTTTCTTCATCTTGGTATTCCTCTCTTTTGCTGCATGAGCTACGCCATGTCTTCCAGGGAACCGACTCTCGTGTACAGTCTCATCAGAACCAGCGTAATCACAATCAGCACAATGGAAAGCACCGCGCCCAGCGGCCAGTTCCGGGCTGAAAGGAACTGATTCTTGATCAGGTTTCCGATATACATGGTCTTTGCGCCGCCCATCATGTCTGAGATAAAGAAGAATCCCAGGGACGGGATGAAGGTCTGAATAGACCCCGCAAAGATGCCCGGCATCGTAAGGGGCAGAATCACGCGCGTAAAAGTGTGCGCTCTGGACGCGCCAAGGTCGCTGGCCGCCTCCAGAAGAGAATTGTCCAACTTTTCGATGGACGTGTGAAGAGGCAGCACCGTAAAGGGCAGCAGCGCATACACCATACCCAGCAGGACAGCGCCGTCTGTATACAGCATATTCAACGGCTCATCGATGATGCCGACCCACTGCAGGAAATGGTTGATAATGCCTTCTGTCCGAAGCAGTGTATTCCATCCGTAGGTACGAATCAGAGAGTTCGTCCAGAACGGAAGCATGAGAAGCAGCACCAGGGCCGGCTTCCATTTCTTGGGCGCGTTCGCTATGATATAGGCAAAGGGATAGCCCACAATCAGGCAGATCACTGTAGTCTCCAGTGAGAGCCACAGGGAATCCGCAAATACTTTCACATACTCTTTATTGAACAGAGCCGCGTAGTTGGAAAGCGTAAAGGTAAAATCCACGCCTCCATAGGCGTTTTTCGTCAAAAAGCTGATACCGATCACATAAATCAGCGGTATCATCAGAAAGAAGCCGAGCCAGAGCACGGTCGGCCCTACCGTCACCAGCGCGCCGATGCGCTTCTTAAAAGATTTGATCATTTGTCATTCCCTCTATCTCTACCGACTGCTCAATTACATTATAAATCTGCTCTTCCTTCGTCCGCATCACCACGGCTTTTCCGGGATTCCAGAACACATTGACCGCAGTTCCTACCGGAATCAGCTCATCCTCCGCCGGAGTCACGCTTTTGAGCATCTGGCCATTCGGCATCTCAATCATGGTCTTATTGGTGGAACCGATGAAAATATGCTCCTTCACCTGTCCCCGGAACCGGAAGCCTTCCTTTGCTTCCATAGAAATCTTCAGATTCTCCGGGCGGATACAGAGATATACCATTTCTTCCATCCGGTAGCCTGTCTCATGGATCACGGCCTTGCCGGATTCCATTGTGACCTCGATGGAATCATCCGTCATGTTTTCTATATATCCCTCGATGATGTTGGACTCGCCGATAAAGTCGGCCACAAACTTGGTCTCCGGATGATTGTAAACCTCCTCCGGCGTACCCACCTGCTCCAGGCGTCCCCTGTTCATAACCGCAATCCGGTCGCTCATGGTCAGGGCCTCCTCCTGATCATGGGTTACATAGATAAAGGTGATTCCAAGCCGGCGCTGCAGCGCCTTCAGCTCGCCCTGCATCTGCTTTCTGAGTTTCAGATCCAGAGCTCCCAGAGGCTCGTCCAGAAGGAGCACCTTGGGACGATTTACCAGGGCCCGCGCAATCGCCACTCTCTGCTTCTGTCCGCCAGACATCTGGGCAGGCATCCTTTTTTCCATGCCGTCCAGCTGCACCAGCTTGATCATCTCCTCCACCCTGCTGCGGATCTCATCTTTTTTTACTTTTTTCTCCACCAGTCCGAACGCGATATTGTCAAATACGTTCATATGGGGAAAGAGGGCATAATTCTGAAACACCGTGTTGACATTCCGCTCATTGGGCTTTTTGTCATCCACGTCTTCTCCCTCCAGAAAAATCTGGCCTGATGTGGGCACCTCAAATCCGGCAATCATACGGAGCGTCGTCGTCTTTCCGCATCCGGAGGGTCCCAGCATGGTCAGGAACTCTCCCTCCTCTACGTCCAGATTCAGCTTCTTTACGACGCGCTCATCATCAAAGCTCTTATCTACATCCGTAAGTCTGATGATTACGTTCCCCCGGGTATCACTCATCTGCTGTTCCTCCTGTATTACAGGGTCTTGTATCCACGCTCCCCTGTTCTGATTCTCACCACATCGTCAATTGTGGAAATAAATATCTTTCCGTCTCCTACGCTTCCCGTCGTCAGCTTCTGCTGAAGCTCCACCAGGATTTCCTCCAGATCCTCGTCCCACACGACCGTCATCACATGAATCTTCGGCAAAAGATTCATCTCCAGATTCAGCTCCTCAAAATCCTTGGCGTCAGCCTTCTGGCGTCCGCAGCCCATGGCCGCAGTCACCGTCATGCCGGAATATTCATTCTGCGCAAGAATCTTTTTGATGATATCCAGTTTATCCGGTCTCGTAATAATCTCTATTTTCTTCATAAGCCACCTCCGCTTAAATATGTTACTCAGCCATTGCTGTCCCGCCATACCGTGCGTATCGCAGCGATATGGCGGGAGCACAAAAAATACAGCTCTTAATTCGTCTTCATCTGTGTGAACACATCATCATAATAAGTAACAGCGTCGCCAACCTCTTCAATCAGATTTGCGCGGGCGATCTCGGACTGGTCTACGTTGCTTCCCGGATTGTCCAGGTAACGGGAATCCATGATCTCCAGGGCCGCGTCATTTGCGCAGACACCCGGGAATACGTCCAGAATCATTTTGTAAATATCCGGGCGGTGCACAAAGTCAATAAACTTCATGGCGTTCTCCACGTTCTGCGCTCCGGAAGTCAGCACGAAATTATCCATAGACATCTCGCAGGGCTCCTCTGTAAACACCACATCGATATCCGGGTTTTCGTTGATGGCCATGCCGGCGTCGATATTGTAAACCACGCCTACAGCCACCTCATTGGAAGCCAGCAGCGTCTTCGGGCTGTCGCTGTCGTAAGCCTTGATATTGGGAACAAGCTGTTTCAGCCAGGGAAGCGTTCCCTCGATGGTTGCCTGATCCGTCGTGTTGGAATCCTGACCCTGTGCCTTCAGGGCAATTCCCACGATCTCACGCACATCGTCTACTACTACCATATTATTTTCCAGGGCCGGGTTCAGAAGGTCATTAAAGGACTCGATGGTCACGCCCAGCTCCTGGCACATCTTTGTATTCACCGCAATTACGGTAATTCCACCCATGAACGGAATGGAATACTGGTTTTCGGGGTCAAAATCCATGCCCAGAGCTGCCTCGCTGATATTTCCCAGATTCTCAAGCTGGGTCTTGTCAAGCTCCTGAATCAGTCCCTGCTCCTGCATGGCCTTGATGACATAATTGCTGGCCACTACCATATCGTACTGATCTGTTCCGCCCGCGGTCAGCTTCGCAAGCATCTCCTCATTGGAAGAAAAAGTGGACTCTATAACCTCGATTCCCGTCTCCTCTTCAAAGGCGTCATAGACTTCCTGAGGAATATATTCCGTCCAGTTATACAGATACAGCTTCTCTCCGCTGTCAGAACTCCCGCAGCCAGCCAGCGCTGCCGTGCAGAGTGCAGTAACCAGTGCCAAAACAATACCTTTCTTTTTCATCCATTCATTCTCCTCTTCTCTGTGATAAAAGGCGGTCCTGCCTGTCAGAAGCCACGGATGTTTCAAAGCCTGTTCTGCGCCATGAAAGCCTCCTTTTTCCGGCGCCGAAAAAACTTTCAGACTTTCATATACACAAAAAATAGGACGGGAGAAAGCTTTACTGACTTTCCCGTCCTATGTGCTTCTACTAACCAATGACCTCCGCCCGCACGCGGGCGAAACCACCATATTAGGCGGAGTTCTTTTTCATCCCACAGCTTTCCTGTGTTCCTCCGCACTTTGGATTATATACAAAAATACGGAGTACGTCAATGGTTTTTTTCATCTTCCTGGATCATCTTTCTGAAATCTGCCCGTAAAGTACCGGCTGCCGTCCTCATCGTAATGCTCCTCCAGCAGTACTTCCCTCTCCTGTCCGTCCGGCAGTATGACCGTCGAAATCCAGGTCCGCCCGGTGGCCGCATAGGCAATCACATTGCTGAACATCAGCAAGAGTACCGCCACCCGGAGCAGCCACCTGCGGATATGCTCTTCACTCTGAAACGCAGGCGCTTTCAGAAACAGCTTCAAAAAGGTATTCTGCACCACATCCTCTGCATCCTGCACATTGCCGCAGAAGCTCAGCGCCGCCCTGTATACGGTATCCAGATAGTTCTCCACTATCCCGGCATATTCGCTCTGCTCCAACTGTCCACCTCCCATTCTGCTCTTTAAAAGGCCTTTCACTGTAAGAACGGAACAGAAAGGGAATATATCACAGGATTACAATTTTTTTGGTGACTCCACTCTGAAACTTGATCTTGAACATTCCCGGACTCAGCCCTGCAGTTTTTTCCGCAGCTCTTCCTCCCGGCTGTCTGCGCTCAGAAGCTTTTCCGCCTCAAACCAGAGCTTCGGCTCTTCCTTTTTCAGCACCTCCTGGCAGACCGAATGCTCTGTCAGTCCGGTGAGAAAGATAACCAGCTCCTGCCTCTTTCCAAAGATCCGGCGGATAAATCCGGCGGCATGTTCCATAGCGGAAGCCAGCTTCTGTCTCTGTATCTCTGTCTTCTCCGACTCTTCTCTGCTCTTTCCGGCCAGGCATCCGAAATCGCCTTTCAGCCGCATATCTTCCGTGCAGGCGCGGATCATCACAGAGAGCTTCTGCTCTCTTTCTTCCTCCTCCGGGGACAGAAGACCGTTCTCCTTCCGGACTGCCAGCCCCTTCTGCCGGCTGGCAAGACGCTCACAAATCAGCTTTTCCCATTCTGCCGCCTGCTCATCCGGACTTTCCGCCAGATTCAGACCCTCCACGAAAAACCGCAGGCTCTCGGAAAGCTTCTGCTGTTCTCCCAGCCGGGCTCCCAGATCCAGAATACTCTGAAGAAGAAGCCAGACGATACAGAGTCTCTCATCAAGAGCCAGAGACGGCAGAGCTGAAGCCGTCTCTCCCGGTTCCTCCCAGTCTCCCGCAAGAATCTTTTCCGGCTTCAGTTTTATTTTCCACCGCTCGTAAATCCGGTAATAAAAAGAAAATTCCAGGGCCGTGTCCTCGTCCTGCAGATACTGGCCGAACAGCGTTTCCTCTACTTCAAGCCCCAGCTCTTCCATAGTCAGAAGAATCTCCGAGAGATCCTCCCAGGCCCGCCCGGTCACAAAGCCTGAGCTTCCGGGCTCCATCACATAAAAGCGTTCCGGCCGCAGCTCCAGAAAAGAAAGCACTGCCGGATGAAGCCTGCGCTCTATGGCATATTCTTTCCAGACCTGCAGATCCGGCTCCACTTCCATACGGCGGACCCTGTCGAGGGTCACTGTGTCAAATTCCCGGACAGAGCGGTTATAGGCAGGAGGATTCCCGGCAGCCACAATCACCCATCCCTCCGGCAGGCGGTGCCCTCCGAAGGTCTTGTACTGAAGAAACTGCAGCATGGCAGGCATCAGCGTCTCAGATACACAGTTGATCTCATCCAGGAATAAAACTCCTTCCTGGCAGCCACTTTTTTCCATCTGCTCATAGACAGAAGCGATAATCTCACTCATGGTATAAGAAGTAACCGTATACTCTGTTCCATCGAATTTTCGCCGCTCCAGCACCGGAAGCCCCACAGCGCTCTGCCTTGTATGATGAGTCATCGTATAAGCCACAAGGCCGATAGCGCAGTCCCGGGCAATCTGTTCCATAATTGCCGTCTTTCCGATTCCCGGCGGGCCAATCAGCAGAACCGGCCTCTGCCTCTGTATGGGAATTCTCAAAGTCCCGGCCTCCGTCCTGGCTGTATAGGCTTTTACCGCTTTTTCAATTTCTTCCTTTGCTTCCTGTATATTCATGATCTATCTCTTTTCCTCCAGTACCAGGCGGTGTATCCAGCCCGGCATATCGATGGCGTCATAGTGTCCTTTCAGCATCACGAACCACACCTGATAATCCGGCTCCTGCTCCGGATACCGGCCGCAGCCATCCGTGAAATACAGAATTCCCCGAAGGGCTGAGAGCTCTCCTGTCCTCTTAAGCTCCGCAATACGCTCAAAGGCAGGACGGAAATCTGTGCCTCCGCCGCCCCGGATAGTCAGATTCTCCAGATAATTTTCAAACTCTTCCCGGCTGCGGATACAGTCGTCCTTCTGAATCTGATTGTCGCACTGAATAATATGAAGCCAGAAACGTCTGAAAAACAATCTTTCCTGTTCCAGGATTCCCCGGGTCTCTTCCAGAAAGACCTGTACCAGCTCCTTTTCACAGGAGCCCGAGGTGTCCAGAACAATCACCAGCGCGGAAATTCTTCTCTCCTCGCTGTATTCCAGAGGCTCTATCAGCGGCAGATTTCCATAAAGCTGAAGGCCATAGGCATACCAGGAATACTGAAATTCATCCTGATTGATGCGGGCGTCCTCCCGCCAGGAAGAAAGGCTCCTTAAAATGTCCCGGTAATCACCCCGTTCTCCTGCCGCAGGCACCAGGCGGCGCTCCCTGCTCTGTCTGGCCGCGCCTGCTTTTCTTCTGCCCTTCGGACTTCCCTGCTTCCGGAGTTTCTCCCCCTGGCCCTGCCACCAGGCTGCCTGCCGCTGGTCCAGGTGCCCCCAGCCTTCGTGGCTGTCCACAAAAAGCAGGGCTTGCGCCTTCTCCCTGCAGTCTTCAGACAAAGAGCCTTCTACCTCTCTCCCGTCTGCTTCTTCCAGAAGCCTTTCGGCCTTCCGCAGAAAGGGCAGCTTTTCTCCCCACAGCTCTTCCGCCAGCCGCCATGCCGCCAGATCACATCCCTGCTCCCATTCCTTCCGGTTCTGCACCTTCCAGGCCTGGAAAGGATGCCCCAGCAGGCAGTGGCCCAGCATGTGCAGAATCTCCAGACAGAGCCATTCGCAGCCGCCGGGTCTGCTCTTCTCTGTTACAGGCACCGGCTCTCCATCCTGCTCCAGAAAATTCCGCTCTCTTCCCCCGCACAGAAATTCCGCGCGCATACGCTCCGCGTCCAGATAAAATACTTTTCCATCTGTCCGGTACGGGCCTGAGCCTGTAAATGGAGTCTGCTCTGTCTGCAGGCTGGCGCTCCCATCCAGGGGCCGGGCAATATCTCTTCCATCTCCTGTCCGGCTTTCCACACGAAATTCCAGGGCGCCAAGAACAGGACCCAGACCATGCATCCGCTGGTAGAGCTTCAGCTTCGCCAGATCCAGGATTTCATATTCAGCTGTTTGTTCCGCCGGGAGTTCTCCCGGACTTCTCTCTGTTCTCTCATTCATACAATTTCCACCCGGCCCGGCTGTCCGCCTGTGCTCCCGCGGAACAGCCCCTCATCTGCGGCCCGGTTTTCTTCCGCATACTGCCTGCGAAAGACAGCCCCACAGAAAAGGCGCGCAAAAAATCTCCGCGATCTTTGCACGCCTCCTTTTCTTCTATTCTTCCTGTTTACAGATCACAGTTCTTGACCGTCCGCGGGAACGGAATCACATCGCGGATATTGGACATTCCGGTCAGATACATCACGCAGCGCTCAAAGCCCAGTCCGAAACCGGAATGGCGCGCCGAGCCATACTTGCGAAGATCCAGGTAGAAGCCATAATCCTCCTCATTAAGTCCCAGCTCCTTCATTCTTGCAGACAGCTTTTCCAGATTATCCTCTCTCTGGCTGCCGCCGATGATCTCGCCGATGCCGGGAACAAGGCAGTCCATGGCCGCCACGGTCCTGCCGTCGTCATTCTGCTTCATGTAGAATGCCTTGATCTCCTTCGGATAATCGGTAACGAATACAGGACGCTTGAATACCTGCTCGGTCAGATAGCGCTCATGCTCCGTCTGCAGATCACAGCCCCAGCTTACCTTATAATCAAAATTGTCATTGTTCTTTTCCAGAATCTCAATGGCCTCCGTGTAGGTCACATGGCCGAACTCGGAATTCAGCACGCCCTGCAGGCGCTCCAGCAGTCCCTTGTCTACGAACTGATTGAAGAAATTCATCTCATCCGGAGCCTTTTCCAGCACATAGCCGATGACATACTTCAGCATGGCCTCGGCCACTTCCATGTTATCCTCCAGATCCGCAAAAGCCATCTCCGGCTCAATCATCCAGAACTCAGCCGCATGGCGGGTAGTATTGGAATTCTCTGCCCGGAACGTGGGGCCAAAGGTGTAGATATTCCGGAAAGCCATGGCATAGGTCTCACCGTTCAGCTGTCCGCTTACCGTCAGATTCGTCTCTTTTCCAAAGAAATCCTGACTGTAATCAATCTCCCCGTCCTCTGTCAGCGGCGGGTTTTTCAGATCAAGAGTCGTCACCTGGAACATCTCGCCGGCGCCCTCGCAGTCGCTTCCCGTAATCAGCGGCGTATGCACATAGACAAAGCCTCTCTCCTGGAAAAACTGGTGAATGGCATAAGCAATCAGCGAACGTACCCGGAACACCGCCTGGAAGGTATTCGTTCTGGGACGAAGGTGGGAAATCGTTCTCAGATATTCAAAAGAATGACGCTTCTTCTGCAGGGGGTAATCCGGCGCGGAATCTCCCTCCACCGTTACCTCCGATGCCTGAATCTCAAAAGGCTGCTTCGCCTCCGGAGTCTCCACCAGCGTTCCTTTTACAATGACAGCCGCGCCCACATTGAGCTTGGAAATCTCCTTAAAATTCTCCATTGTATCATGATACACAATCTGGAGCGTCTGGAAGCAGCTTCCGTCACTTAAAACCAGAAAGCCGAAAGCTTTGGAACCGCGGTTGCTGCGCAGCCAGCCTGCCACGGTCACTTCCTGATCCGCATATTTCGCTGTATCCAGATACAGCTCTTTCACAGTAATACAATTCATAATCCTATCCCTGTCCTTTTATTTCAGTTTTCTCTTTTTGGCCCGCCGGAAACACCTCTTTCCCGGAGCGCCTTTTCCACGTATGTATCAGTATAACGCATTTTTTCTCTTCCTGCAACTGTCTTCCCCGACACAAAACAGATCCGGCAAAAGCCTCAAAAGCTTCTGCCGAATCTGTCTGAATTTCCCGTCATGTATCAATGGTTATCTTGCGTCCGTGGTTCCATTCGTGGTATTCGTGGTGCCGCCGTCATTTCCGGTCATATCATCCACCGCGTTTTCAGCTCCGTCCACAACGTCGTCCACGCCGTCCATAATGCCGTCGCCCACATCCTCTACCGCGTTTCCGGCGTCATCTGTCACGTCATTGACCATACTGTCATTGGTGTCATTGGTGTCATTCGTGGTGCCGTCTGTGGTATCCTCCGTGGTATTGTCCTGCGTAGTCGTATTATTATCCGTGGTCTTATCGTCGGAATTGCCGCAGCCGGCTGCGGACAGTACAAGCATCGCCAGCAGCATGCCTGCCGCAAGCTTTCTGAACTTTCTCATAACAGAACTCTCCTTTCTTGCTTTATCCACATTATGAGCAGTTCAGCCCCGTTTTATACACATGTTTTTTTAATTTTCAACAAATCAGATACAGGCAGCCCTCAGCTCTTCTTTCGAAATTCTGTGCGGCACTTGGGGCAGGTCACGATAATATTTCCCTTTCCCCTGGGCACGCGGATTTTCTGTCTGCAGGACGGACACCGGTAGATATGATAAACCTTTCTCTGCTCCAGATCCGCCTTCCATCTGGATGGTCCGGATCTCAGCCTACTTCTCCAGCTCAGAAATTTCTGATTTTCCGCGTATCGCCGGCTGTAATTTCTCGAAAACATCCGGTAATAGCAGTAAATCAGAATAGCAAGCACAACATAAGATAAAATACCGCTTCTGACAAACAGATTGACCACAATCAGTATCAGGCCGAGCGCCGTCAGAAAACGGCACAGCTCGTCAGCCCCGTATCTCCCCTGCATAAACCGCTGAAACTTATCTCTCATTTTTCCTCCTGCTGCCTTTCAAAATGATAGCGTCGGTGTACCAAGGGACAATACGGTCAAAAATGGCTGAATTTGCGCCCCTGCTGCGTTACTTTCACTCCGCGTACGCCATGTACACGTCGTTCAAGTGCCTTGCAGGGACACAAATCAGCTCATTTTTGACTCTGCGACCTCAGCCCTCGGAAATTCGCCTGTTTTCAAGGCAGACGATGGCGGCGTACTGAACGTACGCTAACTGAGGATAACGCAGAAAACAGGCGAATTTACAGGGCTGAGGCGTATTGCCCCTTGTACACCGACGCTAACCCTGGCATTGAATTGTTTTTAATCCCCAGGATGAGCACGGGATGCAGAAAACCACCGCAATGTTATGACAACTCAAAAGCTCCCGTGTAAAGCTGATAATATTTGCCCTTCTGCTCGATCAGTTCCTCATGCGTACCCCGCTCGATAATGCGTCCCTGCTCCAGTACCATAATAACATCCGAGTTCTGAACTGTCGAGAGTCTGTGCGCAATGACAAACACGGTTCTTCCCTCCATCAGGCTGTCCATACCTCTCTGCACAATGGCTTCGGTACGTGTATCGATGCTTGATGTAGCCTCATCGAGAATCAGCACCGGCGGGTCCGCAACAGCCGCGCGGGCAATGGTCAGAAGCTGTCTCTGGCCCTGTGACAGGTTGGCCCCGTCACCGGAAAGCATGGTGTCATAACCGTCAGGCAGATGCTTGATAAAGGTGTCGGCTCCGGAAAGCATGGCCGCTCCCTTCACCTCCGTATCGCTGGCTTCCAGATTTCCGTAACGGATATTGTCAGCTACCGTTCCTGTAAACAGGTGGCTGTCCTGAAGCACCATTCCCAGAGAACGGCGCAGGTCCGGCTTTTTGATCTTGTTGATATTGATGCCGTCATAGCGGATCTTTCCGTCCTGAATATCATAAAACCGGTTGATCAGGTTTGTGATCGTCGTCTTTCCGGCACCCGTCGCTCCTACGAAGGCCACCTTCTGGCCGGGCTTCGCATAAAGCCGGATGTCGTGCAGAACCATCTTATCTTCCGTGTATCCGAAATCCACGCCATCCATAACCACGTCGCCCTTCAGCTCCGTGTAAGTCAGGGTTCCGTCATGGTGCGGATGCTTCCATGCCCAGGTACCCGTTCTCTCCGGAACCTCCACAAGCTGGCCGTTCTCCCAGCGGGCATTAACCAGCGTTACATACCCGTTGTCCTCCTCAGAGGGCTCATCCATCAGAGCAAAGACACGCTCCGCGCCTGCAAGCGCCATGATAATGGAATTAAACTGCTGCGCAATCTGCGTTACCGGCTGGTTGAAGCTTCGCGTCAGCTGCAGGAAAGACGCCAGACCTCCAAGCGTCAGGCCACCCACATTTCCGATAGCCAGCAGAGCTCCCACAATCGTAGTCAGCACGTAATTGATATTTCCAATATTGGCCATTACCGGCATCAGAATATTGGCAAAGACGTTCGCGTTGCTCGCGCTGTCAAAAAGCTGGTCATTGAGCTTTTTAAATCTCTCCTTCGCCTCTTCCTCGTGGCAGAAGACCTTCACCACTTTCTGGCCATCCATCATTTCTTCGATGTAGGCGTTTACAATACCCAGATCTCTCTGCTGCGCCACAAAGTAGCGTCCTGACTGTCCGCCGATTCTTTTGGTTACCTGAGCCATGACGAACACCATCAGAACCACAAGGGCCGTCAGAATCGGACTGAGCATCAGCATGGAAACAAAGACGCTGACGATCGTAATCGAAGAAGACAGCAGCTGCGGTATACTCTGGCTGATCATCTGACGCAGGGTATCCGTATCGTTTGTGTAGATACTCATCAAATCTCCATGGGGATGGGTATCAAAAAACGGAATCGACAGAGTCTCCATATGCTCAAACACCTGATCCCTGATTTTTTTCAGACTTCCCTGCGCCACAACCACCATCAGACGGTTATAGAGGTAAGTGGAGCATACGCCCACCAGATAAATCAGAGCCATCGTGGACAGCGCCTTGAACAGCGGCGCAAAATTGGGCGCTTCCACTCCTATCATTGGTGTAATGTAATCATCAATCAATGTCTGGAGAAACAGACTTCCGCGCACATTCGCCAATACGCTGACCACGATCCCTATCACTACAAACACACAGTGAACCGGATATCCTTTCACAACTATTTTCAGGATTCTCTTCAGTGTCTGAACAGGATTCTTGGCCTTGGGACCGCCCTTGATTCCCCGTGGTCCGCGCATTGCAGGTCCTGACTGTTTACTGCTCATCTGCGTCTCCTCCTTTCCCTGATTTGTCCGCCGCTTCAGAACATTCCGATTCGCCATCCAGGCAGCCTTCGCTTTGCTGTTCCGGCAAATCCTCCTGATCCTCAGAGTGTTTCTGCTGGGATTCATATACCTCACGGTAAATAGCGTTGGTCTTCAGAAGCTCTTCATGCGTTCCGATTCCATCGATATGTCCGTCATTCAGCACAATAATCTTATCCGAATCCTGTACGGAGGATACTCTCTGGGCGATGATGATTTTCGTCGTATTTGGAATTTCTTCCCGGAACGCTTTCCGAATCATTGCGTCTGTATGCGTATCTACCGCGCTGGTAGAATCGTCCAGAATCAGAATTTTCGGCTTCTTCAGCAGAGCGCGGGCAATGCAGAGTCTCTGCTTCTGGCCGCCGGACACGTTGCTTCCGCCCTGCTCTATCCAGGTATCATATTTATTCGGAAAACGCTCGATGAACTCATCCGCGCAGGCCAGCTTGCAGACGCGCACAAGCTCTTCGTCTGAAGCATTCTTATCGCCCCAGCGCAGGTTCTCCTTGATGGTGCCGGAAAACAGCACATTCTTCTGCAGCACCATGGAAACCTCATTCCGCAGTGTCTCGATATCATAATCGCGCACGTCAACGCCTGCCACCTTCACACTTCCGGAGGTCACGTCATACAGTCGCGGAATCAGCTGCACCAATGTAGATTTTGCGCTTCCCGTACCGCCTATGATGCCCACAGTTTCACCGGATTTAATCTCCAGATTCGTATGGGACAGATGCAGATTGTCCGGATCGCCCTGATAACTGAAGCAGACATCCTCAAAAGTAATCTCCCCGTTCTCTACGCTCATTACCGGATCTTTTTTATCTGTCAGGCTGCTGGTCTCATTCAGCACCTCGCAGATACGTTCTCCGGAGGACTTTGCCATGGAAAGCATAACAGCCACCATTGCAATCATCATCAGGCTGATCAGAATGTTCATGGTATAGGTAAACAGACTCATCAGCTGTCCTGTCTTCATATCCCCTACAACGATAATCTGCGCGCCCAGCCAGGAAATCGCAATAATGCAGGCATATACCGTAAACTGCATGGTAGGCATCATGCTCACCATCAGCTTCTCCGCCCGGATCGCAAACCGGTACAGAGCCTCAGACGCTTTCTTGAATTTCTTTGTTTCATAGTCCTCACGCACATACGCCTTGACCACGCGGATGCCGGTCAGGTTCTCCTGCACGCTGGCATTCAGAGCGTCATACTGGTCAAACATGGCACGGAAATAAGGACCTACACGGCTCATCAGAAACGCTACCACAAAGCCCAGAAACACAAGGGCTACCAGGAATACCATGGACAGCTCTGAATTGATCATAAACGCCATAAACATGGCTGCAATCAGCGTAATCGGCGCTCTTGTGAACATACGCATCATCATCTGGAACGCCATCTGCACATTGGTCACGTCTGTGGTCAGCCTCGTTACCAGACCTGCTGTGGAAAAATGATCAATATTGGAAAAAGAAAACTCCTGGATATGATTGTACATGCCCTCCCGGACATTTTTCGCAAATCCTGCAGACGCGATTGCCGCCTGCCGGGCCGCCATCGCTCCGCAGAACAGAGACGCGAATGAGACCAGAAGCATAATAATCCCGACTTTGACTACGTAATTAATATTCCCCGCTCCAAGGCCGTTGTCAATGATTTCCGACATCAGAAGCGGTATAATCATTTCAAATATGACCTCAAATATAATAAAGACTGGGGCCGCAATCGCTGTCTTCTTGTATTCGCCTACATAGGCCTTCAATGTCTTCAGCATAAATTTCCTCCTCGTTTTATTCCTCTTTTTCCCCTGGTATCTGAAAAAAGACGCTCCCTTTCTCTGATACTTCAAGGCTTTCTTCTTTTCAGACTTCTGACAGACTGTTCAAAATGCGATCCAGAAGAACCATGAGCTGCTCCTGTTCCTCTTTGGACAGGCAGTCGTAAATCCTGTTTTCAAGATTCCACGCCTGTTCCCACATCTGTCCCAGTATCTGCTCTCCTTTTTCAGTCAGTTCGATCACCCTGTACCTTCTGTCGGCAGGATTTGTCCTGCGAATGATAAACCCTTTCTCCTCCAGGCGGTTCAGAAGACCGGTAACCGTAGGGTTCTTCAACTGAAACCAGTTCTCAATCTGCCGCTGATGTATCTCTTCCTCACCGCTGCATTTCAGGTAAATCATCACATCCAGCTGGGCTGCTGTCAGATTGTATTTCTGAAGATTTCTGTCCCCTAATTCCCGGAACTTGTTATTTAGCATTCGAAGCTGTCTGCCGATCGGGAATGGCTTCTGCATACTTTTCCCCTCCTTTTCTGTCAGAATGTCGGATGTATAGATTATAACCGGCAGGTAATGCTGTAAATAGATAGCTTGATATATAACCTGATACATAGTATCCTATATGCTAATACGACAGCGTGCGGTTGTCAATAAAAGAAATCTTAAAAAAATATAAACAGCCTTTGACGTATCTGTGGAAAGCCAGTATACTGGATTTATCACTTATGAGGAATGAAGGGGGATACAGACAGATATGCTGGACATGCTTCATATTATTCTGGAAAACATTGTAGACGGAGCCATACTTCTTTTTGAGTTTATCGGGGTGGGAATCATCATCTTCTCCGGCATCCGGGGGTTTTTCCTGTATATCCGCCGTTCGCCGGACACAAAGCTGACTCTGGCCAAAGGCCTGGCCATGGGCCTGGAGTTCAAGCTGGGAAGCGAGATCCTGCGTACCGTAGTTGTCCGCGACTGGAAGGAAATCGGAATCGTAGCCGGAATCATCGCCCTGCGGGCGGCGCTGACGTTTCTGATTCACTGGGAGATCAAAGAGGAGGAGAAGCAGTAGGCTTCTCCTCCCTCTTTGATCTCTTCTGTTTTGCTACCCTAATCTGACAGATACAGCTGCAGCAATTTTACCGCTTTTTTTCTTTTGTCTTCTTCGCAGTTTTGGAGAAAGAACAGGATTCCTCCAGCCTCATCAGGATATTCTCTGTCCTCCTGTTTTCCAAAAATAATATAGTCAGTGGCAACACCCAGACAGCCCGCGATCTCTACCAGCGTGTCCAGCGACATTCCGCAGTATCCTCTCTCAATATCGGCATAATATTTTTCCGCTTTCCCAATCCGTTCCGCAATCTCTGAACGCGCAAGCCCGAGCTCTTCCCGCCGCATTCGCATCCGTTTTCCAGCCCCACATCTGTCATATATCTGTCTGTCCTGATCCATGACAACCTCACGTCACTCTCTTTTTCATAAATAAGAATATACGCAACGAACACCGCAGAGCCCTTAAAAACATGCTCTGCGGCATTTCCTTTTGCTGTTTTTCTCAGGAAATAGAAGAGTCCTCTGTCTCCGCTTTCTCCGGCCCGGACACTACAACAGATTCTTCCGTGGCGCTATCCGTTTCTTTATCCAGATTCTCTTCCGGTGTTTCAACAGTGACATTCTCTCCACTATCAGCTTCAGGCTCCTGAACTGGTTCCTCTGTCACTCCATTCTCCGGAATACTCTCTGAATCCTCCGGCGTTCCGTTCTCCGGATCACTCAAGGAATCCTCTGACATTCCATTCTCCGGCTCCTGCTCCAAATTTTCATTCATTCCATTCTCCGGATTTTCTTCCATTTCTCCATCCGGTTGACTTATTTCTCCCTCTTCTTCCGGCTCAGTTCCCGGCATAATCGGTATCTCTTCTTCCGGCAGAACCTCTTCTGATGATTCTTCAGGCAGCTTCTCCAAGGATTCATCTCCTAAAATATTCTCTGTCCCTTCTGTTGACTCGTCTGACTTTTGAGTAATTGTCAGGCTGACATTCGCTATTGGTACTTCTTTACTATATTTACCCAGTACCTCACCTGAGGTGAACAGAAAGAGTATACAAAAAAGCATACCTGTAATTATTCCACAGTATTTTCTATTCCATCTTTTCACAGCTAGTTTCCCTCCCTGCTAGTCTATCTGTTCTGCATGAACAGAAATTTGGATATCCTCGATTTCAATGGAACTATCCGTATTCTCCGGTTCTGTGGCTGAATCATTGGAAAGTTTTGCTGGATCTAACATGATTGTCAGAGTATGAGTCCGTGCTGATCCGTTTGCTTCTGTGCTGTCAAATTTCCAGTCAGCGCTTTCAAAACGACATTCATTACTTTCCCCAGTCTCTGTTCCACTTGCAACATCATCTACCTTCACTGTCAGAGCCTTTTTAACATTTTCATCTAAATTGTCGGGAAATTTCACAATAATGTCATACTTCCAGGACACTTCACTGGGTTTTCCTGTCGCTTCATCAGTATTGGACACAGTAAACTGCCATTCTGCTGGGTTTGCCTTTGTCTGTTCATCGGATAAATTTATCATGACTTCGTTTTGTTCTGAGACTAATTCTCCATCCACAACAAATGCAGCCACTCTTGCCTGACTGCTTCCTGCCGCAGAGGTAGAAAAACTGGAATAGGTTTTCCCCGCTGCAAATATTCCTCCCAGCGCCAGAAGCAGCCCCAGTGCCGCAAATCCTGTTTTCTTCAGTCTTTTTTTATATCCTTCCTTATTTCTTTGTCCCATCATCTCTTTCTTCCTTTCTCGCCTTCCACTGGCCCGGGGCGAAAATCAAAAGCACCGCCGCACACAGCACAATTCCCATTCCCATGGGGGTTCTGAAAAAAAGTACTGTATCGCCAGCTCCGGGGAGCACTGCCCTGACCTTTCCAAGTATCTGCTCTGTCTCTATTGGTTCATCCTCGACATTATTTGCATCCCCTTTTGTTACAGCTTTTCCATCTTCCATCCTGAGCAGTCTGTGTGTAATAAGATTTCCTGCGTCATCCTCGTACACGACCACATCTCCAGAAGTATAGGATGATTGCTCTCTGATAAGAACCAGCGCGCCCACCGGTATTTCAGGCTCCATGCTGCCTGACATTACTACCGCCTGGCTCCATCCCAAAAATTCCGGCAGTGGATCTCCTGACAGTTTCCCGTACAGAAAAGAGCCTGATCCGGCAAAAAACAGCAGCGCAAGAAGCACAATCAGTCCACGCAGCCAGCTACCTGCTCTCAGTTTTTCTTTCATTTTTGCTCTTTCTCATGTAACAGATTCCAGTCACAGCAATGCCGCACACAGCGCATGCCAGAAATACCATATAGAACACCGGGCTCTGTACATCTCCTGTTCTCGGGCTGTTCTCTATCCGATCTGGAGAAGCAGAAGAACCTCCACTTCCACTCCCGTTTCCGCCGCTTCCTCCCTGCCCATTTTCTGTCTTCTGCTCCGCATATACACTGAGATTTATCGTGCAGTCTACATAGCTACGGGCATCAATCCCGATAGCCGTGTCATCCGCATCACTCCGCGTTTCCCATTTCCATTCCAGAATATAAGTATGCTTTGCGTCCTGAGCCAGTTCCCGAACAGCCGTCACATTCTCTCTGAGGTCTGCCCATTCTGTCTCGCTTCCTATCAGATACTGGCCGTCTTTCTCATGGAGCCGTATATATAAAGGTATTTCTCTCTGATTTGTTCCTTTGGTTTCTATTTTATATTCCATGGGAAATCCGGCAGAATTGCAGACTGTGAACTGATAGCTTCCCGAGCTTCCCGGAGCAATCAGCTTCTGCCCTCCAAAATCGCTGTTTGAAAAGAGATTCAGAGCCATCTCTTTTTCCCAGCGTTTCTGCCCGTTATCTTCTATTACGATAAGCCCTTCCTCTGTACCGCCGGCCGATGCCTGAACAGAAAGAGGTTCCGTTACCGCAGCCAAACAGCAGAATGTCAGAACAGCAAGTGCTGTCAGACGATGTAAAAGCGAAAATTTCGCTTTTCTTCTATGATTCATCACTTCAGTCCCTCCTTTTGAGTTTCATGTCTTTCAGACCTCATCACAATAGGGCTTTTCAGCCGTGCTCTGATAAAACCTGAAAAGATGGTATTTTATTACATATGTCTTCCATTCAGCTATGTTTGCAGAAGGCTTTGCCGCCACTCGCAAAGCCTTCTGTAAATGTGACAAGTTAATCTACCTGTGTAGCGATTACGTTTGCTTCAATTGTAATCTTAGGTTCACTTCCATCTGTCTGAGCAAGAATACCAAGGTCTGTATCATGATTGTCACTGGAAGGATTGCTTCCTAACCCCAAGTCGTAAACTGCATCATCATCAAATGCCCATGCCCAATAAATATCGAACGCTTGGGATTCACCTGCTTTTAGCTCCACACCATCTTTTAATCCACCATCGACAACTCCAAAATTATTCAACTGATCAAGAGTATAATAGTTAGTGCCGTCCAGGGAGTATACAATCGGAATATTATTTGTTTTAGATTCGTTCAAATCTACATCAATGTGAGCTGTAACTTCCGACTCGTTCTCAACGTTTACTTCAAACACACCACCTGTACCTGGGGCGATGATCTTTTCGCCGTCTACTCCATTTACCACATTGGCATCATCACCCAATCCATCCCAGTCATCTCCAATTGTTTCAAACAGATCAAATGTAATTCCCTGTGACGTGTTAGTAGCAATCTCTTGCTCATTTACTTTAATCGACCACTTCGCTACTCTTGCCGTATCAGATCCACTGGCCGTAGAAGTGTACTTTGCCATCGTGCCGCTGATCAGGCAGGTCATAACCAGGCTGGCTGCCAGCATTCCACCTGCGACTCTCATTGTTTTGGAGCGTTTCTTACTTTCCATACATATCCTCCTTGTCTGACGTTTTCCGTCATAACATCTGCTATTTATGTAACAATTCTTTTTGTGGCGAAAAGAATGCGTTACCCCCGCTCATGGCCTTTTTCTTCACCCGGAAGGGATTTCCGTCTTCTTCTGTCCGTCCACCTGTCTGCCCAAACGGGTATCTGAAAACACAATAACATGATTACTATTGGCAGGAGCACACAGCCAACCATTCCTCTCGGAGTCTGAACATACATGACAAAATCTCCTGCCCTTCTTATATGCGCAACGTAGGAGCCCAAAATCTGCTCCTGTGTAATCTGAATTCCGTCAGGCGCGTTGTTCGCGTCACCCTGGGTTGTATACAAAACGGAACCGTCCTCTCCCGTTTCCACTCCCGTAATGCGATGCGTCACAAAGCCTGTACCACTTTGAAAGCACACAACATCCCCTTCCTGATAAGGCCCCTGATTCTCTCCTGCATTTTTGATAATAATTAAATCTCCCGTGTCAAAAAACGGAGACATACTACCCGACTGAACCGCCAGTGGAGTATAGCCCAGAAAATTGGGCGGAAGCTCCGGATGCATCAGAGACTGTACCAGCAACGTTATATTGACAAGCACCACCGGAAACAAAATAACGCACAGTACGGTACCGACGATATCAGCAAACTTTTTGACAGAACTCCCCTTGGGTGTCTTTTTCCTCCATTTATCTCTTGACCCATGCTTGATTTTCTTTATTTTTTCCTTCATCACTCTCGTTCCCTGTTAATCACTTCCACTAATCGTATTTATTATACGACAAAGCGTATTAATTTGCAACGATTTTACGTTATATTTTTTCGATATATCGCATTTCGCAAAATACCATCAGATTGTAGCTTTTTTCCAATAAATATATGTTTTTATAGTAACAATCAGCTTTCGTTAAATATTTACGATAAAACATATTATTTTATTACGAATTTTCTAATAATATTAACGATATAATTACATATTGCGAGGTGGTGAATCATGATTGATGTTTTAGATCGTATCTCTTATTACAGAAATAAAAGGGGATGGACAGAATATCAGTTATCTGTGAAATCCGGCCTGACTCAATCCACCATATCGTCCTGGTATCGCAAGAATTTGATTCCATCTATCCCTTCACTTGAAAAAATCTGTGCAGCTTTCGGAATCACTCTGTCTCAGTTTTTTGCCTCCGAAGATGACACTTTTACTCTGACCGATACACAAAGAAAACTGCTGGAAAATATCAGTCAGCTCAGCGAAGAACAGCAGAATGCCTTAATTTATTTTCTTGAAACGCTGTAATCAGGTCCCGGTAATATTTCTTTACGGATTTTCTTAACGCAAAAAGCTCCCTTTGATCCCGGCGGAACCAAAGGGAGCTTTTTGTCTCCAATTTTAATCACTATTTTTCTTTTCTGCGCAGCTTCCGGTACACCAGTCCACAGACCACACTTCCCAGCACTACACATCCAAGAATCAGCAGCGCGCAGTGCATGAAAAACGTATCCGGCAGAATGTTGATAACCGGATCTGTCGCCGGATCAAAGATCCAGTAATCATTGTTAAAAGCAATATGGTGGAGGGTCACAAAAGCCCAGTCCCAGTTCACCGCCACAAAAAGCCCTATCACAGCCGGCAGGGCGACCGCCAGAATCGAGGTCAGCTTCAGGTACAGATATTCTTTCCGGCGGCTCATCAGCCAGATCCCGGCAGCGCTTATCAGCACTCCTCCGATGGCCATATATTTGAACAGATTGAAAATATCCTTTACTTCCTCAAAATGAATCCGTCCGGACTCTGACATGGCAAGACTGGGAAATTCCAGAGGATCGTCTCCAAAGGACAGATTGTAGTCTATCAGCACATCGTAGTTTTCCCTGATCATTTCCTCCGAATAGCCTGTTCTCTCCGGAATATTCAGCGCGTTTATATCAGCATAATACAGGGGCCGGAAGGCCAGTGTAAATACAACCGACACCGAGATAATCGTCAGCGTCAGCACCAGAGCCATAAGTGTGTGAATCACTTTCTTTTTCATAAATAATCTCCTCATTTCTTCCTGTGTATAGAATTTCTGCCTGAGCACAATATTTCTGCCTGCCGGAAATTCCGGCAGGCAACAGACATCAAACGTACGTTTCTCTCTTCACTCCAATGCTCAAAGTCCGGCCTGCTCCTGGAACTGCTCTACGCTTTCTGCCTTTGCAGCCAGCTTCAGCCATATTCCAAGTTTCTCCATATCTGCAGTTCCCATAATCATATCCTGCAACTCCTGCGGCACTGTTCCCAGTTCCAGAAGCAGCTCCAGAACAGCTTCCGCTTTACCTTCGGCTTTACCCTCAGCCCGGCTTGCCCTTCGTGTTTCCTGCACATCATATGCCTCAAAACTGTCAAACAGCATCTGAAATTCGCCTCCTCTAATCTGATCCGTAAACTGCTCCACTTCCTTGCGGGGCACATTCAGGCGGTACAGAAAGACGGCTATGATTTTCCCAATCAGCTCCAGCAGGTACCGGGGTGTCTTCTCTGAGAGCTCCTCGAAATATTCCTGCGGGATTCCTTTCAGATTTTTAAAGTCCGCAGAACTCCGGAGCTTATTGATCAGCATAATCAGCGACAGCTCGTCTTTCTTTTCTATCAGTTCCTCGTTTGTATAAGAAGCCACAGGCACTACCACATACTCAAAATCCGGTATGTACCGCCCCAGCACATTGTTTAAATACACCCTGTCTTTAAAATTCCGGGCCGCTGTCCACCTGTCTGTCCCTTCATAATATACAACCGGCAGAATCGGCGGATAACAGAATTCTTTTGTGTGGGTAACTCCCGGCTTCTTCTTTTCCTGTTCGCTTTCGTAATCTGTCAGCACCATGACAATATAGCGCAGCAGCTTAAACGCCATATCATAATGCACCTTTGACTGATGCTCCACAATGGCAATCAGAAACAGCTCGCAGTCCTTCAGACGCACCTTTTTCACAGAGTCTGAATCACGCCCCTCCTGCCACATGGGCAGAAAGCGTTCCGAAATATCTTCAATATCCTCCGGCTGCACGTCCCTGAGAAGTTCGATATTCGTATAGCCCCGCAGAAACTGCGCGCATAGAATCGGATCATCAAAGATAAGCTTTGCGCCATTGTCGTGGGCTTTGGTGTTATTCACAGTGTGCTTCCCCGTACTGCTTACCGCGGGATTCCCTGCGTCGTTGAACGCACCTGCCGCAGTGCCGTCTTTTGTAATATCCTGTCTGCTTTCCATAACTTTTCCTCCTTTTCCCGGAGATATGAAAAGCGGACTCGTCTGCTGATTTTATTATAACACTAGAGAATGACAAAGAAAATCCCTTTTCATATTCCGTATATTTTGTCTGATTGTTACAATTTCATGGCTCCTGTCTGGGGATTATGATTTTCTGAATCGAAAATCCGGGAATTTTTGCTTTTGTAAAGCTGAAATCGACAGCCGGATAAAACTCAGCTGTCGATTTCAGTTTACATAATCTGTTGATAAATGTCAAGAAAATTTACTCGCCGGAAACTGTTTCCTCTTCCACAGACGATTCTTCAGCGCTCTCACTGCTTTCCTCTTCCGATGAATCGCTGCTGCTCTCGGCACTTTCTTCTTCCGCTGATGCGTCTTCACTGCTCTCCGCGCTTTCTTCTGAGGAGGCATCCTCTTCTTCCTCTTCTTCAGCCTCCAGATCGGAAAGCTGGCAGTCAAAGGCTGTCGCCAGATAGCTGTCTCCTGTATAAATACTGCCGCTTTCAGAGGTCATAAAATACAGATTTCCGTCTGAAGAATCATTTCCCAGGTAGACGGTAATTTCCTGGCCATCCTGAAGCGTAATCGAGATTGTGATAACCGGTTCCGCAAGGCCGTAGGCTTCCAGATCCTCCTGCTCTCCCAAATCGCGGACTGCGGTCAGCGGATTCAGCCGGTTGAAGAGCGCGCTCATGGAATCCTGATTCAGCTGGAAAGCCGGATCGTCTTCGCTGGTCCAGGTCTCCCCGTCATAGGCAAACTGAAGCGTGCCGTAGGAATTCTCCAGCCGCACCGTGCTGATATCCTCTCGCTCGATTTCCAGGACCGTGATTTCTTCTGTCTCTTCCTCCACATCCTCCCCGTTAAAGTCCGCTCTGAGCACCAGTACATAGGTCACCGCCAGAACCGCAAGCAACAGAACCGCCGCAATCATCCGGGTTCGTTTTTTCTTTTTTGTCATTATCGTTTCCTCCTCTGGAACCAGATCACGCCGCCCAGGCACAGCAGAAACAGCGGTATGATAATAACTGTAAGCAGTCCCCAGAAAATTGCGGAACCGGCTGTGACAGTCAGGTAAGAAACTGCCAGGCTTTTCGCTTCGATAGATACCGTGCTTTCATGATCCACAAGCTGGCTCAACACATTCATAAACAGCGTGCTGTTGCCGCCGGATACCATGCTGTCCACCTGCTCGTCAAGAAGTGTCTCCGATGAGAATACCACCAGCTTAGCTTCTGTTCCCGCTTCCTCGTCAATCGTTTTCGTTACAACTGCGGCAAGATCAAAGGGGCCGGCGATATCGCCTTCCTCCATTTCCAGATTTTCCGACTCCAGGTTCACCTTGGAGTAAGCCTCCGAAGAAGTGGTCAGCAGACTCTCATATGTCAGTCCGTCATCCGTCTCTTCTTCATCCTCACTGCTGCTTTCTGCCGCCGTTTCCGTCAGTCCTTCCGCAAACGCCATCATGACATAACGGGAGCTTACATCTGACGTATAATCCGAATAATTAATATTGGGAAGCAGATAATATGGATAATTGGTCAGATGGTGATCGCTGCTGCCTTCCAGCACAAGACCCTCCGCCACGGAAATTCCGTACTCCTCCAGAAGCGAATCCAGATTAGGCGTCTCCTGATCTGTGTAGCCGCGCAGGTAAATGACCCGGCCGCCCTGATCCATATAATCAGTTATCTTGTTTTTCTCATCCTCGGAAATATCCGAAAGCGGGCCGTAAATCAGAAGAACCGCCGCGTCCTCCGGCACCGCGTCATTAGTCAGAAGGCTCAGGGACTGAACCTCTATGTTTTCCTTCTCTATTGAAGAAGTCAGGGAGGAACCCAGCGCAGCCTCGTCATGTCCCTCCAATGTATAAAGAACAGGTATTTCCTCTGCCGTCACATAATCAATGGCGCTTGTGATCTGTCCCTCCCCGTCAAAGGAGTCCAGGCTGCTGCTGTAGGTAGAATAATCCATGGAATACTGATAGATATCATAATAGTCCACCGCCTTGGAACGTTCCTGTCCCACTACCAGCACGCTGTTTTCCGACAGGCTCTCATCGGTATACTGAGACACAAAATTCGGATACAGCACCGGGTCCCGGGTCTCTACGGTGATATGAGAAGAAAGTCCTTCATATCTCTCCAGAAGCTCCAGAAGCGTAGAGTCCTCGCCGCCCTGCTGGGCGATCAGGTAAAGGGTCACGTCCTCGTCAAGATTGGCCAGAATTTCTGCGGTCTGCTCTCCCGTGGTAAAAAGCTGCTGATCGCTGACGTCATATTTCAGATACTGTGAGGGCAGATGATTCGCAATCAGATTCACCAGCACCACCGCTATACAGGCAAAAGCCGACATACTGGCACGGTAAGTCCCATGCTTTTTATAGAGCAGCTGGACTGTCAGGAACAGGAACAAAAGCACTGCCGTGACATAATAGACTATGCCTGTCATGTCGAAAATGCCCTGTACAAAATTGATAAAGGGCTGGTAAATGCAGATGGCTGAAAGAATATCCGCCAGAATTCCTCCCGCTCCAATCAGGCTGGAGATACTCACAGACATATTCAGGAAAAAGAGCACGCCAAAGGTCAGAACCGCCGCAATCACCTGGCTCTCTGTCACAGCGGACAGAAACAGGCCGATAGCCAGGCAGGCCGCTCCAAACAGCGTGTATCCCAGAATCGACGTGTAGGCCATAGGCAGGGAAACACTGCCGAACTGAAGCAGAATCAGCGGATACAGGCATAGAATCAGCATGGGAATCAGGAAGATCGTGAGCATAGCCAGATACTTTCCCGCCACCACCTTCCAGATCTGCACCGGAGCCGTCAAAAGAAGCTGATCCGTCTTCTGACGCTTTTCCTCTGCCATACTCCGCATTGTCAGGATCGGAACCACAATAAGCAGAACAAAATACACTGACGACAGAACCACGCCAAAGACCGGGTAGCCGCCCAGCAGACAGTCCGCCACATAATACAGGCTGGCTACCGCCAGGAGCACCGCCATGAAAATATATCCTGTCATGGAGGTCAGATAGGCCCGCACTTCCTTTCTATAAATCGCCCGCATTCCGCTCTTCCTCCTCTCCGTTTTTATTTTCTTCCGCAGCCGCGCCGCCGGCTGCCGCCACTTCCGCTGTCGTCTCTTCTGCAGCTGTCTCTTCTGTCTCTGTTTCCTCCATCTCTGTTTCTTCTGTTTCTTCTGTCTCTTCTGTCTCTGCCGTCTCCGGATCTCCCGAGGTCAGCTCCAGGAACACATCCTCCAGAGAGGCTGCCGCCGTCTTAATCTCAAGTCCCTTCACCTTTTTCAAGAGCTCTCTCGCTTTCTCACAGGCCTCCCGGCTTCCGCGAATCTGAAGCTCCATCATATCCGAATTCTTCATATAATGCCCCAGGTTTTCCGGGGTATCGCTGGCCACCAGCTTTCCATGGGAAATAATCATCACATGATCACAGATGCTTGTGATCTCCGAAAGAATATGTGAGCTTAAGATAACCGTATGCTTTTTCCCAAGAGAACGGATCAGCTCACGAATCTCTATAATCTGTTTGGGATCAAGACCCACCATAGGCTCATCCAATATCAGAACCTCCGGGTCTCCCAGAAGGGCCTGGGCAAGGCCCACTCTCTGCCGGTATCCCTTGGACAGATGGCGTATCAGTCTGTCCTGCATTTCCCGAATCTGCGTCCGCCCCATCACCTTGTCAATTTCAGCGCCCCTCTTATCCTTTGATATTCCTTTCAGCTCTGCCGCAAATTCCAGATATTCCAGCGGCGTCATATCCAGATACAGCGGCGGAATCTCCGGAAGGTATCCTATGCACCTGCGTGCCTCCATGGGTTCCTCCGAAACATCGTGTCCATTGATGACGATCTGTCCCTCTGACGCGGCCAGATAACCGGTCAGCATATTCATGGTCGTAGTCTTTCCGGCGCCATTTGGCCCCAGAAACCCATATATCTGGCCCTTTTTCACACGAAAGCTCAGGTGATCCACAGCCACATGCTTTCCATACCGTTTCACCAGGTCTTTGACCTCTATCACATTCTTTTCCTCCTTCTGGCAGACTGTTTTTCCGTTCCGGCGTTTCCCTGCCCTGCGGTTCCAGAGCACATCCCCCTGCCAACTCAGGGTAAGTCAAATACCCCGATGTAAAATCGGGGTATTTGACCCTCGCGGCGTTCGCCAAATGGACGCGCGAGCGCGTCCGCTTGGCTCACTGCACGCGGGAATAAAAAAGGAATACTCCAGACAGACTGCGTAATCTATCTAAGAATATTCCTCTTTTGTGTATTTTCTGAAATCATTATGTGATTTTTCTGTGAAAGTTCTGTGTTCTACCCGATCACATCGCTCATATCATAGCGTCCCGCCGGCTTTCCTGCCAGGAACTTGGCCGCCTGGATGGCCCCCTTGCCAAAGACTGCCCGCGAATAAGCTCTGTGCTCAAAGGTAACCACCTCATCGGTACCCGCGAAAATAACGTCGTGATCTCCCACGATTGTACCGCCCCGGACAGCTGAGATTCCCAGTTCGCGGCTGTCCCGTTTCTGGCGTACCTGGCTTCTGTCATAAACATAAGTATAGACGCCGCCGGAAGCCTCATTGATGGCATCCGCCAGGGCGAGAGCCGTGCCGCTGGGCGCGTCCACCTTCTGGTTGTGATGCTTTTCCACAATCTCAATGTCAAAGCCCGCGGCTGCCAGCGTGGGAGCCGCTTCTTTCAGAATCTTCAGAAGAAGATTGATTCCCACGGACATATTGGCGGATTTCAGTACCGCCGTCTCTTTGGCCGCCTCTTCGACTTTTTTCAGCTGCTCTTCCGAAAGGCCTGTCGTGCAGAGCACCACAGGAGTCCTGTTCTCCACACACCAGGCAAGCAGCGCGTCCACTGCTCCGGCGTTGGAAAAATCAATCACCACATCTGCCTTTACGTCACAGTCCTCAATTTTTGAAAAGACCGGAAACGGATTCTCCCGGCCTGTGTACGCGTCCACGCCTGCCACAATCCTGGCGTCCGCGTCATTCTCCAGAAGTCCCGCGATCATCTGTCCCATACGGCCGTTGCAGCCGTGAAGCAGAATATCTGTCATTTTATTTCACCTCAATTCCAAAATCAATCATAGCCTTCTTCAGTTTTTCTTTATGCTCCGGCTCCATCTCCGTAAGCGGCATTCTCAAAGGTCCCGCTTCCCAGCCAAGCATATTCATGGCCGCCTTTACGGGAATGGGATTTACCTCGCAGAAAAGCGCGTCCACAAGAGGAAGGGCCTTCAGCTGAATCTCGCGGCTGCCCGCCACGTCGCCCTCCAGAAATTTCATAACCATGTCGTGGGTCTGCCGGGGAGCCACATTGGACAGCACGGAAATCACGCCAAGTCCGCCAAGAGACAGGATCGGAACTACCTGATCGTCATTTCCGGAATAAAGCTCAATCTGGCCGTCTGTAAGCCGCATCAGTTTCGCCACCTGTGAAATGTTCCCGCTGGCTTCCTTGATGCCAACAATATTTTTCACGTTTTTCACCAGATGCGCCGCCGTCTCCGGGAGGATATTGCATCCCGTCCGGGAAGGCACATTGTACATGATAATCGGAAGATTTACCGACTCCGCAATGGCCGTATAGTGGGCAATCAAACCTTTCTGGGTCGCCTTGTTGTAATAGGGCGTCACAATCAGAAGGGCGTCCGCTCCATATTTCTCCGCCTCCGTAGACAGATAGATGGCAGTCTCCGTACAGTTGGAACCGGTTCCCGCGATAACCGGCACGCGGCCCGCCACATGCTCAATCGTAAAACGGATAGCTTCCAGATGCTCCTCGTGTGTCAGTGTGGACGACTCGCCCGTCGTTCCGCAGATGACAATGGCATCCGTATGATTTGCTATCTGATCATCCAGTATCTCTGCCAGCTTCGGATAATTGATTTCCCCGTTCTCCTGAAACGGCGTAATAATTGCTACCGCTGCTCCCTTGAAAATAGACATAACTCTTCCTCCTTGTCCACCGCCTCTGCGGATATCCTGTGCAAAAATCTTTCGCAGGTCTCATTACTCTGCCCCAGGGGGCCTTCTCTTCCCCTTTTCAGCCATGAGCCCTGCACAGCCGGATTTTAAGAAAATCCGGCTCGCGGGCTTCGCCCTATGAAATCCTCCGGACAGTCCCCCTCTGTGAGCCAGCTCACCCGGAGGAACTGTCCGGAGTCTTTCGCAGGTCTCATTACCTTCGCGCAAAAAACGAGGCGTACTTTCTGAAGTACGCCCCAAAAGAATCAAATCCTTTATGCCTGTATTCTCTGGATAGCGCCCCATCAGAAACTGATGACAGTCATACCGTTCTTCACGGCATGCCCAAGAAACCGCCCGCAGGAAACGACCTCTTTCGGCGTCAGCCCCTTTCCCTCTTCTTCGTCTATGCCTGCCATATCCGAAAAGGTACTCCTGGAAAACGCAACCTCTATCTCGCCTGTTATTCAGTTATCATATTACCTGTGTCCAGAATAACACAGCCTGTCTGCCTTGTCAACCAACGGCTTACTTCAATGTGTTGATACGGAACACATCATCCGCATAGGGGTACAGTTCGTCAAACATCTGAATGCCCGTAAGCACCAGCTCCGTGTCCCCGTCGCCTGCCTCGATCAGCGCCAGCAGCTCCTCCAGCGTAATGATGCCCTTGTCCACAAGGCCCAGAACCTCATCCAGAATCAGAATATCGCAGCCATCCGTAGTCAGCACTTTTCTGGCAAAATTCAGGCCGTTTTTTATATTCATGACCTCTTCCTGCTGCTCTTCCGGTGAAAGAGACTGGTAATCCTTTTCTGATTTTTCAAAACAGAATACCTTGATCTCCGGCTCCAGCCGCTTGATAAAATCAATCCTCTCTCCCATCTTTCCTTTCAGGAACTGGATGATGATGACAGATTTTCCGGCACTGGCTCCAAAGATTCCCTGTCCCAAAGCTGCAGAAGTCTTGCCTTTTCCTCCCCCACAGAATATGGTAACATGCCCTTTCCCCATTTTACACTCCTTTCCTGTCCCCTTCCGGCAGACATGTGAATTCAGTGTTCTTCTCCTGAAGTGCCTTTTCTGGCAGAATTGTGCACAATTTCTGCCAGAATCAGGTATCATAATTGTCTATATCATACACCAATCATACATAAAATGCAAGATTCTTTCTAAGCGTATGCTTTGTTATGCTCTATTACGGCTGCTATTCACAGCGAACTTATGATTCCGCATACTCCAGCTTGCTGACGGATACCTCGTAAGCCACCCGTCTCTCAGACTCGGTCTCACTGATTTTTTTCACGTACTCCCGGCTCTGGATTCTGCCCCAGATCTGTACGCGGCCGCCCACTTCAAAGCCCGAGGCGAAACGCGCGTTCCTTCCCCAGCAGATACAGGGAATGTAATCCGACTTTCCATAGGGGCGGTTGACTGCAATCAGGAGATCCGCGATCTCCCGGCCGAGAGGCGTCTTCCGGTATACCGGAGCTTTACAGATATAACCGTCCAGAAAAATCTGATTGGTTTTCGCATTTTCCACTTCTTCCTCCAGGAATTCCACCTCCCTGGCAAAAACAGAAAGCACCAGCCGGTTTTTCTTCTCCTCATGCCTGTTATAGGAACGGAACTGTCCCGCCACGCGGATGAATTCTCCCGTGTAATCTTCCTCCACGTTGATCAGCCGTTCCGAAATCATGACTGGTATCACATCTGCTGAATCGCTCAGCCGGCGGACCAGCACGTCTACCATATAGAATCCCTCTCCAAATACCTCATGGCTGAATGTGAAACCTGACACGATCTCTCCGATTACAGACACCTGATTGTTCTCAATGACCTTATCTGACATAACGTTTGTTCTCCCTTCTTCTCCCCTGGCCTGCAGGTACGCGCGCTTTTTGCAGCCGGGGCCTTTGTATTTTCCGGTTTACTCCGGGCAGCACAGAGTATCCCTGCCGATCCCGCGCCGCCTTTATGATATATATGTCCCGTTTTCCGCTTTTAGAACCATTTTCCATAATTTTTTTTAATTTTTATTGTATTTGCGGCGGAATGTGGTAAACTGTATAAGTTAACGGGAAATCAGAGTAATACAAAGTAATACAAGTTATTGAGGAAACAGTTATGAAAAGAGAAGATGTTCGAAATATTGCGATTATTGCCCATGTAGACCATGGCAAGACCACACTGGTAGATGAACTTTTAAAGCAGAGCGGCGTCTTCCGCGCAAATCAGGAAGTAGCGGAGCGCGTCATGGATTCCGGAGACATTGAAAGAGAACGCGGAATCACAATCCTTTCCAAAAATACAGCCGTCACCTACAACGGCGTGAAAATCAATATTGTGGATACCCCGGGCCACGCAGACTTCGGCGGCGAAGTGGAGCGCGTCCTGAAGATGGTAAACGGCGTTATTCTGGTGGTGGACGCCTTCGAGGGCTCCATGCCTCAGACCAAATTCGTGCTGCGCAAAGCCCTTGAGCTTGACCTTCCGGTCATCGTCTGCATCAATAAAATCGACCGTCCGGAGGCGCGTCCTCTGGAGGTCGTGGACGAGGTTCTGGAGCTGCTGATGGATCTGGAAGCCTCTGACGAACAGCTGGACTGCCCCTTCCTGTTCGCTTCCGCGAAGGACGGATACGCTATGCGCAGCCTGGATGATGAGCCCAAAGACATGGCTCCCCTGTTCGAGACAATCATCGACTACATCCCCGCTCCGGAGGGCGATCCGGAGGCCGGAACACAGGTACTGATCAGCACCATAGACTACAATGAATATGTGGGCCGTATCGGTATCGGAAAGGTAGACAACGGCACCATCCGGGTCAACCAGGAAATGGTCATCGTAAACCATCATGATCCGGACAAAATGAAAAAGGTAAAAATCAGCAAGCTTTATGAGTTTGACGGCCTGAAAAAAGTGGATGTGCAGGAAGCCACCATAGGCTCCATCGTGGCCATTTCCGGTATCGCGGACATCCATATCGGAGACACCCTCTGCTCCCCGGAGAACCCCCAGGCTATTCCCTTCCAGAAGATCTCCGAGCCCACGATTTCCATGCAGTTCATGGTCAACGACAGCCCGCTGGCCGGCCAGGAGGGAAAATACGTCACCTCCCGCCATCTGCGTGACCGCCTGTTCCGGGAGCTGAATACGGACGTGAGCCTCCGGGTGGAGGAGACGGATTCCACCGAATGCTTCAAGGTATCGGGCAGAGGAGAGCTTCACCTGTCCGTCCTGATTGAGAGCATGCGCCGGGAAGGCTACGAATTTGCCGTCAGCAAGGCTGAGGTAATCTACCATACAGATGAAAACGGAAAGAAGCTGGAGCCCATGGAGCGGGCCTATATCGACGTGGACGACGAGTACGCCGGAAACGTCATTCAGAAGCTGGGCGAGCGCAAGGGCGAGCTTTTGAACATGCACAGCAACGGCAGCGGCTCCACCCGGCTGGAATTCCTGATCCCGGCCAGAGGCCTGATCGGATACCGGGGCGAGTTTCTGACAGATACCAAGGGCACCGGCGTGTTGAACACCATCTTTGACGGCTACGGTCCCTATAAGGGAGATATCCAGTACCGTAAGCAGGGTTCCCTGATCGCTTTCGAGGCAGGAGAAGCCATCACCTACGGCCTCTTCAACGCTCAGGAGCGCGGCACCCTCTTTATCGGGCCTGGCGAAAAGGTATACGCCGGCATGGTCATCGGACAGAACGGCAAGGCCGAGGATATCGAGCTGAATGTCTGCAAGACCAAGAAGCTGACCAATACCCGTTCCTCCAGCGCGGATGAGGCGCTGAAGCTGACGCCGCCCCGGATCTTAAGCCTGGAGCAGTGCCTGGAATTCATTGACACGGACGAGCTTCTGGAGGTTACTCCCAAAAATCTGCGTATCCGGAAAAAGATTCTGGACCCGACCTTGAGAAAGCGGGCAGCCATGAAGAAATCCTAATTCCGCCTCCTGCAGCGGAAAAAGACCGGGACCGGCAGAGGAAATATCTGCCGGTCCCGGTCTTTTTCTGTTTACAATGGAAGAATTCTAAGATTTCTTTCTGTCTTATACTTCAAACATCAGATCGCCATAGGAAGGCATGGGCCACATTTCCTTATCCACAATCATCTCCAGCTTATCTACCGGAGAACGAAGCTCCTCCATAGCCGGAAATACTTCATCATGGAAGTAGCGCGCCAGTTCTTCTCCTTCCGGAATCTCCGCGGATTTGCCATCCAGCTCAACCAGCTTTGCCAGCGCTTCTTTCGTCTCTGAGAGAAGCGCGGAGGTTTCGTTCAGAAGCTCTATCTGCACATTTGCTACAGCTCCGGCCGTCATCACGGAATTTACCGTATCTGCCAGAGTCTTTGTATATTTCACCACAGCCGGAACGATCTGTTTGCTGGCAATATCAATCATTGCCTTGGCTTCGATATTGATAGCCTTTGCGTAAGTCTCATACTGGATCTCCGCGCGGGATTCCAGCTCAGCTTTTGTAAATACATGGAACTTCTCAAACAGAGCTACCGCCTTTTCCGTGGTCAGAGCAGGAATTGCGTCTACCATGGACTTAATATTCGGCAGGCCTCTGCGGGCTGCTTCTTCTACCCATTCTTCGGAATAGCCGTTTCCGTTGAAGATGATTCTCTGATGCTCTGTCAGGTAGGTCTTGATCAGGTCATGAACCGCCATATCAAAATCATCCGCCTTTTCCAGCACATCGCAGGCATCGGAAAACGCTTCCGCTACAATGGTATTCAGCACGGTATTGGGTGCCGCGATGGAATCTTTGGAACCTACCATACGGAACTCAAACTTATTTCCGGTAAAGGCAAAGGGTGAGGTCCGGTTGCGATCCGTGGCATCCTTTGTCAGATCCGGCAGCGTCTTCACGCCCGTCTCCAGCTTGCCGCCCTCTTTGGAATGGGTCGCTTCTCCGGTGCTCAGCAGCTGTTCTACCACATCCTGAAGCTGCTCACCCAGAAATACGGAAATGATAGCGGGCGGAGCCTCGTTGGCTCCCAGACGGTGGTCATTTCCCACATCAGCCGCAGACTCACGAAGCAGATCCGCGTGGATGTCCACAGCTTTCAGAATGCAGGCAAGCACCAGAAGGAACTGAATGTTCTCATGGGGCGTCGTGCCCGGATCGAGCAGATTGATACCGTCGTCTGTCGTGATAGACCAGTTGTTATGCTTTCCGGAGCCGTTCACGCCTGCAAAAGGCTTCTCATGAAGCAGGCACTGGAGGCCGTGTCTGCATGCCACCATCTTCAGAGTCTTCATGACAATCTGGTTGTGGTCTACGGCCACATTGGCCTCTGTGTAGATGGTAGCCAGCTCGTGCTGCGCCGGAGCCACCTCATTGTGCTGGGTCTTGGCTGTGACACCCAGCTTCCACAGCTCCTCATTTACTTCTTTCATAAACGCGGCGATGCGCTGACGGATGGTTCCGAAATAGTGATCGTCCAGTTCCTGTCCCTTGGGCGGCATGGCTCCGAACAGGGTGCGTCCGGTATAAATCAGGTCCTTTCTCTGGAGATATTTCTTCTTATCAACCAGAAAGTATTCCTGCTCCGGTCCTACGGAAGGCGTTACCTTCTTTGAGGTGGTGTTTCCAAACAGACGCAGCAGGCGGAGAGCCTGGCTGTTGATTGCTTCCATGGAACGCAGCAGCGGCGTCTTCTGATCCAGCGCTTCTCCGGTATAAGAGCAGAAAGCAGTCGGAATGCAGAGTGTCGCGCCCGCGGCGTCCTGTCTCACGAACGCGGGAGAGGTGCAGTCCCAGGCCGTATAGCCTCTGGCCTCAAAGGTGGCGCGCAGGCCGCCGGACGGGAATGAGGACGCGTCCGGTTCACCCTTAATCAGCTCCTTGCCGGAAAAGCTCATCAGAACCTTTCCCGTTTTATCCGGGGCACTGATAAAAGAATCATGCTTCTCAGCCGTCACACCTGTCAGAGGCTGGAACCAGTGGGTGTAATGGGTCGCTCCCTTCTCGATGGCCCACTCCTTCATCTCATGAGCGACTACATCAGCCGTAGCCAGATCAAGCTCTTTTCCTTCCTCAATGGTTTTCTTCAGTTCTTTGTAAACCTTCTTGGGCAGACGCTCCTGCATCACTGCGTCGTTGAATACATTAGAGCCGAAAATCTCTGTTACATTCGTAAACTCTTTCATAATACCCTCCTTAGACAAAAGCAGCCAGAATCCGGTGAAAACCGGACAGGGGAAGCAGCTTCCTCTATCCGCCGCGATACCGCGGATGTATCACGCAAAAAAAGAAGGGCATTCCATCTCTGGAACGCCCTCGTTCATCTCGTGCTTTTTATATTTTCCTATACCATACACGAAATTTTTTTAAAAAGCAAGCTTTAAAGCAAATACCGTTGTTTTTGTTTTTTTTAAGTTCTGCGCCGGATATTTTTCTGTTTTCCGCACGCAGCGCCGTATTATTTGCGGTTTACACTTCAAATAAGAGATCTCCATAGGACGGCATGGGCCACATATCCTTTGCCACCAGCATCTCCAGCTTATCTACCGGACGGCGCAGCGCTTCCATGGCAGGAACCACCACGTCCTGAATATAGACGGCGCGCTCCCGTCCCTCTTCCTTGGAAGACGCGTTCTCTGTCACCTCTGTCAGCTCCTTCAGAGCAGCCTTTGTGGCGGCCAGCAGGGAAGAGCACTCTTTGAGCAGCTCAATCTGTACGCTGATATTGGCCTCCGTACATGCTTCCCGGATCTGGTTGATGGATGTGGCAAGAGCAGTCGTATACTGCAGCACCGCCGGAATGATATGCTTGCTGGCAATATCAATCATGGAGCGGGCCTCAATGTTGATGGCCTTGGAATAGGTCTCATACTGAATCTCCGCGCGGGATTCCAGTTCAGCCCGGGTAAAGACGCTGAATTTTTCAAACAGATGTACCGTCTTCTCTTCCGTCAGGACAGGGATGGAATCTACCATGGTCCGGATATTCGGCAGTCCTCTTCTCTTCGCTTCCTCCACCCATTCCTCAGAGTATCCGTTTCCGTTAAATACAATCCTCTGGTGTTCAGAAGCATACTTCTTGATCAGGTCATGGACCGCCATGTCGAAATCTTCCGCCTTCTCCAGCACATCGCAGGCATCGGAAAACGCTTCCGCCACAATGGTATTCAGCACCACATTGGGCTCTGCCACGGAATCCCGTGATCCTACCATGCGGAATTCAAATTTATTTCCGGTAAAAGCGAAAGGAGAAGTCCGGTTCCGGTCCGTGGCATCCTTCGCAAAATCGGGCAGCGTGCGCACACCGGTGTGCAGATGTCCGCCCTTCAGGCTGTGGGTCGCCTCTCCGGTACTGATCAGTTGCGCCAGCACATCCTCCAGCTGCTCGCCCAGATAGACGGAGATGATGGCAGGCGGAGCCTCGTTCGCGCCCAGACGGTGATCATTTCCCACATCCGCGGCAGACTCCCGAAGAAGGGCCGCGTGAGTATCCACTGCTTTCAGAATACAGGTCAGCACCAGAAGGAACTGCACGTTCTCATGGGGCGTCTTGCCCGGGTCCAGAAGATTGATGCCGTCATCCGTGGTCAGGGACCAGTTATTGTGCTTTCCGGAACCATTCACTCCCGCGAAGGGCTTCTCATGCAGCAGACACTGAAGACCATGCTGGTAGGCCACCTTTTTCAGGGTCTCCATAATCAGCTGATTGTGGTCCACAGCCACGTTGCACTCCGCGTAGATGGGCGCCAGCTCGTGCTGTCCCGGCGCCACCTCGTTGTGCTGGGTCTTGGCAGATACGCCAAGTTTCCAGAGTTCCCGGTTCACATCATCCATGAAGTCCGCAATCCGCTCGCGGATAACGCCAAAATAATGATCGTCCAGCTCCTGGCCTTTGGGCGGCATAGCTCCGAACAGAGTTCTTCCCGTAAAAATCAGATCCTTGCGCTTCAGATATTTTTCTCTGTCCACAAGGAAATACTCCTGCTCCGCTCCCACAGAAGGAGTCACCTTATGAGAGGTGGTATTGCCGAACAGGCGCAGCAGACGGAGCGCCTGCTTATTGACCGCCTGCATGGAACGCAGAAGCGGCGTCTTCTGATCCAGGGCCTCTCCTTTGTAGGAACAGAAGGCCGTCGGAATATAGAGGATCGCTCTGGAGCCGTCCTCGCTCTTTTTTACAAAGGCAGGAGAAGTGCAGTCCCAGGCCGTATAACCTCTGGCCTCAAAGGTCGCGCGCAGGCCTCCGGACGGAAAAGAAGAAGCATCCGGCTCGCCCTTTACCAGTTCCTTTCCGGAAAACTCCATGAGTACCTTTCCGTTGGTCTTCGGAGCGGACAGGAAGGCGTCATGCTTCTCCGCAGTGGCTCCGGTCAGCGGCTGAAACCAGTGGGTATAATGGGTCGCCCCCTGTTCCAGAGCCCACTCCTTCATCTCATGGGCCACCACATCCGCCACGGCCAGATCAAGCTCCTTGCCCTCCCGGATCGTCCGTTTCAGCTCCTGATAAATCTTTTTCGGAAGCCGTTTCTCCATCACAGCGTCGTTAAATACATTTTCTCCGAAAATCTCAGAAATCATCGTCTTTCCTTCCATTACTCTCTCCCTGCTCTTTCTTCTATTCTTTCTTCTGTTTTTTCCTCTGTTTTTATCTCATCCCGCTTCAGGCTTTCCAACATGTCTGAAGCGATTCGAATCTCTACTGCCCGCGGATGATTGGAAATCTCCGCTCTCGTATACTCTCCGCCGAATTCTCCGTCCAGCGACCAGGACACCGGTTCCTCCGCCTCCACCACTACGCGGGCGCTGCGGAATGAATACATATACTTTGTATCAATCTGTGAAATGGTAAGGGCCGCAAGAATCTCCTGCAGCTCCATGGCATTTCTGGGACGCTGGATAAAGGTCACCTCATAAATTCCATCGTCAAACACCACGTTTTTTCCGATGATGCTCTTGAAACCGCCTACAGACCTGGAATTGGTCACCATGCCAAACAGGAAATCCCCCTCAAAGCTCATTTCCTCGCTGGTCACCTTCATATAATAGGATTTTACGCTGGTCAGCCGCTTCATTCCCTCCAGAATGTAGGCCATATGCCCCAGGACATTTTTCATCTCCTGCTTCGTAGTGTAGGATACATCGGTAAAAATCCCAAAAGCTGCCACATAGATAAAGTTCCGGTCATTGAACGCTCCCACATCCACCGGAAAATTTTCTCCCCGCACGGCGATCTCCGCCGCCTGCTGCATATTGTTCGGCAGCTGCAGAGAACGGGCGAAATCATTGCAGGACCCTGCCGGAATATAACCGATGGGAAGCTTCTGTTCTCTCTGCATCATTCCCGTAACTACTTCATCCAGCGTCCCGTCTCCTCCGCTGCATACCACCAGATCGTAGCCCTCCGGAAGATCCCGAATCTGTTCGATGGCATCCCGGGGCCCCCGGGTCGGATAGACTGTCAGCTCGTAATCTGCGTCTGCAAGAGTCTGCAGAATTCCGTACATTTTACCGCGTATATTTTCCTTGCCCGCATGTGGGTTGTAGATAAAATAAAGCTTTTTTGCCGGGCGTCCCACTTACTCTCTCTCCTTCTTTCCATTCAGATATCTGTTCAAAAATTCCAGAAGCGCGTCCATCTCCTCATCCGTTCCCACCGTAATCCGAAGATAATTGTCGATTCCGGGAGAGGAAAAATATCGTACATAGATATTCTGTTCCTTCAGCGCCTCAAACAGTTCTCTGGCCGGACAGCTTTCATGGGAGGCAAAGATAAAATTCGCTCTGGAGTCCGGGAAGGAAAATCCAAGAGCAGAAAGCTCCTTTTTTACCCTCTCCCGCGTATTCACAATCTTTCCCACCGTCTCCTGAAAATAAGACCGGTCTTTCAGTGCCGCCGCCCCCAGCTTCAGTGACGGCAGGTTCATAGTATAAGAGTTAAAAGAATACTTCACATCATTCAGATACCGAATCAGCGCCGGCTGCGCGTAAGCAAACCCTATGCGCATTCCCGCCATAGAGCGGGATTTGGAAAAGGTCTGCACTACCATCAGATTCTCATACCGATCCACAAGTTCCATCGCAGAAGGGCCTGCGAAATCCACATAAGCCTCATCCACGATCACCACAGAGTCCGGGTTGCGCGCAAGAATCTCTTCCACTCCGTCAAGCTCCATATAAATACCGGTGGGAGCGTTCGGATTCGGGAAAATAATGCCTCCGTTTTCCGCAAAATAATCTTCCTTCACCAGCCGGAACTCCTGATCGAGAGCCGGACGCCGGTACGGAATCCCGAAAAGCTCCGCCCAGACGCTGTAAAAGGAATAGCTGATGTCCGGAAATAGAATGGGCTTCTCTGAGTTGAAAAAGGTCTGAAAGGCCATGGCAATCACGTCATCTGAGCCCACCCCCACAAAAAAGCGCTCTCTGTCCTTTCCGTAATACTCCGCCAGAGCGGTAATCAGCTCCGAGGCTGACGGGTCCGGGTACAGACGGAAGCTGTCAGCCTTCAGCCCTTCCAGCGCCTTCTGCACTTCAGGCGAAGGAGGGTATGGATTCTCATTTGTGTTCAGCTTAATCATACCCGGACGGTTCGGCTGTTCTCCCGGTGTGTAGGGAACCACCCTCCGGACATGCTCTTCCCATTTTTTCATAAGACTTTCTGACTCCTCTTTTCTCAGCGCTCCAGCGCTATTCTTCTATCTTACAAAAGTCCGCGCTCTCTTACAACCCCTTTTTCGATTAAAAAGACAGGTTTATAGGACAATTTTGCCTGGCGCAGTCCTTCTTCCCCCACATCGTCCTCCCGGTTCATATACTGAAAGCCTTTTCCCTCATGAATGGCAAACTGCTGGTTGATCATGGTATAGGCTCCCTGAATGTCTGAAAATGCCTTTTCAATATGGACAACCAGAGTATCCTGACGCATACCCACCGGTTCTCCCACAGTAAAAGCCACAATTTCTCCATTCACCCGCAGGGCGCCGCCCCGCATCTCCAGCTCTTCAAACAGCCGGAGGAAATTCAGAGTCACGCAGATCTCTGCATGCTTCTCCTCGTCCGCCTCGCATCCGTTCAGCTCCCGCCAGCGCAGCGCCATCTGAAAGCATTCCTCCACATTGTCCTTTGTGATAGGCTCATAACTCCAGTCCGGATAAAGGCTCTTAAACTTGTTGACATGATTCTTTTTGCTGTGCAGCTTCTTTCCGGAAAGAGACGCCAGCTTTTCCGTCTCATACACATAATCCGCGTAATCTCTCTCATAGCGGATGTCAAATCTTCCCGGATACAGCTCTTCCAGCTTCGCGAAATCCTCTTTCGTAATATTGTGAAGCTGAAACGGCACCTGCTTTTCCCTGCAGTGGGCCATCAGCGTCTCCAGACAGGCCTTAAGGTCTCCGGGACCTACCGGAAAGGTATAAGAATAGACTCCGTCCACCTCTCCAAAGATCAGCATATCATCCACAATTGTGAAACCAGTCCCGTAATGCCTGGACCAGAGATAGGTATTGGCAAAGGTCATTTCACAGCTTCTTGTATCCGCGTATTTCAGGTAACTGTTTATCAGGTCCCGGTCTTCCAGCTCCGGGCGTTTCATTTTAATTTCCATAAGACTCCTTTTTGCTCTTTTTGTTCCGGCCGCATTTTCCGGCAGACAGCGGGCTTCCATCCTGTCCCACGCCGTTTCTTCTATCTTACGCAGGAATACCCATCTGCAGCGCTGAATCCCACTGCTGTCACCAGGCTCTCTGTAAAATGGTCGTACACCAGCACGTTCAGCCCGTCTGCCGCTCGAATCTGATTCTCTCCTTCATAAAGGAATATCATTCCACCGGGGCTCACCGTCACTTCCAGGTCGGAATGCTCCCATTCCAGATGGCAGAAACCGTCTGTCCCGGCTGGAAGAACCGTCTCTCCGTCTGCTCCGCCGATATAGACGCCGCCCTGCTCCGCAATCACTTCCGGAACCCCAATTTCTGTAAGCGTCTCTTTCAGCGGCTGCTCCCCATTATCATAATTTCCGTTCAACGAAATCACATACGTATAGTATCCGTCTCCGCTTTCCGGCAGCAGCTGCAGCAGGTCATACCAGCCCTCTTCCTCTGCAAGAAGCTGGTTCTCGTATTTCTGGTTCCAGTCCGCCGCATTCTGATCCCAGCTGGCATAAAGTTCGCCGCCCCGTCTGTCCGGCAGTTCATACATCTCTTTCAGCCAGGACGCCAGCCAGGCACTGAGCTTTGTAGAACCACGGTAATTCAGATGGGACGCCTCAGCAAAGTCCGAAGCCGGATCAAGCCCAAGATCCTCATACATCTGGTTGAAATCCAGAAAGGGCACCCCTTCCTCCGCCGCGATTTCCGCGCAGCGGTTAAAAACTGCCTGCTCACTTTCTATGATTCCCTGATAAGGAGAAATCATAAACACAAGAGGGATGTCTTCTTCCTTCGCCAAAGCAATGATCTTCCTCAGATATTCTTCCGACTTTTCCGAAAGCTCCCCAATCTCCGCCACCTGGCTCATATCCGGCATACTCTCAAAGGATTTCGTCACAAAAAGCGGATAAAAACCTTTGGAGGCGCTGCCGTTGGGATCTCCCCCATAATCCGCAAAATCCGCCCGTGACAGCTCTGTATAGCGGGAATGATAGACAGGGTAACCCAGAAGGTAGTCTGCCACATTTTCTTCCGCTGTGCTGGCTTTCAGGTTTTCCACCTTCTCCTCCGAAAACTTCATGCCGAAGGTGTTCGTAACCGTTCTGGCTTCTTCGATGTAGTCCCGGTCCTCTATGGCGCGTACAAGCTCCACCACCATCACTTTCGGACGCTGATATTTCAGGCTTTCTTTCATATAGTAGTAGGTATTCCAGAGAGGCTGAAGGCTTCCTGCCAGGTCATAGGAGGGAATCCCCGCCTCTTCCCAGAGCACGGCCGGATTAATATCCGAATAGGTATGGCTGCTTCCATAGAACATGACATCGATACTTCCCGGCTCCTGCTCGTAAAAAACTTCCATGGGAAGAATTCCATCCTCCTGCTTCAGGCTGAATATATCATTCAGTTTCCACAAAAAGGCCGCCGCAAGGGCAAGAAATACCACTGTGCCGATTATCTTCTTCTTCATCCCGCACTCCTAAAACTGAAAATAGATAAACTGCTGCGCGTCATATCCCGGACCGTAGATTCCAAAGACAGCCACGGCGCCGATGAGGGCCAGAAGCACGGCCCAGCGGAACCAGAGATTCTGCTCTGCAAGGAAGGCATCCAGCTGCTGCTTTCTGAAATACCGCACCAGCTCCACAAGGAAAAGAGCCGCAAGGCTCACAATGAGCACATTCATCTCTGTTCTGTCAAGGCCGAGATTGTAAAGCTCGCCGTTAAAGAAAGACCAGAAATCCGGCTTTGTGACCATGCGCCGTATATAGTCAAAAGCCGTTCCGATACTGGGCGACCGGAAAAAGATCCAGGCAAACGCCGTAAGCCCAAAAGTCACAAGCACCTGGCCCAGGCGATAACTGAGAGCCTCCGTCTTCGTGTGCAGTTTTTCGTTTATCTTTTCCTTTACACCCTTCAGCTCGTACCCGATGATCTGATAGAGACCGTGGAGCCCTCCCCAGGCCACATAACTCCAGCTGGCGCCGTGCCAGAGGCCGCTCACCAGAAAGGTGGCCATCAGGTTGAAGTACCTCCTGATCTTCCCGCACCGGCTTCCGCCAAGGGGAATGTACAGGTAATCCCGGAACCAGCTGCTCAGGGAAATGTGCCACCTTCTCCAGAATTCCCGCATGGACCGGGAGAAATACGGCGTATTGAAGTTCTCCGTAATGCCGAAATCAAGCACCTTTGCCACTCCAAACGCCATCAGGGAATAGCTGGTAAAATCACAGTAAATCTGAATGGCATAGGCGGCCGCTCCCGTCATCAGGGCAAACATTTCGTACATCCGGTAATTGTCAAAGACCTGGTCCGCCAGAATGGCAATCCGGTCCGCAATGACCATTTTCTGAAACAGGCCGAACAGAATCAGCGTCAGCCCATCCCTTACCCGTTCAAATTTCCACAGCGCTTTCTCCGGCAGCTCCCGGATCTGGCGGAGCAGGCCAGTGGATCGCTCAATCGGGCCGGAGAGAATCACCGGAAAAAACGACACAAACAGACCATATCGCAGGATGTTCCGCTCCGGTTCCGTATCGCCCCGGTATACATCCACCAGATAGCCAAGGGCCTGAAAAGTATAAAAGGATATACCCAGAGGGAGCGCAAAACGGAAGGGGCTTGATACCGCGCCGAACCCCAGCGCTCCCAGCGCCGTATTCAGGTTTCCCAGCAGAAAATCAAAGTATTTAAAAAGCGCCAGAACTGCCAGACAGGCCGCAAAGACCAGAGCCAGAACTGCCTTTTTCCTGTTTTCCGGCACTCTTCCCAGAAGCAGTCCTCCCGCATAGGTCACCACAGTGGTAAAAAGCAGCAGCACCGCGTATTTGGGATTCGCGCTCATGTAGAAGACATAGCTTGCAAGCAGAAGCCAGAGACAGCGCAGCTTTTTCGGTATAACAAAATAAATCAATGCTGCCGCAGGGAAAAAGACAGCAAACTGCAGGGAATTAAACAGCATTCGTTCTGTAGTCCTCCATCAGCTTCTCAAAAGCCGGCATAGCGTTTACAATCGTCTTTTCCGAAACACAGTACGCAATACGCACATAGCCCGGGCAGCCGAAATCATCACTGGGCACCAGCAGCAGGTCATACTTTTTCGCATGCTCGCAGAAAGCGTATGCGTCCGGCTCCAGAGCCTTCACAAAGAGATAAAACGCTCCCTGAGGCGGCACACAGGTATAGCCCAGCTTCTCCAGGCCGCCCATCAGAAGATCCCGGTTGCGGCGGTAGGCAGACAAATCTCCCGTATCCTCCACGCATTTCTCAATCACCTTCTGGAACAGGATCGGCGCGCACACGTAGCCCAGCACTCTGGCCGCGCCCGCGATCGCGGGCGCCACATGGGCATGATCCGCAATACGGTCCGGAATCACAATGTAGCCAATCCGCTCTCCCGGCAGAGACAGGGACTTACTGTAGGAGTAGCAGACCAGCGTATTCTCATAATATTTTGTCAGGTAAGGCACCTGAATATCATCATAGACGATTTCACGGTAGGGCTCGTCCGTGATCAGGTAGATAGGAGAACCGCATTCTTCAGATTTTCTGCGCAGAATCTCCCCCAGCCTCTTCACCGTCTCTTCTGAATATACGACACCGGAAGGATTGTTCGGCGTATTTACAATTACCGCTTTTGTCTTCGAAGTAATCATACCTTCGAAAACGTCTGTATCAATCTGAAAATCCGGGATTCTCGGCGGAACCACCTGAAGCGTCGCTCCGGTCGCCTCCACCCAGCAGCGGTACTCCGTGAAGAACGGCGCAAAAGTAATCACCTCATCCCCCGGATTGCACAGGGCCTTCAGACAGATGCTCAAGGATGCTGCCGCCCCGCAGGTCATAAAAATATTGTCTGCCGTAAAAGTCTCCCCGAATCTCCGGTTCAGAGACTCCGCGATCACCGCCCGCACCTTCGGATCGCCGGGCGCCGGAGAATAGGCATGAAGGTTCTCCGCCGGTTCCTCCAGGAGTTCCAGAATCGCCTGCTTTACCGAAGGCGGCGCCGGAATGCTGGGATTGCCCAGACTGAAATCATAGACCTTATCCTCTCCCACCTCCGCTTTTCTCTTCAGGCCAAAAGAAAATATCTCTCTGATGATGGAACTTTTGCTTCCTAATTCATAACACTCCTGTGAAATCATTGGTACATCCTCCTTTTCTCTGTTCGAAGTTCTATTAAAATGCGTCATTCGAACGCTTTATCTTCCCGTTCCGGCAGATACCTGGTCTCCACTGTCTCCTGAAATGCTTCGAAGAGAGCCAGATAACAATTTATCAGCCTTTCGCAGACTGTCTTTACAATCTCGCCATCATAGTCATACGTCAGATCGTTTCGGTCACGAAGCATGTCCATCCAGGCGTCGTCTGAAATCAGCTGAAACTCATATGCTTTCCGCAGCACTTCTCTCGGTGAGCCTTTTGGAAAATCTACGACAGCAAATCGCTGAATCACAATATCTTTCATTACTTTCCAGGCAAGATCGAAGGTAATATTAAATTTTGCTCCCGCACCGCTGAGGATGAAGGAATCGTTCAGATCCCGCTCTCTGATCTCCTCCAGAGCGGCCAGCGAATTCCGGAAACTTTCAAATCTTCTATAATATTTTTCGTCCATATTCTCTGATCTCCTTTAACAGAAGCTCATTCTGACAGGTATCCATATTCACCACATCAAATGACAGAAGAGTCGGAATCTCATCTATCGCTTCTTCCAGTTCATCAAAGCGCTCTGCACCGGAAACTGCGATATCAATATCGCTCCGTTCTGTCTCTGTCCCCTTTGCCCGGGAGCCGAACAAAATCACTTCTCTTGCTCCATACTGCCTGCTGATTCTCTGAATCTCTTCAAGTATCTCCTGGATCTGCATTCTCTGTTTCTTCCTTCCTGCACCGGGCTATACTTCGTTTGCTCGAAGTATACTACGCCTTATTTTAGCACAGCAGGACCCGCAGGGCAAGAATTCCCCGGAAAGAACCTGTATTTATCACGTACCAAATATCTGAAGCATACACAAAAATAGGATTGTTATGGAAAAGAAAAGTACTGGAACTACCCGAAAAAGCTGCCAGATATACATAGTAAAAGCCCGGAATACGTCGCCGTACCCCGGACTTTCTCCCTTCAATCCGCATTTTCAAAATCCGCCCCGCTGTCACAAAAGCTTCTTCTGAAAATTTTAAATAATTCCTTTCATCTGCCTGTCTCTCAGTTTCTGGGCTATCCTTCGAATCTCGCTCTCACTCTGCCCCTGTACATGCGCCTCATAAAGCCGCAGCACAAGCTCCATCAAAGGCTCTCCTTCTTTCAGGCCAGAGATTTCCGTCAAAATCTCCTTTGCATTTTTCAAAGACTGCTCTTTTCCCTGTTCTTCCAGATATTCACGGACAGCACCCGCAGTTCCTACGCTGATAAATGCCGGATAGATACCTTCCTCCATGCAGAGGCGTGATGCTCCAATCAGTCTGTCAGCCGGAGAAAGCTTGCGCCTCGGATCCCCTCCTACACGGGCACAGGTATCCTGCAGCGCCTGATTTGTAAAACGCATCCGCAGATCCTGCGCATGTTGAAGGAGTTTTTCTGCAGAAACCTCATATTTTTTTGAAAGCGCCAAAACGCTCTCTGACATGGCCTCTGTAACCATGAGCTGCACTTCTGCATCATCAATAGATTCGTATATATATTTACGTCCTGTATATAATCCAAGATATGCGCACACTGCATGTCCCATGTTATGCAGATAAAGCTTCCTTTTTATGTAGAAATCAAAAGGTTCAAAGGGAATCATATTTTGAATCTGCGGGATTTCTCCTTTGAATCCTGCCATATCCACAGGAAGGAATCCATAACTCTCCACACATACGCGAAGAGGATTTCCATCTTTCATCTCCTCCGTCTGCACAGGTACCATCCGGCCGATCGACGCTTCCACAAGGCCTACGTTTTCATCAAACCACAGAGTCTCTTTCTCCGTCAGCTGCTCCTTGAGCATTCTTTCCAGCACCTTATTGGCATCCATCAGATTCTCACAGATAATGATATTGAGAGGGCCGCCATTTCTCTGCATTCGTTTCCGTATTCCGGCTGTCAGATTTGGAACTATGAATTTTAAAATATTAACGCCTACAGCAGTTGCCATAATGTCACAGCAGGCGATTGCATCCGCTACGGCTTCCGTGTCATTTCCGTTCACTGCCCTGACATTCTGTACTTCAATATCCTGGCTGCCATCATTCGATACAATTCGAATTGGATAAGCATGATCCCGATTCAAAGTATCCACCACAGCTTCCGCCACATCCACAAAGGTTACCTCATATCCAGACTGGGAAAACAACATTCCGATAAAACCACGTCCGATATTACCGGCACCGTACATAACTGCTTTCTTTTTCATACTTACCTTCCTTTACAGCACATACCACATATCAAGATACTCGCGTACAATACGCTTCATTTCCTGATAAATAATGTCCTGACGGGCCACAGTCGTAAATGCTGTCAGCGCCTCTTTCTCTCCGGTCACACACTTATCTGCAAGCCAGCCCTCTTCTTTCAGTTTTTCCACCACCTCTGGCCCTGCTGCCTTCGACGCATTCTTCACCAGAAATTCAAACAGCTTCGGGGAGGCATCCCGCTCCAGAGCTGTCCAGATATTTACTTTGCATACGCCATCATCAAACAGCTTTCTCAGCTGTTCATTGGAAACGGAAGATGTGCCATGAAGCACGATCTTCGGACCTATTTCCGCCTTAATCGCCCGGGCTGCATCACCGTGGTACTGAAGCTCTTTTCCGGATGCCCGGTGCTCAGTCCCCAAATTGGCCACTACCAGATCAACACCTGTCCTCTCCACATAGTCTTTGCATTTTTCTGCTGTCGTGATATCATTATGGGCTTCTCCGCCTGCGTCTATAATCTCATCACAAGCCCCTTCTACAAGAATTTCCTGTCCTTTTTTTTCTACAAAAGCTTTTGTCTTCGCAATATTTTCCTCCAAAGGTAGTGTAGATGCATCATACATAATGGAAGAATAACCGCTCAGATCACTTTCGCAGAGTTCCTCGTCCAAGTCATGCTGTACATGATCAAGATGCAGCATCAGTTCCACATTCTCATAATCTCCGCCTTCCCGCATCAGTACCTCTGCGTCCTGGCGGAAAAGTTCCAGACCTGTCTTCCAGTTCCGGCTGTGTGTATAATTTACAGCCTGGGGGCGGTGTTCATAGCGTACTGTCGCGGCCAGCGTCACCGGAACACTCGTCAGGCCTTTGTCTTTTGCAAACTCACTGGCTGCAGAAATAATGGCTTCCGTCGTCGTCAGATTTTCCGTGCACAGGCAGGGAATTACCCAGCCCTTCGCAGCTGCCTCTTCGTAAATCCGTACTACCTCATCTCTTTTTTTGATAATCGGCATTTTCTTATCCTCTCCTTTCACGTCACATTTCCATGTTTCCCCAACAAGCTGGGGCGCAACAGTACAAACACCAGCGTATTTGGGCCCGAACTCATCAGACTTTCAAATACGCGGCTGAATACTTCCGGTAGATCCTGTATTTGCTCTCATATTTCTTATAATTATCTTCCTGCGGTTCAAAATAGTGTACGCCTTTCACCATGTTTTTCCCAGCTTCATCCAAATCATGGTAAACCCCATTGCCAAGCCCCGCCAACATACAGGCTCCCAGAGAAGGCAGTTCAATATTGTCCATTCTTCCTACAGGAGCATGAATAAGATCTGCCCTAAGCTGCAGCAATTTGTCAGAGCGCGAACCACCACCGCCAAAATGCAGTCTATGAAATGGTTCTTTCCTGGTAGAACGAATATACTCTACACAAGCCACAAACTGAAAAGCCAAGCTCTCCAGAATACTTTCAAAAATCATATCCGTTGTAGTCCCCAAACCCATGCCCAAAACAGCTCCATGAAAGGTTTCTGCATACGGCAAAAAAATCAAAGGGTTTTCCCCATCTAACGGAACATTTGCAATCAGCTTGCCTACATCTGCCTTCTCATCCTGCAGAATATATTTGCAGTACCATTCCAACAACGCTCCGGCCGTCGGGAATGCATCCATCACGGTATACTTCCCTTTAAACGGCGAATTATAACAGCAGGAAAAAATCAGTGAATCACCAAAATCATTACACCCGTCCACAAATGTATCTGAAAAATATCCAATCTGCTCATAAGTTCCCATGAGCACACCTAAAATATCAGAATGTTCCAGCTTTACGCCTGTGGAAAGCAGGGAAGCAGATACATCATGGCAGCCTATTGTAACCGGCAGTTCACAGGGAAGTTTTACAGATCCATAGGAAGATATCTTTCCAATCGCCGTGGCTGATTCCACAATATTTGTCCCAAGTTTTGCTTCAGGAATTCCCATAAGTTCCAGAAGTGGCTCTGACCAGTGTCCGCCTTTCACATCATAGGCCAATTTTCTCGCTGCCAGCGTCGTATCCTGTACTCCAGGTAACCCCAACCTGTGCATGATATATTCTTGATTTGAATAGAATGCATAAGCTTTTTTAAATACTTCCGGTCTGTGTCGCTTTAACCACAATATTTTTGATACAGAGCTTAAGGTCGAAAGTGTATTTCCAGTAATACGAGCATATTCCTGAGCTCCTATCTCCTTATCCATCAATTCTACTTCCGACCGGGATCGTCCGCAAAATCCCGGGAGCATCGCATAGAGAGCGTTCCCGTCCTTGTCCACCGGTGTAATACTGTCGCCAAAAAATGAGAAAGTTACAGCTAACAGCTCCAAATTTTCCGGTAACTTACGCATCAACTCCTCTACAGCTGTTTCAGAAGCCTTCCATACTTCTTCCGCATTCAATTCTATCTCATTGGGACCCGGTGTATACCAACGGTATTTTCTACTGGTGCCCAATATCATTTCTGCTGTATCTCCATCAACCAGTGTCACATGCACATTTGAGGTTCCAAAATCCAACGCCAAAAACGCTCGTTTCCACTTCAATCAATATTCCCCCCGTCATCCATGCATTATGTGCTGCAGTTTTTCCCCTCTCGCATAGCGGGCCAAGTCTTCCGTCACAATCCCAATCGAAGCTTTAAAGGTTCCCTGACTTGTACCTGCCAGGTGCGCAGCCAGTGTCACATTATCCAGTTTACGTAACGGATGATCTACAGGCAAAGGTTCCTCCCTGAATACGTCCAAGACAGCTCCGCCAATTTTCTTTTCCTGAAGCGCCCTTATCAGTGCATCTTCATCTACCAGACCTGCCCTTGCTGTATTAACAAAAATTGCTGTCGGCTTCATCTGTGCAAACATTTCTGCATTAAACATATTTTTTGTCTGTTCGGTAAGCCGCGCATGAATCGAAACTACATCAGAAGTGCGAATCAATTCTTCCAGTCCCATAGGCTTGCAGCCGCACTCCAGAATTTTCTCATCCGCACAATAGGGATCATAAGCCGTCACTATTGTTCCAAAACTCTTCAGACGCGTGGCAATCTTATGCCCAATATCTCCAAAACCGATCAAGCCCACCTGGTAATCACACATGTTATAGGAATTCACAGAGTTTCCAAATTTTTTTGCCCAACCTCCACGTTTAATATCCTCATCTGTCCGCGCAATATTGCGAATTTCACAAATTATCGCTGCCACAGTAAAGTCAGCTACAGCAGTCGCTGCCCGCCCCGGCGCGTTGACCACTTGGATGCCTTTTTCTTCAGCCGCCTTCATATTGATATTTTCCATTCCCGTCCTGCAAGTAGCGATTACTTTCAACCCCGGAGCTGAATCCATTAATCTTTTGCTAACCGGTGCAAAATGTGTCACCACAATTTCTGCATCTTTGACTGCGTCAAAGACTGCCGGATTTATTTCTGTTTTCTCCGGTCCATTTACTTCCACAGACAACATAGATGCCTGATAACTGAGTTCATCCTCTCCAACTGTTTTTTCGATCAGTTCCACCGTATAGCCATACTGCTCCAGCTCGTAAAGCTTTTGCATCATTTCTTTTGTAATTCCCAGATCATAGATTCCTACAATTTTTTTAGCCATATTGTCCTCCTAAGAAATATCCTATTTTGCCAGATCTACCCATCCTTTTATATAGTTAGGATCACTTGAATTCATCATAGTCTCAAGCACAGTATCCAGTGTGCAACAATTTGTCAAAAGCTTCTCCAAGTGAAGCTCTTTGTATTTGCAAAGCATATGGAAAGCTTTATTAAAAGCCATTGGAGTATTGACACTCATTCCAATATAAGTCGCATGCTTTGAACACAAATCTCTTGCCGGATCAAACTCTATCGGACTTGTAGATGCAATATTGCCTACTTCCACCAGGGTTCCTACAGAACGCATCAGCTCGATCCCATCTCGAAATGCTCGTCCATTTCCGACACACTGAAATACTACATCCGCTCCAGCACCTCCGGTATAGGAACCAATAATCTCTTTTCTTTCTTCCAGGCTTTGTGTATGATAATTCAATATGCAGTCTGCATTCGAAATCTCCTGCGCTACTTTTAAACGCTCCGTTCTTCCTCCTGCGATTAAAATTTTGCTAACTCCCAGCATTCTTAGGCAGCCTGCTGTCAAAGCCCCTATCTGTCCGTCACCAATAATTAAAGCAACAGACGCAGGATTCAGCACATCCTCAAGAACACCTGGAGAACGCCAGGCCAGTTCTACAGCACGCATAGCTACTGCCATCGGATCCAGAAGAGATGCCACACTGCTTGGCATATCTTTGGGCACCTGCCAGACATAAGTTCCTGGCAGTATATACATATATTCAGAAAACCCCCCTTTGATATAAGGTTCTGTTTCCATCGAAGACGTCATAACCGGTTTCCCTGACATTCCCAGACACTCATAAGGCAGACCATATACAAAAGAATTTTCGCACACACCACAGGCTCCTACGCCAAAACGAAGACAGCTGGTACAATTTCCACAGGTAATCCACGGATACAGGTTAATTCTGTCACCTATTTTCAGCCTACCAGTATAGCATTTGATTGTTTTATGTGCGTTTTTACCCATTTCTACAATAGTACCGCAAACCTCATGCCCTAAAATAGTCGGTACTGAAGGTTTATTATGAAATACGTGCAGGTCTGTTCCACAGATACTTGCAGCTTCCACTTTAATTATCATTCCATCATCTCTGCACTCTGGAAGTTGAACATCCATTACACGGATATCCTCTTCTCCAACCCAGACAGCCGCTTTACATGTACCATTCATGCGCTTTCTCCTCTCTTTCAAACTAAAGTTTTACTTTCGCGTTTCTTTTTCTCTGTAAATTATCGAAAGTTACTGCTGCCAGCAAAACAATGCCCTTTACAACCCACTGCCAGTATTCATCCAGATTCATCAATGTCATACCATTGCTCAGCATACCCATAATCAGGACTCCAGCAATTACGTTAATCAGTTTTCCTTCACCGCCTGCCACACTGATGCCTCCAAGAACCGCTCCCGTAATGACATCCATCTCAAATCCTTCACTAGTATTCGGCTGCCCCGAGTTAATACGTGACAACATAATTACCCCCGACAAGCCGGCAAAAAAACCGCTTAAGGTATAGATGATGATCTTAATTTTCATAATATTTATACCAGAAAGTCTGGCCACTTCTTGATTTCCACCGATTGCATAGGTATACCTTCCGAACCGTGTCTGTTCTAAGAGCCACCAGCCAAACACAAAAATCAAAACCATTATAATAACTGGAATCGGGATTCCCAAAAGATATCCTTGACCCAGGGTCCGGATTTCCTCGGGAAGTCCATAGACCGGAATTCCTGATGTAAGAATATAGGCTGCGCCTCTTGCCATTGTTTGCATAGCCAAAGTAGTAATCAACGCCGGTACTTCAAACCTGGCCACCATAATACCATTGATCAAGCCACAGAAAGCTCCTACTGCCACGCCGATCAGCATCGCCGGAAAAATCGGCATGCCCGCTTCCGCTACCAGCTTAGCTGATACAACACCAACTAGAGCTATAATGGAACCAACGGAAATGTCAATGCCTCCTGTCAACAGCACCATTGTCATCCCTACTGAACAAATTCCTGTCATCGAAACCTGTCGGCAAATATTTAAAATGTTTCTCGAAGTCAAAAATGTATCTGTAATGAATGTAAAAAAAAGAATAATAACTACCAGAACCAGATACACAAATACTTTACTCATCGAAAATTTTTTTGTCATATTGCTTTACACCTCTTTTGCTTTATCGTTGGATGCCATCTCCAAGACAGTTTTCTGTATCTCTTTATTTCCTGTAATCTCATCTGCTTCCAGCTTTCCTGTCAGTCTGCCCTGATGCATTACCATAATCCTGTCCGACATACCAATCAGTTCCGGCATTTCCGAAGAAATCATTATTAAAGCTTTCCCCCGCTTTACAAGCTCGTTCATCAACATATAAATCTCGTATTTGGCTCCTACATCGATGCCTCGCGTCGGTTCATCAAGAATGATAATATCTGAATCCATAACAAGCCATTTTGCAATTGCCACCTTCTGTTGATTTCCACCACTCAGATTTTTTACCAGCTGTTCCATTCCCGGTGTCTTAATCGACAACGCTTCTATATAGTCCTTCACCAGCTCTTTCTCTTTTTTTCTTTCTATGGAAAAATACTTTTCCAACTCTTTTAGCTTTACCAGTGAAATATTCTCCCGTACGGATAACGTAAGAGACACCCCCTGTCCCTTTCTGTCTTCCGGTACCAAGCTTATCCCATGTCGTATAGCATCTGCCGGATTCCTGATTTCTACCTTACTGCCTTTAATATAGATATCTCCAGAACGTTTTTTATCAATTCCAAACAGAGCTCTCATCACTTCTGTTCGTCCGGCCCCTACAAGACCAGCAAATCCGAGAATCTCTCCCTTCCGTAAAGTAAAAGACACATCCTCAATATCAGTCGCCTCTGTGGACAGATGCTCTATTCTGAGGATCTCTCCGCCAATCTCTACATTTCTTTTAGGATATTCATCGCTCAATTCCCGGCCAACCATCAGCTTTACCAGTTCGTCCCTATTAGTTTCATTTGTATTTAAAGTCTTGATATATTGACCGTCTCGCATAACCGTTATGCGATCTGAGATTTCAAACAGTTCTTCCAGCCGATGTGAAATATAAATAACAGATACACCTTCTTTTTTTAAAGAATGTATCATATCAAACAGTATATTTACTTCTCTGGTAGACAATGGAGCTGTGGGTTCATCCATACACAGAACCTTTGCATTTTCCAAAATTGCTTTCGCAATTTCCACCAACTGTTTATATGCATTTGTAAGATCACAGACCCGAAGTTCCGGGTCAATATCTATTCCAAATTTTTGAAAGACTTCCTTCGTCTTGCTGATCATGGCTTTCTTATCCCGGTTAGGCCCATGCATCAGTTCTTTCCCCAAGAACAGGTTTTCATAAATTTTCAGATACGGTACCAGGTTAAATTCCTGATAAACCATAGAGATCCCTTTATTCTTTGCCTCCAAAGGCGACAGGCTTGTTATCTTTTCCCCAAAAAGATAATATTCTCCGGAATCCATCGGCTGCGCCCCAGCAATAATTTTACACAAAGTTGATTTTCCTGCTCCATTTTCACCTAAAAGCGCATGCACTTCCCCTTTTCGCAGTTCAAAATCTACATGATCCAGCGCTTTGACTCCCGGGTAAGCCTTGCAAATCTGATTCATTTTCAGACTGATTTCCTGGTTCAGTTTTTCCAAAGCTTTTCACTCCTCGTCTTGTATTTACTCATAAAAACAGCGGCTGCCAGAATACAGTCCATAGTCCAACAACCGCTATTTCTTCCTCAAGCAACTATCATCACGTCAGTTATTCTAATTAAGATATTCATCTACATTCTCTGCGCTTACTGCACTTACAGGCACCATATATTCCGTGGGAATTTCTTCTCCATCTCTCAGTGCCAATGCATAATCTACAAACTGCTGTCCTGTCCCCACCGGATTCAGGGAAACAGTACCTCTGTAAATTGTACCCTCAGAAATCAATTCCAGAGCCTGTTCTGTTCCATCTACTCCACCCAAGAAGAAGTCTTCTCCAACACCCTGTGCAATGCAGGTCTCATAAGCTCCAAGAGCTCCAGAGTCATTGATCCCTATAATAGCTACCACATCAGGATAAGCTGCCAAAATATTTTCAGCTGCAGTGATGCCCATGTCCGTCGTATGTGCATCAACTGTTGTAACACATTCTGCATTTGGTACATACTCTTTAATTCCTGCTTGAATTCCATTTTCGCGTCCGATGGTTTGCTCCAGAGCACTCTGCGTCAAAATTGCATATTGGCAGGTTGCATCTTCTCCAAATGTCTCTGCCATCCACTGTCCACAAATAGAGCCAATTGCTGTCCCCATCTCTATTTCATCTACATTCATGTTACAGGTTGCATCTTCATAAACCGTCGTATGTGTAATAACCGGTATTCCTGCCTCCTTTGCCTCTGCAATAACTCCTGTCAAAGATGAAGAATCCACAGGGCCAACTACAATTACGTCAACACCTTGAGAAATAAAATTTTCCAGTGCGGACACCTGGGTAGCCGCGTCAGACTTTCCATCTGTTACAACAGTCTGGATTCCAGCTTCTTCTCCTGCTGTTTGGAAGGAATTTGCAATGGCTGCCCAAAAATTGTTCGATAAATCCATGGGGCAGAAACCAACTGTGAAATCATCGTCAGATGATACCTCCGTAGCCTCTTCAGTCCCAGCTTCCTCAGTAGCTTCAGATTCTGATACTGTATTTTCCTCTGTTGAATCGGAAGAACCACATCCAGCTAATCCAAAAACTAATCCCAGTGCCAAAAGAATAGCCAAACTCTTTTTCATTTGTTTTACCTCCATACATTATTTTCGTTTTTAATAATTGCGCGCAATATTCGAAACATTTTCAAAAGATTTTTCTCGCTTTTCTTTTGATTTCGTAAGTTTATTTTAACAAGTTAGATAGTTTGTGTCAACAATAAATTTTGTTTTTGTCTTATATTCACAATTTATTTGCTCATTTCTTTCATTTTTCCTTTCCTTTTTGTTTCTTTTTCACAATTCAAAATTTTATTACTTTTGATTCCTATTTTTTATCTCTTTTCTTTATGCTTATTACCAGATTTTGCTTGATTTATATTATAATTTTGATATAATAATTTTAAGATTTCTTTTCGTTTTTACCAAACAATTACCTAGACTTAGCGATTATGAATAATAAAAACAACATTTCAAGGCAACATCGCCTAACACATGACGAAAAAAAAGCGTTTATTCTCGATGAACTAAATCAAAAGGGAAGCGTGCGTGTTTCCGATCTGAGTGAGCGCATGGGGTTATCAAGCGTTTCCATCCGAAACATGTTGATTTCTCTGGAAAAAGAATATCTCCTCCAAAGAACTTGGGGCGGTGCCATCAAACCCATTGGCACAGCAAAGGAAATGTCCTATCATACACGAGAAACAAAGAATCTGGAAGAAAAGGCCGCGATTGCAAAGGTAGCCTATGACTGCATTGAAGAAGGCAACACAATATACATCGACAGTGGCACTACTACTTTCGAGCTCGTGAAGCTGATCCGTCGGATGCCCAAACAGAACATCCTAATCGCAACAAACGCTTTTGATCATGCCACTGCATTGATTGGAACAGAAGGAATAAGGATCATTTTTGCAGGCGGTGAGATTCGTCACGACAGTCGAGCTACCAGTGGTCATTTTACAACGGACACTATCAGTAAAATGATCTTTGACAAAGTTTTCATTGGTATTGAACATATTTCTTACGAACATGGCCTGACCACTCCCAATATCCAGGATGCAGAATTAAAGCAAACCATCCTAAATTCCGCTAAACAGTGCTTTGTTCTTGCTGATTATTCAAAATTCTGGGATGATTCTTTGATTCATGTAAAAGTGCCGCAGAAACTCTGCCAAGTCATTACTGACTGGCACATTACACGAGAAGAAATCAGGAAATTTGACGCCCGTGGAATTCACTGTATTCCGGCTCCTGATATTTCTGGAACTGAACAGACCTAGACGCAAAACAATAAAAACCATAAATAAAAAGAGGATGTTCAAAAGTTACTTTTTGAATATCCTCTTTTATATATTCTCCTGTTTATTCCCTGAGTTCTATTTTCTCACTGCATCTATTTCATGCGTATATCCATTATTCATATTATAAATCTATCACTTTTTCCAGTATTTCACTATTATGGCGCAGAGCAACCTGCAGGGCAAGAATACTCGAAAAAAACCCCCGAAGCTCAGGATAAACTCCTTCGCCTCGGGGGCCTTCACCCGCCGCTGTCATTCACGCGCGGATTTCATTTTAAATTTCTTTTCGCTCTGCTTATACCAGCTCCAGCAGCACTTCCATCGCTGCGTCGCCCTTACGCTGGCCGATCTTCACGATTCTGGTATAACCGCCGTTACGGTTTGCATACTTCGGTGCGATCTCATCAAAAAGCTTTGCCGGCATATCTACCTTCTTGGTATTGCGCTTCTTGCCTGCTGCTGCGGTCGGAACCTCGGTAACCGGGTACAGAACCTTCAGCATCTGGCGTCTTGCATGAAGTCTGGAAGGCTGATCCTTCTTGATCGTCTTCTCTACCTCGTCGTATACGGTTACTTTCTTTCCGTCTACAACTTCCTTCACGCGCTTTCCGTCTTTGTCCTTACGTGCAACCTTGGCTGTTACAGTAACGGTATCGAAGTTATCCTTTTCCTTTACTGCAAGTGCAATCAGGCTCTCCGCAATCTTGCGTACTTCCTTTGCCTTCGCCTCAGTAGTAACAATCTTTCCGTTCTCCAGAAGAGCGGTCACCTGATTTCTCAGGAGAGCCTTTCTCTGGCTGGAAGTTCTGCTCAGTTTTCTATACTTTGCCATTTCATTTTCCTCCATTTGTGGAACCGCTTCTCCATGCATCTTCGGTCTTACTGAAGAAGGGCTGCTCCGGCCTGCGGCCGGGGCCTCCATAGTTATTAAGGTTTATTACTCCTCGCTCGGATTCAGCTCCAAGCCGAGCTCCTTGAGTTTCGCAAGCACTTCCTCCAGGGATTTGCGGCCCAGGTTGCGGACTTTCATCATATCCTCCGGAGTGCGGTTGCAAAGTTCCTCAACGGTATTGATTCCTGCTCTCTTGAGGCAGTTGAACGAACGTACAGAAAGCTCCAGTTCGTCAATGCTCATTTCAAGCACTTTCTCTTTTTCATTGTCCTCTTTCTCTACCATAACCTCTGCGGTCTTGGCATTCTCGGACAGGTCGATAAACAGGCTCAGGTGCTCGCTTAATACCTTTGCAGCCAGGCTGACTGCCTCGTCGGGAACCAGGGTTCCGTTCGTGTACACGTCCAGCGTCAGCTTGTCAAAGTCCGTCACCTGACCAACACGCGTATCCTGAACTGTCATGTTCACGCGCTCTACAGGCGTGTAGATGGAATCCACCGCAATCACGCCGATGGGAAGATCCGGATTCTTGTTCTTCTCCGCGCTTACGTAGCCTCTGCCCTTCGTAATCGTCAGCTCCATGTACAGCTTGCTGTCAGCGCCGCCGTTCAGATGAGCGATTACAAGCTCAGGATTCAGGATCTCAATATCGGGATCTGCCTGAATGTCAGCAGCCGTCACCACGCCCTCACCGTCAAACTCGATATAGGCGATCTTCGGCTCATTGCTGTCGCTTGTATTCCGAATAGCCAGATTTTTGATATTCATAATGATTTCAGTCACATCTTCCTTTACTCCCGGAATGGAACTGAACTCATGCAGAACACCCTCAATCTTTACCTGGCTGACTGCTGCACCCGGTAACGAAGAAAGCATGATTCTTCTCAGGGAATTGCCCAGTGTCGTACCATAGCCTCTCTCAAGCGGCTCAACTACAAATCTCCCGTATTTCTTATCATTTGAAATCTCTGCAATCTCAATTTTCGGTTTATTAAAATCGAACACTAAAAGGCCCCTCCTTCATATTTGGTCTGGGTGTTACGCTGCCGAATGTCTGGCTACATCTTACTTGGAGTAGAGCTCGACGATAAGCATCTCATTTACCGGTACGTCGATGACCTCTCTGGACGGAAGCTCTTTCACAGTTCCCTTCAGAGCCTCCAGATCAGACTCCAGCCACTCCGGAACCAGTCTGCCGCCGGTTGCCTCTACGATATCCTTATATCTCTGAGAGCTCTTGCACTTCTCCTTGATCTCGATTACGTCGCCTGCCTTTACCAGATAGGAAGGAATGTTAACCTGCTTGCCGTTTACCAGCACATGCTTGTGGTCTACGATCTGTCTTGCCTCTCTTCTGGTTCTCGCAAGTCCCAGACGGAACACTACGTTGTCCAGTCTGCTTTCCAGCATGATCATCAGGTTCTCACCGGTCATGCCCTTCATTCTGTCGGCCTTTTCGTAGTAATTACGGAACGGCTTCTCCAGTACGCCGTAGATGAACTTTGCTTTCTGCTTCTCGCGAAGCTGAAGTCCATACTCGGACATCTTTCTGTTGGATCTCTTTAACTCTCTTGTTGACTTTTTATCAATTCCTAAAACGGTCGGCTCCAGACCAAGGGAACGACATCTTTTTAATACCGGAACACGATTGACTGCCATTACTCTCTACCTCCTAATTAGACTCTTCTGCGCTTGGGCGGACGGCATCCGTTATGCGGAACGGGTGTCACGTCACGGATACTGGTTACCTCCAGGCCGCATGCCTGAAGTGCACGGATAGCTGCCTCACGGCCGGAACCCGGTCCCTTAACCATTACGTCTACAGTCTTAAGTCCATGTACCAGTGCTGCCTTGGTAGCTGTCTCAGCCGCCATCTGCGCAGCATACGGAGTAGATTTCCTTGAACCTCTAAATCCCAGACCACCGGCACTTGCCCAGGAGAGAGCATTTCCTTCAGTATCTGTCAGCGTTACGATTGTATTGTTAAAAGATGACTGAATATGTGCCTGTCCGCGTTCAACGTTTTTCTTTACGCGCTTTTTTGTCACTTTCTTTGTAACTTTCGCCATTTTAAACTAACCTACTTTCTTCCTATTTACAAATTATTTCTTCTTGTTTGCTACGGTTCTCTTCGGACCCTTTCTTGTTCTCGCGTTCGTCTTTGTCTTCTGACCGCGAACCGGAAGTCCCTTACGGTGACGGATACCTCTGTAGCATCCGATCTCCTGCAGACGCTTGATGTTCATGGCAATCTCACGTCTCAGGTCACCCTCTACCTGATAATCAGCATCGATTACAGCGCTGATTCTTCTTACTTCGTCATCTGTCAGGTCTCTTACACGGGTATCCGGATTTACCTTTGCCGCTTCCAGAATCTTGTTGGCGCTTGCGCGTCCGATACCGTACACGTAGGTCAAGCCGATTTCCACACGCTTTTCTCTTGGTAAGTCTACACCAGAAATACGAGCCATTTGATTATTCCTCCATTTTGAAAAAAATTGGGTTCCGGGCGTTTTTTAATAGGTGCCCGCTGACACTTTCCTAAATGAGACACGCTTCCAGGGCGCGTCCAGCCGGATAAAGACCCGGCCTTTCAGATACTCTGCATCCGCATTTCTCCGTTTTAAGCAATATCATTGTGAATAATCCTGGTCAAATCTATTTTGTAAATACATTGGCACTCTGCAGAAGAATGCACCATGGACACTAAATTCGATTGCTCGCTGCACTCGCATCTCATTAAGTGTCCAGGTGTACTTTCGCACTAACCTCAAGCTTCACACTGACGCGTTCGTTTTCGCTAAGTGCTCAATGCACAGCCGCACAAAAAAATTATCACAAGAATCACAGTCTGCGGAATTATCCCTGGCGCTGCTTATGCTTCGGGTTCTCGCAAATTACTCTGATACTACCTTTTCTTTTGATGATTTTGCATTTCTCGCAAATGGGCTTTACAGATGATCTTACCTTCATCGTAAAAATCCTCCTTTCACATCTTGCGTTCTCCGCCTCTTTCCGACGACTGGGTTTTGAAGCGGAAAGCTTCGGAAAACAAGGCGTTTCTTGCTGCCGATCCCCCGGAAATCCATGAAAAAAGCGCGCAAAAACAGGCGCAAAATCCCCGTGGAGATCATACGTCTAGTAGTGTAGCACAACCAAAGACGGAATGCAAGCATTTTTTAGAGAAAAAAAGGAAATTTTTTAAAGCAACAGACCTGCTGTTTTTGCGGAAACCTTCAGCGGCAGACTCAGATTTCCATTGAGGCGGGCCTGCAGAAATGCTATACTGAAAGACAGATATATCCGGAATTTCAGGGAACTTCAGAGAACCGTAAAACACAGGAAAGGAACGGACAGGAATTATGATAAAAAAAGAAATCCGCATTACAGAAATAAAAGGCATCCGAATCGGACAGGCTGAAAATCCGGCGGCCGGAACAGGCTGTACGGTATTTCTTTCGGAAAAGGGAATGGCAGCAGGACTGGATGTCCGGGGAGGAGGACCTGCCTCACGGGAATCCGAGCTTCTGAAGCCTCTTGCCGCAGCCCGGATCATTCACGGCATCCTGCTGGCCGGAGGCAGCGCTTATGGCCTTGACGCTGCGGGCGGAGTCATGAAATACCTCGAAGAGCGGGGAATCGGCCTGGAAGTCGGCCCCTCTCTCAAAGTGCCTCTCGTGTGTCAGGCGGATTTGTTCGATCTGACCGTGGGCAGTTCTCATATACGGCCTGACTTCAACATGGGGTATGAAGCGTGTGTCAACGGGGAAAAAGGCGAAGCCGGAAACTACCGGGACGGAAATTATGGCGCAGGCTGCGGCGCCACCGTGGGAAAATTCGCCGGAATGGATTATTGCATGAAATCCGGAATCGGCAGCTATGCTCTCCAAATCGGCTCGCTGCAGGTGGGCGCTGTCGTTGCCGTAAACGCTCTTGGAGACATTTATGACTGGAAAACGGGAAAGAAGATAGCAGGACTTCTGGCAGAAGACAAAAAGACCTTCCGTTCTACGGAAGAGCTGATGTATGCCAGCACAGATATTATAGAAAATAAATTTACGGGAAACACTACTTTAGGCGTCGTGATTACAAACGGCAGATTCAGCAAATCTTCTCTGTGCAAAATCGGCGGCATGGCTCACGACGGCTATGCCCGTTCCATTCGGCCGGTACATACCTCAGCCGACGGAGACAGTATTTATGCTGTTTCCGTGGGTGAACTCCCTGCAGACCAGGATCTTACCGGGACTCTGGCGGCTGAGGTCGTGAGCGAAGCCATCATACGGGCTGTCCAAAGCGCCGCAAGCGCTTATGGATATCCCGGTCTGGCAGATTCTTAAACACTGACACCCCTGCTGAAAAACACACCCCTGCTGGAATATAGTGCAAAACATCTATTCCGGCAGGGGTGTGTCTTCTTATTAAATTCCGCTGTATGTCCCGTTACATATTTATTGCTTCTTGTTTACTTCGAACGAATCTCCTGCCGCATAAAGCAGATATAGGAGCCCGCGAAGGTTACGAGCATCAGGGCGATCAGCCCGGCCAGATGCGGCCATACGAGCAGAAGGCTCTGCCCAAGGCTTAAGTAACCGCTGATAGCTCCCGAAAGGGATTCCACCGTAATCACATTGACAGCGCGGACGCTGGGATTCATGATCGTGGAAGCCGCCTCGCTGTAAAGGTAATAGGGCGACAAACGGTTCAGGTTCAGTTCCAGCGTGTAGTTCCCCATGGAATTTGTCAACATCTGCCAGTCATTGTTCATTGGATAAAAGACATTGGCAATAATTCCTGCTACCAGGCTCATAAACAGGGCAAAAAACAGCCAGACGCCGATGCTTGCCATAGCGGAAGCCGCCGCGTTCCTGCAGACTACCGAGAACCACAGAGACAACCCCAGCCAGAAACAGATATAGACAGAGGTAAAAATAAGATAGAAAAAGACTCTTCCCACTTCTTCCAGACTGGGCGGAACGCCTGTCACAAGAAGGCCTGCCGCGCCCACAGAAATTCCCATGGTGAATACCATGAGGAAAATCAGCGTAGTTCCGGCCAGAAATTTCCCGTTGATAATAGAATCACGGTAAATGGGCTGCGCCGCAATACGGTACAGGGTACGCTCTGATTTTTCTCCGCTGATCCCGTCAAATCCGAGAATAATCCCCACAAACGGCCCCAGAAGGGCGATAAAGGACATAAAAGACGGGATCGAATTTCCGCTTGTGGTATAAAGGGAAAGGAATATGTAATCGCTGTCTGAACTCATACCGGACAGAGCCCCGTACAGGCTGGCGTAGCTGGTGATGATAATAACCGCCAGAATCAACATAAATCTTCTGCTTCGGATATTATCCATCATTTCCTTCTGGTAAAGAGCTTTAAGCCCCGCCAGACTTTCTCTGTCCAGAGCGAAGGCCTTCTTTAAGTCTTTCCAGAGCGCGATTTCCTTTAATTTTATTCTGGGCTTTTCGCTGTTCCCGTTCGGCTTTTTCAAAGTACCGGCTGTAGATTTCATCCAGATCTCCTCCTTTCTGGCGAAGTCCAAGAAGCGTATAGCCGTTTGCCGTCAGCTCCATGGTCACCCTTCTTCTCAGATCCATCCGGGAATGCACAAGCACATTCTCTCCTTCCCGTTCGACGCTGTCTGCTCCTTCAATATTGGAAAGCAGACGCACAAGAGCCTCATTATCAGGCTCCGCAGACAGCTCGAGGGTATATTTTCCTTCGCGCTCCATACGCTTCCCAAGTTCTGAAATGGTTCCGCAGGCAATCAGGCTTCCATCCACGAAGATGCCTACCCGGTCGCAGATCTGCTGAACCTGGTAAAGCTGATGTGAGGACAGCAGAATCGTACGTCCGTCCTTCTCAGACAGCTCCCGAATCAGTTTTAAAAGGTCCCGCATACCCTGTGGATCGATTCCCAGGGTCGGTTCATCCATGATAATAATTTTCGGGTCCTTAATCAGTACATCTGCGATGCCAAGCCTCTGCTTCATACCGCGGGAATAGGTTTTCGTCTTCTGGTCCGCGGCTTCCGTCATGCCTACTCTCTCCAGAAGCTCATCTGTGCGCTTCCGGATTACATCTTCAGCAAGCCCGTTCAACTGTCCGGTGAAATGCAGATTTTCCCGGCCGGTCATATCTCCGTAGAAGCCCACATTGTCCGGCAGATAACCGACCACACGCTTAACACCAATTGGATCTCTTGTACAATCCATTCCTTCTATCGTCGCAAAGCCTTCTGTGGGTTCGGTCAGTCCCAGAAGCATCAGGGTCGTCGTCGTCTTTCCTGCTCCGTTTGGACCCAGAAGGCCGAACACTTCCCCTTTTTTAATCGTCAGGTTCAGCTGTTTGACCGCTGTTTTTTCCCCATAGCGCTTTGTCAGGCCAACTGTTCGTATTATGTATTCACTCATATGCGCCACCAGCCTTTACCGTCTGCCGTATTTCTTAAATACCGCCGCGACGCCGGCTATCAGCGCAAGGATAATAACAACTGCCACAACACCCCAGATTGTCTGGGTCTTTACAGACACCCGGAATTCAGCATCTGAAGAAGTCTCTGAACAGCTTGCCGTAAACGTACATACGTAATCACCCGCTATAGCAGAATCACCAGGCGTTACATGAGCCGTGACTTCCTGGGTAGCTCCCGCTTCCAGCGTATCGATGGAAGATGTATCGAACTCCACGGTCCAGCCGCTGGGCGCGGAAGAGCTCAGGGTGATGTTCTGCAGATCCACGTTGCTGTTGTTTGTGACAGTCAGCGTCACGTCAGATTCTCTGTTGATATGAGCGTCAAAGCTCAGAAGCTCATTGGGTGTGGAGAGTGCCAGGGAATAGGTTCCGGTAATGGTTACTTTCAGCTCAGTGCTCAAAGAATCATTGGCCGAAGTAGCGCTGATTGGAATGGTATATTCTCCTGCCTCTACGTTTTCCGGCGGAGTTACGCTCACGGTCAGTCCCTGGCTGGACGCAGATGCCACATCAATGCTGGCTACGTTCGTTGTCTCGCCGCTGGGCTGAAAGGATACCTGCCATCCATCGGGCGCTTCAGCCGCCAGACTGTAAGACTGATCCGCCGCGCTGTTATTGATGAGAGTCGTGTTGAAACTGAAGCTGGTGCCGGACGCGCCTTCCTGTTCCGCATATTCCGTCTCCAGGCTTCCCTGGCTGTACTGGACTTCCTGAATATCAAAGACCAAATCTACCGTATCAGTCAGGCCTGTATCGGAAACCGCCTGAAGCTGAACCGTATAAGAGCCTTCCGCCGCGTCATCAGGAATCTCCAGCTGAAAGGTCAGAGACGCCTCTTCTCCGTTCTGTACATGGACACGGCTGATCTGGCTGCCATTTCCGCTGAAGTATCCTTCCCAGCCCTCCGGCATGGACAGAATACTTAAGGAAGCCTCCACTGCGCTTCCGCTGTCATTGGACACGTACATGGAAATACTCTGGCTGTCGCCTGCTTCCACCGAAATACCCGGATAATCCGTGTAAAGCTCCAGGCCTCCGGCAGCCTGAGCCTTCATGGGGGAGACAGCTGCCAGCACTACCAGCGCAAGCGCCGCCAATGCATACTTGATTTTGTTTCTCATAACTTCTCCTTTCTGGTTTCACCATCAGGCGGCGGCTCCCTTTCATCCCGCCGCCTTTTGTAATTCCTTAATATTTTAAGAAGAAATTATGTTCATTTATTGAAAAAAGTATGGAGAAACTGTGATTTTTGTATTAGATTTCCATGAGTATTCAGAATGTCTGAAAATGCGTCTCAGATAAAATATTACCAAAACTTTTCCTGATTTTCGTCTGCGGAAGTCATCGCAGAGATGCCTCTCTTTCTTTCACATAATTCAGATAAGCAGCCCTGCTCCTGTCCAAATATATAAGGAAAATAACCACACAGGCCAGGTACACGACACCTGCCGCGCTCGCCAGAAACATTGTAAACTCGCTGGAAATGAAAAGCATAAGCAGAATAAACAGCAAGGTTGCCGTCCATATTTTCCACACCTGGAACAATTCCTTTGAGTAAAACTCTTCATTTCCCGCCTGTTCCATGTCCTGAATTCCTGCAACAGTCATGTAGCGGATATACATATCTCCGGCTGTCACCAGCCATCCAAAAACAGTCGCTGCGGGACCTGACAAAGACAGTTCATACAGGCTTCCAAGCCACAGAATGCCTGCGCAGACCGCCAGTACGACTGCCCCTTTTCTGGCTCTGGCAAAGATAACACTCTCCTTCAGAAATCCAGTCAGACCTCCGGCAATCAATATGTATCCGGCTAATTTCAGAAAGAGCTCCAATCCCTCTTCCTTCAAATGTAACAGCACTAACAGAAATCCCGCAAGTACAGCTGTCATATACTGTCCCCCCTTCTCCGACTCTGTCTTCCCTCAAAAACATCCGCTTCTCACAGCCGCGTAAGATTAAAGATCCATTTCAGCCAGCCATATACAGAACTGGCACGGCGCGCAATCTGTCCTTCCCCACACACACGCAGCCGCCGCATCTCATCTTCTATGGCCTTTTTATCCGGCAGCTCCCCTTTCTCTGCCGTCTGGTCAAAGAATTCCGCAAAAATCTGATGCTCCAGAATCAGGCTCACGAGCTTCAGCTGCCTCTTTTTATAATTAAGTTTGAATACCTTCTGGCCCTGGGTTGTCAGCGCCGCAAGAATCTGGCCCTCTTCCTTCCGTTTTTCAAACAGCCCCAGATATTTTCCGGCATTGTAATAATAATCCGACTGCCTGATATCAAAGTCCATCAGCTCAGCAATCTGCTGGCTCGTCATGGGATTCTCATACATGTTTTCCAGAAGGGAAATAATTCTCTCCATGGAATTTGCCTGAATGAAGGGAATATCTGTCCCTTCCATGGCGTCATCGGTGCGCACGGTTGTATCCCGCCGCACCTCTTTCAGCTCCTCCAGAGAAATAGAGGTGTCCTGAAGAGAATAGTTTTTCGTCTGGACCAGTTCTATGGAAGAATAATTTTCCGGATCTGCAAAACGGTATTCAAACAGCCTATAAATCATGTTTGAATAAACACAGAATATCAGCCGGACAGGCTTCTTCACCTTCGTCCGCCAGAGCCGGTAGGGATAATAGAGCTGGCGGATATGAAAATCCTTATGTACTACGTTTTTTGCTTCCATAATCACAACCGAAGTCCGGTTCTCAAAACCGCCGTCGATCTCGCACTGGGCATTCTCTACATGAATCGTCCGGCTGATGCCCCGGACGGTATCCACCTGAAAGTCAAAGACTCCAGTCCCCATCCTGCCGTTAAAAGTCTCTGCGTTCCTTCCTTCCCCCAGAAAATCATCCAGAATTCCTGAGAGGATCAGGCCATGAATCGCATTTGCTTCAGAATTAATATTGTTGACATCGATGGACTCATAGTCCGGCATCTCAATATGAGTCATCTGGGTCACATGCTCGGAAAGCTCCGGAATCTCCTGATAAAGCAGAAAATCTCCCAGCACATAGGAGGTCCGGCTGTCAGGCAGGATGTTGATTTTCTTTCTGCGCAGAATCTCCGGCAGAGAATCAGAACTGTCCCATTTGGCCATCAGGCGCGGCTCTCTGAATTCCCGAATCTGATCGGCCCGGATCTGGAAGATTCCTTCTCTCTCAACAGTTTCCGCAATCGGATATTTCCCAAAAAGGGCTTTCCACGCCTCATTGGCGGAAAGCCCTGTATTTCTCTCTGTCATAGGCAGCTCCCTGCAGCTTTTATGATTTCAGGCCAGCTTCAGCTCATCCAGGATCTCCGAAAGCCTTTCCAGATCCTTCTGATCAGGATGCGTCAGCGCCTCCTCAAAATTCTGCAGGCTGACCTGCATCCTTTTATCCTCCGGATGCTCTCTGAGCATAGCCACATAACGCTCTTTCACAGACATTGGCATCTTTCCCTGACAGTAATAGTGCCCGATAATCTCATCGCTCTCATCCAGAAGTCCGGCAGCTCTCTCAAAAAGCTTTCCATAGTACTCCTCGCTTCCTCCGAAACCGCAGGTGCCAAAGATAAACACTTTTTTGCCATGAATTTTTTCCGCCTGTTCCTTCATCTTTTCAGAAAAAGAGCCCTTATCTGTCCAGGAACCCAGAAAAACCACATCTGCATCCGCAGGATCGTCTGTGAGCGTTCCCATATATTTCTTTTCAATCACATCTGCCAGCATCTTGGTATTGCCTGTGACACTGTCATAAAGCACACATATTTTCATATCGCAATTCCTCCTGTCTCTTTGATTTTATCACACAAGGAAAGGAAGTCCAAGTACTTTGCAGAAAATAGCCGGCGTTCAGACGCCAGACTTATGGACTGACAGATTCACTGAAATGAATAGAACCACGCTGCTATCGCGTGGTTTTCCTGATACAAAAAAAGGCTTCCGGGGAATTCCCAGAAGCCTTTTTGTTACTGTATAAAAATTACTCGATAACGGAAGCCACACGTCCAGATCCTACAGTACGTCCGCCCTCACGGATAGCGAAGGTAAGACCCTGCTCCATAGCGATCGGATGAATCAGCTCGATGGTCATCTCTACGTTGTCACCAGGCATGCACATCTCTGTTCCTTCCGGAAGAGTGATAACGCCGGTAACGTCAGTTGTACGGAAGTAGAACTGCGGTCTGTAGTTGTTGAAGAACGGAGTATGACGGCCACCCTCGTCCTTGGTCAGAACGTATACCTGAGCGGTAAACTTGGTGTGGCAGGTAATGCTGCCCGGCTTAACGATAACCTGACCTCTTTCGATCTCGGTTCTCTGAACACCACGAAGCAGAGCTCCGATGTTGTCACCAGCCTGAGCCTCGTCAAGCAGCTTACGGAACATCTCGATACCAGTTACAACGGTCTTACGAGTCTCTTCCTTGATACCAACGATCTCAACTTCCTCGTTCAGATGCAGAACACCACGCTCTACACGGCCTGTAGCAACAGTACCACGTCCGGTAATGGTGAATACGTCCTCAACCGGCATCAGGAACGGCTGATCTGTTGCACGCTGCGGGTCCGGAATCCAGCTGTCAACAGCGTCCATCAGCTCCATGATCTTGTCGCCCCACTCGCTGGACGGGTCCTCAAGAGCCTTCAGAGCGGAACCCTGGATGATCGGTGTGTCATCTCCCGGGAACTCATACTCGTTCAGCAGCTCACGGATCTCCATGTCTACCAGCTCAAGCAGCTCCTCATCGTCTACCATATCACACTTGTTCATGAATACTACGATGTAGGGAACGCCTACCTGACGGGACAGAAGGATATGCTCCTTTGTCTGAGCCATTACACCATCGGTAGCAGCTACTACCAGGATAGCTCCGTCCATCTGAGCAGCTCCGGTGATCATGTTCTTTACATAGTCAGCATGGCCCGGGCAGTCAACGTGTGCGTAGTGTCTCTTCTCTGTCTCGTACTCAACGTGAGCAGTAGAAATGGTGATACCACGCTCTCTCTCTTCGGGAGCCTTGTCGATGTTCTCGAAATCGGTAGCTGTGTTACCAGCAACACGCTCAGCCAGAACCTTTGTGATAGCTGCTGTCAGAGTGGTTTTGCCATGGTCTACGTGACCGATGGTACCGATATTACAATGCGGTTTGGTTCTTTCAAATTTAGCTTTAGCCATTTTGAATGTCCTCCTTAATTCATACGCCTCTGGGGCTGATTTGATTTTCTGTTTTATCAGATACTCGGCTAACTCTGATTATATTTCAAAGCGCCTTATTTTTCAAGCAAAATTTAGCGAAATCGCTTTTAAATTGCTTATTTCTTTGCTGCAAGCACTTTCTCCTGGATATTCTTCGGAACCTGCTCGTATTTCTCGAAGAACATGGAGTAGTTTCCACGTCCCTGGGTCTTAGAACGCAGGTCTGTGGAGTATCCGAACATCTCGGCCAGCGGAACGTATCCGCGGATCATCTTTCCGCCTCCGATGTCTTCCATACCCTCGATGCGGCCGCGGCGGCTGTTGATATCGCCGATAACGTCGCCCATGTAATCCTCAGGTGTGGTAACCTCTACCTTCATGATCGGCTCAAGAAGTACCGGATTTGCTTTCTGCATAGCTTCCTTGAACGCCATGGAACCTGCGATATGGAATGCCATCTCACTGGAGTCTACCTCATGGTAAGATCCATCGTATACGGTCGCGTGAACGCCAAGTACCGGGAATCCTCCCAGAATACCGGACTGCGCTGCTTCCTCGATACCTTCGCCGACAGCCGGGATGTATTCCTTCGGAATCGCGCCTCCGACAACCTCGGAATCGAACTTGAACTGCTCGTCTCCGTTGGGGTCCATCGGCTCGAAGCGTACCTTACAGTGTCCGTACTGTCCACGTCCACCAGACTGCTTCGCGTACTTGCTGTCCACATCCACAGACTTGGTAAACGCCTCTTTGTACGCAACCTGGGGAGCGCCCACGTTTGCCTCTACCTTGTACTCACGCAGCAGACGGTCTACGATAATCTCCAGATGGAGCTCGCCCATACCTGCGATGATGGTCTGTCCTGTCTCCGGATCTGTGTGAGCGCGGAAAGTCGGGTCCTCCTCTGCCAGTTTTGCAAGCGCCTCGCCCATCTTGCCCTGACCAGCCTTGGTCTTCGGCTCGATAGCCAGCTCGATAACCGGCTCCGGGAACTCCATGGACTCCAGAATAACCGGATGCTGCTCATCGCAGATGGTGTCGCCGGTGGTCGTAAACTTGAAGCCTACGGCTGCAGCGATATCTCCGGAATATACCTTATCCAGCTCTGCTCTCTTATTTGCGTGCATCTGAAGAATACGTCCTACACGCTCCTTCTTCTGCTTTGTAGAATTGTATACATAAGATCCGGAATTCATGGTTCCGGAGTATACACGGAAGAATGCCAGCTTTCCTACGAACGGGTCTGCCATAATCTTGAATGCCAGAGCGGAGAACGGCTCTTCGTCAGAAGAGTGGCGCTCAATCTCATTGCCGTCCATATCCACGCCTTTGATAGCCGGGATGTCGGTCGGAGCGGGCATATACTCAAGCACTGCGTCCAGAAGCTTCTGAACGCCCTTGTTTCTGTATGCGCTTCCGCAGCATACCGGAACGGCGCGGCACTCGCAGGTAGCCTTTCTCAGGGCAGCCTTCATGTCCTCTACGGACGGCTCCTCGCCCTCCAGGTACTGCATCATCAGATCGTCGTCCAGATCGCAGATCTTCTCAACCAGCTCGGAGCGGTACAGCTCTGCGTCGTCCTTCATATCATCGGGGATATCAACGATAGAGATGTCCTCGCCCTTATCATCATTGTAAATATAAGCCTTCATCTCGAACAGGTCGATGATTCCCTGGAATTCATCTTCCTTTCCGATAGGCAGCTGCACGCAGATGGCGTTCTTGCCCAGACGGGTCTTGATCTGCTCTACAGCATTGTAAAAGTCCGCACCCAGGATATCCATCTTATTGATGAATGCCATACGCGGTACATTGTAGGTGTCAGCCTGACGCCATACGTTCTCTGACTGAGGCTCTACACCGCCCTTCGCACAGAACACGCCCACGGCGCCGTCCAGTACACGAAGGGAACGCTCTACCTCAACCGTAAAGTCAACATGGCCCGGGGTATCAATGATATTGATACGATGCTCCAGAGCGCCGGGCTTCGGCTTGCAGTTTTCCTGCAGAGTCCAGTGACAGGTTGTTGCAGCGGAAGTGATCGTGATACCACGCTCCTGCTCCTGCTCCATCCAGTCCATGGTAGCAGTACCTTCGTGGGTATCACCAATCTTATAGTTTACGCCAGTGTAATACAGGATACGCTCTGTCAGTGTGGTCTTGCCAGCATCGATATGAGCCATGATTCCGATATTTCTGGTTCTCTCCAATGGATATTCTCTTCCAGCCACGGGATTTTCCTCCTCAAATAATTAGAAACGATAGTGAGCAAATGCCTTGTTGGCCTCTGCCATCTTGTGCATGTCTTCTTTTCTCTTCACGGATGCGCCGGTGTTGTTCGCAGCGTCCATGATCTCGTTTGCAAGGCGCTCCTCCATGGTCTTCTCACCGCGCTTGCGGGAGAACATGGTCAGCCAGCGAAGAGCCAGCGCCTGACGGCGGTCCGGACGAACCTCGATCGGAACCTGATAGGTAGCTCCGCCGACACGTCTCGCCTTTACCTCCAGAAGGGGCATGATGTTGTTCATAGCCTCCTCAAATACTTCCAGAGCGGGCTTCTCTGTCTTCGCCTCAACTCTTGCAAATGCTCCGTATACAATCTTCTGAGCCACACCCTTCTTACCATCCAGCATGATGTTGTTGATAAGCTTGGTGACTACTTTGTTGTTGTAAAGCGGATCTGCTAATACATCTCTTTTCTGAGTATGTCCTTTACGTGCCACAATACTTCCCTCCTTAACAAAAATATTAATTCTCAGGTACTCACATGTGATTTCTACTTGTGTTGTGCACGGCAAATCTATATACGACCCGCAGCCTAAGGGACGATATTTCATTCCGGCATGCAGACATGTCAGTCTGCCCAACGAATCATTGTGTTACTGGGAGCCTCTGGCGGAGACTGTCTCCGGCGGGCTCTCACAGCGTGAAACCTGCTGTTTTTATAGCTGAAACCGGTTCAGACTGGAATTATTTCTTTGCGTCTTTCGGTCTCTTTGCGCCGTACTTGGAACGGGCCTGTCTTCTCTTGGCTACACCGGCGGTATCCAGCGTTCCGCGGATGATATGATATCTGGTACCGGGCAGGTCCTTTACTCTTCCGCCGCGGATCATAACAACGCTGTGCTCCTGCAGGTTGTGTCCCTCTCCGGGGATGTAGCTTGTTACCTCAATTCCGTTGGAAAGACGTACTCTGGCAATCTTACGAAGAGCTGAGTTCGGCTTCTTCGGGGTAGCGGTCTTAACTGCTGTGCACACGCCGCGCTTCTGCGGAGCGGATGTGTTCGTTGCTTTCTTCTTCAGGGAGTTGAATCCTTTCTGAAGGGCAGGAGCAGTAGACTTCTTTACAGATGTCTGTCTTCCTTTTCTGACTAACTGGTTAAATGTTGGCATTCCTTTCACCTCCTGTTGTAAGTGGCTGGCATGATGCCGGCCCTGTCAGGCTGCTGTGTCGGTAATCGACAGTTTAAATCAGCGCGCAAAATACCCTGTGTACTTTCGCGCACACGATAGTATTATAATGACGAAAAACCCCTGTGTCAAGGGGTTTTTCCACGGCTTTTCATATATTTTTCCTGATTTTTTCACAGATTTTACCCGGGAGCGCCGCAAATGCTTCCGAGTAACCACAGCGGGCAGACCTTCTGGCGTCACAGACGGTAGTTCTCCCCAATCACATCGCCGAACAGCGGCATGGGAAGCCCGTCTGCGGCCCTCTCACATACCTTCACCGCGCTTTCCCTCCAGCCGTGCGCATCCATCTCCGGACGGGGCAGATGTACTGCCAGCACATGACGGACCGTGAGGGCTGCCGCAATCTTTTTTCTGGACGAGGGGAGCCCCAGCAGCGGAAAGGGTCCGATCAGCCAGTCGATCACCGGGGACCACCGGGCCGCCCTCTCAAAAAGCTCCGCGTCAGGTCTTGCGTCCCCCGGAATCAGAAGCTTCCTGTCCCCTGCTTCCAGCAGGCAGACAAGATTCTGAATGTCCGAAAACTGGTCTCCCATATGGGGACTGTTAAACAGCGTAAGCTGCATCCCCGGAGCAGCTTCCAGCTTCACGAATCCTTTCTCGCCCGGAGAGATTTCTGTCAGCGCTCCTTCGGAAACCACCGTTCCTTTCGGGCTGCTTTGACGGATTTTCTGAATGACCTTCCGCGTAGATATAATAGGAAGCCGGGGATTTCTCCTCCAGGCCTCCAGCACGTCCTCCAGGCAAAAATGATCTCCATGCTCGTGGGTGAACACAAGCGCCTTCAGTTCCCCGCTTTCGATCCGGTCCAGAAGAAACGCTCTTTCTTTCTCCGGCGTGTCCTCGTAAAGCCTTTTCCGGTCCCGGCAGAAAACATCGATGCCAAGGGAGACTCTCTCCGGCTTTTCACCGGCCGCGCTTTTTTCGGTATCTGTTTTTTCTATATTAATAAGAATCCCCGCATTTCCTGTATGACGGGCCGTCAATGTTGTTATCATGGTATGCCTTTCCCCTTTTGCAGCCTTTGCAGTCTTTTTTATCCGTTCCCGCAAAAGAAAAGGGAATATTTTCCTGTCCTCCGCGGGAATTTTCACTCTATCCTATTTCACTGTATCCTATCTTAGCGCGGCCTGCATCCTGCTGTCAACCCGCGTCACAGAAGCGACTGATAGGTTTTCACATAGCTTTTCTTTCCCACGGTCACCGCCGCCAGATATCCGGCCACAATCAGAAACAGCCAGAGAAAATAGCTTCCGGGCAGCGGCGTCAGCCCAAAGCCGCCGCCGAAAGGAAGGAAGGGCAGAAGCGTCAGCGCTCCCACTGCCAGGAACGTGGAGACGAGCAGGGGCGCGGAAGCCCGGCTCTTTACAAACGGCATCCGGGCCGTACGGATAAAATGTATCACCAGGGTCTGCGTCCACATGGACTCTACAAACCAGCCTGTCTGGAACAGGGCCGTAAATCCGGCCTGCGCCGCCGGGTCAAGGGTATGATAGCCGCCTCCGAACACAGCCGGGCAGATCACGAAGTACATCAGCAGATAGGTCAGAATATCAAACACCGAGCTGACCGGCCCCATCCGGAACATAAACTTCTGTACGGAAGCCGCGTCCCAGCTGCTGGGCTGCCGGAGAAATTCCTCATCCACATGGTCCCAGGGAAGGGCAGTGCAGGATACGTCATACACCATATTTAAAAGCAGGATCTGGATCGCTTCCATCGGAAGGAAGGGCAGAAATACCGAGGCCGCCAGAACGGAAAACATATTTCCGAAATTGGACGCCGCCGTAAGCTTGATGTATTTCATCATATTCGCATAGACTTTGCGTCCCTCCAGGACCCCCTGCTCCAGCACAAGCAGATCCTTTTCCAGAAGAATCACCTGTGCACATTCTTTGGCGATATCCACGGCATTATCCACAGAAATCCCCACATCCGACGCCTTCATGGCCGCGCTGTCATTGATTCCGTCGCCCAGATAGCCTACACAGTGGCCGTTTGCGCGCAGCGCCTCCACCACTCTCGCCTTCTGCTCCGGAGAAAGCTTCGCAAAGATAGAGACCTCCTCCACGCAGGCCGCAAGCTCCTGGTCCGTAAGCCCTTCCAGCTCCTCTCCCAGAATCATCCGGTCAGACGGGATTCCTACCATATCGCAGATACAGCGGGTCACCTTTTCATTGTCGCCGGTCAGCACCTTCGTCTCTACTCCATAGTGATGAAGAGCCTTTACCGCTCCGGCCGTGGTGGGCTTGGGCAGGTCAAGGAAGGCCAGATATCCGATCAGAACCATATCTTTCTCATCCTCCGCCGAAAACGCGCCCACAGGAGACGGATTCGTCTTCTGGGCCAGCCCCAGCACGCGCAGGCCCTTTTCATTCAGCTTTCTCACGCGCTCCAACACCTTTTCCCGCATCTCTCCGGTCAGGGGCACGATCTGTCCGTGATACTCGGTGAAGGCAGAGACCTGAAGCATCTCCTCTGCCGCTCCTTTTGTGATCATCTGCCGTTTCCCCTTCTGATCCTCCACCACAACACTCATGCGGCGGCGCTCAAAATCAAAGGGAACCTCATCGACCTTCGTATAGTTTTTCTCCAGATCCTGAAGTTCCGGATTGCCCTGCATCAGCGCCTGGGTCCGCTCGATGATAGCCCGGTCCAGAAGATTGCGAAGTCCTGTCTGGTACCAGCTGTTCAGAAACGCATGGCGCAGAATTCTGTCGTCTTCCTCTCCGTCTATATTCAGATGGCGCTCCAGCACAATCTTATCCTGTGTCAGCGTTCCCGTCTTATCGGTGCAGAGAATATCCATGGAACCAAGGTTCTGGATCGCATTGATATCCTTCATGATCACCTTCTGGCAGCTCATGGACACAGCGCCCCTGGCCAGGCAGGCAGTCACAATCACAGGCAGCATTTCCGGCGTAAGGCCAATGGCAATGGAAATCGCGAACAGAACGGCATGCAGCCAGTTTCCTTTTACAAAACCGTTCAGAAACAGAACCACCGGCACCATAATCAGCATCAGGCGCACGAGAAGCCAGGACACAGAATTTACTCCCTTTTCAAAGGAGGTCTCCGCCCGTTTTCCTTCCAGCTTTCCGGCCATGCTGCCCAGAACGGTTCCATCACCGACAGCTGTCACGACGCCCTTGGCGCTTCCGCTGACCACATTGCTTCCCATAAAAGCCAGGCAGCTCCGCTGGAGAGCCGGCGTCTCCCGGCAGTCCGGCATCCCTGTCTTTTCCACCGGCTCGCTTTCTCCCGTCAGCGCCGACTGGCTCACGAACAAGTCCTTTGTCTCCAGTATCCGCAGATCCGCCGGGATCATATCGCCGGCCGCCAGATGGATGATGTCTCCCACCACAATCTCTTCTATGGAGATTTCCCGGGGACCGTCCTCCATCCGTTCCACGCAGGCTGTGGTGCGGAGCATCTGAGACAGCCTTGCGGCCGCATTGCCGCTCCGGGTCTCCTGCACCAGACGGAGAATACCGGATATCAGCACCATAACCGCGATGATGATCACAGACGCCGGATTTTTCTCACCCGGCTCTGCCCAGATCACTTCTGTAAAAAGAGAAACCAGGGCCAGCGCGCAGAGAATCAGAGAAAAGGGATTCACAAACGCTTCCCAGATTCTCTGGCCAAAAGAATGCTTTTCCCCTTTTGAAATCCGGTTTTCCCCGTATTTTTCCCGGAGCCCGCTTATCTGCTCCCTGGAGAGTCCTTCCGGATAAGTGTCCAGAGCTTCATAAACCTCCGCTTCCTCCATGGAAGCGAACACTGCAAGGCTCTGCCCTGTCTCTTGGTTCTGAAACTCCTTCCCTGCCTTTCCGGTTTTTTCCCTGTTTCCGATCATTCGGATAAAATTCTTTCTGAGTATGTTCTTCATAGCTTTTACCTCCATTTCTGACATGGAAGAAGCAGACAAGGCATGGAGCGCCCTGACAGAACACAAGGACTCCCTCTTTTCAGCCTTACGGACTGACAACAGACCCGATGCAGGGCTGAAAAAGGGCATAAAGATACCGCAGAAAATTCATTCTCTGCGGCGATGACGTGTCAAAACAGCCTCTCTGCGGCAAAACGGGCCGCCCTGTGAGGCTTTCTGTTCAGAAAAAGACGGCAGAATATTACGCGGCCGGATCTGCAGGCCGCATGCCGGGTTTTCCCTTATGACGCTTCATCGCTCTGTCTGCTTTCCGACTTCGGCCATTACAACCTTCCACGTAAGTCACCTTCCTTTTGATTTCTTTCTTCTGCGGGATTTTTCAGACTTTCTTCCCGCATGCCTATTTTAAACGCATCCGGCCCGGGAAGTCAACACCGGGCCGGAAACTTTTCTGTTAACTTTTTATGAACTGTTACTACCCTCAGTTGACAAGGACACACACGCATCCAGCGGCCTAATTACGGCATTTTCTGCGTCATCGTCAATCGGCGTACGTTTAGTACACCTCATTCCGCTTCCTTGAAACTACCGTAATTAGGCCTACTGGAGGTCGAAGAGTCAGGCAGCGGCTGTTTCAGTGCCCTGCAAGGCGCTTGAACGACGCGTACTGGACGTACGCGGAGAGAAAAG
>NZ_NFLF01000017.1 GCF_002160765.1 Lachnoclostridium sp. An138
TCTGACATGATACAGCAAAGATGCAGGATTGAATCAAAAAGTTGAAGTTGGAGCGTTTTACTTCAATAATAGTAGAACGTGGTTTAAAAAGATAGCCGTTGTATTATTAAGCGCTTACGGTGCAGGGAACAAAAAATGTGGTTATGAAGTTGTATGTGGAAAGCGTCACACCATTATCAAGCAGGCTGAAATGCTCCCAATCAGTACGCATGAGCTGACCCATGTTCAGTAGCAGGAGAACCGCCACGAACAAGAGCAGGAGCGTACCCACACAGAAGCGGTACACAAGGTTCTTGTCACTGGCTCTGATACGTTGCCCTTTAGCCCAAATAATTCGCATATACATTCGCTCCTTTCTAGGCATAAAAAAACAGCTAATCATTACGACTAACTGTTTTTTGCCAATACACTATTTACTTAATAAATTCTGTGACATATCAAAAATAAGTAAAATTACATTTTTCTTTTAAGATTACTTGTAAATGATGATGTTCATAATACATTTTTGATTTACAACATTTTTTAAATTTTTTACCACTTCCACACATGCATAATTCATTTGCACCTTGCTTTTTTATATTTTCGTCACGTTTGAAAATTTTATTGTCTTTAACTTCAAAAAGTTGAAAAAAATATATTTTTTGAGCAAGAAATTTATCAAGCATTGCATATTTTTCGATTTTGCTTCTGTTATTATCAGCTAATTCCATAACACATCTCTTATCCTCTGGATTAGATACAAGAGCAACTGCATTTATTTCTTTTATTTCCAAAATATTTTCATATGCAATTTCGCCCCAATAAAGATTACCTTTGATATGAGGGCATGAAAGACTATTCATTGCCTTACCACATATACTACATTCCGACTTTGTTATAATATATTCTGAACTTGCAAACATTCTATAAGGATATAATTTCTCGCACTCCCTTAATAGTTTATTTAAAAAGGGTAATTCAAGGCGTTTACTACGCACTACAAATTGACCAACTCCATATATATCATCTAAACAATCTTGCAATTTGTTCCACGATTCCTTATAACTTTTACTTTGCAATAGAGAAAAGTAAATTGCTATGTTACTAAATATATGAAAATAAAGCTGGGCAATAAAAGTAGCATTTGCAAGTTTCTCATTCCTTGTATCTAAGGCTATCTGTTTCACCTTATCAAAAAATATCTTAGCTTGGTTGTATTCTTCAAATGCTTCGTCAAAATCCAAATTTTCTAGTTTATGCTTCTTCCTGTTTAGAAGATTTTTTATGCTAGAAACTTCTTTTAATGAATTGTGGCTAAAAAAATATTCCAACATATGCTTATCCTATAGATTATTGATATCTATTTTCTCAAAGTTTTCTTTAAACGCTTCTGCGCTTCCCTTATAATGAAGTTCTTTAAAATCATCACCATGTTTTACCTTAAAAGTTATATCTACATCACAAGGCTCTTCTTCTCTACCTTTACGCTTTTGTATAATATAATCGCTCACTATGGCGATTGCTATTGGTAATAATATTTCTTTTGCAATAAAAATTAGAGGCATCCAAATGTCAAAAGAATGTAAAGAACGCACTTTAATATTATCATCAGCTAAGATATCAATATTTTGTTCTAAATTTTTGCTTTTACAATATTTATAAAAAGATACTGCTTCATCAGCAAAATAAAAATCTTCATTGTATTTATAGGGCAGGATAAGAATATCAGAAGTTTCTATCTTTTTTTGACATTCTTCAGAAATACTATCTTTTTCATTATATTCTTGTAGGGGATATTCACTGCATCCAACAGCACTGTGTGTCATTTTCATCTAATTACCTCTTTTCTAATTATAATAAGAAAATTATATCATTTTTAATATCTCCCTACAACGAATATTACCAATAGCATATCGTTACCAAGACTTTGCCATATTATATAACACTTTTACTTATTTACTAAGTCCTTTTTTTATATCTGCGGGCTGACCGCCTTTATTTTTCAGCACAATGTCGTCTGCCTTGATGTACCATTCCACATCTGCCCCTCGGTAGTTGACGTTTGCCACCGTGTCGGCAACAGGATTGATAAGCTCCACCTCGGCATTGTAATCTGTTCCTCGCTACCGTTTGCCTGCATATATGCACCGTCAAGAAGATAGCCGTCAGGAGCTTTCATTTCCTCAACGGTCAGCGTTCCTAAAGGAAGTACGTTTTTTCCGTCCTGTGTATAGAAGCTGTCCCCAGATACCTTGTATTCATCAGAAAGGCGGGAAATGTAATGGATAGTGCCGTCGCTGTCCTTTTCAGCGATTGTCTTTGTCACCCATGTTTTGGTAGGCTCGCTAGGAAGATTGTCAGCGGTATAGTGTCCCGCATAGAATTTCCATGTGAACTCCGCACCCTCTAGGGAAGCGTCGCCCTGTGGAGCGTCTTTCTGTGTTTCCATGTCAATCTTGAATAATTCAATCAAGGTGTCTGTGACCTTTGGCGTATCTGATACATTGAGTGTCGCTGTCTTGCCAGCTTCCACGTTTAAGGAATACACAGTGCTGTCCACTTTATAGCCAGCAGGAGCAGAAAGCTCTTTGATGTAGACTGTGCCAGCCTTTACTTCCACAACATCAGTATTTCCGCTGTTATCAGTCGTAAGGGTGGCAAGCTGTTTCGTACAGTCCTTATCAGAATAGACACCATATGTCGCACCAGCGATAGAGTAAAGCCCGTTCCCGTCGGTAACGCTGGCATTACTGGAAGTCTTTTTCAATGTAGCATTTCCTACGGCAAGTTTCGCCCAAAACTGTCCAATGTCTTGCCCCTCGCCAGAGTAGATATAACCGCCACATTCATAGCGTCCCTTGTTCTCGCTGGCAAAGGCTTTTGCCCCAGCGTAAACCTCATCCTGTATAGCTTTAGGGATTTCATCATAGGAAGCTCTGACGTTATCGCATTGCCAGCCCAGATGAACACTCAATCTCTGCCATACGACGCACTGTTTCAAAAGGTAGATATGCTGACTGCTCAATCCGCTGTGGCTCTGCACATACTGATTGACATACTCGATTGAGAGGGCAACATCTGAAATCTGGTCGTAGCTCATGCGTGTGCTTGCGTCGGCTCTGGTCTTATAACCGTTGCGGAAGTTGGTATTAATATTCACGCAGAAAGCGTCCTCACCCTCAACGGTCATGTGTCCCTCATTGAATGTCGAACCAATAGAACCGTCATTCATTACTTTTTCAACGATACCGACACGCTCGGCACTTTCTGTCCAGTATTGCTTCTCGGAAGCGTGGACTGCCGTTGTCGGCAAAGCGGTAACGATAGTCGCAAAGGCAAGGAAGCCTGTGGCTAATCGCTTCAATATCTTTTTCATAGCTTTTAAAATTCTCCTTTCGTTTGGATATAGAAAAAGCCGTCCATTTCTGAACGGCTGAAAATAGAAAAGGAACACCTGTCTGGGCTTTCCATAATCTACTTGCGATATTCAATTTTACAATTTGTGATACTGATATACTGTGGCAAGAAAAGGTATCTCTCTGCTGATTGACACCAATTTTTTATAAAATGACGATTTCTGACGAGTTAAGATAAAATCATAAAATCCGAGAAACGCCCATAAATAGGCACTTACGGCACTCTATGAAGTTAGACAAAAGCCACGCTGCGATAACAAGAGGTGAGTGCTAATAATTTTGTGAAAATTCTGTGAATTCCAAGTTTTTCTCGCTTCCACATGTTTCATATCCACTTTTCTTTTGTATTTTTCATATTTTTTAATCTGCTGCACCAGTCGAGAAGGGCTGACTGAAACTTGTGTTATTGTCTACGGCATATTTAGTTGGGGACAGGGCCAATTCCCAATGCTCCGATTAAAAAGAACAGTCCCAAAAATATAATCAAGAGAAGCGGTAAGGTAATCGCCAATGCAAGCGTTTGGCCACATGATTTCCCTTTTACTTTTCTCCATATTCCGTTACATAGCAGAGCAATGAATCCCCCCATGCAAAACAACGGAAAAGCAACTCCGGCACCGGTAAAGATAATTGTATCTGCCTGCCACTGCATACTATCAATAAATAGAAGGAAAAACACAATAATGGATGTAACACCTAAAATCTGAAACACATTTTTGCGTTCTTGCTTACGCTGCAGTACCGCCACATTCAGAGTGTCTGTAATCACTTCTGCCGCTTCCTCTTTCTCAACTTGATTCGCTGCCATTCTTTCCGATTTCATAAGTTCAAGAACGCTGACTTCCAAAGCATTAGCCAATGGTTCTATCGTGTTAATATCAGGAAATCCTACCCCTCGTTCCCATCGACTAACAGCTTTGTCGGTGACTTGTATTTTTAAAGCCAAATCAGCCTGCGTCATGTTTCTTTCTTTGCGGCACTTGGCTACAAAAGCCCCAAATTTATGCGCGTCCATCTCTGCACCTCCTTGCTGCCAAACTATCATATCCATAAAAATTTGACAACCGATGCTTCATTTACAAAGCTGTCTACGATTCGTCGAGCGGCTTTTTTCCAACAGTATTATCATTTTCCAACTCAATCACATCTAAAATTCCACAGTTAAGAATTTCGCAGATATGAGCCGGCTATGCGGCGCGGCAGGCGCTTGCACCTGCCATGGGATGGTAAGCAGGAAATTATATAATAGCCTGAAGAATATCATAAAATAATAGTTTGCTCTGAATATTCTTAAATACCGCCAATAACTTCCCATTGGTTCTCAATCTGACAGCCTCATTCCAAATTCTGTTATACATTTCATTATCTGCTTTGTCTGCTTAATTCTTCTGCACAGTTTTTTAAAGAACCTGCTGCGCCAGGACCGCCATGAACTAAGACAGTTTTATACGGTGCCTTTCCATGCAGTTCAACCATTTTCATTTTTACCCCAATTATAATTTCCCCATTTTATGCTCTGTTTTATCTCTCGTTTGCAGACCCGCCGGCCGTGAATTCTGCCCGATATCCCTCTCCAAGGTATATCTCATAATCCGCATGGCTGCCATAAGCATTCCGGAGCAGTCTCTCTATTTCCAAAAGACTGTCCATCAGATGCTGCCGCTTCTCCTCTGCCAGTTTTTCCACTCTGTAATCAAAAGCCTGAATCCGAAGATAGAAGTCATACAGATCGGTTTCCAGATAATCCGCCGCTGTGAACTCATTCGCCTGAAACCAGGGCTCTTTCCGGAGTCTGCTGTAAAATTCCGGCGGCGGATTTCCATTTCGATAAGAAATGTAGATATCCAGACATTCCAGCTCCTCTTCCGACAGTATGCCGCTTAGAATTTCCTGTTTCACCTGTTCGCCCACAGCATCTAAGGAAAGATCCATCAGCTCCAGCGTGAGAGCCTGCCTGGCCGAGTACCGTTCAGAGCTTAAAAACCAGTGCCTGTCATGGTTGATCTTAAGCGTATGGTCTGTGATAGTCCAGAGTTCTTCCTCCCCATATCTGTTTGTAAAGGCTATATCCCAGTTATGGTAGGTTCCGGCGCGCTCTCCCGGCTGTCCCGCATTGCTGGACCGGTAATAAACCGTGTACATCCGGCTTTCATTTGTTTCAGAGGAAATCTGCTCCCAGTTTCCTTCCCCAAAAAAATCATTAAAATCCGAGCGGAAGCGCAGAGGCCATGTCTGAAAATAATGATATATCAGAAAGCCCACAACGATGATAAGAACTACGATGGCTGCAGCCCCGGCTTTTTTCAGTGTCTTTTTCATGTCACATTTTCCTCCTGTAACTTTAGCATGGGTGTACAAGGGGCAATACGCCTTGGAATGCCTTCCCTAAACAATGCGGATCATCTGCTCATACAGCATCAGATCCTTCTCTGTCACGTTCCGGTTATCATGATAATGACCGAAAAACCATTTCCGGTACTGGCATTTCTGCCGGATTTCCTCCAGATAATCCGTAAGCGTGTCCGGCTGATACAAAATTCCTCCGGCCAGCGCCTGTGTGGAGGACGCCGTACAATGTGTTACGATAAAATCGACCTGCCATCCGGCCCGCTCCAGATTTCTTCTTCCCTCTTCGAACTCTGCTTCATCCGGCATTTCTTCTTTCCACCAGGACACATGATTGACCCGGAACCAGGCTCCCGCCCTGCGCAGCGCCTGATATTTTTTTCTGAAATCCGGGTCGTCCGGATCAAGAATCCCTCCATGAATATCATGGCTTCTGGCGCCTCCGAAAGCAAAGAGCCGGATGCCGTCCAGCTCATATACCTGGCCCCGCATCAGATGAATCACATTCTCTTTGATATACTGAACCTTTCCGCCATGCCATTCCTCCACCGGCAGCTCCGCCAGCATATCGTAATTTTCATGGTTTCCGTCCACCCACAGAAGGGTAAAAGGCTTCTCAGAAAGCCATTTCCGCTGCCATTCCTGCTCCTTTGAGCGGTCCCAGTAGCCAAAGTCGCCGCATACAATGACAAAATCCTCTCTTGTCATCTTTTTCTGCTCCGGAAAATTCTCTGTGCTGAACCGCCGGTAATCTCCGTGGCAGTCACCGGTAATATAAATCAACGAGATCCCCCCCCTATACTCTATCTGAGTTCTCTTTCCACGGAAATGATCTCCGCCTCTGTATTGCTCTCTACAAAAGACAGAATATCCTCCATCATGCTGTCCGCCTGAGCGCTGTGCGCCACGATAGACGCAATGCCAATCACAATCGTCTGGTGGACATCCTGCTCTCCGGTTTCAGCCGCCGATACCTGATACCGGTTTCTGATTTTCCCCAGAAGGCTCTTCACTACCATTCTCTTTTCCTTCAGAGAATGAACCCACGGGGCATAAAGTTTGATCTCCATTGCTTCAACTCTAAAATTCATCTGCCTGCTCCATTCCCGTTCTTTTTGTCAATCATATAAGACTGCAGGCTTCTCTGACACCCGTTCTTTTCATAAAAGCCTTCCAATCCGGGCTGCGCACCGAAATACAGCATAGTCGGAGTATATTCCTTCGCAAGCTGAAGCAGCCTGCTTCCGATTCCTTTTTTCTGATACTCCGGAAGCACCAGCAGTTCCGTAATCGTCCCAAAATAACAGCCATCTGTAAGAATCCGAAGACAGCCTGTAAGCGTGCTGCTATCATAGGCGGTTATATTTATTGTTTTTGACAATGCTTTCTCTGTCTTTTCTATATCATAATTTCCCGGCCATATCCTGTTGACAAACGAGACAAAGGCCTGCGCGCCGAGATTGCAGTCATCTACTTTATATTCTATTTCTCCCATTCTTCTCTGTCATTCCTCTGCGTTATTTTCAAATTAAGTATCGCTTTCCAATTTGCCATTTTGTTTTTACATTTATTGAACAAATGCTTAAAAACAATATATTTGTTTTAGGGGAGATTTCCACTCCTCCGTTTTTCTTCATCTAAGCTTTTACCACAGTATTTACAATAATGCAATCCTGGCATATCATGACCACAATAAGGGCATCTCCAGTTTTTAACAACATAGATAACCCAAAAAAGTAAACTAATAGCATCACATACAACTATCATAAACCCTAAAAGAAAATTAATGGTAAAAATCCATATTCCAATGCCACATATCACAAACATGATAAGCAACCATGCGTATATTATCTTTACCTTCGTGCTCATTGTCACTTGCTTTTTCGGATGTATCATAATAAGCCCCGCCTTTAGGATGAAGCAAACGAATTCCCATATAAATATAAAAAAATCCGGATTTCCGATTCGTATAATTCCCTTTAAATCTCTTAAATTTCCTTATAAATGTCAATTAACAGACCAGACTACACCGCATTTCCCGCCGCATATGCCGTAGACCAGGCAATCTGCAGATTGAAACCTCCCGTCACCGCATCCAGATCCAGCACCTCTCCGATGAAATAAAGTCCTTTTACCAGCTTGGACTCCATCGTGGAGGGATTGATCTCTTTCACCGATATGCCTCCCTTCGTAATGATCGCCTCCCGATAATCCCGAAGTCCCGTTATGGTCATCTCCAGATTTTTTATCAGATGTACGAAGTTCTGCCGTTCTTCTCTGGATATGTCGTGTACCTTTTTATCTGGAGTGATACCGGATAAAGCCACCATTACCGGGGTCAGCTTTGCCGGAAACAGGCCGGAAACCACATTTTTAAAGCTCTTGTTGGGATTTGCGTCAAAATCACGGAGAATCCGCTGGTCCAGCTGCTCTGGTGTCAGGGCGGGTTTCAAATCCAGAACCAGACGCAGCTCCTGCCGGGAAGCATAAGGCCCCACATAGCTGCTGGCAGTCAGAATCAGCGGGCCGCTGACGCCAAAATGGGTGAAGAGCATCTCTCCAAATTCTCGGAACACCTGTTTCTTTCCATTATAAATAGAAATCTCCACATTTTTCAGGGAGAGTCCCTGCAGTTCCTTTACAAACGCCTCCCGGATATTGAAAGGCACCAGGGAAGGCAGGCAGTCTGTCACCTTATGTCCGGCCTCCTCCGCAAACCGGTATCCGTCCCCGGTGGAGCCTGTAGAAGGATAGGAAAGTCCGCCCGTGGCCACAATCACAGCATCCCCTTCTACAGTCTCTCCGTTCTCCAGAATCACTCCCTTCATCTGCCCTTCCCGGCAGATGAGTTCTTTTACACCTGTATTCAGGTGAATTTTTACACCGGCTTTTTTCATGCTGCGGCGCAGGGTATCCAGCACATCTGCTGATTTGTCAGAAGCAGGAAATACCCTTTCTCCCCGCTCCACTTTCAGAGACAGCCCTTCTTCCTCAAAAAACTGCATGGCGTCCTGATTCGTAAACCCGTAAAATGCGCTGTACAGGAACCGGGAGTTCGTCCGCACGCTGTCAAAAAGGCTGTCCATTTCACAGGCATTCGTCAGGTTGCACCGTCCTTTTCCTGTAATATAAAGCTTCTTTCCCAGCTTCTCATTTTTCTCATATACATGAACCTCCTGTCCCCGCCTTGCGGCAAAGATGGAAGCCAGTATGCCGGCGGCTCCGCCGCCCACAATCAATACTCTGCTCATCTGTAATCTCTCCTGCATATTCTGCTCCGCTGGTTCGTCCCGCAGATTTCCTGTAAATTTTCTGTAGATTTCATGTAGATTTTCCGTAAATTCCCCGGAGCTTTTGTCTTATCGACAGTGTACCATATTCCGGCTATACCGGCAATCGTATTCCGCCATTCCAGCTTTCCATTCCTGTTTTCCTGAACTGCTTGTACATTGGCGTATCTGTGATAAAATAAGCATATAGAAATTTCGAAAACAAGGGGGAGCCGGTTCATGAATAAAAATGATATTTTCATCATACACGGAACAGATTACAAGGATATGACTATCCGCCTTCTTCATGAGGCAGGACTGGCGGAAGAAATCGGAGATCGGGAAAAGCATATTGCGCTGAAGCCCAACCTTCTGGGAACCATGCGCCCTGAGGACGGAGCAACCACCCATCCGGAGCTGGTCTGCGGAGTCATAGAATATCTTCAGTTTCATGGTTTCCGGCATCTTTCCATCATGGAAAGTTCCTGGGTGGGAGAACGGACTTCCCGCTCCTTTGCCGCCCTGGGATACACGGATATTTCAGAGAAATACGGCGTTCCCCTGATTGATCTGCAGAAGGATGAAGCCGTCTCCTGTAACACGGCAGGGATGGAACTCCATGTCTGCCGGAAAGCGCTGGAAACAGATTTTCTGATCAATATGCCTGTGGTCAAAGGGCACTGCCAGACGCTTGTTACCTGTGCGCTGAAGAACAACAAAGGGCTGATTCCCAACTCTGAGAAGCGCCGTTTTCATACCATGGGGCTTCTCAAGCCTATCGCTCATCTGAGTACAGTTGTCCGGAATGACTTTATTCTGGTGGACAATATCTGCGGAGATCTGGATTTTGAAGAGGGTGGAAATCCTGTATACATGAATCGAATCTGGGCCGCGAAGGACCCTGTACTCTGCGACGCTTTTGTCTGTGACTGTCTCGGGATTCCCGTGGATGAGGTCTCCTATATCCGAATGGCGGAGCGGCTGGGAACCGGCTGCGCGGATACCTCAAAAGCTCATCTGGTCTTTCTGAATGAAAGCACAGATACAGAATATGTGGAAATCACAGGCCGCAGAAATTCCTCCCCTCTTCCCCGCCGGGTGCAGAAGCTGGCCGGATATACCGCTCCAAAGGACTCCTGCTCCGCCTGCTACGGCTCCCTGATTCATGCTCTGAACCGGCTGAACGAGGGAGGAAAGCTCCGTCCGGGGCTGCCGCCCGTCTGCATTGGCCAGGGCTATCAGGGACAGGCCGGAGAAATTGGGGTGGGAACCTGCACCTCCTGTTTTTCCAAATCTCTGAAAGGCTGCCCGCCCAAAGCCATCGACATCGTAACCTTTCTGGAAGAAAACTGGATTCAAAAACGAAAGAACTGAAGGAAGCCCCGTTCGCCCTCCCGGCCGGTAAAGGAATATTACGGTTCCTGCCATTTCTCAAACGAGCTGCCGGGCAAATGCCATGGTAAGTTTCTTTGAGTTACCAACTGATATATTGCGGGATCAAAAGACGGCACAGCGTAACCGCCATGCCGTCTTCTTTCTTACTGTTTTTTGCGAAAAACAGTCTGTTTTTAAATTTCAGCAGAAAATACTGCTTTCCTGTCACTTGCAGCTGCGTCAGGCCAATTATACCGGATATGCGCCGTTCTTCGTATCTGCCTCTGTCACATCTACCTTTTTCTCCTGCGCGTCTCTGTATTTGAAGAAATCTGTCGCCACCTGCGGGAACAGAGCGTAGGTCAGAACATCCTCGTCCTGTTCCTTGTACTGCGCCATCTCCTTTTCCAGAGTATCCAGCTCGTTGGGTACCAGATCTGCCGGACGGCAGGTAATCACCTCCGCGTCTCCGATACACTTCTTCTGCACCTCCGGATTGAAGGGCTTTACGGTCTTTCCGTATTTTCCGGAAAGCAGGTCCTTGGATTCCTTGGTTACCATCTTGTACCGTTCGCCGGCTACCACGTTCATTACTGCCTGTGTTCCGACGATCTGAGAAGACGGAGTTACCAGCGGGCACTCACCGAAGTCCTTACGCACACGCGGAACCTCTTCCAGCACCTCGTAGTATTTGTCTTCCGCTCCCAGCTCTTTAAGCTGAGAAGTCAGGTTGGACAGCATGCCGCCCGGCACCTGATACAGCAGCGTCTTGATATTGACTCCCAGGTTCTTGGGGTTCAGCAGGCCGCTGTCCAGAGCCTCGTCGCGGATCGGGCGGAAGTAATCGGCGATCTCAGCCAGAAGCTTCTGATCATAACCGGTGTCATAGGGTGTTCCCCGGAAGGTCTCTACCATAACCTCTGTAGCCGGCTGGGAGGTTCCCAGAGCGAACGGAGACATGGCACAGTCAATCACGTCTACGCCTGCTTCTACGGCCTTCAGATAGGTCATGGAAGCTACGCCGGATGTATAATGGGTATGGAGCTGAATCGGGATATGAACAGTCTCTTTCAGGGCCTTCACAAGCTCTGTTGCCTTATAGGGCAGTAGAAGGCCGGCCATGTCCTTGATACAGATGGAATTTGCTCCCATCTCTTCAATCTCTTTTGCAATATTGGTCCAGTATTCCAGGGTATAGGCGTCACCCAAGGTATAGGAAAGCGCTACCTGCGCATGGCCGCCTTCCTTGTTTGTCGCCTTTACAGCAGTCTGAAGATTTCTCATATCATTCAGACAGTCAAAGATACGGATAATATCGATACCGTTTGCGATAGACTTCTGTACAAAATACTCTACCACGTCATCGCCATAGGGACGGTAGCCCAGGATGTTCTGTCCGCGGAACAGCATCTGCAGCGGAGTGTTCTTCGCTTTCGCTTTAATTTTACGCAGTCTCTCCCAGGGGTCCTCGTGCATGAAACGGAGGGATGCGTCGAAGGTTGCTCCTCCCCAGCACTCCAGGGAATGATAGCCTACCTGATCCAGCTTCTCCACAATGGGAAGCATCTGTTCTGTCGTCATACGTGTCGCAATCAGAGACTGATGGGCGTCACGCAGTATGGTCTCGGTAATCTGTACCGGTTTTATCTCAGACATTTTTTAACCTCCTCGTTAAAATCTTCTATATTGCTCGCGCTCATTTTTCTGCTGTCCGCTTACATGACTCCGAAAATAGCCATAAAGGTTCCGGCTGCCACAGCCGTACCGATAACGCCTGCCACATTCGGGCCCATGGCATGCATCAGCAGGAAGTTGGTCGGATCAGCTTCCGCGCCTACCTTCTGGGATACACGGGCCGCCATCGGAACCGCGGATACACCGGCAGAACCAATCAGCGGATTTACCTTGCCCTTCGTCAGCAGACACATGAGCTTTCCAAGCAGTACGCCCGCCGCGGTACCGAACGCAAAGGCGATCAGACCGAGAGCCACGATTTTCAGTGTATCAGCAGTCAGGAAAGCTTCCGCGCTGGCTGTAGCGCCTACAGAAGTTCCCAGCAGAATCACCACGATGTACATCATTGCGTTGGACGCTGTCTCTGTAAGCTGCTTTACCACTCCGGACTCTTTGAACAGGTTGCCCAGCATCAGAGCTCCTACCAGGGGAGCAGTTGTCGGCAGAATCAGGCAGACAACGATGGTAACGATGATCGGGAACAGAATCTTCTCCAGTTTAGATACGGGACGAAGCTGCTCCATCTTGATCTTACGCTCTTTTTCCGTGGTCAGCAGGCGCATGATCGGCGGCTGAATAATCGGAACGAGAGCCATATAGGAGTAAGCGGCTACCGCGATAGGTCCAAGCAGAGCCGTCTGCTCCAGCTTTCCGGCCAGAAAGATGGAAGTAGGACCGTCAGCTCCTCCGATGATGGAGATGGCTGCCGCCGCCTTGTCGGAAAAGCCCATCAGCATGGCGCCCAGATATGCCACAAAGATACCGAACTGAGCCGCCGCTCCGAGAAGGAAGCTCTTCGGATTCGCAATCAGGGGGCCGAAATCAGTCATGGCTCCTACGCCCATGAAAATCAGGGACGGCAGGATAGACCACTCGTCCAGCACGTAGAAGTAATAAAGAAGGCCGCCGACACCATTCGAGGTCTCCTCCGGACTTGCGATAATGTCCGGATAAATATTTACGAGAAGCATACCAAAAGCGATCGGAACCAGAAGAAGCGGTTCATAATCCTTTTTGATAGCAAGATACAGAAACACACATGCAACAAGGATCATGATAAAGTTGCCCCAGGTCAGATTGAAAAAGGCCGTCTGATGCACGAGGTTTCCAAGGGTTTCAAATATATATTCCATGTCTTAACCTCCGTTGAAATTCACGTTCTGTCTTATTAGTTCAGAGACGCTAATAAATCACCGGACTCGACTGCCTGACCTACGCTTACATTAATGCTTGCTACTGTTCCGGCCTCAGGAGCCACAATCGGGATCTCCATCTTCATGGCCTCCAGAACGACGATACTGTCGCCCGGGTTCACAGCCTGGCCTACCGAAGCTTCTACCTTTACAACCTTGCCCGGTACGGAAGCTTTTACTTCAATGCCTCCTGCGGCTGCCACAGGTGCAGGCGCGGGCGCTGCTGCAGGTGCCGGTGCTGCCGCGGGTGCAGGTGCGGGTGCTGCCGCGGGTGCAGGTGCAGGCGCGGGCGCTGCGGGAGCGGGAGCGGGTGCTGCCACAGGAGCCGGCGCAGGAATATAAGCTGCGCCGCCAGCTTTCTCTTCTACGGTTACGTCATATGCTACACCATTTACGGTTATTGTATAATTTTTCATCTCTATGATTCCTCCTGAACATAAAATCCTTTATTATGATTTTTTCCATTTGTTTCCGCTTCTGCGTCTGATGGAACGCACAACGAAGCCGTCTGAAGATGTTCCCATAGCTGCAGCCACAGCCGCCGTAATCACAGCCACGAGCTGCCTGTCTTCTGCCGGAGCAGGCACAGGAGCCGCCGGTACAGGTGCCGGTGCCGCAGGAGCGGATACCGGTGCAGGCTCCGCAGCTTTCTCTTCTCCGCTCTTTTTGCTCTTTCCTGCCTTCTCCTCCGCCATATGGATGTATTTGAAGCAGGAGATCAGGAAGCAGAGAATAATCAGGACCACAAAGACAGAGCCCATACCGATCAGGGTATTCAGCGCCGCCTTCTCGGCAATCTCTCCCGTACTGTAAACCGGGTCCAGCGTCACGGTCGTAACCACATTGTCTGAATTATACTCCAGACTCATCCGCATATCATGGTCTTCAAACTCATAAACAGTGGAATATGTTATGTTCCCATCAGAATCCTCTGTGGCGCCTTCGTATTCCTTCACGCCTACATAAGCGCCCAAATCATCCAGATTGTCCAGATAAGATGTCAGCATGCTTACATAGGCGTCTGCCGTAAAATCAAATTTCTGTCCGGTTCCGCCGATATAAGGATAGAGCTCTACCTGCTGCTCGAAATCATCATAATGAGATTCCAGATTTTCCAGCTCTGCCTCCAGCGCAGCCGTGTCCGTATTCACCAGCGTCAGCACATACTGATCGGATCTCGCCTGATAGTCTGCCTCGTTTTCAACATGAACTCGGGAAGAGCAGCCTGTCAGCACAAGAATACCGGTCAGAAGCAGCAGAGCCGGCAGTTTTTTCAAGTTTCTTTTCATAATGTCTCACCCCTCCTAGACAGTTCCATGCTTTTTGTCCGGACGGCTCTCTCTCTTGGTAAACAGCATCTCAAACGCGCCGATCACCTGCTTTCTTGTGTCAGCAGCGTCAATCACCGCGTCCACATAGCCCCGTCTCGCAGCAGCTTCCACACTGTCCTGAAGAGCAGCATACTCTTTTGCTTTCTCGTTCTGCGTTTCAGCATCCGCGTCCGCATACATAACCTTGACAGCCATCTTTGCGTCCATCATGCCGATCTTCGCGTTCTTCCACGCGAATACCAGATCCGCTCCGATTCCCTTGCTGTTCATAGCCACATAGGCGCTTCCGAACGCCTCGCCGGCAATCACATTCACCTTGGGAACAGTCGCGTTCGCAAACGCGTAAGTAAGCCGGGCTGCCGCCTTCGCCAGATTGCGCTCGGAGCACAGGGAAGCCTTGTAGCCCGTTACATTTGTAATGGTAAGAACCGGAATATTGAACGCGTCGCAGAAATTCACAAAGTCAGCAGCCTTCTGGGCTCCTCTGGCGGTAAGTTCTTTCTCCCCATTGGCCACAGCGCCCACAGTCATGCCGTTCAGACGGATAAAGCCAGTGACCATATCCTTCGCATAGGCCGCCTTTGTCTCAAAAAACGCATTTCCATCAGAAATGCTGGAAAGTATGTAAGGAGCGGAATACTGTACGCTGTCCAGATCCGCGCATACGCGGTTCAGATCATCTGTGCACTCCTCATAGGAAGCGTCATCTTCGTTGTTTGCCGGAAGCCAGGTTATAAGACGGCGGATCTGCGCCAGAATATCGCTCTCGCTTCCGATCATGTCTACAGTGCCTGCCTCCTCAGCCTGGAACTTCGCGGAGGAGCTGTCACATTTCTCCTTTCTGTTCCCGGCAATCGCATTGGGAGAATTCACAAAGAGCTTCGCGTCTTTCTCCTCCATAAAAGTAAAATCAGAAAGTCCCGGAACGACTGCAAGTCCGCCGCCGCAGGTTCCAAAAACCGCGGTGATCTGCGGCACCACGCCGGACGCAAGGGTCTGCTGGAGATAGAGCTCTCCAAAGCCGTTCAGCGCGTCCACGCCTTCCTGAAGACGGATACCCGCGCAGTCAATCAGACCAATCACCGGCGCTCCCATCTTACAGGCCATCTCATACAGACGCACAATCTTCTTTGCATGCATCTCGCCAAGGGTTCCGTTCAGTACGGAGGCGTCCTGGCTGTACACATAAACCAGATTTCCATCGATCACTCCGTAGCCGGTGATAACGCCGTCCGAAGGAGTGTCGGTTTCTTGCAGATTAAAGTCCGTGTTTCTGGCTGTCACCTGACCGCCGATTTCCACAAAACTGTTCCCGTCAAGCAGCTCTGCAATTCTTCTGCCTGCCGGGCTTAGTGCTGTACCACTCATTTTCAGCCCTCCATATATTTTTGTTTAAATTAAAACCAAATCACATCAGATACCATTTTAGCAACATTTGCGCAATGAATCAAGTCAATTTTCTTTTCGAATATACTCTTTATAACAGAATTCGATAATGTCCTTACGGGTTACAATTCCGATAAAAATTCCCTTGTCATCTATCACCGGAACGAAGTTCTGGTTCATGGCCTTGGTCACCAGATCCTCCATATTAGAATCAATGGAAATCGGCTCAAACCGCATCCTCCTGCGCACAGACTGGATCGGCACATCCTCTGCCATTTTCAAGTCCAGCAGAAACTTGTTCTTCAGCGACCACAGAAAATCTCCTTCCGTAATCGTTCCTATGTATTTCCCTTCCCGGTTAATCATGGGAATTGCGGTAAAACCGCTGCGTTCCAGCTTTTCCAGTCCCTGCCGGAGCGAGCAGTCGTCATATACATAGGCAAGATCTCCTTTTGGCTTCAGAAAAAACAAAACGTTCATAATTAAAATTCATTCCTCCAATACATATATTTGCTTATATGGCAGCGCTACAAAAGAGGCGAGAAAACCCGCAGAACCGCGCAGAACAGACTGCCGAAAAATCCCTGCCGCGTATCTTTCAGCGTAATCTCTCTGCTCTTCTCCATCGTATTCAGGCTGTCTCTCTTCACATCTGCCACAATCGGATTCCGGTAAAAATAGGTGCCGCATTCAAAATGCAGGTACAGGCTCCGGTAATCCATGTTAATCGTTCCTACCACCGCGATTTCATCGTCGCAGACATAGGACTTCGCATGAAGAAAGCCCGGCGTATATTCGAAAATTCTCACGCCGGCCTTCAAAAGCACCGGATAATAGGAACGCGTCAGCTGGAATACCATTTTCTTATCCGGGATGCCCGGGGTCACAATCCGGACGTCCACGCCTCTCTTGGCCGCCAGGCAGAGCGCCGACTGCATCTCATGATCCACAATCAGGTACGGCGTAAAGATGTAGACATAATCTCTCGCCTGATTCAGAATATCCAGGTACACATTTTCAGCCAGGATCTCATCGTCCAGAGGCGAGTCTCCATAGGGCTGCACAAAGCCCTCTCCTTCAAAAGGCTCCGGATGCCATACAGACGGCCGGTACGGATCGTAGGAGACATCTGTATGGCGCATGGAATTCCACATGCGCAGGAACATAACCGTGTAGTTCCAGACAGCTTCTCCCTTCAGCATAAAGCCCGTATCCTTCCAGTGGCCGAAACGCATTTTTTCATTGATATATTCATCCGCCAGATTCACGCCTCCGCTGAAGGCTGTGTGGCCGTCGATAACCGCTATCTTCCTGTGATCCCGGTTGTTCATCACCAGAGACCAGAAGGGAACGAAGGGATTGAACGCAATGCTCTTGATGCCTGCCGCTTCCAGCTGGCGGTCATAGCCTCCGGGAAGCAGAGACACACTGCCAAGGTCGTCATACATAAAGCGCACATCCACGCCGGCCTTCGCTTTTTCCTCCAGAATCTCCCGAATGCTTCCCCACATCTTTCCTTCGCCGACGATAAAAAATTCCATAAAAATGAAATGCTCTGCTTTTTTCAGTTCCTCCAGAAGATCCCGGTACAGTTCCTCTCCCACCTGATAATAGCGGGCTGAGGTGTTCCCATAGACCGGATAGCCTCCCGTATTGGAAATGTAATATGCCTGTCCTTCCACCCGCCGGTCGCAGGCACGTACCGCCTCCATTACCTTGGGGTCCTGTCTCAGCTCCTTGTCTGTGCGGAGACGTTCCGCTTCCATCTTCCGGCGCATTCTTCTGGACGGCTGCTTATGTCCTACCGCCAGATAGAAGAGACCGCCAATCAGCGGGACTGTCATGATCAGAATGATCCAGGCCATCTTGTAAGCCGGATTGTCATCCCGGTTGATAATCCACAGAACTGCCAGAAGACTCAGGATTGTAAAAATAATGGAAATCACTGTGGAATACTTCGCCAGCTCTGTCACAAAGACCAGAAGCCACCCGAGCTCCACAGCCAGAATCAGGCCAAAGGCCACAAGACGGTTCTGCAGTATTGTTTTCAATATTTTTTTCATATGCACTCCTCACCTTCACCCCGTCTATCCTAACATATTTTTGTTTTATTTCCAAGCCGCCCCTCCTTTTTTCACGAAAATTTAAGAAATGATCTGGAATATTCTGCTTATCCGTGATAGACTGAAAAAGCAGTTTTTCTGAAAATCTATGAAAACGGAGGAAATGTTCTCTATGGAACCATCAAAAGTGTATTTTACGAACCTGCGGGTGCACAACGGTGACAGCCTGCAGAAAAAGCTGGAGCGCCTGATCCGCAGGGCCGGCATTGAGACCATCGACTTCAACGGCAGATACGCCGCCATTAAAATTCATTTCGGAGAGCCCGGCAATCTGGCCTATCTCCGTCCCAATTACGCGAAAACCGTAGCAGACGTGGTAAAGAGTCTGGGCGGAAAGCCTTTTCTCACAGACTGCAACACCCTTTATGTGGGCGGAAGGAAGAACGCTCTTGACCATATCGAGTCTGCTTATCTGAATGGCTTCTCACCGTTCTCCACAGGCTGCCACATACTAATTGCGGACGGCCTGAAAGGCACTGACGATGTGGCTGTACCCGTGAAAGGCGGAGAATACGTAAAGGAAGCCAAAATCGGCCGCGCTGTCATGGACGCGGACATCGTGATCTCCCTGACTCATTTCAAGGGGCATGAAATGGCTGGTTTTGGAGGCGCCCTGAAAAACCTCGGCATGGGCTGCGGCTCCCGGGCCGGAAAGATGGAAATGCACAGCGCCGGAAAACCTTATGTAAAAACTGAAGACTGTATCGGCTGCGGAGCCTGTGTGCGCATCTGCGCCCATGACGCGCCTCACATCACAGATCACAAGGCATCCATTGACCAGAATAAATGCGTGGGCTGCGGCCGCTGCATCGGTGTCTGTCCCAAAGACGCCGTGACACCCGCCCAGGACGAAGCCTGCGATATCATGAACCGGAAAATCGCCGAATATACCAAGGCTGTGGTAGACGGCCGCCCGTCTTTCCATATCAGTCTGGTCATCGACGTATCTCCCTTCTGCGACTGCCATGCGGAGAACGACGCCGCTATCGTGCCGGACGTAGGAATGTTCGCCTCCTTCGACCCGGTTGCCCTTGATGTGGCCTGCGCAGACGCAGTGAACCGCCAGCCCGCCATCCGGAACAGCATCCTCGGAGAATCTGTCCACCATGACCGGGACCACTTCGGCGCCGTATCACCGGACACCGATTGGAAATCCGCCATTGAACATGCCAAGAAGATCGGCCTTGGAAACGACGAATATGAACTAATAGAGGTCAAATAACTTCTCCCGGCCGTACATCTGCGCGCCGGACGCGCCGCGCAAAAACCCGCTTCGGAATATTCCAGTTCCAAAGCGGGTTTTTGTTTGTCTGTCTTTATCTGTCAGATGTACTTTCTGTACTGTCTTTCGTATACAGGTTCTCTCCCTGCTGCCTTCGCGCTGTCTGCTCCTGCTCTTCCAACGCAGCCAGGCCTTCCGATACCGGTCTTGCGCCCACATACTCCTCAAGGGTCAGACCGGACTCTGTAATCTCCTTCGCAGCCTCCAGTCCCACATAGCGGAAATGCCAGGGTTCGTAGATGATTCCCGTGATATCCGTCTCCCCGTTGGGATAACGGAGGATAAAACCATATTCCCAGGAATGTTCTGTCAGCCACTTAAAGCCCTTTGTATTTTCCTGCTTTTCGTCCAGCTTCCGGTATTCAGAGGATACCAGATCAAGCGCCAGACCCAGATGATGCTCACTGGTGCCCGGGACGGCTACTACCTGTCCCGCCTGCTCTTTTGCGCTTTCATAGGAATAGCCCTGCATCACATAAGACTCTACCTTTTTATTATACAGATCCGTCTGCTTGTCCAGATCCCGGTAGGAAGAGGTTACATAGATATAGACTCCTTCGCTCTTCGCCGCCTGAATCATGGCCCTGAAATCATCATAAGCTCTTGCGTCTATCTGGTGCCCGCTTCCGATGTTTTTCAGCTCCACCTCATAATCCTCCGGGATGGGGTGGGTCCGGTTCACCAGAATCAGATTCCAGTCTTCCGGCAGATGTTCTTCCTGTTCCTCTTTTTCTTTTTCTTCCTCTGTCTCTTCTGTCAAAGTCTCTTCTGTATGTTCAGCTGTTTCCTCTTCCAGTACGTCCGGCAGTACAATCTCCTGTACTCCGCCTTCCTCCTGCTGTTCCTGTTCCATGGTCTGTGCGTATACGGTTCCTATCAGCATTCCCACACAGATCACGGCGGTCAGGCTGCCTGTCAGTGCCAGCATCCTTTTTTTCTGCCGTCTGGTCATAACTCTTTTGCTTCCTCTCCTTGTCCTTTCCTCCTGGGCTTTTCGTGCCGGTACGCCGGTTTCCGGACAGACACCCCTGCCCCGATACACCGACGCTAACAGTATAAAAGAAAAGAGCCTGATAAGCCAGACTCTTTTCTGAACATTTTCTTAATTTTTTCTGAAGTTCTCAGTAAAATATGGAATCCGGGTTTCCCGGTCCGGTTTTCCCTTTTTATCAGAATTACTCCGCCTTCAGAGCAGCCATGGTAATGTAGTTATAAGGCTGATTAAAGTGCGGCAGGAAGAAGATATCCAGAAGCTTCAGCTTGTCGATGGTCACGCCCTCTTCGATGGCCAGAGAGAACACATGGATTCCCATGGAAATATCCTCTGTGGACGCCATCTGCGCTCCCACCAGCCGGCGGCTGTCCTCCTCATATACCAGGCGGATCTTAACCTTTGCGTTCTCCTTCATAAAGCCCGGTCTCTGCAGATCCTCGAAATCAGAATATTTTACCTTCATGCCGTTCTTCTCCGCAGCCCTTACAGACAGACCCGTAGACACCATGTTGTATCCAAAGATGGAAATGCCGTTGGAGCCCTGTACGCCGATGGCGTCAAGCTTTGTTCCGCCCACATTGTGGCCCGCCACAATACCGCTGCGCACCGCGTTGGTAGCCAGAGCAATGTAAGTCTCCGCCCGGAGCGCGTTGGAGTAGATGGAAGCGCAGTCACCTACCGCGTAGACATCCGGATCGCTGGTCTGCTGGTGATTGTCCACATGATAAGCGCCATTTGCCAGGCACTGCAGATGCTCTCTTCCAAGCTCTGTATTCGGGATAAAGCCAATGGCATTGATCACCATGTCTACCGGATACTCTCCCTTGTCTGTCACAATCGCCTCTACGCGCTCCGTTCCCTTATAAGCAGTGGCGCGCTCGCAGAAATGTGTCTCGATTCCATGGTCCTGCAGATTTTTGTCCATATCATCTGTAAACCAGGTATCATAATAGCTGGCAAGGGAGCAGGGAGCTACATCAAAAAGCAGCACATCCTTGCCGCGGCGTTTCGCGGCCTCTGCAATCTCCACGCCGATATAGCCTGATCCGACTACCGCCACCCGCTTCACAGCCGGATCACTGATCTGACGGTCTACCTCCTGTCCTTCCTGGAACAGCTTCAGGAAGCTGATGCCCTTCAGATCCTTTCCAGGCAGATTCGGAGAAATCGGCAGAGAGCCCGTCGCCAGAATCAGCTTATCATAGCTTTCTTCAAAGGCGCTGCCATCCTTCTTCTCGCAGTACACGATCTTCTTCTCAAAATCAATCCGCGCCACGGAAGTCTCCATATAGATCTGTGCGCCCTTGGCTTCAAAGGCTTCTTTATTTGTATAAAACAGGTTCTCATAGGAATCAATCTGACGTCCCACCCAGAGCGCGGTTCCGCAGCCCAGATAGCTCAGATTTGTATTACGGTCGATCATGACAACCTTCTGATCCGGATAATTGTCCAGAAGTGTATTTGCCGCAGCGATTCCCGCATGATTTGCACCGATAATAACCGTCTTCATAAAATGTTTTCCTCCTGTGTCTCAGTATTAATAATAGTTATTATTTTCATATGTTATTATATACGGGATCAGGAAAAGATGCAATAGTTTTTTGTTATTTTTTTATCAATTTTATTCTGCGGACTTTTTCCGCCTACCATTCCTTCTTCTGCATCACTCGAAGGGACAGGAAATAGGATATCAGAAGGCCTGCCGCCGTCAGCGCTGCGCCCGCTCCCACCGCGGCAAAGACCATCCCGGATGTAATCTCAATGCCGCTGTTTCTCACCAGCGTCACGGCCCCAAAAAGCACGCCGGAAACCACCACAAAGATCAGGGCCAGAAAGAGCCTTGCTTTCTCAATACCCAGCCGAAAGATCACCGGCAGAAAAATGTCAAAGGCCAGCAGATAGATGCAGGCCACAGACAGGAGTGAGAAACCCTGCTCTGCCAGAGAGACGCTTCCCGCGTCGCCGATCAGGATTCCCAGCACTGCTTTTCCCACAAGACCAGTCACGATTCCGGCCAGGAACAGAAAGAGCATCAGGACATATTTGCTGCGGACCAGATCCTTTCTTGTCACGGGCAGGGTAAGCGCGTATTTGTTAAACTGCGCCATCTCATCATAGCTCACAGCCGTAAACAAAAGCATCAGGCTGTAGATGATCGACATCATGGAAAACAGCTGAGAATCTCCCAGGAAAAAGCACCATGCAGCCAGCACCGCCACTACAATCAGAGACTGTCTTGCCACCTGCCGCAGGTTGCAGAGATCTTTTACCAAAAGTCCTTTCATCTTCTTTTTTCCTCCATTCCATTTTTTACGGTAAATAAAAGAATATCTTCCAGGGAGGCCCGGTCTACCACAAGCCCCGGCTTTTCCTGCAGCTCCCGGACATTTTTGACCAGCACCTCTGTCTCAAACTGATTCTCGCGCCTTCCCACAACCTGCTTCTGATCAAGACGGTCCGCCTGTTCCCGGGTACAGCGCACGATGCCATATTCGTAAAGAAGCGTGTCTTTATCCTCAAACAGAAGAATCCTCCCTTTGTGGATCAGAAGAATGTAGTCTGCGATCCGCTCAATATCGCTCGTAATATGAGAGGAAAGGAAAACCGTATGATCCTCTTCCTGAATGAATTCCTGAAAAATGTCAAGAATCTCGCTGCGCACCACCGGGTCCAGACCGCTGGTCGCCTCATCAAGAATCAGAAGCTTTGTCTGGTGGGACAGGGCCGCCGCGATGGAAAGTTTCATCTTCATGCCTCTGGAGAACTCCTTGACTGTTTTCTTTCCCGGCAGTTCAAAACGCCGGCAGTAGGACAAAAATTTATCGCTTTCCCAGGTTTTGAAAATACTTCTCATAATCCGGTCTACGTCCTTTATCCGCAGATTATCCGGAAAATAGCTCTCATCGAAGGCTGCCCCTATCTGCTCTTTGATCTCCCGGAAGGCTGCGCCATCCTTCTTTCCCAGAAGGCTTATCTCCCCTTCCTCTGGCCGGATCAGACGCAGCAGAGCCTTAATGGTTGTACTCTTTCCGGCTCCGTTTTCTCCGATAAAACCCACAATGCTCCCGGCCGGCACTGAAAAGCTTACATGGTCCAGCGTAAATCCCGGATAATGTTTCGTTAATCCCTGTACCTCAATGGCATATTCCATAATCATATCTCCTCAAACAACATATTCAAAATCTCAACGACTTCCTCTTTTTCCATCCCGCACTGCCTTGCCTCCTCCACGGCTGCCTGCAGATGGTTTTCCACGGCTTTGAGCTTTTCTTCCCGGACAAACTCCCGGTCTGCTTCCCGGACAAAACTGCCCTTTCCTACGATTGTGGAGATAAATCCGTCCCGCTCCAGTTCTTCATAAGCCCTCTTGGTAGTAATGACGCTGATACGCAGCTCTTTCGCCAAAAGGCGCATGGATGGCAGCGGATCTCCGGGCTTTAACGCCCCATTCATAATCATCCCCTTAATCTGGGCGGTAATCTGCTCATAGATTGGTTTGCCGCTTGAATTGCTGATAATAATATTCATAAGTACCTCTTCCTCATTCTGCGCATATAAGGGTTCCATATACCATCCATACGGCTGATATATTTTATATATTGTATATATCATATATATATAATATAGTCAAGTAGTTTTCTGAAATCTTAAGAATTCAATGAAAAGCAGGCTGCCCGGTTCCGCCGCCGGGATCTTCAGCATCAGAAAAAGGATGTCCCGCCGGGCCTTGCTGACCCCGGAACATCCTTCTTTGACAGATTACAGCTGATTTTGCTGTCTCGTTTTATTGTTTTACCGTTTTCCCCGCGGCAGTATCCGTTAATAATATCTGCGCACTGACAGAATCGTCCGGTAAGTAGCCGTGCCGGTCTTGATACCGGTCTTCGCTGTGCTGGCGTGAACGATACGTCCGCCGCCAAGATAGATCGCCACATGGCCGCCGTAATAAATGATATCCCCGGCCTGAGCCTCCGAATAGCTGACTTCACGTCCCGCGCGTCCCTGAGCATCCGAAGTTCTCGGGATCGAAATGCCGAAATGCTTGAACACAGACTGGGTAAAACCAGAGCAGTCCGCGCCGTTTGTCAGGCTTGTCCCTCCGCTCACATAGGGATTTCCCACAAATTGAAGAGCATAGCTGGCAATGGCTGAACCCGTAGAGCTTCCGCCGGAAACGGAAACGCTGGAACCGGACGAGCTGGAACCGGATGAACCGGAACTGCTGCCCGAGGAGGATGAGCCTGTGCTTACGGAAGCGGTCTCCTGGGCTGCCGCCGCTTTCTCCTTTGCAAGGCGCTCTGCCTCCAGCTTCTTTAACTGGCTCTGCTGTTCCTGAAGTTTTTTCTTATAGGAGGATGCCTGTGCCTGGGCATTGGCAAGCTGTGTCTCATAATCAGCTTCTTCTGCCTGCTTCTGAGCAAGGGTCGCTTCCATAGATGCCTTCTGCTCCTCATACTCGGCTTCCAGGGCTTCCATATCCGTCTTCTCCTGCTCCAGCTGATCCATCAGCTCTTCTACCTCAGCCTTTGTAGCCTGATATTCCTCCAGCATCTGCCGGTCCTTGGTCTGAATCTCCCGCGCGAAATCCGCCCGGTTCAGAAAATCCGCAAAACTGTCGGCTTCCAGGAAAAGCGTCAGATAATCCATATCGCCTTCCTCGTATATGTACTGGATTCGAAGCTTCATAGCCTCATACTGCTCTTCTTCCTTCTGCTTGGCTGCGTCATAATCGGCCTGAGCCTGATTTAACTCCTCTTCCTTCGCCGCCAGATCCGCGTCCAGAAGTTCCATATTCAGCACCACATCCACAAGATCTGAATTCAGGGAATCAATCTCCGCCAGAATACTGTCTCTCTGGCTCTCGATGGACTTCATCTCCTGATTGATGGCATCCAGCTGCTTCTGCGTCTCCTTCTGCTGCTGCTTAATCTCTGACTCTGTGGCAAAGGCCTGCAGGGAAAAGCACATACTGGCCGCAAGCACCGCCGCAAGCACACGGCGGCTTATTTTAACAAATTTACGCATATATTTTTTCTCTCCGCTTCAAATCACAGTTTTTTTCCCAAAGTTATTTTCATTATATCTGTTCTTTTGTCATTTTTCAAGGTATTTTGCACATTTATGTGAACCAGACTGCGGAAATTCCCGGCATTTTATCCATGTTATTCCTTTCTTCTCAAAATGTGCAGGAAGTACACGGCCCCGCCAGGAAAATACGGCGTTCCTATTTTCCTGGCGGGGCCCCTTCTGCTCTGCAGATTCTCCCGTTCTTTACTTCTCCGGGCAGAATTCCTTTTTCACTTCGCCATCCAGATCCTTCCACACAAATTTCCCGTTCTCCAAAATCATGTATCCGTGCCAGCTGTTCTCCTTGGGAATGGATACGGAACCGGGATTGAGATAGGTATAGTTTTCCGTCTCATGGCACACCGGCACATGGGTGTGGCCGTGAAGCAGGATATCCCCTTTCTTCAGCATCGGCAGATTCTGCTCGTTGAACACATGGCCGTGCGTGGCAAAAATCATCCGATCATTCAGATAGAGAATACAGTATTCCGCCATAATCGGAAATTCCAGCACCATCTGATCCACTTCCGTGTCACAATTGCCGCGGACGCACAGGATTTCCTGCTTTCTGGGATTCAGCATGGCAATCACTTCCTTGGGCGCGTATTCCTCCGGCAGATCGTTGCGCGGTCCGTGGTACAGCACATCTCCCAGCAGAAGAAGCTTGTCCGCCCCTTCTCTGTCATAAGCCTCCAGAAGCTTTCTGCAGTAATACGCAGAACCGTGGATATCGGATGCAATCATCAGTTTCATTTACTCTTCCTCCAGACTCTTCAGTATATCTTTGTAATCGCTGGAAAGAACGCCTTTATTTTTGGCCTTCTTCATAATCAGCTTTACCTGTCCTTTGGCCTTGGTGGGACTCTGCAGGATACCTGCGCCGCCCACACAGCCTCCGGGACATCCCATGCCTTCCAGAAGATAACCGTCGTAGGTTCCCTTTTTCGCCTCATCCAGCATGGCCCTGCATTCCCGCAGGCCCTCGGCGTTCACCACCTTAACCTCCCTCTCCGGGTCCAGCTCCCTGATACAGTTCACTACGGCGTTCGCCACGCCGCCGCTGACCGCGAAACCACGGCCATCCGCGCTGGAGCCGGAGAGATTATCAGCTCCCGTGATCTGCGTGAAATCGATCTCCTTTGCTTCAAACATGCCCATGACCTCCTCGAAGGTCAGCACAAAATCCACGTCGCTCCGGATATCGGCCCGGCTTGCCTCCAGCTTCTTGGCCGAGCAGGGCCCTATAAAGACCACCTTGCATCCCGGATGCTTTTTCTTGATCAGGCGGCCGGTCAGCACCATGGGCGTCAGCGCCATAGAGATACATTTCGCATATTCCGGATACAGCATCTTCGCCATCTCCGACCAGGCAGGGCAGCAGGAGGTTCCCATAAACGGCAGCTTGTCCGGCACCTCCTCCATAAAATCGTGGGCTTCCTCAATCGTACAGAGATCCGCTCCCACAGCCACCTCAATCACATCCTCAAAGCCCAGCATCTTAAACGCCTCGCGCACCTTCTCCGGCGGCAGATCTTTGCCCCACTGTCCCACAAAAGCAGGGGCCAGCGCCGCGTAAACCGGAGTCTCGCTCTTAATGGCGTGAATCGTCTGGAAAATCTGGCTCTTGTCCGCAATGGCCCCGAACGGGCAGTTCACCAGACACATGCCGCAGGAAACGCATTTATTATAGTCAATGTCCGCCCTTCCCAGCTCATCCGTGCGGATGGCATCCACACCGCATGCCTTCGCGCAGGGGCGTTCCAGCTTCATGATCGCGCCATAGGGGCAGGCCGAAATGCAGCGTCCGCACCGGATGCATTTTTCCGGATCGATGACAGACTTCCCATTCACTATGGAAATCGCGTCTTTGGGGCAGACTTCCTTACAGGGATGAGCCAGGCAGCCCTGGCAGGAATCTGTCACCCGCACCTCATTTTCCGGGCAGGCATGGCAGGCAAATTTAATAATATTCACCAGTGGCGGATCGTAATATTTTTCCGCGATTGCGCTCTCCTCAATGCCCTGTGATACCGGCGCGTGCTCTGTCATCTTCCGCAGAGGAAGACCGATGGCCAGACGGAGCCGTTCCTCCACAATCGCCCTTTCCAGAAATACGCTTTCCCGGTAGGTCGCCACTTCGCCGGGGATAATCTTATACGGCAGGTTTATGATCCGCGAATAATCGCCGCCCTCATAGGCCAGCCGCGCCACCTCTGTAAAAACCTTCTGCCGGATCTCAACAATATTGGTGTAAATCCCTCTCATAAACTTCTCCTTTTCGTCCGCAGTTTCCTGCTTCTTCCGTCATAATCAGCCCTTTTTTTGCTGCCTTACAAATTTAATCATGCTCATGGCTGCCTTTGCTCCCTCTCCCACTGCTGTGGAAATCTGCAGAAGGCCTCCGGTGCAGTCTCCTGCCGCATAAAGTCCCGGCACATTCGTCGCCATATTCTCGTCAGTCTGTATGCTACGCCCGTCTGTCAAAGCCCCGATCTTCCTGGCCAGATCCACCGCTCCGGCGCTTCCAAGCGCCACAAAAAGGCCGTCAAGCTCCAGGCTGCTGCCATCCTCAAAGGTCACTCCCGCAACCTCTTCTTCTCCATTTACCGACGTTATCTTTTTTGTAATGACCGGTACGCCCTCCGGGGCACTGGCCAAAAGCTCCTTCCCATTTGTCAGCAGAACCGCGGAACCAGCCACCGGAAGAAGCTGGCCAAGCTCATGGACTGCATACTCTTCATTTCCCAGGACCGCCACCTTCCGTCCCCGGAAGAAAAAAGCGTCGCAGATGGCGCAGTAGCTGACGCCGCGGCCTTCCAGCTCAGCCAGTCCCTTGATGTCTGCTTTTTTCCGGGAACTTCCCGTGGCCAGAAGCACCGATACGGCCTGATAGGTTCCTTCCCGTCCCTCCAGCACAAAGCCCTGATTCCAGGAAATATGAAAAATCTCATCCGTCACCAGAGCGGCCCCCAGACTTTTTGCCTGCTGCTTGGTATTCTCCACAAGCTCGCAGCCTGACACCGGCTCCGCCATGCCAAAATAATTCTCAATCCGCTCCGCCTTCGCCAGAGCTCCCTGATCCTTTCCGATAACCAATGTCTTCAGGTTCGCCCGGCTGGTATATAGAGCGGCCGACAGACCCGCAGGCCCGTTTCCCACTATAATTACATCATATCCTGCCATTTTCCCCGCTCCCGGATTTTTAGATTCCCAGCAGTTTCTTCAGGCCTTCCTTGGACTGAAGCCCCACTGCGGAAGCCGCAATTTTCCCATTCTTGAACACCAGAAGGGTCGGGATGCTCGCCACACGGTACTGCTGCGCCAGACTCATATTTTCATCCACATTCAGCTTTCCGAATTTGATCCCGGACACCTCTTCTGCCAGCTCATCCACAATCGGCCCCTGCATCTGGCAGGGTCCGCACCATACAGCCCAGAAATCCACCAATACCGGGACGTCCGATTTCAGCACTTCTGCCTCAAAGTTCTGCTCTGTAATCTTTATCACTGACATAACCAATTCCTCCTTCACACTCGCGTTTTTCCTGCGTTTTCATACCCTTTCCTATTGAGTAATCACTAACCTGTGTTCCTTACTCTACCATATTTTTTCTGAAAAATCTACGGAACATACCCATGATTCTGAAAAAGTACAAAGCCTATGCCCGTTCCTGCATCAGGCCCTTCACGATCTCTGCCACGGTCTCCAGGCCTGACACCGTCGTATATTCTTCACAGGAATGTACCTGCTCCATGGCGCTGGCCAGCACAAGTCCCTGCACTCCGTGAAGGGCCAGATTGCTCTGATCGCTGCCCCCAAAAGTGGGCACCAGTCTCACCGGCAGTCCCAGTTCTTCGCAGACTCTCCGGAAACGCTTCACGCAGGAGTGCGTCTCCGGCACCCGGTAGGCCTGCAGCGGGACTGTAAACTGTACCTCACAGCTTCCCCCTGCCTTTTCGGCTTCCTCCTGAAAAATCCCTTCTATCTTTTTCATCTCTTCCAGTGCCTGCTCATGGGAATAGCTCCGCACTTCTCCCCTCAAGCTGCAGCGTTCCGGAACAATGTTGGTGGCCTTCACACCGCCTTCTATGTGGCCGATATTGACTGTCATGGACGCGCCGGTTCTCCCCATATCCATCCGCGCCACAGCGTTTGCCGCGATTCTAATGGCATGAACGCCCTGTTCCGGCGCAAAGCCCGCATGGGCAGCCTTTCCATGCACCACGATTTCAAAATCAATCAGTGTCGGAGCCTGTATGGCCGCCGTTCCGGCAGGACCGCTCAAATCCAGAATATAGGATTCTTCTGCCTGCACACAGGAAAAATCAAAAACCGCGCTGCCCCTCAGATGCTTTTCCTCTCCAATGAAAAACAGAATCTCCAGAGCCCTGCAGTCTGCCTGTTCTTCCTCCAACTCCGTCACAGCCTCCAGAAGCGCCGCTGTTCCAGCCATGCAGTCTGCTCCCAGAACCGTCGCCCCGCCGCTGGTGATCCGTCCGTCCCCGTGAAGAACCGCCTTTTTCCCCTCTGCAGGTTCTACTGTGTCCATATGGGTGGAAAAAAGAAGGGGCTTTCCGGGAATGCTCCCCTTCCGGAAGGCATAGAGATTTCCGGCCGTCCCTCCATAATATTCTCCAGCCCTGTCCTCGGAAACCGTAAATCCCAGCTTTCTCAGGCGTACGGTCAGTTCATCCGCCATTTTTCTCTCTCCAAAGGATGGAGAATCAATGGATACCAGCTCCTGAAATGTCTTAACCAGTCTGTCTGTGTTCATTTTTCTTTCTCCTTTTTTCGGAGACGCAGGGAAACCTCTTCCGCCGCGTCCTTTTATCTGGAGTAAAGTATATCACAAAACGATTTCCCGCTCACTCATTTTCTCTGTTGACATTTCTTCTTTTCCGTGATACTCTGTTCTTAGATAATTAGAAATATACCTAAATATCTAATTACAAAAACAATCTTATGTTTAGCCGGAAAAGGCGCAGAAGTATCTGGCCGCTGCCGGCTTCGCCCCACAAAGGAGGAATGCTGTTTGAATGATGCTTTCAAAGCCCTCTCTGATCCCACCAGGCGGCGCATCCTGGAGCTTCTTGCAGAGCGGGACATGACGGCCGGGGAAATCGCCGGCTGCTTCGATATCTCGAAACCATCCATCAGCCACCATCTGAATACACTCAAAGCCGCCGGCCTTGTACTGGACGAGCGGAATGGGCAGAATATCATATACAGCCTGAACATGACTGTATTTCAGGAGCTTATGAAATGGTTCTTTGATTTTTCTGAAGGAGGAAAAAAGAAATGAAAAAAATGAATCTTATATTATTTGTTCTGTCTCTTCTGTCTCTGATCGGACAGTTCATCCTGCTTCCGCAGATGCCCGACACAATTCCGATTCACTGGAACGCGGCCGGAGAAATCGATGGATACGGCAGCAAATATGTCTCTCTGATGATTGCCGCGGTTCCGCTTATTATAACAGGTCTTTTTGTCCTGATTCCCAGAATCGACCCGAGAAAGCAGAGTTATCAGAAGCACGAAAAAGCCTACCGTATCTTCTGCGTCTTTGTCGTGCTGCTCTTCATCGGCCTCGTCTGGGTAACCAACGCCGCGGCCATGGGATGGCCGGTCAGCGTAGGACGCATTGTTCCCATAGCCATTGGTCTTTTGTTCCTTGTGCTTGGAAACTATATGCCCCAGATCCGATCCAACTACACCTTCGGCATCAAGACGCCCTGGACTCTGGAAAGTCCTTATGTCTGGAAAAAAACACATGCCATGGGCGCCTTTGTATTCTGCATCTATGGCATTGTCATGATCGCTGCCGGCGTCACAGGTTTTCCCTGGATGATGAATGTCTCCTTTGCAGTCATTCTGGCCGGAGTAGCGGGACTTTTCGTCTACTCCTGGCTTGTCTACAGAAAAGAAAACCAGAAAAATTCCTAAACAGGATTTGCACACCGGCACCTATCTAAATTCTCTCTAAAAAGGGAGCCCTTGCTCCATAGATGAATTGATATGAATTCTCATCTATTTTGCAGCAGCTCCCTTTTTCCACCGCTTTTATGAATGAAGCATGGGAGAAGCGCCATCATACACAGACTGCTCCGCTTCTTCTCTTTCTTCCTTTTCTTTTAAATCTTTTTTTACCAGTATCAGACCAGCCGCGAAAAGCCCCGCGCCAAACACAATGGCTGCCACATAACAGCCAATTTCTACCGCCGCTGAGGGTTCAGAGCCGAAAATCATGTTCAGAAGCGGTGTCACGAAGGTTCCGTAGGCATTGAAAACCATATGTACCGCAATTCCAGCCAGAAGAGACCGGTACCTCAAGACCACATAGCCGCAGGTCAGACCCAGAAGAAACGCATAGGTTCCCTGAACCAGATTCAAATGGGCGAAGCCAAAGAAAAACGCCTGGATCACATTGGCCGCCCAAAAACCGGCTCCGGCCTTTTTCAGGTACTCCATGGTAAGCCCACGGAAAATTATCTCTTCTCCTATGGGCGCCAGGATTACCGTGGCGATAATAGACAGGAAGCCCGTGGTCGCTATGCCGGATTCCTCCATCATCTGATTATAAGCTTCAATCATATCCGGCGCCGCATACTGCCATACTGTCAAAATAAGCCCTATCAGAAGCTGAGCTCCGAACGCCAGCATCACGGTAAAGCCAAAGCTTTTTCCGGTAAAAAATCCGGCAAAGGGAATTCCCGCTTTCTTCTGTCTGCGCACTACATAAAGCCAGTACCACAGCCCCATAACCACAAGCGTCGATACATGCATCCATGTAACCACCACAATGGCATTGTCCGTATAGATCTGCATCGCTCCTTCGTACCCGGCGGTTATTATCCAGGCCATCATCACAGCAATTGTAACGACAAGCTGAATTCCAAGCATTCCCACAAGCGGAACGAAGCTCATCAGATACCATCCTAATTTCTTCATAAAATACAGTCCTCCAGTTTCCTAAATTCCTGTCTATCATATCAAAATTTACTGCAAATAACTATATCAGCCATTCAATCTTAACGAAAATTTAAACTTTTTTTACGAAAGTCAAGGGGCCGTTGCAAAATAGATGAGTAATCATCTATGGAGCAATGGCTCCATTTTTATGCTTGAAAACAGAAAACGGACCCCGAAGAGTCCGTAATCCATGGTATAATTAGATATGCCTACTAACCAAAAATACCATAAAAATTATACCGAATTCGGCGAGCCTTATCAACTGGTTTTGCCATTAAATTTGGAAGGTTTGGTTCCTGATGATGATTCTGTCCGACTGCTGAGCCACGAATTGGAGGAATTAGATTACAGCTTGCTGTATCAGGCTTACTCTGCCAAAGGCAGAAATCCGGCAGTAGACCCTAAGGCCATGTTCAAGATCCTGACCTATGCTTATTCCCAGAACATTTATTCATCCAGAAAAATCGAAACGGCATGCAGACGAGATATCAACTTTATGTGGCTGCTTGCCGGGCAGAAAGCACCTGACCACAGCACGATCGCACGTTTCCGTACCGGATTCCTGGCGGATGCCTGTGAAGCTCTCTTCTATCAAATGGTAAAGAGACTGAAAAATGCGGGCGAGCTGTCGAAGGAAACCGTTTTTATTGATGGAACAAAACTGGAGGCCTGTGCAAACAAATATACTTTCGTCTGGAAAAAATCTGTAGGGAAATGGGAAACAAAAATGTTCCAGAAGATACAGGAGGCAGTTTTGCTTTTGAATCAGGAATACATACAAAGTTTTCAGGTAACTGAAGCCACAAGGACACAGGATCTTCAGGAGATCTGCCGATTTTTGGAACAGATCTGCGAAGAACAGCATACTGTTTTTGTCCATGGCAGAGGAAAGCGCAAAAGTCGTAACCAGAAATATCTGGAACTGTTCCGGCGTTTTCTGGAACGTCAGACAATCTACGACTGGCACACCGCCAGTTTTCAGGGGCGGAATAATTACTGCAAGACCGATCCGGATGCCACATTCATGCACATGAAGGATGACCATATGCGCAACGCCCAGTTGAAACCGGGATATAACGTACAGATTGCAGTGGACAGTGAATACATTGTGGCAGTGGACATTTTCCAGGACCGTAATGATGTCTGGACTCTTGTTCCGTTCTTGAAAAGAATGGAAGAAAATCTTGGATTCCGTTATCCCAGTGTAACGGCAGATTCGGGATATGAAAGCGAAGAAGGTTACAGCTATCTGAGGGAGCAGAAACAAAAGCCCTATATCAAACCACAGACGTATGAGAAATGGAAAAAGAGGAGTTTTAAAAAGGATATCAGTAAACGGGAAAACATGGGTTATGATGAAGGAACAGATACCTATACCTGCCATGCCGGGAAGAAACTGCAGCCGATCTTCCTGAAAAAGCAGACAAGTAAGAGCGGGTATGAATCGGAAGTAACCGTCTACGAATGTGAAGATTGTATCGGATGTCCTTATAAAGAGAAATGTACGAAAGCAAAAGGGAATAAACGACTGTACGTCTCTAAAAGTTTTTTAGAGAAACGCCAGGAATCCTATGAAAATATCCTAAGCGAGACAGGGATTCTATATCGGATGAACCGTTCGATCCAAGTGGAAGGAGCATTCGGAGTCCTGAAAAACGATTACGAATTTCAAAGATTTTTACTCCGTGGGAAAACCAAAGTAAAACTGGAGATTCTTTTACTTAGTATGGGGTATAATCTCAATAAACTTCACGCGAAAATACAGAATGACCGAACAGGAAAACATTTATTTCCTGTGAAAAAACTTGCTTAAAAATAGAAAAAACAAATATCTTTATTAAAGTACGCCAAAAAACGGAAGTAAGCCACAGTACAGGTGAGATTACTTCCGTTTTCCCTTTAGATTAAGCGAGGGAGTCACTCTATCATCTAATTTGATAATTTTGCGACACTCTCCAAACTGGCCGCGGGAATAGAGCCGGACCCGGAGTATCAATGGAAACGGTCTCCCAGACCCGGCCTGGTCATTTCACATTTTTTCGCTGCTTCAGAGACAGAAATTAAAGAAAGATCTCCAGGATGACTCCTACTGCTGCCGAAATCACATACAGCAGAGCCAGAATTGCCACATTTTCTTTCACGGGATGGTTGGTCTTAAAAAGGACAGCCAGCCCCACGCCGGCTCCGGCACAGAGCCCGGCCATAGCGGACGCAAAGCTCAATCCCCCCGCCAGGTAAAGCTCTGTAATCAATATAGAAGAAGCGCAGTTGGGAATCAGTCCCAGGAGAGCTGTCAGAAGGGGCTGGAACCAGGTGTCCCGTCCCAAAGCAGCAGTCAGCGTATCTGTTCCTATCCATTCCAGCAGAAGATTCAGCACAAGGGTAAAGACCAGAATATAGACTGTCAGCCGCAGCGTGTGGCGGAGAGCCGGCTTCAGAATGCCGCCGTGGCCGCTGCAGCCGCAGCTTCTGCATAAATCTTCAATGTGTTTTTCTTCCTTTTTCTTTCTCAGAATCAGGTCTGTCAAATAGCCAAACAGAATTCCTATGAGCACCTTTCCTATCAAAAGCTGCGCAATGACTCCCCCGCTTCCCGGATTTCCCAGCAGAATCAGCACCGCTTCATCCGAAGTGGAAAGGAAGACAGCCAGCAGAGTTCCCAGAGTAATGACGCCTCCGGAATACAGGTTGGCCGCCGCCACGGAAAAACCACACTGGGGAACGCAGCCGAAAAGGGCTCCCACTACAGGCCCCGCCTTTCCCACTTTTCCGAGTATACGGTTCATATAGTTATTCGAATAATGCTCCAGCGCTTCCAGTGCCAGAAAGGCCGCCAGCAAAAAGGGTACCATTCTAATCGTATCCAGAAACGCATGTTCCAGCGCATGCAGTATCATAACTTCATCTCACTTTCTGTTCTAACAGGCTAACAGAATACCACATTCCTGCCTGACGCGCAAGAGAAAGAAAAATCTTTGTTAAAAATTTAATAATATCCATTGCATTATTATAGTAATATGTTATAATGGCCTCAGATGAAGGACAGGGTTTCTAACCTTCATCTCTCCCGCTTAAGCTGGAGAAAGTTTTTGGAAAATAAATAATAGCGAAGTAGGATTTTATGCGTCAAGTGTTCGCTGGCTGGGGAGTTGCCGCGAAACGAAAAGCAGAGCATGAGAGCTTGGTCTTACGATATAATATCCGCACCCGTTGCTGCAGATGAGTACATCTCATGTGTGGAGGAGATCGGGCTGGGACAGTCTCGATATTATTTATTTTACCTGACACACTTACAGGAGGTGTATTTTTTATGCAGTTATTTTCAAAAGACGCTTTTGCGTTCCGGGAACAGTTTCAAAATTTGAAGAAGGTACAGAGCATCTGTCTCTGCGGCCTTTTTGTGGCGGCTTACGTGGCTCTCTCCTTCTTCAGCATCAAAATGACCGAATTTCTTGAATTCCGTTTTGCCTTTCTGGCTCTGGCCGCGGCAGCCGCCTGCGGCGGCCCTGTTATGGGTATGGCAGCAGGACTTACGGGCGATGTCATCAGCTTTTTCGCAGCTCCCCAGACAGGTCCCTTTTTCCCTGGCTTTACCATCAGCTACGCGATTCTCGGTTTTCTGTTCGGCCTGATTCTTTACCGGGCAAAGATTACTCCCCTGCGCGCTTTCGCAGCGGGCCTGGCAGAGTTTATCATTGCCTGCACGCTTAATACCATGTGGCTTCATTTTATGTACGGCATGGAATGGGAGTATCTCTTCACCATCCGCCTGATTAAGAACACGGTTTCTCTGGGCGTAAATTCTGTGCTGCTCTTTGTCTTCATGAAGGCCTTTTCACGGATTATCCTGACCGTCTCGCCGGCTCTCAAGGCATCCCGGCAGTAGAAAAACTGCCGGCATCCCCCCTGAAAGCTGAACGAACCCAGACAGTTCCAAGCATAACTGCCGTCAGGCACATACTTATTTATTATACCAGACAAAGGGTTGTCGGGAGATAGATAACCTTAAACAGGAGCAGGCGTGGCTTACACGAGTCACGTCTGCTCCTAAATTTACCTCCTAAATTTAGCTCCTAAAAAGAGATTTTCTGAGTTTTTATAAAGGAAATATCTGATTATCCTCCATGGAAGCTTCTCCGAACGGCGTTTCAACGGACCTGTGCTCTTCTGCCGGACAGACCTCCCGAAGCCTCTCCTCTGCCGCATGCACATGATCCAGATACATTCTCCTGATACCCGGATACTCTCCAAGCCCCTGCATCCTGCAGACTACCTCATAGCCTTCCTTTTCAAACTGGCTTCTCCAGGAATCCTCATCCTCACCGGACATATCATGAATCGCATGGTCGCCGGCCACCACCATAAAGGGCGCCAGTATCAGTCTTCTGGGTCCCAGCGCGCGGATCTGCTTTTTCAGGGATTCCATGGACGGATAAGCTTCCACTGTTCCCAGGAATACTCTGGAATATCCCAAATCCTTAAACGTATAATCCAGGGCCGCATAGATGGAATTGGCATAGTGCGTGGTTCCATGTCCCATCAGTACCAGCGCCTCGTCTTCCTTCAAGTCCGGAAACTCTTCCATCACCGCATGAATCACTGCCTCATTGTCTTCCTGGGAGGTCAGCAGCGGATCACCGAAGGCCACGCTTTCAAAAGCGTCCCGCCTCCCCAGCACATCCTCCTTCATCAGATCGTTTTCCACTCCGTTGATCACATGGGTCGGCTGCACAATCAACTCGGTAATTCCATCCTCGATCATCTGTTCCACAGCCTCGGAAACCGTGAAAACCCGAATCTGATCACGGCGCAGCAGCTTGGCAATAATCAGCTTGCTGGTCCAGGCCCGGTAAATCCGGTAATCCGGATAAGCTTCTTCGATATCTTTCTCTATTCTGTCAATGGTTTTCTCTCTGGTCCGGTGAAAGCTTGTACCAAAGCTCACCACCAGAATCGCCTTTTTGGAATCCTTCATTGCTCCTGTCTCCTTGCTATTGCCTTTCTTTTATCCGCTCTTTTTATACTTCTTCTGTCCGGCTTCTGGTCTGTCTTTCCATGCCTCTTCCTTTTCTCATCCCCGTTCGGTGGGGTTCAGGCTGCCAGAGCTTTCAGTGTAGAGATGGAAATATCACCCACCACAGCCAGGTCCTCTGCCTGGTACGCATAGGGGAAGTTGTCCTCAAAGAGGATCTGAGAGGATGGCGGGAACTCCTCGTCTCCGGCCCAGAGAATGAAGCGCACATGAAGACCATTGATGAATTCAAATTCATAGGAAACATCGCCCAGGCTCAGCTTCTTCACGCCTGGTATTTTTTCCATGCCTTCCGCAAATTTGTCCAGCTTGAAACCGAAGCCAAATTTCAGCCTCATCAGGCAGCGTCCCTCAAACTGGCGGAAATATACTTCGCCCCAGGGCACTTCCCGGTAGGTCAGGTATTTGCCGCTGCTCTTTACCACCTGGGCTGAAATTAGAAAGCGCAGCACAATTATCTTCGCCGGAACCATGTCCAGCAGAAGAAAAGCGCCCTCCTCATTCTCGTCTTCCTTGTGCACCGCAAATTCCGGAAAATCTACCAGATAGCGGAAGCCCATCAGCCGGATATGAAACTGCTGCTTCTCCTCGTCATACTCTACACCGCAGCGCTCGGCCGCTTCCTTCGGATCGATATTCCGATATTCGCTCAGATAGTGCTCCAGGGGAATCCGTTCTTTATTGTCCTTTTCATAAGGGAAATCCATATTTTCATCTCTCTTTCCTGAGACCTTCTCAGGATTTTCTTCCCGACACAGTCTCATGCTTTATGACAGCATGCCGGCCGGGACATATAGCTCCGGCCGGTATGCGTATCTGCTCATTTATGTTTCTGCTCTAATTTCTGTCTCTATTTTCCGCCGCCGTTTCCTGTCTCTGTCTATTTCTGAGTCACTGACGGAAACAGGCTGCTGTCCGTATGAGGCAGGAAGCAGCAGGCCACGAACTCATCCATGTATCCAGGCTCCGTGGAAAGCTCCAGATAAGTCATGTTCTGGGCCAGCTCATAGACCTTGCGCTCTGCTTTTGTGGAAAGCAGCATGGCATAGGCGCCGGACAGGGAGGAATTGCCGATATAGTGATAATACTCGATGGGAATATCCGGGAACATGCCGATATTGATAGCATTCTGCATGTTGATGCCGCTTCCGATTCCTCCGGCCACATATACCTGCTCGATCATGCTGATGTCGAAATCCAGACTCTTCAGCATCGTGCGGACCGCAGAGAAAATCGCTCCCTTGGCACGGATAAAATTGTCAATATCCACCTCGGTGATCTCTACATCCTTTGTGCCCTCTGCCTCTTCTTCAAAGGCCAGCACATAGCTTCCCATACCGTAGGCGTCGTGCTTGATTCTCTTTCCTTCCCGGATAAATTTTCCCTTGGGGCTGATCATGCCGCAGCGGAACAGCTCCGCAATTACGTCAATGATACCGGAACCGCACAGGCCTACCGGTTTCTGTCCCTCGTCTCCGATGATCTGGAACGTGGGTTCCATGGTCTCCTTGTCAATCGTACATGCCTCGATGGCGCCGTCTGTGGCGCGCATGCCGCAGCTGATATCGCCTCCTTCGAAGGCAGGTCCTGCGGAGCAGGCGCAGCTCATCATGAAATCAGAGTTTCCGAATACCAGCTCGCCGTTGGTTCCCAGATCGATGAACAGTGAGAAGTGGGGCTGGTTCCACAGCATGCTGACCAGTGTGCCCGCCGTGATATCTCCTCCCACATAGCTTCCGATATTGGGCGCCATGATAATATGTGCGTCCGGATGTACGTTCAGATGGATATCCGACGCATAGAAGGAATTCGTCTTAAAGAAGGCCGGAATATACGGCTCCATCCGCAGCGGGTCCGCGTTGATCCCCATCAGCAGGTGATTCATCGTGGCGTTGCCCGCCACTGCCAGACGGAAAATATGGCGGGGACTGATTCCTGCCGCCCGGCACATCTGCTGAATCAGCGGATTCAGCGTCTCAGAAACGATAGCGTCCTGCAGCCGCTTTTGTCCGCCGGGCTTCGTGGATTCGATAATACGGTTGATAACATCCGCTCCATAACGAATCTGTCCGTTTCCAGTGGAAGCCTTGGCCAGGATCTTTCCGTTGGTCATATCGACTATGACAGCCGCCACTGAGGTGGTTCCGATATCGACCGCCAGGCCTCCCACAATCAGATTCTCATTGCTTCCTGATACTTCATAGACAAAGACATGGCTCTTACTCTGGCTGATCACACACTGCACATCAAAATCGCTGCTTCTAAGCACATCCGGCAGACGGCGCAGCACAGAATAAGGCACCCGTACGTGCTCAATCCCCGTCTCTTTCTGAAGGGCCCGGATCAGCCGTTCGATATCCGGCATTGTATCGTCCAGACTTGGCGGATTCATTTTTACGGATACAATCCTGAGATTGTTCTTCATCGGAAGTCCCGCTTCCTCCACCTTCTCTTTGGACTCATCAAAGATTCTTACTTCTTCCGGGGAGCTCAAATCAGCCACCTTCATGCGGCTTCTGTAGGCAGACGCAATATCCGGAACCATAATCTCCACGTCTCCCGCCACATGGCTGCAGCAGGCCAGGCGCCATCCCTCCGCGTATTCCTCATCGCTGATATGGCGGGTCTGTCTGGAATCCAGTTTTCCGCTTAAAAGCTTCACCCTGCACTTTCCGCAGGAACCGTTTCCGGAACAGGGCGCGTCAATCACCACATTCGATTTGCGCGCAGTCTCCAGAAGATTCTCTCCTGCCATAGTGGAGACCATCACCTTTTCCCCGTTTTCAAATTGAAATGTCACATTTGCCATCTGTCTGCTTCCTCCCGTTCTTCCCGCCGCTGTCGTTTTCCTGCCGGTTTCATCTTCCTGCGGCTGTTTTTCCAAAGCGGTGCGGAATGCCCCGCTCCCGCCTGAGTTCTCCCTTTATTTCCGCGGCAGTGAGCCAAGCGGACGCGGCCCAGGCCGACGTTATGATTATAGCACATCGAAGCGCTTCCGTCTATTCCCAAGTCTTCTGTTTTTCAATTTGCGGCCACTGTCCGCTTCTGCCCCTCCTGGCGTACCTTTTCACCTGTTCAGCCGTTCCAGCCCGCGATCCGCACCAGTTCCTGCTCCGCGTACACATAGGCGGACACGGGAAAGTCTCTGTAATTTCCGGTATTGGAGCAGATAAGGTAATCCACAGTACCGCTGCTTTCATCCTGCACCACCTGGGTAATGATGACCGCATGATGATAGTTCCCGGCCGTGGACATCAGAATCACATCTCCGATGTCCCCCGAATTCCAGGGAACGTCTGTCTGCGCGCAAAGTCCGTAACCGCTGTTGTTCATGACATAATCCCGGAAGGAATCCACTCCTGTCCACGCAGGAGCCCTGCTGGAATCGGAATACCAGTACCATTGCGCATCTCCCGACTGGTCCATCGGTATACCGGAGGCATACAGGCACTGGGACACGTAGTTCATACAGTTTCCTCCTGCGCCGTCATAGACGCCCCACTGGGGATTCCGCTCTCCGGCCCATTCTCTGGCGTAAGCCGCCGCGGCTTCCCTGTCGTAAGCATGATCGGCTGCCGCTGCACCGGTTCTGCCGTCCGCCGCCGCTTCCCGGCTCTCTATCTGTTCCCGTGCATTCTGAATTCTTTCCTCAGCCATAGCCGCGAACTCCCCGGCAGAGGTTCCTCCCGTACTTCTTCCCGTTGCGGAATTTTTCCAGCGGATAAAAGAAAAATAGGCGGAATCATAGGCTGCATGATGTGTCAGGCGCCACTGTCCATCCGTTTCCTTTATCACAAAAGAATGCCAGACGCCGGTGACCTGGCTGTTCGTATCCGGCGTATGCGAAAAACGCATATCCGCGTATTCCACAGCTTCTATCTGAACACAGCCATCTGCCTGCTCCTCTATATTCTGCACTTCCAGCTCATAGTCATAAGAAAGAAACCTCAGATCCAGTCCGGATGCCTGGCGGATTCCCAGGATCATCTCAAAGACGGCGCGGTGCATCTCTTCCTGGGTGCTGTTGTCCGTCACTGCGGTCCAGGAAGTTCCGTCCACCTGCGCGCGGAACCGGGCATGTTCCTCATCCTCGGTAAACAGGCCGCTCAAATCCTGAAGCTGAAGGTATGCCATGCTCTGATAATAAGCGTCCATGAAAGCCAGAACCGGCTCCTGCTGCTCTGCCGTAAGGACCGCCGCTCCTGACAGCGTATCTCCTGCCGAGATGCTCCCGCTTCCCTGGACTGTCCAGGAATTTCCGCCCGTCTCAGCCTGTTCCTCATCGGAGTTTTCCGTTTTCTGTTCCTCTGCTCCCTGCACAGCCCCTTCTGCTACATCCTGTCCGGCTGTGCCCGCCTCTTCCTGTACATCTGCTTCTTTCTGAGGGGAAGGCAGTGTCTGCGGACTTTCGCCCCTGCCGCAGCCCACAAGAACCGCGAATAAAAGAGCAAAAAGAACTGCCAATTCTCTTCTGTAAATTCTGTTCACTTCGTTCGTCTCCTTTCCTGCCATTATACTATACAAGTCAAATGCCGTTTCGTCCAATACCCGCTCTCTATGAACGTCTATAGCCGATTCGCATGGACTGCGCCCTGACGTCTGCCGCCTTTCCATTTTCTCTTTTCATTTTCCGAATTTCTGATATACTTAAATCCGTGGCGTCAATACGGCTCTTTCGTGTGTCGTATGTCTGTCAGAAGCTGCACAGGATGAACAACCGTGCCTGCGCGGCTCTGCAATCATTCCAGCAACATAAGGAGTGCTGTTTTTATGGAACGGATCTTAGTAGTGGAAGACGACCTGGCCCTGAACGCCGGTCTTTGTTTTGAACTGGATACAGGCGGCTATTCCTCTGCCGCTGCCTATACCTGCGCTAAAGCCCGCTATCTTGTGCGGGAGGAGCGCTTTTCCCTGGTCCTTCTGGACGTAAACCTGCCGGACGGGAACGGCTTTGACCTGTGCCGGGAAATCAAGAAGCTCCGCCCGGAGCTTCCGGTCATCTTTCTGACGGCCAATGATCTGGAGGAAGACGTGCTCTCCGGCTTTGACATGGGCGCTGAGGACTATGTAACCAAGCCCTTCAACATGAAAATCCTGCTGCGGCGGATAGAAGTGGCGCTGCGGCGAGGAAAGGAGAAGCCCTCTGTTCCGGCAGACCGCTGGAGCGACGGCTTTCTGCTTCTCGATTTTTCTTCTCTCACCGCAGTCCGCGGCGGAGAAAAGCTGGCCATCACCCCCAACGAATACAAGCTTCTGAAGACGCTGACGGAGAATTCCGGGCGGATTCTCACCCGCCAGCTTCTTTTGGAGCGTCTCTGGGACAGCGGCGGAAATTTCATCGATGATCATACCCTCACCGTGACCATGAACCGGCTGCGGGCCAAAATCGAAGACGATGACCATCCCTACATTAAGACAGTCCGGGGCATGGGCTATATCTGGACAGGAGGAACTACATGAGAAAGCATAAAAACATAAAATTTCTGCGTTTTTCCATCCTTCTTCTCATGCTTCTGCTCATCGCTCTCCTGCTCTGGCTTCTGTGGAAATTCGTCCCCAGAGCCTCCGTCCGCTTTTGTCTGCTTGCGGTCTGCGCCGGAATTCTTGCAGCCGCAGGGCTGCTGAACTGGTATCAGCGCCTTCAGATCTCCTCCTTTGCGGGCGAGATCTGCGAGACCCTGGACGCGCTTATGTCCGGCCGCCAGCCGGAGGATTATCACCCTTACGAAGATTCCCTGACCTCCCGGGTCCAGGGTAAGCTTCTGCAATATTACGACATTATGAACGAGGGAAAGCTCCAGAGCCAGAAGGACAAAGAGACTATTCAGGGACTGGTCAGCGATATCTCCCATCAGGTGAAGACACCTGTGGCAAACCTGCGTCTCTATGCGGGAATTCTGAAAAATCCCGCGCTTCCCGCGGAAAAGCGGAACGAATTTCTGGGAACCATGAGCGGTCAGATCGACAAGCTGGATTTTCTTTTGCAGTCCCTGATCAAAATGTCCCGCCTGGAAACCGGAACCTTTGCCCTTCATATAACGGAAGCGCCCTTAAAGGATACCATTGCCGCCGCCATGAGTACCGTCTGGGCCAGGGCGGAAGAAAAGGGCATCGCGCTTCTGGCAGACTGCGACAGCGGGATTACCGTGCAGCACGATCCCAAATGGACTGCGGAGGCTCTTGGCAACATTCTGGACAACGCCGTCAAATATACGCCCGGCGGCGGAAGCGTCGCCATTACCGTGCGCCCCTGGCAGTTCTACACCCGCATTGACATTACGGACACGGGCACAGGGATTCCCGAGGAACATTACAACGATATCTTCCAGCGCTTTTACCGCGGGCAGGAAGCCGCCGCCCAGGAGGGCGTAGGCCTGGGACTTTATCTGGCAAACGGCATTGTGACGCGCCAGAAGGGCTATATCAGCGTAAAATCCAGGGTGGGGAAAGGTACGGTTTTTTCAGTATATTTGCTGAGCTGACAGACGCATAATACAGACATTATAAAACTTACCGGGAGAATTGTTATGGATATCATCACCGCACATCAGCTGAAAAAATATTATGGAAAGGGAGAAAATCAGATAAAGGCCCTGGACGGCATCGATCTTGCCATCGAAAAGGGGAAATTCACCGCCATCATCGGCGCTTCCGGCTCCGGGAAAACCACCCTGCTCAATATGCTTGGGGGACTGGACACTCCGGACGAAGGAGAAGTCATCGTGGACGGCGTAAGCCTGGCCGGACTGAAGGAAAAAGAACTGGCTGTCTTCCGCCGCGGCAAGGTGGGCTTCGTCTACCAGAATTTCAATCTGATTCCCACGCTTACGGTAAAGGAAAACATGTTATTTCCCTTAAGCCTGGCGGGAAGCACGCCGGACCCCGTCTTTTTTCAGGAGATTCTCACGCTTCTGCATCTGGAAGACCGGCAGAACGCTTACCCGAATCAGCTCTCGGGAGGCGGCCAGCAGCGCGTGGCGATTGCCCGTGCCCTGATCGCCAAGCCATCCGTCATTCTGGCGGACGAGCCCACCGGAAACCTGGACAGTAAAAGCAGCCAGAACGTGCTGGGTCTTCTGAAGCTTTCTGTGGAAACCTGGAAACAGACTCTCGTCATGATCACCCACAACCTGGAGATCGCCCAGATGGCCGACCGGGTCATCCGGATCGAAGACGGCAGAATCCGTGCGTAAGGAGGTCTTTCCATGCTTGTAAACAACAATCTGAACATCTGCGGGAGACTGGTCCGCCGGGACTTCCGTTTCCACCGCGTGAAAAATCTGATCCTGATCCTGGCCTGCGCCCTGGTCACCGGACTTTATTCCTTTGTCTTTCTGCTGGCCGGCTCCATAGAAGGAGCCTATCTTCTGAACTACCAGTATACCTACGGCTCCACCAGCCATATCCTCTATACAGGGCTGACGGAGCACCAGGCAGACATTCTTTCCCGGGACGCCGCCATAAGGTCCTCTGTCCGCCTGAGCTCCGTGGGACAGCTTACGGATGCCGTCATCGGACAGCGGCAGGTACAGCTGGCGGTCACTGACCGGGATTACGCGGAAACCGTTCTGTCCATTCCCACCTCCGGCCGCCTGCCGGAACAGAAAGGAGAAATCGCTCTGGACGAATTTACGATGGATTCTCTGGGGATTCTCCGTGAAGAAGGCGCTCCGGTGGAGCTTTCCTGGACAGATCCGGAAGGGAGCTCCCACACCAGCTTCTTCACTCTCTGCGGCTGGTGGGCCAGCCCCACAAATTTCTCAGAGGCCTGCGCCTGGATTACGGAGGAAACCGCCCGGGACCTCTACCCGGAGTATGACGCAGAGACTGCCCGGAATACCACTCTTGGCGTCACCCTTTACCAGCCCCGGAATCTGGAAGCGCAGGCGGAACAGCTTCTGGCCAGTCAGGGAATCGCAGGCGCCGGCTGCACAACCAATCTGGCTTTCAACAGCGCCCGGATGGAACAGGCCCAGAGCAATGCCATGCCCTACTACTATCCGGCGATCCTTGTGCTGATCTGCGGCTTTCTGATGATCTACGGCATTGTCCATATCGCTTCCGGCCAGGACGGCCTGTTTTTTGCCGAGGTCAAAGCCCTCGGCATGACGCCCCGGCAGATCCGCGTCTTTCTGGCGGAGAAGGCCTGTGCTGTCTCCCTGCTGGGAGTCCTCCCCGGTTTTCTCATTGGTTTTCTGCTTCATCTGGCAGTCACAAGCCGGATCGTCTCCGGCATGGAAGAGAATCCGGCCCTTTACTTTCTCTCCTGGGGACCCTTTTTCGCAGGAGCAGTTCTTTCCCTTGGCACGACACTGCTCTCTTATCTTCTGCCGGCCAGACGCCTGTCCCGCATGACGCCCGCCGGGCTTCTGCGGTCTCTGGACGAAATGCCTGTTCCCGGCAGAAAAAGCGCTTCCGGCAGCGGAAGAATCCGCCTTCCCGGCCTTGCCTTCCGCGCCCTTCTGCGGGACCGCTTTAAGATGCTGCTCTCTGCGGTGACGCTGCTCCTGGCCCTTTTCCTTCTGACCTCCGTATGGATACAGTATATCAGCCTGAAAGTAGACCTCTACCTGGAGGCCATGTCCCCCTGGGACTACACCATTGCCGACGGATCGGCCTATCTTTCCGTACAGCAGTACAACCAGAACAACCATTCCATCACCGATGAAACCATTGAGGAGCTCCGCTCCCGTCCGGAAGTCCTCCACGTGAGCGCGCTGAAAACCCGGGAGCTTTCCCTGACCGCGTCTGAAGAACTGCGGCAGCGCCTTATCAGCTATTACAACGCCTCCGAGGAAGAGGGCGGCCCCGCCCGCCGGGAAATGATGGAGGGACAGCCCCTTTGGATCGAGGGACTGGAGCGCCTGGAAGAAACCGGAGAATATATGGGCGTCGCAGTTTCTCTCGAGGGAGAATACTTGGACTACATTCTGGAAAATGTATCCTTTACCAGCGGCTCCTTTGACGCAGATGCCTTCGCGTCCGGAAATGTGGTGCTCACAGCCGGAGCAAATGCCGCCGGCCTCTCGTCGGAAGCCGCCGGGGAAACTGTCACGCTGGCCGGAGAGACCTTTGAAGTCCTGGGCTCCATCGCCGACAGCGGAATGATCTTAAGCGGCTCCAACAGTCCTGAGGCTTCCTTCTGTATCTATTATTATATGGCCCCCGCCGCCTTTGACCGGCTGTTTCCGGACCAGGGTGTACGTCAGGCCGCTGTCAGCATCGATCATGGCCGCCAGGAGGCGTTTGAGGCTTATCTTGACGCCTATGAACAGGGACTGAACCGTGGCGTAGGAATCACCCGCCGCAGCGAATATCAGGAAAATTTCGCCGCCGGCCGGCTGAATACGGTCCTTCCCACTCTGATTGTAAGCGTGGCTCTGCTGGGCATCGCTCTGCTGAACTTTACCAATATGCTGATTATCAAAGCCGTAAATCGGCGGCGTGAATTTGCCGTCTATGAAAGCCTGGGAATGACACATTCCCAGCTTCAGACGCTTCTTCTTCTGGAAGGTGTCTTCCACGCGACGCTGATGTTTCTTGCCACCGGACCGCTGACCTTCCTCTTCGCGCGGTTTGTCATGCCGTCCGTCATAGAAAGGATTGGCTCCTGGTGCATGGTCTACACCTTTTCCGTAACGCCCCTCGCGCTTACTTTGGCAGGCGTGCTGGTCCTGTCCGCCGCAGTCCCCCTTGGCTGCCTGCATTTCATCTCCAGGGGAAGCATTACGGAGCGGCTGAGAACTGCAGAATAAAGAATCAGAAGGAATATGCCCTGAAAAGGAGGCAGTGAGAAGAAGCTATGTTTTCTTATGACGAAATTCAAAAATACAACGAAACAGATATGCTTATCTACCGGTATATCATTTCAAATGCTGAAAAAGTTCCCTATATGACCATACGTGAGCTTGCAGGCGAAATACATACTTCTCCCGGAGCAATTCTGCGGTTCTGTTCCAAAAACAGCTTCCAGGGATACGCCGAACTGAAGGAAGCCCTGAGGCGGCAGAACCAGACTCTGCAGAGAAGTCTGCCCTCATCCGATCTGCAGGAGCTTTCCGCCTTTTTTGAGCGTACCAATTGCAGTGCCTTTGAGGAAAAGCTGGCACCGGCTGTCAGCATCATCCGGCAGGCGGAACCAGTGCTTTTTGCGGGCAAAGGCTCTTCCGGCACCCTGGCGAGATACGGAGCAAGATATTTTTCCAATCTGGGGAAATTTTCCGTAGGTCTGGAAGATACCTGTTATCCCGTTGAGACATACTGCTGTCAGAACGCGGCTGCCATCATTCTTTCAGAAAGCGGAGAGACAGGGGAGGTCATAGAACTGGCGCGGCATCTCCAGCAAAAGGGATCTTCTGTGTTAAGCATCACCAACTCTTCTCTGTCCACACTGGCCAGAATGTCGGACTGGAATTTTTCCTATCACTTTGCACACCAGCGCATCAACGGAAACTATAACGCTACCACTCAGGTGCCGGTATTATTTGTGCTGGAGGCCCTGGGCCGGAGGACCTGTCTGCAGGACCCACGCAGCTGATACAGAGCGGAATGCCGCGGATAAATCGAAACAGCCTGTTGCTTGCACTGCAACAGGTTTTTTCTTATACTGAAACAAACTCATTTCAGGAGGTGTAAGCTTGACAGAACTGGAAAAATGCATGGCCGGGGAATACTACGACTGCCACAACGAGGTTTTTTTGTCCTTAAAGGCGGAAGCCAGGAAACTGCTGAAAGAATACAATGCCCTGCAGTATGAGCAGAAGGAAGAAAAGAGAAAAATTCTTGACCGTCTGTTCTATGAGGCCGGTACAAACGTTTCGGTAGCCCAGCCTTTTCTCTGCGATTACGGATACAATATCCATATCGGAAACAATGTGTCCATTAACATGAACTGCACCTTTGTGGACTGCAATAAAATCGAAATCGGAAACAATGTTCTGATCGCTTCCAATGTACAGCTTTACACGGCGGCGCATCCTGTAGAACTGTCGGAAAGGCTGACTCCGGACTGGAACCCCGAGTCAGAGGAATATTTCTGCCGCACCTACGCCCTGCCCATTCGAATCGGAAACGGCTGCTGGCTGGGCGGCGGCGTCATCGTGCTTCCCGGCGTAACCATCGGGGACGGCTCTGTCATCGGCGCAGGAAGCGTCGTGACAAGGGATATCCCCGCAAACTCTCTGGCTGTGGGAAATCCCTGCCGGATCATCCGAAGCATCAATCTGCCTGCGGGAAGCTGAAAATCCCACAGGCATCCCAAACACACTCTGACCGGTCTGCGTGCCGGAAAGTCCAGGCGCTACAGCTCTCCGATTGTCTCCGTCACAGAAAGCTTCCGTATCCGCCCTGCCGGAGCCCAGACTGCCAGAACCGCCGCAAGAATCACAGCCAGCAGTATCACCAGAAGAGAGTTCACCGGCAGCTCCCAGACAGCGTAGGCAAAATGGGCGGCGATGAGAACGTCAAAAAGCCATTTGCTGATGAAAAGTCCTGCCGCGCACCCGGCGGCACAGCCGGACAGCGCATAGGTAAAGGCTTCCGCAGCTATCATTTTCGTGATCTGCCGCCCGTCCATTCCGACCGCCCGCATGGCGCCGTACTGTTTTGTCCTGGCGGACACGCTCATGGAAATGCCGTTTACAATATTCAACACAGTAACCAGCGTAATAACAAACAGAAAACCATACACGCAGGCTGCAAACGCCCGATAGGTGCCGGAGGTATTCTGATCACGCCTGTCAGAAAAAACGCAGTCCTCTCCGGCTGCGGCTCGGATCGCCTCCACATCCTCCTCCGTCACATTTCCTGTGGTCTGTACTGAGATCAAAGAATACCCGGTGATTCCAGTAAGCCGGATAAAGGTCTCTCCGGACATAATCAGAGTAACCTCCCCATGGGTCAGTCCGTCGCTGCTGAAAGGATCGTACTTCAAAAGTCCCGCTATTTCAAGCTCTTCCGCTCCAATCTTCACCTTGTCCCCGATCCGAAGAAGACTGTCCGCATCTGAAGTCGCAAGCACATAACCGCTGTCCCCATAGACCTTCGAGATGTCGCTGCCCTTTTTCAGCATATTGTCCTTTTTCAGGCAGTCCAGACCAAAATCATCATAGGAAATCAGATCTGCGGCGCCGGAGCTTTCTGCCGCACCAAAGCCTTCTGCCGCTCCGCTTATTTCCACCGGAACCTGAAAGCTGGTTCTGCGCCCGTACACCCGCTTCACGCCCTCCATGCCGCTGAGCGTATCCAGGAGCCCGCTGTCTACCGTGTCCGCGCCTCCGCTGCCCGATATATCAATGTCAGAAGCGTCGGAATACTGGGGCATCAGGTATCCTACAAAATCCACCAGAACCGAAAAGCTTAAGAACATCATAATGCTCAGGGCGAAGGAGCCGGTCATCAGGATCAGATTTTTCTTCGCGGACACTGCATGATGAATCCCCAGAGCCGTCTCCACCCGGAACAGGCAAAGCTTTGCGCCATGGCGCAGGGCGCCGGTTCCTTTTTCGTTTCCGGAAACTGCTTCCACCGGGGACACCCGCGCCGCCCGCTTCGCAGGCGCCCGCGCGGCAAGCAGCACAGCGGCGATTCCCGTTACGGAGCCGATTACAATTCCTGTAATACTGATTCCGAATACCGGAATTTCTGAAAACTGTCCCCCTACGAGAAAACGCAGAACTGCGCAGAGAAGCCAGGCTGCCATAATTCCGAGCGCCACGCCCGCAGGCACAGCTGTCTTACACCAGTTCAGGGCCTCCAGCCTGACAAATCGGATAATCTGCTGTCTGCTCATGCCGATACAGCGCATCATGCCGAAAAATTTTGTTCTCTGTGCTACCGTGCTGTTGATGCTGCCTGAGATCATCAGAACGCCAGCAATCAGAATCAAAAGCGTCAGTACCGCGGCAATGGGGTAGAGGGTCTGGGCCATGGTGCTGCCGGCCAGATTTTCGAGCTCCTGGCTTCCGTGCTTCTCCAGAAGCCTGTCCGCTTCAATCCGTACGCCCAGCTCCGCCATGCTGAACACCGCCGTCACCAGAAAGACGGCAAATACAATACAGAGAATCGTCATGCGGTTCTGCCGCCTGTGGACCTTTGCGGAAATAGGAATCAGACCAAGATAGCTTTTCATTCGAAGCCACCTTCTTTCCCATATCCAGTCTGTCTGTCATTTGCGGACAGTCTCCGGACATCCCCTGCCCGTCCGAAATCTGTTACCACCCCGTCCGACACCTGCAGAATCCTGTCCGCCGTCTGGGCAATGCGCCGGTTGTGGGTAATCATGATAATCGTCTGCTCATATTTTCTTGAAGTCTCCTTCAGGAGAGCCATGACCTCGCTGCTGTTCTGCGTATCCAGGTTTCCCGTGGGCTCGTCCGCAAGAATCAGCGAAGGACGCGTCATAAGCGCGCGCCCGATGGCCGCGCGCTGCTGCTGGCCGCCGGAGAGCTGGCCCGGCAGATGATGGCGGCGTTCCTTCAGATTCAGCACGGAAAGAAGCTCCTCCAGATACCTTTTGTCGGGCTTCTGATAATCCAGCAGCACCGGGAAAATCATGTTCTGCTCCACCGTAAGCTCCGGAATCAGATTAAAGCTCTGGAAGATAAACCCGATATTTCTGCGGCGGAAAATAGTCAGCCGCTTTTCCTTCATGGCAAAAATATCCTTTCCGTCTATGAACACTTTCCCGGATGTGGGCGTATCCAGCGCCCCGATCATATTCAGAAGCGTCGTTTTTCCGGAGCCGGATTCTCCGACGATCGCCACAAATTCTCCCTTGGGAACCGTAAAACTGGCTTTCTTCAGGGCCTGCACGGCAGCCTCTCCGCTGCCATAGGTCTTGGAAACTGCTTTTACTTTCAATAAATCCATTGCTGTCATCCTCCTTTTGCGTCTTCCATCACCAGCGCCGGCGTACCAGGGGCAATGCGCCCCGGCAAACCAATGCTGTACAGAAAGCGTAGCATTCCCACCCTACCGCCATATGACATTTATCCTGCAATTTTGTAGGAATTGCTCTGAACAGCCAGGACATTTCCGGTCAATTAAGGGGATTCCGACAGGAAATTCATGGTAAATACCGCTCCTTTTCCAGGCTCGCTGTCCGCCTCAATGGTACCCCCGTGCATCTCCACAACTGCTTTCGCAAGCGGAAGGCCCAGGCCAATCCCTTTCGTATCCTTTGAAAAACGGCTTCGGTAAAACCGTTTGAAAATATGGTGCAGATCCTCCGGATGGATTCCTCTTCCGTCGTCCTTCACCGTTATCTGGACCACCGACGCAAACTGCCTCCATTCCACCCGGATCGCGCCGCCCTTCTCCGTGTGGTCAAAAGCATTTTTCACAAGGTTCCCGGCCGCCTCCAGAAACCAGCTCCGGTCACAGTTCAGCGTGACGCCGTCTTCCCCGGAGAATGTCAGCGTCTTATCCTCCAGCTCTGCCCGGCAGGCAAACTGCTTTTCCAGGGCCCACATCATTTCCGGTACGGATTCCTCTGCCTTTTCCATCACAATCGTTCCCGCGTCCAGCTTCGCGATCTTCAGCAGGTTCTGCACCAGCGTCTCGATCCGGTCAAGCTCCTGCTCCGAAAGATCGGTAAACTCCCGTATCTCCGGCAGATTTTCCGCCTCTCCCTGCAGAATCCCGTTGTAAATATTCAGCGCCGCAAGAGGCGTCTTCAATTGATGAGAGATGTCCGCTATGGTATCCTTCATAAATTCTCTGGATTTCGCCTCGTTTTCCGCATGGGCGTTCAAAATCGCCGCAAGGGAATTGATTTCGTGAAACAGCCGGTACAGCTCTCCCTCTTTCTCACAGTCGATCCGCGCGTCCGGATCTCCCTGCAGATATGCCCGAATCTGCGCCACAGCCTCCTCAAGAATCCGGTTCTCCTCCCGGAAATGCAGGAACGCTGTCATCAGAATCAAAAGCCCCAGGCCAAGACAGCAGGCTCCGGCCCACAGCGCCGCTCCTTCTCCCGGGCCTGCCGCCTCTTGGGCTCCCGGCACTCCTGCTGCCAGACCGGCCAAAACCGCTGAGAGAAGCGTAAAAATCAGCGTAAGCAGTCCTGCTCTGACAAAAAACTGTTTGATCCTTTTATCCGCCAGTATCTTCATCCCGCACCTCAATCCGCCGTGTTCCATTTATATCCCATGCGCCGTACTGTGATGATTTTCTTTGGCTCGCCGGGGTCATCTTCTATTTTTGTACGCAGCCTCCGGATATAAACGGTCAGCGTGCTGCTGTCTATATATTTCTCTTCATGGTCCCAGAGCCTGCCCAGGATCTGCTCCGGCGACAGAACCATATCCGGATTTTCCATAAAGAGGCAGAGCAGCTTATATTCCCCCGCTGTCAGGTCAAGCTTCACTCCATCCTTGTATACCTCTCCTTTCAGCCGCTGTATCGTAATGCCGCCTGAGCTTAATTCCACATTTTCCTGTCCGGAATTCCCGTCAAAATTTTCGCTTCTGCGCAGAAGCGCATTCACCCGGGACAGGAATACCGCCAGCTTAAAAGGCTTGGTAATGTAATCGTCTCCGCCTATGTCCAGTCCCATGATGATATCCGTCTCCTCATCCGCCGCTGTGAGAAAGATAATCGGTACCTTCGATGTCTCCCGGATGAACCTGCACAGATCATAGCCGGAACCGTCCGGCAGAGACACGTCCAGAATGACCAGGTCGTACCTTCCATCCTTCCATATTCTCCGCGCTTCCAGGCTTGTCCTTGCAACCTCCGTCTCATATCCCTGCTTCTTCAAAGCAAAGGTTAATCCGCCTATCAAACTCAAATCATCTTCTGCGAAAAAAATACGTTTCATGCTTTCTTCCTGCCTTTTCTCTTTCACTGAAAGGATCTTTTCCAAAAAAGAGGCGCCGCACTAATTGCTTAGCACGGCTGCCCGTATGTTTTTCTCACCTTTAGCATACGGAATTTCCCGGAATACGTCAAGGGCTATCAGGCAGAATTCCTGCAAAAGCTCCAGGTCAAAGCCGGTATCAAAGGCCGTCTTCCCGTAATACAGGTACCTGTCCGGATGGAGATCCGGATGAAAAATGCGTTTAAAAAACGGGTTGTAAGCATTGGGGAAAGGTACAAAAATGTAACCTTCCTGTACCTTTCCTGTGACCTTCCTCTGCTATCCTGATATCTGAAAAGAAAAAGCATTCCATATTTTCATACAGGAGGAAATCGGCATGAAAGACAACATCATCTTACAGACAAGAGGACTGAAAAAATATTATGGAAAGGGCGAAACGCTGGTGAAAGCCCTGGACGGCATAGATCTGGATATCGAAAGAGGAAAATTTACGGCCATTATCGGAACCTCCGGCTCCGGAAAATCCACGCTGCTTCATATGCTGGGCGGCCTGGATACCCCGAGCGAAGGCAGCGTCCGGGTGGGCGATACGGAGCTTGCAGCCTTAAACAGCGAACAGGCCACCATTTTCCGCCGTAAGCAGATCGGCTTCATCTTTCAGAATTATAATCTGGTTCCCGTCTTAAGCGTATGGGAAAATATCATCCTTCCCATCTCCCTGGACGGCAGGCGGCCTGACCGGAAATTCATCCTGCAGGTAGTCAAGCTTCTTGGCCTGGAAAAGAAGCTTGACAGCCTTCCCAACCAGCTCTCCGGCGGCCAGCAGCAGCGGGTGGCCATCGCAAGAGCCCTTGCCAGCAAGCCCTCGATTATCCTGGCCGACGAGCCTACCGGAAACCTGGACACCAGAACCAGCGACGACGTCATCGGTCTTCTGAAAATGACGGGCAGGGAGTTTGACCAGACCATCGTCATGATCACCCACAACCCGGAAATCGCCCAGATGGCTGACCGGGTCATCCGCATTGAAGACGGACATATCGTATCACAGTAAGGAGGTTTTCCCGCATGAAATCCACAAGAAAAATATTCAAACCAATCCAGACACTGAATGCGCGGACCTTCCGTTCCAATAAGGGCCGGAACCTGGTCGCCGTACTGGCCGTCCTGATGACCGCGCTGATGTTCACGACTCTCTTTACGCTGGCCCAGAGCATGAGCAAAAATATCGTAGAGATGACCTTCCGCCAGACCGGATACGACGCCCAGGCTTCTTTTCGGGATATTACGGAAGAACAGGCAGCCCTCCTTGCCGCCCACCCGGATGTCCGAGAAGTGGGGACGAGCATCGTCCTCGGCATCGCTGAAAACACAGAGCTTGCGGGCCGCCAGGTGGAAATCCGCTGGGCAGATGAAAGCTATGCCGTCCACAGCTTCGCCGCTCCCACTACGGGACGGCTTCCGGAAAGCGCCGGCGAGATCGCCCTGGATACGCTTACCCTTGACCGGCTTGGCCTTCCCCATGAACTGGGCGAAAGCGTCACGCTGGAATGGCGTAAGGATCTGAACAGCAGCGAAGTCACTTCCTCTGTCTTTACGCTCTGCGGGTTCTGGGAAGGAAACGAATCCAGCTATGCCGGCATGGCCTGGGTCAGCCGGGATTTCGCCGATGAAATGATTGCGGAAGAAAAGAGCTTTGCCGGAGCAGATGCAGATACTCAGACTCCGGACAGTGCTTCCGACGGAAATGTGCTCGGCACCTTCATGGCCCAGGTGAGCCTGTACAGCGACCAGAATATCGAAGCAGATCTGAACGACATCCTGGCAGACACCGGCCTTTCGGATCTGGAATACAACGTAAACCTGGCCTATTCCCCGGAAATGGGCGCCACAGCCTTCCAGGAAAGCCTGCCTCTGTACCTGGGCATGATTCTGGTCTTTATCGCCGGCTTCCTGATCATCTACAATATCTTTCAGATCAGTGTCACCGCCGATATCCAGTTCTACGGCAGGCTGAAAACTCTCGGAACCACCAACCGCCAGATCCGCCGGCTTATCTTCGGGCAGGCAGGCCGCATCTGCCTGATCGGAATCCCTCTGGGACTGCTATTTGGCTGGCTGCTCGGCATGGTGCTGGTGCCTTCCTTCCTGGGAATCCTTGAGGGCGAAAGCACCGTATCCGCTAATCCGGTCATTTTCATCGGCTCCGCCCTGTTCGCCTGGATTACGGTCCTTCTCTCCTGCCTGCGCCCCGCAAGGCTCGCGGGAAAGGTGTCTCCCATAGAAGCTCTGCGCATGAACGACGCCGCGTCGAAGAGCAGAAAAAGCCGCAAACGGCGCCGCGGAAGCGCTTCCCTGTCTTCCATGGCCTGGTCCAATCTGGGCCGCAATAAAAGGCGGACCGTCACCGTCATCTGCTCCCTGACACTGGCCCTGGTGCTTCTGTGCTCCTTCTATGCGCAGAACGCGGCTTTCGATATAGAGAAATACCTGGCTGATCTGACGCTTGCAGACTTCGAGCTTACCGACTCAGACAGCGGGGACAGCCTGAACGGCTATGACCCTGCTTCCACCTCCCTCAGCAGCTCTCTGGTCCGGGATCTGGAAAATCAGGAGGGACTGGAAGCGTCAGGCCATCTCTATACCGGTCAGGCAGACTGGCAGATCGACGACGACACCCTTAAAAATCTTCAAAACTTCTATACCGAGGACGCGCTGGCAGACTGGGAAACCTATGACGCGGCAGGCGCCGGAGAGCTGCGCGCCGCCCTGAAAAGCCGGGAAGCCTCCGCCAGGGTCTACGGCCTTGACGGGATTCCCCTGGACGCCATCACCCAGGAGCCGTATATTCTCCAGGGCAGCTTTGACGCGGAAGCCTTTGTCTCCGGAGATTATGTTCTGGCCGTGGGACCTGCCATCGATCTGGAACAGGAATATTCCGTTCTCCCCACGCCGTCTGCAGGCAGCACCATAGAACTGAACGGCCGTTCCTACACGGTCATGGCTGTGGTATATCCCCTGACTCCTGTGACGGAGGGCGCGCCGGAAGCAGCCGCCGCGGACCGTCTGGAGCTGGAATTCATCCTTCCCCTGGATGCCTTCCGGCAGCAATGGCCCGACAGCACGCTCCGCAAACTGTTTCTCACCGTAGATGACGAACATATCCCGGAGGTACAGTCCTTCCTGGACGATTACAGGGAAACCACGGACAGCAGCCTTCCCATCACCTCCCGCCAGACCATGGCCGAGCAGTACGAGGCTGAGACCCGCTCCTCTTCCGTCATGGGAAATGCCGTCAGCGTCGTCATCGCCCTGGTAGGCATCCTGAATTTTATCAATTCCATGGTGACGGCCATCGTCTCCCGCAGACGGGAATTCGCCATGATTCAGAGCGTCGGCATGACAAAGAAACAGCTCTGCCGGATGCTGGTCTATGAAGGTCTTTTCTACGCAGTCATTACACTGGCAGCCTCCTTCATTGTCAGCGCTCTGTCCGTGGGAATTCTGATCCGCGCCATGGTAAGCGGCGGCTTCTCTACCTTTCATTTCACACTGCTGCCCTTGGGAGTATGCGCGCCCCTCCTGCTTCTGTTCGCCGTACTGATTCCCTGCCTGTGCTTCCGGAATCTGGAGAAGCAGAGCATCGTGGTACGGCTCCGTATGGAATAAAAGTTGAATTTCCTATTGACCTAAAGCTGACTTCAGCCTGTAAAATAATATCAGTGCGCTCCAGCCGGGAAAGGCAAGGGAGCTTTGCCGGCCGGATGCCGTTTCTGCCCGCCGCTGCGCTGCTGCGCTTTCAATTTTCATACTCAGTCCGCCGGCTGCGGGTACTTCACTGACAAAATACAGGAGGATTTAAATATGGAGTACAGAATTCATAAAAAGACCGGGGACAAAATCAGCATCCTGGGACTCGGCACCAGCTATATCGCCGACACGCCGGAAAAGGATGCCGTAGAAGCCCTGATTTACGCCCATGAAAATGGAATCAACTATGCGGACCTTGCAACCGCCGGAGCCAGAACCTTCGGATACTACGGGACGGCCTTCGCCTCTGTAAGGAAGGAAATGTTCTATCAGGTTCATTTCGGGGCAAATTACGAAAGCGGAGAATACGGATGGACCACAAAGCTTGAGACCATAAAACGGCAGATTGACTGGATGCTTACGGAACTGAAGACGGATTATATTGATTACGGCTTCATTCACTGTCTGGACGCAGCTTCCGACTGGCATGCCTATCAGAAACACGGCGTTCTGGACTATCTGCTGGATATGAAGCAGGCCGGCGCTGTACGCCACATCGGCCTCTCTTCCCACACTCCGGCGCTGGCCCGGCATGCGCTGGACACCGGGCTCATCGACCAGCTGATGTTCTCCATCAACGCAGCGTACGACTATCAGCACGGAGACTATGCAAACGGAAGCGCCAGCGAACGCATGGCCCTGTACCGCCGCTGCGAAGCCGAAGGCGTCGGAATCTCTGTCATGAAACCTTTTTCCGGCGGACAGCTTCTGGATGCCAATACTTCGCCCTTCGGTCAGGCCCTGACGCAGTACCAGTGCATTCAGTATGCCCTGGATAAGCCCGGCGTGCTGACCGTACTTCCCGGCATCCGGGATCTTGCCGACGTAAAACAGCTTCTTGGTTTCCTGACGGCCTCTCCTGAGGAGCGGGATTATTCCATTCTGGGAACCTTCACTCCGAAAGACGTCACAGGAACCTGCGTCTACTGCAACCACTGCCAGCCCTGCCCGGCAGGATTAAATGTGGGGCTGATCAATAAGTACTACGATCTGGCAGCTTCCGGGGACACGATGGCTGCAGACCATTACGGCAAGCTGGAGAAAAAAGCATCCGTCTGTGTTTCCTGCGGGCACTGTGATAAGAGATGTCCCTTCCATGTGGCTCAGTCTGAGCGGATGAAAGAAATCGCCGCTTATTTCGGGATGTAAACTGTTCTGCGCCATCATTTTCGGCTCCGGCGAAACCTGGTGCGTCACCGCATTCATAGGATAATTGTTTTCATATGCCTGTAAAATAATTGCACGATCCTTGCCAATGGAGAAATAAAATATTATAATATCTGCTAAGACTGTTTCTGCGCCAGCCGCCATGCAATACGGGAAGGTAGCAGACACAAAAACGGATAAGCTGTACAAACATCTAACAGGACATAAGTGAGGTACGCAATGGAACATCAGAAACTTACAACGATATTATTTGACCTGGACGGTACCCTTCTTCCCATGGACAATGACGCGTTTACAAAGGGCTATTTCAAGCTGCTGGCCGCAAGGCTGGCTCCCCTGGGCTATGAGCCGGCGAAGCTGGTAGATTCCATCTGGGCCGGTACTGCAGCTATGGTAAAAAATGACGGGAGCCAGAACAACGAGACTGCCTTCTGGAAGCGTTTTTCAGAAATTTACGGGGAACAGGTTCTGGACGATCTTCCTGTGTTCGAAGACTTTTACGCCACAGATTTTCAGAAAGGAAAAGAGCTCTGCGGTTTTCAGCCCAAGGCCGCTCAGGCCGTCCGGGAGGCGAAGAGGCTGGGACTGCGCGCGGCGCTGGCTACCAATCCCATTTTCCCGGCCATCGCCACCGAAAGCCGCATCCGCTGGGCCGGACTGGAACCGGAGGAATTTGAATTTTACACGACTTATGAAAATATCGGGTACTGCAAGCCCAATCCCGCCTACTATCAGGAGCTCCTGAACCGTCTCGGGGAAGCCCCGGAACGCTGCCTCATGGTGGGCAATGATGTCACCGAGGACATGATCGCCCGGGAGCTTGGCATGCAGGTATTTCTTCTGACAGACTGCCTGATCAACAGGAAAGAGAAGGATATCTCTGTCTATCCAAACGGCGGCTTCGATGAGCTTATGAACTATGTCCGGGCTTCTGTCTGAGCCATATCCGCTATTGCTGTCTTGTAATGAGTAAGAATTATATCGGACGGCATTTTACAGATATTAAGAAATACGCCCGCGCCATCGAACAGCGCCTTGATGATTCCTGGCGCACCCGGGAATCTCTTCTCCAGGATAATGCTCATTATTATGAAATGTGTAAAAAATACGGATACAATTATATTCTGATCGATGAAGATTATTGCATAGACATCCATAAAGTAAGCCGGGACTGAGTTCTGTGACCTGGCCCCGGCATACTTTATATCATTTATATATATCATTTATATCAGCTTCTGGATTTCATGCTTTCTCTTCTATTCTCCACTTCCCCATGCTTTTCCCGAATTCTTTGCGGCGCCTTGGTTTTATGCGGTTCCCAGTTCTGAATACAGTCAATCAGGAACGAGGAAATCGTCACTGTAACTACAGAAAAGAATATCCTTCCGGCAGGAATGTAACTCAGTGAAAGCCCCAGCACCACAAGATCCGTAAACAGATAGGATCGGGACAGGCGCAGGTGCGTGACGCGGGAGATCGTCAGAGCCAGCGCGTCATCCCCTCCGCTGGAGCCGCCCTGACGCACAATGATTCCGACGCCAATTCCCACAAACATTCCTCCCAGCAGGGCTGCCGCCAGGGGATAAGCTGACAGATCCGGCAGCATGGGCGGAAAACATTCCCACACCTTGTAAAAAAGCGAAACGCTTAGGGTTGAAATTACGGAGATCCTGATAAATCTCCCTCCCAGATATTTGAAAGCCAGCAGATAGCAGGCCGCGTCCAGCACAGGCGTAAGAAAGGCCGGGGAAAATCCAAGCCAGTGTTCCGCAAGAAGCATCAGCCCGATGACTCCGCCCTCTGTAATGCCTGTCCGCTGGTGAATATTGTGGATACCAAAGGAACAGACTGCCGCTCCCAGAATAATTAGCCCAATCCTCTGCCAGGACAATCCCTCCATCCATTTTTCCCGTAAAACAGAAATCTTTTTTCCAGACATGATTTCTCTCCTTTTGTTGCATTTTATCTCTGTTCCATGTTATCATAAACTATATAGTAACTATAATGTCAAGGAGGAATTATGGAAGACCTGTTCTCCATCGGCGAGCTTTCCAGATATCAGAATATCTCCCGGCAGACGCTGATTTTTTATGATAAAATCGGTCTGTTCTGCCCTGCCTATGTGGACCCGCACAACGGATACCGCTATTACAGCGCCAGCCAGATTGACTACCTGGACACCATTCTGATTATGAAGAAGATAGGATTTTCTCTGGATGAAATCAAAGAACATATGCTGCATTACAATATCGACAGCAGTCTGGCCGCGTTAAAGAGACAGGTAAGCGTCATTGACCGGCAGATTCAGGAACTGCGCCTGATTCGAAATAGAGTCCTGCACCGCTGCGGACAGATGGAAGAGGCAAAGGAACACCGGGGAAACGACGGCGCTGTCACCATCGAAAGCCAGGACGCCCAGTATCTTCTGTTCCGGAAAGTGAAAGCGCCATACACCCTGAAAGAAATCAGCATCGCCACCAAACAGTGCTTTGTGGATTCCTCTCAGAAGCATCTTCCCATCTATTTTCAGACCGGCGTCATTGTTCCTCTTAAGAACATCCGAGACGGACGCTTTACGGAGGCCTCCATGGCCTTTCTGCCCATCGACAGGACCGGGGAAGCCCCAAACATCCTGCGTCTTCCCGCCGGGACCTGCGCCTGTATCTACCATGTGGGAGATTATCCGTCCATCGGCCGTTCCTACCGGAAGCTGCTGGATTACTGTGCTGCTCATAACTGGAGTATCGTCTCCGATGCTTATGAATTCTGCATCAACGACTATATCACTTCCCGGGATGAAAATGAATACATTACCAAAATCGTTTTTTACGTAGAAAGCGCGCGGCCCTGAGTCTTCCAGGCCCCGTTTTATTCATATTCTCTGCCCGGACATTCTAGCTCATTGATCCGAATGTTTCTCTCCTGTATACTGAAAGTAATCTGCCCGTAATGAACATGAGACTTATTTTGCAAATCGAAAAGATGGCTGCAGCGCCGGAGGATACGTTCTCCTGGCTTGGTCTTGCTATCTGAGGGCCAAAGGAAAAGAGCAACAGGCTGACAGAGAGCCTGGCGCTGCTTCGCTGACTCTGTTTTGCTGCATGAAATCGGTTTTCCATGTCAGAAAACTGCCGGGAATGAAAGGCTTTCCTGCTTCCATTCCCGGCAGTTTTTCTATTTTGCAAAAGGATTATTTTCACATTTCCGTCCGCGGCACTCCTGCAGCCCTGCCTGACTTTTTCTTCAACATCAGAGGCAGTACAAGACAGCCTGTCAGCATCAGCACCGGGAAGATGACGGCCGCCAGGATTCCCACAGAAAGGCTTCCCTGAGCGAGGGAAGACATCATCCCCACAAAGGTGGGTCCAAGGGAGCAGCCCACATCGCCGCCCAGCGCCAGCAGGGCGAAAAGCAGGGTTCCGCCTCTGGCTATGGTCCTTGACGCGATGCTGAAGCTGCCCGGCCAGAGAATACCTACGGAAAATCCGCAGATTCCGCAGCCCAGCAGGTTTAAGAACGGCCACGGCGAAAGGGAGATAATCAGGTAGCTTACGATGCACAGAGCCGCGCTTGCCCTCATGCAGGTATCAAGCTTCAGACGCTCTCCGTATTTTCCGTAAAGGGCCCTGGAAGTTCCCATCAGAATGGCAAAGAACATCGGGCCGCAGAGATCTCCCATGCTCTTGGTTACGTGCAGGCCGGACTCCGCGAAGGTTGAAGCCCACTGGCTGACGGCCTGCTCGCTTGCCCCTGCGCAGATCATCAGAAGCAGGAGAAGCCAGAAAACCCGGCTGCGCAGAAGCTCTCCAAAAGACAGCCCCTTTTCCCCCTCCTCCAACAGGGAGGCGATAGGCACCTGCGTAAATAAAATACAGTTGACGGCAGGAACAAGCGCCCAGACAACCGCCACCACCTTCCAGTTTTCAATGCCGAACAGGGCAAAAAAGACGGTGGAAACCAGAACTACGGCCACATGTCCCCAGCAGTAAAAGGAATGGAGCAGACTCATGGCCGTCTCTTTATTGTCTGTGGGACAGGCCTCCACAATCGGACTGACCAGAACCTCAATCAGTCCTCCCCCGACCGCATAGATCATGACGGAAATCAGCAGCCCTGCAAAAGGATTCGGCAGTATGTCCGGCAGAACTGCCAGCAGAACCAGTCCGGCGGCGGAGCAGGCATGCGCGGTCACTATCGAAGCCCGATAGCCTATTTTATCGATAAAACGCGCGCTCAGCGCATCGATCAAAAGCTGAATACAGAAATTAAAGGTAATTAAAAGCGTAATCTGTGAAAGAGGAATCCCGTACAGGGACTGAAAAGTCAGGAACAGCAGCGGCGCAAAATTATTTACGATAGCCTGTACAACATAGGCGGCAAAGCTGGCCTTGATCGTACTGTTGTATGAGAGTCTGTGTTTCTGTGTCATAAATATAAACCTCCTGCAGCTGGTTCATTCAGCTGTTTTCATTGTTTGGTACAAACCTGTTATATTATATTGCCACACTTTCTCTCCAGCAATAGCTTTTTTTCTTAAATCATGGTACAATATTCCCAAAGTCAAATACCCCGAGCAGAAAGCTTTCCAAAAAGAGAATCAAAAGAAACAGGGAGGGCCGTATGAATTCACAAAATGTATTTATGGGAGAAAATCTTCAGGAACTGACCGTTCATGGAAAAAAAGAGTTTCCCATCCAGTATTACGCTGATGAACTTTTCCGCCTGCCCGGCTGTCAATTTCCGCTTCACTGGCATACGGAAATCGAATTTTTTGCGGCCCGGGGCGGCTCCATCAAAGCCCAGATCGGACGACTGGAATTCCTGCTGGAGGAAGGGGACGGCGTCTTTGTCAACAGCAATGTACTTCACAGCTTCTCCCAGCTTCGCCCGGAAGACCGCTGCCGCTGTCCCAACGTAGTATTTTCCGGAGAGCTGATTGCTCCCGCAGACCATCTGATTTATCAGAAATACATCGGCCCTCTTTTATCCAGCCGTCAGCTGCCCTGCGTGATTCTGAAACCCTCCATTCCCTGGCAGAACAGCATTCTCTCCTGCCTTGACCGCCTCTTTTCCCTTATGCAGAAGCACGCTCTCAAAGAAGAGCGCAGACCGCTCCCTCTTCTCTCCTTTGACTCCCCGGCAGACGACATCCCCTGCTGGGAAATGCAGGTGCAGAATGAACTGAACCGCATCTGGCAGCTCCTGATTTCCCATGCAGGAGAGATCCCTCCTGTAAACATAGAAAAGGGCGAGGCCAGCCTGCAGATAAGGATGCAGAAGATGCTGGCCTTCATCCGCAGTCATTACGCCTCACCAGTCTCTTTAGACGAGATTGCCGCTTCCGCAAGCATCAGCAAAAGTGAAGCCTCCCGATGCTTCCAGGCTTATATGAATCAGCCGCCAGTCAGCTATCTGCTGGATTTCCGGCTGGAAAAAGCAAAGCAGCTTCTTTCTTCCACCCCGGATACGGTAGAGGAAATCAGCCGGAAATGCGGTTTTCGGTCTTCCGGTTATTTCTGCCGGATATTCAAAAGAAGAACCGGCGCTTCTCCGAATCAGTACCGGAGGGAGACCACCTGACTTACCCCTCTTTTTTCTGTTCCCGGAGCATCTTTCGATAGTAGGATACCCTGCGGAACTGATCCTCAAAATAAGAATTGATTTCCGCTCCCAGCAGAATAATATACATACAGAAATAGAGCCACAGCATTACCAGAACAATCGTTGTAAGGCTTCCGTACATGTTGGCCAGTCCGGGAGAGAGTTCCACATAAAACGAGAACCCGATGGAAAACAGATACCAGCAAACGGCGGAAAATAATGCGCCCGGCGCCTGACTGAACAGACGGGCCCGGCGGTTCGGCACAAAACGGTACAATATCATAAAGACCGCCGTAAGGAAGCAGACGCCCACGATGCCTTTCAGCCGGACTACCATGCCCGTCACCACGGCAAGAAACGGCAGATGCTCCACCGCGGCCGCATGAATGGAATTTCCAAATACCAGGACCACCAGCGACAAGATAATGGCGATCACAAAAATTATGGCATAAAGAGCCGAACGCAGGCGCAGGATGATATAATTGCGCCGCTCTTCCACATTGTAAATGGTATTCATCCCCCGCATGAGCCCCAGAAAGCCCTTTCCTGCGGACCAGGCAGCTACAACTGCCGAAATGGAGACAGTCACCGCTGTCTTACTGTATACTTCGTTGATCAGCCCCAGAATAAAACTGTCCATGCTGGAAGGAAAAATCATCTGCGCCGCCTCATATACATCCGCAGGCGTAATCGAGGTATAACGGATCAGGGTCACCAGCAGAATGATAAACGGGAAAAAAGAAAGCATAATAAAATAAGCGGTCTGCGCCGCATATGCTCCCACATGGTCATCACGCATGGCCTCCAGGAAACCGGATACCAGCCTCACTGTCTTCTTCAGAAATTTCATATTGTTCTCCCTCTTCTGAATGTATATCTTACCATAAATCCGTGATTGCCGTCAATTCCGCCCCCGTATAATAAAAGCTCAGGATTTCCCCGCAGTTCATTCCCTGTTTAGCCATGGTGTTGGCGCCGTTCTGGCTTAAACCCACGCCGTGCCCGTATCCTCCGCCCTCAAAGCGCCAGGCGCACAGCTCGCCCTGTTCGTCAAACACCGGCGTTATCACCACGCAGGCGCTCGGCAGCAGAGCGCTTCCGGCTGTCGATGTTCCATCGTTTCGGACAATCTGGCAGCCCTGTACATTCAGAAGCGCGCGCACATTATACTCGGTATACACCAGAATGGTATCTTCGCTGCCCCTGATCTGAACTTTCACCGCCGCGCCGCCTTCGTTCCGCTCCAGCACTTCTATGCCCTGTATCCTTCCAATCGTCTCGATTTCCCTGGAAACAAAACCGTCCCCTTCTTTTGTAAGGACCGCCTCCGGATTTGCCTCATACCGGCCTTTTAAGGCGCTGTTCAGGTTATCTGTAAGCGTATCCAGATCTGCCTCCGCTTCCCAGCGGTACCAGCTGATATCCGCGTCGTAGCAGCTTTCATCCTCTTCTTCCAGAAACTCTTCAAAGTTCTTTTCCTCCGTCAGATCTACGGCCTTTCCCTCCGCATTCACTGTTTTTGCGCAGAGGTACGGCGTCAGGGCCGTATTTCCCTCCCACCAGATTTCCTCATTTCCAGTGGCTCCGCAGGATGTAGAAAAATAGTAGGCTGTAATAGGCTGGCCGCCGCTTGTCAGGACCAGGCCTGCTGTCTCATCCACCGCCTGGCTGGTGGATTCCGCCGCGCCTGTATTATTGTATACCTGATAGCTGACACTGTCATCCACATGTGCCTCACAGGCAGGAAAATCATAGGACTGCAGCTGCCTGCAGGCATAAGTCCTGGCGCAGACCGCCTGGGCTTTCAGGGCCTCCATGCTGTATCCGGAGGGCATCTCGCTGGGAACCACGTATTTCAGATAAGTCTCAAATGGCAGATCATTTACCAGATAAAAACCCTCCTCCGCCGGCCAGATCTCCAATTCTCCCTCATATACCGGAATCCCGCTGTTTCTTTCCACTGTTTCCACAGCGATGCCCGCCCCGTCTCCCTCCGCCGGCCTTACCCTCATACAGGAATACAGCTCCGCCAGAGGCTCTCCATTCAGGAAAAGCGTGTCTTCCTCTCTTGTAAAGGAAAGGGAATTGCCACTGTCTATCGTCTCCCCGTTTTCCCTGTCATATACGGTAAGATCCTGGCCGGAAGCCGAGGAAAGCCGGAGCTCCTCATGAAGCTCTCCTTCATAGCCTGTGGTTTTCAGCAGCACCCGAATCCTGCCGCTGTACTCCAGAGGCTGAGTCTCCGGTACTGTCTCCGGCTCTGTCTCCGTCTTTTCTTCTCCTTTCTCTTCCTCCTCCCGGGCCTCCGGTACTGCCTCTGGCTGCGGTGGATTCCCTTTTTCTCCTGCCTTATCCCCTTCCCGGAAAAGAAGCGCTCCCAGTATGAGAATTCCCACTGCCAGAAGGTACAGTTTTGCCCTGAAGACCTGCCGCTGCCTTCCGCTCTTCTGATAACCCCAGTTACCCATCCGTCCATCTCCAAAATCTCATCCCTGCAGGGGACTGTCTTTTCATGTACCATTTTTATTTATATGAACGGCACGTCCATGTCAGAACAGGATTTCGATCTCACGGCATCAAAAAAGCAGCCGCAAGCGGCTGCTTTTATCTGCAGTATACCCAAAATGCCGTCTCCGCGATTTTGACGCCTAGCCAAAGCTAGGTGGGTGACCTCAACAGCCCTTCTGCCTTCCACTGCAAAATCGGAGGCCTGACATCCAGACTGAGATATTGGAATCCCATAAACGTAAATGTAGGTTCAAAATAGCGGTTTGACGCACACCCCAGGAATTACTTTCTGGTGCTATTATACTCCATATCTCCTGGTTTGACAACCAGAAAAAATTACATGCTTAGACGGAGTCATTTCTGCGGATATAACCGGGATGCTCCGGATCTGCGATAACCTCTTTCATCTTCACGACTCTCGCATTCTTATCCACGACCTGACCTTCAATATGTACGCCTTCTCCCACCACTACGTTGGTAAGCAGGATACAGTTTTTCACTACAGCTCCCGGTTTGATCACGCAGTCTCTTCCGACTACGGAATTCTCTACCGTGCCGTCAACCATACATCCGTTTGCAAGGAAGGATTTCTTGACCACTGCCGTATCGGAATACTGCGTCGGGCAGGAATCGCTTGTACGGGTGTAAATCGGCCAGGAGGATTTGAACAGATTCTGCGCTGTCTTCAAATCTGCCAGAGCCATATTTCCGTCGTAATAGCTCTTGAAATCTGTGATCGGAGCGAAAAATCCTCTGTGCGCTACGCCGCGGATATCCAGCTCACGGCATTTATCGTTGATGATCATACGCAGCGTATACATGGAGGAAGCCTTTTTCGCCTCTTTCAGGAGCTCGATGAACAGCTCTTTTTTCATTACATAAGTATCCATGAAAATATTGCGGTTCTTTGTCTTTCCGTTATTTCTCTCAAAGGACTCCACGCCCTTCTGACGGTTCAGGTTCACGCAGTAGCAGCTCTGATACTTTTCCTTCGCGTCATCCACAGAATGATAAAGGACGGTAATATCTGCCTCCGAATCAATATGCGTCTTCAGCAGTTCATCGAAATCCTGCGTGTAAACCATATAGCCGGGAGCAATCACCACATGCGTATTGGAAGTATTCTCGATATGCTCCAGATTTGCCAGATACGCTTTGATATCTGTGTTGTAATAATCGTTCTCCTCCTGGGAATCTGTAAACATCATCTTTACATATCCGCTCTTGGAGTTGATATTAAAGTGCCGGCCGGTTCCGATATGACCAACCAGAGACTGAGGTCTTCTGCGGATGTATACCTGAATCCGGTCAATGCCGCTGTTGGACATATTGGAAATCGGGAAGTCAATCACGCGGTATCTGCCAAGGAAGGAGAATGCGGCGATTGAACGGTAATCTTCCAGTCCATCTACCCAGATATGATTTTCTGAAAAACTGATAATTCCTAATGCTCTTGCCATAGTCATTCTACCCCTTTTACATTTTTCGCAACCAGTTCAATATGCTCACTGTCCGCATCGCCGACAGACGCCTGGCTTCCTATTTTCACGTTGTCCGCCACAAGAGCGCGGTTCACAACGGCTCCCTCTTCCACAACTGCTCCCGGCATCAAAACGCTGTCATAAACCTTTGCCCCTGCGCCTACTTTCGCGCCGGTGAACAGTACAGAATTCTTCACTTCGCCTTCTACCACACAGCCCTGGGTAATATAGGCGTTCTTTACGTCCGCATCCTCGGAAATATACTGCGGGAAAGTGGGAATATCCTCTGTGTAGATCTTCCATGTACGGTCGTCCAGATCGAGGCCGCTCTTCCGATCCAGCAGATCCATATTTGCTTCCCAGAGGGAATCGATGGTTCCTACATCCTTCCAGTAGCCTTTGAACTTGTAAGCAAAGAGCCGCTTTCCATCATTGAGCATCGTGGGGATGATATCCTTTCCGAAATCATGACTGGACTCCTCGTTCTTCATGTCTGCCACCAGCATCTTCCGCAGCAGCTTCCAATTGAAGATATAGATACCCATGGAAGCGAGATTGCTCTTGGGATGCTCCGGCTTCTCCTCAAATTCCACGATCTGGCCTGTCTCCGTATCGGTATTCATGATACCGAAGCGGCTGGCTTCCCGCATGGGAACCTCGATAACCGCAATCGTAGCATCCGCGTTGTTCTCTCTGTGGCTTTTCAGCATCTTCGCGTAATTCATCTTATAGATGTGGTCACCGGATAAAATCAGGATATACTCCGGATCATAGGTGTCCACAAAATCGATGTTCTGGGAAATCGCGTCTGCTGTTCCACGGTACACATTCAGATTCGCGTCTGCTTTCTCACGGGGCGGCAGAACAAAGACGCCGCTGTCGCGGGCATCCAGACCCCAGCTGCTTCCTCCGGCCACATAGCTGTTCAGAAGAACCGATTCATACTGAGTCAGCACACCCACCACATCGATTCCACTGTTCGCACAGTTACTCAGCGGAAAATCAATAATTTTATACTTTCCGCCATACGCCACAGCCGGCTTTGCGACCTTATTGGTAAGTTCATGCAGACGGGAACCGCGCCCACCGGCCAGAATCATTGCCAACATGTTATTCTGTTTCATGACAAAGGTCCTCTCTTTCATTGAAATACGATATTATTATACGATTTTATGAAAAAGAAAGCAATTTCTCCTGGCACTTTTTTACGTTTTGCACAATTATATCACGAAAATCAGCCAATTTCGGACATTTTTTGTGCATTTTTACCATGTCCCATTTCTTTCAGAAGAATTCTGCCTTGTTCCGGATTGTATCAGCCTCCGAATTCTCTTGACAATCTCCGCATATCCGGCCATTATAGAAGTGAAACCTGCCACCGATAAAACTTACGAGAGGGGAAAACAGAATATGAATCGGAAAATACTTGAAATCTACAGACAGCTGGCCCAGAGCGCCGGCCTGCGCATGGATGAGGCTTCCGGGACAGTCCACGGCCTGTACGGCAGCTATCAGGTTCTGATTACGCCGGCCGTCTCAGGCTCCAATACCTATTATTTCATGCCGGTCATTTCCATCGCGGCCGCTTCTCCCAGCCATACGCTATCCAAGGAAGAAGCAAAGGATTATAAAAGGGAACATAAAAACGTCTCTTTGCTGAAAGAGGATAATCGTCTGATCACGCTGTCGCTCAAAAACTGCCGGAAAGCGGACAGGCTTATTTCCACGGTAAACGAAGAGCTTCAAAGTCTTACCTTCTGGCTGCGGCAGAACGGGTACGAAAACTGCTGCCAGATGTGCGGAAAGCCGGGCGATACAGCTGCCTTCTATGTCTCCGGTTTTTATACAAATATCTGTCCGGACTGCGCCCAGACTGTGAGCCAGAACGCGGTCATTGCCAGACAGCAGGAGCATGTTAAGACAGAAAGTCTGATCGGCGGCATTGTGGGCGCCCTTCTTGGAACACTCATCGGCGTGCTCAGCATTATCCTCTTAAGCCAGCTGGGATACGTGGCAGCCCTTTCGGGCGTCCTGATGGCCGTCTGTACCCTGAAGGGATACGAACTGCTTGGAAAGAAGCTTTCCACCAAAGGCATCGTCATCTGCTGCATTCTGATGGTTCTCATGACCTATGTGGGCGACCGGCTGGACTGGGCCATCGTAATCGCCAGAGAACTGGCCGTAGATTTCGGAACCGCCTATCAGTCTGTTCCATACCTTCTTCAGATTGGCGTTCTGGACAGCGCGGCTTACTGGGGCAACCTTCTGCTCGTCTACCTTTTTGTTCTGCTTGGCGCCGTGCCGACAATCATGAATATCATGAAAAATAAAAAGAATCAGGACAAAATCTTTCGGCTTCAGTAACCGGAAGCTGTCCAGATACAGGGAAGCGCCGCAGAATCATCCGCCGGGATGGTTCTGCGGCGCTTCCCGCCTGCTGCGTTCAAACTACATTTTTCCTGTTTCCCGCCTGTATATCGCAAAAGCCGCCAGAGCGGCCAGCCACTCTGTCACCCAGAAAGCATGCCAGACTCCGTCCGCGTTCAGAAATCTGCTCAGAAGAAAAGCCGCTGGAATCATAACAATCAGGTACCGCAGAAGGGAAATCAAAAGGGATGGGAATCCCTTTCCCAGGCCCTCCAGGGCCCCGCCTGCGGTAATAGATATAGACGACACCAAAAAGCCCAGGCTGATGATGCGCAGCGCTTCTTCTCCCATACGAATCGTCTCCGCATTTGTCGTAAACAGGGCAAACAGCCGATCCGGTATCAGGAAGCAGATGATCGTTCCAAAGACCATGATAACCGCCGACATGGAAAGGGCAGTCTGAAAGATCTTCTTCACCCTCTTCTGTTCCCCTGCCCCGTAATTGTAACCAATCAGAGGACGGATTCCCTGTACAATGCCGTTTGCAGTCAGGTACAGAAAAGTCTGAAGCTTATAATACACCCCCAGTACCAGCACATAGGTCTCCGAAAAGGCCGACAGAATCCCATTCAGAGCTGAAATCAGAAGGGACGGCAGAGCCAGGTTCAGCGTCGCCGGTATGCCTACCGCATACAGCCTGCCGCTGACCTCATCCCCAAACACCAGCGCGCTCCGGCTGATTTTCACCGGCAGCGCGCCGTTCAAATATGCCGCCAGATAGATTGCCAGCGTTACAACCTGCCCGATTCCTGTGGCCAGAGCGGCCCCTTCAATGCCCATCTCCGGCGCCGGTCCCAGCCCGAAGATCAGCACCGGGTCCAGAATAATATTGGTAATGCAGCCTGCCAGCACACTGATCATGGCTGTCTTCATCTGTCCCACTGCCTGGAAAATCTTCTCAAAGGTCATGCCAAAGGCTATAACCGCAGAAAACAAAAAAGCCACTCTGGAATAACGAACCGCATAATCAATGATTATTTCATCCGAGGAAAACAGCCGGAGAAACGCCGGCATCACCGCGATGCTGGCTGCTGTGAGAACAATCCCATGCACTCCATTCCAGAACGCTCCCAGCGTAGCCGCCCGGTCTGCTTTTTCCTGATTCTGCGCCCCCAGATAAAAGGCGATGGCCGCATTGATTCCTATGCCGAAACCAATGGTCACCGCATTGATAAAATTCTGGACCGGATACACCAGGGACAGGGCCGTCATGGCATCCTCACTGATTTTCGCCACAAAATAGCTGTCCACAATGTTGTAAAGAGAGCTCACCAGCATGGAAAGAACCATGGGGAGAGACATGGAGAGGACTAGGCCAAAGACAGGCTTTTCTTTCATAAAGGTTTCGTTCATATGCGATGCTCCTTTGCGGGGACGGGTTCGTTTCGAATCTTCTGCTTTTATATATGAGACATGCCGCCCGAGAAAGCAGTTCTTTCTCGGGCTCGCGGGCTTTCCCCCCAGGGGACCCTCTCTTGGCCTGCGGCCAATTCACCTTGCGCCCTAT